>CBDICC010000043.1:0-68735 GCA_965277185.1 Cytophagales bacterium | reverse complement strand
CGCATGATTTTGAGCGTATCTGGCGACGTATGTTCTGGAGCTACTTTTAGTCTTCCTGATACATGGCGCGTTTGAACCTGCTCCATGTACTCTTCCAAAGAATCGTCTGCTTTTTTATTGTAAGATCGGGTAAGTAAATCATATCGAATACCACTGCCAACAAATGCTTTCTTCACTTTTGGATGCGCATCTACCTTTCGATATAGATTTGTCATATGGGAATGATTTGTATCCAAATTATCACATACAACCGGGTGAATACATGATGGTGCAACGCAACGATCACAAATATCCATATTTTTGCCCTTCAGCTTATACATGTTGGCTGAGGGTCCTCCTAAATCAGAAATATACCCTTTGAACCCTTCCATTTCTACAACTTGATCTACCTCTTTTAAAATAGATTCTTCTGAACGACTTGCTATAAATTTTCCTTGATGAGCCGAAATTGTACAAAAACTACATCCCCCAAAACATCCTCGATGCATATTGATCGAAAATTTGATCATTTCATATGCAGGAATAGGCCCTCTCTTTGCATATTTTGGATGAGGTAGTCGTGTAAAGGGTAAGTCAAACGATTGATCTATTTCCGCTTCTGACATGGTCGGAAATGGCGGGTTTATCACAATGGTTTGCTCCTCATCCACTTCTTGTAAAATTCGATTCGCATATGACTTGTTCGATTCCTGCTCTACAATCTTAAAGTTAGACGCAAAGGCCTTTTTATCTTCTTTACAAACTACGTGTCCATTAAGGGTTTTATCCTTCCAGTTTTTATTTTTTGGTACTTTATCTATGGAACTGACTGCATATGACGTCTGCTTCACCATTGTTAACTGATGAAATGGCACATCCTTTTTGATCAATTGTACAATTTCTCTAAGCGGTTGTTCTCCCATCCCATAAACCAAAAGATCTGCTCCACTACTCACCAAAATAGACGGCATTAATTGATCAGACCAATAATCATAGTGCGTCACTCTTCGTAAGGAGGCTTCGATACCTCCGATCAATACAGGTATTTCGGGATATAAATCCTTTAGAATTTTTGTATATTCAATCGCAGCGTAATCTGGACGAAAGCCCGATAGGCCTCCCGCAGTATACGCATCAGTGGAACGTTTCCGTTTTCCCGCGGTATAATGATTAACCATGGAATCCATGCAACCAGAGGTTACTCCAAAGAACAATCTAGGTGGTCCCAACTTTTTAAAGTCTCGTAAATCATCTTGCCAATTTGGTTGGGCAATGATCGCTACTCGTAAGCCTTCACTTTCCAGAATTCGACCTATTACTGCTGCTCCAAACGCGGGATGATCCACATAAGCATCTCCTGAGACTAAAATAACATCCAGTTCATCCCATCCCCGCATTTCTACTTCTTTACGGGTTGTTGGTAACCAATTTTTTAAATGAAAGTTTTCGGCCATGTTTTTTATTATACTGAATGCGATTGCACAATTCTTCGTGACTATCTAATAACTAAAGATACATTAATCCTATGAAAGTCAGCGTACAATCATTTCAATTCATTAGAATCCAACAAAAAGCCCACTATATAACAAACATAAAGTGGGCTTTTATTTAATGGAATTATTCCTGTTCCGCTATAAATAAACCACATTCAAACTGAATGAATTTAGAAATAAATTTATACCGTAAAAATCCAATCAAATGAATCGGTTGTTATACCTCTTTTTAAATTCATTAAATCCTCCGCTAATTCAACTGAGATGGTACGATTTTCGATTGCTGGTAATTCAAAATCTTCGCCTCTAAATCCAATTGTTTTAATGTGTGCAATAGTAGCTGCAGTACCTGCTCCAAATGCATCTTCCAATGTTCCGTTTTTCAACGCTTGAATGATCTCATCAACCGTTACTTTACGTTCCTCTACTTCTATTCCTTTGGATTTAGCCAACTCGAGAATACTTCTACGAGTAATTCCGGCCAAAATAGTACTACTACTAGGAGGAGTAATTAATTTACCTCCTATTTGAAAAATCACATTCATGGTTCCTGACTCTTCAATGTATTTGTGCTCTTTTGCATCCGTCCATACCAATTGATGGTAGCCTTTCTCTTGTGCTAATTTAGCTGGATATAAGGCAGATCCATAATTTCCTGCCGCTTTTGCAAATCCTACTCCTCCATCGGCAGATCGAACAAAATTTTCTTCGATCAACACCTTTACCGGTTCTCCATAGTATTTTCCAACTGGACAAGTAAAAACCATAAACTTATATGTATCCGAAGGTTTTACTCCAATATACTCATCGGTAGCAAACATAAATGGACGAATATAAAGGGAAGTTCCTGCTGTTGGCGGTACCCAATCTGAATCAATTTTCAACAATCTAGCCAATGCATCCATAAATAAATCTGTAGGAAACTCAGGCATACACATGCGCTTCGCTGATTCATTTAAACGTTTTGCATTTTCCATTGGTCGAAAAACGTTGATTCTCCCTTCTGGATTTCGATGCGCCTTCATTCCCTCAAATATGGATTGACCATAATGAATCGCCGAAGTAGCTGGGCTTAAACTTAAATCTTTATATGGGGTTATTTGCAAGTCGGTCCATTCTCCGTCCCGGTAATCAGCCGTAAACATATGGTCCGAATATAGTTTCCCAAACTCGATGTTCTCATAATCCAATTCTGATAATCTGGATTGAGAAGTTTGGGTAATTTTAATATCAAATGTGTCTATCATTCTATTATCCTCAATTTTTCACGAAAGTAGTAAATTTTAATGAGAATTCAAAGGGATTCACCCATAGAAACTAGCTATAATATGCTTATATTCTGGACTTCCAGGGGATTTCATCTGCCTTCACGTCTTTGCCTATTTTTCTTGCAAGAACAAATAAATAATCTGACAAACGGTTTAAATATTTCATCCCTAAAACATCCACAAACGCTTCCTTTGATAATTCAATGACCAATCGTTCGCAGCGACGGCAAACGGTTCGTGCCACATGACAAAATGAAACGGCTTGATGCCCTCCTGGTAAAATAAAATGAGTCATAGGCGGTAAATCTTCATTCATTGTATCCATTTCGCGTTCCAACAGCAATATGTCTTCTTCCGTTAAATCAGGTTTCTTCAACTTTGGCTTATCCGGATCTGCTGCTAGCATCGCTCCCAGTGTGAATATCCGTTCTTGAATGCTTATTAGCACCTCTGTTTGATGTGCATCAATTCCTTGATCTCGTATTAAACCAATAAAGGAGTTTAATTCGTCTGCCGTACCATAGGCATTTATTCTAAGGTCATATTTCGCTACTCGCTTCCCTCCAAATAAAGAGGTTTCACCTTGATCTCCTGTTTTAGTGTAAATTTTCATAATGCAATTAGATTATTTTATTTTTTGAAGTTCCCTACCATTTTGATCTTTCCTACGTAAAGTAGTAAGATGGGTCTTTTTTAAAAAAAAAAGGTGGCGGAAATACACGATACCTCAATTCATCTTGTTGTACGGTAAATATAAAGCAATATTCGAATATTATCAGAGAAGAATCATTAATTGAACTAAAGTGCTAAACCCCGCTGAAATGATAGGATAATTTTATTTATTTAGATACTTTTATGCGCTTTTGCAAAATGCAAGGCCACGTATGGGAAACCAGCTTAGATGAACATAAACTGACATTCCCCCTACTTTTTTACACCAAAATTAATAAGTTGTTGCCTGCATGGATGGAAAAAAACTGAAACAGACGTTAATTGGAATTGCAGTTGGTGGGGTTTTTCTGTTTCTAACATTGAAAAATAAGTCATTTACTGAAATATCTGACAGTATCAGTCAGGCTAATGTTTGGTGGATAGGGTTTTCATTCGTTATGTTTTTATCGACCTTGGTTTTAAGAGCCTTTCGATGGAAAATCTTATTAAAGCGAATGGACTACAATCCAACTCTATACAGTGTTTTTTACAGCACGGTTATGGGATTTTTTGTGAATAGTTTTACTCCCAAATTCGGTGAAGTAGTGCGATGTACTACCCTCTCCGATCGATCGGGTATCCCATCAACAAAGAGTTTTGGATCCGTTGTATCTGAACGGGTGTTCGATTTACTTGTATTAATGCTCGGTGTTGCTTTTACTTTTATTGCAGAATATGACAAATTGAAAGGCATGTTCTTTCAAATCGCAGGCAATTTGTACCACTTTGCAACAGAAAACGCCCTCATTTCATTGGGGATTCTGATCGTTCTGATTATTCTTGTACTATTTATTCGTACAAAATTTAAATCAAGCACGCTTTACGAAAAAGTACAAGGAACCATAAAAGAAATCTATACTTCTTTTATTCAAACGGTACGTTCAAAAGATAATTTATCCTTTATCCTGACGACTACTTTAATTTGGGTTACGTTGGTTGTATTTAACTATTGCTATTTAAAAGCGCTCCCAGGTACAAAAGACTTGAGCATGTATTTTTCTGTGATTGTTCTGTTTACTGCAGCAATTGGATGGGTTTTACCAAGTCCGGGAGGAATAGGAACTACTCATTTTTTCATCATGCAATTATTTATTCTTTATGGTTTTAAAGAAGAAATTGGCGTTTCGTTTGCCATTTTATCTAATGGACTTACATTCATATTCAGTATTCTCACCGGGGCAACATTGTTTTTAGTAGATCGTATAAAATCCTCTGGTAATATTGTTAAAGAATAACGCTATATTTGCCAGCAAAATTAATCAGTTTGTTCCTTTGTCACATCGGTTGAGATCAAGTAACAAGACACTAAACCTAATTCACCTTTAAGCAAACCTTTTTTTTAACATGAGTAAGATTGTATACACGTCTTGTCCGATCTGTGAATCCGATCAATTAAAATTGAAGTTGGAATTGAAGGATTATTCGATTTCACAGGAAGCATTTGAAATTGTTTCTTGCGGTAAATGTGACTTCCATTTCACCCAAAACGTACCAGATGAAGCTCATGCGGGACCCTATTACCACAGTGAAGATTACATCTCTCATTCTGATACACAGGAAGGATTCATTAATAATGTCTACCATAAGGTACGAAATTACATGCTCAAGCGTAAATACAAATTGGTATCGCGCTTTTCAAAGGGAAGGAAATTATTAGACGTTGGTGCTGGAACGGGTTATTTTGCCTCATTCATGAAGGGAAAAGGATTCGATGTAAAAGGTGTTGAAATCGATCCGGAAGCTCGATCGTATAGTATTGAGAAATTCGGTTTAGATGTAGTCCCTCCTTCTGATTTTATCGAAGGAAAAATGGGAGGTAAATTTGACACAATCACGTTGTGGCATGTTTTAGAACATTTATATGACCTAAATGGCTTCATGAAAAACTTCCATTCTCATTTGGAAGAAGACGGCACATTGGTCATTGCTGTACCCAACTTCACCTCATTGGATGCTGGGCATTACGGAAAATACTGGGCTGCTTATGATGTTCCGCGTCACTTATGGCATTTCTCACCAGATTCACTCGACAAGTTGGCTAAAAAACACGGGTTCAAGGTAGTTCAGAAGAACACCATGCCGTTTGATCCATTTTACAATTCGATGCTGAGTGAAAAATTAAAGAAAAGTTCTTTGCAATTGTTCAAAGGTTTCTTTTTTGGATATTTTTCCTTTTGGTGGGGAATTTTCAATGTGGATAAATCCAGCTCTGTGATTTATGTTTTGAAAAAGGTCTAATTGTAGGCATCTAGCTAGCCTAGTCAATCACTTTCTTTTCCGGGCTAGACAGAACATATCATGTTAATCTCTTACATATTCCAATCTAAATTCAACCGAATGAATTGGTTGATGGATTTGAATTGGCGTACGTATTGATTGGAATTAATCAACCTTCGTACTACGAACGTTTGGATTCTTTTCGTCTTTTTCAATATTTCCATCTCTTAATCGAATAATTCGATGTGCGTATTGAGCTATATCCTCCTCATGCGTTACCATAATAATCGTATTCCCTTTATCATGTAATTTTTGAAAGATCTCCATGATCTCGTAGGATGTTTTTGTATCCAAGTTACCAGTAGGTTCATCTGCCAATATAATACTAGGATCATTCACTAGTGCTCTGGCAATCGCTACCCGTTGACGCTGTCCACCTGATAGTTCATTCGGTTTATGTTGTGCTCGATCTCCCAAACCAACACTTTCTAGTGATTCTAAGGCCTTTTTTCTTCGATCAGATTTCCCATATCCTGCATAAACCAATGGCAATGCCACATTTTCTAGTGCACTTGATCTTGGAAGAAGGTTAAATGTTTGAAAAACGAATCCAATCTCTTTATTCCTAATTTCAGCTAATTTGTTCTCAGTCATCTCACTGACGTCGTTTTGATTTAGCACATAGGATCCATCAGTCGGTGTATCAAGACATCCAATAATATTCATCAAAGTCGACTTCCCTGATCCAGAAGGCCCCATAAACGCTACATACTCTCCTTTCTGAATTGTTAAATCCACTGAATCAAGCGCGCGGATCATTTCCTTTCCCATCACATATACTTTCGAAATCTCAGACGTATTTATTAATGTTATTGCGCTCATAATCTTTTTTAGTCTGTTCTTGTTATATGTGTATTATGTTGTATTGTGATTCTATTTCGTTAACGGGCAATTTTGATTCTAATTATCTTCTTTTGCTTAATTTTAATCGCGTCTAAGATCTCAATAATCTTAGGGTTAGTGATCCTTGCTCGTTTTACTTATTCCTCATCTTCCCAAACAACCTCATCGCCATTGGCTTTTTCCCATTCGTCCATCCGCGCATTATAAATCGTTTCGAATGATTCATACTCTTGTAAAGATACTAATTCTTTTAAATCAGGCATTGCTTCTCGTGCAAAGGAAAGATAGTTCATCTTAATGCATTGCAATATATATCCTTTCATTAACAGCGGTGTAGCATCTTTTTCCCGTAACTGAGTTGTGATGAAATCATACCCTTTTTGTATTTGATTCTGTCCGTTAAATAAATCTGTTTTCTCGAGAACCGCACCTTCATGATAAGGATATTTTTTAAGCAATACATTCAACCCTTTAAGTGCATCATTTAAATTACCCGTTTTATGCAAATTAAATGAACGATAAAATACCCAATCATAGGAGGTATAGTCTGAGTATTGTTGGTTCATGAAAATTTCTAATCCCTTTTCATAATCCAGTGACTTTGTATAATAGATCCCTTCCAGCAACCAATATTTCTCTCCGTCCTTTTCATTAAACTGATCTAAGATTGTTCTGGCTAAATCTAATTGATTTTTATTCAACAAATGTTGTGCATAAATCTCATCAAAAATCCTTTTATACCCTGTCTTTTTACCTATTTCATAAAGTGCCGGCAAATCGTTTTTATCTGCTAGAAACACGGTGTAATTTAATAGCTCTTCTTCGGAAAGTGAATCTACCGATTCCATCGTGGCTCCCAACACGTTCACAAACATAGAAGCTTGGTTTCTAACCTGAACACCACCAGTTTCATGGATCCTTTGCCACAATTCACGTGCCTTCCCCTTCTCTTTTAAAATAGTAGATACGATCGCCATATTGTAAAGCGCATCTGGATGCTTGGCTCTCATTGAAATGGAAAAGTACTTTTGAGCTTCTTTATATTTCTTTTGAGTCATATACCAAAGTCCTGCAACATTTGCATAATGAAAATTCATAGTAGAATTTCCATTGGCTAGATCTGTAATAATTGGTTCTGCCTCTTCAAAATTATGATTGACGAAATTTAAATAGGCCATGGAATAAATCAGGTCTTCTCGAAAATAAACACTTAAGTCATTTACTATTGCTTCATCCAATTGAGTGCGTGTATTGGTATCACGAATATTTGCTCCATTCATACTGTAATTCAGCATGTGTGCCAATCGTTTTTGTCCAATTCTAAAGGGTTTCGTAAATGGAGTCGACGTTTTTAATTCTTCCTTTTTGAGATTCGCTAGGACTAACTTATTCGTTTCAAATACCGGATCTTGGATATCCAAACCGGCCATATTTTCTGCCTCTTTATACATCCCGTTACGAAGATAGTGTCCAAATATGTTATTAAATTGCACGTGATCGTATTTAGAGGACTCCGAGAACTGAAGAGATTTAGTAAAGACTGCAAGCGCAGAATCATTCATAGACCCTTTTTTCAGTAGCAGGGCATAGTTATTTAATAAATATGGGCTATTCGGAAAGATCTTTAATCCGTCATTCAGCGTGAATACGGCCTTGAAATATCGATCCGACTCTGCATAAATACTTGCTTTGCTAGCATAGGCATGTACCGTTGGTTCTTCCTCCGTTGCATCATCGTAATACTGAATTGCTTCATTATAATCCTTCTCCAATTCAATTACTTGAGCGAGACAATAATTTGAACGATGATTTCGGTAGGACATGCGCTTTGCTTCGAAATAGAATTTTCTAGCCAAATCATAATTTGATTGCTTAAAATAGGTGTCTCCGACAAAATTATAATACCCAGATTTCGATTCAAACCATTGTTTATATGACCCTCTAAACTCAAGTGCTAAAATTGCAATCAATCCCATAATCCACATATGAAAGGCATACATCTTGCCTGGCTTGAACATGATCCGAAACACGTTCTGCTTATTCATAAACTGATCTAAGAAATTGTAAAGTAGGAAACCTGTGAATGCGATTCCATAACACATAAAAATAACAGCTATTGCCCAGCTGTACATTTTAATCAATGGCGTATTATCGGTAATAATAGCATAGCCTATAGAGCTTAGTGCCATTGAACTAATAACAATATATATTAAGGTATACTGTAAGTTTTCAATTCGACTTTCTGAACCAAATCGTCTTCTAAATCCCCAAAAACCTAGAATAGCTGAAATCCCTAAAAGCAGGAATACATCAATTCCTTTAAAATCAAAATCTACATACCCTTTCTGATTCAAGAATATGACGGTTGTCAATGCTATATAGACCCCAGCGGTAATTAAAAATCGGTATACACTACCTCTCCCTTGAGCGAATTTGGATCGTCCATTATTCATATAAAGCATAATGGAAACTGGTTCTATTGACACAATCATTGTAAATAGAATGGTCAGAGGGATCATACAAATCGTACCATATCCCAAAATAGAAAGACTAATTGCGTGCGCAGAAAACGGTGATAACGTAAAAATAACAATACCTATAATCGAGGTTAATCCAAAGAAAATCAGGGTTCGCTGAATTAGTGATAAATTGGTCCAGAACGAGAATATTAAATAAGAAGTGATTGCGTAGACCGTAATACAGGTTAGAAGTATCGGTTTGGCTGTACTCTTGCCTTCAAAAATCTCCAATACATCTAAGCCTAAAAAGGCAAGAAAAACCATCGAAGCCACTAAAGATAAATAAAAATAAGTTCGCTTTAATGTTGTTGAAACGGTAAGAAATAAAGAAAAGGCTACAGCGATTATTCCAAAGTAAATAAACCCTACGCGTTCGTCCAAATGCATGATTTTAGGTTTAAAACTTTCCTGAACAACATAATTAAATGCTTTCATTTGAAACTCTTGATAATGATCAATAAAGGATGCAGTTGGAATATATGCATAGTCCATTTCTGGAATTGTTTCCCATTGATAAAACCATGAATCTCCTACTATATAGGCAATAAAGAACAGCCCTACTGCAACTACAGGCAGAAGAGCGCATCCCAATAAATAAAACTGGTACTTTTTATTCCAATCTTCCCAAAACTTAAAATTTGCCATTTACGCGATTCTGTATATAATGTATTCTTTACCTGGTTATGATCTAATGTTTCCGCAAGGAGGATCCGTTAGATTTCGCAGATCATCGTTTAATTCATTAACAAATAAATTAATCTCTTATAGTGTATCTTCTATTCTCCTCCTCTGTGCAACTCTATTCAAACGCTTTAGGAACTTTGAAATAATTGCTATCCTTTTTTGGTGCATTTTCTAATGCTTGATCATGTGTAAGGGTCAGTTTCACTTGATCTTCACGCATCACGTTTACCTCCTTAGTCATAAACAGTTGCGGTTCTACATTTTCTGTATCCAACTCATTTAATTTATCCATCCAACCTAAGATATTGTTCAAGTCATTTTGAATGGTATTCTTTTCCTCTTGCGAAAAATTTAAACGCGCCAAATGCGCTATTTTATCTACTTCTTTGTCAGTTATTTTCATTTGATTCAATTGAATTATGAATGGTTAGAGACTCATTAATTATATCGTACACATTCTTTCGCAATGTACTAACATCCTTCTCTCCCAAATTAGTCGTTTCTACCGGCTTATGCACCACGGCCGCAAAATTATGCTTTTTTATTCTCATGGGACGGGAATCGTCCATTATTTTCCAATTATTGAGGATCGAAACAGGTACAATTGGCGTATTTGTCTCTATGGCTATTTTAAATGCACCATCTTTAAATGGCAGCATTTTAGGAAGTCCTTTATTCGGAATTGTTCCTTCTGGAAAAATAATTAAGTTCTTTCCTTCTTTCAGCGATCTCTCGCCTAATTCAAAAACCTGATTCCTACTCTTTGGATCACGTCGATTTACCATGATGTACAACTTACTATACATATATCCAAACAGCGGTATTTTTCGAAGTGAACTCTTCCCTACAAAACTACCATACCCCGGATTGATAAAAAACATCATCGGGATATCCAAATAGGATGTATGATTCGCTACTAAAATGTATCGTTGATTCTGATCCAACTTAGATTCCATTTTAAGGTCCAATTTGAATAACCAAAGCTCAAATACAATTTTTAATGCAACATAATTTATCCTATCCGCCCAATAATGCATTTTCTTAAACTGAAGAAATATGAATTGAATTGGAAAAAACATCAAATACATGGATGCTCCAGATGCAATGCACCAATAAGTATATATTCTATTCAGCAATTTTAAAGTTTAATATTGTACCCATCACATCTATCGTATAATGATAACGCGATATTTAGATTTCGTTACAAAATAAACAAATAAAAAAAGCCATCACTTTTGATGGCTTTTTTATTTGTGTCATATTTATCTAATCCATTGCATTAGCAACGTTCGGATATTTTTTATTCAAATGTCAGATCCATTTCTACCCGTCTGTTTTTTGCACGACCTTCAGGTGTTTCATTTCCAGACACTGGTTTAGTTTCTCCGAATCCAGCCGTTTTTATTTTATTTCGAGCTCCTTTTCGCTCCAAATAACGTTTTACTGATGCTGCTCGATCTTGAGACAATTTTAAATTAGCCTCATTATCTCCTACGTTATCGGTATGTCCTTCTAATGAAAGTTGACCGTGTGGGTTATTAATCAATACACTTGCCAATTTACTTAGTGACTCATAAGACGATTCCATAATCACATCTTTACCTGTTTCAAACAATAAATTTTTAAATGCCTGTTCCAGCGCTGCTTTTTCCTCTGGCTTAATTTCAGGACATCCTTTATTACTTTTTGGTCCAGGTGTAAGTGGGCAATTATCAACGTTATCAGCCAGTCCATCTCCATCACTATCTCCTACTCTAACTGGACAACCTTTTGTTGCCAACGATCCTTTTTCCTCAGGGCAACGATCATCTTTATCCGGAATACCATCTCCATCTGTATCTGGACATCCATAAAATTTAGCTATCCCTGGAACCGTTGGACAATCATCTTTATTGTCTGTCACACCGTCTCCATCAATGTCTCCCCATGGGCAGCCATTATTTTTACGAGGGCCGTATTCCGTTGGGCATTCATCTTCGTGATCATAAATACCATCTCTATCTGCATCCGGCGGACATCCAAACGTAGTTACCTCCTGTCCTTCAGGTGTATCTACACATTTATCACGTCCATTACGTACTCCATCGCCATCATTATCTAAGCTATACCAGGATGGGACCAATGCGCCGCCTTCCTCTACTTTATTCTCAAATCGTTTCTGCTTTTTCATGCGTTTACGCGCTGCTTCCGTTTTCTTACGGTTTTGCGCATTCGCATGCTGAATCGTACCTGTCATCCCTACAAGCACTACCATCGTCCAAACAAATATTCTCATAACCTAATTTCTTTCTTTAACTTAAATTGTTTCAAGGCTTTTTTCCAAGGCGGCAACACGAGCTTCAGCATCTGCTTTCTTCTTTAGCTCATTATCAACTACTTGTTGTGGAGCGCCACTCATGAATTTTTCATTCCCCAACTTCTTGTCTACTCCTATCAAAAATCCTTTCTGATATTTGATTTCCTCCAAAATTCGTGCCTTTTCTTCTTCTTCATTAATTTCTATCGGGACAAAGAACTCGTCCACCCCTATAATGAAGCTTTTACTGTTTTTTATGGAATTCTGCGTTTCTTCCAGTTTCTCAATATTAGCCATTTTTTGCATCATTTCAAAATAATCGGCATACTGAGTTGATGAACGCGCATTTACAAATAAATCCAATGGAGTCTTAAAGCCTAGGTTATTTTCGTTTCTAATTTTTCGAATGCTTGTAACACATTTTACTACGTTTTCAACGTCATTCACGAGCGATTCGTTAATATTTCCTGGAGTTGGATAAGTCGAAACCATAATACATTCTCCATCCTCTCGTGAACGTAGGTTATGCCATACTTCCTCTGTTACAAATGGCATGAATGGATGGGCTAATTGCGCCAGTTTTTCCATAAATACAATAGATTGTTCTAATGTATCTGGATGAATTCCTCCTCCCTGCGGTTTCACCATTTCTAGGAACAAATCACAAAAATCATCCCAAATCAACTTATAAACAGTCATGAGAGCTTCTGAAATTCTAAAATCAGCATATGATTTTATCAATTCACCCATTGCCATGTTTAGTTTTGAGTCAAACCATTCTACAGCTATTGGATTCGCAGACGCATTTGCATCGATCTCCCACCCCATTATTAAACGGTGTGCATTCCAAATCTTATTTGAAAACTTCTTTCCTTGTTCACATAATGACTCATCAAATGGCAAATCGTTTCCAGCTGGCGAACATAACAACATACCTACTCGCACACCACATGCTCCATAAATCTTCATTAATTCTACTGGATCAGGAGAATTCCCCAATTGCTTAGACATTTTTCGTCCTTGCTTATCCCGTACAATTCCTGTGAAATATACATTTTTGAATGGGAGTTCTTCTCTATATTCGTATCCCGCAATGATCATTCTTGCTACCCAAAAGAACATAATCTCCGGTGCTGTCACCAAATCATTGGTTGGGTAGTAATATTCTATCTCCTCATTATCTGGATCTAAAATTCCATCAAATACGGCAATTGGCCATAACCAAGAGGAAAACCATGTATCTAATACGTCCTCATCTTGCCAAACATCATATACAATTTCACCCTTCGCTTTCGATGCAGCCGTAAGTGCAGCCTCTTCAGACTTTGCTACCACAAAATCCATTGGTCCATTTCCATAGTACCATGCTGGAATTCGATGTCCCCACCACAATTGTCTCGAAATACACCAATCTTTGATGTTTTCCATCCAATGTTTGTACGAGTTTTTAAATTTCGCCGGATGAAATTGAACGTTGTCATTCATTACGTTTTCCAAAGCTGGTTTGGAAATTTCTTCCATTTTGAAAAACCACTGTAGCGACAGCTTCGGCTCAATAACTTCGTTTGTTCGTTCAGAATAGCCTACCTTATTTGTATAATCTTCTGTTTTGGCTAAAAAACCTTTTTCATCCAGTTCTTTTGCTATTTCCTTTCGTACTACGAAACGATCCTTTCCTACATATAACTTGGCTGATTCCGCCAATGTTCCATCGTCATTTAAAATATCAATCGTTTCAAGATTGTGCTTCAAACCGATGTTGTAATCATTTAAATCATGGGCCGGAGTGATTTTCAAACAACCGGTACCAAACTCAATATCTACGTATTCATCTTCAATAATAGGAATAGCACGGTTCAACAATGGCACCAACGCTTTTTTACCTTTTAAATGCGTAAATCGTTCGTCATTAGGATTAATACATATCGCTGAATCTCCTAAGATCGTTTCAGGTCGGGTTGTAGCAATCGTTACAAATTCATTCTCTGCTCCTTCAATAGGATAATTGATATAGTAAAGTTTTGAATTTACTTCCTTATGCAATACTTCTTCATCCGATAACGCGGTTTGTGCAGATGGATCCCAGTTGATCATCCGTACTCCTCGGTAAATCAATCCTTTTTTATGCAAATCAATAAATACATCTATTACTGAAGCGTATAAATCATCTTCCAATGTAAATCGGGTTCGATCCCAATCACAAGAAGCACCTAGTTTCTTTAATTGTTCTAAGATGATCCCGCCATGTTTGTCGGTCCATTCCCAAGCATGCTCCAAAAACTCATCCCTTGTCAGGTCTGACTTTTCAATTCCTTCCTCCTTTAGTTTGTTTACAACTTTAGCTTCTGTTGCAATCGAAGCATGATCCGTTCCAGGAACCCAGCAAGCTTCAAATCCTTCCATACGGGCTTTTCGCACCAATACATCTTGAATTGTATTATTCAACATATGCCCCATATGCAACACACCGGTCACATTTGGTGGTGGAATCACGACCGTAAACGGTTCTTTATCATGATTTGGTTTAGAAGCAAAAAACTTCTTATCCATCCAATGGCTATACCATTTATCTTCTACCTCCAGCGGGTTATATGATTTACTTATCTCAGACATTATATTGGGCCTTATTTTAAAACATGCGAAAATAACGATTATAGATAATAGTTTAAACAACAATTCAAGTTTATTGGATAAAATATATATTTTTACTTTTTCACCACACAAAATAAATCATAATGAGGTTACTTATTTTAGGAATATTTTTATCATTTTCCGTACTAAATGTCTCTGGTCAAGGCGATTGGAAACTAGCTAAGGATAAAAACGGTGTAAAAGTGCATACGCGCACGCCTTCGGGATCTAAAATCAAAGAATTTAAGGCAACCATCGTAATTGATGCTGAAATTTCAAAAGTCGTAGCGGAGATCATCAATGTCGCAGATCATGAAGATTGGATTAAAGACGTTAAAAATACAAAATGTATTAAAAAGATTTCTGATAAAGAGTATTACAATTATTACGAGCTTAGTATTCCATTTCCGTTTGACAATCGCGATTTTGTTGTCCACATGAATTATACCATTAAAGATGGAGTACACACATTAACAAGTGTATCTGCTCCCACTTATATTGCCGCCAAAAGTGGAATCGTGCGGATGCAAACATCCAAAGGTGTTTGGATTATCACTCCAACCAGCGATGGGAAAACAAAAGTATTTTATCAATTTATGGGGGATCCAGGAGGTGGAATGCCAGCATGGATTGTAAATATGTTTGTGGTAGATGGTCCTTATGAATCATTGCGAAACTTAAAGGATCGGTTGGAATAATATATTATAATATCTAATCTAACCCTATCCTTGAATTTACTTTTGAATTTCCATAGCATGAGCTCTCCAATTGCAACGAAAAAGAAATCTGCATCAAAGGAATTACTTATTCAAGTTCATCAACGGGTTTCTCATAGCAATCGAATTCAACTGTTAGGAAATGAAATTAACGCGTTCATTAAGAATAATTACCCTGAAAAAACCACTATTCGATGCCTTGATGTAGGTTGTGGCGACATGGAAATGGCCGAGCTAATTGGTCAAATCAATCCTAAAACACAATGGTCGTGTGTGGATATTTATGAACTCCCTGAAGAATTACGTGCAGTAGAACGTTGGGAAAAATATGTTCCATTTGATGGGAGAACACTCCCTTTTGACCATTCTTCTTTCGACGTTGTGCTATTTTGTGATGTATTACATCATGCGGAGAATAATATAAAATCTCTTTTAACCGAATCTGCACGAGTTGGAAAGCTTATCATTGTGAAAGATCATTTTGAATATTCATTTGTATCAAGGCAATTTTTGCGTGCGATGGATTTTGTTGGAAATTGGGGTTATGGTGTTTCAATCCCAAAAAGATATTTCAGTCCTAATCGATTTGAAATTTTACTTAACGAGCTGAATTTGAAGCAAATCAAAATTAAAGTAGGCATTCAACTATATAATCACTTGCCCATTATAAAGTGGATTTTAAGACCCAATTGGCAATTTATCTCCTCGCTCGCTTCTAAACCTAGTAATTAATTTCACATGAGTTTAGCAGATCAAAGCATAAATAATGAGGGATTAAAGATGGACGCTTCATCTATTGAAGTTTCAGTTGTAATGCCTTGTTTGAATGAATCCAAAACATTAGGTATTTGCATTGGCAAGGCCCTCAAATGTTTGTCTGAAAATGGAATAAAAGGAGAGATTATAATTGCCGACAATGGCAGTACAGATGGATCGCAACAAATCGGATTGGACTTGGGTGCAATAGTGGTACATGTGGAAGAGAAGGGATACGGGAATGCGCTATTTGCTGGTTTTCAACATGCGAAAGGCCAATTTATCCTCATGGGTGATTCGGATGACAGTTATGATTTTCAAGGATTAATGCCTTTTATTATGGCATTGAGATCTGGAAAAGATTTGGTGATGGGCAATCGATTTAAAGGGGGAATCGAAAAGGGTGCTATGCCGTTTCTTCATAAGTATTTGGGAAATCCTGTGTTATCTTTTATTGGGAAATTATTTTTCCGCATTAAGATTGGTGATTTCCATTGTGGATTGAGAGGATTTACAAAAGAGGCTTTTCAAAAAATGGACTTGCGCACCACAGGGATGGAATTTGCTTCGGAGATCGTTGTGAAGAGTGCGTTGGCCGGATTAACGATTTCGGAAGTGCCCACTACTTTGAAAAAAGATGGACGTGATCGTGCTCCTCATTTGAATACTTGGCGGGACGGATGGCGTCACTTGCGCTTTTTACTTCTTTATAGCCCAAAATGGTTATTTATGGTTCCTGGCATTTTACTGATGCTTTTTGGGAGCTTGATCACGGGGTTTTTATACGTTGGTCCGGTTTCCATTTCTGGAATCCAATTTGATTTTCACACAATGCTTTTTGGTAGTTCGATGGTTGTGATCGGATTTACTGCGTTGATCTATTATGCATTATCTATGCAATATGCTGAGTCAAGTGGATTGAGACAACCTTCTAAATCACTAAGCAGATTTAATGCGCTTTTCTCGCTCGAAATTGGTTTAATTCTTGGATTAATCATTGCAATAGCCGGCTTAGGAATTGCCATCAATTCTGTAATTCAATGGTCCAACGTAGGATTTGGAGGGATTCCAACCAACATGCTACTTCGACCTGTTATTCTAGCTACTACGCTTAGTGTGCTCGGGATTCAACTGATTTTCAGTAGTTTCTTGATGAGTATTTTGAGTATTAAGTTGACACGGAAGTCTTAATTCCCATTTTCTATACGGTGGAACGATTTAAAATTTAATTCTACTATGTTTTATCCACAAACTTACCCTCAACGGATTATACCCCTCATCCACTAAACTAAATGTAAGGAACGTTATACTTAATAATAGTAATACAAGATTAAAAACCTCTTTCATATGTATAAGATATGATTGTATACATCTTAAACACTTAACCATCAACCCTTAGACAATATATAGCTTCTTAGAATTACAACAATGTGGTTCTCATAAGTTCCAGCCTTTGCTTAAACTTTACTATTCTTTTCTTCTCTAATCAAGCGAGTGAATTATCTTTGCTTTTCAACTTTGATTTAATTAACTGAATGAAAGATTTACAGGCTTTTAGTGATTTTCTTTCGACGCCTCGAAAAATTGTGATCACAACGCACCATAAACCGGATGCGGATGCATTAGGCTCGTCATTAGCTTTGCATCATTACCTAACTGCTTTGGGGCATGACTCTACGGTAATTACACCTACTGATTATCCACAGTTTCTAAAATGGATGGAAGGTGAAAAAGAGGTGATCAATTTTGAAGAAGACCAGGAGACGTCCATTAAACGAATCAATGATTGTGATTTAATATGCTGCCTTGACTTTAGTTCATTGAAACGAATCAACGAACTAGGTGACATCGTACGAGATGCTTCTGCAAAAAAAGCATTGATTGATCATCATCGTAATCCGGAAGACTTTGCGGATTTCACCTATTGGGATGTAAACAAAGCAGCAACGGCTGAAATGATTTATGAAATCATTGTGATGTCGAATAATAAGCACATGATTACCAAGGCAATTGCTAGATGCATTTACGCTGGAATAATGACTGATACTGGCTCTTTTCGGCACCCAAGTACTTCTGCACGAGTGCATGAAATTGCATCAGAAATATTGGAATTAGGTGTAGATACATCCGAAATTCATCGCTTGATTTACGATTCCAGTTCAGAAGATCGAATTCGATTTTTAGGATATGCACTTAGTGAAAAACTGAAGGTCAACAAGAAATTAAAAACTGCCTACATTGTAATCAGTAATGAGGAATTGAAACGGTTCAATTCTAAAACGGGCGATACGGAAGGATTAGTTAATTATGCTTTATCTATTGATGGCGTGGTTTTTGCCGCTATTATCATTGATCGGGTACAGGCCGTAAAAATGTCGTTTCGTTCTGTTGGTAGTTTTTCAGCTGCTGATTTTGCCTCTAGCCATTTTAACGGTGGTGGACATTACAATGCAGCTGGTGGAATGACAGAATGGACGTTAGAAAAAACGGTAGCACATTTTGAAAGTTTACTACCTCAATATGAAAATGACTTGAACGCCGTAAATGGTTAATTTAAGATCACTTCACGAATAATATTCTACAAATTAAATTCTTATTTAATATGAAAAACATGCTTCAAAAATCATCTATATCAGCTCTTTTCGCTGTAATTTTATTCGCTTTCACATTGCCTTATTCTGTGTCTGCGCAGGATACCACTACTACCAAATCTGGATTAAAAATCGTTATTACAAAGGAAGGAAAAGGTGAAAAGCCCACTAAAGGAGATAAAGTATGGGTGAATTACAAAGGTACATTTGCTAAAGACGGTAGCGTTTTTGATGATTCTGAAGGATATCCAATTAGTTTTATCCTAGGAAAAGGAGAAGTGATTAAAGGATGGGACGAAGGAATTGCATTCCTTACTAAAAAAGGAAAAGCAACTTTGATTATTCCTTCCAATCTTGGATATGGTGAAAAAGGATATCCAGCGGAACCTGGAGTCGATATGATCCCGATCCCACCCAATGCTGATTTAGTATTTGAAGTAGAGCTAGTCAAATTTAAAGCTGCCAAATAAAGTTATACGATTCAAAATCGTCTCAATTAATCATTTACAATCTACAATTCAAATCAATTCAATCCATTATGAATATACTTGTTATAAGTTCGGAAGACGTACAGGAAGAATTCGATGCCAAGTTTGGAGGAGATCACAATTACACCTTTATTCCAGCTCAATCAATGGCTGAACATTTTGTAGATGAAAATGACATCATTATTGATTTTTCAATTGAAGTTACTCCTGAAAACATCAATATGTACATTGATAAACCTGAAAAGTTGGTTTTCGTCAACTCCGTTAAAACATCTTTAGCTGAACTTCAATACCATTTTGGAGCAATCCAATGTAAAATTTTCGGTTTCAATGGCCTTCCAACTTTTCTTGGGAGAGATATTTTTGAAGTTACGCTTCTAAATGAAGATGATAAATCCGCATTGGATTATTCATGTAAGGAATTGGACACCGAATATCTATTGGTAGCAGATCGTGCTGGAATGGTGACTCCACGTATTATTTGCATGATTATTAATGAAGCCTGCTACACTTTACAAGAAGGAACAGCGTCCATTGCAGATATTGATTTGGGAATGAAGCTAGGAACCAATTATCCTCTTGGACCTTTTGAATGGGCCAACAAAATGGGCGTGGATCACGCCTATGAAATTCTAGAAGCGATGTATTTAGATACAAGCGACGAACGTTATAAAATTTGTCCCCTTCTTAAAACCAAGTATCTAAAAGTAGAGGAGTTTGAGTTGAATTAAGAGTGCAGCAAACCTCTTAGGCTACAATAACAAGCTCTAAAAAAAATACCATCTTAAAAATTAAACAGCTATCTTCGCGGGAATTTTAAAAACACGCAAATAGAAAGCTATGTTATCCGTATCCAATGTATCCCTCCGATTTGGGAAGAGAGTCCTTTTTGATGATGTAAACGTCACTTTTTCTGAAGATCGATGTTATGGTGTGATTGGTGCCAATGGTGCCGGAAAATCAACATTTATTAAGATTTTATCTGGAGAGGTAGATTCCAATACTGGAAATATTTCATTGGAGCCTGGAAAACGAATGACGATCTTAAAACAGGATCACTTTGAATTTGATGAGTATCCTGTGTTGGAAACCGTTATGATGGGCCACAAAAGTCTTTATAACATAATGAAGGAGAAGGATGCCATCTATTTGAAGGAGGACTTTTCTGATGCAGATGGAGAGCGTGCCGCGGAGTTGGAATCAGAATTTGCCGAAATGGACGGATGGAATGCTGAAAGTGACATAGCAGGAATGTTGAGTGGTGTAGGTGTTACGGAGAATAAGCATCACATGCTCATGAAAGATATCTCTGGAAAAGATAAAGTAAAAGTGTTGCTTTGTCAGGCCTTATTTGGAAATCCAGATGTGTTATTATTAGATGAGCCTACGAATGATTTGGATTTAAAAACCATTACTTGGTTGGAAAATTTCCTAATCGATTTCAAAAACACTGTCATTGTTGTTTCGCATGATAGGCATTTTCTAGATACCGTTTGCACCAATATTGTAGATATTGATTATGGTCAAATTAATACCTTTACAGGGAACTACTCTTTCTGGTATGAATCTAGTCAACTTGCGTCTAAGCAAGCTTCAGACCGAAATAAAAAACTAGCGGACAAACAAAAAGAACTACAAGAATTCGTAGCTCGTTTTTCTGCCAATGCATCCAAGTCAAAACAAGCAACCAGTCGAAAGAAATTGCTCGAGAAAATCAATTTGGATGAAATCAAACCAAGTTCAAGAAAGTATCCTGCCATCATTTATGACCAAGAACGGGATGCTGGAGATCAAATTTTAGAAGTTAACAACTTATCAGGATCAAATAGTGAAGGTAAAACGTTGTTTAAGAACTTCGATTTAATATTAGATCGTGGAGATAAAGTAGCTTTCTTAGCAAATGACAGTTTGGCAACCACGTCGTTTTTCGATATGATCAACGAAGAAGCACAGCCGGATGGAGGAGATTTTAAGTGGGGACAAACTATTACGACCTCTTATCTTCCGTTAGAAAATGCCGAGTTCTTCGACACAAAATTAAGTTTAGTAGATTGGCTTCGTCAGTTTTCTGAGGAAAAGGATGAAACCTATATCCGTGGATTCTTAGGTAAAATGTTGTTTACTGGAGAGGAATCGTTAAAAGAAGCAAATGTATTATCTGGAGGAGAAAAAGTACGTTGTATGGTATCTCGAATGATGATGAAAAATGCAAATGTGCTAATTCTTGACGAACCTACAAACCACTTAGATCTAGAATCCATTACGGCGTTTAACAACGCATTGAAGGATTTTAAAGGAACCGTTCTATTTACTTCTCATGATCATGAGTTTGTGCAAACCGTTGCGAATCGTATTGTAGAAATATTCCCAACTGGCGTTTTGAACAAGAAAATGTCTTATGACGAATTTTTAAATGACGATCGTATAGCTCAACAACGAGCAGAAATGGCTGGTGTAACGGCCTAAGATCTAAATTCAGCATTAGAATAGCATGTCGAATGAAATATTTAGCTATATTTCATTCGATTTTCATATCCATTCTTGGGTCGAACTTGCTAAAATTTGAAATCTAAATCTGAACTCTTATTAACCGTTCTGGTACAGCTGCTTTTTGTTGCTGCCACTTTTGTATTTATTTCTGGTCAATATGATCCGATCCTATATCCTGCTAGATTTGTGTGCGCAGGAATCTTGATTGCGATTGCCGTTGGTATAAGTTTCCATTCTAATATTAAAATTCATCTTGGACGCAGATCCTTGATCGTTTTAATTGTTGCCTGCGGGATGATCCTTTATTCCATTCAATCTTCTACCAATTGGAAAGAAGGAATGTATGGAGGACTTACCTTGTTTGGATCGTACACTGCATTTATGCTATTCAAAGCATTAATCCAGCATAATTCCAAAATTATTGACTGGGTTGCGCAAACAATGTTATTCATCAATTTAGTGGTTTTGGGATGGATTGCAGTACAGATAAGTATTTATGGGTCAGGTGATTTATATCTTTTACGCGGTCCCTTTATTCATCGTAATATTTGTACAGGTTTTTTAATCCTAAACATCCCATTGCTCATTCATGTATTTCGTTTAAAACACTTTTATAAATGGCTGAGTATATTCGTAGTTACGCTCAATTTAGCATTAATCCTATTTCTACAAACACGTTCTGCATGGGTAGCTGCACTTCTTTGTTTAGTGGCTGCATCCTTACTTTACAGAAAACAATTAACGGCAATTACCAAACGGTTTAAAATATTAATGATTGCCATTGGAGCCACCATCATTATCGTATTGGGATTTTATCATTCCAAAGTTTGGCATAAAATCGATAGTACGTTGCACTATTCAACCGTTGTAAACAATGATTCCTTCGTAATAAAAGAGCGGTTGATTTTATGGAAAAAGTCCATCGCGCTTATTCAAGAACATCCATTATTCGGCGTTGGCCCAAATAATTGGCGCATTGATTTTCCAAACTATGGAGTCCTAGCTTCTAGGGCAGCAGGTGGGAATTTAATCTATCAACGTCCACACAACGACTATTTGTGGATTTGCTCTGAATATGGCATACCCATTTTTCTATTTTTAATAATTGCAATCGGTCGTGCGGTTTACAGAGGAGTCAACGGTTCAAAAGAACACCTAATCTTCATTTTAGGGATCGTTGCTTTTATGGGCATTGCCTTTTTTAGTTTTCCTATAGAACGTCCCATTTTACTCTTATTGTTCTTATTCATGCTGGCGATTTGTGATGTGAAGCCTTTATTTGATTCTGAGGTGGACATTGAAACTGATAGAAAGTCCAATGACCTAACTTTCCCTGTATGGATATTCGTCATACCATTGGGAGCAAGCATGCTTCTAAATCTATCCAGATTAAACATCGAAAAAAACATCAATCGGACTGAAGCATTAAAATTAATCCACTTGCATGATCCTTTTATTGAATCCGTCGCGGAGATCCAATCTTCATTTCATAATGTAGATTTGCTCGGAACTCCCTTGGCATACAGACGATATGCTCATTTACAACATAGCTTATCACCAGACAGTAGTATGTCTTTATTAAATCAAGCAGAAAAAGCAAATCCAAATAACATCTTAGTTCTCAATGAACTGGCTAACCTAAATTTAAAACAAGGCAAAAAGAATCAGGCACGTTCTTATTTCAAAAGAACGCGACACATTTCGCCACAAAACGAAATCGCTATTATTGGACTAACCAGATTGCACCTCCAAAATCGATCTCCACATAGAGCATATTTGATGTTACGTGAATTAAACCCTAACAGTAAAGGAAGTAAAAGCTTAGATCTACTCATTCAAAAAGTTGTACAAGTAAACTTTCAGGTAAGCTTTTCAAAGAGTTCAAGTAATAAAGAAATTGGGCCGCTGATCGAGCAAATTATAAATGATCCTGAATGGATTCGAAAAGTTTTATTACAATCCATACTACAGAATTGTAGTTTAAATAATATGCTTGTTCGTGAAGCTAAGTTTATGATTAATGCAGAACGCTCTAACAGTTTTATGTAAAAAGCACACAAACCAGATCATATATTTTCGTACATTACGATAATAAGATAAAATTCAACTAACCCTAATCCTATTAAAATTATGAAAAAGAATTATAGAACAATCTTAGTTCTTGCGGCAATTACCGCAACCACTTTATCCTTTTACGCTTGTTCCAAATATGATGAAAGCGACGGAATCACACTTTCATCCAAACAAAAACGATTGGTTCAAGATTGGACACTGCAAGAGTATATTCCTTCTACTACCGTTGCCACTTCCACCGAATATTCTGAATTACAATATGTATTCGAAGATGATGGTTCATTTTCAATGACCGGTACATCTGAAGATTCTGTTATGGGCGCTACTTATACTATAATCACAGACATTGATTATTCTGGTACCTGGGTATGGAAAAACAATAAAGAAGACATTGAAGTTTCAGTGCTAGCCACGGATATTGATTATGAAGTTAAAAAATTAAGTTCGGACGAGTTGAAATTAATTGATGATTTCGGAAATGAATTTGTATTTGTAAAATAGTAAAAGCGCATTTCATATTATATAATACGATGCAACGCAATGCATCTGAAAACTTCCGACTTTGGGCACTTGCTCAAAATTGGAAGTTTTTTCTTTTTGATCACCTATAAGGTACATTTCTATAAATAAGCAACAGGTTGGGTTGATCCATGAACTTAAAAATCCCAGAGTTAAACGCTCCAAAAAGATAACGTAAAAAACTCCATTTTTTGTTTACTCGAAATTACCATCCTCAAACCTTTTTCCAAAAGCATCTATTTCTCTATCTTTTGAATTAAGTTTGGATTCCTTTGTTTTCAGATAAAGATATACTCCCCATGCTGCTCCTCCACCTATTGCATAGCAAACCACTGCTGCGACCAAATTGACCATGGTACTTTCTATATCAATATCCCAATTAAACAATACCGCACAAATTCCAAGAAGTAATTGTAATCCCAAACCTGGCACCAAATAAACGGCCACACCAATGCCTCCCCAAGTAGATTTTTTATATCCTTTCGACTCCGCTAGTTTCCCAAACTGTTTAAAAATGTAAATGGATACTAAGACGAGTAATATCACTTTGATTTGCTTTAATTGTTGTTAATACGTTAACTTTCGAAGTTCTGATCCTTCGCAATTGTGCCAAATATTTTCATTTCATGATCTTCAACCAATTTAATTTCTTGACCTTTCCGAATGTTTCGATCCAGACGAATCATTATAAACAATGTTGCTATCAATCCAACACCAAAGCACATTGCTACAATTAAATTTCGATGTATTAAATCTACATTTATCATATAATCTCCAATTATCACAATGTTAAACGAACACATAAACAATATATAACATTCCAACACGATCGGAGCCAAAACCCCAATAAACGTCCAAAGAATACGTTTTCCACCCAGCTTCTTCGCCAAATTAAAAAAACGAATCCCGAAAACCAAAGGTCCCACGATCAAGAAACATATGAATAGGACAATCAGCGATGTTGAAAATATACCTACCGCCATTCTTGGAATTTTTAAGATCGAGTTTGAGTTCTTCGTTGAATTTCTTCTTCGATCAAACTAAGCTCTCGACCTGCCTGACCAGACACCGAGGTATTTTCTTCCGCTCTGCGAATTAAATAGGGCATTACTGACGCTACTGGTCCATATGGAACATACTTGGCCACATTATATCCATTACTGCTTAAATTAAATGAGATATGATCACTCATCCCCAGCAATTGGGCAAAATAAATGCGCGGATCATTTTTGGCTATATTCAATTTCGCCATGTGTTGCATTAGTAAGATCGCACTTTCTTCATTATGGGTCCCGGCGCACAGCGAAATCCGATTGGTATAGGTCGCGCAATATTCTATGCCTTCATTATAACATTGATCGGTTGCTTTTTTATTCGCATGAATAGGATCTACATATCCCTTTTCTTTGGCTCGGGCTCGTTCTTGTTCCATATAAGCACCTCTTACCATCTTAACCCCATAATGAAATTCGGCATCCAATGCTTTCTGATGTTGCTTTCGAAGCAAATTCATTCCTTCTACTCGATAAAAACTGAATGGTGTTATATACAATCGCACGTTGCTTATTGTATTTGCCCATCATTTCAAGAACAATAGCATCAATCGTATCCTGAATCCAGGTTTCTTCGGCATCAATTAGTAATGGATTGTCGTTTTCATGCGCAAAGGCGCAAAGTTCTTCTACTCTTGCCTTCGCATTACTAAATTCTTTCTGTTCTTCGTCTGTTAATTCTAACCCTGCTTGCACCTTTTCATAAATGGCAAATCGGCCTACACCAGTTAATTTAAATACCGAAAACGGAATATGTTCCTCATCCTTTGATTTACGAATGGTTTCCAAAATTTCATTTTTAGTAGCTTCAAATGCAGATTCAAGGGCCTCTCCTTCTACGGAGTAATCCAGAATCGTCCCTATTCCATGCGCTCCCAACAAATTCATGGTTTGTTCGCTTTCACCAATTGACTCTCCTCCACAAAATTGTTCGAAAATGGTGCTTTTAACGAGCCCAGTAATTGGAAGTCCCCATTTCAAACCAATTTTTGTAAAAAAGGTTCCCATTGCAGAAAGAGAAGAATTCCCCATCGAACGGAACAAAAAACGGGCTTTTTTCAGCTGCTTATTGCTTTTAGCTGCAAAAGCAACCTTTGTATTTTTAAATATATCAGGGTTTATTGTGTTCATTCCTCTATAATTGTTCAAATATAATTAATTTCACCTTTTCAAAACATAACGTTTTAACGAATTCGAAATCAATTAATCTCACGCCGTGCAAAACTACTTCCATAAGCTCATATCCAAGAAGAAAGGACCTTTGTTGATATCTGGTCCCTGCAGTGCGGAAAACGAACAGCAAGTTTTTCAATCCATAGAAAAATTGCATGCTTTAGGAACGGACATCGTTCGTTTTGGAGTTTGGAAGCCAAGAACGCGACCTGGCAGTTTTGAAGGAATAGGCTATAAAGCACTAGAATGGATTGCGGCAGCCAAAGAAGCATTTCCAGAAGCGAAGGTAGGCGTTGAAATCGCCTCAGATCAGCACATTCGAGAAGCGTTGGCTCATAATATTGATGTTGTTTGGATTGGTGCACGAACTACGGTTAATCCTTTTGCAGTTCAAGAATTGGCTTACTCCTTGAAAGGAACTGGACTTCCTGTGATGGTGAAGAACCCGATTAATCCAGATTTAAAACTTTGGATGGGTGCCATAGAACGGCTACAGAATGCGGGAGTAGAGGATTTAGCTGCAGTTCACAGAGGATTTTCCACATACAATCCGGTGAAATATCGCAATATCCCTCAATGGCAAATTCCCATTGAATTTCATCACGAGTTGCCTAATATCCCTATGATTTGTGATCCGAGTCATATCGCGGGAAAGCGTTCGCTTTTACCAGAAGTAGCTCAAAAAGCTCTTGATCTAAACTTTGACGGACTGATGATCGAAGTCCATCCTGATCCCAGCAATGCCTTAAGCGATGCGGAACAACAGATTAAATTAAGCGATTTTGAAGATTTCTTAAATAATCTAGTTCATCGAAAACGAAAATTTGATGATACGCTACTTATTGATAAATTGGCTCAATTACGTGCTGGAATTGACGTTTTGGATCAAGAAATAATCGCTTTATTAGCTCAGCGCAATGCACATATCCATGCGATTGGTTCGTTTAAAAAAGAAAATAACGTAGCCGTATATCAGCCGGAACGTTGGAAAGAGATTATTGAAACCAGACCTAATTGGGGCGGTAAAAAAGGGCTGTCAGAAAAATTTATTTCGGATTTATACAAGTTAGTTCATGATGAATCAATTAAAGTTCAAACGGACTTGTTAGGCTAACTAACTTCAACGTGTTTAATTAGATAAATAAAAATAAATCAGCTGATTTATTAATAATATCATTCAATCTCCACTCATTATTTAATCTATTTTGGAAACTAAAGACATTCCATACAACATTCATCAATCCCCTATTGAAAAATCACTTCATCCATTTTTAAGGATAAATTCATTTTCAAAAGTGGCCGTTTTAGTGGATGAAAATACCAAACAGCATTGTTACCCACTGATTGAGCATTTTTTACCTGAGCATACCCTTATTCAAATCGATTCAGGAGAAACAAACAAGAATCTAGATACGTGCAGCATTATTTGGCAAACGCTTACGAATGAGAAATTTGATCGTAAAAGTCTGTTGATTAACTTGGGTGGCGGAGTTATAGGAGATATGGGTGGGTTTTGTGCCTCGACCTACAAAAGAGGTATTGCCTTTGTCCAAATCCCAACTACACTGCTTTCTCAAGTAGATGCCAGTGTAGGAGGTAAACTGGGCATTGATTTTCACGATTTCAAAAATCAAATAGGTGTTTTCAGTAATCCTCAATCCGTTTTTATTGATGTGCAATTTTTAAATACACTTGATCAACGACAGTTTAAATCAGGCCTTGCCGAAGTTATTAAACATGCCTTGATCCGAGATAAAATCCACTACGAATATCTACAAGTACATTTAAACAACCTCAATATAGATGCCGTTGTTGAACGCTCAGTTGAAATAAAAAAGAACGTTGTATTAGAAGACTTTGAAGAGAATGGTCCTCGAAAAATTCTAAATTTTGGACATACCGTTGGGCATGCAATCGAATCATTCCTTTTAAAAGGTCCAAATGCCATTCTGCATGGAGAAGCGGTTGCTGCTGGGATGATTTGTGAATCACATATTTCATTTCAATTGGGGCTAATCTCAGAAAATGAACTCTCAGAGATTCGTTCTTTACTTATGGAATTCTTTGGAAAAGTTTCCATCTCCGAAAATCACTTTTCGGATTTACTTAATTTAATGCTACAGGATAAAAAGAACCAAAATGCAAAAATTAGTTTTTCCTTATTAAATGGCATTGGAAATGCCTGTTTTGATCAGTTTGTCGAAGAATCGATCCTGATTAATGCGCTTCAATATTACGTAGCCTCCAATTAACTTGCATTGCGCACTGCCAACTATGATTACACTGGATATACCCACCTCTAAAAGCATTACAAATCGTGCGTTAATCATTGATGCCATTACTGGCAACAAGTGTACGCTTAAATCCATTTCTACGTCTCGTGATTCACAAATTATGCAACGATTGCTTGCAGCCATCGAAACAGATCAACGATTAGATGTACAAGATGCTGGGACAGTTATGCGCTTCCTTACATCCTACACTGCGATCTCTGGTCAAAAGAAAACTTTGAAGGGTTCTGATAGGATGCATAATCGACCTATTAAAATATTAGTTGATGCGTTGCGATCAATTGGTGCCAAAATAGATTATCTGGAAAAAGAGGGTTACCCTCCAATAGAAATCAAGGGCTATACTTCCTTAAAAGCGTATTTAAAATTAGCGATAGATGGATCGGTAAGTTCCCAATATATCTCATCCCTACTGATGATCGCTCCCATGTTGGAAGAAGGCTTGGAGCTTTGCTTAGTTGGAAAAGTAGGTTCGAGGCCCTATATCCAAATGACATTGGATTTAATGCGACATTTCGGGATAGAAAGTAAATGGAATGGCAATAAAATAGTAATTCCTGGAACTACATATGTACCAAATCAGCTTGTAATAGAGCCAGATTGGTCTTCTGCATCTTATTGGTATTCGTTCGTTTCATTATCTGGATTATTGAGAGGGGATGAAAAAACACTTTTGTTAAAAGGCTATACGGAAGATTCGCTTCAAGGCGATTCGGTTGTTCGTACTATTTATCAACAACTCGGTGTCTCTACAACGTTTAACAATGATGGGATGCTATTAACCGTAGGTAAACCCTCAGTTAAGGAACTTACACTTGACTTTTCAGATTGTCCTGACATTGCTCAAACCGTTTTGGTTACTTGTGCTTTGCACAAAATAAAACTGCATTTAACCGGATTGGAATCCCTTCGAATCAAGGAGACCGATCGCATACAAGCTATGCAAAATGAATTAAGCAAGTTGAATGTTCAGCTTATTGAAATAGAGGAAAATAAATTTTCACTTGAGCCTTCTAAATTGAATATCCCACCGGAAATTAGCATTACAACCTATGAGGATCATCGTATGGCAATGGCTTTTGCCCCTTTGAAACAATTTTGCACCGTGGAATTTGAAAACCCTGAAGTGGTTGCCAAGTCCTACCCTACGTTTTGGGAAGACTTGAATAAGGTTTTATAATCACCTATTTACGTTTCTACACTTTCAGTTAAACTAACCGTTGCACATCAACATCGTAAAACTTGCTTCATATGTGCATTTTTTAGTATATTCGTTGTCTACCATAAAGTATTCTTTCTTTGAATGAACTATAAAAGAGTCATTATCGCCCTACTTTTTTTAGTTTTCATTTGGTCTGTTATTGATCCAACTGATTATCTAAAATGGTTTACAGCTGTCCTTCCTGTGTTGGTTGGATTAGGGATTGTATGGGCTATTTCCGGTCGATTTAAATTCACTTCATTTACATATACCTTAATTGCTTCCTACTGTGTAGTCTTGCTTATTGGAGCGCACTACACTTATGCTAAAGTGCCATTATTTAATTTTGGACTTACTGGAGAGGGCAATAATTTATTCGGGAAATTTCTTCATTTTGTGCAAGGATTTGTTCCGGTTATGATTATTCGTGAAATCTTTATCCGTCAACGGATTCTATTAAAGGACCGATGGCTCAATTTTGTCATTGTGTGTGCTTGTGTTGCCATAAACGTTGGATATGAATTAATCGAGTGGTTTATAAAAGAAGGAACTCAAACCGCAGCATACATGGTTTGGGAATCTCAAAACTATGAATGGGATACGCAGCCAAATCTGTTGCTCGCTACCATTGGTGCGATGACCGGCATCATCACATTAGGAACTCGTCAAGATCGGGCAATTCGTCATTTGAAGCGACGAAAAGTAAAAGAATGGAATTGGTCAGAAGTCTCTAACACTATGAACACCACAGAGAAAGGATCCAAAAATGTTTCTCCCGAAACATCCAAATCCTCCAAACAATGGTCAGATCAACTCCATTAGGTAATCCTTGTCATTGCATCTTGACACTTAATTGTTGGTTCCTGATTCTAAACCCTGCACTTTATCGAATTCAAATCATTTCAACTTCTCTTCTAAGGAAATTCTGCTTTCATTCAAAATTATATAACTTCGCAATTAAATTTGGACCAACGAAAAACGAAAACCATTTAATAGAATGTTTTTCGTTCTTTAACATGGACTATTAACAAGGTTAAAGTTGATCCAAACGGCATAATCTGTCTTACACGTACATTACTATATATACTGCAAATGAATTATTTATCGGTTGAGGGGCTTACTAAAACGTATGGAGAACGTGTGCTGTTTGAAGATTTAAGTTTTGGGTTAAGCAAAGGAGACAAATTTGCTCTAATTGCCAACAATGGTACTGGAAAGACCAGCATGCTAAAAATTATTGCTAGCATGGACACGGCAGACCGAGGGGAAGTTGCGCTTCGAAATGGAATTAGGATTGGTTATTTGGATCAAAATCCAAGCTTCGATGAGCATTTGACCATTAATGAAATGATCACAGGGAATAATTCTCATGTGCTGGATATAATCGCGCAGTATGAATTAGCTCTTGTCCGTCAGACCGAAAATTACAACGATGCTACTCAAAAAGAATTTGAACTCGCTTCCTCCAAAATGGACGAGGCGGATGCTTGGGATTATGATCGTAAAATGAAGCAAATCCTAGCTAAATTTCAGATTACTGATTTAGATTTGAAAATCGAATTACTTTCTGGTGGACAAAAGAAACGGCTGGCACTAGCTCTCGTTTTATTGGACAATCCAGAATTACTTATTTTAGATGAACCGACCAACCACTTGGATGTAGAAATGATCGAGTGGTTAGAGAAGTTTTTAATGCAAACCAACATTACACTGTTCATGGTAACACATGACCGGTATTTTCTGGATCGTGTATGCAATCATATTCTTGAGTTGCATAATGGAAACTTATTTCATCACAAAGGTAATTATTCCTATTTCCTTCTAAAGCGTGCCGAACGAGAGGTGGTATATGACACCGAAATTTCCAAGGCAGGTAAATTGATGAAAAAGGAACTAGACTGGATGCGCAAAATGCCGAAAGCTCGAGGTACAAAAGCGAAGTCTAGAGTTGATGCTTTTTACGAAACGGAAAAGAAGGCTAAATCCAAAAAACCTGTACAGGATTTAAAGCTAGAAGTGAAAATGTCCCGTATAGGAGGCAAAATTCTTGAGTTAAAAAAAGTGCATAAAAGCTACGGTGATCTTAAAATTTTAGATGGTTTTGATTACACGTTTAAAAAAGGAGAACGAATAGGTATCGTTGGAAAAAACGGTGTTGGAAAATCCACGTTCTTAAATATTATTACACAGAAAGAAGAGGCGGATACAGGTAAAATAAATGTGGGTGAAACCATAATTTATGGATATTTCTCACAGCAAGGAATCCAGCTCAAAGAGGATAAACGGGTAATTGAGGTCTTAAAAGACATTGCTGAAGTAATTACTTTAGGGGATGGAAAAAAACTTTCAGCGTCCCAATTTCTTGAGCATTTTCTGTTTCCACCGGAAATGCAATATACCTATGTATCTAAACTAAGTGGAGGAGAAAAACGGAGGTTATATCTCCTTACCGTATTAATCAAAAATCCTAACTTCCTGATTCTTGATGAGCCAACAAATGACTTGGATCTTTTAACATTACAAAAACTCGAAGAATTTTTGGAAGGATATGGTGGCTGCGTAATACTCGTAACGCATGATCGATATTTCATGGATAAATTGGTAGACCATCTATTTATATTTGAAGGAGACGGTAAAATTAAAGATTTCAATGGAACGTATACCGAATATCGTTCCTCACAATTGGATCGTGAAAAAGAGGCTCGTTCCAATGAAAAAAGCACTACTCCAAAACCCGCAGCTCCAGTCGTTAAGAAGGAGAAGGAAAAGAAAAAACTTTCCTATAATGAAAAACGAGAATATGAATCGTTGGAAGGAGAAATTGCAAAGTTAGAAGAGGAGAAAAATCAGTTAGAAGAAAAATTGGCCACAGGAGATCAAGATTATGAAGCGCTGTCCAATATTTCTAATCGGATTGGTGAAATACTGGAATCTGTAGATGAAAAGACGATGCGATGGATGGAATTGGATGAAATGCAGTCTTAAGATTAGATTGGCAGCGACAACCTCAGTTTACTCTACAATTTCTTTTATGGCCACGTAAGTACCCACTCTACTTTGCACGGGATAATCTTGATCGGAACAATTATCCCACTCCCCTTGCAAGATTTCCATTTTGACTGTGATTCCTCGATCAATGTATTTTTCTAAATCAGAACGAGTTACGTCACTTTCACAAAATTTTATAAAATAGTCCTGAATCGAACAACGCAGATATAGATCCTTCCCAACTACTTTTCCATTTTTCGATTTGGAATCTTTTTCAACCAACTGACATGTGGTGGTTCCATCATTTGTTGCCTTCATTGATCCAGCCATAGATTTGGATGTATTTAATTGAGATTTAGATTCTGTTCCTTTCGCTGTAGACTGACTATTTTTACAAGAACTGAGTACTCCCATAATTAATATTGTAAGTGTACACAAACAACAAATTCCACCTCTAAAACGAATTGGTTTGATATAATAGTAGGTCTCTTTCATTTCGGTTAAGTCATTTTTCGAAAGTGCGTTTTAAGGATAAAACCTATGACGATATAATACGCAAGATACACGCCAAGCATAAGTAATTTCAATGGATCCAGCGCTACCAAGCCGTATAAGTCCAACCAGAACATTGCAAACAAAGACACCAAAAAATTAGCAATCCAAAAGCCTATATTGCTCCGTTTCATCTTCCAAAGGAGATAGATGTGCACTAGAATTAAAACGTTTTGAATTAGAATGATTAATGTAGGCTTCCAACTTGAGTTTAGCATTTCAGAGGTCATAAACTGAACCGCATTAAACAATATGCTAATTCCTCCAAAAACACTTAATATTGAGAGTACGAAGGGCCGTTTTACCTGTTCTGTTTCTTCCGGCTGATTTGAATCTGACTGTCCATCGCTCAAATTTATTTCTTCTGGCGAAATATTAAACTTCTCCAGAATATTCAGGGCTGTATTGAACATTATTTCCCCGACCTGGACTTGCGAAAGAGACTTCAAATGAATCGCAGTCTCATGATTTTTCCAAACTTTTTTCATCAATTCCAATTCAGATGTCACATCAGCTTGTACATCTTCCGGTTGACGGGAATTAAAAGATTCGAGCAAAGTAATTACTTCCTTTACTTTTCCTAAGTTACAAAGATTTCGAATTTGCTCCTTCATAGTTCAGTAATATCATTTTAATGACATTATCTGCTATAATACAAATTTTTACTCAGATTGTGAAAAATTCAGATTAGAGACTGGTTTTTAAGCGATTTGGCACCCAATTACTATTCCCAAGGTAGTTTGCCACCTTCATCGTCCAATGGGTCTTTCTTGTCATCATCATCGTCAAATAAACCTCCTCCCTCTTCTTTCTCTTCAATATTGAAAAAAGATTTCATAGAATCGCGGGAATAGGTATCCACATCCCACTGTTTCACAATTTCACCATCTTTAAAAACCAACATTCGAGGAAAACTTGTCCCCTCTAATACGCGCATAAAGTCTACATAATTATCATGACCAAAGCGAATATGACGATCCTCACATCCTCCCGCCTGATTAAAGAAATACTTTTGCTCGCCTACTTCACCATAGTTAAATAAATATTTCGGCGGAAATTTACCGTATTTATCCAACTCACACATATCCTTATATACTTCCTGACAATGCGAACAAGTCATACTAAAAATACATACCAATTGTGTTCCTTTACCCACTTCCAGATTGGAACCATCCGAAAACTTTCCATAACTTTTTAACAGATTAATAGTTACATCTGTTGGTGTTAATTTATCCGTTTGTGCGGTGCCATTTGATCCTGCATCCTTTGGATTCCGCTTCTTAGGATCCTCGCTTCTATCATTTGAATTTCCGGAATCTCCAGCTGTTTTTTCAGGTTTATCCCCTTTTGAAACACCCTCTAACGGAACTGTATTTCCATCTCCGGTATCATTATTATTAGTTGTATCTACTGAGTTCACGGTATCCAAAGGCAAAGCTGCATTCGTATCAACCGTACTCCCATTCGAATTTGAATCATCCGACGCTAATTCAAATGCTGTTGAAACTGCTCCGTTATTTAAATTTGCAGGAGTATAATCCTTAATCGTAAACCACACGGTTCCTAAACAAACTGCTCCCAAAACGGTCGGAAAAACCCATGAATAAAGCCGAATTTCCTCTTTTGGTTTATATCTCCACCAAACCAATCCAACAATAACCATGGAAAGCACATTTTTAATAATGGACTGCAATATTGTCATTGGTAAAATTTCTCCAAAACATCCACAATTACCTGTCACAAAATTATCCTGACGAAACCCCTCGTAAAACAAATGGATGGTAAAAACAGCCAATAATATAAAAGTAAAGGGCAGTACAATTTTCTTAAAATGTTTTTCTTGAAGCAGCGCTGCACCAAGCAATAATTCTCCACTAATGATCACTCGGGTTAAGATCTGTACATATGTCATCCCCGTATAATGATCATAGAAATCCGCACCAAAAAACAATTCTCCGACCAATCCATCGAAGAAGGAAAGAGACATCAATTTACTTAGTCCTGAAAAAATAAATAAGACGGATAAAATAATTCGTCCGGCTCGTACCAAATTCTGTTCCCTGCTTGAAGCGCTGGATAAACTTGTTTCTGTTGAAGAAGAGGTTGAATTCGTAAAATCTTGTTCCATTCAATTTGTATTATTATTGGTTCGTAAAGTTAGTTTCAATTAAGCTATCTATCCGAAACTAACGATAAAAATCAGCATTTATTTCACTCAATTGTCGACGTTTGCTTCCGAATTACATTTCTCAAAACCTGAACGTCTATTTGTTCCATTGGATGCTTAAACCCTTCGAAGATTTCCAATGTACCATTTGGAAGTAACTTGGCTACTTTTTCAGATTCAGAAAGGCTTACCATATTATCTTCTGTACCTATTCCGATGGTGATTTCATGCAGGATTTGTTCAAAGGGGGTGGTTTCTAATACATTTTGACTCCCTAAATCCAACATCATATCTGCTGTTTTTTTCATGAGTAATTTCCATTCTGTTTCGCCGTGAGTTTTGGCCAAAAAATGACCAAACTTAGGTACCTTTTCAATAATCTTATCGGGATTTAGATGTTTGACTTCTTTTTGAGCACTTTCAGGAGTCCAATCAAACTTTGTACCAAGGGTGATGATTTTCCCAATTCGAGACGGACTGATTTGTGCTACTTTTAATGCTACAAATCCTCCCATACTGTATCCAAATACATCTATCTTCTCAATTTGATGTTCGTCTAAAAATTGAATTACCTCTTGTGCAAACGCATCTATTCCAAACCCTCTAGCATTAGCAACATTACCCCCATGGGATGAAAAATTAAATTGAAACAATTCATATTCGGGTGCCAACGCATCCACTAACCCGGCAAATTGCCCGGTAGTACCAAGTGCTCCATGTAGAAGTAAAAGCTTATTCGAAGTTGGTTGAGAATTTAAGGTCATTTGATATTTCGATTATTATTGGAGTTTACAAATCGATTTCCAGCGTTAATTATGAAAAACAGATAATCATATTACCGTGAATAAAGTCAAAGTTTGAATGAAATTCCAAATACAAATAGCAATTGTTTAAAATTCACTTTGTATCTATTTTGACTTGGCAATCCCTCATTCATGTACACTATCGCTGGGTTTGCCGGCGAATAAATATTAATTCGAACCATTTCAGGATAAAACATCATGCCTGTTTTTACTCCATAGAAATAGGTGATTTTGGGATTATACCGCTGTTCCACTCCAAATTCCATATTTAGAAACCCTCCTTTATTCGAAGCCAATAAAATACTGTCTTGATTTGTTACAATAAAAATATCGAAGACTTGCAAGCTGCTTAATCCTGCTCCGATACGTGCATAGTAAAACTTCTTCTCTTCATTCACTACTCGAAAGTGAAAGTTTAAACCGTAATTCAACGAGTATATTTTCAGAGAATCACCTGCCCTAGTCCAAAAGCCAGCACGTTCAAAAACAGGACCTACTCTGAAATTACGGGCAACACCAATTTCCAGTGCCGTTCCAAAATTGGCCCCTGCAGCACCTGGTTTACTATTTATTAAATTTCCATTGGAATTCCGCCTATTATACCCAGCAGAAAAGTAGGTTGTTAAAAATAATCCTTTGTTCGTTAATTCGCCTGGCAATTCTGCTCGTTCATTCCCTTCTTTACTAGTATTAATTACATTTCCGTCCGAGTCTTCCTCCAATGTTTCAAAATCCTGTGCTTGCACCGAAAAACACAGTAAGCACCACAATCCACACGTTAGAAAGGCTACGATATTATTTTTGGTGGCTAGGATTTTCTTTAATTGTAGGGTATGCATATCAACGTATCAATTTATTATTCCCGGTTATAAAAGCTATACGAATTCAAACCAATCTGGTTTGATATAGTCTTATTTCCTAGACAGAAAACGTCCGCATCCGGTATATATTTCAATATATTACTTACCCGTAAATTCTGGCTTTCTTTTCTCTACAAACGCATTCATACCTTCCTTCTGATCTTCTGAAGCAAACGTCAGATAAAAATTCTTACGTTCAAAGTGCAACCCTTCATCTAAATGGGTTTCATAAGATCGATTGATAGATTCTTTTGCCAATTTCACACCTACTGGAGACATTTGCGCAATTTTATGGGCCAATTTAAAGGCCTCTTCTAAATACAACTCCACTGGTACTACTTTATTTACCAAACCATGTTGGCAAGCTGATTCAGCTGAAAGGAAATCACCCGTCAATACCAACTCCATCGCTTTTGCTTTCCCTAATGCCTTGGTCAAACGCTGCGTTCCTCCTGCTCCAGGCATGGTTCCAATTTTTATTTCAGGTTGTCCGAATTTTGCTGTTTCGGATGCTATAATCATATCACAAGTCATCGCCAATTCACATCCTCCTCCTAATGCAAATCCAGATACGGCTGCAATAATTGGCTTTTTTGTCTTTCGAATCTGATCCCAAGTGGAAAATTGATCTACATGTAACATATCTATGGCGGTTTTTCCAGCCATTTGCTTAATGTCTGCTCCTGCAGCAAAGGCCCTTGCATTGCCTGTTAGTACCACCACACGTACTGAATCATTCTCGTCCAACGCTTTTAATGCATCTCGAAGTTCGCCCATTAATTGCAAATTCAATGCATTTAACTCTTTTGGTCTGTTCAACTCAATCAGTGCGATATTTGGTCGCGCATTTTCCGTAACTTTTATGAATTCCATGTGGTTCGAAATTTATATTATTATTTTTTGTAATTTTAAGCTTAAATTTATCCAAAGATAACATTTACACCCTGATTATGAAAAAAGGAATTTTATTTATTGCAGTACTTATTTTGGCTGGCTGGGCCTATGCTCAAAAGACCATTAGTTCGGACGATTTTGGTGCCGCTGGTGATCAAGTTATTTTCTCTGAAGATACTGCTTACGTGGGAAGCGTATTTGTCGGTTCTCAAGGTGAATTACAACAATGGTATTTTGATTTTTTACAAAATCATCAATTAGATACAATGGAATTCCTTGCGCCAGCCATGGCCAGTGATTCTTTGTATCCAGCCTCTGCAAATTTGGCTTTGCAAGATAGCCTTTTGGTCAGTGGACTAAACATTACTTATTATAACAACAGTGCTTCACAACTCACCATTGTTGGAAATAGCTTTGGATTAGATTTAACTGCTATACTCGACACCATCTGGTTTATACGGACCAATTATACCTCTCCTCTACATCAGGCAAAATACATTATGGAATATAATGATGTTTGGTTGGAAGATGGAGCAGGAAGTTACACTGGGTATTATGGAGATACTGTTCCTGGATTAGGTATTTATGTTGATTCATTTAGATTAAACGAAACTGTAACCATATTGGATTCAATTAATGGATTTGGCACTTTGCACTTACCTGGAGATTCCATTGGTGCTCTAAATTCCTATGAGAGTTTACGTCAGGAAATTCGGATGACACGTTCTTTTGATGCGGATGTATTGGTTGAAAACCCATTCTTCCCAATCTTCGGAGATTCACTTGAGTGGGCACCTGTATCTCAATTTCTTCCACAAACTATTCCTGCCATTCATGAATACTATGTTCGATACTGGACACGAGGGCGACAATATCCAGTACTTGAATTTTTAATGGATAGCATTGGAGATGTACAACAAACACGATATTTATATAATCCTACTCCATTTATTGATGGAATTGAAAATGATGTAGCAGAAATGGGCTTACAAACGTACCCTAATCCAGTGAAGGACCGAATTTCACTTCAGTGGTCTACAACAGGTTTGCCTTCACGCACACCTACTTTTATTGATGTATATGATGCAAATGGAAAGTTAATTCAAATGGATTCTACTACGAAAAACAATACCGCCTTTACTACAGTCGGTTGGCAATCTGGTTTGTATTTTGCTCGAATTACCAATGGAAAACAATCACAAACGGTTCGCTTCGTAGTGAAATAAGTTATCCTTTAAATTAATCAAATTAAAAATAAAATTTAACAATCTAAATAACCGATGGGAAGAGCATTTGAGTTTAGAAAAGCACGAAAAATGAAACGATGGGGTCAAATGGCAAAGACCTTTACTCGAATTGGAAAGGACATTGTCATGGCTGTGAAAGCCGGTGGCCCTGATCCAGATACCAATGCTAAATTAAGGGCGGTAATGCAAAATGCAAAAGCCGCTAACATGCCTAAAGACAATGTAGAACGGGCAATTAAGAAGGCTACTGACAAAGACACTTCTGACTACAAAGAAACTTTATTTGAAGGATATGCACCACACGGAATTGCAGTGATCATCGAAACGGCTACTGATAATAATAATCGTACCGTTGCTAATGTGCGAAGCTATTTCAATAAATGCAACGGAAACTTAAGTACTGCAGGATCCGTTGAGTTTATGTTTGATCGAAACTGTCATTTCAAAATAGCCAAGGGCGATCATGATCCGGAAGAATTAGAACTGGAATTCATTGATTATGGTGCAGAAGAGGTCTTTATAGATGAGGAAGACATCATGATTTATGGTCCGTTTGAAAGCTTTGGTTCGATCCAAAAGAAATTAGAGGAAATGAAAATCGAAATTATCACCTCTGGTTTTGAACGGATTCCACATGACACAAAAGCACTTTCCGAAGAGGAAATTGCGGACGTTGAAAAATTATTGGAAAAGATCGAGGATGATGACGATGTGCAAAATGTCTATCATAATATGGCTTAAGGCTCAGCAAAATAAAGGGCTTTCTGGTATTTGATATAATTTAGTATAGTTTAGTTTAGTTACTTATTTTATTATCCAACATTCATTCTTACTTAGAATGTAACCAACGCTACTTCCTGCATTATAATGATACAGTAGCAAGAGGATGTGCATAGGAGTAATTAATAATTCATTCTATAGATACATTCAAATCAGATTAATTCAATTCATTTTTTAAATCAGAAACGTGGGAAAAGTAGAAAAAATCATTTTTGGAATCGCATTGGCATGCGTCGCGATTCATGGGGTAATTGAAGGAACCCATTTACGCTTCGAAGGAGCATCATATTCGTTCTTATTAATGCATGGAGGATTTGTAACTTTGATCGGATATTATCTTATCACTACAAAACCAAGTATATACAGTGGCGTATTAGTCTTATTTGCATTATTAAATATCAGTCAGGTCATGGGTGATATGCATTTGGCTGGAGCAAGAGAAGTTTATATTGCAGGTTTGGTTGGTGAAGTTTTATTTGGAGTGCTTTTAATCATATTCTGGAATCAAGATCGAACCATCCAAGGAGGCACTTATTTATTGGTGGTTGGTGCAGCTTTGATTGCACAAGCCGGGCTTGTTTCTATTAGTGGATTTTTAGGCGGTGCTTATGTTGAATACGCATCCAAAGCGCAATATCTAAGTTATGTGTTTGTAGGTGGAATTGGAACGATTAAACTCTCTGAGTTTGGTTATAACGATGGCATTGATCGTACATTGAATATTCCATTATTGATGGGGTTATTTTTTGTTATTTCTAGCACGTTGGGGTTAATGGGCTAGTCGTCCTTTTGACTAGTTTATTTTATTTATTTTGAACATCTGTGAAACTCCTTTTAGTAACACCTCCTTTTACACAACTTAATACGCCCTACCCTGCTACGGCATATTTAAAAGGGTTTTGTAATTCTAAAAATATTGAATCAAATCAATGCGATTTGGGCATTGAAGTGATTCTAGAGATCTTTTCTTCTTCTGGATTAACGAAGCTATTTTCTCGAATTACGGATGACATGATTGGCGAATCCGTCAATATTCAACGAATGGTTTCCTTGCAAGGGCATTACATTCAAACCATTGACAATGTTATCCAATTTTTGCAGAATAAAAACCACACCTTGGCTTACGCCATTTGTGATGGGGATTATTTGCCGGAAGCCGGTCGTTTTGAACAATTGGAAGAGTTAGATTGGGCTTTTGGCACCATGGGGATTCGTGATAAAGCCCGACATCTTGCTACCCTTTATCTGGAAGATTTATCTGACTTGATTAAAGAAACTGTTGATCCTCATTTTGGTTTTAGTCGTTATGCGGAGCGGATAAGTCTCTCCGCTAATTCATTTGACGAATTAGAAAACAACTTAAACCAACCTTTGACTTTTACAGATCAGTTTTTGGTCGAAAGATTAGAAAATCAAATCAAGGAAACTCAACCTGACGTACTATGCATCTCCATTCCATTCCCAGGAAATCTCTTTGGTGCGTTACGTTGTGGACAATATATCAAACAAAACCATCCTAAAATCAAGGTACATTTTGGAGGTGGCTATCCTAATACGGAATTGCGTTCTATTTCAGATCCCCGGGTCTTTAAATATGTAGATTTTATTTCGTTGGATGATGGAGAAATGCCTTTACTGAATTTAATTGATCATTTGCAAGGGAATCGACCTATTGAATCTTTAAAACGTACGTTTTCTTTATTAGATCAAGTAGTTATCTATTCCAATGGGTCTCCTGATTTAGATGTTTCTCAACGCGCAGTGGGTACCCCTGATTATGCTGATCTACTTTTGGATCAATACTTATCTGTCATTGAAATTGCCAATCCAATGCATCGAATGTGGAGCGATGGACGTTGGAACAAACTTACGTTGGCGCACGGTTGCTACTGGGGAAAATGTTCGTTTTGTGACATCACATTGAATTATATCAAAGATTATGAACCTGTAACGGCTGCCTTAATCTGTGATCGGATCGAAGAAATTATTGCTCAAACAGGTGAAAATGGATTTCATTTTGTCGATGAAGCCGCACCTCCTGCTTTAATGCGCGATGTAGCTATTGAAATACTAAATCGAAAACTCTCTGTGGTTTGGTGGACCAATATTCGATTTGAAAAAAGTTTCAGCGCCGATTTATGTCGCCTGTTGAAGGCATCAGGTTGCATTGCTGTATCTGGTGGATTAGAAGTGGCCTCCGATCGATTATTAACGTTAATGGAAAAGGGAGTTACGGTTTCGCAAGTCTCTACGGTTGCTAAAAACTTCACGGAATCTGGTATTTTAGTTCATGCGTATTTAATGTATGGCTTTCCAACTCAAACTGCACAAGAAACCATTGATGCCCTAGAAATTGTACGACAATTATTCATGAATGGCGTTGTACATTCTGGGTTTTGGCATCAGTTTGCTATGACCGCCCATAGTCCGGTTGGAAAAGCACCTGAGAAATACCATGTCATTAACAAAAATGAAACGTTAGGCGCCTTTGCCAATAATGATTTAGTGCATGAAGATCCAAAGGGGACTGAGCATGAACTATTTAGCGAAGGACTTCGGAAATCCCTTTTCAATTACATGCATGGCGTTTGTTTTGAATTCGAATTAGATGAATGGTTTGATTTTGAAGTGCCTCCGACTATGTTAGCACCTGATTTCATTGAAAGCGTGCTAATGTTAGAAACTGAGATGAAGCTTAATTGGAATGCCAAAGTGGTGTGGATCGGCAACAAAAATCCAATTCTAGAAACATATGAATTTCAAAAGAAAGGCAAAACGGTCGTGCGTGCCAAATTGGTTTTTCATAATTTGAAAGAAGATTTCATATTGAAAGGTTCCGTTGCAATGAGTCAATGGATAATAGACATTTTAAGTGATTCCTCTGTTCAAACTCTTTCAGAATGGAAAACATCTTTTGAACAGTCAGATCTTGGTGATTTTGAATTCTTCCTTGAATCTCAAAATTGGCTTTCACTAAGAGATCAAGGATTACTGTTGTTGTAATTCGAACCTTATATTGTAATAACTCTGCTAGTTCAAATTCTTTTTCAAATTTGGGTTTGCCCTTATTGTAAGCGTGATTTATTCCAATCTTAGAAAGAGTACAATTTAATTTAATATAATTTAATCAAATCCAATCCAATCCAATCTTGTAGAAGTACGCTCTTCGATTAACTCTAGATTTAAACACTTACTTAATTCTCCTGAGGCACATACCCTAAGTCTGTCATTTCAACTAAATTGGAGCATATTTTTAATAAGATCTGCGTGCTTCCGTTTATTAATTTCCAGCTAAAACACCTCTTACCTGCCACTTAATAATTTAATCTGTCGCTTACTAAGTAACACTTGGAATGTCCCCAGAGAGGTTCTACATTCATACATGTATCTAAAATAAAATTATTATGAAAAAAGCAATATTATTATTCTCGGTCATTGGAATTGTTACTTTGGCCTCTTCTTGTAAAAAGGACTACGTATGTCAATGCGAAGCAAATGCAAATGGAATCACGGCAGAATCAACTGTGAACATCAACGACACTAAGAAAAATGCGGAAGAGCAATGTGAATCGGCAAAAGCTTCATTGGAAACTCAAGTCGGGTCTGGTACGGCTAGTTGTTCATTGAACTAAATTAACTGATTCTAGTGGGAATTAGAGTTCCACACAAATAAAAATAACTTGTCAAAATAGGCTGTCTCAAAAGTAGTTTCGGAAGTCATTTCACTATAAGATTGAAATGACGGTTTACTTAACTTTCGAGACAGCTTCTTTTTTTATTTTCTACTCATCCTTTCTTTCTTACCTCTATGTTTGAGACAATGCGTATAGTATAGTATGGGATGTGATGATTAAATATGGAATGAATTCGAATTGAAATCTTAACGCTTAAATCGAATCAATTTAGCGTTCATAGTCACTCCAAGAAATCCAGATTCCAGATGTTTCGGGTCTATATATATGGCATCAAAGGGTTCAATTTTAGCCTTTCGTTCTTTACGAGCCGCTTTGTCTAAAAATCCATTGATCATAATTTCCAGTTTGTTTCCTCCCCGATAGGTTTCTCCCAATCCTCCTTCTACAAATTTGACCGACTGTACCACGTCAAACTCGGCCGTTGGATAATTACAAACGAATACCAACTTTTCCGTCTTTCGCTCGGTTTGCACATTCGCCAACTGCCCTAGTGAGGTCGCTTGTTTTTCAGTCAACATAATCAACATTATCTTTCCCGGCTTGTTCGCTATTATTGCGTTAAATGCATCCACTTTTCCTTTTTTTTGCTTGAGCAAGGCTTTATCAATTCCTCCGATGATACGCCGAAGTCCTCCCGCTCCCGAATAATCATCTCCTGAAGGGCATTTAAACTCACTAATTTCCGTGTACGCCATTGCAGGTGTCGCTTTAATAAATACATCGATTCCTTTATAATTGAATGAACGACTTTGCTTATACTTTTCAAGTGATTGCGCACTAAGTCCCGAACTAATAAGTACGCTAACCATGGTTAACAATAGTGTTTTATATAAATTTAATTTTCTCATAATTTCTTTCGTTTTATCTTTCGTTTTATCTTGAATGTGTTTGAATAACCTATTTAGAGTATAAAGAGTAGACTACACCGGTCTTCGGATTTTTCTTAGAATATGTAAATGACTTTTCCCAATACTTCTTCACGGCCTTACTTGTTGCTACCGCAGCTGGAGTTGTTAAATTCCCCACCGTTACGACACTTCCATTTTTTGAAATAAAATCCCAAGAAATAAGTAAGTACCCAGATAATTCCGACCCCGTAATTTCTGAAACCAGTTCACATGTTGAACCACTTACTTTGTAGACACCCGCTTTCTTTAATTTTAACGCCCCTACTGTCATACCTTTATTCATTTTTGGATTCAGATACATATATAATCCTCCATCTCGTTGTCCTTTATATAGTGGTCCGATCAACATCCCCAATTTACCTGGATCCAACGTCTGAAATTGTTGCATTTTACCGTCTGGAGAAAAGTCTGCCATAAAAAGTACCATATCCATCAATCCTTTTCCTGTAATTGGAGTATCGTCAATTGATCCTCCTGATTTCATCTGACCAATAATAGAGATCACGCCTGATGGAGCCACACTCATGGCTAAGATGTTGTCCGTATCAAAGTCTCCTTTTTTAACCGGCGCTTCTCCATAACCAAATTGCTTGTACCAAATCGCTTTTCCATTTCCATCAAGCTTAGCTAAAGCGATATCAGTCAATCCATTTACCTTCACTTGAATATCATCCCAGCCGCCAATATGCATGGCATTACCACCTAAATAGATATTTCCTTGTTGATCTAATCGTACAAACTTTAGGGTTGGCATTCCGTATGAAAGTTTTAACCACTTTTTTGTTCCGTCCGGGGCTAATTTGACTACAAGTGTTGGAGTCATAATTGTTATATCCAACTTCTCATCCTGATAATAAGCGATTCCCGCTTTGTCTTCTGCTTTCGCGGCATCATGCCACCCTGAAATCTGTCCTACCACTACAACATCTCCATTTGGATCAACAGCAATTTCATGTCCACCCGGTTCAGCATTGCTTTTCCATACTCCTCCCATACGTTTTGCCCAAACGCCCTTTCCTTCTCCATCTAATTTCGCTACAAACATGTCGTTGATTCCTCGGGATTCAAGGGTTATTCCATTTCCAAAATCAATGCTTTTTTCAAAATTTCCAGTAATGTAGATACTCCCATCCGGCGCTTCCACTAAACTTGCAATTCGGGTCATTAATGTACTATACTGCGTACCTCCACCGCCAGTTTTAATTAACTTACTCCAGGCACTTGTTCCATCTGCATTGCATTTCCCAATGTATAAACCATAATTACTTCCTGCCTTTAAAGTTGGAACTGGATCCTTTTTCCTTTTGGGTGGAGATCCCAAACCAATCTCATTAAACATTCTGGTTGTGATAAAATAATTATCTCCTTTCCCCTGGGTTATTTTATGACCTGGATCGACAAATTGATCATCCGGCGTCACCATTTTGGTCCATTGATACTTCTGTCCATAGGAAAAATGCGTTGCAAAAAGGAGTGCCGCCAATGCAACGATTCCAAAATTTATATTTTTCTGTTTCATGTTCGTGTTCATTTCTTATTATTTTTTTTATAAATGACTGATTAATAATATATTAATCAGTTTCGTAGTTATTTTCTTGCTAATTGATTGATTTATTGATAAATTGATTGATTGATTAATTAAAGTCGAAATCCTACTTTAAAATCTGTTCGATAATGATCTACATAGAGACGATCAAACTGAATGTACTTGAGATGTTCTATTCCAAAGTAAAATCGGCTTGGTGTTAACAATTCGAAGGTTAATTTTCTAAAATTCGGTGGGTCAAAAAGTTCCTCATCTTCATACATTCTAGTAGTTACACCATAGGACCAATCTACTCTTAGCGCAAAGGCATCCGATATCTTCTGTTCAGCTAACACATGAATTCCTGCGCCCAAACTTAATTTTGCATATTGATCATACGTATCGACATTGTAATCTCCGATATCAAAGCCTAATGCAACTTTGGTATTCCTCCCATTAACTACATTCCATGCCCCCTTAAAATTTCCAACCACGAAACCATTGACCATCATGTTGTAGCGAATGTTTTCTAGGTCTTTATTCACTTTTCCATTGCTCACAAAAGTACATGCGTAAGCAACCAACAATTCCGTTAACTCCTGTTTATAAGTCCAGTGAAAATGGTCTCCATCTCCATGTAATCTTATTCCAATTGTGGTGAAATTTGTATTCAAACCCGTGGTATAATTTGGAACCGCCGAATCCGAATTGAACTTATAATACAACCTATTGTGAGTTAAATAGGTATCCATGATTCCGTCTCCGTAAAAGTCATCCATTTGTGCATTGGCACTCAAGCCTGTAAAAAGGCAGATTATGAATCCACAAATGAGCATCATTTGACCTCTCTTCGTTGATGGGTCTTGTATAGTTCTAGTTTTTTGAATTGTTGCTTTCATGATTCTAATAATTTAAATGATTACTTGTTTCGTTGCTGAAAGGAATAGTTCTCGATCCAACCTTGCTGAATTGCATATTTCGTGTATGCAACAAGACTGCTTGTTCCCATTTTAGAAGCGATGTTTCGGCGGTGTGTATCTATCGTACGAATGCTAAGATGGATGGACCCGGCAATTTCAACGGAACTATATTCTTCTACGATGAGTTTTAACACATCTTGCTCTCGCTTGGTTAGTTTTTTATCTATTCGTTGGTTGCTCATTTCCCTTTGTTTACATTACAAAGGTAGATGGCCGTGAGGTGTCAGAAAATAGGTAGGATTAGGTAAATAGGGTATCCGTACTAATACGGATATATAGAAAAAGTCGTTCGGTTATTCAGTTTCTCAGTTCTTCAGTTATTCGGTTATTCAGTTCTTCGGTTGTTCGGTTGTTCGATTTCTCCGTTCATCGGTTTCTCAGTTCTTCAGTTTCTCCGTTCTTCAGTTCTTCAGTTCTTCAGTTCTTCGGTTTCTCAGTTCTTCGGTTATTCGGTTTTTCGGTTTTTCGGTTTTTCGGTTCTTCAGTTTCTCAGTTTCTCAGTTGTTCGGTTCTTCAGTTCTTCGGTTATTCGGTTATTCAGTTTCTCCGTTCTTCGGTTATTCAGTTATCCGGTTATTCGGTTATTCAGTTCTTCTTCCTTAACTAGCAACTGAGTAACTGATCAACTGAATAACTCTTTTTACACAATTTTTCGGTTCTTCGGTTGTTCGGTTCTTCGGTTATTCGGTTATTCGGTTCTTCTTCCTTAACTAGCAACTGAGTAACTGATCAACTGAATAACTCTTTTTACACAATTTTTCGGTTCTTCTGTTTTCAATTATTCTTCCTTAACTAGCAATGGAGTTACTGATCAATTGAACAACATAAGGATTATAAGACGTAAATGTGGATTACAATTCGACTTGGCTACATATTGTCTCATTGATAAATTCGATCAATCTAGTTGACCAAATTATTACGGAAGGCATATTTGATCAGACCTACGATTGTTTTGGAGTTTGTTTTGGTCATTATGTTCTTACGATGCGTATCTACTGTTCGAGGACTGATATACAATTGTTCCGCAATTTCTGAGGTAGAATACTCCTGCACAATCAAATTCAGTATTTCTGCTTCCCTTTCGGTTAATTGTTGCCGTTTATCATCTTCTTTTAAGTTCGCTACAACTTTGCCCATCATCGAAGACAAAATCTCCTTTGAATAATGTGTGGTTCCATCCAACACATAATCAACTGCTTTTATTAATTCGGCTCTTCCGGTATTTTTTAGAATATAACCTTCTGCCTCTGCCAACATTATTTCAGCTACGATTTCTCGTTCATTATACATAGAAACGACCAATACCTTAATTTCAGGGAATCGTTTTTTCACTTCACGGGTCAATTCCATCCCATCCATTTCAGGCATGCTTATATCAGTGATTAATAGGTCAATATGAGGGTTTTCCTCAATAAAATCAAGGGCCTCTTTCCCGTTATGTACTTCTTTTACAAATTGCAGATTCGTTTCTTTTCTTAATAACGATTTTACTCCATCAATAAACATTTGATGATCATCTGCTATTAAAATTTGTACCTTGGGTAATTCCATGTTCCTATTTTCTACGTTTATTGATTTCCTTGTACTAACCTAACCATTTACAACGGGAACGGTAATTTCGCTATGTGTTCCAGATCCTTTTTCAGATTGAATTTTTATTTTTCCATTTAATAATGAAACACGTGAAAAGATATTCCTCCATCCTAATCCTTTGCTTTGATCGATTTTAGATGTATCAAAACCTACTCCATTATCAGATATGGTACAATCAATCTGTCGTTCATTGGCCACAATGGAGAGTTGAATTTTCGTTGCTTTTGAATGTGTCAGCATATTGTGAATCACTTCTTGCACAATTCGATACAGAGCTACCTCTGTGGACGTTTCTAGTTTTTGATCTTTTATGTCCTCCGTCAATAAAACTTGCACTTTTCCAGAATCATTAATTTTCTCCACCAGTTCTCGAATTGCAGGAAAAACGCCCAATTTCATTAAAGCAACAGGCATTAAATTATGTGAAATGCTGCGAACTTCCGAGACTGCCTGATCCATTAATTGCATGGAATTATTGACAAGTATTTCGTCATCGGTCTCAACATTCCCTTCTAAAGCAGCTACGTTCAATTTGGCTGTTGACAATATTTGCCCTAATCCATCATGCAATTCTTTTGCAATTCTGGTTCGTTCGTTTTCTTCTGCATCCATCACCGCTTTAAAACGTTCTTTTTCCAATTGTTCTAAACGCTTAGTTTCGTTCAGTTTTCTCCGATAGAAAATCGTTAGAAAGGTTAATACAATTAGTAAAAAAGCGATTCCACTAAAAACTAAATTTCGTTTTCTGGCGTTTTGCTCTTGACTCAATTCCGTTTGCTTAACTACATTTTCTGCTTTTAATTCCGCATTTTCTTTTTCCTTTTTCACAGTTTCAAATCGAGTTTGCATTTCTGCAATTTGTTTTGTTTTCTCCGTGTTCAAAATACTATCAGAGTAAAGCATAAAACGTTCTTTAAAGCGAAGTGCATTCTTATAATCACCCTGATTTTCGTACGCCATTGAAATGTTATCCAATGCATCCGCTACAATATTGGTAAACTGCGATTTCATTCCAAGCTGTAATGCTTTCTGATGATATTCTAGCGCCTTTCCATAATTTTCAACTTCGTTTTGAAGGGAACCCAAATTTCCCAACGCAGTTGCCTGCCCTTGAATGGCATTCATCCGAACTGCTAACTCATAACTTTTATTAAAATAATAGTCCGCATTTTTCAAATCTTCCTGATAAAAATAGACTCCTCCAATATTGTTGTAATTCCAAAACAACTCCTCCAGCCTTTGTTCTTTCTCTCTGATTCGCATGGAAATTTTCATATACTTCATCGCGCTATCCAATTGACCGTGTTGCGCTAAATACATCCCATAACTTGTATACGTTGCTCCTAAAAGAGCTGAGTCATTTAATGCATGACTTTTAAATAAAGCAATGTGAAAATTTGCATCGGCAATCGAATCGTTTCCTAGCTTTGAATGAATGGTGGCCATATTCACATAGCCTTTTACATCACTTTCAAAATCCCCATATTTTTCAAATAACGTTGTGCTAAGCATTAAGCATTCAATTGCTTCAACATAATTGCCTTGATTGGAATACACACTGCTCAAATTATGATTGATAATGCCAACACCCTCTTCATAACTTATCTTTTTCGCCATTTCAATGGCTTGTTTATCATAATAAACGGCGCTATCATACACCCCCATGTTATTATTAAGCAATCCTAGTGTTTGATAGGTAAAGTAAATCCCCATTGAATCGTTTCGGTCTTCTGTACGTTTCAATGTTTCCAATGCAAGATCGTACGCACGATCCATATTGGAGCTTTTCAATTTACGAATGAACTTGTTTCGCAACGAATCCTGTAATTCGATCGGTTGCTGTTCTATGGCATTTAGGGTGGAATCTACATTGATTGTGGCATAAGAGGATGTGCCTATGCCAACGGAAAATAACCATACAAGTTGCATGACTTGTTTTGCCCAATTCCATTGATAATGCTTCAGAGCCGTAAGATTCAAATTAATCATACGTACAAGCTAGCCATTATTTAGCTTCATTTAAAGGGACCATTAGCCCTTTTCACATTTTTAAGGAATAATTACGTACAAGTACGTAGGGGGAATTCTAAAAAAACTATCGTTTTTGAATTTTCAATTCTTCGTCGATGCTTAGGGTTTCTACTTCCTTTTTATTCAATTCCATAATTTCTGGAATCGACACTTTATACATCTTAGAGATGGAATACAACGTTTCTTTTTGTTTAACTACATGAATAATAAATTCCGGTTCTTTGGACTCAGACTCCTTCGATTCCGGTTCTTGATCAGTCTTAACAGGTAATTCTGGTTGCACGTTTTCTTTCTTCTCTTCTTCCTTTTTGATTCCTGCAGAATCAACTTTTGGAGTCGTATTGGACTTTTGTTTTTCCCAGCCTACAATTATTTTCTGATCAATTGAAATATCATAACCCGCTAGATCATTCCATGATTTAATTTGGTCAGGAGTCGTATTATACATCTTTGAAATTGCATACAACGATTCTTTTTGTTTCACAATGTGATATTTCAAGACTTTCCCTTCAAATTCTTTTTTTACATTTTTCCACTCTTTTTCTACTTCTGAATGAATTTCGGATGAATCTACTTTAATGTGTTCATGCTTTGGAAGACTGTTTATAACATCTGCGGCCTTCTTGATGTCCTTTTTAGGCTCTTCTTTTATCACTTCTGGCAATGTTTCTTCCGGGATCTTAATTTCTACATACTCGATCGGTGTACTTTTAGGACGTGTTTCTTTAAGCCATAACTTTTGTCCAAACTTCAATGGCTGATAGGGTTCCATTCTATTTTTCTTAGCCAATGACTTTAATTTAATTCCGTATTTTTGAGCAATCCCCCATAAATGTTCCCCTGGCAACACAATATGGTATCTGGAAAAATGCTTGGATTTCTTGGATTGTAGATAGTAAAATTCGCCAATCTTAATTTTATGAAAGCTCTTTACATCATTGTATTTTAAAAACTTTATTGTTCTTATTCCTCCATTAATTGCCAATTTATCTTTAGAATCTCCTTGCTTGGCTTTGATCGCCACTAGTCCATTTAGGCGTGTAATAATATGTGGATTATCCGGCGTTGTTTCTTTTCGTTTTCTCTTCAAAAACCAACCGGGTAACTTTTCTGCTTTTGGTACAACATGGTCATTTTTCTTCGTTTCTTCCACGTCATTTTCCATAGCAATGTGAATCTGCTCATCCTGTGCTTTCTCTCTTGCCAATTCTGCTTCTTGCTTCTGTACTGGAACCATTACGGAGTAGTACTTCCGATCATTCGGAATTTTGCTCACCTTTAACCATTTATTGTACTTCTTTAATTCGGCAAGCTCTATATTGAATTTTTTAGCAATGCTGCTAATTGATTCATTTTTACATTTGTATTCGATCAATTCCAGAGGTTGGGTATCTTTCTTTCTAAAGGCTGCATCAAACGCTACCTTATGTGCTAAAAACTTCAACACATACCAATGTGTAGAAGATTCTATATCCATTTTCTTTTTGCCAAAATACTTTGATTTCGCCGTTTTCTTAGCTCCGCTTGCTCCTGTATTATAGGCTTGCAATGCATAAATCCAATTCCCAAAGAAGATGTTGTTCTGCTGAAGGTATTTAGCGGCACCGTGAGAAGAACGAATAATGTGCTTTCGTTCATCCACTTTAGAATTAATACTCAAACCTACCTCTTTAGCCGTAAAATCCTTAAACTGCCAAAAACCTACTGCGTTGGATGATGAAACAGCATCCGAAACCATTCCACTTTCTTGAATTACCAAATATTTAAAATCATCCGAAACGCCTTCATCCCGAAATGCTTTTTCAATGTATGGGAAATATAAATGAGCTCGATCTACCTTGATCTGAAAATGTGTTGGACTGCGTACCAACGCATCTACCGAAGCTTGAATTTTCTTTCTTGCTGCCGGTGTAATGGTCAAATCCATACCTGCAAATTTCATCTTTGAAGGAACCGTTTGTGCCGAAAGAAAAAACGGCGTCAACAATGTGAATAATGCTAGTAAAAGCTTAATACTACATTTTCCGGTATGTCTAATATTTTGTACCATGCCTGGATTTAGCTCAGTTATATTTATGTTATTATTTTGTTCAATCTGCGTTTGATCTAATCGAAAAAAACACATGCGAAGTGGATTTATTTTATCGCTTACGCAATACCATTAATCCATCTCGAATAGGGAATAATACATTCTCCACTCGATCATCTTCATGCACCTTTTGATTAAATTCAATGATGGCTTTTGTATCTGGATCCAGTTTTTCTCTGAATTTTGGGATGACCTTCCCGCTCCAAAGTACATTGTCTGCAATAATGTATCCACCTGATTGCACGTTATCAATTACCAAATCAAAATAGTTTGAATAATTTTCTTTGTCTGCATCAATAAAAACCAAATCCCATTTAAGATCTAGTTTTGGCACCAACTCAATCGCGTCTCCTATATGGAAGTGAATCTTATCCGAATTTCCTGATTCTTCGAAATATGCCCGAACCATGTCTTCATATTCTTCTTTGATATCGACGGTGTGCAGACTTCCATCCTCCGCTAAGCCTTCGCTCAAACAAATGGCAGAATAACCAGTATACGTGCCAATTTCCAGGATGTTTTTGGGCGAAATCATTTTAGATAACATCGCAAGCACTCTTCCTTGCAAATGCCCTGAAAGCATTCGTGGCATGAGTACATTTGCATTTGTATCTCTATTCAATTTTTTCAATACCGACGCTTCATCCTGGGTATGTTCTACCACGTATCGGTCCAAATCCTTATCTATAAATTCCATAGGGTTAATTATACGGGCAAATTAAGAAAATTAACAAATGAATTTGCATACTTTTTGTAGTTTAGCATATAGATTTCCTATAAAACAATGGATTTGGCATGATTTCGTTGATATATTATCAGGAAGAAACTAAAAGGAAGGAAAATCTCGATATATGCGTCCTTAAAACATAGGCATTCGCATCTGTCATCAATCTTAATAATGTTATGAACAATTTGAAAGGAATATTAATGTTTGTAGCGGTCATTGTTACTACGCTCAATACCGTTTCTGCACAAACCAAACCGGCTGATTTTGACAAAAAGATAAGAGGTCAATTAAAATTGTATCAATCTGTTTATAATCGCCTTACTAATGGGAAAACAACTAAAGAGGATTTAAACACCGCCGTCATTAAATTGAAAGAATTGTTCGATGGTACTGGAACATATGTATGGAATGATTTAGATACAGGAAATGCAAAAGTAGAATTTGTATCGGCTGGAACGTATTTCAAATCAATCAATAAAACCTTCAAATCTGGGCATTCAATGAAATTCTCTTTGAAAAGTGCCAAGATCAGTGATATTCAAAAAAACTATAAGAGAAATAGCCTTACCGCTGAGATCAAAGTGAAAAAGAATATTTCGTACACAGAAGTAGTTTCTGTCTTGGATTCAATCTCTGTAGATACGTTGACCAATGACACTACTCAATTCACCCATTTGGATACATTGGAGCAAACGAAATCGTTTCCGTACAATGTATACATGAAATATGATATCGAGAATGGAGTTATGGTTGGACTTCGAATATATGGAATTTCTAAAGTTGGATCTAAACCTAAATTCAAACCATTAAAATCCAATGATCTATGGTGGATCAACATGCCGAAAGACTGGAAGACATTTTTCGTGGAGAAAATAAAAATGCCCGAGTTTCCAGATAAGTATAATTTTGGACAATTAACGGCGCTTACCAAATTAGACTTAACTAAAGAATCTTTTACAGACCTTACTCCACTTAAGAAACTGACTGGTTTGCGAAAATTATATTTACAAGGAACAGAAGTATCTGACCTCTCTCCGATCGCTGATCTAAAAAAATTGCGTGTATTAGACATTTCGAAAACTAAGGTGAAGGATTTGGAACCTATTTCCAACTTAACCCGACTTCAAATTTTAAGATGTAATGACTTGGGGTTGGAAACGATTGCTCCTTTGGCAAAGTTGGTAAACTTAGTAGAATTAGAAATTCAACTAAATGACTTACAAGACATTAACCCGGTCAAAAACTTTGAGAAACTGGAACATATTGACTTTTCTTTTAATTTGGACATTACAACTATTGAACCTCTACGTGGCCTAGCTAACCTAACCAACGTGAAATTTATTAAAATGAAAGTAAAGGATTTGTCTCCTTTGTCAAGTTGCTTCAATTTAGTAGAACTTAACTGTTTCAACAATGAAATCACGTCCCTTGCCCCTATCCAAAAATGCTATAAGCTTACGGATTTAGACATTGGATATAATAAGATTTATACGTTAGATGAATTGGCAGGAATGCGTTACATCATTAATTTAGGACTTCAAGGGGCACCTGTAAAGGACATTAGTGTCTTTAAAAATTTCGTCAACTTACGGAATGTCAATTTAAGTGAAACGTATGTTACTGATTTAAGTGCGCTGATGAACGGAGAAGAGATGGTTTATTTAAAAGCAAACAAGTCAAAAATACCAAAAGGGGATATTGCCAGATTCAAAAAGCGATATCCTAAATGTAAAATCTATTACATTCCAATTTAAGTCGATCCGATTCAACGATGGATGTGTAAAATTTGAGCTCAGAACGCCCACATATATTACTTGTAGCTTCATGGTATCCTAATGAACAAGACCCTCTAAACGGGATATTTGTGCAGCATCATGCACAAGCAATCGTGTTAAAATGTCAAGTAACGGTATTGCATGTCTACTCGGATTCTTCCATTTTGACTCCTCAAATTGACATCACTACAAACCAAAATGTAACAGAAATTAGATTACGCTATCCTAAGGTGACTTCAAACGTACCTTTTCTATCGGGCTGGAAAAAACTACGTGCAATCAAATCTGCACTGCATCAATTGTTTGAACAACATAATGCGTATTTTGAAACGATTGACCTCATTCATTATCATGTAATGATGCCGATGGTATATTTCTTGGATGACCTTCAACAATTGACAAAAAATGCCCAAGACAAGCAATCAAATAAACCCATTCCTATTTGCATCACGGAACATTCAACCCTATTCACGCATTTAAGATCGGAAAAGTATGGTTTCATTGAAAATCATTATATCAAAAAAGCATTAAAGAAGAGTACGGCGGTATCCAGCGTCTCTATGATATTACAAAATTCATTGCTAAAAATCCATCCCGAAGGAAGTTATGTTCAGATTCCAAATGTGGTCAATACGGAATTATTTAAACCCTTGAATAAAGTAAAGACAGAGGAGGACAAAAAAATAATTATTCACATCTCCGATTTAAAGGATCAACATAAAAATATCTCCGGATTAATTCGCACTACGGCAGAACTTAAAAAAGAACGATCTGATTTTGAGGTTCATATTATTGGTGGAGGATCAGAACGAAACGAATTGGAACAATTGGCAGCGTCCTTGGGTGTTTTAAATAACAAAGTTCGATTTTTAGGAGAGTTAAAGGGAGCTGATTTGATCGAAAAGCTTCAACGTGCTGCTTGTTTGTCCTTATTTAGCAATTATGAGACGTTTGGAGTTGTGTTAATTGAAGCTTTGGCTTGTGGAATTCCAGTTGTAGCAAGTCGGCATGCTTGTGTAGAGGAGTTTGTTCGTGAACCAGCACATGGAAAGTTAGTGGAAGTCGGAAATGAGGATCAATTTAGACAAGCGCTGAATGAAGTATTAAACAATCAAGATCAATATGATGCTGAAACAATGCATTCGTATATTGTCTCCAATTATAGTTATGAAGCGGTGGGAAGTCAATTTCAAAAGATGTATTCTAAAGTAATAGAAAGCTCAAATTAATCTTAAAAAGATGACAACATTCTCCTTAACACATACGTTACTCGCATAGCATGATCAAAAAAATACTGGGTACTTTTTCTTCCAAGTTAATGGCAGCCGGGATCAATTTTTTGATCGTATGGATGACGGCGAATTATCTTGGGGCATCAGGTAAAGGAGAAACAGCGCTGATCATTTTGCATATTACGTTGATTCAACTGTTAAACAACTTTGTAGGGGGAACGGCACTCGTATATCTTACCCCTCGAAGTAATTCCTGGGTACTTTTAATCCCTTCCTACATATGGGCAATCATTGCTTCCGGTTTTGGAACTACGGTTCTATTTTATTCAGGAAGGCTTGATGCTACATTGGTTCCGCATATTTTTATACTATCATTAATCTTTTCATTCTTTTCCATCCATCAAATGCATTTCATGGGAAAAGAAAAAATTGGATGGCACAATATTCTTTCCTTACTCCAAGTCACTATTACAGCTGGAATATTAATCTGGTTTTTCTTAATCGCAAACCAACCTTCTGTAGAATACTTTCTTGTTGCGATTTACGGAGCGTACGGCGGAAGTTTAGTCATTAGTTGGATTGCCATCTTGCTAGGAATCGAACGATTTAAGGCCACCGACTGGAAAAAACAAATAAAGGGATTGTTCACTTATGGATTTGTTGCTCAAATTTCCTCGCTAATCACCTTTTTTAATAATCGATTGACCTATTATCTATTGGAGGCATGGAATAGCACCGAGGCGGTTGGAATTTATTCTACTGGAGTTTCAATCCTAGAAGGTTCTGCCAGTATGCTTAGTAAGAGCATTGCTATGGTTCAATATTCCAAGGTTGCGAATGAAACGGATGAGAAGCATTCTATAAAAATGACAAACTCGCTCACCAAGTTAAGTTTTTGGGCTGCTTTTATCGTCATCATCATGCTGATTCTAATCCCAGCGCCCTTCTATTCATTTATTTTTGGCAAAGAATTTAGTGAAATACATACCGTAATCATATTCCTGTCACCTGGGATTCTTGCTTTAAGCTTTTCCACTACTTTTCTTCACTATTTCAGTGGAAAAGGCATGTATCGATTGGTGAACATCGCCACCGGAATCGCGTTGACTTGCACTTTTTCCTTAGCTTATATTCTGATGATCAATTATGGGAAAATGGGCGCAGGTATCACTACAAGCATTGCCTATACCGTGCAAAGCATCTACTTATACTACCAATATCGAAAAATATCTGATTTTCGAATTTTAGATTTATTTAAGTTGAAAGCAGAAATTGAACTTCTCAAAAATCGATTCATCAGAAATAATGAAAATCAATCCTAAATTCCATTGTACCTTTGAGCCATGAAGTTGAAGAAGCTATTCAAGGCGTTGGGACTAATTATACGGAAACCGTATTTACTCAATGCTGTTTTACAAAATGAAGAACGATTTCATGCCTCTGTTCGATTGATTCATCCTTCGGCTGGCAAAAATGGATTACCCCAAATTGATTTTAAAGACATTGCTGATACTGAATTACAAGCAGCTCCTTATGCCTTTTTAGATGGGGGTTCTCTTCCAACCGATTTAATTTTATTAAAATCATTGGTGGCCTCTTATAATGAATCTCAATATTTCGAAATTGGTACATGGCGTGGAGAATCAGTTGCCAATGTATCTTCTTGTGCGAAGCAATGCTACACGCTCAATCAATCTGTTGAGGAAATGCAAGCAATGGGATTATCAAAACAACTCATTAATCAACTTCGTTTTTTCTCTAAAGATTTGCAAAATGTAACCCACCTTACCGGCAACTCCAGTTCTTTTGATTACAGTGAATTTCATGGTAAAATGGATGTCGTTTTTGTAGATGGAGACCATACCTATGAAGGGGTTAAAAACGACACTGAAAAAGCAATCTCATTATTGCGCAATGAAGACTCGGTCATCGTTTGGCATGACTATGCACACAATCCAGACACGGTTCGCTGGGAAGTTTTTCAAGGTATTTTGGACGGACTTCCAAAAAACTTACATTCGCATCTCTATGCCGTTTCTAATACAAAATGTGCTATTCTTTCACGTAAATCATGGAATACTACTGAACCTGTAAGTCCTAGCACTCCTAATAAAGCGTTTGACGTTTCTGTTCAGATTCGATAATCAAAAAAATCTCTGTAACCATCCATCCTTTTGGACAATTACAGAGATTTCAAATTACTTCACTTCTCTTAAAAACTGATCTATCTTATTTGTGTGATAAAATTTAAATCTTCTCCCCGGTTAAAATTTTCTTATATCGCTCGGAATCATTTAGGATTTCCAATGCCATTTTAATATCACGATCGTCGTCAAACGTAGCTTCTACTGATCCTTTATTGAAGTAATAATGTTTCACGATTTGATTTTCCAACAGTTCTTTAATTTCTTCTTTGTTTTTAGCGATGGCATCTCCTTTACTTTTCTTCACATTGGCTTCCATTTGATCTAATTCATCTTTCACCTGATCCAACAATTCTTCCTTTTCCGCTGTCTTACGCATCGCATCGATCCCTTCTTCTACTTTGGTTTTATAGCTATATTCTTTGTCTCCTAACCAAGCTACAAATTCATCATATTCCTGATCTGTCAAATCAAACTCTTTAGCTGGAGCTATTTTTTCATGCTTATGTCTGTATTCAACGGCAAAATCAAAGAACAAATATTTTGAAGACAATGCTCTTGCAATATCAGAGTATTTCTTTGCTTCCACTTTAACATCTGGATCCAATCCTTTTCCATCATAAACCAATCGTCCATTATCTGTACGAAATGCAATTCTGGAAGAATCTGCGGTTCGCATTGCCTTCCCATTCTTCTTGTTTGCATAGTCTAAGGCTTGAATACATCTTCCACTTGGAATATAATATTTAGCGGTAGTTACTTTTAATTGTGCTTTATCGGTTAAGGGTCTGGTCGCTTGTACTAATCCTTTTCCAAATGTGGTACGTCCAATCAATACTCCTCGATCATAATCTTGCATTACTCCCGAAACAATTTCAGATGCTGAAGCTGAACCTCCATTTGTTAATACTGCTAAAGGAATATCTAGATCCATTGGCAGTTCTGTTGTTTTATAGGTTCGATTCCAATCCTTCATTTTTCCTTTCGTGCTTACCACTTCTTTGTTTTTGTTCACAAACACATTGGAAATTTCAATTGCCATTTTAAGCAATCCGCCTCCGTTTCCTCTTAAATCCAAAACCACTTTCTGGGCACCTTGCTTTTTCAAATCCGACATGGCGTCTTTTACTTCTCGAGACGCCGTTTGAGTAAATCCGGTTAATTCTATGTATCCAACATCTTTGGTTATCATCCCATAATATGGCACGTTATCTACTTTTATTTTCTCTCTTGTAATATCAACTGTGATAAGCGAATCCACTCCAAATCGTTCAATTTGCAATGTCAACTTAGTTCCTGCTTGTCCTTTTAGTAATTTACTTACTTGACCGGTATTTTTTCCTTTGATTTTTATATCGTCAATAATTTTTATCACATCACCAATTCGCAATCCAGCTTTATGTGCCGGGAATCCTACATAAGGACTCAGCACTGTGGACTCTCCTTTTCTTTTTCCAATAACAGCTCCTATTCCACCGTATTGTCCGGTTGTCATGAAACGGTAATCTTCAATCCTATCTTCTGGGATGTAATTGGTATATGGATCCAAAGATTTCAACATGGCATCAATCCCTGTCTTAACCAATTTATTTGGATCAACGTCGTCAACGTAATATTTGTTGATCTCTTTATAAAGCGTTGCAAATATGTCCAGGTTCTTGGCTATTTCGTAATATCGTTCCGATGAGGTAAACGACATTAGAGAACCACTTAGCATCACAATAAATGTGAGAGGAATGAGGGCGTATACTAACTTCTTTTTCATTTTTTATTTAGTTCTGTTCAATTCTAATTTAATCTAATCAAGCATTTAAATTAGATTCACCAAGTATTTTACGGTTCAACCGGAGAGATTACGCTTCCATAAAATCCAAGTTGTCCATAAAGTTAATGGAGTTTTTCAATTTGGTAACCCGAATCCGACCAAAAACTTTGATTAATCGACCGAAGGTTCTTTACTTAAACGGTCCAAACCGGAAATTAGTTTAGAATTTATGAAATTAAAATCCCGCTCTTCTTTGGCTAGATAGATAACGGCAATTTTCAAGCCAAGATCTGGCAGGCGATGTTTATTTAATCGATACGATTCTTTCAAACGTCGCTTGAGCAAATTTCGATCATTGGCCCGTTTGAAACTGCGTTTTGGGACAGTAAATAGAATGGAATTTGATTCAGAATGTCCTTCTTCAATGGATGAATTCGGAACAAAAAGAAACTTTAGAGGGAAAACAACAAACGAACGACCTTTGGAAAAAACCGCTTCAATATCGATTTTTTTCGAAAGTCGTTCGTTCTTGGAAAATTTTAATCTTTCTTGATTTTCACCTTGCGTCATACAATTTCAACTATTGTATAGTATAGTATGTATTGTATTGTATTGTATTGTATCGTACTGAATTACACAGCAACCAGACGGTGTTTAATCTTGAATAGATCAGAATACCTTTTACCAAACAGCTTAACTAAGACATAATGAACTTAATTACAGCGCATTAATACTTATTAAGCTATCTTAATTACTTGTTGCTTTTTTCGTCAGAAACAGATAGTTTCTTTCTACCTTTTGCTCTTCTACGAGCTAACACTGCTCTTCCGCTAACAGAAGCCATTCTTTCTCTGAATCCGTGCTTATTTTTTCTTTTTCTGGTCGATGGCTGAAAAGTTCTTTTCATCGTATTATATATTTAAATATTGTTGAGTCTTATTGTTGTTTTTCTATTCTTTATTCCTCGAAGTCAGGAGATCCCCCCGAAAACGAGGCTGCAAATTTACGGATGATTTTTTATAATACAACAGATAGGTTAAAATATTTATTTCAAAAATGGTTGTATACGAAAAAAAAGCTTTTACCTTTGTGAAACAAATCGCGGGATGGAGCAGATGGTAGCTCGTCGGGCTCATAACCCGAAGGTCACTGGTTCGAGTCCAGTTCCCGCTACTCCGCGAGACCTCTTAGGAAACTAAGAGGTTTTTTTTTGCCCTAAAATTATCCATAACACTCACTGGACAAGAAGTTTATCCCGAACCGAGGCACGAGGTCGGGAAGTCCAGTTCCCGCTACTCCGCGAAACCTCTTAGGAAACTAAGAGGTTTTTTTTGCCCTAAAATTATTCATAACACTCGGATCAAGGGCATTAATTGGGATCAGGTGCAAAAGTTGGGTTGGTAGCACAAATTATTTTATTCATTTTCGTTTTATCCACTGCCGTTGAAAACGGCTTTTAACAATCCAACAATTTAATTATAGCTTTCTTAGGTCAAGTTGAAGTTATGCTTTCGCTAAACTCCAACAAGCAAGGGGAAATGTGTTCGCACAAAGTATTGTTCGTTTGTTTAATTTCTTTTAAACAAACGTTTCCATATTGATTGCTTTGTTATTATCTTCTGATCCATCAGAATAGATTCAAATCCTTTTTCCGCTTGCTTGACTTGCTTTTTTATTCGGTTTTTCACTATATAGCCTTCTCGATGTCCGAGGTTTGAGTTTATACGCTCAAATTTCCCCAATTTATACATGGTTTCAAGAATTCTTTTCCCATCATTATATTCATCATAAATATGAATTGGTAAAGGTTGAAATTCAGGCGTTGATCTTACAAAGATTAAAAAAAAATACGGGTCTAACTCTCCAAACTCTTCTCCATAAGTCAAAGGAACTTCTATTTCCTGTTTTGTATTTCTATTAATGAATGAGCAATGAAATCCATGAAAAGAATAATCCCATTCACTCATCTTTCCACGAGGAGAATGGTTTTTATTACCGATGTAGCCGTTGAGTTTTTTTAGCGGGAAACCATCATGATTCGGAATATTGTTTTCAACTATGAATTCATTAATTAACTTTTCTCCAAGTAAACCAGATTCTTTAGCACAATGCTCAAAGAAATCCTGATATTCGTTTATTTCTTCATCCGTAATTAACTTCAGAACATTGATTTCAGTACCATTCATATGGATTCCAATTGAAAATTTTGGTAAGGCCTTTCTAAGCTGTTCCCCCTTTTCTTTTTGGTATGCTTGAGCAGAATCAATTAGGTTGATTTTCAGGTAGATTCCCCTCTGGATATTTTGAATTTCCTTCACACTCGGAAAGTCAATAATATCCGACACTTCAATATTTGATTCTTTTAATTCCATTTTTCAATGATGCACAACGTTTTATCTAAATCACGTTCTAATGTGGTTTAGATCGTATTGTAAGCCGCTTTAATCTTCAAGTTCCTTTAAATTATTAATTCTTTCATTAATAAGGTTTCCATTCTTATACCCTAATATTACTGCTTTCTTTAATTCTTTTTCCGCTTTATCGAACTCTCCTATCATCGCTAGAGCTAATGCATAATTTGAATAAGCAACTGTTAATTGGGGATCTAATTCTATAGCCATATTAAGATTTTCTATAGCCAATTCCACGTTCCCTTGATATATATTAAGTGCTCCCAAACTCGCGTAAAGCTCAGGGTCCTCAGGGTTAATCTCTTTTGCTTTTAAATAACATTGTTCTGCTAGTTCAAATTCTGATGTCAATCGGTAAACGACTCCCAAATTGACCAATGCAGTGACATAGTTGGGATCTAAATCAAGTGCTTTTCGATGATATACAATCGAACTATCGAACAATTCCAATTCATTGTACGTGTTCCCTAATATTGTGTAATATTTTTTCTTCGAACATTGCTTTAATTCTTTATTAAGAGCTTTTCTTAACTCTTTTTCGGCACTTTCAAAGTCTCCCTTTATATAGTAATTAGAACCAATTTCAATGTTGTAGTCTCCGTTCTGGCTTGCACAACCTGCGATTAAGAGAGTTATCAAAATTGTTTTAATGACTGACTTCATAACTGTATATTTTTTTTGTGGCTTCCCCCTATAAACCTAATACGTTTACTTCCAATAAAAAAATAAAGCACATAAAAAAAGGTCTCCATGAGAATGGGGATAAGATTCCAGTGCATTTCATCTGCATTGGTAGTCGCTTAGATGATCTTTTTTGACGAACTAAAAACTCTTTGAACAAGAAGCCTACTCCCTACCAAGGTTGATCGTTGCAGGCTATCGTTTACTAGAAAGGCTTTAGTATCCACTTTATTGAAACTTAGGCCGGATTATGGTAATTATATCCTTATTAAAAAGCAAAAATGGTTTGACTTGAGTTTGTTACTGCCCCCTCCTATTACTCTCAACTTTGTTGTAGCGCATTTTTTCTTTGCTTAAAAATTGAAGCACTAATACTTTAAAATGTATTCCGCCTCACATATTTCCGATGAATGCTTCGGTTGCTATCTGATATTCCTGACATGAGCAACTCTTTATTATTGACTTCTATTCTCCAGTTTTCAGGCTTTCCATCTTCTTGATGCGGCAACAAAGTGATTTCTGGTTTGTGTCCGTTAATATACCAGTATCCACTCCGTTTTTTTCCTTCTGGGCTAAAATTCACGTAAATCCTGTCCCATCGAATAAACAACTTATGTTTGTCCTCTCCATCGAAATCCTCTAAAATAGATTGCTCGTTTTCAGTGATTTCGACCAAATCCCAGATACCTTCTAGGTAATCGGCGGGAGACATGGGTAGCTTTTCAATGGCGATCAGCGTTACTTTTACCTGCATTCCTTCCTCCTCTCGTTCCCACAGCATTTTTCCATTTTCAAACGAAACAATAAAGCCCCCAAATTCGTCCGCAACATCTAAAGGATCTGTCGCTGAGTACATATTGTTTTCAGCATCATAATTCCATTTACCTTGTCCGTTTTGCAACCATCCATTTCCCGTATTGTAAGTACCATCACGGTTTATTTTGACCCACTTGGCAACAGGGGTCTTGTTTTTTGCGCCTACAGCTACTTTCTCTACTTCCCAAAAACCTATGATATCTTCTTTTTGGGCATAAGTATAAAAAGAAATTAGTATAAACATAAATGCCACTATATAGTTTATTCCTGTTTTCATTATTTATCTAATTATTTATATAAAATGGTTACAATTTCCTGCGCTAGTTGTATTTCTTGGGTCTGGCTTCCTACATTACTCAGGAAGCTAATTACGTACGCTCCATTATTGATATTGATGAGCATGGCTTTGTAGCCCTCGGTACTTCCACCATGAATAATGTAGGGCTGGCTAATTCCTAAATCAACCATTTTACTTTTATTTTCACCATCAATCACTACCCAACCGTAGCCATAACTAAATTTTTCACTTATTTCAGCTTGGTGATTTTTCTTCATCAGCTTTAATGAGGCTCCTGTTAGCCAACCTGGCGTATCCATTACTTGCGCCCATCTGTTCAGGTCTGAAGGAGTCGAAAATATTCTTCTGCCTAGGCTTAAATCAATAAACAAGTTTTGATTCCATTGCCCTGTTGTTTCTTGGTAGTTGTATGCTTTGGCTAGTTTGGGTATTATTATTTCGTTTTCACTTTCAGAAAGGGTATTCTCCAAACCTAAAGGGAGCGTCAGTTTTTCTTTTAATATTTCACTAAATGGCTTTTCGTAGGTTTCTTCCAATATGATAGATACCAAATGATAGGCAAAATTGCTGTAATAAAACTGTTCACCAGGCTTGCTGACCGGCTCTATTTTACTGATAAAATCAACATAAGATTCATTCGTAAACCGCAAACGTTTAAATGGCAAAAATTCATTTTGCTGTAATTCTTCCGCTACACTATCATAATCGGGTAAGCCTGAACTATTGCTCAGCATATGATGCAGGGTAATTTCAGGGTGGAATTTTCCTTCATAAGAAAAGCTGGAAAGTAAATCGACTAGTTTATCATCCAAGTGCAGTTTTCCTTCTTCTACTGCTTTTAAAACAAGGGCAGCGATCATCGATTTATTTAAGGAGGCAATATCGAACTTTACATCTTTGCTTATGGGAATGTTCCAGCTCCTATCTGCTATACCCAAGTAATTTTCGTAGATCGTCTCGCCTTTTTGCGAAATTACCACTCCCCCTTGGAACCGGTCTTGTTGATAATGCGCTTTAAAAAGCGAGTCAATTTTATGGGTACGATTCTGAAATGATGAAAGAGATGCTTCCTCTTTTTTTTGCTGGCATCCGATACTTACACTCAAGTAAACTACCAAAGACAGCCCAGTTAACATTTTCTTCATCCGCTTTCTTTTTCTGTAAATATAAAAGCCAAAAGTACTTATCAACGAACATTAGTGCAGTTTAGGGATGGAAATCTACTATGAGGGACGAAACGAACAGTCAACTGAGAAAGTGTTTTTGAAACTGCTTTGATATAGGCACGCTTGTTTCATTTATTTCTACATGCACTTTTCCTTTGATTTGTCTAACTGACTGAATATTGTGCCTATTTACCAAATAACTCCTGTGTGTTCTTTCAATTTCAGGATTAGCTTTTAACTCTTGTTCCAAAACTTTTAGTGGTTTGCGGATGAGATGCTGTTTAGTGGCGTTATTTGATGTGTAAGAAATTGTGATGTAATTTTCAGAAGAATTGGCGAACATAAAATCTTTTAACCGGACTTTTAATTGGTCCTTACCGTTTTCAGATTGAAATAACAGGTGTTTTTCTTCGATCGCCTTTGGTTTTGGAATCGCTTTTAAGGCAAAGTAAAAAAACAAAGGCAATATCATCATGAGGGGAAACTCTTTCATGATAAGAGCATAAGCTTCGATGTTCCACTCTTGCCAATCCCAAAAGAAATTGAATAATATAAATATGAGCTGGCCTCCCAAAATCACCAAAAGTGCATACCATGCTGCCACATTTACTAAACGAGTAGTTGCCCATCTGGGCCTTAACCAAGATTCGAAAATAGTAAGGTACGCAAAAGTTAAAGTACCAAAACTGAGACTTCTAAAAAGGTGGGAATGACCTGAATACGACAATCCTTTTTGAATACCATACGCAGCAAAAAAATACAAGAAATAAAATACCGAAATGCCCGAAAGAACTCCAAGAAATGCAGAGGAAAACTTGGATGAAAAGAGTTTTTTAAAAACGATTAATTCTGATATTGGAAATTCTTTGGTCATCCTAAATTAAACTGTTTAAAACATGTTTTTTTTGTTTTCTCTTATTTACTAACACGTTACAACGCCTGTATAAACCTAATTCTTTTATTTTCAATATGAAAGGATAAAGCACATTAAAATAGCTCTCAAAGGGCCTAAACTGAAATTTTTGATCTTTTTTTGCTCTAAATTCCAAACGCTTTACTGGACCAGAAGTCTACTCCTTACTGAGAATGACAGTCGTAGACTGCCGTTTATTAGAAAGACTTAAGTTCCATTTCGTTTAAACTTAAGCCAGATCACGGGCGTTTTTTTTGCTTTGATTATTATTATTATCAATCTCAAATTAATAAACTGCTTTTGCTATTTCAAACGCATAAATCCCATGCTTTGGGATCATTTCCTTGTACTCTAATATTTCATGAATCCAATCTACTGCCTCCAAAATTGAGTTTGGTTCAAATGAGCACCACTTAAAACCTTCTTGTTTAAAAAGATCCGCTGCAGAATTGAAGTGTTTCACTTCTCCTATTGTGATCAATAGTTTTCTATCATGAATTGGTTCAAAATTTTTAAACGGTGGACCAGCAATTACTTCAAACTCTATTTCATCTCCTGTTTTTAATGAACTATAATCGATCTCTTCGTAGGAAGTGTTTGTTCGTAATTCATATTTCTTGGTTCCAGCAACAATTGCATCACAGGGTAACTGATAAATTTTAGTGTAGTATTTCATGATTTTTTAGGTCTTCAAATTCAGGTTGCACTAATTTATGTATTTCCAGAACTTTTTATCTACGAATTAAACCAATATAATTGAGCTTTGAAACGAGCTTTATTTAATTTATAAAACAGAACAGAGGTCATTTTGAGCTTTTGAGAGAAACCTATTGTCTTTTGAATTGATTTTACAATAGATTTCTCCTCCGTCGAAATGACTAGTTGGGTGGGATGGTTATGGTATATTGGGGCTTGTTTTTTGCTTTTTTCACTGGTCAACTTACCTTATTCATGCTTGAATTGATATTAGAAATGGCATGCGTTAATCTTGGTTGTTTTATATGAATTTTAAAACAGAACAGAGGTCATTTTGAGCTTTTAGGAGAATTCTATTGCCTTTTGAATTGATTTTACAATAGATTTCTCCTCCGTCGAAATGACTAGTTAGGTGGATGGTTATGGTATATTGGGGCTTGTTTTTTTGCTTTTTTTTTACTGGTCAATTTACCTTATTCATGCTTGAATTGATATTAGAAATGGCATGCGTTAATCTTGGTTGTTTTATATGAATTTTAAAACAGAACAGAGGTCATTTTGAGCTTTTGAGGGAAATCTATTGTCTTTTGAATTGATTTTACAATAGATTTCTCCTCCGTCGAAATGACTAGTTGGGTGGGATGGTTATGGTATATTGGGGCTTGTTTTTTGCTTTTTTCACTGGTCAACTTACCTTATTCATGCTTGAATTGATATTAGAAATGGCATGCGTTAATCTTGGTTGTTTTATATGAATTTTAAAACAGAACAGAGGTCATTTTGAGCTTTTGAGGGAAATCTATTGTCTTTTGAATTGATTTTACAATAGATTTCTCCTGCCGTTGAAATGACTAGTTGGGTGGATGGTTATGGTATATTGGGGCTTGTTTTCCTTTTTTTTACTGGTCAACTTACCTAATTCATGCTTGAATTGATATTAGAAATGGC
>CBDICC010000042.1:0-35154 GCA_965277185.1 Cytophagales bacterium | reverse complement strand
CTTCGAACACGAAGATTGTATCGATAGTTTTGATCCCATATGATATCTCTCCCCGAATAACCGGCTTGGGTAAGAAAATAAACCAATTTTTTCTGCTTAAGCGTTAACTTATCGAAACTGGACATTTGATAACGTACAATTTTGATATCTGCAAAACGCTCTGTTTTCCATCGAAAACCATTTTCATCTGCTTCTTCAAACGTTTCAGTATACCACTCCGGATCTACCGTTGCGGTACTGTCTGTTACAACAGGGTCTTTGTGTTGGTGCTTGCTGCTGACATGCGCTAAAAAATGCAGTCGTTAGAAGCAATCCAATTGATACATGTTTAATATTCATAACTTGATGTCTATAATTTGCACGCAATATTAGCAAAAATTACCGGTTATTCGAATTTTTCGACCGATTGTAAAACGAGTTAAGATTTCAATGGAAGATATTTTCTATTTTGTAAGTTTGATTCTATCTTGGAGACACGTTTTATCAATTCATCGTTTTATTATTTAGGGTTAGCATTATGAGGCACAAGCACATTTTAATATTGGTCGTCAGTTTATTTTTGTTGGTTGATAGTTTTGCACAACAAGTATATATAGGATCAGGTCTGGGGGCAGGGACATTCTCTTTTTAAAAAGGTAAATTTTCGAAATAATGAATTGTATTATAGTAATTTGCAAGGTATAAAAGAGCGTATAGTGACGCAATATGGTACGTATGGAACAGGAGTTTCAGCTGTTTTTCAAGTAGGAATTCAATCCAATAAATCTGCATTTGTTGAAATGAAATTTGGATGTTTTCGATCTCAACGATATACTTCAAACTTTACCGTTATTGAGTATGATAATTCTAGAAGTAATTTTCTGAATGATTATTATAGTGAATATGCCTTTATTAATCCAAATTTTGGCGTAAAACTTCCCTTTTGGGGAAAAATGGAATGTGAAGTTATATGGAGGACCGTTAATTTTCAAATCATATTTTTATGATAAATACTATTATTTAATATCATGGTTGCGGCCCAACAGCATAGATCGGACGGACCGATATGAGAATCCGATAGAAATTGGAAGTCAGTTAGGACTTACGTTGGAAAAGACCTTAAATAAGGATTTTGATTTCTTTGTGGAATTAAGTTATCGAGCCGTGTTTATGAATCCGTCCAAAAGTGAATATACTGAATATAAGCTTTCAGGAAGGGATGAAATAGAAACATTGGACATCAGCGAACGTTATGCAACCTACTCGAATAATTATGAGTTAAGTTTGGATCAGAATTTCGATGTATCGGTTGATCCAGATCTTCCCAGTACATATTCTGCTTTCAGCATAGATTTGAGTGCGTTTTATATTCATGCAGGCGTAAATTTAAGATTGGGAGGGAAGAAAAAAGAAGTGCTGCCCGTTGAATAGTCACGATTTCTTTCAGAGATATTAAAATCTACTATTTGGCTTCTTTCGCTCGTTTCGGTTCAGGAAAGTCATGAGATCAATTATTTTAATCTTTGAATTGTTATTGAAGGAAGCTTTATTTAAAAATAAAATGATACTTTTGAAACCAACTGACACGCGATTGTTGTTGTTGGGAGATTGCATGTAAAAGGTTTTAAAAAACCTTACTTAATTAAACACAAGTATCAATATTTTATTAATTTATGAAAAAGTTATCAAAAAGTCTTATTGTAATTTTAACTGTAGCATTGTGCCTTCCGGCCATGGCTCAGGAATTACCACAGCCTAGTCCTGCTGCCAAATTGGAGCAACGAGTTGGACTTACGGATATTACCGTTGCCTATTCACGTCCAAGCGTAAAAGGGAGAGAAATTTATGGAAAGTTAGTTCCTTTTGGAGAGGTTTGGAGAACAGGAGCCAATGCAAGTACAAAAGTTACCTTTTCAACTGATGTGAAAATTATGGGTAAAGAATTGAAAGCGGGAACGTACGCTTTCTTTGCAAAGCCAGGAAAAGATTCATGGACGCTACATTTTAATACGAAAATTGACGGATGGGGTACAGATGGATACGAAGCTAAAAATGATGCAGCTATGGGTACAGTAAAACCTACCGCTTGTAATCACGTAGAGTCGTTAAGATATACAGTTGAAAACATCAAAGAGAACTCTGCTGATTTAGTGTTAAGTTGGGGAAAAGTATCTATTGCTATGAAAATAGAAATTGATGTAAAAAAGCAAGCTTTAGCGAATATCGAAGAAGCATTGAAGGATGATAAATGGAGAGTATATCGAAATGCTGCAAACTACATGGCGGATAACAAAGTAGATTTAGTAAAAGCGAAAGAGTACATTGCTAAATCTATTGAATTGAATCCTGAAAGCTGGTATTCATTCTGGGTACAGGCAGATGTATTAGCTGCAAACAATGACAAAAAAGGAGCAATAAAAAGTGCTGAGAAAGCAATTGAATTAGGAGAAGCGTCTGCTAAGAAAAATAACAGACCTTTTAGCTACAAAGAAGAATTAGAAACTTCTATTGCAGGCTGGAAAAAGAAATAAGTTGATATGATCAAATCAAAGGTGCTTTGAATTAATTATTGAAGCACGATCATTTCATTTTACTTTATTTAATTGAAAACCGGAATTGACTTTTAACAGTCGGTTCCGGTTTTTTATTTTAAGATTAAATGGAATAGAATGTAAGTTATTCCTGTCAGATTAATCCACCTTCTTCAATTCAGACCGATCAAACAAGTTGAATAGCATCGAAAGAAGCATAACTCCTAAACATCCTATTAGGTTTAAATACAAATAAGCAATATCATCCCCTTTCAAAACGTAGACAAGAATTACACCAACCTGAGTTACAAGCGCTGCAATAAATACGGCATTACCCTTCACCCACTTAAATAAGAAAGCGACCAGGAAAATCCCGAGAATTGTTCCATAGAATATAGAACCAAGAATGTTTACAGCCTCAATCAAGTTTTCAACCAAGTGTGCGTACAATGCAAAGAAAATGGCTATAATTCCCCAAAATAGGGTGAGTAATTTAGAAACAATAAGGTAATGCTTATCATTTCCATCCTTTTTGATCATTCGCTTATAAAAATCAATCGTGGTTGTTGAAGACAGAGAATTCAACTCACCCGCTGTAGAAGACATTGCAGCAGAAAAAATGACTGCAAGCAGTAAACCAATAATTCCAGTGGGGAGATAATCCATTATAAAACTCAGAAAGACATAGTCAGAATCTTTGGATTTACTGTTTGGTAAATTAGCCTTTACCAATTCCTTGGTTTCATTTCGTATTTCCTTAAGGTCTTGTTCACTTGCAGCAATATTGGTTTTAGCCAAATCCACCATGGCATCGTCTTCGTCATATTTCTCTGTGGCATCTAGATAAAGTCCGATTTGCTTCTGTTTTTGTTCAAATGCAGATTTGTGTCTGGATTCTAAATCAATCACTTGTTCCTTTACATTTGAATTTCGCAAATCATCCATATCCGTTTTATTAAAAAGGATATCATGGTAGTGAAATTGATAGAATACAAAAACCATAATTCCAACCAACAAAATGAAAAATTGCATTGGGATTTTTAGAATCGCATTAAAGATCAATCCCATTCGACTTTCATACACTGATTTCCCTCCCAAATATCGTTGCACTTGTGATTGATCCGTTCCAAAGTAGGAGAGGGCAAGAAAACCACCTCCAATAATTCCTGTCCAGAACGTATATCGTTCGCTGACGTCAAACGAGAAATTTACTACTTTTAACTTATCCATGGATCCTGCGATATGCAAGGCTTCTCCAAAAGAGACATATCCCGGAAGTTTATAAATAACCATCCCAAAGGCAATAAACATTCCTAACATGATCACGCCCATTTGCCATTTTTGGGTAAGACTAACTGCCTTGCTACCACCACTTACTGTATAGATGATTACTAAAATCCCTACTAGTAGAATCATGTAATTAAGATTCCAACCAAGTGCGGTGGATAAGATAATTGCCGGTGCGTAAATTGTAATTCCTGCAGCTAATCCTCTTTGAACAAGAAAGAGAAATGCGGCCAATAACCTGCTTTTGATCCCAAAACGAGATTCAAGGAATTCATACGCTGTATATACTTTGAGTTTATAATAGATTGGAATGAAAACAGCACATACAATAATTAACGCCAACGGTAGACCAAAATAGTTTTGAACGAATCCCATTCCAGACTCATACGCTTGACCAGGTGTTGAAATAAATGTGATTGCACTGGCTTGAGTGGCCATTACAGATAGTCCGATCGTGGTCCACTTCATTTGATTCCCACCTTTTAGATAATCCTCAATATTGGAGTTTTTTCGGGTTTTCCATGCTCCATAAATTACAATGAAACCCAAAGTGCCAAATAATACGATCCAATCTAATATTCCCATGTGTTGTGTTATCTATTCTAATTTATCCGAATTGAACGGAACTGATTGACGTTGCGACTAATTAAAAGTATACGAGAAATACATGAAAAACAGGACCAATCCTACAAAAATGCCCATTACGACCAGATATAAACTGGACCAAGATTTGAAAAAAGGTGGTTTGTCAAGTTCCATAACGAATTGTTTTCTTTGCTTTTCTAGATTTGTTTATTGTTTGGTTTTACCCAAGGAAATTATATTCGCCAATAGTTTATAGGCTCCTGGCACACCTGCAGGAAGTTCTCTAAAGAAAGATATGCCAGTGTAAACAAAGTTCCCTTCCCCGTGCTTACAGATTAATAAAGCTCCTTTTTTAACCTCTTCCCCGGGATCATTCCATGAAATCATTGGTATATACTTATCATCCCATTCATTTGGGAAGTAAAGGCCTCTTTCCTGAACCCATCCATTAAAGTCAGTTCGTTCAATTTTATTAGGGTAGATCATAGCAGGATGATTTGGATATAAAAAGGTAGGAATCGCTTCCTCTACAGTAACTCGATCTCTAGAAAGTTTTAAAGGATAAGGCCCAATATCCTTTGTGACCAACCTGTGACTTGTATTGTATTGAACAATCATGTTGCCACCTTGTTTTATATAGTCCATAAAACGGGTTTTCATATTAGTCAAAAACGGTTTGGTATTATATGCTCGAATTCCGGTGATAATCGCATCAAAATCAGTTAGATTGACGCTGTTAATGTTGTCTTCATTCAACATTTGCACTTCATAACCTAGCTGCTTTAGTCCTTCTGGAACTTCGTCACCAGCTCCTGCGATGTATCCAATTTTTTTACCTAATGCGACTACATTTAATTTTACAATTTTTGCCTTGGCTTCAGGAAGTAAAATTTGCTTAGGAATGTGATCGTAATCAATATCAACTAAACTGGAAGCTTGACGTTGGTTCTCTTCCAATCCAAAAAGTACCTTTACTTCTGCCACTTGTTGTTCCTTTGGTGCCGTTACCATGAAAGAAACTACTTTTTCTACGTACTTACCTTTGATATCAAACGATATATTCGCGGGCTTGCATTTCCATTTTTTAGGTAGACCTAGGGACACGGTTCCGGAGGCACTTTTACCATTGTTTTGAATCGTTACATCTACTTTCTGAGGTGCACGATCTGAAAAAATGAATACGCTGTTAGATAAGTTCGCTGTAACTTTAGGAAGCACTACAAATTCGCGATAAATCTCTGCTTTTACAGGATCTGTCCATTTATAAACTAAAGGACGTTGAATATCAAATTCGACACTTTGTATGGATAAATTGAATGTAACCATATGGGAGTTGTTGTTAATTGGATTTCCTATCTGGGTGTTTTTATCGACAGAGTACATTCCTACAAATGGTTTATTTAACCAATAAGGATTGGTGTTTTCCGTTCCTTTGGCAAGAATGTTGGTCTTGAACGAATTTAATTGATTGTTTATCAATTCGATTTTGTACGAACTGTCCTTTCCAGCACATTGAAAGCTTTTAAAAACGACTGAAGTGGTACTTCTATTTAGTGCGGATATGGTTAAATTAATCGAATCGCCTTTGTTGGCACTGTAATCAGAAGCGGAAGCTTCCAACCATATTCCAGCACAAGCAATGATCAATTCTTTTGTTTCTTTTAACTTCTGCGTTTTCCAGCTGCTTTTACCAAGTTTATTAATTTGTTTATAGACCTTAATTAAAGAAGAAACCGATGCGCCAGGATTATCATATTGAAAAGAACCGTTGATTTTATTGAGGGCTTCCCCAATGGCGGCACCGCCTTTAATACGAGCCCAACTAGTTTTAATTCCATCCATTAAATCATTTTTTAACGGAATAGAACCTTGTTTTAAGATGAAATATTCTGTTTTTGTACCTCGTCGTTTTCCGGACCCAAATCCCTGACTTTTATGCATAGATCTACTTTCAGAAGCAATCTCTGAATAGGATTTACCGAGTAATGGATTAAATTTCCCAATATCAACGGTAATGATGGAATCTGTTTTTTTAGCTTTTTCTTCTAATTGATCGTCCCACCAGGAGCTGCTATTGAAAAAATGACGTTTTGCTTGCCAAACTCCCCATATCTTGACTTGTTCAGGATAAGCTTTGGGATCAGCCGCCAACTTATATGCTTCCGCAGCTAGTATTGCTGAAGCCGAGTGATGACCATGTCCTGCATATTTAGTAGGAGGGAAGCGGGTTACAATAATATCAGGCTGAAACTTACGAATTGTACGCACAACATCTTCCAATACCTTATCTCGATCCCATTTTGTAAACGTTTCTTCTGGATTTTTTGAATATCCAAAATCAACAGCTCGGGTGAAAAATTGCTCTCCACCATCAATTTTTCTGGCTTCTAACAATTCATGCGTACGAAGCAAGCCCATTAATGGACCTTTTTCAGTTCCAATAAGGTTTTGACCTCCATCTCCTCGAGTTAGGGATAGATATGCGGTGCGTGATAAATTTTCATTCGCCATATAAGCGATAAAACGCGTGTTTTCATCATCTGGATGTGCCGCTATATATAGGACACTTGATAATTCACTTAATTTTTTTAACCCTGACTTAATTTGAGTGGCACTCCAGTCACGCTGTTGAGACTTCAACGTAGTTGGGACTAAGATGACAAAGCAGATAAGAATAGAGGCTAAAAAGGGTGCAATTTTAGTTTTCATAACGGAGTATAAACATGTGTTTTGTTCTAAGGGTTCCAAATATAGAAGTTATCTAGGGGATTAGTATATAACAATGGGCAAAAGATGCGATTTGATTCAGACATTAATGCTTCAGGTTATTAGGATCGCGTCTGCATGAAAATAGGACCTGAAGAAAACATCCGAGGAATGGATGGATAGTAAAGAAGTTTTGCCAGATTGAAGGATTGTTCAGAGGAGTATAAATTATACTTTCTAATAAATATCGATATTCCCTACGTCTTTTTCTGTAGTTGATGAAAAAAAGTTGGACTTATAATTAGTTTTCGGTTTAAAAACTGATTAAACGGTTTTAAAGGGGCCAAAAATAATTGTGGACTGTTTTTGGCACACCTTTTGAAATGCTCTACCCGACGTCACTTATTTTTAATTAGTTTAAAAATTTTAAAGAGTAGAACAATGAAAAAGATACTGACAACTTTTATGATTGCCTTAATCGCTGTAGCAGCGTTTGGTCAGGCCGAACGATCCCGATATTATATAGAAGGAACTTTGGAGCCACAGGCAAAAGATGGGAAATTCTCCTATGTACTTTCTGATATCGACTATCATAGAATTGAGTCCACATCAGGTAAGCGAATTTTTGGACGTAAAACGGAAGATGAATCAGTAGAATTCGTATTTGAAGGAGCAAAAACCCTTTACCCAGGATTGTTTGAAGATGTTAAATTTTGGAAATGGCAAAACAATAAGTGGCAGATTGATAGTGAAACACACAAGGGAACCTCTGAATTTGAAACATCCAATGCAATGACTATTTTACTGAACTTAGATTGTAGTAGTTCTATAGGAGAGGAGGATTTTGAAAAATTAAAGCGAAGTGCTATTGAGTTTATTGAACATTTATATGCACGTTCTCAGAATGGTGGTGTGAAAATTGGAATTCAAGGATTTAATACAATGCAAAACACCAATCGAATGTTTTTTCCGATAACTGGATTAGATCGCAATACAAAGCCAGAAATGATTCGTTTTATTAGGTCATTGCGAATGAATCGAAATACAGCTCTATATTACTCTATAAAAAAGGCCGTAAATGCGCTGGAAAATTATAGCAATCGAGTTCCGGATGATCAGTATGATGGCGCATTTGTAGTAACATTTACGGATGGAATCGATAACCATTCAATGGACGCAAACATAGGTTCTCCTGCCCATGGGAAGGATGATCCTTACTTTCAGCATGTGAAATATAATTACATCCAGAACAAAACGATTAAAGGTAGAATGTTGGAAAGCTATATTATAGCGGTAAAAGGGGAAGATGTTGGGGACAATAAACTGTTTGAAAGTATATTGGAAGATTTATCTACAACATTAACAGTAGCGAAGGATTTTGATGAATTGAACTTACTGTTTGGTGATTTAGCAGATAATTTGGTAGAGCGTTGGCAAAACTTGGTATGTTATGTACCACCTCGTTTTAAAGGAAGAGTTCGTTGGACATTAGATATTTCTGATGCAGAAATGGGGAAGCGTCAGCCGGATTTAGATATTCTATTATTCAATGCAAATCTGGGAATGAGTAGGAACTTATATTATTCTCATGTGTTTGGTCAAGTAGGCCCATATATACAAGCTGGAATGGGGAATAAGGTTTCATTCTTAAACAATGGATATGCACATCCTAGTTTTGGTTCGGTGGATAAAATGGAAGAGCAACGTATATATAATGTAAGTGGAGGATTGTCTGTACGATTTGGAAGATCTAATTTTATAGGAAACGTGGGAGCAGGATATTATCATGTGCGAGGATTCAGTTCTTACAGATCAGGTTTTGAATGGAATGAGTACGAAGAAGTAAATCGCGGTAATTATTTACTTGAAGCCGGTATGACGTATAAATTAGGAGTATTGGGATTACATGGAGGAGCGGTGTACCTTCCAGATGACGGAATGCGTTATCAAATTGGAGCAGGATTTGTTTTTGGTGGAAAAAAGAAGAAAAAGGAGCTAAAGCACAAGCCAAAGAGAAGAAACAGCTGGGATAAGCGTGTTTCGAATTGGGAACGGTCACTGAATCGACTCAAAATAAATTTCCCTCCCATTTCATTTTAAATGAATTAACTAAAATAAGTGATAGAAGGCGGAACTCAATTCAATTGAGTTCCGCTTTTTTTTGTTTAGGTATGCACTTGGTTCAGTGCGTTTTGGATATATTAAGAATGTTAACTCGCATTATCGTCTTAACTAAATAAATGCATGCAGAATTTGGTAAATCAAAATGGATGTTCTATCATTGTGGCATCAATAGCTGTCCTAGCCGTTCAGGCAAACTCATAACGGACTCATCTGATATTTAAAAATCAAAACATTTCATTTTAGAATCTAACACCTAGAGATTATTTAATTTATGCACAGTGTAGAAGACTTGGAGCTTATGCTGCTTTCCGAATTGCGTACTATTGCGGAAGAAAAGGGAATTAAAAACGTAAGCAAGCTCAAAAAGCAGGAATTGGTTGATTTACTTGCAGGCAATCCGCCAGAAGAAATTACCCCTACTCCCGAAAAACCAGCGAAAGAAAAAAAGGCAGCAAAGCCTAAAAAAGCAAAAAAGAAAACGGATAGTGAATTTGAACTTGATTTTTCTTTAGATGTAGATACAAAATTTGACTCTGATTCAGATACAAAAGAGCAAGTTAAATCAACAGACAAAAAAGAAGAAAGTGAATCTGAAAAACCAAAAAGAGCTCGTAAAAAAGCAGATGGTGAAAATTCAGAAGAAGTGAAGGAGCAGCCAAAGGCAAGGGAAAAAGAACCAAGGGCAAAACAAGAAGAATCATCACCAGCTAAGGGAGAACAACCTAAAGCAAAGGATGGGAGAGATCGAAGAGAAAACCCTAACAATAAGAACAACAATAACAACAATAATAATAAGGACGACCGAAAAGACGATCGTAAGGACGACCGAAAAGATGATCGTAAGGATGATCGAAAAGATGATCGTAAGAACCCAAATCAGCAAAAACGAGATACAAACTTGTTTAAGGATTTTGATGGTACGATCATTAATGAAGGAGTTCTTGATATTATGCAAGATGGATACGGTTTTTTACGTTCCGCAGCATACAATTATTTAGCAAGTCCGGATGATATTTATGTATCACCATCCCAAATTAAACTGTTTGGTCTTAAAACTGGAGATACAGTAAAGGGACACATTCGTCCACCTAAAGAAGGAGAGAAGTATTTTGCTTTGTTAAAAGTGGATTTGGTAAATGGTAAAACTTCGGCTGAAATTAAAGATCGAATTCCATTTGAACATTTGACTCCGTTGTTTCCTGATGAAAAAATTCATTTAAGTACCAAGTCAAGTTCAATGTCTACTCGTGTAGTAGATTTATTTGCACCAATTGGAAAAGGACAAAGAGGAATGATTGTTTCTCAGCCAAAATCAGGTAAATCGGTTTTGTTGAAAGAGGTTGCGAATGCGATTACAGCAAATCATCCTGAGATTCATTTGATTGTTTTATTGATCGATGAACGTCCAGAGGAAGTTACAGATATGGCTCGGAACGTAAACGCAGAAGTTATTTCTTCCACGTTTGATGAAACAGCAGATCGACACGTTAAAGTTTCTAATATTATATTGGAAAAAGCGAAGCGAATGGTAGAATGTGGTCAAGATGTAGTAATCTTGATGGATTCACTTACTCGTATGGCTCGAGCACATAATACAACGGCGCCTTCATCTGGAAAGATTTTAACAGGTGGTGTGGATGCAAATGCATTACATAAACCAAAACGTTTCTTTGGAGCGGCACGTAATATTGAGAACGGAGGATCTCTTACTATTATCGCAACTGCTTTGATTGATACAGGTTCTAAAATGGACGAAGTAATCTTTGAGGAATTCAAAGGAACAGGTAACATGGAATTAGTACTGGATCGTAAGCTGGCAAACAAACGTATTTACCCAGCGATTGATGTTCCTGCTTCAGGTACACGTCGTGAGGATTTATTGATGACGCCAGAGGATATGAAGCGAATCTGGATTTTGCGTAAATTCATGGCAGACATGAATTCAGTGGAATCGATGACCTTCTTATTGGATCGAATGAAAGGAACCAAGGATAATCTAGAATTTTTGATGTCTATGAATGGATAGAATATCAATGAATCAATTTGATAAAATAAATGGAAAAGCGGCTTTAAGCCGCTTTTTTTATTTAGGGTTTTTGAGAATGGTATAAAAATTGTACATTCACCTTATTATTATTGTATACTTTACTCTATAGGATCAAAAAATGAAATAACAGATGAGTAAGGTAAGAACGGGTATATAAAGTTAGTTAAGACAAGAGATGAGTATGAAAAAAATTATTATTTTGATTCTGGCGGTTACAGTGGCGCAGATTACATTTGGACAAGTAGTGACAATTAATCCAGTGGAACGTGAAGTGGATAAAGTACCTCACAAAGGTATGGGCGTTAGCATTGAACTTGATAAAAAATTCGTTGAAAAAGAATGGAAGAAGAAAATAAAGGAGTTTGGAGGTAAAAGTTCTACTTTGAAAGGGGTAACAGTTATTGAAGGAGCTTCGATTTCGGAAATCTCTTCTGGTCCTATTCGAATCTTAACAAAAGTGGAAGGAGGAAAAGGAACAACCGAAGTTTGGTGGGTACTTGATTTAGGGACTGAATATGTAGTTTCGGGAAGCAGTCATTGGTCTGCAGCTAAAAAAGCGTTACACGATTTTGGAGTACAGTGCTATCGAGAAGATATCAATGATCAAATTTCGGAAGCTGAGAAAGAGTATGAGTCTACCGTTAAGAATTTAGAGAAAGAAGAGAAAGAAGGGGTGCATTTAACAGAAAAAGTAGCTTCCAATAAATCTCAAATTGAAAAATTGAAAGAAGAAAATTTGCGCTTAGAGAAAGAAAAAGAACAGAATAAAAAGGACCAGGAGCAATTAAAGAAAGATGCGGAAACCATGAAAGGGAAAGTGGAAACCACAAAAGCGAAATTGGATAAAGTTCGTTAATTTAAGCGTATTCTTGAATAATATAAAAGTGTTCAACGGCAGGTATAGAATCTTCTCCACGTTGCTGTATGTTGATTAAAGACCTAATTAAAGATGATTAAATAGTCTAGGATTCTCAATCCATTAGATAATTAATTGTAAAACGAATTCAAACTGATGTATCCAGGATATCTAAATTTTAGATCTGGAGACATCAGTTTTTTTTTGATCTAAAAAATGAACTTTGAATAAGTCTCAAATTGGTAGGGTTGGCATGTTGGAATTTAAAGTTTTAAAAATAATAGATGGACAACACTATAATCAAATAAACTAAGACGATTGATTTAAAATTTAGATCCTAATAAACCTCAGTGACCTTTTCTTTTTATGTTGATCAAATGATGAATTTTAAGAAAGAATTTATCTCAATAATGATTTTGCCATATCCAACGAGGGTAACTAAATTTCACTCAAGTATTATTTTATTACGATCCTAGATTCTCATTGCAAGCCATCATTGCTAACATTGATATTTGAAGCTGAATTAAGTGTAAAAAAAATAACTCAAAGTATTTATGTTTAAGGTATAGGTATTTGTGTTGGTATTGTGTATTTTTATACATAATAAAGGTATAATTTCATTGACTTTCACAAACAGTGTCGGATAGAGTAGTTGGGAGGGGAGCTTTTAGGGCTTTTTGTCAGAATAGAAATGTAGTTAATTGGTATCCTTTCTTGGTAAATTAAAAAAGATCAAATAATTGTTTAAAATGATGCTCAAACAACGAATTTCAAAACCGCTTATCAAAATTAAAGAAGTATATGACGTCGTAGTAATCGGTTCAGGATATGGCGGAAGTATTGCAGCATCAAGGATGGCTCGTGCAGGTAAATCGGTTTGTTTATTGGAAAAAGGTAGAGAAATTCGACCAGGAGAGTACCCGGAAAAAGAATTGGAAGCACTTAAAGAGTTTCATGTAGAATCTGAAAAAGGATCGAAAGGCAAGGAAAATGGACTTTATCAGTTTTCTGTACATAAAGATATTAGTGTGTTTTCTGGTTCAGGATTGGGCGGGACATGGTTGGTAAACGCGAATGTTTCGCTTCCACCAGAGGAGTGGATTCTACAAGATGAAATTTGGCCGGAAGAAATTCGAAAGGATAATGCTTCATTATTATATAAAGGGATTGATCGGGCTCGCAATATTCTTCAGCCTAACCCATATCCCGAGAATAAGGATGGGTATGGTTTATTACCAAAATTGGAAGCGTTAAAAGAATCGGTAAAAGAAACAGGAGGAGAATTTAAACTTACACCCATTAATGTCCGATTTGAAGATGGCAAAAATGCAGTAGGGTATGAGCAAAAGAAATGCACCAATTGTGGAGATTGTGTGACAGGGTGCAATGAAGGCGCAAAAAACACAACGTTAATGAATTATTTACCAGATGCTGTGAATTTTGGAGCTGAAATTTATACCGAAGTAGCTGTATCCAGATTGAAACAAAATGAGCGTGGTGAGTGGTTGATTTATTATAAAGTGATAGATCGAGGAACGAATAAATTTGGTTCACATGAGCAGTTCATTACAGCGAATCATGTCTTTATTGGGGCAGGAAGTCTTGGATCAACGAAAATTTTGCTTCAATCCAAGGAAGCAGGATTAAGTATTTCTGATCAATTAGGTCAACGTTTTACGGGAAATGGAGATGTATTGGGTTTTGCCTATAATGCCGATCAACAAATTCCCGGTATTGGAATAGGTTCAAAGGAGCCAAATGATAAGTTTGTAGCACCTGGACCATGTATAACGGGGGTAATTGATATGAGAAAATGTACTCCAAAGGAAAATGGAATGGTTATCGAAGAAGGTGTTATTCCTGGTGCGTTATCAGCTGTTTTACCAGCTACATTTGTTACGCTGTCCAAACTTTTTAGTAAAGACACAGATAAAGGTTTTGGAGATTTTCTGGCTGAAAAAATGCGAGAAATAAAAAGCTTAGTTGGAGGTGCTTATAAAGGTGCATTGCGTAATACCCAAACATTTTTAGTAATGTGCCATGACGATGGAAAAGGAGAAATGGAATTAGCAGACGGTAAACTTTCGTTGAAGTGGCCAGGTGTAGGTAAATTACCCATCATTGATATTGTACATGAAAATTTGACAAAAGCAGCTAAAGCATTAGGTGCTCATGCAATGAAAAACCCTTCTTGGAATAAACTCACGGATTATGATTTAGTGACAGTTCATCCATTGGGAGGATGTCCATTGGGAAACGGTGGCGCAACAGGTGTGGTAAATCATATGGGACAGGTATATAAAGATAATTCAAGTACGGAGGTATATTCCAATTTAATCGTGTGTGATGGAGCAATTATACCAAGACCCTTAGGAGTAAACCCGCTTTTAACGATTTCCGGATTAGCAGAAAGAAATTGCGCCTTGATTGCTGAAGAAAATGATTGGACTATAGATTATAGTGCAAAACCATTTTAAGTAACCACAGCAACGGAAAACGAAGAGAATTTAATTTACAAAGTCTGTGACTGGAAATGTGACGACTTTGACTAAGAAAAAATCAATCAAACAGACACAAAAAAGGTGCTAAACAATAGTTTCATTGTTTAGCACCTTATAAGCTTTTGGATAAATTAAATCCTAGTTCTTTTTCAATACGAGTACTACTTTATTGAAATCGGCAGCGCCATTGATTACTTTACGATATGCATTTACTTGATCCAACTCGTAGTGAATCTTGCGATAATATTCATCTATCTCAACCACCAGCGTACTTCCCTCAAGAGTATATTTAGAGGTGAAAGCCATTGATATTTCTCCTTTGTCATTTTTATCGTTAATATCAAAGTTCAAATCCTTTGCGTTAGAAACGGTATAACCATCCGGTACGTTAATCGTTAAGATCCGCTTATAGTAACGATTAAAGCTGTTTTCAATTGGAAGTTTACGCTCTTTGTCCTCGTACATTTCTGATTGTTGACCAATTAATAAACCTACTTTGAAAAGCAATTTACTTCCAGCACGTTCCAAAAATAGGTTAGAAGTTAGTTTTGCATCACAAATCATGGGTTTTACTCCAAAGCTTTGAGATTCCATATTTTTAAATTCGCACGAAATGATTTCTGCATCTGGATCGTTGAATTTTGCCGCTGCATCCGTTATTTCCTTTTTTCCATCGTCATCGAGGTATTCATAAATAGGCTGAATTGATTGTGCATAATACCCATGTGTTTCTTTATGAATGTCTTCTTCAATATTTTCTAAATCATCCTTAATCCGTACGGTAATTTCCATTTTATCCAAAGAAGCATCTGCACTGATTGGTTCGATGAATTTTACTTTCCCAATCCCACTTGTGAATTCACCAATGGTAACCGGTTTGATAAACAAGCCATAATTACTAGAGTATTGATAAGGAGGGCAATTTAGACGATTCAAAATAGCCGCTGGCGCAATATACTTTTTCAATTCTGGAAAGTAAATCATATATTCCTCCAGAAAATGATACGCTTCATATTCCGGATCAAAACGTTTCTCATAACGATTTGTAGTCAACACTAAGTGATTTTCAATTTCAAGCAGATTAAGTATCGTACCATAAATGGCGGTGATTCCTTGCTCATTTCCAATGCTATTTGCAATGATTTCCCTTGGATCCACTAATTTGGGATGAGATACATCTACTACTTGAATTTTAGTTTTCATATAGTTCTCAATAAGCTGTATGTTTTCTTCGTCACCTAATTTTGTTGATGCACCAATGGTTTTCATTAGTTTTTTTATGGCTTTAAGCGTAGAATTGTCAAAATCACGGTATACGCTAGAATAAAGAACAGAAGAGATTTTTCCATAGTTTACCACATTCTTGCCAGTAGCGATATTGTCTCCTAATTTATACACGATATGCTTTAAATTAGGTTCGAACACTGCAAAATCCTCTTTTTCTAACTTTTCAATATAATCCATTTTAGCACGCATTACTCGACGATCTTTAATCATCGTGTCTTGTTCTAATTCAGGAAAACCGTTGTAAGACTTAATATCAAATCGTAAATGAGAAGGGCAAATAATTTCAGACTCTACATTTTTATAAGGGATCTCACTTTGAAAATAAAGTGAATTTCCTGTGTAAGAAGGAACACGCTCCACTAAATACATCGTTTCAATTTCGCTTCCAACATCTACACCTCTCAGTGCAAAATACTTGTATTTTCTCTTGTTCTCTTCATCCTCTGCCTCCTTAATATCGCTTTTGTTGACCTCAATTACCTCTCCTTTAGAGGTGATTACTCTGGCTTTTTGAAAAACAACATTATTTATATTTCTTAATGGAAGATAGACTCTATTATTTGCTTCAACCGCGTCATCTGAATTTACCTTTATAATCTTATGCATTAGGCTGTATTGTTCCAATCTGCCCAATTCGTCATTATAAACATATTCTAAGCATGATTTGTATTTTAGTACAACTTCACTTTCATCTTTCAAATTGGAATCTAACACACTCAATTTTGGGTCTTTCTCCCAGGCATAGTCCTTATAAATAACAGAATCTACTTGAGCGACTACTTGTTGATTGGGAATAAGGAGAGCCAAGGTGCAAAAACCAAACATAATTGCAAGACTACTAGACCGTAGTTTAAACATGAATTTGGATAATACATTTAACGTTAATCGTTGAAGTGTTGAAGTTAAATTAGGCATATATAAGTATAGTTGATTTAAATTTTAATAATTGTATTTGAAACTAGTATGTATTGTTTTGCATTAACTTGTGAAGAATTGAATCCCAAATCATGAAATAGGAGGGTAGTATGTTTATTTTTTCAGAATAATAGATTCTCCATAGGACTTTCGAACCATGTCGATCATCTTATTCCATTCTTTGAAACGATTCTTTTCCAATAAATGCATGTCTTTTATAATCACGTAGTGAAGGTCAATTTGTTTCGAATTTTGCTTGTAATCACATTGAAAAGAAAATCCTTCATGTTGGGATATCAAATCTTTAGGTTGATATGTTAATTCATGTCCATCTGGAATTTTAAGCGTTACGGCAAATTCACGTTTGTTTTTAAACGTATAGGATAGTGCCTCTTCTCTATCTTTTTCAATTTTTGAATAATTCAATGCTTTTTCTAGATACAAGTTCACGTACAATTCGTCTTCTAATTTAGTTACATAGTTATCTAATTCAAATTCGTATTTGATGATTAAAGGCAAATCTCGTTTGTTTCGATTGATCAATTCAAAGGATGATAGTTGAAATTTATTACTTCCTTTTTCCAAATAGCTAGTAAGCGCTATTTTCTTGTCCTTTTCATTTAAATCCTGTAAAGTTCGCGTTAAGCTATTTTTGTAATATCCTGAAATCTCAATATAACCAGTTCCAATCACTTTATTGTCTTCAATTGCAATGGACACACTATCCTTGATTAGATTTTTGGAAGATTCCTGATACGGAACTTCATGGATGATAAATCGATCTTTATTTACTCCAATGAGCGCTTCTTTCCCTTGGATGAACGAAGAAGGAGTCCCGAATTTAATAAAATCGGAAGTAGCATCCATAAAATAATAATTACTGTCTTTATCGATATACGTGGCAATCATATGATTATCAACTGCCAATGTAGGCAATTCTCGATACGTATACGGGATCGAATTTGTCCCAATCCAAGTATAATAGGCTTTTAGTTTGGCTATTTTGGCCATTCCAAAAATGATACTAGCCATCCCTTTGCAATCACCATATTTAGAATTACAAACGTTGGCTGCAGAACGTGGTACAAATCCTTCCATACCATTTTCAAATGCGACGTAATTGATGTTGGTCTGAACCCAATAATATATTGCTTTCATTTTGTCAAGGTCATTGGTTAGCCCTTTTGTAAGCGAATCGGTAACTGTGACTAAATTTTTATCCAATTGAATGGTATCATTGACCGGTTGTGCCAGTTTATAATACCAATTATACAAGCGTTTTACATCGGAGTAAATCTCAGTGGTTCCATTTGATTTGTCATATCCTTCCAGATATAAAATGATATGAGGAATGCGGTATTTAGGATCCAACCCTCCACTTTCGTATTTCATTTTTTTAGGCTCGTTTACTGTCCAGGTGTAGTAATTAGTACCTTTCTTTTCCTCCTTGGTAAATTGAATATCTGTTGAATCGCAATTAAACATTTTGTATTTAATACGAACCCCTTTAGGAAATTGGACCTTAAATACCCCCTTTTCAATAGGAGAATAATTATTGAAATAATATTGATATACATGGCGCATATTATTGATTTTATATTTGTAATCAATAATAGTCTTTACACCCTGTGATACGGACGGAAATCGGAAATTGGCGGACTTGTAATCGTCGTAAAATATGGAATTATCTAAATCATCTTTATGAGTGAATTCTTTCACTTTTACTTTTTTGTACTTGCCATTATTTGGAATGAGCGAGTGTGCCTGAATTTCAATCAATTCGTTAAATCCAGAATAGGGGATCGAGCGCTTTGCCGAAACCAACACCTTATCTGATATAATCCAACGCTCGGTATGATGATTATTCGTGACGATTATACTGTCCTTCTCCATTTTAAAAACGACCTCACTCTCATCGTAATAGGTGATTTCATTTTCGTCCGGATACTTTTTAATGAATGAATCAAATTCTTCCCCAAATTGAGCAAAGCTTATGCTTGTCATCCCGGTTAGGAAAATTAGTACCAATGTTTTCAACCAATTTCTCATATTATTTTCAATTTTCACTTAATTTTTCTTGCCATATTCAAGATGAATAAACAAATGGAATTTGATCCAATTCATCCAAATAAAGCAAGGTAATTAAGGAAATGCGATCCAAGTCTTACTCTTTAAACGAATAATTCTATTCTAATTATTGTTTCTATTCCTTCCCGTTCCATACTTCAGAATCGTCCTCATAAAGCAAAATTTGCGTTATAGAACCATCCGCTGCATAATCGATAAAACGTCCATGTCGAGAGCCCATATGATAATTTTCTACTCGCTTAACCTTGCCATTAGGGTAAAACGTAGTTGATTTCCCATGAAGGTATCCGGATTCGTAATTGGTTTCTTCATACAATTTCCCATCTCTAGTATACTCTTTGGATGTTCCTTGTCGGTCATTGTTAAGATAAGTCGTTTCCATACGGAGCTGACCATTTGAAAAGAACTTAAGATACTGTCCTTCCAACCATCCCTTTTTTCGAGTATACTCAATGGACTTATTTCCATTTTTAAAGAACCCTTCGTATTTACCAGATTCGTTTTTATAAGGTACTCGTACAAGTTTTCCATCCTTACCATAATGTTCCATAGCTACAATTTTTCCCTGAACATAATATCGAATGTATGCAAGGCTCCCGTCAGGAGAATAGTAGTAAACTGGCCCGTGTTTTTCTCCTAATAAATAGCTCGTTTTGCTATATATTCCTCCTTTATAGTAATAGCTATAGGCTGTGTCGATTTTACTTCCATTTTCATACTTTACTACATAATCTGGATTGCCGTTATCGTAAAAGCCTTTCCACGTTCCCATTTTGTTTCCATAAAAATATTCTCCGTAGGCCTTAGGTTTTCCATTTCTAAAATTAAATTTCCAAGAGCCCATTCGTTCATCATAGTTGAATTTACCAGTGGTAGCAAGTTGTCCATTTGGATAGGTCCAAGTATAATCGCCATGAAGATATCCGTTTACATATGTTTTGGTTTCTCTGATTTTTCCATTCGCAAAGGTTGATTTCATTGATCCATTCCCATTTTTATACGTAAATGTCATCGTTTCTTTACCTAGGGTATCGTATTTGGTATCTTCAATCAATATCCCCATGTCATAGGTTGCTTTGGTTGTAATAACTTCGTTATTATAATACCGTTGAACCCCATGTTGCAGTCCTGAAACAAAGAATGTTAGTGCTTCCAAATGACCAAGTTCATTGTATGAACGCCATTCACCACTTCTACTTCCATTTTCGTAATATCCAATGGATTCCAACGAATCGTTTGAATAATATTGAAGGGACAAACCATTTTTAGAACCCTTCTCATAAACGGATTTACTTTTTAGCTTACCATTAGGAAAGTACGACTTGCTCTTGCCAGTTAAAGATCCATCTTTGTAAGGTTCAACCCCCACTAATATTCCATTCCGATTGTAGTAATTCCATGTTCCATCTTGCTCACTATCAACCCAATCTCCTTCGAATTTTTTAACACCATCTGGATAATAACCTTGGAACCTAAATCGATTCTTCTTTTTGTAATCTTCGGCTAAAATCTTACCCGTTTTATCATAAAAGCGGTAACCAACAATTTTACCTTGTTTGTATTCCATTTCAACGTGCAATTTTCCATCCACATCAAATTCCTTTTTTAACCCGGACATTTTTCCGTTTTCATCGTAGATCGTAATGTCAGATACATTCCCATTTTCATAATACTTTTTGTATTCTCCAACTGTTTTACCCATTTCAAGTGTACCTTGTGCGGATACCTGTCCATTAAGATAATAGGATGTATACTTTCCATTTATCAATCCTTCTTTATAGGTCGTTTCAGAATAGATTTTCCCAGCAATGTAGTAGTCAATGTTTTTTCCGGTTTTTTGGCCTTCCAAGTAAGTTCCTTTGGAATCCAAGTTGCCATACATATCATATACTGTTATAGGACCAGATAATTTTTCGTCTACCATTGGAACTTCATAATAATCTTCCCCTGAATCATGGAATTCTTTTTGCATTCCTACAATTTTTCCATCCTTGAACTCTGAAATTTTATTGATTGAACCATTGTTGTTATAGTATTTTCCAGTTCCATTGAGCTTACCATTTAAAAAATTCACTTCAGCTCGTTTATTCCCGTTTTCATAATAACTTGTATAAGCTCCGTCCAACTTTGTTTCAGCGTTATAGTTGATTACAGAAGATTTGTTCCCATTAGGATGATAATAATTCCAAACACCAAAAATTTTTCCATCTTTATAATCTCCCTCACGCTGTAAGAAACCATCGTCATTGAAGAATTGCCAATGACCAAGTAATTTACCTGTAGCGAAATCTAATTTTCCAGATGCATATAGGTTATTGCTAGGAGAGGAAAAGAATCTTCCTCCTTTCATATTAAGTCCATTTACGGTTAACGGAGTCTTAGAGTGAATTTTATCCCACTCATTTCTCCACCAGTCTGTAAACGATTTTAGTTCTGAAAGTTTCTTCTTCAATTTTGCTTGAACTTTCGTATTAGATGAACTCAATAGAAGATAGGCCGCAAATGTTGAAAATTTGTCTTTTTTGAATATGCTCTTAAACAAAGGAACATAGTACGTACCCCAAAACGCATCATCTTCAACGGAACTTAGTTGCTCCATGATTACGTGAGTTTGTTTAATAATTGGGTAGCTGAATTTGGAATCAACTTTATATTTTTTACTCAGTGCCAACTGATTTGAAAAAATTAAATCGACTTGCTCGAAGTTTTTTCCACCCGGAATTTTCACTCCCAAAGGCTTTAATTGGGCATTCATACCGGCCATATTGTCGGCAAGAGCTAGAATCAATTTGGAGTTTTCATTATCTGGCTCAATTAATAAGTATAAATCAAAGCACATCAACGCTTGCGTAAATTTTTTCTCATTGGCACATAAGCTTCCCAATCTTAAGTGGGAGCTAGAATGATACGGATTCAAACGAATCGCATCTTGATAAGCTTTTATTGCTTCGGCAGGTTTTTCCATCGCTTCTAATGCAATAGCTTTATTATAAACAATCAAATGATTCAAAGGGAACTCTTTGCTTCCTTTGTCATAGACTTTGATGGCTTCTGCGGGCTTTTCTAGTTTGTCTAGTGCACTTCCCCAAGTATTGTAGAACCTTGGTTTAACGGGTTTCCCTGTTTTAGCAAATTCTTCGCAGGTAGAAACAACTCCTTCATAATCTTCTTGAAGGTATTGAGTATACGTCTTGGACAAAACTCCAGTCAAGTAATTCGTGTCATTTTCATTAATCAGATCATACATTCGTAACGCCTGATCATAATTAGTGAGATTTCGTAATTTTACAATCTTTTGTAGAATTTCACCGGAAGAGCGGTATTCATCCACATATAAATCAGATTGTGCGCTGACTGAAAGAGCTGTTACCAAAAATAGCAACAACCCGGTCAATTTTCTTATTGGATTTTTCAATTTGTGTATATGTTTAGTTAACGTTAGGCTTGAATGTAAATATTCCAATATTTTTAATGAATTCAAACTATTTCACCACCTAATATGTCACATTCATAGGAAATGTACCTTGACTTGTCCCAATTAGGAATAAATATTGCTTTTTGTTATACATAACGGACGTCTGCTGTTTTGTGACAACTTTATTTTCAATTTTGGATTTAACGTTTTATGAATCAGAATTATATGTTATTAAAGTCCTCGAAACTTCACAAAACGTTACTAACATCATTTAAAAACGATGTTTCCAGCATGTGGAATGCAAAACCTTTTTTTTGCTCATAGAAACAACTTAATCACTGTTTTGACAACCCTTAAATTGAATAATATTTCGTAGATTTGCAGCGCAAAACACAAAAAAGGCGGACAATGTCGAAAAACGATGGAATTTTAAGAAACGAGGACGGGACAGCATATGATGTGCCTGTTGATGGATCACTTGGTTTATTGGCTTTGGGATACGTAGGAGTGATGTCTTGGAGGGAAGCTCGTCAAAAAGCGGGCTACGATTTAATAGGTATTAGGAAACAAGAATGGGATCTCCGTCAGAAGGAATGGGAAGAGAAACAAACCTTATTGGAAGCGAAACGAAAGGAGTTTTTAGATAAGAAGAAAGCTGAAAAGAAGCTTGGTGACTCCAGCTCAGATCCTAAAGGATCAAACAAGAAATAGATTTAGAAGTCATATTCTATGGCATTCTACGAAGAACAAAAAAATACAAACAATACTTAATTAGATAATTAGTTTAGGAATCATAGTCAGGTTTACCTGATTCCTAAATTGAATAATATAAGAATATACTCGAAATGGCGAAGGGAAAAGAATTAGCAAAAAAAGTACTTGTAATAGGATGGGATGCAGCAGATTGGAAAGTGATTAGACCTTTGATCGCTGAAGGAAAAATGCCTGCTTTGAAAAAAATGATGGACGAAGGTTCACATGGTAATCTAGCAACGCTTGAACCTCCATTTTCGCCCATGTTATGGTCGACTATTGCTACAGGAGTTCGACCGGATAAGCACGGGATTCTTGGATTTACAGAGCCTGACCCAGCTACAGGAAGCGTCCGACCCGTTTCTTCCGTTTCCAGAAAAGTAAAAGCAATTTGGAATATTCTTACACAACAAGGAAAGCATACCAATGTAATCGGTTGGTGGCCTTCTCATCCAGCAGAGCCAGTAAATGGAATTTGTGTATCCAATCATTATCAGCGTGCAAATAAAGGAATTCACGAGGAATGGGGTATGGCAGATGGTACAGTTCATCCAGCAGAATTATCAGATGTATTTAAAGCATTGCGTGTGCATCCTGATGAATTTACCGAGCAACATATTTTACCATTTATTCCAAATGCGGCTAAAATAGATCAGGATAAAGACATGCGAATGGGTATGATGTCTAAAATCCTTGCGGATTGTGCAACTATTCAATCGGCAGCAACATGGGCAATGGATCATACAAAATGGGATTTTACCGCTGTTTACTTTGATGCAATTGATCATTTTTGCCATGGATTTATGAAATATCATCCACCGCAATTACCAGGGGTGCCAGATGATCAATTCGAAATTTATAAGGATGTGGTTCGAGCAGGATATCAATTCCATGATATGATGTTGGAACAATTATTGAAAATGGCCGGTGAAGAGACAACAGTAGTATTATTGTCGGATCATGGGTTTCATTCAGATCATCTTCGACCAATTAATTTGCCAAAAGAAGAACCAGCTGCACCTGCTTATGAACATAGAGATTACGGAGTAATTTGTATGAAAGGACCTGGAATAAAGAAAGGAGAGGTAATTAATGGAGCGTCTTTATTGGATATAACTCCGACTTTACTTACGCTCTTCGGTTTGCCTGTAGGGAAAGATATGGATGGGAAACCATTGATTCAAGCCTTTGATGAACTAGTAGAACCCGAGTTGATTTCCAGCTGGGAAGATGTAGAAGGAGAATGTGGGATGCATCCAGGAGAAATACAAGAAGATCCGTATGCAGCTGAAGAGGCATTAAAGCAATTAGTAGACCTAGGCTATATTGAAGATCCAGGTGAAAACAAAGCTGTAGCAGTTGCGAGAGTTAAATTGCACGCTGAGTATAATTTGGCAAGGGTGTATTTGGGGTCTAATCGTGCAGAATTAGCGCTCCCAATTTTGGAAAAGATACATGAAGAAAATCCAGAAAACTCCAGATTTACACAACGATTGGCAGCTTGTTACTACACATTGGACAAATTGGAAGAATGTAAGAAAGCCATAAAAACAATCCGAACCACTGAGAAGCAAAAGAAGATTGATGCCAATATTAAAATGACCAAAGCACGTGAAAAGGCAGAGGAGCGATTGAAAAAAATGGGGAAAGATAAAGGGGAACGTTTTGAAAACTTTTTTCAACTTAAAGATTTGGCAGATTCCCCGGCGATGGACTTGTTAGAAGGAAATATCTTACTAAGAGAAGGGAAACCAAAAAAAGCATTAGAAAAGTTTAAACAAGCAGAATTATCACAACCAGATCTTCCTAAATTGAACATTCAGATTGGAAGAGGATATTCTCAATTAAAGAAATGGAAAGAATCGGAAAAGGCCTTCGTGAAAGCGTTAGAATTGGACGGTGATAATGCCATTGCACGTCATGGTTTAAGCATGGCTTTGCTGAGACAAGAAAAATATGAAGAAGCAGTAGATGAAGCATTGGGTGCGGTAGGATTGAATTATGCATTCCCAATTGCCCATTATCATTTGGCAGAAGCATTATATTATTTAGAGGAATATGAAAGTTCTGCACAAGCCTTTGAAGTATGTTTGACTTTAGCTCCCAATATTAGTAAAGCTCGAAACTGGCTAATTGAAATCTATGAAAACAAGCTTAAAACGCCAGAGAAATTAGATCGAATTAAAGAGTACAATACGGTAGATGCAAAAGATTTTTCATCTGATATTGACGAAAAAGTTGCCTTACATAAACAAGAAATCAAAGAACAAAGTCAGGGAGAAATTGTGATCGTTTCGGGATTACCGAGATCAGGAACTTCAATGATGATGCAAATGTTAGATAACGGAGGATTGGTTCCGTTTACTGATAAGATTAGAGAAGCGGATGAAAGTAATCCAAAGGGGTATTATGAGCACGAAGCGATTAAAAAAATGCCTTTTGACAAGAAAAAAGTGTGGTTGAAAGACGCCAATGGAAAAGTAGCAAAAGTAGTATCACACTTACTCACTCACTTACCTCCACGATATAACTATAAAATTATTTTTATGTCTAGACCTGTTCAAGACGTGGTTATATCTCAACAAAAAATGCTTGCCCGAAAGGGAAAAGCAAATGAGAAAAACTACCCGCTTGGATTGGAGAAAAGTTTTAAAGATAATTTGAAAAAGGTAGCGCATTGGGATGATAAAAATTTCAATGTAGAAATGCTTTATGTTAATTATCTGGATGTTGTTGATAATCCTACAACCGAAGCTGCAAAAATCAATGAATTCCTAGGAGGAAAATTGGATGAACAAAAAATGATTGGAGCGGTTGATAAAACGTTATTGCATAATCGATAACTAATTTTGGGGTACTAAGAAGTGTTATTTCTGGTTCGCCCAACGATCATTTTTCTTAAAAGAAACGTGTGAATTTGTGGATTTTAGTTTTGAATTAAACCTTTATTATTTGGTGGAGTCTAAGGCTATTTAGGAGATTGTGGACTCGTTTTAATAGGCAAAGTTGTTTAAAAACATAGCTAAAATTGTTTTTGAGATTGGAATTTTAACCATTCGGTAACAAAATACCGAGATTGATTGTGGAGTTTTGATCTAAAATGAAATTTTGCGCGCGATTTGTAAACTGTTTTCCATGTTTGCTTATGAATTACCTATCTAGTTGAATATTATGAATACCAATTTGAAATACATACTTCCAACCATTTTGATCTTGTTTATAACTTTTCAAAATGCGTTTGCGCAACCGCCACATGGAGGAGGAGGTCATGGAGGGAATCGAGCAAATATGCCAAAAATTGGAGTGGTGAAGGGTAGAATTCTTGATCAGGATTCGAAGGAACCGGTTGAATACGCGGCGGTGGCAATAATGCGAATGCGAGATTCTACTGTCGTAGGAGGAGGAATTACGGATGAAAAAGGAAATTTTAAGGTAGAAGAATTGCCGTTTGGTCGTTTTTATCTGATTGCGAAATTTATTGGTTATGATCGTTATAAAACGGAACCGTTTGGCATAAATCCTAAATCCGGAACAGAGGTAGATTTAGGACAAATTAATTTAAAAGCAAGTGACGATGCGATAGAAGCAGTAGAAGTAGTTGTCGAAAAGCCGTTGGTGATGACATCCATCGACAAAAAAGTGTTTAATGCAGAAAAAAATATTACAGCAGCAGGAGGAACAGCAGTAGACGTATTAAATAATGTTCCATCTGTGGCCGTTGATCAGGACGGAGTTGTAAGCTTGAGAGGAAATAGTAATGTAACGGTATTGATTGATGGAAAGCCATCTGGATTAACAGGAGGTGGCAGACAGGCACTTTTGGAACAAATTCCGGCTTCCAATATTCAAGATATTGAGGTAATTACCAATCCTTCGGCAAAGTATGATCCAGATGGTTTATCTGGGATTATTAACATTAAGTTAAAGAAAAATAGGCTTAAAGGGACCAATGGATACGTTTCAGTTACATTGGGTAATGACGGACATCCTCATAATGGGAATTCGTATATTAATAAATACAACGCAAATACGCAGCTTAGCTACAAGAATAAAAAAATGAATGTTTATGCCAATTACTCGTATAATAACAAAGCAAGCGGGATGGTAAATGGTGTTAATCAGGATGTGTTCGTAGGGACAGATATTAATACGCTGGATCAAGGAGATTTAGGCACCAGGGCACGGAGTGCGCATATGGTTAAAGGTGGTGCAGACTTTTACTTGAATAAGAAAAATACATTTTCTTTGAGTTCAACAGTGAATTTTAATACCCACGATCATGGACGCGAAATTCTGTATCAATCTTTATTTAATGAGGTGTTATTTTCAGAAACCAATCGAACTGCAGTTGAGGAAACCAAAGGAAATAGTACCGATTTAAGTGGGTCGTATAAGCGAACATTTGACAAAGATGGGCGGGAGTTAACCGCAGAATTTAATTATTCCGATGGAGGGCGAACGGAGTATTCCGATTATGATCAGTTTTACGGGATTACTCAGAACGAAAGTGAATTGTATATTCAACAAAACACCATACAGAATCGCACCAATCAAATTATTACGGGACAAATGGATTATGTAAATCCATTGAGTAAGAAGTTTAAAATTGAAACAGGATGGAAAGTAATTGCACGAAACATTAACAATGATTTTTATTCGGAATCTTATGATACCGTTTCAGAAAGTATTTATCCAGATTCATTCTTGATTAATGACTTCAACTATGAGGAGCAAATTTATGCAGGATATGGAATGGGAATGTATGAATTTAACAAAAAATGGTCATTCCAAGGAGGTTTACGTGCTGAACAGGCATTTACAACTTCCAATTTGGTAACCACAGGACAAATATATGATACGTCGTATTTTGCAATGTATCCAAGTGCTTACTTACAATATAAAATCAAAGATTCGGCACGAGAAAGCAGCAGTATTGTATTGAGTTACAGCAGAAGAATAAATAGACCAAGAACTCGAATTCTGAATCCATTTGCGGATTTGTCTAATCCAAACAGCATTCGAAGAGGAAACCCGTTTTTAAGACCAGAATTCACGAACTCCTATGAGTTTACATATTCAATTTTTAAGAAAGGTATTTCATTGAACACATCTGCTTATTATAAGTTTACCAAAAACATGATTACGAGGGCATCGTTTTTGTCCAATCAAGTACAATACACAACTTGGAGTAATGTTGGAAATGCAACTTCTTATGGCTTAGAGGCTTCTTTGAGTGGTAAACTTCTACCGTTTATGCGAATTGTGCTGAGTGGGAATGGAAACTGGAATGTAACTAGGGGACAAGTAATTAATGCTGAAATAGGTGATACGGTAAATTTAGATAATGATGCATTTGGACTTCGATCTAACCTGATTTTGAATTTTAAAATTAAAAAGAAGTTTGATTTGCAATTAAGTTCATGGTATAGAGCACCTAGGAACACGGCTCAAGGTCAAATCTATTCTATGAAATCAGTAGATTTAGCCTTAAAACGTACGTTTAAGAAGAAATTGGATGTCTCCATTAGGTTAAGTGATTTGCTTAATACACAGTATTTTAGCATGCAATTGAATGATACAGATGCAGCTGGAAACGGGTATATTACAGAACGATTACATGATTGGGAAAGCCAAAATGTGTATGCAACTATTGCATATCGATTTGGACAACAAACCCGTTCAAGAGGAGGAAGACGGGGTAGAAAGAAAGGAAAAGGGAACGAAGGAGGATTTGATGGCGGAGGAAGTGACGGCGGGATGTAATAAGATCCCGAACGAACTCAAATATTTGAAGCTTTGAATAAAGAAGCAGTATCCTATATTTAATTAATTAAATATATAAAAAACAAAGCACGCAATAAATGGAAGTAGATTCTTTCCTAATTGCGTGCTTTTTCCTGTGTTTAAGTATTGTAACGAAATGACCGATCAGAGATCAATGGTTGATTTATTTCATTAAGTAGTTTCGTATTGTTGTTTGAATTAGAGCTTGTTTATAAAATCACCTCTTCATTTGTATCTACCTGTACCGAATCCATCTCTTCTGCTTCTTCTTCTAATTCACAAGATGGTTCAAGCGTAAAGAATGCTGCTTTACTTAGATTCTGATATTCTGTCCCTAATTGGTCAACTTCAGTTTTATAATTAGTCAGGATGCAATTAAAAGGAATAGAATAATCGTCGTATATACTTCTATCTCGAACCAATCTTAAGTCTAAAGAATCAATTTCATAAGCCAGATCTCCTAATAAAGGATAAGACTGCACATTGGGTGTGATCGATGCCACCGAATAAGTAGCTTTGATTAATTTAGTTTGAAGCGAATCAAAAACTTCTATTTGAAGGCTATCAAAGTTAAATCGATTGTACTCAATAGCTTCGACATTCGCATATTGGGTTTTAAGTTCTTTTACAGCGTCCTCGTTGCTTCCAGGAATGTATTCAAGCTCATAAATGAATCGTTTAATATCGCTCATTTTTAATGCGTTGTTGCTTTCCATGGTATCCCAGGAAATGATCATGTTTTGTTCAAGGAATTGTAAATTTTGAAGTAAATCTGATTGACTTATTTCTGGCTTTACAGGTTTAGAAACTTCTGATGAAGATTGGTCTGGTTCATTATTTTTACAAGAAAATAAAATAAGGACGGAAGCGCATAATATCAGGCTATAACGGATAGATGATTTAATCATGCGAAGTGCCTTTTTTGCACTAACTTGTTTAATAACGTGGATTCGATTTTTTTGATACATAACTGTGTTTTTTACTGGTTTCTAATACCATAATGCAAGTATAATCAATCGTTACAATATTTATTGAATGTAGTCCAAAATTTGATCATTTTAAAAAGCAGAAAAATGGGAGGTTATCATATTAAAAATAGATAAGTCCACATTATTTACGCTTATAAAGTCGAACGTTGGCAAAGTGATTTGAAACGGAATGCACGAGTTTTACGTTCGATTTATCTTGAAGCCAAACTTCGTAACTACTTGGCTTCACAATCAAAGCATATTTCCAATCATCATCCCATTTTTTGGTAGCAGAGAGACTATCTAATCGACCTAAATAGCCATTTTTCGGGGTTTTCAAGGCGAAATTAGCGGGGAAATCACAATATACTTTATCTGTGGATTTAAGCCCTGGCTGTTGTTCTAAAATTTGTACACCTCTTTTTAAATTGTGCACCGTATAAAGATATCCTAAATCTACATCATAGTTGAATTTGGTATCATTAGTGAGGTATCTTAATGGGAAGAATAAAAGGCCAAAACAAATTATTTGTACCCAGACAAAACGGGTGCTAATTTTCACTATATAATAGCCCACCAGAATTCCAATGAATGGAAATAACAACATGAAATATCGGTTCATGTAAAAGTTAATAGAAGAAAAAAGTAACATCCCAACTATAACTAATCCCGATCCAATCAATAAATACGTTGGTTTGAAACGAATGGTTTTGGTAGCTAATCCAAAGATCAACGCTGCAAACAATGCTACTGATATTCCAATTCTGCCCTGTGCTACGCACAAAAAGTATAACGCATTACTAAAATTAGTGGTTATGTAATCAAGTTCCCAATGAATAAGTCCCGTGTGATATGGAAATAGAAACCATCCGTTTTGAATTTTTTGAATGCAAAGGAAAGCTGCAAATGTCAAATAAGGACTAATTGCCAGAAGTGTGCTTTTTATGTGCACAGAACGATTTTTGATCAATAGATATGCTACACCAATGGCAGGAACTATGATGGCCGTTTCTTTTGTAAGTAAAGCCAAACTTGCAAAAAGAGCATACCAAACCATTTTTTCCTTTAACAGGAAATAAAATGCCCATATAATGAATAGTGCCAACATGACTTCGGGCAGTATTAATTCAGATTGAGCCATAAAGGGCACCTGAAAGAATAGATAGGTCCCTGCGATCAATCCAACGGTCTTTGATTTGGTTAGTTTAAAGGCTATAAAGGATGTACTTATGACTAGACTAACTGAAATAAGTAACATGAAAAGATGTCCGACAATGAGTGTTTCTCCAAACAAATTCATCCAAAAAGATGTAAGAAATACAAATAACATAGGATGGCCGCGTGAAAGATCTGGAGGTAAGTCACCAGGTAATATGGATACTGTATTATCTAATAAATACCACACAGAACGTCCGTAAACACCTAATTCATCCCAAAAAAGGGGAGTGTCTAGGGGAGGAAAAATGGAAATAAACACATAAATGGCCATACCAATAGCCACAATAAAACAAATGATATTTATTATCTTATGATGCTTGGCCATAATCCGTTGGGAATAATTATAAAGACCAACTTGCTGAATTTATTTTATGCTATGTGAGCTTATTTATTGTTGTGTTGTAGCCGGCTTCGTAAAGCCAAATAGTCCCATCATTTTATCAAAGATTGTAGTATTGTGATACATTCCCATAAATGCGTCTGCACCCGGACCATAGGCGAAAACAGGCACCATTGTCCCTGTATGATGGTCTAACTGGAACTGACCGTCAATTTCGCCTTTTTCCATGTCTCCATTCACCAATGCAAAACCACCGGTTTCATGATCTGCAGTAATAATTACCAAGGTTTCTCCATCTTTATCGGCAAAGTCTAACACTTGTCCAACCGTTTGGTCAAAATCAACCATTTCAGTAACGACATACTCTGCATCCATATCATGTCCACCCCAGTCAATTTGAGACCCTTCAATCATTAGGAAAAAACCTTTATCGTTTTCATTCAAATTGCTGATCGCAATCTTGGAAGCAATTTTTAAGAAATCTCCGCGATTTTCGGTCATTTTAGGCATTCCATTGTCGGCTAATAATCCGGCAATCTTTTTTCCGGAAATTGTAGCTAGTTCATCTGCTGTTAAAGCAACGGAATACCCTTTATTTTTCAAACTATCTATAAGAGGCAAAGAATCTTTACGCGCCATGAAATGGGCTTTTCCACCACCAATAAATACATCAATATCCGTTTTTAGAAAATCTAGAGCAATGGCTTCTCCTAAATCACGATGCTTTTGATGTGAAATGAATGAAGCAGGAGTGGCGTGTGTAATAGCTGAAGTAGCAACCAATCCTGTTGAAAGGCCGTTTTTCTCGGCAATTTCAAGAATGGTTGGATGCGCAATGGTATCCATATCTACACCAATAGCGCCGTTATAGGATTTTTTTCCAATTGAAAAAGCAGTAGCTCCTGCCGCAGAATCAGTAATGTATTTATTACCAGACTGTGTTTTTGAAAAACCAATGTGTTTACATCGTGCTAGTTGAAGAAAATCTTTCTGTCTTGTCAATCCAGAAGTGATTTGGGTTAACCCCATTCCATCTCCAATCATGAAAATGATATTTTTTGGTTTCCCACTAAATACGGTAGGATCTTTTAAGACCACTTTTTCTTCAACAACTGTTTTTGTACAGTTGGTGTGATCACATTTTTGCTCGCAAGAATTAAGGGCAAAAAAAGTAGCAATCGCAGCAAAAAGCTTAATTTTGTAATGGAACTTGGTTCTTTCAAATAACTTGATCATTCTTTATTGATTTTATGAATTGAATTCATTTCATTTGTTTTAGATCAGAATGAATAAGTTGAAATAGCAGATTCAATCCCTCACTAATAGAATACAATGTTTAATCATCTTCTATAGGGGTAAATATAGAGTTTTATGAACAATAATTTTCAGGTCGGAGATAAAAAAACACATTATAAAGTTGTGGAAGAGGCCGATTTTGCCGTGTTTGATGCCGGGGAAGTGCATGAGGTTTGTTCTACGTTTGCATTGGGAAGAGAAATGGAGTGGGCATCTCGTCTTTTTGTATTGGAAATGAAGGAAGGACATGAGGAAGGAATCGGAACGATGTTGGAAATAAACCATGAAGGTCCTGCATTTGAAGGAGAACGATTGGAATTGATCGCTGAAGTGTTCGAACTTTCTGGAAATGAATTGATCTGCGGAATTACAGTGAAAGTAGGCGAGCGACGTGTGGCGACTGGAAAAACGGGGCAAAAAGTGATTGATAAGCAAAAATTGAACTCGATATTTAATCGCGTTCGAACGGGATCAGTTTAAGTTAAATTGTATTGAAAAAAGTAATTATTTATTTAATTAATTAATAAGAATTCAGGTTGGATAAGAAAATAGATATAAAGAATCGGAAGGCTAGGTATGAATTTGAGTTTTTGGACAAATTTGTGGCGGGAATTGTACTTACGGGTACGGAAATTAAATCCATTCGATTAGGAGAGGTAAGTTTGTCAGAAGGTTTTTGTACGTTTGATTCGAAGGAGTTATGGTTGAGAAATGTGACGATTGCTGAGTATGAATTTGGTAATCAAAATAATCATGATCCAAAACGGGACCGTAAATTGCTGTTGAGTCGCCAGGAATTAGATAAATTGAGAAAGAAAATGAAAGATGTGGGATTAAGTATCGTTCCATTTCGTCTGTTTATTACAGACCGAGGCTTTGCAAAAGTAGAAATAGCACTCGGAAGAGGTAAAAAACTCCATGATAAGCGAAACTCAATTAAAGACAAGGATATAAAGCGCGACATGGATCGTAAGAATTACAACTAATGTATTGAAATAATTAAATAAATAAATTACTTCAAACATACATAGAGTCATACCAATCAATTCAAATTACATAGCCAACGAAATAAGAATTAACAACATTCATCCTAATCGCCTTATTTATGCAATATAAACATACATTTTACATCTTACTGTCCATCCTTATGATGACTGTTAGTGGGAAAGTAGTGCAAGCACAGGTGCTTACTCAGGATTCAATGGCTCTTGTCGCATTGTATGATAGTTTGGATGGTCCAAATTGGACGGACAATACGAATTGGAAAACGGGAAATGTATCGACTTGGAGTAAAGTTACGGTTACCGGAACTCGGGTGACGAGTTTAGCGCTGAGCAATAATAACTTAAGTGGAAATCTCCCAGTTGAAATAGGGCAATTAGATAGTTTACAATATGCTTATTTTAGTAACAATCAAATTACGGGTACCATCCCGTCTTCGATAGATAGTCTAAAGTTATTGATTCAATTGGGATTAGATAAAAATGCTATTACAGGCTCTATTCCTGTTGAAATGGGGAATTTGACCAATTTAGAGAACCTATATTTGAATAATAATCAGTTGGGCGATTCTATTCCTGAGGAACTTGGAAATTTGAGCAACTTAAGAATTTTGTATTTGAATCATAATTCATTTGCAGGCTCCATTCCTAAGTCAATTGGGAATTTAAGCATGTTGCAAACACTTGGATTAAATAATAATAATCTGGATTTAATTCCGGACGAATTGGGTAATCTATCTGCTTTGAGTATATTATATCTACAATCAAATAATTTAAGTGGAACAATACCTGATACACTTTATTCATTAATGGCGTTAACGGATATCTATTTAGGAGACAATCAGTTTTCTGGTACGGTCTCTAGTAAGATTGGTCAATTATCCTTATTGCTTAATATTGGATTGGAAAACAACGAATTATCAGGTGATGTTCCTGATGAGTTAGGTGAATTAGGCTATTTGCAAGGAGTTTATTTTTCAGGAAATCAATTTTCTTCATTTACGGACTCTATTGTTAAAAATACACAACTTATGTATTTGGATGTAGCTAAAAATCAACTCACATCATTGCCAAATTTGGATAGTTTATCCATGTTGAAAGAATTGAACGTAAGACAAAATCAATTAGAATTTGATGATGTCCTGGCATTGTTAAATGCAGCATCTGATACCCTTATTTACTGGCCTCAGGATTCAATTTATGCTAGAGAAGAAATCCAACTTAACGTAGGAAACCCATTTTCTATTTCAACTGCAACCAACGGGGTGGGAGATGTCTATCAATGGTATAAAAATGACACGATGATTTCAGGTGAGGTAGGTGATGTAATGAGTATTCAAGGAATAGTATTGGCTGATGCAGGTACTTATTATAGTACGATTACGAATGCATTGGCTCCCAAACTCACGTTAAAACGAAGGGAAGTTGAACTCACTGTAACAAATAATGTAGGAATAGAAAATGGAGGTGCTT
>CBDICC010000041.1:0-197205 GCA_965277185.1 Cytophagales bacterium | reverse complement strand
TAAAGCAGGTGGAAAAGGAATGTTAAGAGAATTTTGCTACACGGAAGAGGAAGCTAAATTAGCAGAGCAATATGGAACAATAGGTGACAAAATGCACACTGCTATGCACGAGGTAATTGGACATGCGTCTGGTAAAATCAATGAAGGAATTGGTACTCCTAAAGAAACGCTTAAGAACTATTCTTCTACATTAGAAGAAGCACGTGCTGATTTAGTAGGTTTATACTACTTATACGATCAAAAATTGGTTGACTTAGGTCTTATTCCTTCTTTAGAGGTTGGAAAAGAAGAATACCAAGGTATATATCCGAAACGGTTTAATGACTCAATTAAGAAGATTAAAAGTAGGTGACATTGTAGAGGAAGCGCACATGCGAAATCGTCAGTTAGTTGCTGCTTGGGTATTTGAAAAAGGGCAAAAAGAAAACGTGATCGAAAAAGTGAACAAAGAAGGTAAGACCTATTTTGTAATTAACGATTATGATAAATTACGTGTCTTATTTGGAGACTTATTGCGTGAAATTCAGAGAATCAAATCAGAAGGTGATTACGAAGGAGGTAAAAACCTTGTTGAAAATTATGGAGTTCAGGTTGATCCAGCAATTCACAAAGAAGTATTAGAGCGAAGTGCAAGCTTAAATCAAGCTCCTTATGGTGGATTTATCAATGCTAAATTAGTTCCTGCTACCGATGAGAGTGGAGCTATTACAGACATTAAAGTAGAGTATCCAGATGATTTCAAAACGCAAATGTTGGAATACGGAGAAATGTATAATTTCTTGCCAGATGCAAACTAAAATCTAATTTGGATTAACGAAATTTCATTTTGTTAAGCATTTTTTTTCTAAAGCCCCGTTAGTTGTGTACTTTCGGGGCTTTATTTTTTGAACGAGATGATCTAGCTATTTGGATTTTAGGTCTTGACTATACAGAATGAATGATTGCCGATAAGAAAATAGTAGTAGTGATGCCTGCATACAATGCGGCAAAGACATTGGAAAAAACGTATCGGGAAATTCCTTTTGACCTAGTGGACGAAGTGATTCTAGTGGATGACAAATCTTACGACAACACTTCCGAAGTTGCCAAAAACCTTGGAATCAATCATGTTATTCGACATGATGAAAATAAAGGGTACGGAGGAAATCAAAAAACATGTTATAATAAGGCCTTAGAAATTGGGGCCGATGTGGTAGTGATGCTACATCCCGATTATCAATATACTCCATTGCTTATGGAAGCCATGGTCTACCCTATTGCGCGTGGATTATTTCCGGTTATGCTTGGATCAAGAATTCTGGGAAAAGGAGCCTTAAAAGGTGGAATGCCCGTTTATAAATATATTGCCAATCGTTTTCTCACGTTTACCCAAAATATATTAATGGGACAAAAAGTGGCCGAATATCATACAGGCTATCGTGCTTTTAGTGGGGACGTTCTTAGAAAAATTCCCTTCAACCAAAATTCAGATGACTTTGTATTTGATAATGAAATGCTTGGTCAAATTGCCTATTCAGGCTATATTATTGGAGAAGTTACCTGTCCAACCAAGTATTTCGAAGAAGCGAGTAGTATTAACTTTTCTCGAAGTATGAAATATGGCATGGGATGTTTACGCGTTTCAATGTCTTATCGATTATCCAAATGGGGAATGAAATTCAAAACATTTGATTTTTAATTTTTCCTCTTTAATTCGTCCTTCATCTTAATCCAATTAAAATACAAAGCTCTAATTAAGAATGTTTTACATAGCGTTTCCTGACTCTATTAAAAACTACCCTGGGATTGTCCCGTCTAATTTTCAATAAACTTTTTCGTGTTTATTTTGAAGCTGGCATACGTTTAAACAGATTTAGGCACTTCGTTCAAAAAAATCGTTTCAACATTCTTTACGGGTCAAGAATTCAACGGCCTAGCACCTCTTCCCTCTTTTAAATTTCCCAGTAATTCCTCTTAAACAAATTGATTTGGTTCGTTGCCTTATTGTAAGTTCCTGTTGCCTAATTATAGCTCGGCTTTGTATGGAAACGGTATGTACTTTGCATCTAACCCGTAAAACAATAGCATTCTTAACTAGAGAATCTAACATTCAAAAACACATTACATAATCCATTTACTATGAAAAAGACATTCATCACACTCTTGGGAATTTGTATTCTATCCAACATATTCGCATTAGACACATTAAGTTCAAAAATTTCGGACGTTACGGTATTCCTTCGTGGAGCACAGGTATTTCGTAAAACAAATTCAATCTATCTCAAAAAAGGGATTACTGAATATGTAATCAAGGATGTTTCTCCCCAACTCAATCAAAAACAAATCCAAGCTACAGCTAAAGGGAACTTTATGATTTTAGATGTAAAACATCAAACGGAATACATTGAACCAAAAAAGGTAAAACCTCAGGTCGTTCCGCAGCGAATTCAAAACGAAATTACGGCCATTCAAGATTCCATGATATTCATCAAATTTGAAAAAGAAGAAATCACCAGTCAGCTTAAAACGCTTAATAACGAGAAGAACATGTTGCTAAACAACAAATTAATGAAAGGTGGTGGACGCAGTGATTCCTTAGCTGTGTTAAAGGAAGCGATTGTATTTTACCGAAAGAAATTAAACGAAATCAATGGTTTGATCCATGTTCAAAAGCGTAAGCAACATTTTTTGTTGGCTAGAGAGTCTAAAACTAAAACCCGACTTTCTGAATTACAACAATTTAACCGAAACGTGGGTCAACCTCAAAAACCAGCTCGAACTCGTCACCATGTAGTCGTTACAGTGTATGCAGAAAATGCTACCAAAGGAAGCATATCAATGAATTACCTTGTTCCAAGTGCAGGTTGGATTCCATCATATGATTTAAGAGCAGACAATTCCAAAGATCCAATGACCGTTACTTATAAAGGGCATGTATATCAAAATTCCGGGGAAGACTGGAACAAAGTGAACTTAAAACTTTCAACCTACAATCAAAACTGTCACACCAGTAAACCAAGTATAGGGATCTGGAGATTAGATTATAAAGTGTATAATAAGGTCACAGGAGTCTCTACACAATTTTCTCAAAACATTGCATCCAACTCTGTTCCAACAAGCAATACTGGCTATATGAATTTGGATGCCAATGAAGTATTAGAGAGTGAAGAAAAAAAGTTTATCCCAAAGAAAAAATTAAGTGAAATTCAACAATCATTCTCAAATGTTGAATTCAAAATCAATCTTCCTTATTCAGTTACAAGTGATGGAAAACAAAAATTAATTGTGGTAAGCAATGAAAAGGCGAACGCAAACTTCTACCATTATTTACTTCCACGTGTAAATAAAAATGGATTCTTATTGGCCAAAATTGGGGATTGGGAATCACTAAATTTACTTCCAGGAAAGGCAAACATCTATTTTGACAAGACATTTGTAGGCGAAACCAATATCGATCCTGCTATTCTTCAGGACACGTTGGAACTTGCATTAGGAAGAGATAGAGGCATAATTTCTACGCGTAAGAAAATTGATGAGGAGGTTAAAATAAATCCAATTTCTGGTAAAAAGACTCAAACGTATACATTCGAAATTGTGGTACGCAATAACACTTCTGGTGAAATCAATTTAACTTTAGAAGATCAAATTCCAACTACTAAAAACGAGGATATTGAAATTAAACATCTAAGTAGTAAGGATGCTATTTTGTACAATAGTACAGGTAAACTAGAATGGAAGTTAAAAATGGCTGCCGGAGATAAAAAGACATTGCGATTCTCCTATTCCATCAAATACGATAAGAATAAGATATTGTCTTAGAAGATTAAATCAAAAAAAAAGTTACAAAGGAAGAAGCGCTTTCAAAAAACAACTTTTACAGTCATTTTGATAACAGGAGAAATCTATTGTTTTAGAATATAAATTCACAATAGATTTCTTCCAAAAGTCCAAATGACTGTTTTTTTCTTAATAAAGACGTAACTGACTTCGCTCAATCGCGCACACTTAAGTTCGATTGATTTTGCCTTTTACTTATTTAACTTTCTTTCCATTTCGATATTGCGACTCTTCTTTAAGCTTACCTTCTTTATCGAAATATTGATAGAGTCCATGCATTTCTCCATTTTTATAATTTGTTCTGGATTTGATCACTCCATTTTTATACCTTTCAGAAATCCCATGTCGCTGGTAATCTTGAAGTTGAACTATATATATACTCGTATCACATGACTCAAAAAAGCAACGACTAGTTTCGCGATAGTATTTCCCGTTTCCATCTTTTAATAGTTGTTCTCCACTCTCATCCCAATAATTTTGGTATGTAACACGTCCACTATCTTTTGGAAACGCATTTGCGATTAAACGAGGGCTTCCATCTTTCCAATATTCTTTAACTTCGCCTACCCTTTTCCAACCAGAATTCAGATAAATTTCGTCTACTTTCAACTGTCCATTTTCATACCATTCCTGATGTGGGCCTGTTTTTTCATCATTCTTATTCTTAAAGGTAAGTTCGGACCTTTGCCCATTCCCATAATATGTTTCCTCACAGATTGCCATATCCAAAGAATCAATCGTGGTGCGTTTTTCAGAAAGCACTGCGTTTGCACTCCATTTAGACTGTATTCCTTTAAATACTCCGTTTATGTAATCTGTTTCTTGTTTTTTAACTCCACTCTCATAATATACAGTGTGCTTACCTTCTAATATTCCGTTTTTCACAATTGTGGTTTCCAATATCTTGCCCGTACTGTCTTTTCGTTCACATGTACCTGTAAACTTAGGGTCGATCGGCTGACCTGCCAGATCCATTCCAAATTCATTTGGCCGTTTTAAAGCATATTGTCTAAGAATTTCCATGGTTTGCTCATTCTTTTTATAATACATACTGCTAAATGCCTCCAATTCCTCCATGTCCTCATAGAATTTGCTTCCGAATTCCATGTCATCTCGAGCATCAGCTACCACACTGGAATATTTTAAATAAACCTCATGTGCGTCGGTGACCAATTTCAACATTTCAACATCTCCTATGTATTCCAATCCTTTCTTAATTTCAGGAATGTATTCTCCATACCCATTAAAGTAAAATTGAGAAAAACCTCCATTGCTTACCTCAGCATCCAAATACCACCAAAAGTACAAAGCCCTTTGTCCACCTGATAATCTATCTGTTACGATCGCTTCTTGCGATCTAGATGGGGCAATATTGATTGGCTTCAATAAAAACCAACCCATTTCAAATCCTGTTAACCGAAAAAAATCGCCTTTATAAATTTTTGGACATAGGTGATTTGCCGGAATCTCACTTGGATGATTATACGTTACTGAGGAACTTGTATCTATTTGATTTTTTTCTTTTGCTCCTTCTGTGTTCTTATCACAACTGAAGCACAAACACAATACTAAAGCAACAACAATCGATAATTTAAATGGTAATCTCAATCTCATAATACAATTATTAAATTATTCCCCCATTGAATCACAATGATACAACCGTTGTTTCTTCTCTTTTGGCATTTCGGGTTTTTCTCCCGCAGCAATCGCCGCTTTCATTTTATTGATTAATCGCTGACGCTCTTTAACTAACTCTTCCGAGGTTTTCAACGAGCGCTCGTGATCATACAGACATTTTCCATCGACGTATGTCTTTTTTACCTGAGCATAAATAGACAGAGGATTATCTGTCCAAAGAACCAAATCTGCATCTTTACCAATTTTAACACTCCCCATTCTTTCATCCAAGTGAAGTAATTTTGCAGGGTTCAATGTCACCATTTTCCAAGCTTCTTCCTCCGACACACCTCCATATTTAATTGCTTTTGCGGCTTCTTGATTCAATCTTCGACCCATTTCAGCGTCATCTGAATTTAAAGCGGTTACAATCCCCATTCGATGCATAATTGCTGCATTATAAGGAATCGCATCGTTCACCTCAAACTTATACGCCCACCAATCCGAAAACGTAGATCCTCCTGCACCATGTTTTTTCATTTTATCAGCCACTTTATATCCTTCCAGAATATGCGTAAACGTATTCAATACAAATCCCATAGAATCCGCAACATGCATTAACATATTAATTTCTCCCTGTTGATACGAGTGACAGGACACGAACCGCTTTTTGTTCAAAATTTCAACCAATGCATCCATTTCTAAATCACGTCTTGGTGCTGTGGTCTTTTGCTTATCTTTCTTTTTTAACCCATTGTATGTTCCCCATTCAGCTTCATATCGCTTGGCTCTGGTAAACAAATCATAGTATAGCTGCTCTACTCCCATTCGAGTTTGCGGGAAACGATTCCTATATTCATCTCCCCAATTTGATTGTTTAACATTTTCTCCTAAAGCAAATTTGATAAACCCAACTGCATCGCTAATCAACATTTTTTCGGGAGTTTGACCCCATCGAAGTTTTATTAACCCAGATTGACCTCCTACCGGATTGGCAGATCCATGTAAAATTTGTGCCGTCGTTACTCCACCGGACAATTGCCTATAAATGTTGATGTCTTCTGAATTAATTACATCTCCAATTCGCACTTCTGCAGAAGATGCCTGTGTTCCTTCATTCACTCCTTTTGAAGCAGCTATATGTGAATGTTCATCCACAATTCCACAAGTCAAATGCATTCCAGTAGCATCAATTTCCTTAACGCCTGGATAGGAAAGTTTCGACCCAATGGCTTTTATTTTCCCATCCTTGATGTATACATCTGTATTCTTCAATATACCCTCCGACTCATTGGTCCAAACCGTAGCATTTCGAAATACCAATTCTTCTGACCTTGGTTTTGTTTCATTTGTATATCCATACGATCTAAATGGAAATGTAATTTCACCCAATCGATTGTCTTCCTCTTTCTTAACTGCCTTATTCTCGTCTTTTGGATTCCAAAGTCCCGTTTTTGAGGCGCGCCATGTATGAATAGAACCATTACTTCCATATCCTGTTCCGTACATATTTTGATCCGATTTTCCTCCAGACAATTCGTTCAAAATAAAATCAATGGAATCCAGTGAATATGCCAATGAAAACATTCCCGTCGAACGCATCGTAACTTTTACTTTAATTGTATCCGATTTAGATTCCTTTACAGCAATCAACTTTACATCCGGTTTTGACAATGAAGTTCCAATCAATAAATCATACGATTTATCATTGACCTGCATTTTCCATTTCGTTCCTACTTCATACGGCATTTCTGATTTAATCATATAGCGTTTGCCTTTTACCCAATTCTCCATGATAACCGTCTTTTCTTCAAACAGATCCCCATCGGTTATGATAAAATTGGCAATCATTCCTTTTTTCAAGGCTCCAATTTCATTGTTCATGTTAATAAATGACGCCGGCACATAAGTTAGTGCTTTAAGCGCTTCTTCCTTTGCCAATCCACGCTCAACCGCCTTCCTCAAATTCTTTAAAAACATTCCTTTATCCTTCATTCCATCAGAAGATAAGGAGAACTGAATGCCTTTTGATTTTAATATCGATGGATTTGATGGTGCCAATTCCCAATGCTTTAACTTTTTCAAGCTAATGCGATCCGATTCCATCGGATTTTCCATTTTAATTGGCTTAGGAAAGTTAAGTGGTACAATCAGTTTTGCATTTGTAGCTACAATCGCATCTACGTTTTGATATTCATCTCCTTTGGTTCGAATTAAGTACTGAACGCCAAATTCATCTCCAATTTTATCCGCTCTAAGTAAGTCCAACTTATCCTTCACTTCAAAGAATGCCGGCAAAGCCAAATTACGGATCCAAGCCTCATAAGATAAATTAAGTTCTTTTGTATCCTGTTGCTCTGCAAGCCACATTGCATCAAGATACGACTGCCGCAATAACGCAATGCATCCCATGCGAGAAGAAGGATAGTCCTGAATAGATGTTCCTTTATCAAAGGAAAAGTGATTGGACGTTCTATTCGACAAGATAAGTTCATTTTCTTTATCTTCTCCTAATAACACATAGGTTCCAGAGCCTCTGCTTACTCCATTTCGAACATGTGTCAATACACTTCCAAATCCTGCATTTCGTAAATCTTTTGCAGATTTCTTGTCAGCTTCGAAATATTCCGAGGCATCAATTTCAGGTCGAATTGCCTGATTCCAATGATAGGCTCCTTTTTTTCTAGATAAACTTACTGGTCTCTCCCCGCTATAATCTTCTTTTTTTTCTTTTAGTGCTATTCCATAATTAGACGACAATTCAATAAACGACGGATAAATCGTTCGACCTGTCAAATCTATTTGAACCGCTTCCTTTGGAATAGAGTTACTTGTAGATACCGAGACGACTTTGCCATCTTTCACCAATAATGTTGCATTCGAAATTTTAGTTTGGTAATCTTTGTATACCGTGACATTTGTAAACGCATATAATGTGTTTCGATCGTCTTGGATACCGTTAACTGGAAAGGTAGATTGCGCATTAATCAATGCTACAAAACCAAAGAATATTAAAAAGAATAATTTTTTCATAACAAGGATCGTTAAGGAATTCCAAATTTATTGATATTTTCATACTTTAAAAGAAATAAATGACCTCAAAAGAAGAAAAAATACAATCCTTTAACCCTAGTGGCGTAGGTGCGTTAAATGGAAATTTATTTGGACTGCCTTTTACGGCTGAGGAATCAGAAGTAATTGTAATTCCTGTTCCTTGGGACGTTACCGTATCGTTTGGAGATGGTACAGCAAATGCTCCTCAGCGAATTTTGGAGGCTTCCCCTCAACTCGATTTGTTTGATGCTGCACTTCCATATGCATGGAAGTATGGTATTCACATGCTTCCTATATCGGAAGAATGGAAAATAAGAAGCTCCAAATTAAGGGTTGAAACTCGTAATTACATTGGAGGATTGGAAAATGGAAAATCAGAAGACTCCGATTTTTGCGGTCGAATTAACGAAGAATGTGCCACACTTAATAAATGGGTTGAAAAACAGGCCAATCAATATTTAAATGAAGGCAAACAAGTTTGTTTGGTTGGCGGCGATCACAGTACACCACTCGGTTTGATAGAGGCACTTACCAAAAAACATGAATCTTTTGGTATCCTACAAATTGATGCGCATTGCGACCTACGCGATTCTTATGAGGGATTTAAATACTCTCACGCATCGATTATGTCCAATGCATTAAAAAACAAACAGGTAACTAAGTTAATTCAGGTTGGCATACGCGATTATTGTGAAGAAGAAGTTCAGAAGATCAGTGCGCATACCAACATTGCCATGTTCACAGACAAATGGATCAACACGCTCGCTTTCGAAGGAGAAAAATGGAGTGATACATGTCAAAAAATCATAGATTCACTTCCGGAAAAGGTATATGTAAGTTTTGATATCGATGGCTTGGACCCTAAGCTATGTCCTAACACGGGCACACCAGTACCTGGTGGGCTTCAATACGAACAAGCGATGTATTTGTTGGAACAACTCGCTTCAAGCAAAAAGATTGTGGGATTTGATCTAGTTGAGGTTGGAGACGCCGAATGGGATGCAAATGTAGGTGCTCGAATTCTTTATCGATTGAGCAATTTGATGATTTTAAGCAACCAATAAAATGAATATACTATGTTTAGTTAGTTGCTCCACTTTAAGATAAAATACATTTCTTCGCCTAAGTTTAAATTTAATTTTGGTACTTCTTTCCAATTTGGGAATCCCACAAATGCATTCAAAACTATTGTGTCAACCTTCTTATTTATGCTCCTAACAATTTTGATCTGATCTGGACAATTAGTTTGCAAGGTTATAAATGAAATTATTAATTGCTCTCCGTCTATTAAATCAACAGAATCTCCTAGGGTTTTCATCAATTCATCCATCACATGTGACTGTAAATCTGTATAATCTATATCATCTGGCAATCCCTCAGGTTCGCCAAACCATATTTCTTCCTCTTCATCATAGATAGGTACTATCTCTTCTAAGTTTTGATTTGGGAAAATGGTTTTCATCAATCTTCCGGTGATATAAATACGCTTTTCAACCAATTGACCAGTTGAGTCATATTTAATCCACTCACCATCTTGTTGAGCGTATTTATTATAGTTGCCTAACTCTTTCAATACTCCATTCCTGTACCAGAATTTCACCTCCCCTTGTCGGATTTTAGAATAATACGTCTCCGTAGATTTCAACTGACCATTTTCATAATAGCTGTTCCAAACTCCATCTCTACCTCCATAGCTATAGTTTTCAATCACTTTTGGTTTTTCATTTTCAAAATATTCTGTAGACGTTCCATCGGTTCTCCCATTTATATAGGTACTCTGTTTCTTTAATTTCCCTGAAGAATAATACGTTTGTTCGAAAGTCAAGACATTCATTGAATATTCTTTCTCAATCTTAAGATTTCCGTTTGAATGATATTGATACTGTTTTCCCTGCTTAAATCCTACGCTATAGGATTCTGTCGAAGACAAAGTCCCATCTTCTTGAAAACTTTTCCATTCCCCATTTTTTAACCCATTTTTATAGGTTCCCGATTCGGCAATTTGTCCATTTATATATTGAGACAAATAATTACCATGCTCAATTCCGTTTTCGTCCAGCTTTACACAGGCCAATTTGTTAAATTTAGAATAACCATAATCTGGATTTATTTTCTGTGGATCCGAAAATGTTAATAATGAAATATGCTTTTTAAAAATGTATCCCTTTTGCTTGTGAGGAATTGCAGTGGCTGCAATAGCCATCTTTTCGTTTTGTAACCAAATTGCTTTCGCTGGCATCACAAAATAAAACGTGTCCGTTTCATAATTTCGATTCCATTCTAATGTGCCTGTTTCATTAAATTTTGCAAGAAATAATGGGCCGGATCTTCTTTTATTTTTTCCAATTGAATAACTTGGTAATTCCCCAATAACCAACACACTTCCATCTTTCTTTGGTAACAACTGAAATTGATCGTCATCGTCTGCTATTCCATTATCTGCATAAATTCCGTTTCTCCAAAGGACCTCACCAGAACTACTCATTTTCATTAATACAACAGAAGGACTATTTTCAACTTGACCAAATGTCTGCATCATTTCCAACCGAACCACTCCAAACCATTCTCCTTTCGTGTTTTGTGTGAAATTTGTCCAGTAAATACGTTGTTTAGAATTGTAAAGAATTTTGCGCCAGATCTTATTCCCTTTAAAATCATACTTTTCTAAAATCCATTGATAACCCCTATCTGATTTTGATTCAGCCAGCATTTTATCTAATACACCCGTCACCAACCATCCTTCTTCATCGCTTTGAATTTGTGTCACTTCAAAATCCAATTTTTGCTCCCACAGCTCTTTATCTTTAGCCATATCGAAAGACTTGATTCGATTTAAATGAACAAAATCCAATTGATCAAATGGATCAACAAGATATGAAACACAACATTGAGATTTTTTAGCACCGCCTTGTGCCAAATGAAGGTCCGTGTTCTTTTTCCAATTAGAAAATTTAAAACTCCAAATTAAATTTCCCGCTTTATCAAACTTACATAAATGAGGTATTTTATATTCACTTTGTGCACTTTCGGATAGACGGGTAACTGAAATGTAATCCCCTTTCACCTTTTTATTTACACATGCTACGGAGCCATACGAATTAGTAAATCTGCGATAATTCAATAGTTGCCCAAACTTACCATTTTTTGTAAATTCACTTAAAATGAGCCTATTACGCTTGTTTTCACCAAAAATGGTGAGCATACCCTCCCTATTAAAAAAAACCGCATCAATTGATTTGACTTGTGAGCGCTCGACGATCACAGTAGTATCCTGCGCTTTCACCGAATCAACTGCAGAAATCAATAAGTAAAGACTACATAGGAAAAGTCGCTTTAAAATTAAAGTTCGTCTCAAGGTAAAATGTCTTAAAACTCCGACTTAAAGTGAAATTTAATATCGGTGAACTTATCTTGCGCCATTTGCAAGGCATATTTAGATTCAGCCATATATACTTCTCGATCCATTTTATCCTTGAAGATAAACTGATATTTACGTTTTTTGAACTCGCTCAATTGTTCTTTGTTCTCAGAAGTAATCCAACATGCTTGATGCATATTGTAATTTTCCCATCGACATTTAGCACCATATTCATGCTCCAAACGGTACTGAATAACTTCAAACTGCAATGCTCCAACCGTACCAATCACTTTTCGACCATTCATTGTCGAGGTAAAAAGCTGTGCTACTCCTTCGTCCATTAATTGATCTACTCCTTTGTTAAGCTGCTTGGTTTTCATTGGATCTGCATTCTCAACGAATCGAAACATCTCTGGTGAAAAACTTGGAATATCTTTGTAGTGTAAATCTTCTCCTTCTGTAAGAGTATCGCCTATTTTAAAATTTCCAGTATCGTGTAATCCTACAATATCTCCCGGATATGCTTCCTCCAAAATGCTTTTCTTTTCTGCCATAAAGGCCGTCGGATTGGCAAATTTAAAGCTCTTACCTACTCTTGTATGTTTATAATTTGTGTTTCGTTTAAATAAGCCCGAACATACTTTTACAAATGCTAAACGATCCCGATGCTTAGGATCCATATTTGCATGAATTTTAAATACAAATCCGGTGAATTTACTTTCATACGGATCAATACTACGTTCTTTTGTCTCACTTACTTGAGGTGAAGGCGCAATATCTACAAAACAATCTAATAATTCCTTTACTCCAAAATTATTCAATGCTGACCCAAAAAACACTGGTGAAATCTCTGCATCCAAATAGTCTTGCTGCTTAAATTCAGGATAAACCCCGTCTACCAGCTCCGCCTCTTCTCGAAGTTCGTTGGCAAATTGTGCTCCTACAAAATCATCTAATCGTTCATCGCTTAAATCCGTGATTTCTACACCCTCCTCCACATGTTGCTTATTTTCTCCTGAAAAAAGAAACAGCTTTTGGGCATATAGGTTATAAACTCCTTTCAAATCACGCCCCATACCAATAGGCCAACTTAACGGCCGCACCTTTACACCTAATTTTTGTTCTATTTCATCCAATAATTCAAATGCATCCTTTCCATCACGATCCATTTTATTAATGAATACAATAATCGGAATCGCCCGCATACGACAAACGGAAACTAATTTTTCGGTTTGTTCCTCTACTCCTTTCGCCACATCGATCACCACAATAACACTATCCACCGCGGTAAGTGTTCGATAGGTATCTTCTGCAAAATCTTTGTGACCAGGTGTATCCAAAATATTCACCTTTCGACCTTCGTATTCAAACGCCATCACCGAAGTTGCAACCGAAATACCACGTTGCTTTTCAATTTCCATGAAATCCGAAGTAGCGGTTTTTTTGATTTTATTGGACTTTACAGCTCCTGCCACCTGAATAGCTCCTCCAAAAAGAAGCAATTTCTCCGTCAAGGTTGTTTTCCCTGCATCAGGGTGTGAGATAATGGCAAAGGTTCTTCTGCGCTTGATTTCTTCGTCGAATTTCATCTATTTCAGTTTATTGAATGATAACGGGCTGCAAAGATAGAATTTTGGAAGAAGAAAACGGAGTGGAGCGGATATATTATTTTACTTCGTAAAGAGGTAGTTTTCCATAAATTTCTACCTTATTCCCCAATTCATTGCAATTCAAACATGGCAGCGACAACGATCCGATATTCACTTCTGGCTTCACATAGTATTGTCCAATGTGAATGCCTCTTTTTATAGAGAAGCTTACTTTGACAGAACCTTCTTCTCTTGGCTTTAACACATTCGTAGAAAAACTAGAAAACTTCACATCACTAGCGTAACCGGTATTGGAATAGGTTAATTGCTTCAAGAACTTATTTCCAATTTCTAGTGTAGTTCGCCCCGTGTTTCTATAATTCAACAGGAAAGAATACTCCCACTTATCTTGTCCTAAATCTACACCAAGTTGCCTCACTTCCCATTGAATATAGCCTGTTGAATCAGTAATCTTCCTTTTCAATTTTGCGGTATCTACCTTGACTTTGCGATATACTGGATGTCCATCATGCTTTATTCCTCTTCTAGGCGCATTATCTTCATCCAATTTATTGGGAACAATTACATTCGCCATTATATTGACACGCTGATTGCCATTTGGATTGTTGGAGACGATTGTTACAGTCTTGTTTTGTCTTCCCGCTTTACCAGAAGTATTAAATATTACAGTAATTTCCCCCGTTTCTCCAGGTAAAATTGGTTGTCTGGGCCAGGAGGTAGAAACGCATCCACATGAAGACATCACATTGCTCAAAATCAATGGATAGGAACCGATATTGGTAAACTTAAAATCGTGCCTTGCTCTATCTCCTTGATCAATATTCCCAAAATCAAACGTTTGATATGGAAAATATAAATAAGGCAGTCCACTGCTAGATTTTAACTTTGAAAATTCCGTTTTTTCGATATTCCAATGTATTTCCAAATACAATTCCATACTTACCTCAGGTCCACTTCCTGTCCGTCCAATATATAAATCAATCACTTCGGTATGTACGCCTATGCAATTAACAGGTCTCCGTCCTGATATTTCAAGTAATCGTGTCTCTCCTTTTTTACAAAACCCAGCTATATTTCGACGCTGTGAAACATGATATCTATAATTCCCATATGAATTTCCCTCTGTTTTTTTCGTATCTTTTAATTTGTATCGGTACGATATTGAATCCTCCCCAATGTATTTTAATGGAATTCGGGTAAAATACAATTCCCCCGCCTTTCCTTTCTGCTCTAAAATTATCCGATTTCCTACGCGAGCACTTTCGAAACCTGGAAATTCGATCTCAGATAAAAGTTTATTGTTTTGTTCTAAAATCGGAGTAGGTAATCCGTTACATCGAATTACAAAGGTATTTGGGCTGTTTGTGGCGTTGGAATATACCGAAATTGGATACCTCTTTGTTCCATACGTCTTTCGTGCATTCAACTTAATGGTTAAATTAAACATGGCTCCCGGCTTAATAGGTTCTTTAGGCCATTCGACTTTAAAGAATTCATTTTCCGTTTTGATCTTTTCTATTATCAACGGCAAATCCCCTGTATTTTTCAATTGAATCGTTCGTTCGATGTCACCTTGATCGATATTACCAAACTCAAATATGGCCATCCCGGGGCTTATTTTGGCTTGGTTGGCCATTAATGCATAAGAACCAACGTACATATATGCGATAAAAACAAACAATCTCTTCATTCTCGATTTGTATCAATAATCATTCCCATTACAGCAGAAACTCTTATTTGATCAATGGATAAGTTGACTTTTCCCTTTATTAATCGCATTTTTTTTCACAACTTTCGGAACTATCTAAGTTCAACAACTTGAATCAATACTATTCTATACTTGGTCTTCAACCTAGTGCTTCTAAATCAGAAATAAAACGGGCGTTTCGAAGATTGGCGAAGATGTATCATCCTGATCGGAATAAATCATTGGAAGCAAGGAAAAAATTCATGCAAATCTATCAGGCCTACGATACGCTAATCAACGCACCAAATTCAACGTACACTTCTTCTCCTAAAAAGGAGCCGAAAGATAAAAAGGAACATGGTGGCTACGCCCAGAAAAACAATCAATATGATTCGAAGACAACAAATCCGTCTAAACAGAAAGAGGATATCTCAAAGCGAATTGTAAAAACGATTTTTATTATTGGGGGCATCTTAAGTATATCTACAAAACTATTTAGCAACAACGATATCTATATGATTACAGGCTTTTTCCTTACGGGCGTTATTGCTTGCTTCGGATTTATTGTTTCTTTATTTTTAGAGGATTAAAAAAAATCTATATCTAATACTTACAAACTAATTGCAAAAATATTACAACATATTAGGTCTTCAACACGGCGCTTCAAAGACCCAAATTAAACGGGCATATCGAAGACTCGCCATGACCTATCATCCAGATCGCAATAAATCGCCGCAAGCCCGAAAGATCTTTATGCAAATCGATCGGGCCTATGATGCACTGTATAATGGGAGATATCCTTCTACTTCATCCTATAAAAAACGTAAAAAGAAACGCGAACAAACTCCTTTTGAAAAATGGGCAAAGGTTCAACATCCTCCCACCAATCTAAAAGACCATGCAGCATGGGCAAAGGTGAAGAAGCAACAAATGCGGGAGGCTAAACAGGAACGAAAAAGTAAACAGTCTTTTAATTACAAACGCATGTACCTAATGCGGATGAAAGCAAAGCGAATGCGAATGCAAAATCCCAGTGTATATTGGATATATGTAACTGCATTTTATTATATGTTTTCCATCCTATCTCTTTCATCTCTCTTCTGTATTGGGTTAATAGTTTATTGTTTTACCATCAATAAAGGCGGTGCTTTTTTTGCGATCATTCACCCTTTAGTCGGTACCGCTTTTGGAGCTCGAAGCTTCTACAAAGACTCAATGACTTATCTTTTCATTAAACCTTAATAAAAATCATAAATTGCCCCAATGTTCAAATGAATCATTATTATTCCATATTAGGATTAAATCCAGGGGCTTCCAAACCCGAAATAAAACGAGCTTATCGAAAGTTGGTAATGAAATACCATCCGGATCGGAATCCTTCACCGGAAGCTAAGCAACGGTTTATGCAAATAGATCGAGCTTATGATGCTTTGTTTTATGGTAAATTAGTTCAGGCAAAACGTGTGACCAAAGCCAGAAGAAAAAAGCAATCAGCTTATAAAAAGTGGGCAAATAGAGCCGATGCTCCAACCAATTCCAAAGATTATGCGGAATGGGCAAAGGTTAAAAAACAACAAGCAAAAAAGACTTATCAAAAGCAAAAAGGCATTCGGTTGACAAAAAATGAAATGCGTTTTCGAAGATTGGTACAATCCGGCGGAATATTTTATTTTGTGTACATCGGCTTATGTGTTGCTTTGTTTGTACTGTATCCCACCGTATTAATCTGTGGAATTACTGCTCTGATTGGTTTTACAACACAATTTGAAGATGTAGGAGTAAGAAGCGCTGGAATCAATTGTCTATTGGCTGTTGGAGGTGTTGCTCTTATTTATCAAGTCCATCGCTTCTTCAAAAAATACTTTCACTAAATACCGTAAATGAAAATCAGACTCTTGATCATGCGTTAAAAAAACGCAAGAATTCCATTTCAAATATAGCCTTCAAACTATATTAAATGCGACATTTGCCATTTATTTCCGTATGACCTCTGCTTCAATTGAGATATAGGAAAATATTACGGAGGCGCTCTTTGTTGACAGCCAAAGTGATCTATTGAAACAATCTATTTTCGTAAAATTTCCGCCACCCTCCTAGATAGCAACAGATTTTCGATCGACATCCTCATCTCCGACATTTCCTGTACAAATTCAGCTCCTTTTCAATCCCTTTTTCAACATTTAACACTTGCTACACCAAAGTAGATAAATTATCGGACTAAAAACAATAATTATCTATTTTAAGTCTAAAATGCTATTTAATTATAAAATAATATATGGACTTAACAACAATAAAGGCAACCTTAACGTTCTATTTACGTATAATAAAATATGGGAACATATTACTCTATATTAGGATTACAACCAGGGGCATCTAAGACTGAAATCAAACGAGCATATCGGAGACTTGCCATGATGTATCATCCAGATCGAAACAAATCCAAATCCGCTCGAAAAATTTTCTTACAAGTAGACAAAGCATACGATGCTTTATACAATGGAAAGTCGCGCTCCGCATCCTATGCAAGCAAACGAAAAAAGAATCGTAAAAAAACGCCTTTCGAAAAATGGGCACATGTACAGCATGCTCCTACAAACTCTAAAGATCATGCTGAATGGTATAAAGTAAAACAAGGACAAAAACACAAAGATCCTTCATATCGCAAAAGCAATCAACCAGATTGGTTGAATGAGGAGATTGAGAAAAACGCACATGGTGCCCATGTAGCAGTAGCGATTATTTGCATTGGAATAACCTTTGCTCTCGCATACTTTGGTGGTTTTTCCATTCAACAAAGCTATTACGAAATGTTACAAGGTCACATGGCTAATTCAATTTATTTGATTCCAGCTTCGGCCCTTTGTTTCTATCTAAGCTATCGAATGATCAAATTTGTAATTAAAGATGTCTTTGTAAAAACCATGTAATCACAGAATCCATAGATTATTAAAACAAACAGAAACGAATATAATAATTGGATGTGCTTGATCAAATTTTCCAAATTAACGCACATTATCCTTACCTTTACACCATGCAACATTATTACGCCATATTAGGACTTCAACTCGGAGCATCTCAACAAGAAATAAAAGATGCTTATCGTAAAAAAGCAATGGAACTCCATCCAGATCATAATTCTTCTCAGAATGCCCCTGCGCAATTTGCTGAAATAGAAGAAGCTTATGAAGCTCTTTATAATACACAATCTGAATACGACAATCGATTTCCAGCTACTACGGAAAAATCAACCGAAGCACAAAATTCAGACATCCCTACACTCTACAATGATGCAACATGGGAAGAAACTTATGCCAAATGGGAGAACGTATTTGCTGCTCCTAAAGATCCTGAAGATCGGAAGCAATGGGAAAAAGTACGCGATGAAAAACGAAAACGCAGAAAACAAGACAACGATCAATTTCACCAAAAAGGTAAAAAAGAAGGAATGGCTATTCTTGGAGGAATGGCAATTTTCTTAGTGGGAGGAATCATTTTCCTAGGCCTAATCATTGTAGGATTAATCAGTGCCTTTATTTACTTTGTAACGCATGCATCCGGATCTTCTTCCAACACCATAGGTGCAATTCTAGTGGCGCTTGGAAGCATCGGCTCCTTTTTCCTTATTCGAAAACTATACCGTGGAACTTTGAATCATTTCAAAAAGAATTAACCCTATGTAAATCATTTTTACTAATGATCATACTAGTTCTCAACGGCACAAGCATAAATGTTGTGAGCAAAGCATTCACGTAAGAATTTTCATCAGAAGAAAAGCAAATACTTTTTATACAATTCCTCTACTCACTTAAAGCAGGCGAAGATCATTATAGCGTTCTTTTTATTTAATTGATAGTCCACTTTCAAAGTCAGGATAAGAATTAGTTAGCAATACACTATACTTTCTCCCAAAGTTCAAAAGCATCTTAGAAGTTTAATCAGGTCTCTAAATTCCAGTACACCGCCCTATTTAATATTGATATAGTGTTGCACATCGCTTCCTTCAATTGCTATATCCTAAATCCTCCAATCCACAATTTCTTTCATTTTAACACATGAACCAAACAAACAAAAAAAGCCCTGTCAATAAAACTATTGACAGGGCTTTCATATAAAGACGATACTCGTCTTATCTCTTAATTACATCTATAAGTTTAGATGAATAATTATCCTAGTTGTTTCCAGCTCCTGCAGGAACAGCCTTTGGAGCAGGCTTTGGAACAACATTTGAAACAATTGCTACACGCTTATTTCCAGTACTATCATTAGACACAACAGTAATCACTTTGTTTTGCTTACCCATTTTACCTGCACTGTTAAACTTAGCTTGAATTTCGCTCGTTGCTCCAGGTGCAATTGGCTCTCTTGGCCAGCTTGTAGCTGTACATCCACAAGTAGTCATTACATTGGATAGAATCAAAGGTTCTGTTCCAGTATTTTTAAACTTAAAAGTGTAAGTAACCTGATCACCTTGAGTAATTGTCCCAAAATCATGCTGCGTTTCTTCAAATTCTAATTTAGCCTTAGATGCCTGAGCCTGAGCTGGTGCAGGCGTTTTCGTTGCAGTTTGTGCATTTACAAATGTCAACGCTGCAAATGCCAATCCAAATACAAGTGCTAATTTTTTCATAATGTTAATGTTTGTTGTTGTATGTTATTTTTTACTAGTTTGTTTATTTCATAACCGAAGTTACAAGATAAATAAAAATCTTCAATAACCTTGCCAAAAGATCTAATGTTTAGATTTTTTTATATCTTCTTGTGTAATTGTGGCCATTGTCGTAGTTGCTTTAGCCACCGTTACACGATCTCCATCTCGTATTTCCCATATTTCAGCTTCGCAAAAATTCAATTTTCGACCTTGCTTAGCTACCCATCCTCGCGCAAACAATTTATTCGTCACACCAGGATTGTAATAAGATACTTTTAATTCTACCGTAACGACTTCTTCGCCTGGCCCGACCACACTTACCGCTGCAAATCCAGCAACAATATCCGAAATAATAGCTGAAATCCCTCCATGGACAAATCCTTTGTGCTGCTTATGTACTTTTTCGATGTCAATTTCTCCCGTTATCTCTCCTACTTCTATAGAGGTCATACGAAACCCTATCATCTTCATAAACAACTGTCGTTCCAACTTTTCTTCTATGACAGCTTTGAAATCAGGATTAAATGTTTTTATGCTAGACAAAATACAATAATTCGTTTTAAATTAAGTTCTTATAACCAACTAGGGGTACAAATCAATTCAATGATCTACACAAAAGTAAATAAATTTAATACAAAGTATCATGAACAAAACCCGAATTGTCTCCTGTGCGATCTTTTTTATCGCAATCTATTTAGGATATGACCTCGCTTGTAAAATCTACGAACCCATTCAGCGGCAAGAAGAAATAAGTAAAATAGAAGCGGATGTGATCAATCAACTCAAAATAATCCGTATTGCTCAAAAGGAATATCTAACTTATCATGGAAACTATGCCGCAACATGGCAAGATCTAATCTCATTTGTAGATACAGGTACCAGTTATAATATAAGGATAAAAGAAGTTCAAAAGAAGCAATCTGTAGAATGGCAATTCCATCCTTCCATTAGTATTATAACAAGAGATACGATAAGTAGTCAACCTGTAAAAGAAAAGCTCTTCCCCATCACAAAATATCCAAATTTTAAAACTGAAAAATTAGCTCATGTTCCTGGCAAAGACCTACATTTTGATTTAAATACATCTTCTGTAGAAATGGGAGGAATTTCCATTCCAGTCATAAACGTAATGGATCCAGATCCAGAAGACAAGAGGCGAAAGCACAATCACACATTTGTCAATCGTCGGAACCTTTGTTTTGGATCGCTAAAAAACGCAAGCCTTGAAGGGAATTGGTCTCTTCATTAAAAAAAACGACTCGTTCTTTTTTTTCAGTACAACTTATTTCAAACCTATTATTTAATGACATTAAGTTGCCAAATTGGCTTTAAAACAACACTTTTCGTCTGAATTTCACAAAGACGAAAGCTTCCCATTTCAAGACAATATTCTTTTTTTAAATAAGTTGTTTATAAACATTAAGGGTACAAAAGAAAATTTAATTATTATTGCACATACAAATAAAATAAAATCAAAGCATCATGAACAAAACACGCATTCTCTCCATTTTATTCTTGATTATCGCGGTTTGTCTGGCTTATTATTTAGGCCGTAAAATATATGAACCAATTGAGCGTCAAGAGGAAATTACGCGGATTGAATTAGAAGTTGCAGAGCAACTTAAAATGTTAAGAGACGCTCAAAAAGAGTATATCACTGCAAACGGTGTATATGCCTCTGAATGGAAAGACCTTGTAGCATTTGTAGATACAGGTATTAGCTACCAAACTTCTGTAAAAGAAATTATTACTCCAAGACCTATTGAATTGGCTTATTTAGGGGACAGTATACGAATTGAAATTGACACCTTAGGTTTTGAACCTGTACGGGAAAAACTATTTCCAAGTTCAAAATATCCAGATTTCGACAGTAAGAAACTTACCTTTGTACCTGGAAAGGACTTTCAATTTAGCTTATATGTAGGTCAAGTAGATATGGGAGGAATTCCAGTACAAGTAATTCAAGTTATGGACCCTAATCCAGAGGATAAGCGTCGAAAAAAAGATCATGAGTTCGCCAATCGAAGAAACTTAAACTTTGGTTCGAAACAAAAATCCACTTTGGAAGGAAACTGGCCTATGAAGTCATCAAGTAATTAAGCTTGTACGCTATCTCTATTATCAATCAATAGCGAACAATAGCGAACAATAAATAACATAATACCAAAGAAATAAAGAAACAAACAACCGATTAGTTTTTGCTGTTTGTTTGTTTCTTTATTTGATTTCCTGATTTAAGATTAAGTCAAATTAAATTTAGCTTAAATTGATTGATCATAAAATTAGATCCAATTGTTAAGTGTTTATAAAAGTAAGCTGTTTTGACTGACTCAACCTCCAATAAGTTACTGTTCGAGATTCAAGAACAAATTAAAACGGAGAGCATCGATATTGATGCGTTGGATCACTATTCTTTACACTTTCTTATTAAACCACGCTTACTTTGTGTAGGTGTTGTAGACAATATTAGAGGACGCTATTTACTATTTGAGACATACAACTTACAAATAGGACTTTCAAATGATGAAGATTCTTCGGGAATCATTTCCGCAATCATAGACGACCATCCATTATTAAAAGCTAATTTTTGGAAAAACATTCGTGTATCGATACAAAATCGATGTTTCACTCTAATTCCATCAGGTCTGTTTGATAAAAACAACATGGCCGATTATTTATCTCAGAGCATTGAATACGATGCCAACAAATCAGAAGTTAGGGCATATAAGCAGCTAAGTATGGATGCCATCAATGTCTTTGCTTGTTCCAAATCATTGCTTGCGCTATTCAGTGAAACCTATCCTGGTAAAAAAGTGGAATATATTCACGAAACGAGTGCGTTTATCGAAGGCAACTTTCGTAGCCAAATGGTTGAACATGAAAATGTATTTGTTTCTGTTGAAGAATCACAATTTACAATGGTGGTTATTGTAAACTCAAAGTTGCAATTCTGCAACATATTCTCCTACAAGACGATAGAAGATTTTGTTTACTATCTCATGTTCGCTATGAAAGAATTGGATCTAGATCCTGAGAACCTTATGCTTACTTTATGGGGGGAAATCACGCATGATTCGAGCTTGTTTAAATTAATTTATAAATACGTTCGCTTTGCTGAAATTGGAAAACGACCCAAATACCTTTCATTCCCCTATCATTTTGACGAATTGCTTGACCAGCGCTACCAAACGTTATTTTTGCAACATCTTTGCGAATAGATTTTAGTCGATCACACCCTCGTTCGGCTTCTTAATCTAAATAAAACTAAGTACATTTGTTTATAATGAATGACAGATATGTTATTTTTAAATTTCACCACACGCTACAGTACATTGAATAAAATTAAGATTAGATAATTAGAAATTTCAATTCACAAAATGACAACATGAAACAACGTATCGCTATTTTCCCAGGAAGTTTTGACCCTTATACCAATGGACATCACGATGTAGTAATGCGTGCAATGGACCTGTTTGATAAGATTATTATTGCATTTGGAGTCAATAGTAACAAGAAACGAACCTTTGGCGTGAATGAAATGTCCGATAAATTAAAGGAATTATATCGTAATGATCCAAAAATCGAAATTGCTGAATATAGTGGTTTAACAATCGAGTTTGCGCTGGAGAATGATGCTGAATTTATTTTAAGAGGACTTCGAAACGGTACAGATCTAGAGTACGAAATGCCTATTGCTAGTGTCAACAGACAAATGGAGGAAGGTATTGAAACCATTTTTATGCTAACCCGACCAGAATATTCCGTGGTCAGTTCTACAATTGTACGAGAGCTTTTAAGCCACGGTAGAGAAATTAGTCATTTTTTACCCTACCCTTTGTAATTCTACTTAATTAATCTTTACCAAAACAAGACACTAATTAACATTGACTACAAACCTCGGTATTTCCGATAAGCAACCACCATCAATTTAATATTAGGAAATGTATTCTGCATAGCTACTTCTATTTCTGCAATAGACTTCCATTCTACCAATTCAATCCCTTCAATTTCCTGTGGTTTCATATCTTGGTCATTCAAACATTCCATAACATACCAATACGTCTCCTTAATAACCCATTTATTCTTTTTGTAAGGATTTAGATAAGCATGCCACGTTGAACCCAAATAGTGTTCCAACCTAGCAGAAACATTACACTCCTCCTCTACTTCTCGGAGAGCGGCCTCACTTTGCTCTTCTCCTTTCTCAATTTTACCTTTAGGCAAGTCCCATTTATCAAGTCGATAAATAAATAATGTTTGATCGTTTTTATAAACAACACCGCCGGCAGCATACATGAATTTCACTCGTTCTTTTGCAAAGTATTCTAAATCATCTAAATTATTCGACTCAATAATTATCTCCACACTTTTAGAAGTTGGAATTAAATGGCCATTGTCCGCACAAAAACAAACTACCTTCAATAAATCGTCTGAATCTTCACATTCTATGTTAAAAATAGATAAGATGCTGGAATCCAAGACATCGCTAAATAACGAACTATCTAGCCCATTTAGATTAATGGATTTAGTTACGGTTTGAGGATTATAATTTTCTTCGTTAATGCAAAGGGTGATGTTATTAATTGTTAATTTCACGGTCCAATATAGTTAGTTATAACAACGAATTTGAGAGAGGAATAATTCTTTCCTCAATCTTATTTCGTTTTACAAACCACAAACAAAAGGAATCGAAACTGAAATGGAAAATTTAAAATCGGAAATCGCACAAATTCTTCTTGATACCAACGCATTAAAATTATCTCCTAACGATCCATTTACGTGGAGTTCGGGCTGGAAGTCACCCATTTATTGCGATAACCGAATTGTACTTTCCTATCCATCTGAACGTACTCGTATAAAAAAAGCATTGGCTCAATTGATTAAAGATCAATTTCCAGAAGTGGAAGCTATTGCTGGAGTAGCTACAGCTGGGATTGCACAAGGAGCCTTAGTTGCGGAAGAGCTTGGATTACCATTTCTGTACGTTCGACCAAAACCAAAAGCGCATGGAATGCAAAATTGCATTGAAGGACGTATTGAACCAAATCAAAAAGTAGTATTAGTGGAAGATCTAATTTCGACTGGAGGAAGTAGCATCAAAGCGGCACAAAATGTAAACAATGAAGGAGGAGTAGCCTTAGGAATCGTGGCTATTTTCAGTTACGAATTTCAGGCGGCTGATGACAACGCAAAAGAAGCAGGAATACCTTTCTATTGTCTATCCGGATATTCTGCACTCATTGATCTTGCGGAGCAGAAAGGGATCGTGGAAAGTACTCAAATAGAAAACCTAAAAGGATGGAGAGCAAACCCATCTGAATGGGGGAAATAATATCCCTAACTGCCAGTTCCTTTCTATACTTTTAACTTTCAATATTAGGAAGAACCTTTCTATTTTAGGCCTCTTCCATTGTTGATATAAAGTGTGCGTGCGCATTATTCTATATTTTAAGCGAAATTGAATCCTAAAGGTTAAAAGTGAAGATACATTAATTGGACTTATAACTATTCAAACATGTCTTTTGCACTTTATCGTGTCATGAGCAAAGAATTCTCTTTTTACTTCAAGTCTAAATTTAATTGCGCTAAATAAGTGTAAACCACAATAATAATATGTTCTGATGCATTCAGTTTCATAGAGCCCACACGTTTCCTCACGGCTATTTTAGGCATTTATTTTTTGCACTATTTAGGATGCAGAATATCGATTTCTATTTCAAATCACCCTTGTTAACACATGTTAACTACTTCAAGGAATCAATTATAAGACTACCATTTAATGGCCAAATAAAGTAAACATGCTGGCATTTTTATAGCACAAAAAAAAGACCAGATCGTTTCCAACCTGGTCTTTCCTATATTTGAATGTAAATAATCTTAATTAATTATTTTGCATTACCTTCTTCATCAATAAGATCCAATTCCAACGCTTTTTTGTAACCTACCATGCGATTGGTTTCAGGATTCTTATATTTTCTTGCTTTAGGATCATCATCTCCTTCTGCAACAGCAGGTGTCGCTTCTTCTGCAGGTGCTGCAGCTTCTTCAACAACTTCTTTCTTTGCAGCAGGCGCAGATGCAGCCTTTTTCTCCGCTTTCACTTCTTCTTGTGCAGCGCCCTCCATTTTAGCTTTCAATGCAGAAAGTGCATCCAATTCACCTAAAGTAGTTTTATCAGAAGATTGGTTGATTTTCCCAACCATTTTGCCTGATTTCACTTTAGTTTTCTTCTTGTCTGCAGCAACTTGCTCTGTCTTATCCCAAATTTTCAAGTGAGAAAGAACAATTTTCTTCTCTCCTTTATTGAAATCTAGAACTCTAAATGGTAACGTTTCACCTACATCTACTTTTGACCCATCTTCTTTATAAGAATGTTTGATGGTACAAATTCCTTCGATTCCGTAAGGCAATTCTAATACAGCTACTTTCTCGTTTGATTCGATAACTGTACACTGGTGATCCGATCCAACTGGGAATACTTCTTCCAAGCTGTCCCATGGATTTTCTTCCAATTGCTTATGACCTAGAGCCAATTTACGATTCTCAACGTCTAATTCAAGTACTTTCACCTCAAACATATCTCCCACTTTCACAAATTCAGATGGGTGTTTGATTTTCTTAGTCCATGACAAATCAGATACGTGTACCAATCCATCTACTCCTTCTTCCATCTCTACAAACAAACCAAAGTTAGTAAGGTTACGAACTTTCCCGCTATGTGTAGATCCGATTTCGTATCGAGTAGTGAAATCACTTCTTGTCCATGGATCTTCAGTTAACTGCTTGATACCAAGAGACATTTTACGATCTTCTTTATCGATTGTCAATACAACTGCATCAACCTCATCTCCTTGTGACAAGAAATCAGATGGATTTCTTAAGTGCTGAGACCAAGACATTTCAGAAACGTGAATCAATCCTTCTACACCTGGTGCAATTTCAAGGAATGCGCCATAATCGGCAACGTTCACAATTCGTCCTTTAACTTGAGAACCTTCTTTCAATGTATCACTAATAGCATCCCATGGATGTGGGTGCAATTGCTTCATACCAAGAGAAATTCTGTTTTTGTCATCATCAAAGTCAAGTACTACAACTTTAACTTTTTCATCTAACTTCAATACTTCTTCTGGATGACTGATACGACCCCAAGAAATATCTGTAATGTGAAGTAAACCATCCAATCCACCAAGATCGATAAACACACCAAAGTTGGTCATGTTCTTGATAGTTCCTTCTAATACCTGACCTTTATCAAGGTTCTTGATAATTGCAGAACGTTGTTCTTCAATATCTTTCTCGATAAGCATTTTGTGAGATACAACAACGTTTTCAAAAGCAGCGTTAATTTTAACCACTTTAACTTCCATTGTCTTACCAACAAATACATCGAAATCACGAATTGGCTTAACGTCAATTTGAGAACCAGGTAAAAACGCTTCCACGCCAAGAAGATCCATAATCAATCCTCCTTTTGTTCTTCGCTTAATCAATCCTTCTAATACATCATCGTTATCCAATGCCGCATATATAGTCTCCCAAGCTTTCACCATACGTGCTTTGCTTCGAGACAATACCAATTGACCAATTTTATCTTCCATGGACTCAACATATACGTCCACTTCGTCACCAATTGCCAAATCTTTCATATCACGGAATTCAGAACGTGGCAAAACACCATCGCACTTGTATCCAATAGAAAGTACTACATCATTTTCATTTACAGCTATTACACTACCTATTACAACTTCTTTTTCGTTGATTACATTTAAGGTTTCAGAATAAAGCTGTTCGAATTCTGCCTGTTCTTTTGAAGTATAAGTTGGAGCAAATCCAAGGTTACTGTTTTCCGCAGCTTCCCAATCAAATGGCTCTTCCTTTACAGGTTCTTCTTTTACATCAACTCTTACAGGAGCAGGAGTTTCGGCTGCTTCTTCTACTACCTCTTCAGCAACTACTTCTGTAGTTTCTTCTTTGGCAGCAGGAGCTTCTTCCTTGGCCGCAGGCGCTGCTGCAGTCTCGGCTTTCGCATCCACCGTTCCTTCTACTTCTTTTTCTTTATCGCTCATTATTTTGAATCTATTTTACGCCTTGATTCACAGGCATTTATTTAAAATATTCCGATCTCTTCGGAATTCGTTCACCTGAACGGAGCGCAAAAGTAATTGATTTCCAACTATTATAAAAGAAATTTCAATGTAAAAGTTTGTCTTTTACTTCCGTAAAAACTTGTATTAAAAATAAGCGAATGCGCTTCCTTTATTGAATCTTATTTATCTATATTTATTCCCTCATTTAAACCTGACAAAATCAGGGTGAATAAAACTACATTTTTACACTATGAAAAAGTATTTGAAGTGGATTATTTTGGCGCTTGTATTAAGTGGAATTGGTTCCGTCGCCATATATGTTTATATGATTCCCGAAGACAATCTGAATTCAATTTACCTGGTTCCAAAAGATGCCATTTACGTAATTGAAACAGATGCACCAATTGATAACTGGAAAACAATTAGTCGTCAAGGCTGGTGGTCGCATTTACGCTCCAACGATTATTTTGCAGAACTTACCGAAAGCGCCAATGGACTGGACTCTATGGTTCAGAGCAATGAATGGTTATTCGATGCCGTCGGAAGTAGAAAACTCATTGTTTCTGCCCACATGTATAAACGTAATGATTATGACTTCCTATATATTGTAGATTTAAAAAAGGTCTCCAAATTTTCAGGTGTTCAGAGTTTTCTTAAAAAACTAGTTGAATCGGACAACTTTCGCGTAACAGAACGAGCCTATCACAACATTACCATCACAGAAATGTTTGATAAGGTTACAAAAGAAACATTGTACCTGGCTTTTGTAAAAAACAATCTACTTGCTTCCTATCGACATACGCTCATAGAACAAAGTATTGATCAATATATGGAACCCATAATTGGTCGTGATTTGAATTATATTGAGGTAAGCCGAAAAGTTGATGGAGAAAATATGGCTCGGATCTACATGCAGTATGATCTTCTGGATGATTACATGAAGTGTTACATGGATGAATCCAATGAATACCTTGATGATATGAGTAAAAGTCTACTATACTCTGGATTATCATTAGATATTTCCGATGAAGGTCTAATTAAAATGTCCGGATACACCAATCTCAATGATACTACCAACTCCTATTTGATGGCTATGGCTAAATCAGGTAGTGCAGAAATCAATTCCTATAAAATCGCTTCCAAACGTACCGCTACACTTATGGGATTAGGATTTGATTCATTTGATTCCTTTTATGACAATCTCGATAATTTGATGCAAGAGGATAAAGAAAGTTATGATGAGTATCAAAAGAACATCCGACTGCTAGAACGTTTTCTAGGAATTTCGATTAAGGATAATTTCTTTTCATGGATTGGAGACGAATTGGCAATTATCAATTCAGAGCCGGTACACGCAAGCAAGGAAAATGAATTTGCACTAATTTTTAAAGCAAATGACATTGATGATGCAAAAGAAAACCTCGCGTTAATTAGTCGACAAGTTCGACGTCGAACCCCTACTCGTTTTAATGAAGTTACTTATCGAGGGTATACCATTAATTACCTCTCAGTAAAAGGCTTGTTTAAGATGATTTTGGGTAAAATGTTTGGGAAACTTGAAAAGCCCTATTTTACGTTTATTGACGATTATGTAATTTTCAGTAATCATCCTCAGACATTGAAAAACATGATTGATGACTACATGGCCGGCAACACAATGGATAAATCGGAGGAATTTACCAAGTTTTACGACGAGTTCAGCGGTAAGTCTAATGCATTCTTCTATATGAATATGCCTATTCTACACAATAACTTGGGTGAATTTATGGATGCAGAAACCAAAAAGAGCATGGATAAGAACAAACCTTACATTGTTTGCTTCTCTCAAATTGGATTTCAATTATCCAAAGACGGAGATTTATTTGAAACAAACTTGATCACCCAATACCGTGATCCGAACGAGGCTCAAAAAGAATTGGAAGAGGTTTTTGAAATTAGCGAGGATGCTTCTAAGGCCGGGCCGGAAGTAGATTTAACGGAGGCGTCTGAAGTCGGTGGCGAAGAACCAATTGAAGTGAGCGAAATTTTATTAGATGATTTAAGTGCCAAAAAGCAAACAGACAACTATGAAAACGGCCAGATAAAAGCGGAGGTTGGAATTAAAGATGGCTTAAAACATGGTTCGTATTATGAATATTACGAAAACGGCGAAATTAAGATCAAAGGAAAATATAAAATGGATGAGCAAGTTGGGACTTGGAAAGAATATGATTCTACTGGTGTAGTGATTAAGAAAATGAAGTATTAATTACTTTTATTGCAAAACAATTAAAGTAGTCTGCATTCTATATTTAATCAAACAGCTACTCTACCGGAACAACATTGTTACCTATTGCCAGATTAATATAGTATAGGATTAGATATAGTATAGAATTAGATCCAAGTTCATAAAAAAAGGGAATTCAAATAAATTGAATTCCCTTTTTTCATTACTTTTTCAAACCATTTCAATCACATTCATTGATTAACAATCTATTTACGTGATTTCAATTATTGAAGTAGGTTACCAAATATCAATCCTTTCCGACTCTGGTAGATACATTTTATCGCCTTCTTTAATGTCAAACGCTTTGTAAAATTCGGTCATATTACTTGGCGTTCCATTCGCTCTAAACATTCCAGGAGAATGAGGATCTGTTACCAAACGTGTTTGTAATTCTTCATCTAAGTAGTTTGTTCGCCAAACTTGAGCCCATCCCATATAAAAACGCTGCTCAGGACTATAACCATCAATTTCTTTTCTTCCGGTCTTCTCCAATTGTTTTTGCAAGGCATAGTACGCCATTGTAACTCCACCTAAATCCGCTATATTTTCTCCTAATGTTAAATCACCATTTACATGAAAACTATCCAAAACCGTAAAGGCACTAAACTGAGCAGAAAGTCGTTTCGTTCGTTCTTCAAACTTTGTTCGATCTTCTTCCGTCCACCAGCTAATCAAATTCCCCTCTCCGTCATACTTACTTCCTTGATCATCAAAACCATGCGACAACTCATGTCCGATTACCGCTCCAATTCCTCCATAGTTTACCGCATCGTCAGCATTAATATCAAAAAATGGAGGTTGCATAATTCCAGCTGGGAATACAATTTCATTTTTCTGAGGACTGTAATATGCATTTACCGTAGATGGAGTCATCCCCCATTCTGTTCGGTCAATTGGCTTCCCTAGTTTATTTACGTTTTCATTTAACTGCCACTGACGTGCTCGAACTACATTCGCCAAATAAGAATCTTTTTCAATACTAAGTGCTGAATAATCTTTCCATACATCAGGATATGCCAACTTTCGTTTTACTGCAAACAATTTATCCAATGCCTTCTTCTTTGTCTCCTCACTCATCCAAGGCAATTGCTTAATTCGATCAGCGTAAGCAGCTGTAAGGTTATCAACCATCTCATTAACCTTATCTTTTGCTTCTTTGCTAAACGCTACTTTCACATATTCCTGTCCCAATACTTCTCCTAATAAACCATCTATGGTACTAATCGCTCGTTTCCAACGTGGCTTTTGTTCTTTAGCACCACGCAATGTTTGGCTATAAAACTTAAATGATTCCGTAGCAACTTCATCACTCAAATAATCTGAATTATTCCGAATCAATGTCCATTTCATATAGGCTTTAATCGTCGCCAAATCATTTTGATCAACTACTGAATTCAAGTTTGAAATAAATGCAGGCTGACTTACTATCAAGGAATCAAAACTCCCAATCCCTATTGCCGTAAAATACCCTTCGAAATTAAAATTCGGAGCCAATTCTGCCAATTGGTTACGATGCATTTTATGGTACGTCGCTTCCGCATTTCTTCTTTCTACTCGTGTCATAGAATTGTTTGCCAAACTCGTTTCCAATGCCATAATTTTTGCTGCCATTTCTTGGGCATCGCTTACTTTCAAGAACGTTAACATATTGCCAATATGTGCAACATATTTTTCTCTTTTCTCTGCGTGCCGATCATTTTCATAGTAGTCCTTATCTGGCAACCCTAATCCACTCTGTCCAACATAGCAGATCATTTCATCACTCTTCTTTTTATCAATGTATACCATAAAAGAATGAAACGAACTTACACCGTACGGCTTAAATTTACCGAAAGCAGCACCTAATTGATCCTTACTTTCGATCGCATCGATCTCTTGCAAATAAGCACTTAACGGAATTACACCCTCTCTATTCAATTTTACTGAATCCATCGCCAACTTATAGACATCTCCAATTTTCTGAAGGTTACTCCCTTTTTCGTAGGTATCTACATTCTCGCTTGCATTGTTCAAAATGTTTAACAAATGAACTCTGTTTGACTCCATTATTTCGTTAAACGCGCCCCAACGACTCTCCGAAGAAGGTACCGGATTGTTTTTCATCCATCCTCCACTTACAAATTTGTTAAGGTCATCTTGTGGACGAACGGAATTATCAAAATTCTCCATTTGGAATCCCTTCCCTCCTTTTGATTCCGTTGAATCCGAATCAATTTTGTTTTCACCCTGTTCTTTACAGGAAACATTAAATAGAACTGCTGTAACACTTGCGATCAGTAATCCTGATTTGAAAAGTTTAGTTCCCATGCTGTGTATCATTTGAATATTATTTTTCACCATTAAATTTCAATTTCTGATTTCAAATTAACTTCCTGTACCTTTGGCCATAATCGAAATCTGTTAAGGATCGCAATTTATATATCTTAATGAAAATAGCAAGTCATAATCGACCAACTTTAACTCTAACTAGACCAACTTTAATTAAATTCTTTAAAATAAAAAATACAAAAATTATCTATTTACCATATTATCATATAGCTTTGCACCGCAAATAAGAACTACATTTTTAACCCTTGTTTGCATGGCTCACCTAGACAAAGTTATTTTCGAAGCACTGACGTATGACGACGTGCTTTTACTCCCCGCTTACTCCAACATTCTACCACGTGACGTTGTCACTAAGACTCGTTTTACACGAAACATTGAACTGAACATTCCGCTGGTTTCTGCTGCAATGGACACTGTAACAGAGTCTAGATTGGCAATTGCTATTGCGCAAGAAGGAGGAATAGGCATTTTACACAAGAACATGAGTATAGAAGCTCAGGCTTCCAAAGTTCGATCTGTTAAACGATCTGAAAGTGGCATGGTCGTAGATCCTGTTACTATGCTCAAAAATGGCACTGTAGGAGATGCGCTTGCCATCATGAAAGAACATCGTATTGGTGGGATACCAGTCGTTGATGAAACTTCAAAGTTGGTTGGAATTGTTACCAATCGAGATTTACGATTTGAAAAACAAATGAGTAAGTCCATTGAAGACGTGATGACAAAGGAAAACATTATCACCGCCAAAGAAGGAACTAGTCTAGCGGAAGCTGAAAAGACTTTTCAAAATTACAAAATTGAAAAACTACCGGTCATAGATAACGACAACAAATTAGTTGGCTTGATGACCTTCCGAGACATTATCAAGAAAAAAGATAAGCCGCTTGCATGTAAGGACAGTTTAGGTAGACTACGTGTAGGTGCAGCGGTAGGAATTACACCTGACATGCTGGACCGAGTACAAGCTTTGGTTAAGGCAGGAGTAGATGTCGTATGTTTAGATACAGCGCATGGACACTCTCAAGGAGTTATCGATGCATTAAAACGTATAAAAGAACAATTTTCTACTTTAGATGTCGTAGTCGGAAACGTCGCGACAGCCGCTGGAGCTAAAGCCCTTGCAGATGCAGGTGCTGATGCCGTTAAAGTTGGAGTTGGACCAGGTAGTATTTGTACCACACGTGTAATTGCGGGTGTAGGAATGCCTCAATTATCTGCCGTAATGGAAGCTGCTAAAGCATTGGAAGGAACAGATGTACCAATTATTGCCGATGGTGGAGTAAAATATTCTGGTGATATGGTTAAGGCCATTGCAGGTGGAGCCAGCAGTATTATGGTTGGATCACTTTTAGCAGGAACAGAAGAGTCTCCTGGTAATGTGATCATATATGAAGGACGAAAATTTAAGTCGTATCGAGGAATGGGATCCATTGATGCCATGGAACAAGGTTCTAAAGATCGTTATTTCCAAGATGCGGAAGATGATATAAAGAAACTCGTACCGGAAGGGATTGTAGGTCGTGTACCTTACAAAGGATTAGTTTCAGAAGTATTGTACCAGATGACTGGTGGCCTGAGAGCAGGAATGGGATATTGCGGAGCTAGTACGATAGAAGACTTAAAGAAAGCCGAGTTTGTAAAAATCACTGCTTCTGGAATTAGAGAGAGCCACCCACATGATGTTCAAATTACCCGAGAGGCACCAAATTATTCAAGATAAATAGAATTTCACATTCTTAATAAAACAATAAACGTCATTTTGGGAGTCCCAAAATGACGTTTTCTTTTTCATATTTGGGTTACTTAAAAAGTATCCCATCCTATTTTTTCCTTAACCAATTCTATTTCTTTTTCTGCTATTCGAAATTTCATTTCATCCAATGAAACCTCATATGAAACTATTTCGTTCTTGTTGTTTGAAATTTTACACGCCCCTCTTACTTTGTTTTTAGATTGTTCCAATTCACATATTCGTTTTTTATTGGCATCGTACTTCATTTCTTTCATTAAACAAGACTCATCAAATGGAAATTGAATAGAACGAACTGTATCCCCTTCTTCATTAAACTCTACATACAACGAATCATCACCGACCATGAAATCATCTGTATAACCATATGTTTTCAACTGTCCTTTCTCGCCCTCATAGTAAGTCCAGAAATAACGTTCTTGAGAAGAGAGTATGTATTCAATCTCACGAGCAGGTCGCGTAGCATTATCCAATTGAAGGGCTACTGATGTATTAAACCAGCCATGATTTAAAATTTTAGACTCTATTAAATTGGATGCTCCATAAGGGAATAAAACTTCCGTTCTCCAAGAAGTCCCTTTAGATACAGTTTTACGCTTTGTCCTTTCTCCTTCAATAAAATCTACTGCTAACAATTCATTTTGTTCTCCATAATGAAAACGTTGTTCCGTTTCCCAATTTTCCATTACACCATGCATACCATGTGTACGAACCAATAAACTATCTGAATAAAAATAATTTCGGTCCATCCTAAACCCGAATACATCCACTGTTTTTGACACACAGAATCCTTCGTTATTATATTTGTAATTAATTTCACTCAGTCCTAATTTTCCATTTAAAACCAACTCAAACATTGGATTTCTTTTGGAATCGAACCGCCGCCAAGATTCCTTCACTATTTTTTCCTTATTATCAATCACCAAGTCATAAACTTGGGTACTATCTGCATTGATCTTTATTAATGGAACTAAAATAAAGGGATCCATACGAAACGAATTGGCATCCTCATTTAACGTGATCGTTCCTTCAGGCTTCCGCAATGCATCACTTGATTCATCCGTATCTTCCGTTGAATTATTTGAATTGAAATCAGGCAAAGTCTTGCCTATTTTTGATTGATCGCTTTGCAGTGAGTTATTGGATTCTGGATCACTCCCAGAACAGCTATACAATGCACACAAAGAGCACCATACTAATCCTAATATACAAGTTGTAAAATTGGTATTTGAAAACTGTTTGAAAAGACTTTTGAAGAAATTAAGGTTCATCATCCAGATCATCGTCGTCGAGATCAAAATCATCTTCAGCGTCCTCATCATCTTCATCGTCCTCATCATCATCCGGATCGTCAGGTTGATCCTCTGGTGCTACCCAATCGTCATTAATATCCCAATCATCATCGTCATCCTCTTCATCTTCATCTCCCTCTTCACCATCTTCTAAATCATCTTCAGCGTCATCCAAATTAAAATCATCATCTTCATCTCCATCATCAATGGAATCATCTCCATCGTCTGGATTCGCTTCTATATCATCAAGGCTATCAAAATCGTCGCTATCATCATTTAAGGAATCCGCTATGGAAGAGTCACCCGCAGCCGAATCAGACTTTGGTGGCGGAATCAATTTCATCTTAATGATGTAATGTTTCTTCTTATACAGCTTTTTACCCTTCTTTTCCGTAGGATACATTCGCTGAGCAATACCATTGGCATTTTTCTTTGTTTTTAATTCCCTAGGCATTGAATCCTTGGATCCAAACGGATTAAAAGTTTCTGCCAATACAGCAGTATCCAATATAAAATAGCTGGAATATGCTGAACATATCATTTTAGGCTTGCATGACACAGCTAAAAAGAAAATCAACACCAAAAAGGTTATACTTATTCTATTCTTCACGTTTCCTTACGACCTGCATTAAGTGTAGTACATATTCAATAACACGCCGTAAGACGAAGTTACTACTTTTTTAGTGAAAAATAAAGTGATAAACATGAAAAACTATAAATTACCATATTTGAACGTGCTCCAAACGAATCTTTTCTCCAAAGAAAATCCGGGTTGACTCTTCGAAAGCAGCGGTATAATCTGACACATAAAAATGATGCGCCTTATCCAAATTTGCATCTTCATTTTTAGCTTCCAAATTATTCGCAATTAAGATTTGCTTCAATGCTTCTGCTACGATATTTGCCGAATCCAACACATCCAATTGAGACTTATAGTAGTCTTCTATTTCCTTTTTCAGCAAGGGATAATGCGTACATCCTAAAATCAAAGATTGGATTCCTGATAACGTTTCTCGAGATAAATACTCTCGGACCGCCTCATTGCTAATGGTTGTATTACAAAACCCCTCCTCAATTACTGGTACCAAAAGAGGCGTTGCTAAGGATTTAACAGTTATCCCCTTATTCAAATTGACTATTCGCTTTTCATAGGCTCCAGAAAGAACCGTTTGTTTGGTTCCTATTAATCCAATCGTTGTATTGTTGTAATTTAAATTAATATAATCTACTACCGGATCTATCACATTTAACACAAGTGCACGAGAACCCGCGACATTCTTCACTTCTTCATAAGCAGCTGCGGAAGCAGAGTTACAAGCAATGACAATCACCTTCGCGCCTTTCTCCAACAAAAACTCCGTTATTCTCTTAGAATATTGGGTAATTGACTCTTTAGATTTATCCCCATAAGGCAAATGCGCCGTATCTCCGAAATACCGAATTTTTTCATTGGGCAATAATTCGTGGATCGCATGTGCGACTGTCATCCCCCCTATTCCACTGTCAAAAATACCAATGGGAGCTTTGGCTAGACTTGAATTTATTGAGCTCGTTGAAATTGACATGCTGCAAATGTACAAAATGTGCCGTTTTTGCTACCGAAACATTGCATAATATTTCTTCATAACTTCTGCCGCAGGTTTGTTTTGTGGAGTAAAATCAGAATCGTTTTCCCCTCCTGCATTCGCATGATTAGAATACCACTTCCAAGCAAAACCGCCCATGAACCAATCCTCCTTCCAAAAATTCTCATACAACCCTTGGTAAGCTTGTTTTTGAGCCTCTAAATTTGCGTTGTTTTTATAATTCCAATTATCATCTAACTCCCATTGATTTCCAGCGCATTTGCTTTTACTACGATATCCATACTCCGTAAACAACATTTTCTTATCGTATTTCTCTGAAAAAAGTCTAAGTTTCTCCTTAATTGGGCCCCATCCTTTTTTCAATGTTTTCTGTGTGGGAATGTCTAACTGACAAACTGGAAAATAGGCATCTACTCCTATAAAGTCTAGTGCGTCCCAAAACTCAATTTTATCATAATAGTCCCAATTGGATGCATAAACGACCTTCCCTTTATATACTTTTCTTATTTTCGAAATCAAGTCTCTAAAATAATCCGAGTGCAGGACAGCCGTTTCACGAAACTCTACTCCTATGCAAAGCATGTCTACATCCATAGAATCTGCAATTAGCGCATAGTGAAGGATGTATTTTTCATAAGAATCCGCAAAAGGTTGCCACAAGCGTACTGAATCAAACGTTAAGTCTCCACACCAACCATCTTTTTTTACCCAAACATGTGGCTTTAACATCACTTTTAAACCGGCTGAGTGTGCATCTTGAATTGATTTAACACAACCGACTGACCGTTCGCCCCACCATTGACGCGAAGAATTGAACGTAAATTTATTCTGTGACCAATCATAAAATGAATACGGAGTAATTGCTGTATATGATGCATTATGTGCTTTTTGAATTATGAAATCGTTTTTAACAGGCTTTCTAGAGGGTGCTACATAGCTAACCCCATTTATCATTGCCTTAACATTCCCTCCTGGTTCATCTCGCTCCGCATTATCAACGGTGGTATTTACTGAATCTGCTCCGAAACCGGAAGACATGTGCTGATTTGAGCTTTTCGCAGTACATGAAAACAGTAAAACAACTGCTGCTAATACATTTATTGGTATTAATCGTCGGATTTTTGAGTTTAGCTTGATTGATCTCATTTATTTATAGATTCGATTTTCTGATCAAATTAGTACTGATGCTAAAGTACAATGTTTTAATCAATTTTAATTTTTGGAATAATAATTGGTATGATTTGTTTTAAATACATACTTCAATTAAATTGAGGTCATTTCGAATATGAAGAAACTAAAACTACGAGTTAAAATGAAACAAATAAAATCTTTAGTGAAGTCTGCTTTGCTACTAACATTGATGTTAAGCATAATGGTTCCGTCCTTTGCACAAAAGGTAAAGAATCATAGATTCACTTTTTTCTACAAGCAATTACCTATGGTGAAATTGGATCGACGCATTGAGACCTATTCATCTAAGGTTATTCTGGGATATCAGGATGAAGTAAACCAACTGCAAAGCAACTATAATATGGAAGTCAAGCAAGCGGAAAAATTACATGCGGACGATATGCGAATTTATGAACAACAGTATAAATTAGCTCAAAATCGATATAACAAAGAATTAGCCGAATATAATCGTCAGTCGACTATTAAGAAACTTGCCGGGAAAGAATTATTAGGAGAAGATAAGCCTATTTTTTCCCCACCAGAAAAACCCGTTTATATAGCACCTGTAGCTCCATTAATACCTAAAACGTACAATACAAAAACTCTAGAAGACAAGTATGTGATTTTAGAGGGGTATAAAAAAGGAAATTCTAATCCGGTTATCATCACCTATAAAGTAGGATTACTTGAAACCAAACCCGTTACTAGTACTGTAAAAACACGAAATGTTAAAAAGGGAGATGCGACAGTTAAGGAAAATTACAATGTGTATTCTGTGAGGTATAAGCAACCGGTTACATTAGTAGTTGAATCGTCATTGAACGGAATCAAATACAATAGAGTAGCCCCAAGAACGGCTAAATTTTACACAAAAACATGGAAAAACACGCTTCCAGATAATTATTTAGAACAAGTAGAGAACTTGGCTTTAGATGCTTCCATGAAGGCAACTAAAATCCTATTAAATAATCAGTTTGGAATTATGAAAAAATCACTAGCTGCTGTAATTTACTATGGTGAAGGAAAAAAATTCAATTATCAGGATTATCAAAAAGCAATGGAATCTGCGCTTTCGGGATACAACAATTTATATTTAGACGATGAGTCTGGTACAAAAAAATTGCTTTCTGCTATTGAAATATGGACGGCTGCTTTGCGCGAGTTTAATCCAGATAAAAAGAAAACACGCGTTGGTCGAAAATTAGGTGTTGGAACAATGATTAATATTGGTGCTGCGGCATTATTCGCTCACCAATATGATAAATCAGAAGAGTATTTCACTAAGGCAGAATTGAATAATCCTACCAACGATCAGAAAAGAGAAATCAACTTTTACAAAAACATGTCACGCTCATTACGAGAGCGATATCTCGCCAATACACAATAAGTAAAAGGTAAGGATTTGAAATTTAAAAAGCCTGAACAACTATCCTATTCAAGGATTATTTGTTCAGGCTTTTCATTTATTCTAGGATCTTTTTGTAATCCCCTCTTAATCTATTCCTCGACCGGAGCTGTCTTTTTCAACTTCTTTTCTTCCATAAAGGCTATAACTTTTGCCACGGAAGCATCCCCAGTAACATTTACAACGGTACGACACATATCCAAGATTCTATCCACTGGGAAAATAATCGCAATCCATGCCGGATTTAATCCTACAGACTGTAACACCATAATCATCATAATTAATCCGGCGCTAGGCACCGCAGACGCTCCAATTGAAGCCAACGTTGCTGTTGCTACTATTGTAAGTTGTTGTCCTACTGTTAGATCGATTAAATGAAATTGAGCTAGAAAAACAACGGCAACGGAAATGTACAAACTCGTTCCATCCATATTTACCGTAGCACCAATTGGAAGTACGAAACTGGAAATCTCTTTGGGTACATTCAGATTATTGTTTACACAATCCATGGTTACTGGCAAGGTTGCAGCACTTGAACTTGTGGAAAATGCCATATTCTGAGCTTTTCCAATAGCCTTAAAAAATCCTACATATGTCAATCCTTTCACAAGTAGTTTTAACATCAAAGGGTAAAAAACAAAAATCATAATTAGAAGTCCCAAAACAACCACTAGCGAATAACTAAACAAACTCGCAAAAATATCAATGATTTTTCCTGGATCGTTTGGAGCCATTTCAGACATCTTTCCGGCAAGCAATGCGAACACAAAAAATGGTGCAAAACGCATCACAACTTCAATCATTTTTAAGAAAACCTCGTTTAAGCCATCAAATAACTTCTTTATTGGACTCGTTTTCTCCTTATCCACCATTAGCATTACAATTCCGAAAAAGATAGCGAAGAAGATCACTTGTAACATCATCCCTTGCCCGCTAAACGCATCAAACACATTACTTGGAACTACGTCTACCAATATTTGCAATGGCCCCTTCTTCGCTCTCTTAGATGAATTCGCTATACTTTTATTGATCTTTTTGATTACGCTGCTATCTACTAAAGCCGTTTCGTTTTCTGTACGTATGGAAGCTACTAATTCAGCATGTTGAGGATCTGTAAGATATGTTTTACCATCAACGGTTGGAATCCCTGTTTTTTCGGCCCACAACTCATAATTAATTCGATTGCTTAACCTTAGTTCTTCATTGGCACGCTCGCCCGGTTTTATTGAATTGACTAAGCTCAGTCCTAATCCTACCGCAATGAGCGTTGTAATTACATATAAACCAAGTGTCTTAAACCCGATGGCACCTATCTTTTTAATATCAGAAAGGTCTGAAACTCCTTTAATAATGGAAAATAATACCAGTGGAATCGCGATTAATTTCAGAAGGTTTATGAAAATTTTTCCAAATGGTCCTATCCAGTCAATTACAATCCCACTCCAATTCAATCCAAAAAGTTCAATCTTTCCAAAATAACTCGTCAATAACGCAAAGATAATTCCGGTAATTAATCCTATGATAATTTTCCAGTGTAAGGCTAATCGAGGCATTGTTTTATCTGTTTAGTTCTAATCAAGTGTGCATTATAACCCCTAAATAAAAAAGCGAAAATACACTCCGCTAAGGTACGTATTTTCGCTTTATCTGTCCACATCTTAAATATATATAAGATTATGGAAATTAATTTAAGTTCTAACTCGTGTTTATAAAATATCCTGAATGATTTTCTCAATTGATACTCCTTCAGCCTCTGCTTTAAAGTTCCGAATAATTCTATGTCTTAAAATTGGTACAGCTACCGCTTGAACATTTTCAATATCCGGCGAATACTTCCCGTCTAACAAAGCATTACACTTCGCTGCAATAATCAAGTTTTGAGAAGCCCTTGGTCCTGCACCCCATTCTAAATATTGTTTGGTGATATCTGTTGCCGTGTCAGCACCTGGTCGTGTTCTACTAACCAATTTAACAGCATAATCAATTACATTGTCGGTAACCGGCACCTTTCTTACCAAATTTTGATAGTCTAAAATTTGTTGCTTCTTAATTACTGCTTTAAGCTCTACGCTTTCTCCTGAGGTAGTTCGTTTCACTACTTCCATTTCTTCTTCAATGGATGGATATCCCAACATAATATTGAACATAAAACGATCCAATTGTGCTTCTGGAAGCGGATATGTTCCTTCTTGTTCAATGGGGTTCTGAGTTGCCAAAACAAAGAAAGGTCGATCCAAATCATATCGATTCCCAGCAACGGTTACCGAGTATTCTTGCATCGATTCCAATAACGCCGCCTGTGTTTTTGGTGGTGTTCGGTTAATCTCATCTGCTAAAATGATATTGGAAAAAATAGGCCCTTTTACAAACTTAAAGTTTCGCTCTTTATCCATTGTTTCAGATCCTAAAATATCTGAAGGCATTAAATCCGGAGTAAACTGAATCCGATTGAAATCCAATTCCAACGCTTTCGCAATGGTATTGATTAGAAGCGTTTTTGCTAATCCAGGAACTCCAACCAATAAGCTGTGACCTTGGCAAAAAATAGATGTTAACACAAGTTTAACTGTTTCTTCCTGGCCAACTATTACCTTTGAAATCTCACTGGTAAGTCGCTTATAATCTTCGAAAAATTTATCCGCTAATTCCTTTTCACCCATTATGTTATTTGTTGTATTGTGCTGTTTTGTATTCAGTTGTAACGAAATGTTGTTTCTCAGTTAACTCCGTGTTAATTAAGAATTTCACATTCCTTATATTTTTCGTCAATATCGATATACATCCGATCAATTGCCTCCTTAAACCACTCTTCCAAAGCTAATGATTTTTTATCATTTAGCGCTGCGTCCGAAATTTTAATGTAGTCGTCGGTTAAATTAGCCATATGTGGTGCATTATACGATTTATAATAGATCAAACGATATCCTTTTTTTCCATCTGGTGAAGTATATGGAATAGGTTCTGAAACCTGCCCTACGTCCATCGAATCAATCACAAAGTATACATCCGATTCTAATTGATCCAAGCCAAATTTACTACTTGCCGTATTTGGGTTTGTAAAAATTCCACCAGAAGATTTAGTCATATTATCATCTGAAAACGTCAAAGCTGCCTTTTCAAAATTAATTGAGTCTTCATTAATCTTACGTTTTAAATCAACCAAGTATTTACGTGCATCTTCTCCTTCTGAATCTGAAGCATCTGGTTTCATCAAAATATGTCTAGTTTTATATTTTCCTCCTCTACGTTCAATCAATTGAATTAAATGAAATCCAAAAGAGGATTCTACAGGATCCGAATATTCACCGGGCTGCAACTTTCTTGCTGCGGCCTCATATTCTGGAACTAATTGCCCTTTTCCAACAAAATCAATAACACCACATGAACCTGAAGAACCTGGATCTTGAGAATATAAAAGTGCCAAGCCACAAAAATCCTCTCCGTCCATCACACGTTGCTTGATATCATTTAAGGCCTTGATTGTCTTCTCTTTCTGTGCCTTGCTTACTTCCGGGAATTTTACAACATGCCCCACTTCCACTTCCGTAGAAAAATAAGGTAAACTATCAATCGGAATGCGTCTGAAAAACTTTTTAACATAAGAAGGAGTTACTGCAACTTTATCCATCAACTGTTCTTGCATTTTTTGCATGATCAATTGTTCTTCCAATTGAGGTCTCAGTTCTTGTTTTAATTCAGCTACGCCTTTCCCATAGGCTTTTTCCATTTCTTCTTCTCCACCAAACTGCCCCACAAAATATTGCATCCTTCGATCCAATTGCGCTTCGATCATTTGTTCTTCAACCGTAACCGAATCTGCTTCTGCCTGAGCAATCAACATCTTATTTATGATCAATGATTCCAAAACCTTACACTCTCCTACCTCCGTTCCATATCCACTTGATTGGGCTTGATACAATGAGATATCTAGTTCAGATTTCAGTACGATTTCATCATTAACTTTGACAATTATTTTATCAATAACTTGCTCTTCATTAACTGGCTGAGCTATTCCTGTTGTTATTAATCCAAACGTTAATAATACAAACGGAAGTACGAAAAACAGTAACGATTTGGGGTTACTGTATGTTTGTGTGAATTTCAAATGATTTATTCTTTTTAGCATTATTATAGATTCCTTGTTCCAATTCGCGAATCAATGTTGTTTTTCGCTTATTTACTATGATGTTTCTAATCTCATCTTTCACAAACTCTAACGGAGAGATCTCGTTAGATATTTTATATTCATTGATTTTTAATAAATACACGTAATGTGAATCAGTCGCTTCTATATTTTTATGATGACGTAAATAGTTTGTTTTGTTGGGAATGGATTGCAGCGGTGTATTCGTCACCACATCGTCAAAACGATACCAAACCGAATCTTCATACGATTGCTTCACAGCATATTCTTTGCCAAAAACTTTTAATTTATCGTAATTTTTTTGTTGAGAAGAACGAAACCATCCTTTTGCTTTATTAATCGAACTTACTCCTTTGGGTATTTGCAAAAAATGACATCGAACGATATTTTCCTTCAACTGAAAATTATCTTTGTTATTTTCATAATACTGCTCAATTTCTTGATTTGAAACCTGATCATTTAACTTTTCTTTGATATACTTTTTCTGGTATTCGTATACAATAAGCTGATATCTATAATCGTCTACTTTCTTCTTTAAATCAGATTCCGACATAGAAGAATTTGCCTCCGCTAGTTCCAAAAGTAGCTGGCGCTTAATCCAACTTTCAACGTAATGCTGGGCTATCTTAGCACTATCCTCAAATTCTGAACTTTTACTCATCAACCCCTTCAAGTCCTCCTCATAAAGATAGGTCTCTCCAACCCTCGCTATCGTTTTACCCTGCTCATCCTTAACTGCTTCATCTTTTGTAACAAAGTATTTACATGATGTGTTTAGCAACAAAAATGTTCCTATCAACAACCATATAATCTTATTTCGCTTCAAATCCATCACTTTTTTTTCTCCCTACTCGTTCAATTAATTCAATCAATGAATCGTTTCGTTTATTCTATATCTACATGTTTAATACATATCAAACATGTGGATATCTTTTGTTTTGATTCAATACTTATTGAATCGATCCCCACTTATTCCTTTTGCTAAAAGCGTCATAAGGCCCCCTCGGGTGTCTTTACATTTAAATAAAATGTAACCGATTCTATTCTTTCACTAGCTTATCAAATTCCACCTGATTTACAGTGAATTTATATTTACTTCTTAATTCATCGATCCATTCTTTCTCCAATTGTCCTTGATAATCAGAAATAAGTAATCCGCGTGTTTCATCAAATTTTTTCGGACCAGCTGGAATCTTTTGTTTTACTTCAAAATAATAATAACGATCATTGTAAAGTGTTCTAAACTCGCCGATCTCCCCTTTTAAAGATTCAAAATACGGTCGTTCTTTTAATTCGTACGTTCCTTCATCCACTTCCAAATGCAATGCTCCTTCTTTATTATATTCTGCTTTCAATTCTTTAAAGGTCTTGTACTTATTCGCTTTATGATCCTTAATCGCATTCCCTAAAATACCTCCATTCTCTGCATGAATAGTTAATATTTCGTAGCGATCCTCCCATTTGTATTTCCCCTTATTTGCTTCAAAAAAGTTTTTTAATCCTGTCGTATCTTTGATCGCTTTTGTCCACACTTTTTCATCCATCAATTTAAATAAAAGAATCCCGTATCGATACTCCTTCAAGGTAAGTCTATAATCAACATATTTCCCTTCTAAGTTATCTCTTTCAAAAGCAAGTAAAGATTCATTAATGAACTCGCCATAATAACGCTCCATCATTCCTTTCACATTTGCAGTTGGCTTAAGACGTTGTCGCTTAGCAACATGCTTAAAAAATTGCTCTACTGTATATTTTTTATCCTGAATCTTAAATATGGTCGCAGACAATTTTTTATCTTCTTTATTATACATCCATTTTGCTTGAAGAAGAGAACTATCTCCCTGCATTAATGCATATTTCTTAACCTTTACATCTTCTTCAAAATTGTTTTCCTTTTTAACTCTTTTTATAAATGCTGCCTTTGGTAAATTGGCTCTCGCATCTTTCTCAACCTGCATTTTCAATTGTCCTTTCAACTTGTCATAACTCTCAAGTCCTTTTTTCTCCTCCAACTTCAAGATGTGCCATCCATATGCAGATTTTACAGGGGAAGAAATGTCTCCTGGCTTAGATAATCCAAATGCCGCGTTTTCAAAATTTGGATCTACTTTACCCGTCTTAATCCAAGGCAATAAACCTCCATTTGGTGCAGTTCTAGTGTCTTCTGAAAATTGAGAACAAAGGTTCTTCCAATCTCCTCCTGCTACTAATTTTGCGTGAAGCTCTTTTATTTTCTTATCTGCCTCTGAAATATCCGCTGGATTCATTCCATCATTAGCATTAATCATAATATGAGAAATTCGAACCTCACCACGTGCAGGACGTTTATTATTTACTTTTAACACATGATAACCAAAACGTGTCCGGATCACATTGGATATTTTCCCTACTGGAGTATTAAACGCTGCGTTTTCAAAAGGATAAACCATTTGCATCGCAGTAAAGTATCCTAAATTTCCTTTGTTTTTCTTAGCAGAAGGATCTTCTGAAAATTTGAAGGCTAAAACTTCAAAATCTTCTCCTCCATCCAATTGTTTTTTGAAATCCATAATTTTATTATACGCTTTTATTGTATCAGCGGGAGATGGATCTTCAGGGAAACGAATTAATAAATGAGATGCATTCACTTCTGTACCTAATCGTTCATAAACTTGTTTAATTAGTTTTTCAGTTACACTCTTTTCGGTTAAATAAGGCTGAGCCAATTGATCCTCATACTGACTAAACTCTCGCAAAAATTCTCGAGTTGAATCATATCCAAGGTCTTCTGCTTGCTTCACCTTAAGTCTAAAATTCACATATAAATCTAAATATTCTTTTAGACTCTTTTCGGTATAGGCGTCTCCAGATTTAGAATTATTTTTCTTATATACATAGTTGAATTCATTCACACTTACTTCATCGTCACCAATGGTAAGCAAAACAGGTTCAATCTCTTTTGTTTTTGATTTGTCAGATCCCGGCTTACAGGAAAACACTAAGCCCGCAATCATCACTACTAACACTAATTTCCACTCAAATTTCATACTATTTTGGCTCTATATTTAACAGGTTTTACGAAAACGGCGCAAGATATATTATATTATCCTATGCTCCAAAAATTAATTGCTTTCATAATATCATCGCATATTAATGAATATAAATTCCGTTAAATTGATTATTTTTAGAATTCTAAATTTGTATTGGATAAAATTGGATCAAAACGACAAATCTTCTAACATTGATGCAGCGGACATAAAATGTCCGCATTGCGATTCAGATAAAAAAGTAAAAAACGGGCTTTATAAAAAAAAGCAGCGCTACATGTGTAAAAACTGTAAATCCACTTTTTTTTCGACTACGAATACTTCCATTCATTATATTAATAATGTAGAGGTTTGGAAAGAATTTGTAAAGTTCATGCTCGTTAATGCGAACCCTCCTTCACTTACAACCCTCTCAAAGGAGTTTAAAATTAGTTCAAAGACAGCACATAATTGGAAGCATAAATTTCTATCGTCCTTAATTGAAGTTAATACCCTCGATTATTCGTTGGATCTGCAAGTTCAATTGGTCTACATCCCTTTTTGGACAAAAGGAAAACGAAGTTACCGAAGTACTGAAAGCGTATTATTAAGTGAAAAAAAACATCGTCAAGATAAGAAATACGCTTGTTTCATATGTGTAAGAGCTGCAAATAATGATTTTGATTTCTTTCCAGTAGATGTGGATCCTGGAAAAGTTACTGACAAGTCTTTTGTATATCGATGTCTTCAAGAAATTGATATTCCAAAAACCGCTACCATTCATACGCGCGATCAAGGATTTGTTTATGAATACTTTAAAGAAACAGAATATACCTCCCATCTAATGATGGAGAAAAAGGGTAAGGAAAAGACCGATATTGATTTACTAATGGAGGATTTCTTCCAATGGTCTAAGTCATTTAATGGGTTTTCAACTAAATATATTTGGAACTACCTTAAATGGTATAAAATGCTGGCTCTTTTTGCTACCAACAAAAATCCAGAAGATTATATTGAAATGGCGCTAAGTGATCCTAGAGGATGGTTGCGATTTATGATGATCAACCATTATTATCGTGAATTCATTGTTCGATAAACAGGTGAAACTTTTTACTCACAATTTCGTACATTAGGTATAGGATTTCTCACACTGCCGGTCGGTCATTAATAAAATTAATACTAATTTGCTAGGGATTTAAAAGCATAGTTTATGGGTAAAAATGGCTTCTTGATTGTTCGATCCACGTTAATCACGTTACTTATAACCATTTTATTTTCAACCATTTCGGTTGCTCAAACCAACATTTACACACTTGATTTTGAAACTGCCGGTGGGTATACCACCAGTCCAGCAGAATGTACAAATGGCGCAACGGACTATTTTACACGCACGGACGGAACGAACATAGGTGCAGGCAATGTTTTTACAAATATTCAAGGGTCTAATTTTTTCGCAGTTCAAGATATGGACGGCTGTGCTGCTGGTTCCGTAACCACAGGTACACTCACCATTGACAACATCGATATTTCTACTTGCACGGGAGCGTTAGAAGTGCGAATCTATCTGGCGGAAGATGACGACGGTTCTGCTCAGGATTGGGATGCTGGAGATTATTTTCATCTTGACGGAGAAATCGATGCGGCAGGTGTTCAAAATTTAATTTGGGTTGAAGGTACGGGCTCCACCAATACGGAACCGCAACTGGATACGGATTATGATGGTACAGGAGATGGGACAGCAATCACTTCTACATTTGCTCAATTTACCCAAGCTATTTCAGGAACAGGAAGTTTACTGGATTTAACCTTATCCTTTGCTTTCAATTCAGGAGACGAAGATATTGCCATTGATCACATTGAAATATGGGGGACTTGTGGAGCATGCGCTGATCCAGCACCAACTAACCCCGATCATTCTCTTGTCTTTACCAATGTGGGGAGTACATCCATGGATGTTTCATGGACTGAATCTGGGGATGCTACGGGAAGTGTGGTTATTATAAATACTGTAAATAGTTTTACAAATCCCGTAGACGGTACAGATCCTAGTGCCAACCCTGTTTATGGAGGTGCTGGAGAACAAGTTGTTTACAACGGAACAGGTAATAGCTTTAACGTTTCGGGCCTTAGTGCTACTACTGAATACTATTTCAGGGTTTATTCTTATAATTGCTCTGGAGCAAGCATATTATTTAATACATCTACCGGTGCAAATAATCCAAATAATGAAACTACAACGGTAGCGCCTAGTTGCCCTCTTACTGATGATTTTAGCTCAGGATTGGGGAATTGGAGTAATACTGGAGATTGGACGATAAACGCCGGAGAATTAAATCATAATTTATCTGGAGTTGCTTCAAATAGCTACACCAGTTCGGATTTTGCAAGTCAGGATTTAACTTCCAGTAATTTTGAGTGGCAGTTTTGCATGCGGAATGGCTCTTGGGATCCCTCTTCAAGTAATGATTTTGCCTATTATTTAATTGCGAATGAAAGCGATTTATTGAGTGGTACGGTAGATGGATATGCCGTTGGAATAAACCAACCTGGAGGAGGAAGCACGGTAGACGAAATAATGTTATATAGTGTTACGAATGGGACATTCACGCCTTTTATCACCATCCCCATTGGTACATTTGACTGGGGATCTGGAGATGATGTCTGTATTCGTGTAACTCGTACGGCAAGCGGAGATTGGACATTATATTTTAATCCTAATTCAACTACTGAAAGTGGCTCTTCAACGGTAAACAATACGGACTTCACAACTGGTCAATACACCGGCCCCGTTTTTGACTTCTCGTCTACCCGGGCAGGAGAACTTTGGATTGATGATGTTTCGATTTGTGGTGGATCTTTGTGTTCCGATCCTGCTCCTACTACACAAGCTACAAATATTGACACCACGGCACTATCAACTTCTTCCCTTACAATTGATTGGACAAATGGAGATGGATCAAATAGAATTGTGATTATGAATTCAGTAAGTTCATTTACCGATCCGATAGATGGTACTGATCCATCTGCTGATGATAACTGGAATAATGCCGGAGAACAAGTGGTTTACAATGGAACTGGTAACAGTGTCACCATCACTAATCTTACCCCAGGCACATCTTATTGCTTTAGAGTTTATGAATCTAATTGCTCAGGAGATAGTGTTAAGTTTTTAACCACAACTGGTACAAACAATCCTGTTTGCTTTACAACGCCAATAGTTTCTCTTTTTGCAGAAGGCATAATTATTAATGAAGTGTCCAATGGTACGACCGGTAACCAAGAATTTTACGAATTAATCGTAGCAGGAACCTGCGGGGAGTCCATTGATATTCGAGGAATGATTATCGATGATAACAACGGAGATTTTACGGACGACTGGAACAGTGCAAGTGGAATAGCACGAGGTCATTTGAGACTTCGAAGACATGCTAATTGGTCCAATGTACCTGTAGGTGCAATCATATTAATCTATAACGGTGATGGCGGAGAGAAAAACCCTGAAATAACTATGGCGGACGATCCGGATGACACCAATCCGTTTGATTCTATTTATGTGTTGGCTCATAATGAAGGTACCTATTTGGAAATAACGTCAGATTTACCAGTGGATGCTGGAAGTTTAATTCCAGCAAATCTATTGTATTCACCTGTAACGTATACCAGTTCTGCTGCAGCGTCATGGGTTCCTCTTAGTATTCGAAATGGAGGAGATGCTGTTCAAACCAGAGACTCCACAGGAGCTTATATTCATGGAATTTCGTATGGGACGCACGGATCTCCATCTACTACCCTTCCTTTAACTGGAGGGCCAGATGATTTATATTTAGGGACGGATGGCTCAGACAGGGATTTCTCATTTACACGAGATGATTACAGAGATGCCAATCAATGGGTGGAATATGATATTGATGCAGACGCAACCTTACAGACCCCGGGATTTGCAAATAATGCAGATAACGCAGCTTGGATTTCAGAAATACAGGATCCGGCAGGTGGCACCTGTCCTTTCTTAGTTGCGTTAGACAAAAACCACATCGATCTTTCTTTAAGTAGGTTATCAAACAATGTTGAATTAAATTGGATTCCATCTTGGCCAAGTACCACGGGAGAATTTAACATTCAAAGAAGTGTAAATGGAAAAGATTTCAAATCAATAGCACATGTAAATACCCATAATGTAAACTCCTACTCTTATAAAGACATGGTAGATATGGAGAACTATTTTTATAGAATCGTATTTAATACACAAAACAGACCATCCGTTAAATCAAATATCGCGGAAGCTCCTTATTTAGCTAGTTACGTTAGATTATTTCCAAATCCGGCAAAGGATAAAATAAATATTTGGCTGAATCACGATGAATTCAAAGGAAACTTAACGCTAACCATCCGTAATATAGTAACGCAACAAGCCAAAGTGATTTCTCAAGATCTATCAGAGAAAAATACGATTGAAGTTTCAACAGCGAATCTTACCTCTGGATTATACATTTTAGAGATTAAGACAATTCATCATGTGCTCCACAAAAAATTTGAAATTCTTCATTAAATGATTCGAAGCTAAGTCGGAATTGAATAACCTATTCTTACTATAATTACATTTTAAAATCATAATGTACAGTTCATAATTATTGAACGCATCTACTATCACAAGGACACACATTAGCTTGCAAACTCTCTCATTGGTTACGATTAATTTCCATTAAATTATCTTAACTTGTGGGTAAATCAAGGTGTTTTAATTGGAGATACTTCCTCCCCTTCTTTTTGTTATTCTAACATTTACCTTCTGTTCATCCAATTGGATCCATGAAAAAAAGTGTCGTATTTATTCTTTTGGTAATGTCGTTTTTTTTGGCTCAAAGCCAGAATAGAGACACCTTAACGGTCGTAACTTATAACCTACTTAATTTCCCTGACGGGCGAAACGATTGTGGGACCAACATCGAACCGGTCAACCGATACGATACTTTGCAAAAAATCATGGAGTATATTCAGCCAGATGTACTTATGGTTTGTGAACTACATGCATCGGGTGAGGACTTAGTCCTTGATTCATGTCTTAATATTAATGGTATTTCTCATTATGCCAAAGCAAACATTGGAAGTAATCCTACTTCTGACATATTGCATTCAATGCTTTATTATAATACGAACAAACTATCTTTAAAAAGTCAGAGTGATCTACTTACGGGTAGTAGCAGATATGTGGGGGAATACCTTCTCTATGGAAACGACCCTAATCTAGCGACACATAATGATACTACGTTCATGGACTTTTTTGAATGTCACTTAAAAGCTGGAAGCGCCGCGGCAAATGTCACCGAAAGAGGAACCGCTTCTACAGCCATTCGAAATTACGCCAATTCAAATACAAAAGGTGTCAATATTATTGGAGGAGACTTTAACTTTTATACAGACGCGGAAGTTGGATATCAGACTTTATGTTATGCAGCTGGTACATTTCCTTATAACGATCCTATAAACCGAGAAGGTGCTTGGAACAATAATTGTGCTTTTTCTGATGTGCACACTCAATCTACTAGGGCAATAGGTACCACGCCTATTGAATGTGGTGGTTTAGGAGGAGTGGACGATCGATTTGATTTCCTTCTTGTTTCAGATACGATTTTGCCTACGGGCAACCGAGTACATTATGTAACCGGAACCTATACCGCCTTAGGAAATAACGGATCTACTTGTAATGGTTCCATCAACGATGCTGGAAACACAAGTGCGATCCCAGATAGTATATTAAATGCATTGTATTATATGTCAGATCATTTGCCAGTGGTTATGAAACTGGCCATCGAATACCCCAATCCAAATTGTACGGATCCGGCTCCTACCCTTCAAGACAGTTTAATCACTTTTAATAATATTGCCGGTTCTACCATGACTATTAATTGGGATGCTGCCAATGGAACCGAACGAATTGTTGTTATGAATACCAGTAATTCATTCACCAATCCTATAGATGGTACAGATCCTGCAGCTAATTCCGTTTACGGTGGAGCAGGTGAACAAGTGATCTTTAACGGTCCTGGTAATTCCGTTACGGTTTCAGGATTAACCGCAAGCACTGAATATTGGTTCCGAGTGTATGCTTATAGTTGTGCTGGCGATAGTATTCGTTTTAATACTGCCACAGCTCCAGGAAACCCAAATAGTCAAATTAGTGGATCATGTGCTCCCATTTTGGAAGATAATTTTGGTTCTGGCTTAAGTTTATGGAATAATACTGCCTCTTGGGCTGATATCAATGGGGAGTTAAAACATAACGTAAACACTTCTGCTTCTGATTATGCATATTCTGATTTTACAGCACAAGATTTCTCTACGGCAAATTATGAATGGGAAGTTTGTATGCGTAATGGAACATGGGATCCATCGATGAGTAATTACTTTGGGTTTTTCCTTACTTCTACATCCTCCAATCTATTAGGAACTCCCGATGGATATGCGGTTGGAGTTGATTTCACAAAATCATCCGATGAAATCATGCTTTATCGAGTAGACAATGGCATTTATACTTCTTTGATTACTATTCCCCAAAGCACCTTCGACTGGGATGCCAGTGAAGAAGTTTGCTTACGAGTTACGCGTTCAGACATTGGAGAATGGGAACTTTTTTACAGCATTAATGCTTCCGCAGAAGTATCCGCAGGGACTATTACTGAAACCACCTATACCACTGGTCAATTTGCAGGTCCAATATTTACGCATACTACCGGTCCTTCAAACGATTTATATTATGACAATGTACTGGTCTGCAAAAAAGCCCTTGTTCCTTGTTCTGATCCAGCACCTACCGTTCAAGACAATTTAATTGTTTTTAGCAATACAGAAGGAAATTCCCTTAATATCACTTGGACAGAAGGAAATGGAATTGGACGAGTTGTGAAAATTAATACCGTCAATTCATTTACCACACCGATCAATGGCAGCGACCCTACAGCGAATACAGTATACGCTGGAGGAGAACAAGTCATCTATAATGATACGACCGGAAACTCTGTTATCGTAACAGGATTAGATCCTAGCACGGAATATTGGGTTCGAGTTTATGGTTATAATTGTACTGGTGATAGTACAAAGTACAATTCTGATCCTGCAGTAGATAATCCTATAAATCAAACGACTACTTGTCATGGCGTGTTATTTCAACAATATTTTGATGGAACGGCAGATGACAATTGGAATATAGCCAGTGGAGGATTATATGCTTCAAATACCAGTGGAGTGAGTGATTTCTCTCCAAATGCAGAACGAATTCTTTCTGGTAATTTCTCGTGGCAAATAAATAATACAACAGGCCAGCTCGTCTTGGATCCAGTATCTGTAATTGGATATGACTCTATTGTGGTCAAAGCTCGAGTATCTGCCATTGATGTTCCTTCTGGAAATGGACTAGACGGAGGTGATGCATTAGGATTCAGTGTCAATGTAGATGGTGCAGGTTTCCCAGTAACCCCGGACATTGAAATCATTGGAAATACCAATGCAGATTGGGGCTATTCGGATGGTAGCGGAGTTGCTATTGGTACAGCTGGAACACCCGTTTCATTTGCTCCAGGTGCTGGAGGAGAACATCGAACTACCGATGGGTATTCTAATGTGCATTTATCCGTACCCGATGGTTCTTCAAGCGTATCACTTCAAGTGGATGCCAACAATAATTCTTTGAATGAAGTGTGGTGTGTAGAGAATCTTGAAATATATGGTTGTTTCACACCTCCTTGTACCGACCCTGCTCCTGCTACTCAAGCGAGCTTAATCACCTTTAGTTCCGTCACAACTTCTTCTATTACTTTGAATTGGACCAACGGTGACGGTGCTGGAAGCATTGTGAAAATTAATAGTGTCAATTCATTTACAGATCCTCTAAATGGAACAGACCCATCCGCAAATACTGCTTACGGCGGTGGTGAACAGGTAATTTATCGAGGAACCGGAAATTCTGTAACCGTAACAGGACTTTTCGATACTACTGCTTATTGGTTTAGAGTGTACGAATTTAATTGTTCTGGGGACAGCATTAAGTTCAATACATCCACAGCTACGGGCAATCCTTTAAGTGATACAACACTCGAAATACCAGTAGGATCGTGTAACAATATATTTACCGATAATTTTGGTGGTACATTGGCCCAATGGAATAACACGACAGATTGGACCATTACCTCAAGTGAGTTAGCTCATAATTTATCTGGTGTTAGTGGCTCTAGTTATACATATGCTGATTTAACAACTCAAGATTTCACATTAAACAACTATCAATGGGAATTTTGCTATCGAATAGATAACAGCTGGGATCCGTCTTCTGCCAATAAATTTGAATTTTTCCTATTTTCAAGTGGAACAGATCTATCCACCGGAACAGGATATTCAGTGGGTGTAAATCAATCAGGGACAGGAGATCAAGTCATGCTTTATGAAGTTACAGGTGGCGCGCATACCGCAATTATAACAGGAACTACATTGTGGGATGCTGGAGATGACATTTGCATCCGAGTTACTAGATCTTCTACAGGAGATTGGGAATTATTTGTGGACGACAACGGAGCTGGTGAAAATTCCGAAGGAACCATCAATAATACCACTTATACCAGCGGACAATATATTGGTCCCACTTTCACCTATACTACAACACGCGCAGGACTTTTCTGGGTAGATACCGTAAGTGTTTGTGTTGAACCTGATATTTGCACGGATCCAGAACCTACTACTCAAGCCACAGATATTATTACCACTGGAAAAGGTACCAATTCTCTTTCTATTTCGTGGACAAATGGGAATGGCGCCGGAAGAGTGGTCTATATTGATACAAACAACGTCTTCATAGGGCCTAGTGATGGAGCTGATCCTATAGCCAGTTCTGTGTATTCTGGAGGAGAACAAGCTGTTTATAATGGAACTGGAAACACGGTAACTGTTACAGGACTTTCTCCCAACACTGAATATTGTTTCCATGTATTTGAATACAGTTGCAGTGCGGATCGAATCAATTTCAATAATAATACGGCTACAAATAATCCTTATTGTGATACCACTTCTCCTTCAGTTGTGGGAGGTTGTGCCGAACTATTTGGCCAACGCTTTGATGGAGGTGATACTTGGGGAATTGCAAGTGGCGCGGGGCTCTCTTCTACCAATGCTGGTGGAGGTGATGGGTCTCCTGTAAGTGAGCGAATCGTTTCTGGCACCAATTCTTGGCAAGTAAATAATACTACTGGAATTTTGGATTTAAATACAATTTCCGTGAGTGGCTATACATCTGTAGTTATTAAAGCAAGAGTGATTGCGATTGATCGAAATGGAAGTAATGGTTTAGATGGAACAGACAGCGTTCGATTTTATGTTGATATCGATGGTTCTGGCTTTCCAGCCTCAGAAGACCTCGCTATTCGTGGAAATAATAACGCTGACTGGGGACACACAACTGGAACCGGACTTGCTACGGGTACGGCTGGAACGCCTGTCGTTTTTCAACCTGCTGGAGGTGGAAATCGAACCGCTGACGGATATTCCTTTGTTGAAATAAATGTACCGGATGGTTCTAGTACGGTAGCCTTGAGAATTCGTGCTGATAATAATAGTAGTAATGAGGTATGGACAATTGATGATATTGTAATTGAGGGTTGTGGAGGACTATGCAACGACCCTGCTCCTACTTTACCAGATAGTTTAATTACCTTTTCTAATGATAATGGGAGTCAAATTGATGTATCTTGGACCAGTGCCGATGGTACAGGTGCAATTGTAGTCATAAACACGGTTAATTCATTTACTAATCCAACAAATGGTACAGATCCGGTAGCAAATCCTGCCTATTCCGGGACTGGTGAACAAATTGTATATAATGGATCAGGAAGTAGCGTTACTGTATCAGGATTAGCTGCTTATACCGAATATTGGTACCGAGTTTTCTCTTACAATTGTAATGGAGATAGTATTAAATTCAACACAACAACGGCTACAGATAATCCATTAAATGATACTACTGCCTTCGTTACCGGAGTTGGTGTAGAATTAGATTTCCGTTCCATTCCAACCGTTTGTGTTCAAACGGATTCCTTATTTTCTGTGAAAATATGCGCAGTAGATGGAGGTGGAAATATGGATACGAGCTATAATGACCTAACGGCTTTAAGGATCAATTCCGAGCCTGGTGGTGCCACGCTTACTGGAAATTTGATTCGTACGGCAACGGATGGATGCGTAATTTTTGATAGTTTAAGCCTAGACGTTACCGGTGATTATACGTTGTTAGCAACCAACGGAACACTGACAGGAATATCTGACTCAATTCAAGTCGATCGCAATTGCGTGGGTCAATCTACATGGGAAGGACTAATCATTAATGAATTTTCAAATGGTACTTCAGGAGCACAAGAGTACTATGAATTTTTGGTTGCTGGGGAATGTGGACAATCCGTAGATATTCGAGGTTATATATTAGATGACAACAATGGAACATTCAGCCTTGATTGGACCGGTACTGGAACCGGTGTAGCCCAAGGTCATTTTAGATTTAAGGATACACCTCATTGGGCACTTGTACCGGTTGGTTCGATCATTGTTATTTATAATGCAGACGATCCGAATCCGTCTCTACCAGCCGACGACCCTTACGATCGAGATAACGACTCATTATATGTGGTACCGCATAATAATACGATTTTGTTTGAAAATTGTGGCTCAATACCTATTTCTACTACCGACACTTCGTATTTAGGTTGCATCTACACCAGTGGTAATGATTGGGACGATTTAGGAATTCGTAATGGAGGTGATGCTGTTCAGGTTCGAAGCCCGGATGGCTCCTATTTTCACGGGGTTTCATACGGAAATGGAGTTGCTCCAAATGATATTACTGGTGGACCTGATAGTTTATTGGTGAGCACGTCAACCGGAGGAAGCTCCGTATACTTTTTTGGAGATACGGACTATAGAGATGTAGTGAACTGGACGGCATCCAGCATTACCGTTAACCCTACAGATGAAACGCCTGGAGATTTCAATAGTGTCCTAAATGAAGCCTATATTAAAACAATTCGTGACCCAAATGCTGCCTCTTGTCCAATTCAAGAACCGTTTGTATTAAAGTTGGATAATACCCCTAAGCCCATCACCAACCCTATACTTAGACCTTCTGAAGAACCGGTAGCAAGTATGTTTATTTATCCAAATCCAAATTTTTCCGGAACGTTGCATCTCAATTTGCAAAATGTTCAAAGTTCATATTTTAATGTAAATGTGATGGACATTTTTGGAAGAACGATAAAACAATTCCATCTTGAGAATGCAAAAGAAGATTTAACAAACTCTTGGACCGTCAATATTTCTGATATTTCATCGGGCATGTACATACTGGAATTAACTGGTAATCAAGAAGTTTTGAGAGGAAAAATTAAAGTCATAAAGTGATAATTCAATTAAATCTCATTATTATTTAAAATAAGAACTCAACTAATTTATGCGGATCAATACTATTCTAAAATATAACATTGTACTCCTATTTTCTGTATTAATGGGTGCCTCCTCTACCCTATCTGCACAGTGTACTTCTGTTTTCTCAGATGATTTTTCTTCGGGTCTAACACAATGGCAAAATACCGCCGATTGGACAACGATTTCGAATGAGTTAAAACATAATTTATCTTCGGTGGCAGGAGAAAGTTACCTGGTAACCGATTTTGGAAGTCAAAATTTCACTTCTGGAGATTATGAATGGAGTTTTTGCATGCGTAATGGTTCCTGGACACCGTCTGGTAATAATAATTTTGAATTCATTTTGTTCTCGGACACTAGTAATCTTGGTTCTTCTGTAAACGGATATTCCATTGGTATCAACCAAATAGGAACGTTAGAAGAAATCACGCTCTACAAATTATCTTTAGGATCTCATACCGAAATACTTAAAGTATCTGCTTCCAACTATTCTTGGCTTGCCTCTCATCAGGTTTGCATACGAGTGACCAGAACAAATACTGGAGATTGGAGTCTATACTATGATGAAAATGGAAACGGAGAACAATTAGCTGGAACAGCTAACGAAACTACTTGGACTTCAGGTCAATTCCTTGGGCCTGTTTTCACATTCACCTCCACTCGAGCAGGTCTGTTCTATGCGGATGATGTTGCTTTTTGCATGGGATCAGGAACTGGTAACACGTCTATTTCGGGCTTTACTTTTTCAGATTACCCTGCTGGCTGTATTGCAAAAGATAATCCCTTTTCAGTGAAAGTTTGTGCTTTAAATCAAATGGGACAAGTGGATACCACATTCAATGATACTATTTTGCTTGAAGAATCTACAGGAATGGCAATGCTATCTGGTACAACATTGCTCCCCCTGACTCAAGGATGTGCAGTACTAAATGACCTGCAATTTGATCAAATTGGTACTTTTCAAATTAAGGCATCTCAAGACACCATATTCACTAATTCAAATGATTTAATTATCGAAGAAGCCTGTGAAAGTTTAGACACATTATTGGTAATGACCTATAACCTTCTCAACTTTCCAGACGAAAATTCATGTAATTCAGACATTCAGCTTTCAGATAGGCAAGATACCCTTCGAAAAATATTAGATTATATTCAACCAGACATATTTATGGTATGTGAATTACAAAATGTGGCTGGTGCTGATCTAATCCTTAATTCTTCATTAAATCATTCGGGAGAAACTAAATATAAAAGAGCCGATTTTGTCACCAATGGATCAGGTGGTGGATTCGACTTGAACAATATGATCTTTTATAACTCTGAAAAAGTAGAATTAAAATATCAAAGTAGAATTTCAACCACAACCCGAGATGTGAGTAGATATGTTATTTACGGACACGATCCAAATATTGCGGTACATGATGATACAACTTATATTGATTTCTATCAAACGCATTTTAAAGCTGGTAGCGACGCCTCTAATCAAACACGCCGTGCTACAGATGCCAATTTCATAAAAACGTATATGATCAACAATTCGAATGGTTACGACGTTTTTGGAGGTGATTTGAATTTATATACGGACCAGGAAGACGCCTATCAAACGCTATGTAAAGACGCTGGCCATCCGTTCAATGACCCAATCCAACGAGAAGGAAGTTGGAGTGCGAACCCAACATATGCCAATGTACATACCCAATCAACTAGGGCCTTCTCTACTACCCCAATTGAATGTGGTTCAACTGGAGGAGTTGATGATCGATTTGATTTTCTATTGGTTTCAGATAGCCTACTAAGTTCCACAAGTAGAGTTCATTATGTAGAATCAAGTTATGAAGCTATAGGAAACAACGGATCTACTTATAATAAGTCTATAAATGATGCTTCAAACACTGTAAACGTACCATCAAACATCTTAAACTCATTATATTACATGTCAGATCATCTGCCCGTTGTAATGAAACTTGCGATTGTCTATCCTGGTCATGTGGATCATACCGGAATTTCTTCTTCCATTACAAATGAAAAACGGGAACTTAAAATATATCCTAATCCTTCACAAGGTCATAAACGCTTACATGTTTTAATGCCTAAAGAGGTTAATCAGTCCGTTCATGCATCAATTTACGATCTGACCGGAAGAAAAGTATGGGAACAAAATTTTCCTGCACAACAACCTATTGAATTTGAAACACGCTTTCTAAACGAAGGCCAATATGTCCTTCGGATTAATGATACTGATCAGTCTTATTATCAACATTTTATCATCAAAAAATAGAAAAGTACAATTTTTTAATAAATAAATTCTGTTTTTTCAAATATTGGTTTAACTTTGACTGTATAAATTGATTTTTTATTATTTAATGTCAGGGACCGTGGAAGAGAAAAATAAACAAAACGAGGTTTATTCCAAGAGAGTTAGAGCCGGAAAAAGAACCTACTTTTTTGATGTAAGAGCAACCAAAGGAGGTGATCATTATATCACGATAACAGAGAGTAAAAAGAAGTTTCGAGATGATGATGAAGACAGCTTCTACTTTGAAAAACACAAATTATTCTTATACAAAGAAGATTTTGAAAAATTTTCAGACGCGTTGTCTCATACTTTAGGTCAAATCAAAAATGGATTTCCTGGAGAAGAAGAAGAAGAAACAGAGACAAAAAAGGAAACATCCGAGTTGAATTGGGATTAAATAAGCCCTAAACCTGCTTGATTCATTTTCATTAGTACAATTAATTCAAGTTATTCATTCATAAGAATTCATTTATTTAGTCATTTGAATTTACTTCTATGCCTAGTAAGGAATTATTCATTGAGACATCATAAAACAATTCTATTTCTATTGTCGAATATTATTACATTTGGCACATTCATGTAAATAGACATAAAAACACGAAAGCCCTTCCTCTTACATTGGAAGGGCTTTTTTAGTATCAACACACAAATATTTAATAGATTAATCTACTAAAAAAAATTAAGGCTGTATCTTGCTGATGAATTAGCGGTTAAACCAATATTTCAATCTATACTTTATGTCGAAAAAACCCATTATAGCTCTCGTCGTTTTCGCCTTGGTGATTGTTTTTATTGGTTGGTACTTTTCAGATATATTCACCTATTTCGTCATTTCAATGGTTTTAGCTACTATTCTAAAGCCAATTGTCAATTTCATTTCGAAGAAATTATTAGTTCCAAAAGCCTTAAGTATATTACTTGCAAAGGGTTTTTTAATTGCAATTGTGGTTTTGCTGGCATCCACCTTTACTCCTCTTATTTCTGAACAGATTGAGTTAATAGGTTCTATCGATGTAGATCGTGTAATCAACTTTGTCCAAGTCCCAATGATGAGTGTACATGACTGGATGTTGGAAATGAATATTATTCCCGAAGATAGCGGAGGATTCGAAGACACACTAAAAACCTATTTAGTTGATTTTGCAGGAACAATTAATATTAAAGGACTTTTCAACACCTTATTTTCTTTAACAGGAAGTCTATTTGTATCTATTTTGGCTATTTCATTTATTACGTTTTTCTTGACGTACAATCCTGGAATGGTGAAAAACCAACTTTTAAAACTTATTCCAAATCAGTATTTTGAAATTTCCGTAGCGGCATTAAATAAGATTGAATATTTACTTGGTCGATATTTCCGTGGCGTATTAATCCAAATGGTAAGTATTTTCTCTATATCAAGTATTGGTCTCACAATTGTAGGTGTGGAATATGCTATTACTATAGCTCTATTTGCTGCTTTGGTAAATATTATTCCTTATATCGGTCCACTCTTTGGTGCTTTATTTGGAATGATTATCGGTTTGACTACCTCAAATGTGGAATTTGGTTCAAGCGAATTTTATTTCCAATTGATCGAAATCAGTAGTGTTTTTGGAGTAGTTCAAATCATTGATAATGTAGCACTTCAACCCATTATTTTCTCAAAAAGTCTAAAAGCGCATCCGTTAGAAATATTTGTCATTATCTTTGCAGGCGCAAATATAGGTGGTCCAGTTGGGATGGTGCTTGCTATACCCATCTATACCATTGTAAAAGTGAGTATTACAGAACTGCTGCGTGGTTATAAACAATATAGGATCTTTAATAAAACGTCCTCCTCGGCCACATAGCAAAGAAGAATAAGAAAATAGAATTCAATAAACCCGAACAATAAATAATAGAAATGGCTTTACAAGTTGGAATTGTAGGATTACCTAATGTTGGAAAATCAACTCTTTTTAATTCTCTATCAAACGCAAAAGCGGAATCGGCTAATTACCCTTTTTGCACTATAGAACCTAATGTTGGAGTAATAACTGTACCAGATGAACGGCTTAAAGTGCTTGAAGAACTGGTCAACCCGCAAAAAGTACTTCCAACCGTTATTGAGTTTGTAGATATTGCTGGATTGGTAAAAGGTGCTTCAAAAGGAGAAGGACTTGGAAATCAGTTTTTAGGGAATATTCGTGAAGTAGATGCCATTGTACATGTAGTTCGATGTTTTGACGATGACAATATTATTCATGTTGAAGGAAAAATAGATCCAGTTGAAGACAAGGAAGTGATTGACACCGAATTGCAGCTAAAAGACTTGGAAACAGTGGATAAGCGCATCGAAAAGGTGCAAAGAAAAGCTAAAACAGGTGATAAAGAAGCCAAGAAAGACTTTGATATATTGGACAAGTTAAAGTCTCATTTGGAATCTGGCAAAAACTTAAGATCTCTGGAACTTTCAGAAGATGACGAAACGCTGGTAAAGTCATTTCAATTGCTTACTACCAAACCTGTAATCTACGCTACAAACATTGACGAAGCCAGTATTTCATCTGGTACCAATGAACATGTGGAGCGTATGAAAGAATCCGTAAAAGATGAGAACGCACTGGTTATTCCTGTGTGTGCTAGTATCGAATCTCAAATTGCAGAGATGGAAGATCCGGAAGAGAAGGAATTATTTTTAGGAGAATATGGTTTGAAAGAATCAGGTTTAAGTCGCTTGATTCAAAGTGCTTATGATTTACTTGATTTGATCACTTACTTTACTGCTGGAGAAAAAGAAGTTAGAGCTTGGACAATTCAGAAAGGATGGACAGCTCCTCAAGCGGCAGGTGTAATCCATACTGATTTTGAGAAAGGATTTATTAAAGCAGAAGTAATCAAATATCAAGATTTTAAGGAATTAAAATCGGAATTAGCTTGTAAGGAAGCTGGAAAACTTGGGATTCAAGGAAAAGACTATGTGGTAGATGATGGTGACGTAATGCACTTTCGTTTCAATGTATAACCTCCTCCTTTTGCATTCAACAAGTACTGAAAAGGCATTGCATTTAGGCTTTTACAACTAAGATTACACATTATTTAGGGTAGTAATTTAAATTACTAAATTCATTTTTGATTGATTAAAATGATCATCGAACTGTTTTACAGTTTGATGATCCTGTCAGTCCCGTTCTTTTCATAATCACTTTTCAGTAACCATTCTAAGGGAGTTTCGTTAATTAAGTTAATTCAAGAACTGTGTATTTATTTTATTAAGAATTTGCAAAATCTTAGCCAAACTCGCCTCGACTTTCAAGACCTGCCATGGGAAACATTGGAATCAGGGATTCGACAAAAACAAATTAGCCAAGGAAATCAGCAACTCCGCTTGATTGAATTTACCACCAACATGGAAGAAGGAGAATGGTGCGTAAAAGGTCACATTGGGTATGTCTTAATGGGAGAAATGATCATTCATTTTGAAGACTACAGCGAAGCATATAAAAAGGGAGACGGATTATGGCTCCCTCAAGGTACTCGTCATAAAATATGCATTGAAAATGGCCTTAAAGTGAAGTTAATTCTGTTTGAAGACATTACTCTTTAAGCTTCATAGAATCGAGTTAAAATAAATAAATAATATCATTTCAACCAATATCTCCTTAAACTTCCAAATCTGGATATTGATCTCGAATCTTCTTAGGTAATCCATTGAAAACTAATTTATAGGAATGATCCACCAACTCTTTGAAGAGTTGAGGAGCTATTGATCCGTCCATTGTGATGGTATTCCAATGCTTTTTACTCATATGATAGCCTGGGTTGATGGCATCGTATTGATCACGTAATTCAATGGCTCGTTCAGGATCACATTTTAAATTGACCCCTTCAAACAAATCGATATTTGTTAATGCAAACATCTTTCCACTTACTTTAAACACCAACGTGCCTTTGTCAAAAGGGAACCCCTCAGTAACCAATGGAAATGAAAGACAATAATTTCGAAATTCTTCAATGTTCATAATAAAGACAGTTAGAGATTTGTTGCTCTCAAAAGTAAAAGAATCGAGGCTAAATATCAACGATTTTATTTAAGTCATTTTATAGATATGTATTGAATTAATTTTGGTTTTTCTATGTTAAATATGGTAATTTCGCACAAGTCATTGACCAACAACTCATTTGATTTTTCAGCTATGAAACAGAGTTCTAACGCGCTTAGCAGCACCCTCAAATGTCGATGTCCACGATGTAGACAAGGAGCAATGTTTATCAATCCGAATCCGTATAACATTCAGGATCTTTTTAAAATGCCTCAATACTGTACGGAATGTGGCAAAGATTTGCAACCGGAGCCTAGTTTTTATACTGGTGCTATGTTCGTAAATTATGGAATTTCTGTAGCATTAGTTGTGAGTACATTCGTGGCATTTAATGTTCTTTTTAAGCATCCAAATGTAACTTATATGATTGCGACTGCAATTGGATTGGCCGCTTTGTTTGGTCCCCTATTCATTCGCCTCTCTCGATCTATTTGGGCTCATTTCTTTTTCAAATTTGATGAAAAGTCAGTAGAAAAATTTCAGTCTGGGGCTTACAATGCCTAATCCATTCTAATAAAAAAACACCTGCACGCTCATTCTAAAATAAGAATGTTTGTGCAAGTGATCTTAAAATTGATAACATGGTTGCGTTATCTCTTTACTTATCCTGTTATTTCTTGTCCATTAACCAATTAGCAATTTTCGTACGAATCAATACTAATTAGTCCGTAATGCTTATCGTTGAAGAGTTCTTATGTTTAGATACGTTCACATCTAAATTCCCAAATAGTTTTTTATAGTGTTTGAATGTATCTGAATCTACTTTTTCGCCATTCACTTTCATGCCTTTTTTAGTATACTGAAAGCTATATCGTTTCGTATTTTGGATTAATCCATCATCCAATAGCATCTCCTCTGCATCATTAAGCATATCATTTTGTTCATCCCTCATCGTTTCAAAATGATTTTGATCATCCTCCATGTCCCTTAAAAGATCCGCTTTATCCTCTTCCATTTCTCGTTGTTGTTCCTTCATTAATTCCGCCAATTCCAGCATTCGTTCTCTTTGTTCCTCCTGCAATTCTCGTTGATACTCTTTCCATTCTTCTTTACGCTCTTTCATTTGTTCTGCGTGTTCCTTCATTGCTTCTTTGTATTCTTCTCTAGATTCACGCATCATTTCCTTTAATTCTTCCTTATCTTCTACCTCTTCGAATAGCTCTTTCTTATTTTTCCCATCAAATAAATAATTATAATTATAGGATCCATTATTGCCTTTGTAAAAGAAGATATTATCATCCTTATCATCTTCCCCGTCTATTCCAAACCATAAATTGTTTCCATTACCAAATTCGAAATCAAAATCTCCTTCTTTAAATTCAAATTCAAAATTATTAACAGAATCTGGAATGAAAATTCTCATATCTCCGTCTTTCAAATAAATACTCATCAAAGAATCTCCCTTTAAAATCCACCGATTCGAACTGTCAATTCTATTACCATATGAGAAATTAAAAAATTGATTATTCAATCCTCCATTTTCTTGATCTTCCAATTCTTCCCCGGCATCTTCCAACACAGATTGCATTTCTTCCAATAATTCAGCCATCTCCTCCTCAGAATCTGCATTCTTGAGCTTTTCAAACTCATCACTTGAAAGCAACTTTCGTACATCCTCCAGCTCTTTTTCCAACTGTTTTGCGATTGCCTTGGAAATACTATCTCTTTTCGTAGAATCTCCATCTTGGATAAATTCATTCACTCGCTCCTCTAAGATCTCTTCCATTTCCTCTACAATCCGATCTTCTTCTTCATCGGCCGTACCGGATCCATTCGTTGCATCGGAATCAACGTAACCACTAATATTTTCGGTTAAATTTTCTACTCGGTCCTGAATATCCTCCATTACAGAAACCAACTCATCTTTCCGTTTTTCTAGCCCTTTTTTCGGGCTAATCCACGAGACACTTAACGCTACAGCGAGTAAAATAATCCCTGCTGTTACTTTGTTCCAGTTATTTCTTCTTTTAACTTTATTTTCCATGATTCTTTTAATACGGTTTAACAATTGATTTTTGTTCCCCGTAGCAGCCATTACCAATGCTTCTGAACCCAACCTGAATTCCTCTACTTGTGCAAGTGCTTTCACATAACTTAATGAATCAAAACGGCTTATGACAAAATCGTCACAGCAATTTTCTCGTTCCTTTTTAATGATGGCCGACATCCACCAAATAAAAGGATTGAAAAAAAGTAATGTTTCAATAAGAGACTGAGCTATGTTGATGATATAATCATTCCTTTTTATATGCGCCATTTCATGTAAAATAATGGCTTCCAGCTCGTATGCACCCATTTCCGCAATCAAACTTGTTGGTATCAAAATAATTGGCTTAAAATACCCAAACGTAGCTGGAACTCTGACCAATCCTGAACGTAGAATTTGTACTCCTCTTTTCAACCCTAATTCTTCCGAAATTAAGCGTACACGTTCAACCCAAAAAGCATCTAATGGTTCTACACTAACGTTTCTTAATCGATGCAAATACCCTAAATTCAATACAAATCGAATGGCAAACAAAAAGATCCCTACACACCAAGCCAATACAATCAAATCCATATTATGCTGCAGTAAATCTGCTAATGTAAGTTCTCCTTTTGCCAATTGCAGAACGGGCCAATGAAGCATATTTGAAGAATCAATGTATATCTTAGACAACATCGTCGTATCCTGACCGGGAATAATGGTGAAATAATAATAAAAGAAAGTCCCAACACTCATTAAAACCATCGAAAACAGACTATATAATGCTGCTCGATAATTTATTAGTGCCTTAATCGACTTTTGTGCTCGAATTATCTGCAAAATCGTCAGAACAATAAATGCCTGCCAAATTGAATGAAGTAACGTCCATCCTAACGCATTTAAGACTTGATTTTGAAAGATTGAAATTAAATTATCCATCGCCTCGTTCATTTTTATCCTTATCTAACGTTTTCAAATACGCTTTTACTTCGTCTAAATCCTTAGAAGAGGTACGCGAATCTCCCAACGCCTGCATCACCAAATCCAAAGCTGAGCCTTGAAACACTTTATCGATCATACTGCTTACCATATGTTTTTGCGTATCGATTCGTTCTATAACAACCGAATATGTATGGGTTTTCCCCTCTTTAATACGCTCCAATATGCCTTTTTCAAACATGATCTGCATCAACTTTAATATCGTTGTATATCCTACTCCACTTTTCTTGCTTATACTCAACACATCAAATACTTCACGTACTGTGCTTGGGCCTTTTTGCCAGAGAACTTGTAAGATCTCCAGCTCCTTTTCTGTCGGTTTCAGGTTGGGTCCGTTCGTCATAATAATTCTTCTACGAAGGTTTTCGTACTACAATGATATACGAAAGTTTTCGTAGATGCAACTGTTTTCATGAAAAAGTGAAGTGAATCGGTACTAATTAGAAGCAATAAGCCTTTTCATCCTAGTAAAATAAGCGTTCTTTGTATAAGTTCTAACAAAAATAGTTCAAGCCAACGCATTGTTTTCTAAAGTAAAGAGGTTCTCCAAGCAACTTAACTTGACCATGTTAAATCTTAAGAAGCTCCCTATATTTTGCTATACTAGATTTGGTTTCCATATAATGCAGATCGCGAGTCTCTCCTTGCTTTAAAACAACGAAAAACTCGCGAATCCCTATTTTTATTCTTCCGAATTGATACAAAACCAATGGAAAACTAGCTCAACTTACATCCGGACGTTTAATCAATAATAATAAACTCTACTCGTCTATTTTTCTGCTTATCTTCTTCAGTAAGGTTTTTAACCAGTGGCTTACGCTCTCCAAAACCTTCTACTTTCATTCGTTTCTTCTTTATCCCCTTTTCAGTTAGGATATTACGTATTCTTGTAGCTCGAGCAAGGGATAGTGTTTCATTTGAATTGGCTGTTCCTGAATTATCAGTATGTCCTTCAATACGAATTTTAATATCTGGATTGTCTAAAAGAATGGTGGCTAATTTTTCTACAATTGGAAGAGACGTTTCAATCAAGGTATCCGTAGAAACAATAAAGAACAATGGATCCATTTTGATTTTTGTACCCGCTTCCAATTTTTCCAGTAATACATTGTATTCATATTCATCTCCTTCTACACTTGTCAAAATGAGTGGCTCCGAATATTCATGATATCCTTTCTCGTTAATACGCACTTGATAAGCTCCTCCTCGTTTCAAATTCACGCGATAAGAACCATCTTCATTGGTCTTAACTACTACTTTTTCAGCTTCCAAATCGGTCTCAGCTAATTCCGTTGGTTCAAAAGTAACTTTAGCAGCCAAAGGTGCTTTACTTTTCAATTCCAATACGTTTCCAAAAACTACTAAATCCTTACTTAATGGCTTTTTCGGTTCTTCCTTATATGCCCGATAAAGATCTAAATTATCTTGTCCTTTGTTACTTGAAAAATACGCATTTCCTTGTTCATCAAGCGTAAAATAACAATCCATTTTTGCCGAATTGATCTGGTTACCTAAATTTTTAGGAGTGGACCAGTTGGTCCATGTATCGTCCAATCGTTGTGATACATACACATCTGCATCTCCCATTCCATCTGCTCTTCCATCAGTTGAAAAATACAATGACTTTTTATCTTTTGATAAAAATGGAGACATTTCGAAACCGGTTGTATTAATGGTTGATCCTAAATTTATCGGAGCAGTCCATTTTCCGTCTTGATTCAAACAAACATATAAATCTTCCTGACCTTTTGTGTCTGCTCCTTTTATCGAGATCAAAAGGATCGATTCATCAGAAGTAATATGGAAATCGTAAAAATCACCGTCATATTTCAATTTTGGAATTTCGATTGGCTCTGGATTTGACCATTTGTGCAATCCTAACTTAGAAGTTAGAGCGATTCCATATTGCAAATGACGCTTATCTTGGTAGGTATTAAGCAAGAAATAATGATCCGCTTTACCTTGTCCTAAAATGGAATTATTGTTTTTATCGTTGATCGTTTTTTCATGCAACAGCGATGACCATTTTCCATTTTGATCTAATGTTGCTTCCCAAATATCTTCATTGTTTGGATCTGTCGAAAAGTGGGCGTTTTCAGGATGTTTTGTACGTACAAAATACATGGTTTTACCATCCTGACTAAAGACCGGTTTCACTTCTTCTCCTTCCGTATTTACCTCTCCTTCAACTTTGCCCACTTTTATATAAGTTGGTAAGATGAACTCATCCGTATTTGGAGCATTTACATTATTCTCTACCGAAGGCTGTGCTTGAATTCCCGACATAAGGAAAAACAATCCTACGATCAACGCAAAACCTTGTTTAAATTGATTCGTTATATTTTTAAATGGCTTCATAATATAGTGTGTGTTATCTTATGATATGATCTATGATTGATTTTTCGTGATCGTAATTCTCTTAAGGTCTCTTAATTATTTATAAAAAATAAGAAAGATTAATTTCATGACCACCTGAACTGGTTCGTCTTAATTGAGATGTATTTATATCCAATGAGTACCCAATTTGGAATCGTTCATCTGGTTTAATTCCAGCTAAAAAGATAATTGCGTCTCCTGAACGATAACCTAGCCCTCCGTAATACTTATCTTTCATTACTCCTTTTAAATTCAACGTGAAGGAAGATGGTGCTGCTTTCACAGTGTTTAACAAGAAAGATGGCTCCAATCTTAAATCGTCTGAAGCACTCCACTTTGCTCCACCCATAAAGGTATGGTGTGTTACCAATATATTACTATTTAATTTTGAAAAAGCGATCTTATCACCCAAAAGTTGATTGGTACTATATCCAAAATAGAATGATTTAGCATAAATAAACATTCCAAAATTCAAATCAAGCATGGAATACTTGTTCTGAGAAGTAAGGTAATTTTGGTAAGTGGATTCACTGGTCTCTCCTACCATAACCTGCGATTGATCCATATTAAGATTACTAATTCCAGTGCTCAGTCCTGCAGAAATGGATATATTTTCGTTTAATCCATAATGTGCTGCATAGGAAAGGTTCAAAACATTTTTTCTAAATGCTCCATAACGGTCATTCATAATAAATGCGCCAACGCCATGCTTCACTTTTGCAAACGTAGAATCCTTTTGTTCCACATGATATGATTCATTGTGACTTGTTCTCAATGCCAATGGTTTCCGGTCTTTCACAATAATATTCATTGCTTTTTCTCCACCTACATAAAATGTAGATGGTTCTTGTCCTAATCCGAGCCATTGCTTTCTGAATCCACTGTTCAAACGCATTCCTTTTTCCAAACCAGTTGCAGCAGGATTAACTACATACATACTTTGGTGATATTGACTGAATTGAGTGGTTTGCTGTGCTGTAGCATATTTCACTGTGGCCAGACTAACAATGAGCAACATCATTACATATCTTGCTTCATTTGATTTTAAAACCTTTTTCATAATTCGTTTTATTTAATTTAATCGAATCTTAATTTCTATTGGACTACCTAATGCTTCTTACTTAATCAACGTGATTGATCCATTCATTGGATCTTGATCCAGAAGGGTGATCACATAGAAGTACGATCCCATTGGTAAAACATCCCCATTTTCATTTTTCCCAGTCCAAGGAATATAACTTGATCCTCCTACGGACTCGTATACTTTGGTTCCCCAACGATTATATACTTGTACTTCTGCTCCATCTTGATTTTCAAAACAAGTAATTGCCCAAGTATCATTTTGACCATTGTCATCTGGAGTGAAGGCACTAAATACCTCCAATGCACACCCATCAATAACCTCAATTATTTGTACTTGGGAAGTATCCACACAACCATTGTCGTTTTGTGCTACTAACTGTAAATCAAAATTTCCTTCGTTATCATACGTAAATGTTGGCTCAAATTCTGTACTTGTTGTCCCTTCTCCGAAAGTCCATTCATACGTTGTAGCACCTGTACTTGAATTCGTTGTTATTAACTCAAATGGCGTTTCTCCTGAAGTTGCATTCACTGAAAAGTCTGCTATTACATCCTCCACAACCACGTATACCGTATCATATCCAACGCATCCTCCTGTATCATAACCTGCTACTATATAAGTACCTGTTTGTGAAGGTGTAAATGCGGTTCCACTTTCAACGGAAGAAGGATTCCATGTATAAGTAGAATCTGCTCCTGTTGCAGTTAACGTCAGGCTTGATCCTGCACAAAGTGTGGTAGAATCAAGGTTCGCAACGATGGTAGGATCGGTACATCCACAGTACACAAAAGTTCCTCCTGCAAACGTTGAAGTACATCCGTTGTCATCCGTAATTTCTAAGCTATAATTTTCTGCATCCTGTAAACCTGAAATTACAACCGAACCTCCGTTAGCACTGATGGTCGCACTACTTAGTGTTCCTGCTCCCTGATTTACTATCGTATAAGATCCACTAAAGAACTCTGGATATCCACCACTTACGGTTACTGTTACCGTTCCTTGAATACAATCCACGCTGTCAGAGGTAGTTATGTCATTTAGGTACGTGATCTGAACCGGCGTTCCGGTTGCATAGCATGAAGCATCAATTAATAAATCGGGGCTTCCTGCTTTCAAGGTAATTGGTACTACCCAATATGTTTGATCTGTCGCTCCAGGGAAGTTGGTTACGGTTGATCCATCATTGATATCTGAAGTAGATGCTCCGGACTCAATTACAATTGGTGCTCCTCCAATCAATACGGCACATGCATCATTAAATGGATCCGGATTTGCCGGTGGCTGACATGTATATAATGTATATCCCATTGATGCATTGGCAAACATTGGATCATTGGAAGGTAATGTAAATCCTGATGAAGTAATATTTACTTGTGCGTTAGGACAAAGAATATGTTCATTTGCGGTTGGTGTTGTAGCATCTCCTGTAGTTGAAGAAACTACCGTTCCAGCATCTGCTGGACAAGTAGGTGCTGTCGTCCCATAGTAATCCATGCAATATTGAGACATATATCCGCCGGCACTTGTAATATTAAAGGTCGTTACCAAAATGTAGTTTGTATTTGGTGTCAACCCTGACCATTCTGGATTCCATGATCCATTGGTACTACTCCTATTATTAATATTTGTACCATCCGCCGTAATTGGAGATGATCCACAGCTTCCCGTTGTATATAATTGCGCAGAGATTGTTGCCGATGCTGGTCCTACCATGGTCATTGCTTGCACATAGGCACCTACAAATCCGTTGGCATCTGTTGTAACAATTTGATACGAAGTATACGTTCCTGATTCATTTAATCCTGTAACACATGATTGAGCTCCTACCGGAGGAAAACGATCAGCGTACGTAGGTACACTTCCGATCGTACAATTTGGAGTATTACAATCGCATCCACCGCTTACAGTTGGATAATAATAATCTAAACAAGTGCTTTGTACACCACATGTTGATGCTGGAATCGTCGTTGTCACTTTTAAAATATAGTTTGTAGAAGCCGTTAATCCTGTCCACTCCGGGTTTAAACTTGAACTAAACCCTGCATTAGCTGTGGTAGCTGTAATCGCAGTACCATCACAATCACCAGTAGCAAATAATTCATACGTTCTACCCGTTAAAATTGCACTCTGCTCTCCAGATGTACACGTAACTAATGCTCCTACCTGCTGTAAAAAACCAAGTGTTCCGCTTGAACTACTAGGGATTGTGTAATAATTGGTTACGGTAGTGTCATTCGCATAATATCCCCAGTTGTCACATGCCGTAAAAGTTGGTGCAGAAGGATTCGTAATCAAATCACTCGCGCAAGATGGTGCAGCACAATCACATGAAGGCGATGGAGGTGCTACATTCGTTCCGTAATAATCCATACAATACTGTGACATAAATCCTCCAGCGCTTGTAATATTAAAGGTAGTCATCAAAATATAATTTGTATTTGGTGTCAACCCTGACCATTCAGGGTTCCACGATCCATTGGTACTACTTCGATTATTAATATTTGGTCCGTCTGCTGTAATTGGAGAAGATCCGCAACTTCCCGTGGTATATAACATAGAAGAAATTGTGGCAGAAGCAGGACCAACCATTGTCATGGCTTGTACATACGCTCCTACGAATCCATTTCCATCCGTTGTTACGGTTTGATAAGATGTATATGTTCCGCTCTCGGTTAACCCAGTTACACACGTTTGTGCTCCTATTGGTGGAAATCGATCTGCATAAGTTGGTACGGATCCAATAGCACAATTTGGCGTAGTACAATCACAACCGCCTGTAGGTGGTGCACATGTGGTCGTTAAGAAATTCACTCTTATTGCAGCTCCAATTCCGTAACAACCATCGCCATCAAAATCCGGATCTTCCTCCAAAACTTCATCATATGTTAATGGTACTACGTAATATGTATTTCCTGATATTCCACCACTATTTAATGTAGTAGAAGCATTCAAATCATTCCCTAAGTAGCACGCATCATTTACCGGATTTGCCGCAGTCGGCGCACAAGTTAATATAGCATATCCATATACTGGATCAGCACTACTTTGAAATGTTGGTGACGTTTGACTTAAAACGATCGTTTGATTTAGACATACGTCATATTCATTTGAGGGATCTGTTACATCTACGGATTCAATTCTAACCACTCCTGTTCCAACATCCGCTGGACAGCTTCCAGTTACAAGCGTATCAGGGGAATAATATACCTGACAATGATCTGCTAAATCACATCCTCCTGGAATATTGTACGTAACCTTCATTGTATATGTCCCTCCCGGTGTTAATCCATTCCATTCTGGATTTTCATAAGCCGAGCCATTTACATTATTTCCTACGGGTGCAATATTATTTCCTACTGTACAAGTAGCTCCATTTGGGAAAAGTTCATATGTCCTTCCTACTACACATCCTAATCCTCCTCCTGCATAGGCTGAAACTACTGCTCCTAAGAGTCCTGATGTTCCAATAGTAACTGTATGATAGGATTCGGTCGTTGCCGGACCTGCTATTTGCGGAAAATACTCTTCGCAAAAGGAATTTTTATCAATTGGCCAATTCGCGTGTTTCGATTCACCTGCTGTAAAATTTGCTACCGTGCTCACTACGCAACTAGGCGCAACACACGATCCACACTGACCATATACATCCGATGTTGAAATTGTAGATAGTGTAATGATGGAAATGAACACTATTAACGAACGAATTGATTTTGGAATACCAATTCCAAATCGCTTTGTGGATGTTTTAAATAAATGATCTGCTAACTTTTTCATATATACGACCTTTTTACGGTTAAATGGAAAACCCTATATCAGATTTTCGATTGTCAAGGTAGTATCTATATTTAATGCTAAACCGTTATTTGTCGCCACTGGACATGGATGTGGGACTAATTGCTACATTCTGGGATAGCTTGTTAAAAAGCCCATACAAAACCAATCATTTTTTCTCGAAATCAAGAAGTCGCATTAATTCTATTCTGAGGAATTCGTTGGCCTTAGTTCATTACATTGGCCTATTGTTCATGATAAATCACCAACTATGCTATGATATAATATCATGGAACATGAGCGAAGCGAGCTATCACTCAACATCATCTTATAAAAACAAGAAAAAAATATGGTTACACTTCTTCTTCGAACCAGGGAAGATGAGGGTAAACCTGTTGAAATGTAAGTGGAATTTCCAATCCCTTAATTTGAAACGCATTCACAGGAATCAATTGTAGCTTGTTATTTACTTCCGTAAAACTCTCTTCATTGATCGCTAAATTGACAATACCATCTTCTATGTCAAAAATCCCTTCTCTACTTTCTCCCGTAAACCATAAATAATAATGCACTCGTACCTTTTTAGAAAGTACAATCTTTTGAGCAATAATAATTCGTTGATTGGTTATGGTTAGATTGCAATTAGGAAATTCAGTGGGCGTTGGTCCATTTCCGTTGCTTATGATTTTTAAACGACCGAATCCATACGTAATTTCTTCGTCTTCTTCCAACTCGATTACACCTACATTTGCTTTTCTACTTCGAATCGCCCAAATGATAACCAATGCTACAAATGCCGCAAAAACAATTAATTTTATCATCGTAATTGTTGTATGTAATTAGCAAATCTTGAATCTGCATTCATATTAACACATGATTTTTGCATTTGTAATCTAGATTATAGGATTTTTTTTCGCATTCGATTGTATTTCATCACATTCGATCCTTTCCTATTGTGACAACGTTTTTCACCATCTAAAAGTGCCCGAAAACTGAAATAATTGTTTTTATGTTCTCAAGAACTATGACAAATTAAATCTCGGAACCAATTAATCCATATTCATTTAGATTCTAAAATTTAAGGCATCAATCTCATTTCCAAACGCGATACCACTTTCATTTTCATTCCCATGGAATTTACATTTGTAGTAACCGTTCCAAATACCTTCTCAAACATTCCTTTTGAATAATTAAACTTATTCGTGATGTCACATGTAACATTTGGGGCCATCCCCTTACTCATATCCATTGCTGCTTGATCTTGCGGCTCCATTCCCATTCCTTCTCCCATGTCCATGTCCATGTTCATATTCATATCCATTCCTTCCATCATATTTCCCATGTCCATGTTCATTTCTGAATTTGAGGTTCCTTCGTTCATGTCATTATCCATCCCCATTCCAAATCCGCCACTACCATCTCCTTTCTTACCGTTTGCATTTCCGTCAAACATATCCGCTGATTTGTCCGTGCTCATTGTATTCTTCAAACTGGCAATACCACCACTCATATCCGTCACTTTGATTTTCATTTTATAAAGACCTGCTTGTGCATTCACTTCATCGTTTATTGCAACATCTCCTTCCGGTATAGCTAGTAATTCTAAAAAATCATACGGTATTACATCAATCATATCCGTTTCCTCGTTCACTTTTACTGTAATCGAGGTAGTGTTTTGTACCGTTTGTACTGAATAACCTGTTTTCAATTTTCCAGTAGCTGGATCAAATTCAGCATAGGCATCTACTTTCATGTTTCCAGCCTGTCCTCCTACTGCTACTGAATTCCCATCTGTTTTGCCATATGCCAGCACATTAGTACTGCCACTTGTTATAAGATAAATGCGTTTTACAAACGTAAACTTCCCTTTACGGTCTACTTTTACAGCACTTTTTACAGCACTTTCTGGAATATCTGACATCGAAGCTAATGATCTTCCACGAGAATCAATGATGTTAAATTTTGTCAAGTATAAAATACCATTTGCATTTCCTGATGCATCCACACTTAAAACCCTAAGTACAAAGTCTGTACTGGTCTTAAATTTTTCGTTTACATTCATTCCCATCATATTCATGCTCACATCATCGTTAACTACTGCACTAAAGTGATAGGAACCTCCTCTTTTCCAATTATAATTCAAGTCCACTCCAAAACTAGAGTTAATGCTTAAAATTGTGAGGGCTGTAATAAAAATTGACTTTAACAGTTTCATAGTTATTTATGTATGTCTTTAAATCGTAGTTATAGTAGAATAAAGTTAGTTCGAATTTTTGAATTTTCAATTCTTTGAAACTCATTTTCAATTACCGTGCCATTTCAAAATTCCATATGCTTGTTTCCTTCATTACTAAGGCTACTTTTAACCCTTTATTTCCGGATATACCTTTACTGAATGAACATGCGTATTTCAGGGTGAAAAACAAACAACCCCGCAAAAGCTTCAAGAAGAAGTCCTGTTTGCTACTAATTATCTGCCCGACTCCATTTACACCGTTAAAAAATAATTATCTATTCTGGAAATAGGGATTCCCTTACAAAATAAGGGGTCAATTATCTAAAAGTGGAAGATTTTATTGAAGCTGTATTTGCAACATCAGCGATGCACTGTGGCACATCTTATTGTCATAACTCTTTTCGTGTTAAAACAACAATAAAGGGTTACCAATGCAAGTTTACCATGTCTCTAGCTATTATGACGGATTCTCACAAATGCCTGTTTCATTTTAGCAAAGTTTCACTTATTTTATTCTATTTGGTTGTTGTTTTCAGCGTCTTCAACGTCATCCAATTCTGCTCCTGGTAATTCTAATGCATTCACTGTCTGTATGGCATTCCCAGCGATTCCTTTAATTGATCCATACATATCAATTGTATTCGTGATTACTTTTTCAATTTGCTTTTCACGCTGCTTCCAAATACGCTGCATAGATCGTTTTTCACTGTCCAAATCAGATTTCATTTGAGAAAAGCCTTCTACAATCGCTTCAACCTGCATTCGAAAGTTATTACTGGTTAAAAAGTCATATAAGAGATGCATTTTATCGCCTTTATTCTCCTGTGAACTGACCGCTAAACTCAATTCTACAATTGATTGCCTCAACACCGCACAGAGTCCCTTGAACTCATCATAATTACAGATCCAAATCCCATCCTTAAGCCCCATTCGATCCATGTCCGATGGCATCACTTCGGTTACCAACACGCCCACATTGGCTCCCCGATCTCGAATATCTGCTTTAAACTTCTCTATCCAAGTGGGTTGAAAATCTTTGGTTCGTTTACTTTCATAGTAAATCAATCCACAATTTTGACGACTCCGGGTATTTACTATTTGGATGCAATCGCCTCCTCTTGCTCCTTTCTTAATTTCCTCTATTGTATCCAATGGGAATTGTGCCGCTAACCATTCTTCAATCGCCAATTCTTGCACTTCTCCTTGCAATTGCATGGATCCTTGCTCCTGCTTACGCTTCATTTCTTCGGTCAGCTTCTTTTGATCTTCAAGTTGCTTTTGTAATTCCTTAAATCGCAACTCATTCCGCTCTTCTTCCGTTTTTCTGATTTTATCTTTTTCGGAATGTAAAGCTTCATTTAGTTTCTTTTGAGCTTCGGCTTCTGCAATTTCTTTTAATTCGGATTTTTCACGCTTTAACTTTTCAATTTCCGCCTTTGAACGTCCCAATTCTTTTATCTTCTCAGATTGCTCATTTAATTCCTTTTGATAGGATTTAATCTGCTCCTCACTTTCTTCCTTAAGCTTATTCTTTAATTGATCCTCCAACGCTTTCTTCTGCGTTTTGAGCTCCAACTCCATTTTTTCACTTGCTTCGACACGAACTTTCTCTACTCGTTGCTGAAACAATTCGTTTTCCTTTTTTTTAATTTCTTCAAATGCCTTCTGCTTTTCTGCAAGCACTACTTCTTTTTGCTGAAACTCTGATTTGTATTTTTCCTCCATTTGATGAGCCAGGATATCCTGTACATCTATGGATGTTTGGCAATTAGGACACTTTATTTGAGTTTGCTTGGACATGAATGAAAGAAGAATTGTGAGGTGAAAGGAATTTGTTAGGTTCGGTCGTCTATTTTTTTTGAGTTGGTAAAAATAGACAAAATCGATTGAAAAGTTGCTAATAAAAATTGAGTTCGAATAGAACCGTGTTTGCAACGCGGTTTAACTGACTTCTCAACACTTCTTAATTAACTTATATGCTAAAAGTGTAAACCCACTATACCCTCCGTTTTAATGGAATTTATATCCATCACGAATTTCCAAGGTTATTAAACGATGCCAAGCTAAATATTAGCTGCATCCAATATTTCTAAGGAAGCTTTCTTTACTTGTTTTGGCACCATAAACTTTTTCTTAAAATGCGTTTTTCTCTTCGGCTTCAAATACTGATATTCTACAAAGATTTCGGAGCCAAGTAGTGTGTTTGTTTTAGAATAAAGGTTGACCTTAATCCGCACATCTTTAAATGTGGTCACTTCCGATTTGTTAATACAATCCCCTTCAACAACAATCTCTCCTATCAAATTCTTCCAATATGAATAGTCCACACTTATATTGGATCGAGGGTTTCGTTGTTCTTTTCGTTGAAGTTCTTTTTCCTTTTGCTCTAATTCATACTTAAGCTGATCCATAGATTTATCATAGGTAGCCCCTTTTTGCCTACCTCCACATCCTTGAAAAGACAAAATAGTAGCTATGCTTAAGACTAAACCTATAACCACCCATGCATTTTTCTTTAAAAAGCTCAATCTTAATTTGTTTTCTTCTGTATTCATTCCGTCCTAAATCTTAATTAATTACATTTATAATTATTAATATTATGCATATTTAATATTTTAATATGAATTAAAATATATTAGGACCATTTTTTAATCAAAAAAAACATCAATCGAGAGAATAGGATGGCTTACAATTAAAGCAAGACAAGAAAGAGAAAAGGTTAAGAAATCGAGGCAAAAACCGATCAGACAAAGAAATAAATTATTATCACAATTTATTTCTTTGTCTGATTATACTATAAATGTTTGGAGAATTGGAAAGTAAGAATTGTAATTTAGCAAAGGATGCTATCTATACTCTTTTCAGATTAAATTTTAACCTGTAACGTCAAATAGAAATTTCTTCCTGAAGAAGGTATAATTCCAGGACCTGGATAACCATCTGCCCTTCGAGTAAAGTACATTTTATTGGTTAAATTATTACACCCTGTTTCAATTTGCCATCTCCCCAATTGCTTTTTAAGCGATAAATCCATTACCCAATAGGAAGGAATGATTCCATTCACTGCATTGGCGGTATAAGCAGCATTTGTTGCGTCCGTAAAATGACTAGATGTATAAGCAAAATTATAGGATGCTGAAAAACCTTTCCTTATTTCGATAAGAAGTTCCATATTTCATAATCAAGTTAGGGACCAATTCTACTTTCTTATTATAAAATGCCGGTTCATCCGAATCTATGTAACGTGCATCCAACGCGGATATATTCGCAAAAACCGTCCAAGAGTTACATTCCTTCGCAACAGAATCACATTTTCCAATTTTCAACAAATCCACTTCTACAAAACTTTCCAGCCCTAGGGTTTGTGCATCCGATACATTTGTACGTAAACGATAGGTCCGAAACAAAACGGAGTCTACCTGTTGTACAATTCCAATGCGTTGTTTATAGGCCAATTGATACAAGGTAAAATCAAATTGCAACCAGCGATTTACTCTTCCACGCAAACCTAAATCGGCATTGTGTCCCTTCTCATCCTGTAAATTTGGATCTACTTGTAAACTAGGGTTCGTCACACGCATATCGTTAAAGGTCATTGCTCGATAATTTTGGGAAAAATTACCGTATGCTTCAATACGATCACTTAGATTATATCCTACTCCGATGCCCATTAAGGTAAATAGTCTAGAGCGATCATTATGTTCGTCAATTTTTTCTTGTTCTAAAATATTACCTGCTAAGTCCTTATAGATTCGTTGAAAGTATCCATCGGATTCAGTAAGAATATATTCCATTCGCATCCCGGGAGTGATACTGAGTTTATCACTTAAGCGAAAGATATTTTCAGAAAACAACGCTATATTCTTGCTTGGAAACATATAACTAGACCGTTCCGGATCATTTGGAATAAAACTAAAGTCGGCATCACTTGCCGCCGAACCAAGACCCTGATTCCGATCTAAATGACCTTTATACACGCGCAATCCAATTAAATAATTGTTGGTTTGTTTTCCTATTTTATACGTGTGAAGCAAGCGCGTCTCGTTTCCAATATTTGCATATTGATCCGCCAATAAATTACGCTCCTGCATCGGATCTATTCTATTGATCGGTCCTAAATAACCAAGCGCATCCCTGCTTGCCAATAAACCAAAGGATTTCGAATTCAAATGGGTCCTTTCGGTAATCTTATAATCCAATACAAAAGCTGCTAGATTCCAGTTTACTTTAAACCAATTTCGATCTCGAATAGATTGTCTAGGATCCATTTCATACATTCGATCTGTTAATCCACCAGGTTGACGGGCCAAATACTTCATCAAAGTTAAATCCAATGATAAAGTAAGTCGATGTGATGCTTTGTAATTTAATCCAGTATAAAACGAATTCAATTCAAACTCCGAATTAGCTCGCCAACCACGACCTTTTTTATGCTGCACATAGCTGTAGTAGTTTAATTTCTTAATCGTCCCTCCTACACTGTTAAATGAATTGAAGAATCCAAAGGAGCCTAATGTTTGACGAGAAACGACCTCCGCTTTCGTACTATCTCCACCTTTCTTTTTCACAAAATTCAACATTCCACCAAACTGCGTTCCAAATTGCAATGAAGCAGCCCCTCGAACGACTTCAATACGTTCCAATGCCTCAGAAGGAGGTGTATAATAACTTTCTGGATATCCAATGGCATCTGCACTCATATCATACCCATTAAGACGCGTGTTTAAAACCGGAGGTACGATTTGGATTTAATCCGCGTGCAGCAATTCCTAATTGCAGGCCGGCATCGTCACTTTCCCAAATATTTAATCCTGCTACTTTAGAAAATACCTGACGAGGGTTATTTGTAGCAGTGCTTGCCGTGATGTCATCCAATAAAACCACCTCCGTTTTCTTTGCCGCGTAAATTCCGGTTCCTTGAACGTCCCTCATATGGGATAAACCAGATGTTTCCTCCTTTCCTAATTCAACTTCCAGTGCTTTCAAAGCTCGAATTGATGGTAAAAGTAACACGTTCAGTTTTTCGTCTTTGCCATCTACTTTAATGGTCGAAGTAAATTCCTTATAGCCAACGGTTCTAAAAAGAACTGTATATTGACCATTCTTAACCTCTGTTATTTCGTACTGCCCTTTTTCATTCGTTAAACCTTGCTGGCCCGTTTCTTTTATATATACAATCGCATAAGGTAGTGGTTTTCGATCCTGTTTAGACAACACTTTTCCATAAATCCGAAGACTCTGTGCAGAAGCGGTAGAGCCCAAGACAAACAATAGAATTACAATATGAAACAGTTTACTTCTCATAAATCAACAACCACAACAGTCTCTAAACAAAGAATTAACTTCCTTATTTGCCATATGGTGTATTATACTAATCTCCATCATTATCTGCATAGGTAATGAGCGTTCCAAAAGCCGCAGGCATATCTACTTTCAACAAAACGGCCAATTTTTGCATTTCGTCAAAGACTTCAATAACTGCACTTTGATTTACAGAAACCTCATTGGAAAGCGGTTCATTCAATGAATTCAACTTAGACAAGACCACATCAAATTGAGCTCGAATTTCTGTATTCAGCTGTCCACCAGAAGCGGATTTTGCATCTTCAAAAATCAAATAGTCATCTAGTCCTTCTCCATCCGTTCCGGTTGTACCTATTCCTAAATATAGGTTTTTCAGGTTTTGAACTGCATCTAAGCACAATTCTACCGAAAAATCATTATAATAATACGCCTCAACTTTATTGGGCAACGCTTCTCCACTAAATGATCTTGCTCCAGCTGGAATACCAATTTTTCCATCTCTCAAATAAACTTCCCAATATTTATTTATAGCATTGACCAATATTCCTGTGGAACTACCTACATCGGTACTTAATCTATTTGAGAATGTATCCGCGTAAAAGGCTGTCCAATCGCTAGAAGTAGCGTCAATTTTCGTCTTTAGATTTGCAATTACATCCAATAAATACGTGATTCTCTTTGTTGCTTGAGCATCTGTTGAATATTTTTCTACTATAAGATTGTCTGAATTTGCTAAACCATTAATTAGATAATCCAGCGCTTCTAAACCTTTGGCATCATAATTCCCAACAGATTCTAAATCATATCCCCCATTACTAATGTTTGCATTGACCGTTCCCGTATCTACTGGAAATAAGTTCACATTATCGCGCAATAATAAATCCGATGCTGGACCTAATTCATATACTGAAACCAGCTGCCAAGACTTAATGGTCTCTTTCCAAGAAGTTCGCAAGGCATTTAATTTGATCGAATCTGGCGCATTGGTAAACGAAGTTGCACTTTCTTGCAAACTTTGAACTTTAGATTCTAAATCATTATAATGTGGAACAATTAAATTGTTTGCATAATTGGAAAGCATTTCTTTTCGATTGTATTCATTGGTAGGTTCATCAGTTCCTTCATCCTTACAACAAGAAGGAAATATTATACCTGCTACCAGAATAATCAAAAGTAGCCCTATTAACTTTCCTCTATTCTTAAATGAAAAATTAGAAAGAGAAATCAGTAGTGTATATGTATTTGAGCGTTTAATAATCTGTTGATTTGTTTGATTGTTCGTTCGTTTGAATCCTTACTTAAAGCTGTTCTTTAATCGAATCCATTGAATAAATGGTACTTAACTCATTTCGTGCAGATTGTAAATTTGCGGCAGTGACATTATTATAATCTGAACCAATGGTAGATATAATGGAATTAATTTCGCTAATGGAAATGCTATTTCCATCAATCACGTTCGCTCCATATCTCAACGCATCCACAAAAGCAGTTGCTTCAGATAAAACATGATTTCGAGTTGTTTCTTTAGCTATATTTTCAATGGCTTCATTCAAATAATGAATCGCTGTAGCAGCTATTACCTTCTCTAATTCATCTTTAATAACTATTCGCTGCTCATCTCGCGTATCCAAATCTTCATTTGCAATGGCTGCTCGCCCCGTTCGGAAAGCTTCACTTAGCTTTGTTTGGGATTGCAACAAATCCTCTCGTCCTTCTGCATATTTCCCAAAAAATCGATCCGTTCCATTTACTGGATAATCTGTTTCAGAAGTAAAATAACCATAAGCTTCATCCCAGTGATGCTCCATCGTTGTGTAATATTTACCCTCTCCCTCATCTACAGCTGTAGAATTATCTACATTCATTTTATCATCGCCTAAATATCCAACGGTAATCTGATAGTAAAATACTGAAGCCATTAATCCTTTTTCAATCCATTGAGTATATTCTACCCCATTCGCATCCATTAAATAAGGACCTTTAACTCCATCGTTCGCGTAAACACCTGCTAATCCAGCACTTCCATCTTGATTGAGCTTACTTAAAGTTGTAATACTATCCATATAGGATTCAAAAAGATTTGTAATTACTTCATCGCCTCCTGCACATTTATTTTTCAATTGTTTGCTTGAACCTGTCATTCCTAATCCATTGGCATCCGACCATGTATAAGAATCATTTGAAAACATATTTTTCAAAATAGAAGCGTCTAACTCTGTTCCTTTAGTATTGGCCGTTTTCAAATAAGTAGTTATTTCTGAGAGCATGTCCAATCTCTCCTTTTGACCTGAGAAACTTACAGTAGAATGTCCGTTTGTATCCTCAAATAAATAAGTTTCAGGCACATCATACGTAAGACCGTACGTACAGCTTCCGTCATCTTTCTTTACTTTTTCATCATAATTATTGGCTAACGAATCTTTACAACCCGATTTGCAACAACTTAAAAAAGCAATCATTCCTGCAAGTCCTATAATTTGTACGATCTTCATTTAAAATTCTTTCCTTCTTCTTATTTAGACTAATTATAAATAACGATGCAAATGTAACGATAGAATTTGCAATTTTCCAAACCTTATTTAGAATGATTCTAAACAAAGTGACTTATATCAGTTTTTTAGGTGAAACTTGACTGGAATTGCTATTTGATCCTGAAAAGACCATAAAACGGGCTAATTATATTTTTCCAAAAACTAGAAAAACGAGCATCTTCCTCCCCCAACCCAAAGGACAATTCATCTACATTTTGGGAGTGAATTAAGGTGCCAAACATCCAATCCCAAATCGCCAGTTTAGCCCCCAAATTCCGATTATGGTGTGCCATTTCATGGCTATGATGAATCTGATGTTGAAAAGGGCTAATCAATAGGTATTCAAGCCACTTAAAATACGACAATCGAATATGGCTATGCCGTAAATTAGCTCCAGTTACGCGAAAAACGAACCCCAAAACATTAACACCCATAAAGGTATATGCATCTACACGTTGACCAGACAAATAGTCAAAGGCCCCTATTAAAAACCCAGTAAGTAATAAACTCCTTCCATTATTGATCAACAACTCTATTGGATGAATTCGATATTGAGTTAATGGTGTAAGTGTTGTAGCGGAATGATGTACCTTATGAAATTGCCATAAAAATGGCACTCGATGCTGCAAAAAATGCAATAAGAAAGAAAAAAAATCTTTAATAATAAACGAAGCTATCGTAAAATAAAGTACTGCTTCACTTCTCGAGAGGTTCAAATTAACCCTGCCAAAATATTGTATTAAATAATCGTTTACATAAAATGCAAAGCGCAGCGAATAAAGAAGAAAGGGTGCAATTAAAATGACCTTCACCAATCCATTAAAAAAAAGAAAAGCATAGTCTACTATCGTTGATTGTCCAAACCAATGCGTCTTATTGAAAAAATAAGCCCGAAACGTTTTTCCTCGTTTGTCCATTAGATAAACAAGAACCGCTATTACCAACGATGAAGCCAAAAATGGAATAAAAATACGTTTCCGTGGGTCTAATAGGTAATCAAAAGGTATTTGAATTCCTTCCGATACAATTTTCAATACATCATTTAACCACTCCATGAAGCACGCTGTCTAGTTCTTATTTCCTATCAACCTCATAATTTACAGTGTAAAGATAGTTGTCTCCTTTAATATCTATATCTTATTTAGAATTATTCTAAATAAGCACCTTCATTTTAGCGCATTATTATAGTAAAGTAATACATCCTAAATTGTTGTTATATTTATGAAATTCTAGTACGTTTATTATAATGTATCTAGATAGATATTCATTTATAACTAATATTAAATCATGCTCATTCTTAAAAGTTATATAGACGGGATTCAACGTTATGCCGACTTCAATGGAAGAACGGGAAGGTTGGACTTTTTCTCTTTTCTGGTATGCAATTTTGCCTTTTCCATGGCTTGTATTCGACTGGATAGTATTCTCGACCTTCAATTTAGTAATTTAGGATATGGATGGATCTATCTAATTTATTCATTGTTTGCCTTCCTTCCAGCATTAGCGATTACGGTGCGTAGATTACATGACATTGGAAAATCAGGCAGTAGAATCTTCGTTTCATTAATCCCAATAGCAGGCCCTATTCTATTAATAATAGACTATTTTAAAATAGGTTACGAAAGTGCAAACATTTATGGTGAAGTAGCACATAAGAATGAAGATGCGGCATCAGCGGCTCATAATTGGGTTCAAAATGTACAAATGCTACTGATAATCACGGTTGGATATTATAGTTTCAACCGTGTTTTTCACTTTTTATTTAGAGAGGTTTTCTATTTTCATTTCACACGCCTATTTACACCCGTTATCAGTACTCTTTTAAGTCCTCTAAATTTAATTCTTCCAATGTATGGTGCAATATTGCTTGCCAATACCAAATATAGGAAATTCGCATTTTGGGCGTTTGCAATTATGATTGGTGTAATCTACTTTGATTGGATCAGGGATCTATTCGATCAACAAGGCGATCTTTTTATCTTCTAAATGGGGTTGTGTAATTTTAACTCAATTGCATTCGTCAAACAAAAAAAAATCCAGACAGCGCTTAATTTAAAAGCCTAGTCTGGATTTTTCACATATTAATTCATGACATCGAATATTTGCTTTCGTTCAGCCTTGAATATTACTCTATTTATTTATTTATCAATTAATATTATGCCTTAGACATAATTGAATTAACAATATTACTCGGCACCACCTCATATCGTTGCAATTGCATTGAAGCAGAAGCGTGCCCACTCGAAAGTGAACGAAGCGTTGCTATATACCGATGCAACTCAACCAAAGGAACTTCGGCTTGTAGACGATGCAAATCATCATTGGTATCCAAATCAATAATAACTCCACGTTTTCGATTAATATCTCCGTTTATTGTCCCGATATAGGATTCCGGACTTTCAATCGACACAAGCATTACTGGCTCTAAAAGTGTTGGTTTGCATTCCAAAGCGGCTTCTTTAAACCCTTGCAAAGCCACCTTTTCAAAATCTTGAGCACTCGAGTCATTTGGATGAAATTCTCCATCAACTAACCGTATCCTCAGACTTTGAAGCGGATAACCCGCAACAATTCCATTTCGCATGGCTTGTTCAAATCCTTTTCGAACGGCGTTAACGAATTCCTTTGGGATTGCTCCTCCTTTTACTTCATTCACAAACTCCAATCCTTCTGAATTCGATCCCGGTCCCATTTCAAATTGGATCACCGCAAACTGTCCTACTCCTCCTGATTGCTTTCTCAATCTACTTTTAAGCACTGAATTTGTTGTCAATACTTCTTTATAAGGAATACTTGGACTGCCTACATTCACCTCCACTTTATGTTCCGTTTTCAATCGCTCCAACATCACTTCTACATGAAGTTCGCCCATGCCTCTCAGAACCGTCTGTCCTGTTTTAGCATCGTACCCAGCCTTAATGGTCGGATCTTCGTCTTGTAAGACTGAAAGCGCCATTCCTAACTTACGTTCATCTGCACTGGATTTAGGCTCAATAGCAAAACCAATAACCGGCTCCGCAAAGTCCATCTGTTCCAATACCACGTCAAAACCAACATCACTTAACGTATCAGCTGTTTTCACATCTTTCAATCCAACCAATGCGCAAATGTCGCCGGAATAAACTTGTTGGACCGCTTCCATTTTATCGGACCGAACGCGCATAAGCCTTCCAACTCTAAACGTTGTCCCTGTCCGTTGGTTAACTAATGAATCACCGGTTTCAATGGTTCCAGTATACACCCTTAAAAGCGCTATACGTCCAACAAATTGATCCATATGAAGTTTAAAAATCAATCCAGTAAAACGAGATTCATCTGCCACATTCAACATTTGCACCTGCCCTTCATTGGTTTCAGCGTTGATTTCATTCACATCCATCGGAGATGGGAGCAAATCCACCAATGCATTGATCAACGGTTGAACACCTGCATTTCTGAAAGCCGTTCCGCAAAACACAGGAAATATAACCTGTTTCAACACCCCTTTTCGCAATGCACGAAGGATATCTTGGTCTAAAATCTGGTCCGGTTGTTCAAAGTATTTTTGCATCAGAACCATGTCCTGATCCGCAATAGCTTCGAGCATTTTATCTCGATGCAAAACCGCTTCATTCCAAAGTTTTACTGGAATCTCCTTTTCAATCCAGGAAGTTCCAAAATCCTCTTTCGACCAATACATCGCTTTCATACTAACCAAATCGATCACCCCTTCAAATTGATCTCCTTCTCCAATTGGCAATTGAACAGCGACTGCCCGCACTATTAATTTTTCCTGAATTTGCTTCAACACCTTCAGAAAATCGGCTCCACTTCGATCCATTTTATTGACAAAACAAATCCGCGGAACATCGTAACGATCAGCTTGTTTCCATACCATCTGAGATTGTGGCTGAACACCTCCTACTGCACAAAATAAAGCCACAGCTCCATCTAATACGCGTAGAGAACGTTCTACCTCCGCGGTGAAATCTACGTGCCCCGGTGTATCAATAATATTGATTTGATACTTCTTTTCATCCCCGCTCTTTAAGAATTGATGTTTCCAATACGTAGTAATGGCTGCAGAAGAAATGGTTATCCCTCGTTTCTCTTCTTGAGGATTCGTATCCATGGTCGTATTCCCGTCATCGACATTTCCCGGTTTATGGATCTCACCTGTGTAATATAGAACCCGCTCGGTCAACGTTGTTTTACCCGCATCGACATGCGCCATAATTCCAATATTTCGTAAATCCTGTCTTGTACTATTATTATTTATCGTTTGCTTTTTCATTTTGATTCATTTAAAAATGAATGGGGAGCCAAACCCTAATTATTTAATTTGATGCACAATTATCAATTATGCTGTGCGCATTGATTCCTATTTCGAATCATACGAGACGCTTTAAATGATTGGTTTTAGTAGCATAAAAAAAGCCTCTCCGAAGAAAGGCTTGATATTGGCTAAATAGCAAACGATTCTACAGGGGTCAGATTACACTACTGTAATACACTCCGCGAATGGGACCGCAGATTGCATATACATTTCTGTTTTGATTGAATAGATGTAACATGATTTATATAATTTATTAAATGATTAATTCTTCCTTTGGTTGTTTATTTTTTTTTGTGTTTTGTTCACACTGAATTCAATGCTGGATAAACGAAAAAACCCGGTCAGATGTTTCCATCGGACCGGGTTTGATTTGTTGATTATCTTCAATTTACATTAACGAATACAAATCTTGCCGACCGATGTGAAACCATCGATTGGTGCGTTGTTTTTGCTATATATAAATTTTGTTCTCATTGTAATTCAGGACAAAGATAATTAAATATTTGAGATTTCAAAAATTCGACTTTTGTGCAACCAAATCCTAACGTATTTCGTAAACACTTAACACCTAGTTAATTGCTCTAAATACATTCTATATTTAAAACCTGTTATTATGAAAAAAACATACTCTTTTGGTGCCCTAGCACTACTTCTTGCAATTATTTGTTCAACTCAACAAGCTTATGCTATAACCGCTGATTTCACTGTTTCTGAAACTCAAATATGCGCGGACCGAACCGTAAGTTTTACAGATCAATCTTCCAATGGAATTCCCACTGCATGGTTATGGGATTTTGGAAATGGAACCACTTCTACTCAACAAAATCCAATAATAACTTATCCTGCTTCGGGAATATTTGACGTTACGCTGATTGTATTTGAAATTGGTGGAGTAGATACCATTGTAAAGCCAGGTGTCATTAAAATCTTACCAGCGACAGGTATATTGGTGGCCCCAGTATTTGAAGGATTTGAAAGCCCCATATTTCCTTCTATTCCGGATACAACCAAACAATGGCACACTTCTAGCTCTTTATCCTTTATTGACTGGTTTATTGATACCAATTCAACACATTCCGGACATAACTCCTACTTGCTCAAGTTAAGTGGAATTCTAAGCAATACAATTTTGGAACTTACTTCTCCCCCCATTGATCTAACCACGGCTACCAGCGACTATTTGGAATTTCATCATGCCTATGCCATGCGATCCGCATCAAGTAATGACAAACTTAGAGTATATGCATCCAAAGATTGCGGAGCTAATTGGATTCTAATATTCGCTGCAAATGCAACAAACCTCGCTACAAATCAAGACTTTGCTTTTGTTGCTCCTATCTTTGTACCAACCGCAGATGAATGGACGCAAAATCAAGTTAGTTTAGTTCAATTTTTAGGAAGAGACAATGTATTGATCAAGTTTGAAGTCGAAGCAGGTCAAGGCAATCGATTTTATCTAGACGACATCAACGTTGGGGGTCGGTACATCGATGGAATTGAAGAGGAAATGAATTCGAATTACCGCATTCAAATCTACCCTACTCCGGTAATTGATCAATTTTCGGTAGAATTAAACGCTCAAAAAACAGGCAAATCCAGCATTAAAATTTTCAATTTACTCGGCAAAGAGGTATATTCTGACGTACGATTTATAAAGAAAGGTGCTAATGTGATCTCAATCTCAAACATCCATTTTTTGCGGTCGGGGGTTTATACCATTCAAATTATAGATGGGTCTGCATCCTACAATGGTCGATTTGTAAAAAAATAATTCAGTACGGCACATACCGTTATGATTTATATTTAAGAACCTAAATTCTACCTTCTAAATTGGGTCCAGAAATGAGCATAATTTAGTGAAAAATATATTTTCCATATATTTTCATATTGACCTTCCCTGAAATATATTTTTTTTGATCGTTCCTTAGAATCTAGTATATTTATTGAAGTTCAACAACTTCTATAATTATGAAACCATTAAAAACATTGGTTTGTATCGTATTTGGTGTCATTGCATCATTCAACGTAAAGGCAATCACAGCGGATTTCAAAAGTACCTCAACCACCTCATGCACTTCTATTGGTATGTACTTCTCCGATGAATCCACTAATGGCACTCCCATTGCTTGGAAATGGGATTTCGGTGATGGTACAACCTCCATTAATCAAAACACACCAAAAGGCTATACTCAGGCGGGCATCTATGATGTCACCTTAATTGTATGGGATTCCACCTCATCAGATACAATCACCAAAATAGCCTATATTTCAGTTGCGGAACCTCCATTCCCCGTTAATCTTGTTGCACATATTGAAGGATTTGAGAACCCACTCTTTCCAAATGCTCCTAACTCTAATAATTCCTGGGAAATTGCTACAAATTCAGTTTACAGCGGTTGGCAAGTCAACAGTAATGCGGCCTATTCTGGATCAAATTCAATTCGAATCAACGGGAATGCTATTCCTTCTGGGGAAGTATTTGAATTAATAACCCCACCCATGAACTTAATGGCGGTTTGGACTGGAGGATTCACGTTCAAAAGCGCATTTGCTCGCCGTACAACCATGGATACCGATTTATTTCAAATTTATGTCACCGATGATTGTGAGCAAAGTTGGAGAAGAGTTTATGGGACCAGTGCATCATCAATCCTACCAAGCACTTCTACATTGGTCGCAGGAAGCTTTGTACCGGATTCCTCAGAATGGCGTGAAACTTACTTAAATCTGGTTCAACAAAAATATGTCCGATATAAATTCGTTTTCGAAACAGGTGGTGGAAATAACTTTTACTTAGATGATATTAGTTTTGGAGGCTTAGAAATTAATGATGGAATTTCATCCGAAATAAACCCTACTGACCTAGTCCAAACATCTCCTAACCCAGTAATCGACGTACTACATATTCGTTTTAAGGATCGCATCTCTCTGCCCTTAGACATATCCATTTTGGATGTAATGGGAAAAACGATATTCACGAAACGTGATCAATTCGTTTCCAATTCCAACAAGATCATTTTAAAAGATATGCAATTGTTGCCTAAAGGAATATATCTCTTGCAACTTTCGAATGAAGGATACTTTCGAACGATCCGATTTGTAAAAAGTTAAGACCTGAAGCTCATCTTCTTGATGGCACGACCCGGTACAAATGCTACCGAAAGCAAAAATCCCTATCCAGCTTTGCTGAAAAGGGATTTTTTTGAGGTTCCGAGCGGATTCGAACCGCTGTAAGAGCTTTTGCAGAGCCCGGCCTAGCCGCTCGGCCACGGAACCATTCTGCTAATCTCCGTTTTGGTATTTCTACCTTAACAAAAGACCCCTTCATTTCTAAAGGGATGCAAACTTAAACAGTAAACAGTACAAATGAAATAAAAAACCACTAAATTATTCGCTTCGCAACTATTTCAGCTCATTTTCGCTGGATGGAATGAGACATTTTGGAAAAGGATCCTATTGATTTCCTTTGTGTTATGCAGCCATTCTTGATTTAAATATTACATCAAATAATATTTAACTTTATTCATCCTATTCACTTTTAAAAGGTTCAACAAGTTCGTTTTCCTTTTATTATTTACCTTTCTGTCTACTTGATGGATTAATTAATTAATTAATCAATCTTCAATACAGCCATAAATGCATCCTGAGGAATTTCTACACTTCCCACCTGACGCATTCGTTTTTTACCTGCTTTTTGTTTTTCAAGCAATTTTCGCTTCCGCGAAATATCTCCTCCATAACATTTTGCCGTTACGTTTTTCCGAAGTGCTTTAATCGTTTCTCTTGCTATAATTTTGGTTCCAATTGATGCTTGAATAGCTATTTCAAATTGTTGTCGTGGAATCAACTCACGTAATTTTTCACAGATTTTCTTTCCCCAATCGTATGCTTTATCACGATGGACAATAGCTGATAATGCATCTACTTGATCTCCATTCAACAAAATGTCTAATTTCACCATGTGTGAAGTAATAAAGCCCTTTGGTTGATAATCCAACGACGCATATCCTCTAGAAATAGTCTTCAATTTATCAAAGAAGTCAAATACAATTTCTGCCAATGGCAAGTCAAAAGTAAGTTCAACGCGATCAGATGTTAAATACACCTGATTCTGAATTACTCCACGCTTTTCCATACACAAACCAATTATTGGTCCTACATAATCTGCCTTTGAGATAATTTGCGCTGTTACAATTGGTTCCTCCACATGAGAAATCAAATTTGGCTCCGGCATATCCGATGGCGCATTGATGTATTGTATGTCTCCTTTATTTGTAATCGCATGAAATTCTACCGATGGAACCGTTGTAATCACGGTCATATCAAATTCCCGCTCTAATCGTTCTTGCACAATTTCCATGTGCAACATCCCTAAAAATCCACATCGAAATCCAAATCCCAATGCCATTGAGGTTTCCGGTTCCCAAACCAACGCTGCATCATTCAATTGTAATTTTTCCATTGAATAACGTAGTTCCTCATAATCAGTGGTATCTACTGGATAAATCCCGGCATATACCATAGGTTTCACATCTTCAAACCCTTGAATTGCCTCTGCACAAGGAGCTTCCACCTTTGTAATGGTATCCCCCACCTTCACTTCTCTTGCATTTTTAATCCCTGAAATCAAATAACCAACATTTCCTGCGGTAATTTCATCTCTTGGCTCTTGTTCCAATTTAAGTACTCCGATCTCATCTGCAAAGTATTCTTTTCCGGTAGCTATAAACTTTACTTTATCGCCTTTTTTAATACTACCGTTTTCAACTTTAAACAGCACTTCGATTCCTCTATACGTATTAAATACACAGTCAAAAATCAAAGCTTGTAATTCACTATTCGGCTCTCCTTTTGGCGCATCAACTCGTTCAACTACCGCCTCTAAAATATCTGTGATTCCAATTCCTTCCTTTGCACTGGCTGAAATAATATCCTCCCGATCGCATCCAATTAAATCTACAATCTCGTCTTTCACTTCTTCGGGCTTTGCGCTAGGAAGGTCAATTTTATTCATTACTGGAATGATTTCCAGATTATGTTCAATAGCTAAATATAAATTCGAAATGGTCTGAGCTTCAATCCCTTGAGCTGCATCAACAATAAGTAATGCCCCTTCACAAGCTGCAATAGAACGTGATACTTCATATGAGAAATCTACGTGACCAGGTGTATCAATCAAATTGAGTGTATACGTTTCCCCTTTATATACATAGTCCATCTGAATCGCATGACTCTTAATCGTGATTCCACGTTCGCGCTCCAAATCCATGTTATCCAACAGCTGCGCCTGCATATCCCTACCAAAAACCGTTTGAGTTGCCTCTAGTAAACGATCAGCGAGCGTACTCTTACCATGATCAATATGGGCTATTATGCAGAAATTTCTTATTTTATCCATTCGTCAATTATCAAGTTGACAAATTTACTGATTTTACGGAATTTAGACGCAATTATTTAAGGCTATATATAATCTACCTTATCATCTCGACAAGAAACCATTAAATCTTTCATACAAAGGAAAAAGCATCGTTTCCCTAAAGAAACGATGCTTTCAAGTATTCCTTACTATTTTATTCTCCTTAGAGAGGTTGGATTGCACCACATCCCGTTGTTAAAACTGAATTATCGCAATCCAATATTACAAATCCTACTATTCTAAAATAAGGCAAAATTCCCGATCTAGAGGTTTTATAAAATACCACTTTGTGCACTCTCCCACCTTCGGCACAAAACGAAAATGGAGTTACACTTCCAAACACTACTTCCGATGCAGAAGGACGTGCATCTGGACAGGATGAGAAAAGTGCTCCCTTTGCCATTGCAACTTCCTTGGTGAAATCAGACTCGTTGTTCAATTGAGCATGGGAGTATGAAAGGCAAAAAAAGCCTAATACGAATACTAATAATAGTTTTTTCATAAGTTCATTTATTTTATTTAAAATTATATAGTTAATATTTATAATTAAATATATCTAATATTTTTAAACTTTAGAGTATTAAAATTTAGATTAAATAACAAATTTTTATTTACAAGCGCTTCTATTTGTACCAATTAACAAGTACATTCGTCCAAGTAAACTTCAATAAAGTGTTGTACCGTTGAAATACAACCTTTTTTATCTATTCTGTTCTTATGGTAATTGAGCATAGAACTTCATTCTAACATTTTTTTTTGAATCTTATCATGGAGAAGAAATCATCCATTTTCAAAAGAACATTGCTAAGTATTTTAATTCCGGAAATAATACTTTTTGGAATCATTGCCTTTTTTGGCTTAAAACAAACCATCCAACTAATTTCAAAATTCAATCAGGAACGGGTTCAATCCTTAAATAATCAAATTGAAGGTGTGTTGGAATATCAGGAATTGACAATGCGAATTGCAGAAGAAAAACTGAACAACCGAATTGAGAATGTATTTCATCAACTTCAATTCATTCATTCCGAATCTACTTTAGATCTAAGCAAACTTAATTTACAACTAGCTCATTCAAAAACAAACATGGATCCAGTGCGTGAGCACTTCTATATTCTAGACAAGGATGGAATTATCATTAATAGCACGTTTAAAAGTGATATTGGCTTCAACACGTTTGATTTGGGTGATGAGTACAAAATGTTATTGCAACGTGTAAATCAGGACACTCTTATTCATTTAAATGATGTAAGTAACGGACGACTTTTAAGCCGGCAATCAAAAACTGGATATCAATCGATATACGACGGACAATATATTCTAGCGGTAATTGGATATTCCAAACAAGCCGATTCCATCGTGGATGTTTTAAAGTTAAAAGTAAATGCCGTTAGATCTGTTACTCCTGAAATTCTATCCCTAGATCTGGTATATTATCCCAAATGGCATGAATCCTTTAATGAACCTACCAGAACCTTTGATAGCAGTACTTATCAAAACATACAAAAGGCGTATAGTTTGCAAAAAGACTCTGTATTTGAGATCGACTCCCTTAATTTTTACACTTCGTATCGAAACTTCTATAATCCACAGGCTACTGCATACAACAACGGAGTGTTAATATGTCGCTTAGATAAAACATGGATGACTAATTTACTTTCTTCTAATTTACAGCAGGATTTAATATTATTTCTATCAATTATTTGCCTTGGAGGAGTAGTATTTTTCAATACACGAAGAATTACCAAACCTATTCTTAATTTAACGCAAACTGCTCAGCGAATAGAATCCGGTGAATTGGACGCTCGAGTTATTCCAAAGGGCAATGATGAATTAGCCATACTCTCGAATCAATTCAACCATATGGTTCAGCAGTTACATGAAAACCAATTGGAGATTGAAGCAAAACATCAAGAAATTACCTCCAGTATTAATTATGCTAAAAGAATTCAAAAAGCCATTTTACCACAGAAAAAACGAATCCAACTATTGCTGCCTAATTCATTTGTTTTTTATCTTCCAAAAGATATCGTTGCCGGAGATTTCTATTGGCTTGAGCCTTTTGTTCAAACTTCCAATCAATCAGAATCAGTAAAAAATGGAACCTTATTTTCCGTTGCAGACTGTACTGGTCATGGCGTTCCTGGTGCTTTGGTAAGTGTAGTATGCCACAATGCCCTGAATCGTGCAGTTAGAGAATTTGGATTAAACAAACCTTCCGATATCCTGGATAAGACAAGAACATTGGTTTTGGAAGAGTTTGAAAAATCAGACGACAATGTCCAAGACGGGATGGATATTGCTCTTTGTGCAATTTATGACAATGTATTAGAATATGCGGGCGCAAACAATTCGCTATACATTGTGCGAGATGGAACTGTGATGGAAACCAAGGCCGACAAGCAGCCTATTGGTAAATTTGATCAACCAAAACCATTTCAGAATCATACGATCGAATTGAAAGAAGAGGATGTTATTTATCTATTTTCGGATGGATACGCAGATCAATTTGGAGGTCCAAAAGATCGTAAATTTGGGTATAAGCGATTTAGAGAATTATTTATTGAAATATCCGTTCTTCCACTTGAACAGCAAAAAGAAAAAATTGAAACGACTTTCAATGATTGGATGATTCAAGGCATCGATGGTCAAATCGACGATATTTGTATATGGGGTTTCAAATTTAACTCATATGATTCAGGAGATTCACGAACTCATTTTTAATCCTAAATGAAGGAGATTCACGAGCTCAAATAAAGTACACACACACGAGATAAATCGACGATATTTGTATATGGGGTTTCAAATTTAACTCTTATGATTCAGGAGATTCACGAACTCATTTTTAATCCTAAATGAAGGAGATTCACGAGCTCAAATAAAGTACACACACACGAGATAAATAGACGATATTTGTATATGGGGTTTCAAATATAACTCTTATGATTCAAGAGATTCACGAACTCATTTTTAATCCTAAATGAAGGAGATTCATCTATTTCCTTTGTAAGATAGTTACATCAAAAAACAAAAAAACGCACGTCCTTTCGAACGTGCGTTTCCTATTTGAATTCTAAATTTAATCTATTTTTCGAAAGTCTTATTTCCCATCTCCATTGATTAATACTGGAGTATTACCGTCCGTTATAATCAATTTAGCGTTTGGAGAACTGGCCAAATCTTTCAACACTTCTAAACTTTTCCACTGAATATTCTCTGCAGTAATCCCTTCTTTCAAAATTTTCTGTGCATCACGAACACCTGCAGCTTCTACTCTTTTACGTTCTGCTTCCTTTCGCTCACGTTGAAGTACAAAATCCATTTGTTGTGCCTGTTGCTCCGCTCTTAATTTTGCTTCAATTGCCGAGTATAAACCTGAAGGAAGCGTGATGCTTTTTAATAAGACCGCTTCAATAACAAAACCTCTAGGCTCTAATTGAAGTGCCATTTGCTTAAGAATTGCTTTTTCAATTTCTCCACGTTTTCCTGAGTGCATATCTTTTGCAAAAAACTTGGCACAAACATCAGCGGACGCAGAACGAAATGTACTTAAAATCAATATCCGTTCGTAATCTCTTCCTACTTCAATGATAATCTCCTGAGCTTTATCTTTTTGAATGTGATATAAAATAGATATTTCTGCATTTACGTTCAAGCCTTCCTTGGAAGGAAGATTTAATCGTACTTCCTTATTTACGGTACGTACTGGTATTTTTACTAAACTAGTAGTCAGAGGGTTGACACCTACCAATCCTGACGATTGAGTGGTTCCTACTAACTTTCCAAATCGTTGTTTTACTCCTACTTCTCCTGGTCTTACGATTACACAAGAAGTCATTAGAAATGCGATGGCAAATCCTATTAATGCTATTTTTTTCATTTTGATTTAATTCTAACTTATTCGTATTAATTTATTTAATGATGATTTAGAAGCAACAATTCTACACTTTATTGCTTCTGCCTTTACCAAATTATCTTCCACTCTGTAAATGAATCCGCAATTAACCGGAAAGCAATCACTTTCCGATCAAATACTTCTATATTTTCAGTATCCGTTTTATTGAGAACGAAAATTTTTCATTCTATTTCTGCCCCTTGTTCTTAATTTTCAAGTTATTTATGATTACCTATTCTTGCATGATTCGACTTCAAATTTGACGTCACTTAACTTCGAATCCTATTTCAAATGGCATTCAATATACCTTTTCAATTAATCAACAGACACAAACTTTTGTGCATGATGTGGACAAATTATAGATTCAATTCTTCCAGATCAGATTAATAATTTATTTGATAAAGTATTGCTTTGGGAGTTTCAAGTTGCCTTCAATTAATCCTGTATTCTAGTTTCCTACATACAGATCAAGAACAATCCATTCGTTGCAATATTAAATGCAGAACACAATCGTCTTAAATCAGGACAAGACACCCCTATTTAGCATTCGGGAGGGGGAGTTGGAATTTCCAGCATTACCTGATCAAAGGCACTGGAAGTATATGGTGTTTCACTTTTTAATCTAGCTTGAATATCTAATAGAGTCTCCAACCAACTTATGTATCGTTCATGGTTAAACTCTTCTTTTTCCTCTTTTTCCTTTTCCTCTTTCTCTTCTTTTTCACTGCTACTTTTCTGCTCCGTACTGTCACCTTTCTTCACTATCGAATCAAAATAACCATTGGAGGAAATGTAAAAGGTCAAAAACACAGCAAAAAGTACAACAATCACTTGATAATAGGATGTCAACTGACCAGAAGCCGTGTGCATCACTATAGGGTTGGTATGATTAGAATGAGTGTGTTTCAAAGGTACTTTTAAGTTTTACATATTAAATAAACGAAGAATCCAATATTAAATTATTAAAGTACAATAATCATTCCATAAAACCAAATAAGTGATATTAAAACATCAAATAATTAAATTATTTTCAATTTAGTCCCATCAGAACTCTGGAACAAATTCAAAAAGCTCTTTCTTACCTATATTTGCTTCCACCACTCCATCAGACAAATAAAACAGTTGTGGGTATCTACCTTTAGTTACTTTTATAAAGCGTTTCTTATCAATTCGTGCCGTCGCAAACTTTTCCCCTCCAGTTCTTTGTAAAAAATCGTTTATTGTAGCATCCGTTTCAAATACAAATACCAACAATATCCGATCTTTATACTTAGGATCATCATATACCACGTTCACTTTTGAAACTACCTGTTTGCAATATTTGCATCCAGCACTTACAAAAACAATTAAGTTCTTGCCCTTATACCAGCTACTATCTACTCCTATTGGATTTCCTGCTTCCGAATCATAAATTTCCAAGGCTGGAAACATCCCTCCATCTTCAATTGCCTTGGGAGAACTTTGACCATAGACATCAATCGGAGGCTGAAGAATTACGACAAATCCTATCGCCACTAGACTTAAGATCACCGTACTTCCTACTCTCCATTTTTTGGCAAGCCAATCTGATTTCTGAGTTAGCATAAATGCTAAAATCAACAACCCTATAGATATTCCATTTTTGAGTAATGTTTGTTCCGGAGTTAACTCAACCAATTCACCAAAACAACCACAATTATCTACCCTTGCTCCTGCGAACATTTGATATAGCACAAATAGTGAAAAAAAGATCAACGTAGCTAACGTGACCTTTTTTATCATAGTTCCAAATTTTATTTGAGCACAAAGAAGTACACCTAATACGAATTCATATGAAATAAGGATTCTTGCAATAATCTTACTCCAAAACCAATCTCCAATTCCGTATTGAACCAATATTATTTCAAACTGCTCAATGGTATCTAATTTTGAATAGGCAGAGAACAAAAACTGTCCTCCTATCAATACAGTGATAATGATGTAGCCTATTTTTTTTCCCATGGTGTATTATTTAGTAACTTCTTTCATTGCAAATCCCCAGTCAAGCAAATTAAACATTTTCTTTGGTAAAATTAAAGGCTTAAGCGCGCTATTAGATCGCGGCATTCTCACCAAGACTCTTAAACTGGCATGTTCGTTTAAATTTGCGTCATCATGATAGAATTTGATTAATACAGATTTTATATCTTCTCGCTTCATTTTAATTGGTTCATCGAGCTGCACAACAAACCAGTTCGTATCCTTTATCAAGACTTTTCGATCTATAATCTCACCATTTAAAGGACCCAATTTAGCTAGCTTCTTATTGTATTTTCCCGATCGAATGGTAATCCGTTGACCAATAAACAATTTAGGGTTGATCATTTTCGGAATGATATAATCTGAGATTCTAAGTGGTACTTGCACTGGTTTCCAATACCCTTTGATCAAATCCAATCTTCCCAAACTCGTGGCCAAATATAAAATCAAATAACTTCCTGTTAATAATGCCATCACAAGCAAATCATTCGCTACTTCATCCCCAAACTTAAAACCAATACATATATATTCAAACAACAGTATCCCTAATAAACCATACACCAATTGAAATTGCAACTTAAACTTCCGATCAAGGATCGTATAATCAAAATCAGGAGATTGATTTATCATTGATGTAGTAATATCTGACCAAACTCGAATGCTAATTAAATACACTGCAAATGTCACTAGATACCACCCTTTCACACTATCGCTAATAAGCCAGAAGTCATAAAATCCATGTGCAAAGGCAGCTAGCAACAAAAATCCTATAAAATATGGAATTACATTTTTCTTCAGTTTAAATTTAGCCAACACTACTCCATATGCCAATAATGCCGAATCAAACATATGCGAAAATACCGTAACCAACGCCCTCGAATGAATCAAATCTGCATTCACTTCTGTATAATACTTTCCGAAATTTTCTACAAAAGCAAAGCCCAAACCAGATACGCATGCTACAATTAAATAATCATAAGGTTGCTTCATGTTTTTACCGAACAAAGCAATCACTATGACAAAGGGTATTGCTTTGACAATTTCCTCCATTAGACCTATTCCAACTATACAGTATAATAAATCATTGAAAAAGCCACCTGTAAGCGTAAATCCAAGGGTGTAATTCACGAAGTTGCTCACAAAAAATAAAATAGGCACACAAATTACACTCAATCCAAATGCCACTACAAGTTTGGTAACCTGTATTCTTCTGAAAAAGTCTAATTTAATCAGATACCATACCCAAACCAATGTAATTAGTAAAGCTGCCATAAAGCCAATGATATTAGCATTGCCTTTCATCCAGTTAAAGTAAAGCAAACTTAATCCACCATAATCATTACGTTCGTATAGGATCTTTTCTTTTAATCCAAAACTAAAATAGGCGTTGGTTTCTGGGTTATCAAACGTTGCATTTACCCATGCCAAATTACCTGTGCTGTATTGAAGGTTGATAAGCTGCTTGTATGCTTCCCTAACCTTACCTTTCAATTTAATTTCTTGCTCATAGTATTTTATTGCGAGCTTTCGTTCCCCTCTTCGGGAATGAATCAGCCCCTTATAATAATTCACCAAAGGTATTTGCAACTTCACAGCATCGATTGACTCAGCGGCTTGATCTATTTTCTCAGGATACCCCTCATATCGATCGAAGTAATTATAAAAAATCATCGCCTGACCAAAGTTTCCTATATCAGGATTTACATCTTTCATTTTGTTATAGTCAATAATCAGATATCCAGTTTCTACAATGTATTTGTGGTTATCAAAGTGTGCTTGAACAAACCCTTCATGATGAGATAAATTCGTTGAAACGTCGCCCACGTTTTTATACGTTTGTTTAAGGTATTTTTGATCAAATGTGGGGTCCACATAGATATTAATCAATTCTTTATACCCTTCTTCTACATATTGATCATACCCATGGCGCTTACCATAATCAATTTTTTCCTGTGCATTCTGAAATTCTGGTTTTTCAGTAATCAAGTTAACCGCTAATATCGAAATCGCTAACATTCCCAGAATGATGAGATAGGGCTTCAAACGTTGGAATGAAAAGAACTGCTTCTTGTTCATACTTCGCTTGTATTTTGAAATGAGGTGTACTAAAACGGATATAAATAATAATAACAAAACAACAAACAACACCAAGATTTCTCCTACCTGGCTATACATATTGTCATATTTGGAACTGGCAAAAGCTGAAAAGACAGGGCACAGCATACCCATAAAAAATAAGGTTTTCTTCATAGTATTTTTTAAAAAGTTAAATTGAGGCAAACGCTTTGGATCCGTTCGTTTACATTAAAAGATTCCTATAACTCTTTCAACAATAAGATCAGTTTACGCACACTGATTTATGTCAAGCGCTCCGCTAGACCTCATTTTGAGATGAAATGAAATGAATTACACTAATTTATAGATCCATTTCAATTCTTTTGCGAAACATTGAATTGATAGCAAGGCATTAGATCTATGCCTTGATTTGTTTTTATTTTACTAAAATTTGATTGAACTATATTGATTAAAATAGGCAGATAAGTGCGGAATAAGCATCTTCAACTAGCGTACTTTTAGACTCAACTGATCAATATAGGCGCGTTGGGGTTATAAAGCACCAGGCTTTATGTGCGCATCAATAATTTGACTTGAATCGATAAAATGTGGGTCACAGCAAAGCCGTGATAAAATGAATTTGTTCATGTTATGTTGTACTTTAGGCTTAGTTTAGACATGATTGCTCCTCGTTAAACTAAATTATATTAAACGTATTTATTGAATCGTATTGTTTGCATTATAATAGAAATCAACCAATCCAATAAATACGTTTATTAGTACTAGCCTATTTCAATCACCACATCGTCGGTCAAAGGATAACCAACACATGGTAGCACGTAGCCGCCCTTCAATTCCTTTTCGGACAAACCTTCCACCTCACTTAAATCTACTTCGCCAGAGAGACATTTACCTCGACATGCGGTACATACCCCGCTTTGACATGAATACGGTAAATCAATTTCACGATCCAATCCTGCATCCAAAATTGTTTCTCCTGGCGCGACAGGAAAATTATATTCGTCTCCGTCAAAGATTATTTTTACATTTTTGGTTCCTCCTTCTGCAGCATTTTGCGCTGCTTCCGAATCTGCTCCAACTTCAGTGGAACTATTAAAACTCTCTTTAAAAATAACTTCAGATGGTACTCCTGCTAAGTCAAGACCAGCTTTCACCTCTCCCATGTATCCATCCGGTCCACACATGTAATATGCACGAGTCAAATTTCCTTCAAGGTTATTTACAATCTTATTTACTTCTTCAGCATTAATTCTACCTGTATTTCCTGTCCAACCTTCTTCGGGTTGAGACAAATAATTGATAATGTTGAATCTTTCTGAAAATTTGGTTGCCAACTCATTCAACTCATGTCTAAAGATAATATTTGCAGCATTTCGATTTTGATCCACTAGCGTAACCACGCTATTAGGCTCTTCTTCCAAAATGGTCTTTAATATGGACATAATTGGCGTAATTCCACTACCCCCACCAAACAAAACGTAGTGCTTGCTATTTGCAGGATTTGAATCCAAATAAAAGGCTCCTAATGGATCCATCACCTCCATTGATTGTAATGAAGATGCTTTATCGTTCAAGTAGTTTGAAACAACTCCTCCATTTACCCTTTTCACAGAAACGGCTAATCTATCTTTTTCATATGGTGCTGAACAAAGTGAATAGCTCCTTCGCTCCTCTTTTCCATTTACATCATTAATCAAGGTCAGGAATTGACCTGCTTTAAAATCAACATCCGATGGACGTTCAAATTCAATCGTGATGGTATCCGATGTTTCCTGAATTACGTTTCTAACCCCTAAGTTTCTTTTCATGGACTATACTTTATTATACGAATAAGAATGAATTTAGTTACATTAAATTCATTAAAAAAATTCGTGGACTTAATGTTTATTTTGTCTAATTAGTTAATTTATATTTGAGGATACTTTTCAGGATCCACTTCATGCATCATATCATAGATGCTTCCAAAAATATCTTCGACATTTGGCTTAGAAAAGTAATCTCCATCTGTGCCATAAGCAGGTCTGTGATCTTTCGCATGAATTGTTTTTGGTTCAGAATCTAAATAATAATATCCTTTCTGCTTTTCAATTACTTGTTGCATCATAAATGCACTTGCTCCACCACTTACATCTTCATCTGCAAATACAACACGATTCGTTTTCTTAACAGATTCCACTATTGAATGATGGATATCAAATGGTAATAATGATTGTACGTCAATTATCTCTACCGAGATCCCTACTTCACTTAATTGATTTGCTGCTTCTTGTATTAATCTACACATAGAACCATATGTCACCACCGTCACATCCGCTCCCTCGCGAATCACTTCTGGCACACCTAATGGCAAAGTAAACTCTGATATATTCGCTGGTATCTTTTCTTTTAATCTATATCCGTTCAAACACTCCACTATTAATGCAGGTTCATCCGACTGGTGAATTGTATTATAAAAACCAGCTGCCTGTGTCATGTTTCGAGGTACCAACACGTGAATTCCTCTTATTGAATGCAAGATCATCCCCATTGGCGATCCTGAATGCCAGATTCCTTCTAAACGATGCCCTCTGGTACGAATAATCATCGGTGCTTTCTGCCCTCCTTTTGTTCGGTATTGAAGTGTTGCCAAATCATCAGATAATATTTGAATTCCATACAACAGGTAATCCAAATATTGAATTTCAGCTATTGGTCTTAGACCTCGCATTGCCATACCTATTCCCTGCCCCATGATGGTACATTCCCGAATACCGGTATCGAATACACGATGCTCACCAAATTTTTCCTGAAGTCCTGCAAACGCTTGATTTACATCTCCTATTTTACCAACGTCCTCTCCAAATGCCAACACACGTTCATCTCGCTCCAACATACTGTCAAAACAAGCTTGCAACACCTCTCTCCCATCTACAGGCTTTTCGTCTCCTTTATATACTGCTTTTACTTCTGGTATATTTAATGCTGCTTTTGGTGATTCACTCAATAAATGAGAGGAATATCTACCAAAATTCACATCTAACTCTTCGTTGATCCATGTTCGCGCCTTATCCCTTGCAGGAAAATTTTCAAAACGTGTAAAACGCAACGCCTTAGTGACGGCTGCAATGGCATCCTTTCGAATTGCATTCATTTCTGCAGCTAAAGCAGCTCCAATTTTCTCAATTTCTTCTTTATGATCAGATCCAGCTGCCAGCTCTTGAATAAGGGCTTTACCTTCATCTACCTCCCCCTTCATGGAAGCCAAATACGCCTTCCATGCATCAGTTCTACTTTTCTTTGCTCTATTAATCGCTTCCGTTTCTGTTTCAACGATTTCTTTCTCGCTTGCCACACCTTCATTCACAATCCATTCGCGAAACTTCAGATTACAATCGTAATCCTTTTCCCACTCCATTCGCTCTTTCGACTTATAACGCTCGTGAGAACCTGACGTAGAATGTCCTTGTGGTTGTGTCACTTCCGTTACATGAATCAATACGGGTACATGTTCTTCTCGAGCAACCGCGGTTGCTTTTTCATATGCTTCCAATAAAGCTGGATAATCCCAACCTTTTACCTTTATGATTTCATATCCTGACTCCCCTTTACCTTCACGCTGAAAACCACTAAGTATTTCAGAGATATCTTCTTTGGTTGTTTGATATTTGGCTGGAACAGAAATTCCGTATCCATCATCCCAAACCGAAACTACCATTGGAATTTGCATCACGCCCCCTGCGTTTATGGCTTCAAAAAACGGACCTTCTGATGTTGAAGCATTTCCTATTGTACCAAATGCAATCTCATTTCCATTATTTGACATTCCTGTCCCGTCCAGATTTTTATTCTCCCGGTAATATTTCGAAGCTTGTGCCAAACCAACCAATCGAGGCATCTGAGAAGCTGTTGGTGAAGCATCGGCACTGGAATTTTTAATTTTTGTTAAATCCTTCCAACTTCCGTCTTCATTTAAAGAACGTGTGGCATAATGCCCGTTCATCATCCTTCCTGCAGAAGCCGGTTCAGCCTCCACATCCATATGTGCATACAATTGGGCAAAATATTGTTGAGTTGTTAGCTCACCGGTGGCAAACAATATTGTTTGATCCCTATAATATCCTGATCGAAAATCTCCCGGCTTAAAATACTTAGCCAAGGCTATTTGGGCTAATTCCTTACCATCACCGAAAATTCCAAACTTGGCTTTCCCCATGAAAACCTCCTTTCGCCCCAACAAGCTTGCTTCTCTGCTTTCTACTGCTACTGCATAGTCGGCAAGAACCTCGGCCTTGTCGAATTTTTTCTTTTTTGCTGCTACTTTAACACTCAAAACGGTTCATCTTTATAATTGCGCGAAATTAGTAAAATTAACGCGTATTTCAAAACGATTTCACGCTATTCAAAGTGCTCAATTCTAGCTATTAAACCTATCTTCTATGATTTACCTGAAATTTTCTGCATTCCAAAAGACATTCGGAATGAAATTTGCTATCCTTTTATTTAGCATTTTAAACTGTCAAATTGTATATTTGCAGAAATCAGTTCAAGTAATTTAATCGTTTAGCAAGCGAAGATTTAATACATTAAAAAAATGAGAAAATTCATTATAACCATCTTGTCAGTAGGAATTAGTGTAATTGGATTTGCACAAGGAACCTTCAAGTTTGAAGAGGAATCGTATGATTTTGGTAACATAAAAGAAGGTGACAAAGCCGATCACGTATTTAAATTTACAAATACAGGAAATGAACCTATTGTAATTACAAAGGTCAAAGCATCTTGTGGTTGTACTACTCCATTTTGGTCTAAAGACCCTATTCCTCCTGGAGGAACCGGTGAAATTAAAGCTTCTTATAATAGCTTAAACCGCCCAGGTGGATTTCACAAATCGATTACCATCACTTCTAATGCCAAATCACCTTCCAAAGTGTTGCGTATAAATGGAGTTGCTCAAAAAAAGCCAGACAAGGTATTTACCGATGCTGAAAGACTTGCATCTCCACGAATTCGAATTGTAGACAATGATCATAATTTTGGGAACATTCAAATTGGTCAAAGAGTAAGCAAAAAATTCACGGTTACCAACTTCGGGAAATCTGACTTGAACATTTCTAATCTAAAGAGTCGATGTAATTGTGTAACATTTGTGATGGACAAAAAGCCATTGAAGCCAGGGGAATCGGGTACAATGACCGTAAGCTTTAAGCCAAGAGCAATTGGTGAAAATAAAGAAATGGTTAAGGTGCAAAGTAACGATATTATCACTCCTATTGTGAACTTATCATTACGGGGGATTGTTAAGCAAAGCACTGATAATCAAAGTATTATTCAAAACTCAAATAAAATCACATTTTAATATTAGTTATTCAGGTTTGTTTGTTTGCCTAGCAGACACAAAGCAATCCCACTAATCATTAAAATATAAAAGTATTTTTTTTTTATTTTCGGAGTTCAGGTGATATTAACATATCGTTTGAGCTCCGTTTTTTTTTGTACTAAAACAAAATTTACCTCACCACCAATAACACGAATAACCGTCTTCTTTAAGTTCGAAGGTGTGTGCTACCAATTAATTGTCTGGATCTCTTTGCTCTGTAAATAAGCATTAGCTTTACTAAAATGCTGGTTTCCGAAAAAACCTCGATGCGCAGAAAATGGAGATGGATGTGGTGATTCCAAAACGTGATGCTTGGATCGATCTATTATTTCTCCTTTTCGTTGCGCATATGCCCCCCAAAGTAAAAAGACTACGTGTTCCTTCTTTTCTGAAACGGACCGAATAATGGCGTCCGTAAACTCCTCCCATCCTTTATTTTGATGAGACCCTGGAGTTTTGGCCTTTACCGTAAGTGTCGCATTGAGTAATAACACTCCTTGATTCGCCAGGTATTCCAAGTTTCCAGAAGTCGGTATTGGTTTCTTTACGTCAGACAGAAGTTCTTTAAATATATTTTTTAGAGATGGAGGATGTCGCACTTCGTCCGCCACAGAAAAAGATAATCCATTTGCCTGTTCGGGTCCGTGATATGGATCTTGTCCAATAATTACAACCTTTACCTCTTCCAATGTGCAATGGTTCATCGCATTAAAAATCAACTTTTCTGGAGGATAAATGGTAGCAGTTTGGTATTCTTGTTGTACAAAATCAATCAAACTTTGAAAATAAGGTTTTTCAAATTCCGTTGATAATATATTATTCCAACTTTCATTTAATCGAACTTCCATACAACTCAACGCCTTGATTTATACTTAAAATGGTCACAATATTATCCATTTTTTTGCGTTTCAGAAATAAAATGAATATTTTTACAATAAACCAATGAACGTGGTAACTCAAACAACAGAAGGAATTAAAGTGAGTATTTCTACTCAGTATATGCCGGAATATTCCAGTCCGCAGCAGTTCCACTATGTTTTTGCGTATAATGTACGAATTGAAAACGTAAGTGGAGACACGGTTCAGCTTCTTCGTAGACAATGGTACATTCACGATTCACTTCGAAATATTAGAGAAGTAGAAGGTGAAGGTGTTATAGGCCAACAACCTATCCTAGAACCAGGAGAAGTACATAAATACGTTTCTGGTTGCAACTTGAAATCCGAAATTGGTAAAATGGGCGGATTCTATTTAATGGAAAAGTTAGTTGATGGATCAAGGATTGAAGTTGAAATCCCTGCCTTCACCATGGTGGTTCCTTGCCGAAATAACTAATACCTAACTTAGCCTAAGTTAAAAAAGGAATTAAATTAATTTTACCACCTGATTATCTTTTTAATCGAATCCCAGTGTAGAAGTGTACAACCACAATCTAACCAAAAATTACTTCAAACATCTTTTTAAGGCCCGAAACGAGCACTCTCTTCATTCGCCGTTTATTTTTGATTTATATACCAAAGCCATAAAAGGGAAGTCTGAGGATTCTAATTTTGATGATATAGAAACCCTTCGAAAACTGTCATTGAAAAATACGGAAGCAATTGAAGTTACCGATTTCGGAGCTGGCTCAAAGAAATTAAAATCAAATAGGCGTACGGTTTCATCTATTGCTCGAAATTCCTTATCTCCTCAAAACCAATGCTTGTTATTGCATCGCATTTTAACTTATCTAAACGTTCAAACGACCATTGAGCTTGGAACTTCTTTAGGAATTAGTTCTCTTTACCTTTCACGCGCCAATAATTCCAATAACCAAGTAATTACAATTGAAGGGTGTCCAAACATTTTACAGCTAGCTCAAAATAATTTTGATAAACTTAAGGCATCAAACATTAGAGGGCTAAATGGTAATATCGACCAATTATTGGGAGGCATTCTACAAACCCATACCCCTATTGATGCTATATTTATTGATGGAAATCATTCGTTAGAAGCGACAATTCGATATTTCAAAATGGCCTTGCCTTATTTACATGACAATTCCATTCTTATTTTCGACGATATCTACTGGAGTGAAGGAATGGAATCTGCCTGGCAACAAATCTTCAATGACCCCGCTGTTACGTTAAGCATAGATCTTTTCGAGTTTGGAATCGTCTTTTTTAGACCAAATCAGCCCAAACAACATTTTAAACTAAAATGGTAATGAAATTGAACGTTTAATCAATCATTTTTCACCACAAGAGCACGGTTTAATGAGTAAATCCCTACATTTGCCGTCAAATAAAGAATCGATGGAAAACAGTACTGAATTAGACGGCAAATTTTTAGGTAGCATCACGTCCGAATTTGTAAAGATCAGCGACAAATTAAAAGAAGCTTCGTATCAAATTCGATCCAACAACTTTTCAATGCATCCAATATTTATATTTTGCAAAGCTGAACAACCAATTGGACAATTGCTCTATCCGGCAAGTAAAGATTTAAATTGGAATGTATATGCTTCGTTTGAGGATGAATTTAATCAACGAGAGATTATTACTAAGCGGGAAGAATTTATCCAAACATTCAAAAATCCAGACGAATTTTGTTGCCTATTTGTAGTGGATATGGATTTCACTAATTTCGTTTTCTTGCCTTTCCCTGAAGATTAAGGGTCAATATTGACTATTACTCCAATTTAATTTTGGTTTCTTCTGATTTTTGACTTTTTAGTTCTGACATAATTTAAGTGCTTAGAAATAAATTCGTCAAGTACATATATATATAAATACGAAATGTACCATTTCATTAAGAAGAAAAATTGGTGATCTTTATTTCACCGCTTTATAAACGATAAACTCAACTCGTCTGTTCAGCTCCCTTCCATCCGATTCATCATCATTGGAAACAAGTGGCATCGAATATCCCATTGACTTGGTCAATAACTGCTCCTCACTTACATTTTTAGATATTAGGTAATCATATACATTTTTTGCTCGACTTCCAGAAAGTTTTATGTTGTATGCCGCAGCTCCTTTGTCATCGGCATGTCCCAGGATTTTAACAATAATGTCGTCGCGTTCGTTGAGTAATTCAGCTAAGTAATCCAGCGATGCATAATACTTTGATTCAAATTTGTATGAGTCGAACGGAAAATAAAGGTTTTTAACTTTTTTCAATTCTCCATTTTCATCCAATACGATAATGTCTTCTTCTTTGGACTTTGGCTCGACGTGTTTTTCAATTTTTCGCACTACCAACGGTTCTGGAGCTTTCTTAGTCAATTCGACCGTAATTACATTGGTAGAATCTTCTCCTAATACCATTGCTACTTTAGTTGTCTTTGATTCATATCCATTTTTTTCAAATACAATACTACATTGGATTGTTTCTCCTTTCTTTCTACCAGTAAGTGCTAGGGCAAATTTCTGCTCGTTAATTACATGACTTTCAACTTGAGCAGTTGCACGATTTGTTAATTTCATTCGAACTTGCTCTAACGGCAGTTTAGTTTTTTCATCTTTCACACGTATCTGCAATCGAGGTGAATGCACATCGAAAACAAAATCTGCCACATATTTATTCCCTTCCTTTCTCTCCGGAACTTTAGATAAGAAAACTCCTTCATAATTCGCTAATAACACATGCGTTGTCCTTAAATCAGGATTAGACGACCCTGATTTGACTTTTCTATTTAATTCAAATCTATATTTACCATACTGACTCGACTTATCACTTTGCTCAATATCGAAAAAGTCATTTACTAAATCCACTTTCACATCAGATAGAATACTCCCATCCGTAGTTGCCGTAGTACCTAAAATCAACAAAGTAATTTCAGCAACTGTATCAACAATGGTTTTCTCACTTTCTGAACTTAACTTTGTAATAATTGGTTCATCATCATCCATTACAAGGAGCGGTTCTTCGTCCTCGACCATTACTGTATCAATCATTGGTTCATCAATAATCTCCTCAACCTCTTTCAAAAACTCTTGCAAGTCTCTATGCAATGCCAATTTTGGTTTTTCTCGATACGCCAATTTCTCCATATTTGCACGAAGACGTAAGCGAATGGAATCCATGATTAGTTCTGATACTTCCAAAAGTCTAAATCGTAGGCTATCTGAAGCAGTATCTTTGAATAGTACGAAATCCCTTTTGTAATATGTTGGATCCCCTTCCACTAAAAATGGCACTGAATATTCTAACTCATCTAGTACTTCTCCATTTTTAGTAAAAATCACCTTGTAAGGTTGATTTGATAGAATATTCACATTATATAACCCATCTAAATCATTTGTAAGATCGCATTCCACAAAATTTGTATCCGTATTTATTGCCTGAAAGCAAATCTCAACACTATCCAACAACTCATTCGTTTCTCCTGAAATGATGCGGCCTGCAATGTTTACATTCGGCACAAACGTAATTTTATAAATATCTTTTTCTCCCAATCCTCCCGTTCGATACGAAGAGGTATATCCTGTCCATCCATTGTATCCAAAATAGAAGTAGACATCATCATCTGGTGTATTGATTGGATATCCCATGTTTTGTGGTGTGCCCCAATTTCCTGTTACACTATCCCGTTCTACCATGAATACATCGTATCCTCCCATACTTTTATGTCCGTTCGAACTAAAATATAGTCGCTTGCCATCGTTGGATAAAAATGGAGAGTTTTCATCGAAAGGTGTATTTACGCTATCCCCTACATCAATTAATTCTCCCCAAGAACTGTCTGCCAGTCTTTCAGAATAATATATGTTCAAATTACCGTCTTTTGTAAATCTGTCCGTGGACACAAAAATGATGTCATCATTTCTTGAAAGGTAAACATCGGCTTCCCATTCGGTGGAATTGATATTTTGATATTCAGTAGGTACTGACCATGAACTATCTGCTTGTTTTTCAGAGTAATAAATATCTCCTTGATGTGTACTTTTGTACAAAAGCATCTTTGTTGCGTTGTCAAACAACTGCATTGTCGCCAAATGATTTTTGAATTCGGGATCAATATCTAGTAAGATTGGAGTATTCCAGCGACCAGAATCATTTTTGGTGGTATAATATATCTTTTCCCTGTACGCCCCTCCTACATCCATTTCCATATTATTTACTTCATTTGGATGTCTTGAAGTATAAATCAACGTAGATCCGTCCATGGAAGTAATTGGACTATGCTCTGAAAATTCACTATTGATCCCACCTTCTACCTTTTCAATAATATATCGTTGTGGAATCTCGCACAAATGTTTGGCATATCGACTTTGTTCCATCAAATTTTCGATATCTGTACGCTGACTACGTTGAAAACGCCTTAGTTGATTCAAATACAATTCATAAAACTCATGGGCTTTACCAAAATTGTAGTTGAGGTGATTTGCCCGGCCCAACCAGTAATTGATTTTCTTGTTGGTCTTGCCTTCCATGTTGTAAGAACGTTCCAGAAATTCGAGATCCTTAGGTTGCTGATAACTATGAAGATAACTCACTCCTAATTCAAAAATCACCTTTGAATCATCTGCGTAGTCATGTAAAATAGATTCATACTCAGGAACTGCATCGCGAAAGTCACCGGCCCGATAATGTTTTCTTGCTTGTTTTAATATCGCCTTGCTTTCTTTGGATGGATTGGAGCTAGATTGCGCATGCACTGATGGAAGAAAGCAAATCAGCGCTACGCAAATGGTAAATATGGCTTGTACGAATTGTTTGTACATCAACTGTATCTCACTTCAAAATGACTTTGCGCATCTCGTTTAAAGAATTACTGCGCAAGTTCACAAAATATATTCCCGCAGAAAGGTTATCCCGCTCGTCTATTATGGAATGTATTCCTCCATTTGAAATCGTCTTTTGGACTATTTCCTTTCCATAAGCATCAAATATATTAATTTTAACTATTTCATTTGGATTCTTTTGAGATAAATCAACAAAAACAACATCCTTGGATGGATTTGGAAAAATTTCCACTGTTTTGAGACCATTACTCTCCATTAAAAATGAAATTACTTTTGATGTGGTCTCTGTTCCTCTATTACTTATTTCTTTAATTTGATAATAGAGTATTTCCTCGTTTAAAGAACTATTTTCATCCACGAATTGATAGGATTGCAATCCAAATTTGAAGTCAGAAGTGTGCTGATTTATGGTTCCTATTTTCTCAAATACTATGCCATCGAAACTACGTTCAATCACAAAAGAATGGACGTTGTCCTCCATGAGGGTTGACCAAATAATAACAGGCTTGTCATTTATTTTTTTTACAGCTACCTCAAAGAATAAGACTGGAACTATGCTATTTGAATCTATACAAGTACCCGTTCCGGTCCAGTGTTCACAACCTGTTCCTGTAATTATTACGTTCCCGGTTCCTTCAAATTCACCGGAACCTCCAAGTGTTACGCTACCGCCAATCGTTAAATCTCCATCAATGATCAATCCCCCATTACCAGTAATATCAAAATTACCATCAACTTGAAGACTTCCTCCTGGATCTACAGTGATATCTCCATTTCCTTTTAAACCACCAGCACCAATCACATGCAAAATCCCACCACTTTCAACCGTAATGGCGCCATTTGCGGTTGTTTCAAGTGGATTACAAGTGGCCCAAACGGAATCGCCAGCAGAAATTGTATATGGATCTTTTGCTATGCATTCGCCAGCAGCATTCACCGTCCAAGTAGCAGGAGTTACCCAATCGCCATCTGTTTGCGAGATGTAGGCAGTTCCTCCTCCAGCAAAGGCGTTTATTCCTCCCAATATCATAGTGATAGTCAGCAGGACTTTCGTAGTAAGAATTCCAAGTTTATTCATCGATCAATTTCGAACAGATACGGGGTTAAACGATAAGTACAATTTTAGGTTACGTATAATTTCATCTACGCTAAAATATTTAAGGAATAAAAATCGTGGACTAAGGAGCAATCCCCCTTGATTTACAAAATTAAGCTACTGATTACAAACTAGATACAACCAAATAACATTGATCAAATCAGTGAATCTACCTCCTTTCCTAACCTAGAAAAAGTTAAAAAATGTCTTTATTTCGTTTATTAATGAGCTTAAAACAATCGTTTTCCAGGTATTAAACAACGACATCATTTTCTCTAAGGGCGTCATTTAATGACGTTTTCAAATCTGTACTTTCTTTTCTTTGTCCAATTATCAGCGCACATGGAACGTTGTATTTCCCAGCGTTGAATTCCTTTTCATAAGAACCTGGAATGACCACACTACGTTCAGGTACAATGCCTCTATACTCTTTTGGTTCAGAACCGGTAATATCAATAATTTTTGAAGATTTGGTTAAGACTACATTTGCTCCTAATACAGCTTCCTTCCCTACTCTTGCTCCTTCGACTACAATACATCTGGAACCAATAAAAGCGCCATCTTCCACAATTACTGGGCTCGCTTGTAAAGGCTCTAAAACTCCTCCAATTCCAACTCCTCCACTCAAATGTACGTTTTTACCAATTTGAGCACAACTTCCTACTGTTGCCCAAGTATCTACCATCGTTCCTGAATCCACGTATGCTCCTATATTTACATAGGAAGGCATCATAATTACTCCTTTTGCTACATACGCACCATATCTAGCAATTGCATGAGGTACTACTCGAACCCCCTTTTCAGCGTATCCTGTTTTCAAGGCCATTTTATCATGAAATTCAAATGGTCCTACTTCAATGGTTCTCATTTTCTGCATTGGAAAATACAATACAACCGCTTTTTTGACCCATTGATTTATGATCCATTCATCTGTGCCAGTTGGTTCCGCTACTCGTAAAGCTCCTTGATCTAATTTTTCAATCACCGTACGAATTGCCTCTTCTGTAGTGGGTTCTTTTAACAATTCCCTTTTTTCCCAAGCTTGCTCTATAATCGTTTTTAATTCTTCCATGAATTTGTATGATGTAATAACTATGATTTATTTATTATGTGCTGGCGTCCATTTCACCAATCAAGGAACACGTATTTATTAATTTTGGGCAAACATACTACAAAATATTGAGAAAATGGGAGTGAAAAAGCGTGCTATATTCATATGTTTTTAACCAGTCAATTCGTGCCAGTGGTTCACAGTTTTGTAAAGACAGAATTAAGTAACGTACTATCCCAATGCACCGCTTCCTTGTGTGTTGTTTTCTTAAGAGCCTCCCAATTCGTATTCGAAAGTAATCCTGCTAATTTATCTGCAGAATCGGCCGACTTAAAATCGAGGCTATTATACAGTTTGATTGATTTAAACTTACTTTCCAACAAAGTTGCGTGTTGAACGATAAACGGAATATTCATTGCCATGCATTCCCATAATTTTGTGGGGATTCGATTATTTGTGGCTTTTCCAAATCGATAAGGCATCATCACTAGATCTGTCGTTCCCATTTCAGCCAAAACAACCTCATGTGGAATTGGCTTTGATCCAATCTCACCTTTGATCCACTCGTGCGCTTTTACCAAACTCTGTAATTCACCACGAACCGAAGATTGTGCGGCGTATCCCACTATTTTAAGTCTTACTTTACCTGTTAACGCAGGATACTTAATGAACATGCTGCTCATTAAATTAACCAGATCCAACGTACCGTACTCTTTGGCTAATGTTCCAACCATCAATAATTCCAAGCATCGTGCATCTCCCGATTGACTCACCACAGTCGTATTATTTTTCATGGGCAAGGATTTATTTTCCAACAACCATGATTTAGACTTGTTCAAAAATGGCAGTTGGTCAAAATAAACTTCTTCTGCTAACCAAAACATATCAACCATCTGTGTTAAGATTAACTCCTTAATTCTCACATAAAAAGCTAGTATAAAGCTTATTGGAAATGGAAATACATTTGAGTAAAAGATGTTATGAAAATAACTTTCCTGAACATCGTACACTACCTTTGTTTTATTCCATAATGCATACCATACCGAAGGCCATAATAATTCGTGTGTTGCACAAATAATTACATCTGGCTTCATTGATCGTAGAAAAAGAAAAAACTTCCAACCTGCAAAAAATCGACGTGTACTTAATCGACTAAAGCAATACAATGAATGAAAATGAATGTTTGTTTCGGTGGGTTGGGATTCTCCACAATGGGCTCCAACATGTATTTCGATCTCCGATTCCTTTCCAGTAGCAAGGGTTCGGGCAATTTTCTGGTAATGTCGGATGTCATCGACCGGTTTCAAAACGGATCCTATGACAACTTTAGTTTTCAACCAACAATCTAATCTGAATTAATATTATTATTCGTTCTAATTTTACGGTCTTATTTACTCCAGTTTGTACTGTTTTAATAAGACTTGAGATGAATTCGAATCATCCTGCTTCCCAAGATACCATTCTTTAGAATTGCTAGAAACAAAAAAGGTGATTTTTAAAATCACCCTGCTTGTTTTTTCATATTATTTGTAACGTTTGTTTATCCTCCAAACATATTTTTCAAATTAGCCATTCCTCCTTTGGACTTGCTCATTTTGTTCATCATTTTCATCATTTTTCGCATATCTTTGAACTGCTTGATCAAGCCATTTACTTGTTTCATATCCGTTCCACTTCCTTTTGCAAGTCTTGCTTTTCTACTTGCATTAATGGAGTCTGGATTTTGGCGTTCATATGGAGTCATTGAATGAATAATTGCTTCAATAGGCTTGAATGCATCCTCATCAATTTCCTGATCTTTCAATGCTTTCCCCATTCCTGGAAGCATCCCTACTATATCCTTCATGCTACCCATCTTCTTGATCTGCTGGATTTGAGTCAAGAAATCTTCGTAATTGAACTGATTCTTACGAATCTTTTTGTTCAATCTTCGTGATTCTTCTTCGTCAAAAACTTGTTGCGCTTTTTCCACCAAACTAACAACATCCCCCATTCCTAGGATACGTTGCGCCATTCGATCTGGGTGAAAAATATCTAGCGTATCAATCTTCTCTCCCGTTGAAACGAACTTTATTGGTTTTTCAACTATTGTTCGAATCGATAGTGCTGCTCCACCTCTGGCATCACCATCCAGTTTTGTTAATACTGTACCATCAAAATCAATGCGATCGTTAAATGTTTTTGCTGTGTTGACTGCATCCTGACCTGTCATGGAATCCACCACAAACAATGTCTCACTAGGATCAATTGCTTTTTTGATGTTTTCAATCTCTTGCATCATTTCCTCATCGACCGCTAAACGACCAGCTGTATCAATGATTACGACATTCTTATTGATGCTTTTTGCATGAGCTACTGCATTTTTTGCAATATCAACAGGATTCTTATTATTCTCTTCTGTGTATACATCAACACCTACCTGCTCTGCTAAAACTTTTAACTGTTCGATTGCTGCTGGTCGATATACATCACAAGCTACAACCAATACATTCTTTCCTTTCGATTTAAGAAAATGAGATAGCTTACCTGTAAACGTTGTTTTACCACTACCTTGAAGTCCAGAGATTAAAATGGTTGCAGGGCTACCTTTCAGGTTTATTTCCTGTGTTTCCCCTCCCATTAATTCCGTTAGCTCATCAGATACAATTTTTGTAAGTAATTGTCCCGGAGTCAACGAAGATATTACATCTTGTCCTAATGCCTCTGTTTTGATGTTATCCGTAACCGTTTTGGCTACTTTGTAGTTCACATCCGCGTCCACAAGTGCCCTACGAATTTCCTTAATTGTTTGGGCTATATTTATTTCTGTGATCTTTCCATGCCCCTTGAGCGTATGGAATGCGTTTTCTAACTTATTACTGAGACTTTCGAACATAATTTTACGAATTTGCGCAAAGTTACAATTCTTTATTGAGTTATTAAATCACTTCTTTTCTAAATTGAATTTAATTTTCACATATCTTCCCTTTTGGTGGTTTATGAGCTTGACAAGCACATATAAAAATGAACATTGGATTTCTAACATTCAATAATTTCAGTTAAAAAAATAAGATTTTCAAATTTGTTTCGTTTGGAATGGATACGAAAAAAGAATTCTAGTTGCTCAAATTAAAGTTTTAGGAAAGAATGAAATCACATTATATACAATTTGTTTTTTCTACAATTGAAAATGCGCTGCTTTTTCCAACGAATTATTAAGAATTTTGAACTTAATTTTACAACTTTGCCCATACTACCAATACCAATTTAGATTTTAATTCAATTCAATATGAAAATAGATTTTAAGAAGGACGTACTCCCCCATTTAATCGTAGTCTCTGCGATGATTTTGCTGGTATGCTTTTACTTTGGCCCAATGGTTTTTGGTGGAAAAGTATTGGACGCAACTGATTTACAAAGTCACCGTGGAACTTCCTATGAGGTCATGGAATTCATGAAGGATAATCCCAACGAAGAACAGGCTTTCTGGACGAACACTTCTTTTGGTGGAATGGCTGCATATTTAATCAATATGGACTTTAGCTCTGGTAATTATCTTTCGTTTTTACGATATCCTTTGCGACATGGTGGTATACCTGTTTTGTTCATTTACGGTGTTTTATGCATGTATGTATTACTTCACAGTTTACGAATTCACCCTATAATATCAGGTATTGGCTCACTGGGTTATGTCTTTGGCTCCTTCAATTTTGTAAGTATAGAAGCAGGACACACGAGTAAAATAATGGCTATGTTTCTGGCCCCCTTGGTTCTGGCAGGAATTGTATATATATATGAACACAAGAAATGGATATTAGGCGGGATTATTGTCGCCGCCAGTTCCAGTTTGGAAGTATTAAGTGGTCACTATCAAATCACATTTTATTTATTTTTTGTACTTCTAATTTACGTAATCGTTCAGTTTGTAAAGTATATCCAAAGTGGGCACATCACTCAGTTTGCAAAATTTTCTGTAATTCTTTTAGTTGCTGGTGGGCTTGGCGTGGGTACCTGTGTCAACAAAGTTGTTACGGTGTATGAGTATAGTAAAGAAACCATTCGAGGTAAACCGGATTTAATCACTGAAAAAGAAAAAAAGGAAGGGACTAAAAAAGCAGATGGTGGACTTTCTAAAAAATATGCTTTTGACTGGAGTTATGGAAAGGCTGAGACATTTACAGTATTAATCCCTGGTTATTATGGGAATGCAAGTAAATGGGAGTTAGACAAAAAGTCGAGTACGTATAAGGCCTTGATTCAAAAAAACATACCTAGAGATCAGGCCAAAAATTTCATAAAAAATGCTCCGATGTATAGAGGAGATGTACCATTCACTTCTGGAACTGTCTACTTTGGGGCTATTATATGTTTCTTTTTCGTCTTTGCGATGATCACATTAGAAACGGAGGTTGTCTTTTGGTTGGTAGCCGGAACCGCATTCTCCTTTTTTATAGCATGGGGAAGGAATTTTCCTGAATTCAATTATTTCTTATTTGACAATATTCCTGGGTTTAATAAATTTCGAGCTGTTTCAATGGCCATGTATCTTGGGAATTTTCTTGTAGCCGCCGGTGCAGCATTAGGCTTGCAAAAAATTCTAGCTACAGAAAATAAAAATGAGCTTTTAAAACCATTATTTGTCGCTACAGGAATAATTACTAGTCTCATTTTACTAGTGGTAATTGCAACAGGTATCGATGACATGGAAGGACTTGTTGATGGTCAAGTTGGTTGGGTTGCTGAATTTCTTCAGGAAGATCGCTTAAGCTTAATCAAAAAAGATGCATTCCGCTCTATTGCTTTAATATTAATTGCTGCTGGACTTGCATGGGCATTAATCAAAAATAAACTTAAGGCAGAAATCATCCTTGGCTTGATTGCTCTGATCTCTTTCATCGATTTGTTTACAATTGATCGCCAATATGTAGACAATTCAAATTTCACCAGTAAAGGATATATGGAGGGGATTGAAAGCCAGCGCACTGCTGCAGATGATTTCGTCCTTCGAGATGATTCCTATTACAGAGTATTTAATGTAACACGAAGTCCTTTTAATGATGCTATTACCTCCTACTTCCATAATAGTGTGGGTGGATATCATCCTGCTAAATTGAAGCGTTATCAAGATGTCATTGCAAATCACTTATCTGCTACTAAGGAGCAACCGATGAATCGAGAAGTACTGAATATGCTAAATACTAAGTATATTATTCAAGGAAAATCTGCTAAGGAGGTCTATAATAATTCAGCCGACGCCTATGGGAATGCATGGTTTGTAGATAAAATCGCTTATGTTTCATCTCCTAATGAGGAAATAGAAACACTTCGAAACAAAGATTTGCGTACTACGGCGTATATGGATCAAACCAATTTTAAAGCTTCGAATAATAGTTTTGCTTTGGCGGAGGATGCCAAAATAACATTTACAGAAAACAAGCTAAATACCATTTCATATAGCTGTCAAAACAGTAATGATGGATTTGCCGTTTTTTCGGAAAACTATTATCCGGAATGGAAAGCTTATGTAGATGGAAAAGAAGTTGACATCAAACGGGTCAATTATATATTAAGAGGGATCGAAATTCCAAAAGGGAATCATAAAATTGAATTCAAAATGAATCCGGTAACGTATAATGACACTAAATTGATTTCCACGATTAGTTCAATCGCTATCATCTTATTATCTATTGGAGGAATTGCTTTTATGGTTAAAGGCAGCGCAGCTAGCAGCAATAAAGAGGAAGAGTGAATTGATTGTTGATTCTGAATTCTTAGGTTGGAATTCATTTAACTTTGATAGCATCAAAAATGCCTATTGAACATATTCAATAGGCATTTTTACTTTTAATGGGTAATGAGGTTCTTTCGTTTCTCTTGAGTATTACAATTGTCTTCTCTTAAATCTAAGCTTTAGTACCAATTACCATAATTGAATTGTCTCCTACGTATTCACTTGTTTCCACTGAGAAATAGGCTTTGATTTTAGTGTCAATTGCCAAAGGCTTTGGTACACTTGCATTTATATTTTCATCTCCTTCCAAATGAAAGGACCAAACATGATCATTGAATTTTTTGTTTGTATGAATACCTGGTCTCCAACGAATACAACTATACGCAGGTACATGTGCTATGAACTTACCATTTGGCTTCAAACAATCTTTTATCTTACCTAAGATGGTATCTAAATCTTCAATATGCTCTAGCGTGTGCGAAGTAAACACAAAGTCTGCTGGTTCTTTAAGGTCCTCGAGGTTCCGGTAATTCACCTTTCTTGCAAACACATCTTTATCATCGAAATCGACAATGGTTGTATTAAAAGATACTGGTCCATTCGCTCCTCCGAAATCAATCCCATTCAGCTTTGAATCAAATACCAATGGAGCAATTACATCTTTGTATTGCCAAAGGGCTTTCCAACGCCAACAACCTAATGTTTTTGCATTATTATAGTTGGAATGACGATGTTTATAGTTCGAATGAAATAACTCCGCATCATCTGTTTGCTTCGTAAATTCCTCCAAACTGGAAGTTTTCGCCGTCATTATAGCATCGTATTGATCCGACAAGATAAATTCTTTATTCAAATACGACTTTCTTTTCTTAGCTAAGAAAAGCGAATTGAACAATCCGTTGCTATATAAGTGTTTTTTTATGGTGTGCGAAATACTCATTATTCAAACATGTAATTTTGTAAAACCGTGTCTTCAGCTATGTCTTCCAACGCTTTTTTTCCTATAAGATTATCAAATTGGTCCGGTGTAATTCCCGTACCTGGCCGTTTCCACGTAATCATACTTTCATCAACCGTTTGACCTTTTGTTAGAGCTACAGAAGCAACTAAACTTCTACGTGCGTTTTTTCTTGAGATTTTTTCACTTTCTAAACAACTCATTTCAAAACTTCCCAACGATGTAAAAAGGGCTTCTGATTTTTTAAAGAACACTTTTAAATCCTCTTTATCCATTGCATGATAGTGATCATTTCCTGGAAGCGTTTTATCATGGGTAAAGTGTTTTTCAATAATAAACGCGCCCATCGTTAACGCCGCGATCAAATTATCCATTTCACCAGGCAACGTGTGATCTGAGTAACCTATTGCTAAATCTGGAAAGTGTTTCTTAAGACTTAAGATCATACCCAAATTCGCATTTTCATCCATCGTTGGATAATTCAAGACACAATGCAACAAGGCTAAATCATTTCCATTCTTTTTAATAGCTTCCACGGTTCTTTGTGTTTCCCAAATGTATGCCGCTCCAGTAGATAAAAGGATAGGTTTATTATAGGAGCAAAGAATATCTATAAATGGCAAGTTGTTCAAATCAGATGAAGAAATCTTGAATACATCCATCATTTCATTGAGAAACTTTGCTGATTCTACATCAAACGGAGTAGATAGAAATTCAATTCCTTCTTTTTGACAAACGTTATAAAGTTCTTCGTATTCTCCTTTCCAAAACTTGTCGTATTTCTTAAACAAAGCAAATTGAGAGTCTGTTGACTCTTTGCTTAGATCCCAATATGACGGACTATTTTTGGAAGCAATCGTTTCAGCCTTATAGGTTTGAAATTTTATTGCTTGAGCACCTCCCTCCTTTGCTTCTTCAATTAATCGTTTCGCTAAATCCATGGAGCCTTCATGATTAACTCCTGCTTCTGCAATCATATACGGTTTTTGCAACGTATAATGATCTGAACGATGATTTTGTATTATATCTTTTAAACTACTCATTTATTCTTATCCACTTCAATTCAAACAATGCTTATGCATCTTCAATTAAGTCATTGATCTTCTTTAAGACCTTCTTTTTTCCGCTTCTGATTTCATTCGAAAGCATCAAGTTTTGGGCAGTGACCCGTTGCTCTTTATGCTCTACAAGCTTAATCATAGCATTTTTTATTTCTTCCGAAGAACTGTTGATTCCCAATCCTAAATTGTCAAAACCATGTTCTTTATAAGCAAAGAAATGTGTTAATTCTCGTTTATTCTGACATAGAACTACACTTGGAATCCCCAATAAAGCCAGTTCATAGGTTGTTCTACCTGCTGAAGTAAAAGCCATATCTGAATTCACCATGTGATCGGAAATGTTACTTATATTATATAAAACTTCTACATTCTCGAATTCTTGCAAATGCACCAAGTTTTTATCTTCATACCCTAACCCAGTAATAATCGAAATTTGAATAGAGTTGGCTACGCAGTAATCGTAAATCGCATCCAATACTTTCAATGTTAAATTATTAGGATCAACTCCTCCAAAAGTAAGCAGTATTCGTTCTACTCTATCTTTAATTTTAATAGGGTTATGATAAATAAATTCGGAACGAGCGCAAAAATACGTCGATCCGTAAAAATGATTTTCTATTTTATTTTTTTCCGGATAAATGGCGTTAAACACCAAATCTGCAGATTGAGCTCCTTCACCTAAATCCTCAAAATTGACTGTCTTGATGTCATTTTTGGTCAAACGCTCCACATATTCTTTTGTTGTATCCAATCGATCGGAAATAACCAAATCTGGATTTAAATTTAGAAGATCATCCACGATATCATCCTCTTTTTGCATCTGAACCGGTAAATTAATCTCCGATAATTTATCAAATGCAAGTTGGCTCTTTTTATCTACCAAAAACGAGACTTTATGGTTTAGAATTTCATGTGCTAAAATAACGGCATTGTATACATGCCCTAAACCGATTTCTTTATATCCTGAAATACAAAAAACAACATTCTTACGCTTCAAAAAGTAGTCGCATAAATTCCAATCTTCGTAGGTATCAATATCAATCGCTTCATCAGGCCCCAATTCATAGAGTTCTATTTTCTTCCCGATTCGATTCGATTCTGAAATCACCGATCTTCTACACATCAAAAATCCTCCTGTCTCTTTGTATTGTGGCTTAAGGTATTGTCGGTTTAATCGTTTCTCATAAAGTGGCGAAAATTCGTTGTTTTGATACGTCCAACTCAGGTGCGTATCATTCACAGCAGAAATTACCGTTTCTACTTCCAAGTTATTAGAAAAGATGTCTATTGCCTTTTGGATCGATCCGCTTTTGAGCAATGGTGAAGTAGGTTGCATCGTTATGACCAAATCATACTTCTTGTTCTCTACATTTTCTGCAAAAAGCAATGCATCATAGATCACCGGATCCAAAGTCGTTACATCTTTGGCTAAATCCGAATTTCTTTTGTGCATTTTCGCTCCATATTTACCTGCCACATTTAGAATTTCATCATCATCAGAGGAAACATAAATATCCGCATCTACCGAAATTTTAAGGGCATTATTAATGGAATAATATAATAAAGGAAGGCTATTGAGCGGTCGTAAATTTTTTCGGGGTATACCTTTCGATCCCCCTCTTGCTGGTATAACAATTAACACGTCCATCTCGATGAGCAAATATATTTTAAAATACTAAGTAAAAAGAATTATTATTGTTTTTTTTGTACCCAAATCATGGGTAAAAAGAAACATATTGGGCTATTTAGGCCATTATTAGAAGAAGAGATTTTGGGTCTTGCTGATATAATCGATCCAAACGCCATCTTTTATGTAGAAAATCCTAAACTCATCCCCTCTCAATTCGAAAAACACGAGGTTGCATTAACGGACTTTTCGGATTTAAGAACGAAGATCAAAGAACAGAGTTTTGCAGAAGTTGTGAATTTTGGTCACGACAAAATAATCAATGGAAAACCACTTGTTGAACGTTTAATGTTTAACAATAATAGTATGTGGTATTACATTCGTTTCATGGTCTACAACAATCTAAACAGCAACATATTAGAATTTGAAAAATGCACTTATTTTCTTAAAAAATTAGATGTAGAGGACACCCTGTTTTATACATTAGGAACTCACAAAGGCCTTGGCATCCCGTGTATTGGTCTTCAAAAGCCGGCTATTAAACATTATAAAAATCTTTTCCTTTTTGCCATCATCTTTTTAATTCGTGGGTTTAAAGGTTTTTTTCAATTGTCCAGAATTAAGAAAGCTCGATTTGGTCTAATTACCAATGCCACAGATCAACAACCTGTTTTAGATCGTGAAAGTTTAAAGGTTTTAAGAGGAAGTCATTTCACAGAATACCTGCAGGAAGACATTGAAAAAGAACCAGATTTCGTTAACCTATCCGAGATTTTCCCATTGAGATTGTTTTCTAATGAAAAATTAGCATTGGAATCACGTTTTTTAAAAAGTAAATTCAGCAATCAATTCAATCTGGAGTATGTGTTTTATCGTGCGTTTTTCCGACCGCTGTTGTGGTTAAAAATGTATAAGATGATCCGGGAATTCAATCGCAACTGGGCTAAGATCATTGAAACCAGCGACATTGAAATTATTCGTCCAATCACCCCGTTTAAAAATTTAATTCGCTTTATACTACTACGTAAAATCTGTCTTACATCTTTCTTTTCAAAATATGGACTAGAAGCACTGGGTGGAACAAATGAACAAGATCCTAAGGTTAAATGTATTCTAGAATGTGCCGAAAATCTGGGGATTCGTTCTTTTGGTATCCAACATGGCGTAATTCACAAGAACCATATGTTTTACGTTTTTAATGAAAAGGACGCTCCTTATCGACCATATCCAACTAAAACGCTCTTATGGGGGTCGCATTGGTTGGAAGAACTGTTGAATTGCTCACATTACGATCCTAATGCATTGGTTGCCGCGGGTCAGATTCGTACTGACATAATTCCATTTTTGAAGCATTCAACTTACAAAGAAACATTGGAAGGTTATTCCAAAGATAAAAAAGTGCTCTTCTACCCTTCTCAACCTTTATACGTTGGGGAAGAAACTGTTCGAGAACAAGTGGCTACGGATGTCTTTAAGTATATGAAAAATCGAGATGACATTTTATTGGTTATTAAGCCTCATCCGGCTGAACATGATCATGTCTCATTTTTCAAGCAAATTGCGGACAAAACAGGTAATCAAAACTATCAAATCATCAATTCGGATCTATATTTATTACTGGAAGCTGCGGATTGGGTTATTATTTATAATAGTACCGTTGGTGCAGAAGCGTGTTATTTTGGGAAAGATCTGGCAATGATGAATTATTATAACAATGACTACAGCGGTTTTATCAGTAGCGGTATCGCTATGGAAATTAATAATAGTGAAGAGTTTGCCGCTAAAATGGATGATTTTTTAGCTGGAAAAACAGTTATTCCAACGAAAAACAAGATGGACTTTACTGTTAAACATGTTGGGGAGGTTCATTCCTCTAGTACACAATCTTATATTCAAGAGATTCGTAAGCTAGGCGAAACATCTTAATCATTAAATTAAATTCCATAGGATTCTATGGTTTTTGATCAAGGAAGTAGCAATATTGCATCTAGAATCACGTTTTTGTTGAGGTTCGCTAAATAAATTAAGTGTTGTTGTAATCTACATACAACCATCTATCAATATACATAAATAAATAAATACAACAATTAGGCGTTGGGAGTAATTCAAAGACAATCGATCAAACAAAGTATAATTAGTTATACTGCGGTGATTATTGGAGTCATAAGTACCTTATGGATATATCCTTTGGATTTGTCTACCTATGGTTATGCTCAATTTTTAATTAGTACGGCCTATTTAATTTCTCCGTTATTGCATCTTGGGATATCCCAGTTGGTGGTACGTTTTTTTCCAGCGGATGGAATGAAAAATGGTGATAAAGGCTTCTTGATGATGTTGCTGGTTGCATTTTTGATTGTTTTCACAATCATGTCTTCTTCCATTCTTTTATTTAAATCTTCTATAATTGATTGTCTTCAATACTTAGAAATTAGCAATACGAAGGTATTATTGGACAACCTTGAATCCATTCTGATCATTAGTTTCCTATTGATTTTGATTACCATATTAGGAGGTTATGCTAGTAATTATTTACGTATTGTAATTCCAGCGATCTTTAATAATTTACTCTTCAAAATTGCACTACCGGTCTTGGTTATTCTTCAATACCAGGAGATATTAGATCTGGTTAGCTTTAAACAAGGCATTCTAATTTCGTATGTCATCATACTTGTTTGTTTGCTCATTTACTGCTTACGCATTGGAAAAATTGGTTTCAAGATTGATCCTAGCATTCGTACTAAACCCAAACTACGTGAGATGGGTAAATTTTCTTTAATTAGCATTATCGGTGGACTCGGCAGTATGATCGCTTTTCGATTGGACAACACGATGATTTCTACTATGATCGACACGTATCATACCGGAATTTATAGTTTAATACTTTTCATGACCACTATCATTGAAATTCCGTTTAAATCTATCTATACTATCGCTACGCCAATTATTTCTAAAAGTTGGAAAACAAATGACATTGCGGAAATCAAAAAAATATATCGGAAATCTTCGCTTATACTCTTCATTGTTGGAGGTATCTTGTTTGTGCTGATTTACACTAATATTCAAGATATTTTTGCTTTTACAGCAAAGGCTGAGGCACTCAAAATAGGTACTGTTTTGTTTTTGTATCTTGGATTAGCGAAGCTTACAGATGTTACGACTGGCTTAAACACTCAAATTATTGCGCAGTCAAAGTACTACTCGTTTAATTTGTATGCTATATTATTTTTATCTGTTTCGGCTGTGGTAAGTAATTATTACTTTATAACTGCCTATGGCATTGTTGGAGCGGCACTGGCGACTCTATTGTCCTTTTCCCTCTATAACTTATTAAAACTGGTTTTTATTTACGTGCGTTTCAAAATGCAGCCCTTTAGTATTCAGCATCTAATTAGTGCTGGAATCATTGGGTTTGGTTGGGCTTGTACGTTGATTGTTCCGAAAATTGACATCATTCTGCTCCCAATTGTATTGAGAGGTACTATTCTAATTGCAGTTTGCCTTCCTCTATTTTATTTCTTAAAAATTTCAGAGGATTTAAATGGATTTGTAGATAAGGTTTTGAACGGAATTAAGAATAAATTCTCTCGATAATATCTACTACGGCTGCTCCATCTTCTGGTTTAATACTTCTTTCTTTCCTTCCTTTTAGGACATCCACTACTTCCTGAATCACATATTGATGATTTGCAGCGCTTCCTTTATATGAACCGTAGTCATTTGCTTTATTGATTGGGTCAAGGGTAGGCATCTCATAATCTTTGATCGTACAATGCTCGATTTTGTCCATGTACTGCCCTCCCACTTTAATACTACCGTTCTCGGCAATAATAGTAATGCTGCTTTCTAAGTTTGAATCCCAAACGGATGTAGTGTAATTCAAACTTCCCATTCCACCTTCGTTTAATTTAAAATTGATCAATCCTGAATCTTCAAAATCGGTTAATTGCTGATGGTTAAAATCTCGAAGCGACTTGTCTGTAATTTCAATACTTCCAAAAAGCCAGTACAAAACGTCTATAAAATGACTGAATTGTGTAAATAATGTTCCTCCGTCCAACTCTTGGGTTCCTCTCCAACCTCCTTTTTTGTAATAACGATCGTCTCGGTTCCAAAAACAGTTCACTTGAACTAAATAAATCTTGCCGAGCTTACCGGAAGAAACTACTTCTTTCAACCACTTAGAGGGTGGACTAAATCTGTTTTGCATTACACAAAACAACTTTTTATTTGCTTCATTCGCATCTTGAAGCATGGATTCACAATCTTCTCTTGACAATGCCATTGGCTTTTCACAAACTACATGAAGGCCATTCTTTAAGCCTAATTTAGTCTGCTCTGCATGAAACGAATTAGGCGTAGCTACATTAACCACATCAAACTTTAATTCAGAGGAAATAAGGTCCTCCATAGAAGAAAAGTAGGGTACGCCCATCTCTTCTACCTCTGTTTTCACTGAATGATCTGAATCTACTATGGCTACCAACTGTGCCTCCTCATTTCGTGTAATCATAGATGCATGTCTACGACCAATGTGGCCAAAACCTACTACGGCGAATCTCACCTTACCTTCCATCGCTTCCATCAATCCTAATTATGCTTTTTCAGCTAATGCTTCCTTTATGTAAAATATTCTTTAACCTTCTCAACGATATAGAATGCTTGATCTTCTCGCATTTCTGTATGCATCGGCAAAGATAAAACCTTTTCACACAATTCCTCGCTCACTGGAAAGTCTCCTTTATTATAGCCTAAATAGCTGTATGCATTATGTAAATGCAATGATTTTGGGTAATATACCATTGTTGGAATTCCATGCGACTTTAAATGGGATCGCAGGTTTTCACGGATCACAGCATCGTTCAACTTTAGTGTATATTGATGAAATACATGTGTGGAAAATTCAGATCTAGAGGGTACTTTTAAATCGGAAATGGATCCTAATTCATGATCATAATATCGAGCGAGTTTTTGCCGGGATTTAATATAATCATTTAGATAGTTTAGCTTAACTTTCAACACTGCTGCTTGCATGGAATCCAGTCTTGAATTCATTCCAATTATATCAAATTGATATTTTTGTTTTTGTCCATGGCTGGCAATCATTTTGCAGCGCTCCGCCAACTCGGTGTTTTTGGTAAAAATGGCTCCACCATCTCCAAAACATCCTAAATTTTTGGAAGGAAAAAACGATGTTGTTCCCAAATCACCAATGGTTCCGGCTAATCCCAAATTGGAAATTTCTGATCCGATTGATTGTGCATTATCTTCAATAACAAATAGATCGTATTTTTCTGCTATCCGTTTAATTTCAGACATATTACAACTTTGGCCGAACAAATGAACCGGCATAATGGCCTTCGTCTTTTCATCTATCAACGATTCGATCTTAGCGGTATCAATGCAAAAGGTATCGGAGTCCACGTCTATAAATTGCGGTACTAAATCAAGGATACTTATTGTTTCTGCAGTTGCGACATAATTAAAAGCTGGACATATTACTTTACTTCCCTTAGGTAAATCCAATGCCATTAATGCTATTTGTAGTGCATCCGTACCATTCCCACATGGAATTACTTCTGCTCCATCTAAATAATTTGAAAATTCTGAGGCAAAATCCCGAACAATCTTCCCGTTGATAAAAACACCATCGTCGATTACATTTTGAATTGCGGAATCTATCTCATTTTTAATAGTGAGATATTGATTCTTTAAATCCACCATTTGAATGGCAGGGAAATCCAATTTTTTATCTGTTTCTAATGATTTATCCAATTTCTTTATCTTCTATATTTCGGTCCATATGCAATTTTCAATTCTATTTTTTCAATTCAGTTTTCTACATGGATTTCCAACATAGGTCCCCTCCTCTTTTACGTCATTAATAGCTACTGATCCTGCTGCTAACACCACATTCTCTGAAATGGTTATGTTATTTACTACAGTGGCATTACTTCCAATAAAACAACGATTTCCAACGGTAACCGTACCGTTTACTACAGCACAAGTAGAAACATGACAAAATTCGCCAATCCGTGCATCATGTTCAATCAATGAGTTCGTATTTAAGATCGTACACTCACCGATCACTGCTCCTGCATTGACAATTGCTCCATGCATCACAATGGTTCCTTCTCCTATTGTTGCATGTTTTGAAACATGTGCTTGTGGCGAAATAATAACTGGTAACGACACGTTTAACGACTTCAACAGCTTGAAATTTTGCTCACGGGCATTGGCGTTTTTTATTTGACCAATGGTAATCATAAAATTATCACATTCCTCCTTTGCTATGCGTTCCAAGTCTGCTCCAGTTCCAATTACTGGATAACCCAAAACAGATGTACCTACTTTGGATGGGTCTGCATCTAAAATGCCCGCGATTTCGAAACTTCCTTCTTCTTCGATCACATCAATGCATGCATTGCAATGTCCACCTGCTCCGATTAAAATAATTTTATTCGAATTCATTTCAATTCATTTCATTTCGCTGTAAATACTATGGACATCTTCTGGCTTAAATAAATGATCTAACGAAGATGTTTGATTAATTATTTGATTTCCTTCCATTCTTGTCTGTAAATATAAAAGAATAAAAAAGATTCCCCACATGTACCCTATGGAAGTCATTTTAAACCTAAGATAAGATTTAAAATATAGCAATGAGCGGTTTACTTAGCGAAGTTACTTATCGAGCGAGGCGTACCCATCCCTTTAATACTCGACTGGAATCGTCGATACCTGTGTAATTGATGGAATAATAATAAACACCATCCGGTTCGCCACGTGGAATCCAATTAATAAAGACATCTTGGGTTTCGAAAATCAGCTTACCAAATCGATTGTAAATACGTGTATGTGCTTCTTGAATTCCATTAACCAGGATTGGTTTAAAAACACTGTTCATATTATCCACGTCATTTGGGGAGAATATATTGGGCATTTCTAATTTCACTTCACAATCCTCGAATCGAACTTGAATTAGTTGATTAACTAAGCATGTATCAAACTCCGCCCGTAATTGAATCTGAGCGTTCTCAAACACATAAATACCGGATTCATTCGAACCTGTCGACCATTGATATAAAGCATTTGGGAAATCTTGAACCTCAAGAAAAAGAGTGTCGCCCAAACACCCGACAGAATCACCTTCAATTATTTTATCTGGACAACTACAAGATTCTTTCTCTATGTATATCGAATCCAGATTCATACATCCAATTGAATTCGTTTCTACTGAGTACCAACCTGTATCTATTACCGAAAATGTCCCTAACTCAGATGAGTCCTGCCATAAATATCGGGTATTGGGAGCAAAAACATTTAATTTGAGGGTGTCGTTCTCACAAATCACCGTATCTGGTCCCAAATCTAGATTGGCACACTCAATAACACGACACACTTCGTTTGAATTCCATTCACAGCTATCAATCTGAACAAAATCTATCGTTCCTTGAAATCCACTTGTGGATGTGTCTACGTTTCCAACATATACATTTGAGGTCAAATTTGAGGATGAATTGTAGGACGAAGGAAAAGAAGCCAAATGTGCACAATTCAAATAATAATTGGCTTCCAAAGCTCCAACCGTTAACGTAGCTAAATACCATTCATGCTCATTGATTGATTCCTGATGTACATTTCCTGATCCATTGGCAAAGATCAATTTTTTGACTCCGGCTATTTCCTGAACAGCAATTATCGTCCCTCCAAAATTTAAGGAGGTATGGTCAGAATAAAATAAATATCTAATTTGACTAGATATTGAATCCGCCTTAAAAAGGATCGATATCGTACGTTCCGGAAAGTCAAAGGCTACTGGAAGTTCCATCGCATCTTGATATCCATCGAAATAAAGTGCATTTCCAAACATTCCATCATAGCCTGTATCAGCGGTGGGACCATCCAAAGTAGGTAATAATACCGCATGCATCGCATAACCACTGGAATCATTTGCATTTCCCGCCAATTCATAGAGTCCACGATTGCAAGCTTCACAGGAATCAAATGTTACTTCAAATGAATCCAATTCCAAACAATTATTATACGATGCCAAAACCCAATAATTCCCACTTTGATCAACTGTCACTGAATTACCTGTGCTCCCATCAAACCATTCAAAAGATGCGCCAGAAAATCCGGCGTTTAATTTGATGGAATCGCCTATGCATCCACTGGAATATCCTGTAATAAAATCGGTTGGAAAAAATGAAACTGAAATGGTGTCGTATTTCACACATCCTACACTTGTTCGTTCAACCCAATAAACGCCTGGTTCAGTAACCCAAAAAGTTGGTGCTGTAGACGAATCTTGCCATATAAATGAGGCATTGGCAAGAGAAACATCCAATTGAACTGAATCTCCTTGACATAGGATCACATCTTGCCCTAGTGATAATGGCGGACAAGCAATTACCTGTATCATTCCTATCCAGATGAAGAGGATATAGAAATGAATGAATTTGAATATTGTGTTTAAATTGAACAACAGGCTTAATTTTTTTTTAACAAACCGATGTGAAATTATGAACATTCCGGTAAGTTTACGTTACTTTCACATTTAGTATTTAAGAAACAAAACAATAAAACTCTTCTACTATTACATATGACATTAAATAGGCTGATAAGGTTGCCTGTTTCTCATTAAAAGGAAGATTAAAGGTAATAAAATTATGAATAACATTGCTGTATTTACCTCAGGAGGTGATGCTCCTGGAATGAACGCTGCGGTACGATCCGTTGTTCGTACGGGGTTATACCATGGTGCCAATATGTATGGTATTTATCGTGGGTATAGTGGAATGATTCGGGGTGAATTTCTAAAAATGGAATCCAAATCGGTTAGTAACATTATCCAAGAGGGAGGTACGATTCTAAAATCGGCACGTAGCGAAGGATTCCGTACTAAAGAAGGAAGACAAGAAGCTTATAATCAATTAAAAGCAAAAGGGATTGAGGGTATCGTGGCGATTGGTGGAGATGGTACTTTTACCGGGGCAAAGATTTTTTATGAAGAATATGGAATCCCAACGGTTGGCATTCCTGGAACCATTGACAATGATTTGTATGGTACCGATTATACCATTGGGTATGATACAGCTGTCAATACTGCACTGGAGGCAATTGATAAAATACGAGATACGGCGGATTCGCATGACCGCGCATTCTTTATTGAAGTGATGGGACGCGACTCAGGCTATATTGCCCTTAGTTGTGGAATTGGTGGAGGTGCAGAGATGATTCTTATTCCTGAAACAGATACTTCCGTGGAGGATTTGGCCAAAGTTGTGAGCAGAGAGAAAAAGTCTAAACGATCTTATATTATAGTCGTTGCAGAAGGCGATGAAGAAGGAAATGCTTTTGAAATCGCGAATGAGGTGAAAAAATTGGCTCCAAACATGAAACATCGTGTAACGATATTAGGACACATTCAACGCGGCGGTCGTCCAACTGCTTCTGATCGATTATTAGCTAGTCAAATGGGTATGGGAGCAGTAGAAGCTCTATTGGAAGGAAAGCACAACGTAATGGCAGGAGTGGTTAATGGAAAAATGTGTTACACTAGTATTGATGATGCTATTAATAAAACAAAGCCGATCAATCCGAATTTAGTTCGACTTGCGGAAATATTGGGTGGTGCTACTAAGTAAGTATTTTTGACAGTGAATTTAGAATTCAGGATGCAGAATTCAGAATACAGAATACAGAATGCAGAATGCAGAATGCAGAATGCAGAATGCAGAATGCAGAATGCAGAATGCAGAATGCAGAATGCAGAATGCAGAATGCAGAATGCAGAATGCAGAATGCAGAATGCAGAATGCAGAATTCAGGATGCAGGATGCAGAATTCAGGATGCAGAATTTAGGAGTTAATGGAGATGGTATAAAATGATTTATTTATTGTTAACCGTATTGACGACTTTATCGATCATGATGATCTTTAAGTGGTTTCCTAAATTTGGAATTGACTCTTTTCAAGCGATTGTGTTTAATTACTTTACCTGCATATTGGTCGGGTATTTTTATTTAGATGACAAAGCTGGATTACACGCTTCTTTCTCTAATGGAATGCCTATCTGGGGATATTGGGCCCTAGGGATGGGAATTATGTTTATTTTTTCTTTTTACATGATCGCTCGTACTACTCAAAAAGCTGGAGTTACGGTATCTTCCGTGGCAAGTAAAATTTCTATGGCAATTCCAATATTGATTAGCTTGTTCCTTCTTCAAACATCAACTAAAACTTTTACTTGGATCAATTACTTAGGAATTTTTGGTGCTTTTATTGCAGTGGTATTAACATCTTTGAAAAATACAAATACAACCAAATCTGCTTCTACGACCTCCTATTCTATCTTACTCCCGATTGCTGTATTTATTACAACGGGAACTTCGGACGCTGTGTTAAATTATGTCAATTTATCTCTTCTAAAACCCGGTGAAGAGGGTTTTTTCAGTGTTGCTCTTTTTGGTTTTGCAACGGTTGCCGGGATATGTATTTTCTTTATTGGATTGGCGTTGGGTAAAATCAAATTTCAACTAAAAAATATGTTAGCTGGTTTTATATTAGGTGTCCCCAACTATTTCTCCATTTACTTTCTGATCAAAGCACTTTCTGAATTTAACAACGACGGTGCATTCTTTTTTCCCATACTGAATATTAGCGTGATCCTGGCATCAATGATCGTTGCTCTCGCCTTGTTTAAGGAAAAGTTAAGCAAATTGAACTTGATTGGGCTGGTTCTTGCAGCTGGTTCCATTATTATGCTCTCTTATCAGGAGTTATTTAATTAATTCGAAAAACAATTTTCACCTTCCTCACACACTATTTTAACAAACTGTTTATTGTTACAATACTATGATACAACCAAGAATCGTCCAATTAGAAGAAAAGAAGCTTATTGGGAAAAGACTAAAAATGAATCTTATCCATGATCGAACTGGGGACCTTTGGTCCAACTTCGCTCCTAGAATTAAGGAAATCAAACATACCGTATCATCAGATAAAATTTCGATGCAACTTTATGGGGATGATTTCCATTCTAATTTTAATCCTAACAACGAATTCGAAAAATGGGCCGCTGTTGAAGTGAGCAACTTTGATTCTGTCCCAAAAGAAATGGAGACTTTTTTACTGCCAGGTGGACAGTATGCTGTTTTTGATTATAAAGGACTCAGTAGTGATGGAAGTATCTTTCAATACATTTTTAGTAATTGGCTTCCTGAATCTGAATATAACTTAGATCAACGACCTCATTTTGAAATGTTAGGAGATAAATATCGAAATAATGATCCGGAGTCGGAAGAGGAAATTTGGATTCCGATTAAGAACTGAATATTGAGAGGAAGTTGAGGTTTTTGAGGTTTTTGAGGAGTTAGAGGAGTTAGAGGAGTTAAAGGAGTTAGAGGAGTTTGAGGAGTTTGAGGAGTTTGAGGAGTTTGAGGAGTTTGAGGAGTTAGGGGAGTTGGAGGAGTTAGGGGAATATCTTCTTAATCGTAAAAACGCCATTCTACTCCAAATGAAAAATTGATTGGTTTGTTGGGGTAATCTGGAGTTTGAAAGTTCCATAGGGATAAATATTGAAGTAAGTTCTCCCCTCTTACAAACATCCGTACTGTTTTTATCTTAAAGTCGAAGAATCCATTTAGCCATGGATTTGCATAGCTTTTCATTCCATTTTGTTGATTATAAAACCCATGAAATACAGGCATATATCCATATGCTCGATAATCTGAATAGGTTCGAATTTCTGCACCTATATTTGATTGCAATGCTCCTTTAAACATTTTTAAATCATAAAATGTTTTGAACTTCCCATTCAAATCTGGTAATCCAAGTACTTTGTTCCCTGTAAAGACATTGTATTTTATATGGGTTTCTACTCCAAAACGCTTCCATTTTGTCTTGTAAAATAACTCTGGTGACAAGATCGATATAGCCGCTGATTCTTGTACTACATCCCAATTTTCATCCCAATAGGTGTAGTTTGATATTATATCATATGAGAATCCTACTTTTAGCTTCTTCTCACTTTTAAAATATCCTTGCATGCCTATTACTGTTGTATTCTTTAAATTTTGATTAGTCCAACTAAAATGATTTGACCTAAATCGCTCTTGTACTAAATAGGGCAATGAATTCATCGAATAAGCCGAAGCTTCCAAAAAGTTTAGTTTTAAATCGGCTCGATATTTAAATGCACCGGTTACACTTTGGATTATGTCAAAATTGAAGCGGGTACTATCATTTAAATTTAGTCCTCCACTAATTTCAAGGGCTACTTCTTGTTTTAAACTTTCTGCGGTTGTATCTGCTTTATGCTGATATGTTCGTTGATGAAATGACGTTTTATATTGCACTTTACCAATCTCGCCTGTTAATCCAAGCTGATTTCGGATGTAGTAATATTCCCATTGATCAAATGTTCGTAAGTAACTATTAAAAGTATCTGGGTAAAATACAGTCTCTGTAGTATCTGAATATGGAAAATCATCTACAAACTTATGCTTGTTTTGTCCAGCATCTAATTGATGGAAAACTTTTACAACTCCTGATGAGTCAATGGAATAAGCATGACTCAAATAATAATGACGACCTTCATATCTTGAATTGGCATCCATGTTTGCACTCAAATTTCCCCATTGATAATAGCCTTGGATAATTGAGAACGTGTCCAGGTTAATCCCTCCCAATTCCGCTGCTTGATAGTTTATTGAATAATAGTCTGCTTTCATCTTATAGCGCCCATTTTTAGAGGATGTCGATCCAAAAAATCGTAATGAAGTAGAGTTGGCTTGCTGATTATACCCAATTACCGGAAACACCCCTTTTGATATCATACGACGAAATTGAAACCCAACATTGCTGGTTCGAGTAACATTTCGGGTATACATCCCATCAAAAAAGACATCTCCTATTCCTCCTAAATCATAATTTAAGCGAGCATAAGGTGAATATGTTTTATAGAATTTTCGTTCATTTTTGAATCCGTAATCTTCAAAATGATCTTCTGATAATTCTTTAAAAACTGATCGGTTTTTTCCAAAATTGAATTGAGATCGATATGCTGTTCCATATGCACCTAAATCTTGGTAAAAATCATGCGATCGATATTTTGGATCGTATTGATAAATATTACTAATGGATGTATCCAATGATTCATACTGATCGGAATTTAGATCTTGCGTCCAAACTGTATGAGATCCGAATTTTCCAGCCAACGTATCTTTTTCTATTTGACCAAACACTTGAGAAGTGCTCTGAAGTACGATCAGAAAACTAATAATCAATACCAGCGGTATCGTCGACTTGCTTGAAAGACTATATGGAAAATTGTTGTGAGGCATGCATGAACGTTGTTCGAACGCGAAATTAACGATTTAGACGGTTTTAGATTGCCAAACCTGCGCAAATAATTTCATTGAATTCATTCTCGTCCGAAATTTTGGTTTCGATTGGCTGCACTATGATTTCAATTCCAACCTTTTTCAAGTCAAACTTACTTAATTTAGAAGCATCCTTCTCTGTCACTAAAACGGGTAAATTCAGCTTTCCGGCTCTTAATAAATCCTTTTCTGTATAGGAATAATGGTCGCCAAACTCAAAATGCGTTGCAATTTCAACGCGCTTGGAAAGATGCTCAATCAGCGGTTCAGAATTCACTATTCCCGTCATCAATACAATTCGACTTGGAAGTTCTGCCTTTTCCTCGGATGAAAGGTTATAACATTCTTTATAATTCAAAACGGAAAAAAATACGGGTGCGTTACTATAATCATGCGCTTTCTTCTCTACTTCTTCGTCCTCCATTGTGGGACTTTTACTTACCACAATCAAATCAGCCCGTTTTGCCCCGGCTCTAGATTCCCGTAGACTTCCTACCGGCATCATCCAATCCTTATAAAATGGTTTTTCGAAGCTAGACATTAGGATGTTTAACTGAGGTTCAATCGATCTATGTTGAAAAGCGTCATCCAATAAAACTACTTTTAGCAACGGATTGTGTTTTTTCAGCGTTTGAACTCCCAATACTCGTTTTTCACATACTGCAATCGATATCTTTTTTGAAACTCCATATTTTGTATAGAATTGCATGGGTTCATCGCCTATGGTTTCTGCCGTTGCTTTACTCCCGGCTAAGATAAATCCTTTTGTACTCCTTCCATATCCTCTGCTCAATACCGCAATTTCTTCTCCACTTAGCCCTTCTTGCCTTAACAATAATTCTATCAAATATTCAATCATTGGGCTTTTTCCCGTGCCACCAACGGCTAAATTACCTACATTAATTACGTACAAATCATCGAAGCGAACGGATTTAAATAGGCCATTTGAATAAAAAACATTCCGCAAATAGCTTGAAATCCACCAGATCAAACTTACTAATCCAGTAATGGGTAGCAATATTTTTAATATGGGATTATTCAATTTCAATCTTTCTAATTTTGTATGTTTTGAATTTTACGATTCGTTTAAATTACATTCCGTTAAAACGGGCTTCCTTTTAACAACTTGCAATAACGTTTAAAAAACGTTTTTCATATGAAAGAATTTGAAAGAAAAATGGATAAATCTAGTATAATGGAATTGTCTGCCAATTAAGAAACTGAACCCAATAATTGCTTTTCCCACACTTCAAAAACACAATCTATTTTCATAATTGGAATTAGCTCTGGATGAAAATCAGCAAATCGAGCCTCACGAACACATTTATAACCTATATTTCCATACCATGCCTTCAACATTTCTTTATCCGAATGGGTAAATTGCATTGGTAATAGCAGTTGCAATTGGATGGAATTTAATTTTTGATTTAACGTCCACTGTTCTGCTTGTTCAACCAATTTTGAGGCTATTCCTTTTCCCCTGGCGGCAAAATCCACACATAGCATTGAAAATTCTCCGATCCCTTGTTCTCTTCCATTTGAGGTTACTCCTACTCTTACACAACCTACCACATTTTCTTCTTCAAAGGCTACCAATAAATTTTCTTGTTGAATACAGTGCCTTAATTCGTTTAATCCAATCCGTTCGTATCCTTCTTTCCAAAAGTCACGTTCAGAACTAATGTATGTCGCGTTAATAATTTGATGTAATTGTTCCAATTGAGCATTGGAAAGGTCATTTGCAATTGTGATTTCAATATTCACGAGCCAAACAAGTTTAGTTTATTTATCCAACGTTCCTTCCATAGCCTCATTTTCATATTCGAAGCGCTCAACTTGAATCATTCCATGGATGTTTTGCATGTTGTTAATTAATTTATCCAAATGCTTGGTATCGTTCACGTATAGCAATATTTGCCCATGAAACATTCCATCCACTGCATCAACCGTAATCGAACGCATGTTCACTTTATGATTGTTTGAAATAATTTCTGTGACGTCGCTAATCAACCCTACACGATCTGAACCTTTTAATCGAACACCTGCTAAGAAAGCAAGCTCATGTGTTTTTGTCCACTTCGCTTTTACAATTCGATATCCATAGTTCGACATTAATTGCATTGCATTTGTGCAATTGGTACGATGTATTTTGATTCCTTCACTCACCGTCACAAATCCAAACACATCATCTCCTTCAATTGGATTACAGCATTGTGCAAACGTATAGTCTATGTGTGCCATATCCTCGCCAATCATCAACATATCGGCATTGGCCTTCCGAATTTTCCTTACTTCTTGCTTAAACGTTTTGGCATCCGAAATTGCTCCTAGAGATGGATTTTTAGATGCAGAAGGAGCTTTAAATGCATCTTTAATGTTTTTAGCGTCGATTCGACCACTTCCTATTTTATAATGTAATTCAAAGGAATTGTTTACATCAAAATAACGAAACATGGGAATTAAATTCTTCTCCGTATATTCTAATTTCAGTTGCTTTAGTTTTCTCCCTAGAATCTCTTTTCCTTCTGATGCAACCGACTTTTGCGCTTCTTTTAACGCGTCTTTAATTTTATGTTTGGCTTTGGACGTTTTAACAAAATTCAGCCAATCACGGCTTGGTTTTTGTTTTTTAGAAGACAATATTTCTACTTGGTCTCCACTCTTGAGTTCATAACTCAAAGGTTGTAACTTCCCATTCACTTTTGCGCCTAAGCAATTCATTCCCAATTGAGTATGAATAGAAAACGCAAAATCTAAACTGGTTGACCCATGTGGGAAAACTTTCAAATCTCCGGCTGGTGTAAATATAAATACCTCTTCTTCAAATAAGTTGTTCCGAAATTCATCGAGAAAGTCGAGTGCATTCAAATCTTTATTTTCCAATGATTTACGAACTTCGTCCAGCCAGTCTTGAATCCGTTCTGATTTAGATACATTGCCTTGATCCTTGTATTTCCAATGTGCTGCAAAACCACGTTCTGCAATTTCGTCCATACGTTGAGTTCGAATCTGAACCTCTACCCATTTACCCGTTTTACTCATTACGGTTGTATGCAGCGATTCATATCCATTGGCTTTCGCTGTACTTACCCAATCTCTTAATCTTTTCGGATTGGGAACGTAATGATCTGTTACAATAGAATAGGTTTGCCAGCATGCTGCTTTTTCCTCTTCTACAGGAACCTCTAAAATAATTCGAATTGCGAACAGATCATATATTTGTTCAAATGGAATATCCTGCTTGCGCATTTTCGATGCAATAGAATGAATCGATTTGGTTCTCGCTTTTACGTTAAACTCAATATCCATTTCATTTAAATCCTTTTTTATCGGACTACTGAAAATACTAATAAAACGCTCTCTTACTCCTTTTGATTTGGATAGTTTTGTTTTAATGTTATCATACATCTCTCGATCTGAATACTTCAGATAAAGATCTTCTAACTCTGATTTTATGGCATAAAGTCCTAGTCGGTGTGCTAATGGAGCGTAAAGGTACATCGTTTCCGAAGCAGTTCGGAGCTGTTTATGCCGAGGCATACTTTCCATCGTTCGCATATTATGCAATCGATCCGCTAACTTGATTAAAATAACCCGAACATCATCTGAAAGCGTCAGCAGCATTTTACGAAAATTCTCTGCTTGCTCCGTTGTTCCAAATTCAAATACACCTTTGATTTTTGTGAGTCCCTCAATGATTTGAGCCACTTTAGGCCCAAATTCACGCTCAATGTCTTCAATTTCCCAATCGGTATCTTCCACCACATCATGTAACAGTGCTGCCACAATCGAGGTTGTATCCAATCCTATTTCATTTACCACAATCTCAGCTACTTCCACCGGATGGATAATATAAGGTTCGCCCGATTTCCGACGCATACCTTCATGGGCTTTTAAGGATACATTAAATGCTTTTCGAATTAACTTTGAATCATCTCCTCGTAGCATTGGTTTTGCGTATCGCAATAACCTTCGATAATGCTTAAGAATGAGTTTATTTTCTTCTTCTACCGTCATTTCCTCTCAATCCCCTTTAGTCGCTCATTTATTGGTTGGTTTACTAAATATACAACAGAATTTTTATTTTTCAAACTCCCTTAATTTTTCCCGGGGTTCTTCTTTGATTTCCACTGGAATTCCGTCTTTGTTTACCGTTACCAATACCACATTCGATTTGGCTGCAATCTGCTGATCATTTGTAATAAAAACAGATTCAAACGTAAAACTCTTTGTTCCAATTTTAACACATCTTGTGTACACTTTTAATTCGTCCGTAATAAGTATAGGCGCTATATAATCAATGGAAATATGTGCTACAACCACTCCGAAATCCAATGTTTTTTTATCAAAATCCCATACTTTTTCAATATACTCAATCCTAGCTTCCTCCAAATAACTTAAATAACTTGCGTTATTCACATGCTGTAGCGTATCTAAATCAGCATAACGAACCTTAATTCTTGTTGCAACTCGAAAGCCTTTTTTGATGGAGTGCAATTCATTTTGATTTGATTCAGCCATACGTTCATTTATTAATGTTTAATCTTGCAGTTACGTTTTTGTACATCAAATCCATTCAAACTTCTCAGCAAACAATTTCATAAAATATAACGTAAATCCAATTAGGAATATAATTCCGGCATAACTCAACCATTTCATCCATACTGGTGGGCGATGTTCTTCTGGAATATCACTTGAATACATTACCTTGAAATTCACGATTGCGATTAAAGGCGCTATTACAAAAGACATTATTGTTGCCAAATCTACTAGGTCTCGTAAGTTTGCTAAAAAGCGGCTGATCACCAAATACGATCCGGCTACCAATATGATCAACCAGATAAAGTATTGTTTTCGAACTTTTCCAAATAATAAATCAGTGGTTCGATCCAAGGCCCTTCCATAACCATCCATCACGGCCAATGTGGTGCTAAACATGACCGAAAATGCACTCACGGCAATAATGATATAACTCCAATCTCCCAAACTGTTTGTAAATAATTGAACTACCTGTGCTGCAAATTTGGGTGCCTTATTTGAAAACTCTACCCCACTTCCAAACATTAAATACGCTCCCAAAGTCAAAAAACAAATGGAAAGTACTGCCGAAATAATATAGCCAAAATTAAAATCAAACAGCGTTTCTTTCATTGTTGGTCTTTCACCTTCTTTACTGTTTTGAATCTGTTCTTCGGTCCATAAACTATTCCATGTTGATAAATCAACTGCGGTCGGCATCCATCCCATTAATGCAATAAGGAATAATTGACTTTTAGTAGACCAAACGTCCAAGGCTATAAAATCGTTTTTAGCCTCAATTGGTCCATGAAACATTGTTGCTATAAATGCTCCAACGGTAGATACAAACAATACAATTCCAACTACTTTTAAAATATTATTCAGCATATTGAAATTTCCAACGAGCAATATGAGCATGCAAACGAGTAAAATTCCTAGTGCCACCAGATCTGTAGAAATCGCTAGGCCAAATAGATTGCTTAGTAAACCAGCCGTTACAAATGTTACGGCCGCAGTCACAATGAACATGGACACAAAGCTCAATCCAAAATAAAGCCATAACATCCATTTCCCCATTTTCAAATAACCATCCAATAGACTTTTACCTGTGGAATTGGCATATCTAGACCCAAATTCAAAAAATGGGTATTTTAATATGTTTGCTAATAAAATAGCCCACAAAAAAGTAAATCCAAAGTCAGCTCCTGCTCGGGTACTTTGAACCAAATGTGACACTCCTATTGCTGTACTGGCAAATAGTATTCCGGGTCCTAGTGCTTGTATTTTCCGTTTTAAACTCATTCGTTAATTGAGGTGACCAAGATAATTAAAATTTAGTTTTACACACCTTTCGTCGCTATTTGTTTGCTCATTTGTTTTATTCTCATCATTGGGATTGGTACATTTGTTATTCTGTTCGTTTACATACCTAATCCTTATGTCTGACCAATATTCTACTATAAAAACTAATTCCGAAGGAATATATAAGGAAAAGGGCAGTAAATTCATTGCCCGTGCCTTTGAAGTAAATAACGAGCAAGAAGTTAAGGAGAAATTAGAGGATTTGCGTAAAGAGTTTTATGATGCCCGCCATCATTGTTATGCCTATTGTCTGGACAAGAATGGAGAGAAATATAGAGCAAACGACGATGGTGAGCCAAATCATAGTGCCGGTGATCCTATTTTAGGACAAATTCGTTCTAAAGAATTGACTAATGTATTGATTGTCGTAATTCGTTATTTTGGCGGAACAAAATTAGGAGTTGGTGGACTTATACATGCTTATAAAGCAGTATCTAAAGAGGCTCTTGAACAAACAGAAATCATTACTAAATATTGGAAGAAGGAATTAAAGATCACATTTCATTATGATAATTATAGTGATATGATGGCTCGCATAAAAAGTTATGATGCGGAAATTATCTCACAAGAGTATTCTGAAAATCAAGTAAATATGCACTTAATGGTTCGAGAGAGTTTTGTCGATTTTTTTGAACTTTGAGGCCCGTAAAAATAAACTGGTAGGTGGAAATATAATGTAAACGATTGCTTTTATCCTGATCTATAGGTTCCTATTAAACGCCCTTACTTTACATAAATTTCGTTCGCTAATAAAATGAAAAATACAGCTTTGAACAGCGATAAAAGCACTTTGCACTAAGCACACAGAATAAACTTGTCGTACGATTTCTCCGATGAACATAAATAATCATATTGCATATTGATATTTAATAGTAATTTGCCATTTATAAGAGTGAAAACATCAAATAAACATGGAGCATCTGATCATTGAAAAAAACAAAAATACGCCTCAAGTAGATTTCAACCCAACTACTGGATTACTACTACTTTCCGGAAACTCCTATTTTAGCGACTCACGTGCTTTCTTTGAACAACTTGTTAACTGGATTCATTCATATGCTGATTCAAATCCAGATCAGATTAAATTAGAGGTGGACCTATTATATTTCAATACCGGTTCCAGCATACAAATTCTTAACTTAGTGAAAGAAATAGGGAAATATCAGGACAAGAATGGTAGTATTGTTTGGAAATACGATGAGGAAGATGAAGAAATGCTAGAATTGGGTCAGAAATTCAGTAATATCTCCGGTGTACCTATTGAGTTCATTTCAAAAACGGAACTTTAAAATTCAAAGCCACATAAGGTTAGATCATCTGTTTGAGGGAACGCTCCTCTCCAATTTACAAAATAATCTAAGTACACCGTCCTTTGATCCGCCATGGACTTATCGTGATTTTCTAAAATCAACGATTTAAGTCTTTTTCTTAAAATTTTATTATTCTTTTCTCCTCCAAGCTGATCGACGAATCCATCGCTCATAAAATAGAACTTAAACCCTGGAAGGACATTCACTGTATGTGTTTCAAAATTTTCTTCTATTGAATCTCCTATTGATCTAAAAGAAGTTCGATTTAGAATTAATTCTCCCTCATTATCTACCATCCAAAGATGATTCACAGCTGTGGAATAACGTAGCACATTGCTGTCACGATCAATTCTGGCAATTACAATATCCATTCCATCATGCAGTTCATTTTCTTCATCTGCCTTCATTGTTTGAATGATATTTTTGTTCAACTCGGTTAATATTTCCCCTGGATCATAAATTTTCTGTACTTCTGTTGCTCTTTGTAGAAACCGATATGCGATAAGTGAAACAAATGCACCAGGCACCCCGTGTCCAGTACAATCTACTACTGCAAAAATCAACTCATTTGTTTCTGGAATTTCGAATGCCCAATAAAAGTCTCCACTTACCAGATCTTTTGGTTCGTAAAGTATGAAGTGATTTTTAACGTGCTTTTCAATCAAAGCTTCATTCGGTAATATCGTCCTTTGAATATTCTTAGCGTAGTTTATTCCGGCTACCATTTCACTACTATGGTACACTACTTCTTGCATCATTCGATGATTTGTTAAAAGCGAGGAAGTGGAAAGGCCCATCTCTCTAAACAAGTCAACAGTAATTCCTTTCGCAGCAAGTGGATCTTCATTTTTAAACCCAAATGCTAGGGCTCCAAAAACCTCTTTACTATCCATCAATGGCACCACTAAATAGCAACGAATCCCAAAATCAACACTCTCTTTGTATCCTTCAGACTCAAGATTTAATTCATCAAAGTTAGCGGCATATGTAATTTCCCCATTTCTCGTTGTTTCCATTGAATTCATTGCTTCAAACGGCAATATTCCCTGCTCAAATATCATTGGTTCACCTTCCTTCATCAACGCTGAATGGTGAAAAATTTTCTTTTCCACGTTATCGAAAGAAAGAATACTCATTTTAAGAATGGGGTCAATAATCGCATCCATACCTAAAGCTATATTTTCAATCAACAAGTTTTTATCCGCATTTCCCAAAAAAGAACTTCCTAAAAAATGTAAAAAACTTCGGAATTCCGCGATTCTATTATCCAGAATTTCCTTGGTCTTCACCTTGGTGATGTCTCTTGTTATTCCAGACATTTTAACCAACTCCCCTTCTTTATTTCTAATCGGAAGTGCCACAGAATAAAGCCATTTTCTTCTGCCATCATCCATTTGAATCTGGTACGTTTCCTCAAATTCACCTTTCGCAGCTTTTTCATTAAATGCTTCCAATACACGTTCTCGATCTGATTCCACAATTTGATCTGCCCATGAATTGGAGTCTTCAATTAACGTTTCCTTTGGACGTTCAAATATCTCTTTAAATGATTCATTTACGTACACCGTATTGCTAGTTTTCACGTCGGCAAGCCAATACACATCCGTCATACTTTCTGCCAGAATCCGTAAATTTTCTTCATTGTTTCGAACAATGTCTTCCTGCTTCTTGATCAAGGTAATATCACGTGCCACAGCATGAAATCCGAAAATTCGACCTGGATGATCTGGATCTTGTAACGAACGTACTTTTTGAGATACCCATTTCAAATTTCCTGATTTTGTGGTTACTTGAAATTCAAATTCTTCATTTAGTTCGTTCTCATTCGTGAAACAAGCCGCATAATGTTTTGCTACCATTTCTCGATGTGCCGGGATTATTAAATCAGTAAACTTTAACTTAATTATTTCCTGTTTTGTATATCCAATCGCTTTTTCAATAGACTCATTAATAAACGTAAATTCACCTTCCAAGTTCGTTTCATACATTATATCAAGTGACTGTTCTACCAAAAGCGCATAGCCTTGTTCGGCTAAAAGCAATTCTTTTTTGGTACTAGCGATTACCTTCTCCATTTTATTACGCTTTCTTCTACTCCATAATAATCGAAGAAGGACTATGAAAACCAATCCAGAAATCAATACGAGATAAAACCACCAAGTTTTATAATAAGGTGCTAAAATTTTCACTTCCAGCACTTTTACGGGGTCAATGCTCGAAGTAGGATCATTACTTATTTCAACCAAATAATTTCCTGGTTGTAGATTGGAATAATGCAATGTATGATTTGTAGGCATCTTTTTCCAATTTCCTTTTTCCTTACCTGAAATTCGATAATATAAATTTCGGTGATACCTTTCACCAAACGCGATTGTACTCTGATCAATATCAAACGAATTATCATTGTAAGGAAGCGTAATTTTGGAAGGAATTCCAAAATTATTTACTTCATCAATTTGGGATTCTTCTAACAAACTTCGATCCCCCGCATAGACTCCGGAAATAATAAAATTAGGTACTTCTGAAGTGATCATTTCCTTAAGTTCAAGTTTCAATACTCCATCTGAGGTTCCTATCCAAATGTGATTATTTTCACCTTTAGCTATTGCTGCAGGGTTATAATCAAGAGGAAAACTGTGCCTAGAAATTAAACTGACACACTCTTTTTCTCCATCCACTCTGTAATTTAATAAATTTAACCCATGATTGGTCCCCACCATCAACATAGAATCATTCACCGCATAAATTGATCTAGCAAAATTTCCGGAAAGTCCTAAATCCTCATTGAACATTTTTACAATTACTTGTGCTTTAGTATCATATTGAATAACACCATATCCAGAGGTTGCAAGAAATAAATCATCACCTATCACCTCCAAATCATTAACGGTAAAATCGTTTTTTAAAGCATCAAAATTAAGTTTACTGATTTTATCAGACGATTCATCAAATGAAAAGATTCCTTGATCCGTTGCCAACCAAATTAATCCATGTTTATCTTCTTTAAGTGACCAGACAATACGGTTGTTTAATTCAGGGCTACCTATTTTGTAAAATTTGTCCTTTTCATAATATAAAAACCCGCTTTCTCTTGTTCCAATATAAACTCGATCATTCTCTTTTTTCCAGAGTGCACACATAAATTCATTGGTCGGAAAATTTGGCTCCTCCTTTCTTGTTGTATTAGCAACTGTATTTATAAAAACAAGCGAACCATCGTACCCTACCACAATTAACTCATCTTCACCGTACTGCACAATACTCCCCATTCGATTCTTTTTACCACTATCATCAATATCGAAAGGTGCAAGTTTTTTGTTTTGATTTAGGGTATAAAGACCACTCAATGTAGAAACATAAACGTTTCCATTATTAGCACAATTAACCCCTCGTACATTATCCTGACCAAAACCATAATCTGAATTAAACATTACAATATTAGATCCAATAGGCCGTTTCATTCCAGAAGAAAACGTACCAAACCAAGGTGTTTTTTCTCGATCTATTAAAATGGAAACCACTACATCATCTCCTAAGCCATTGGTTTTATCAAAGAATACAAGCTTTTCATCTTCATATTTAACCGCTCCAGATCCCCAAGTTCCAAAATAAACCGCACCATCTATTCCATTGATCGTTGAAGTATAAAGTAATTTTTCACTTCCATCTAGCTCTAAAGGAATCGGATTTAATCCATTTTTATCTATGTAATAAATTCCCTGACCTAATGCAGCGATCCAAAGTTTTCCGTTTTCATCACAGTAAAGATCTCTAATAGACAAAAGGGAATCTAGATAGTGCTTATATTCAAATATTGGCAACTCCCCTTTACTAGATTTAAACCCAAACTTATATAAACCTGTTTTTTTTGTTCCTATCCAAACGTCTTGATTTTTATCTAATGTCAACGTAGAAATAGCTACACTATCGATCAATCGTCCCGTTTTAATTTTAGAAATGGTCGTGTCTTGCTTACAATACAAACCTTCTGATGTCGCAATGATCCAACATTCATGAGAAGGAATCCTTATAATCTTCGATACTGAAATTCCTGTAAGCTTCCTTGAAATTATTTTTCCAGAAAAATCTAACGCCATCAATCCATTTTCCGTTCCGACTAGAATTGATTTAGAACTGTATTGTGTAATACAATTAATTTGATCGCTTATTAAACCATTAGAAGAATGGAATATCTTCACTGAACTTCCATCATATCGCACTAATCCATCCGAAGTTCCCATCCAAATATAACCTATATCATCTTGATAAATGGAACGTACATTAAGACTTGGTAATCCTGTTTTTAAATCAACAGATTTGAACAAGTACTCTTGTCCAAATGAATACGAAAGCACAAAACATAAGCTTGCAATTATTAAGAGTTGTTTTGGGTACATTCTACTCACTTAGATCAAAAAAATCAATGAAGGGTTAGATTAAATTGAATTGATGCTATCCAACAATTGTGCTTCTGTAAATGGTTTAACTAAATAGGTTGATATACCTGCATCTAATCCTTCCTTAATTACAGATTCATTATTGACTCCACTAATCATAATGATATTTGGAAGTTCATTCTGACCAAGCCTTTTCTTAAGTTCTTCTACTAGATCCAAACCGATTATATCGGGGAGTATATTATCTAAAGTGACAACATCCGGTTTTAACTCTTCAATTAGTTTCAACGCGGTAGTTCCATCTTCTGCTTCTCCAACAACATCAAATCCATGCTTGCTAAATACAGCTGCTAGCATTTTACGCATAAAACCTTGATCATCTACTATAAGTACTCGCTTAGCCATTCTTTGTTAATTTTTATTTTACAACCGTACAGCGATAAACAACATGTCATCTAACTGTTTGGTTCCTTCATGCCAGATGTTAAGCTCCTTGCCTAAAGTTTCACAAATAATTTCGCAATTTTCATTTGCGTTTGCATTTATCAATGCTTCAATTCGTTTTCTTCCAAATTTTGAATCTTCCACAGACAGTTGATCTGAAATCCCGTCCGAGAAGAAGAAGAGTGAATCCCCTTCTTGTGTTTCCAACTCTATGGTTTCAAATTCTTTATTACTGTTATAATAATGGCTTCCAATAGATCTTCTTGATGCTTTAACTTGGGTAAGTTCTTTCTCCGCATTCAACCAATACAATGGTCTGAATGCTCCTGAAAAGTGTACTCTTTTTTGCTTTTTATCAACTCGAACCAACGCCAAGTCCATTCCACCTAAAATCCCATTCTCTCCATCTGCATTGAATATTTTAGCCAATGCTTCGTTCAAAATGGTCAGAATGATAGCTGGTTCTTGTTCTTCATGTGAATTACAAATATCCGTTAATAATAGACTTCCAATCATGGACAAAAGTGCTCCTGGCACCCCATGTCCAGTACAATCAACGGCAGCAACATATACATATTTGTCATTCGAATAAATCCATGGAAAATCTCCACTTACAATATCTCTAGGTCTAAACAATAATCCACTATCCGGAAACTCTTCCTTAATTTGCTCAGTACTAGCGATAATGGCCGTTTGAATTTTTTTCGAATAAGTGATACTATCGGTAATCTCTATATTCTGCTTTGCGAGTTTTTTTGTTACTCGATCCAATTCATCTAACGCTTCCTGAAGTTTTTTTCTTAAATCCCTTTCTCGAAATGTTGCTAAAATTAAATGATCATTTGTTTCTTTTAATTGCTGGAAGTCATTTTTATAAACGTTGGCCTTTCGTGCTTTAAGTTCGTTTTGATTTAAATAGAACTGAATCATTGGCAATAATTCCGCCTGATTCTGTCGCGCTTCACTTATTTGTAAAGAACCGACATTAATCAAACTTACATTCGTTGCGTTCAACTCTAATATACCTCCTTCAAAGCCATCAACTAGAATTACAAAATATAAATTATCTCTATCTAATAAATCTTCAAAAGGAAAATCAGTTGCTGCTTTTTTACTACTTCGATCATCTATAATGATTTGAAAAGTCTGATCTTCTGAATTCGTACTATCTTGAAGTTCTGTGCTATCTACGCATGTGATTGATTCTATTACGCCATCTCTCAAAAACATGAATAGCTCATCTTGCTTTTGTCCGCAATAAATCAATTCTGTTTCCAGATTTTTTATTTCAAGTAAATCCTCTTTCATGCTTGTGGGAATTGTACACATCTTAGCAAAGATGGTATTATAAATAATAAATTTACCATTTTATCTACTATATTTCAAACTGTCTCCTAATACAACCATTAACTCCTTTGTTATCAGCGACAAAGGAGTTGATTTATTAACCGCTTTTAAATTTAACGCCGCTTTTGGCATCCCAAAAACAACACAAGAATCTTCGTTTTGTGCAATCGTATATCCATTCTGGTTTTTGATATTTAATAGCCCTTTTGCACCATCCTTTCCCATACCGGTAAGAATAATACCTATACCCTCACTTCCCATCACTTTTGCCACAGAATCAAACAATACGTCAACAGAGGGTTTATGTCTATTTACGGGATCACCGCCTAATAAATTGACACGATAATTACCATAGCTTCCCTTCACGATCATATGCTGATCTCCTGGTGCAATCAGGACCAATCCTGCTTGTACTTTATCTCCATCTTTGGCCTCTCTTACCTCTACATCACATTTTTCATTTAATCTCGAGGCTAAATAGCCAGTAAATTCTTTTGGCATATGCTGAACGATCAATGTTCCCGGCATATCTGGTGTAAAATCTACTAATATTTCGTTTAACGCCATAGCCCCACCCGTAGATGATCCAATCGCAATAATATGACTATGTGATTTACCATTCAACACACTCCTTGATCTAACTTCTGTGCGATTTTTCGTCTCGCTGAGATTCGTACCTTTAGTCAATCCAGTTGCATTCCAATAATCGGATAAATCAGCATCTGCCGCGCTCAACACTTCATTATAAAAAATCTCCTCCATTTGATGCAAATTCAGCGCATTGGGTTTGCAAAGGATAGAAAACGCTCCACTATTAGAGGCTTCAATAACCACATTCCCTTTTTTCTCAACCAAACTTGAAAATACAATAACTGGGATCGGATGCTGATTCATCAACTTTTTAAGAAAAGTAATCCCATCCATTTTTGGCATTTCAATATCAAGAGAAATTACGTCTGGTTTGTGCGCACGAATCTTCTCAACTGCTTCATATGGATCCTGGGCTAAATCAATTCTGCCTATTTCAGGTTTACTCTGAAGAAGCGAATTCAAATATGCCCGGATCGTGGGAGAATCATCAATAATTAATATAGATAACTTACGTGTCATATTATACTCAATAAAAAGTCTATATTCTTTTAAAAATAGTAGGAGCCAATTGTTTCAAAGGTAATGTCATCCCCAAAATTGATTCTGAATGGCCCAAAAAAAGATAACCTCCTACTTTTATTTTTTTACAAATTTTATTTAAAACAATCTCCTGAATCGGCTTCTCAAAATAGATCAATACGTTTCTACAAAATACCACATCGAAATCGGAAGCTATTCCATATTCATTGGAAATTAGATTTAAGTATTTGAACCCTATTTGTGCTCTAATTTTCTCATTTAACCGTACCTTCTTCAATTCTGATCCTTTGTTTCTCAAAAGGTACTTTTTCACGTAATCCTCAGGTAATTCAGAAAGTTGACTTGATGAATAAATTCCCTTACTAGCTACTCTTAAGCATTGTTTCGAGATATCTGTTCCCAATATTTCATAGGTCCAACTCACTTTATTTGTCAAACGAAATTCTTCCAATACCATTGCTGCTGTAAATGCTTCTTCTCCAGTCGAAGCTGCCGCGGACCATATCTTCAATTTAGATTTACTAAACGTTGGAAGAATTTGCTTTTCTAAGTAGTCAAAATGTTTTGTTTCACGGAAGAAAAACGTCTTGTTTGTCGAAACGGCATCAACCAATTCATATATTTCTAGTGAATCTGGCTGATCAAAAAGTAAATGAATATAATCCTCAAAGGAAGAAAAATTGAAGTGGGCCAGCCTTCCTTGCAACCTTGACTCCAACAACATTTTCTTTTGCAGGGGCAATCGAATCCCATAGTTGGATTGAATGTAGCCAGCAAGTATCTCAAATTGCTTGTCTGTAATATGTACCCTTTGATAAGTTGAAGTCATCATGAGATTGCTAATTTTAGATTGACCTAAAATCGTTCAAATTGATCGTCTAGTTTATCTTTTGAATCCGTTAAATCTATGTTTACGCCATAATTTGGCGAAATAGTTTTTTTTGTATTTTTCTTAATTCTCGCGTCCAAATCAACTGAATCTTTTTCCTCATTACCAGACTGATCTTCAATCACAAAAAATGATGCTTTTGAATTTAGCATTATAGCATTTCTAGCCAGTTCTTCAGAAGTTGCAAATAATTCTTCGGCCGATTCTGCATATTTTTGAACTATTCCAGTCATTTGCTGCAGCGCATTATTAATTTCTTGAGCTCCAACAAATTGTTCAGAACTTGCAGAAGCAATATCCTTTACTAAATTAGTTGTTTTCATCACCTCTGGAATCATTGATGCTAAGACTTCCTCAGATCGTTTTGCCAATTTCAAACTACTTCCAGAAACGGCATTAATTTCTTTAGCCGCTTCCTGGCTCTTTTCGGCTAGCTTACGAATTTCAGATGCCACCACTGCAAATCCACGTCCATGCTCACCTGCCCGAGCTGCTTCCACAGCTGCATTCAACGCCAATAAATTGGTTTGTCTAGCAATCTCCTCAATAACAGATATTTTATTGGTTACGGTTTCGATAGATGAAAGCGTCTGTTCTATTGAATTGGAGTTTTGTTGTAAGTTCTCTGAGTTTTTGACTGCTATTTCTTCGGTTTTATTCGCATTACTGGAATTCTGTTCAATATTAGCAACCATTTCTTCCATAGTTGTAGCTAGTTGTTCGGCGGCTCCTGCCTGCTCTCCTGCTCCTTCTGAAATAAAGTGCGATGAGTTTCCTAATTCCTCACTATGAACTTGAATGGTTGTTGAAACATCCTGAATTGTTTCTACGAAGTCTCGTAACTTTGAGATCATTTCATTTCTTGCTCCATATAATTTAGAAATTTCATCGCTTTGATTTAGGTATTTCTCATTTTTAATCAACTGTAAGTTACCTTTTGCGATTTCATTTAAATCCTTAGTTACTTCCATTAATGGAAGTTGAATCGATTTTTTCCAATATACCAACATGGAGTATATCATGATGAATGACATTGGTGCTCCCCATACAATATGAATAGGTCCAAAACGACCAACCAAATAGGATAAAAGACACATTACCATTGAAATTACAAAGTAAATAAATCCGATTTTGGCAATATGCGAATCTTTAAATATCCTAAAAATGATTACTCCGAATATCGGAATAAACGACACTAACGCGATCATAAATAACAACACATCATGTTCCTGTGCCCAAATACCTAGTTCTTCCATTTTCTTTATCCTTAATAATTATTAATACAATTCTCTTAAAATTTATTTTTTTGAATTCTCTGATTTTTGAATCTCATCCATGTCTGCCAACGTAAATACCCTACTCACATTTAAAAGCATTACAAACCGCTCATTGTCAGGAATCATCCCTAAGATAAAATCCAGATTGTAATTAGGATTAATCGTTGGGGATGCCTTCATATCACTCATTTTTGATTCAAACACTTGATAGACTTTGTCCACCAATGCGCCAACGATCACATGATTGTCTTCTACATTTAACTCTGTTACAATTACACAAGTCTCTTTCTCCAATTCGATCCCAGTCATACCAAATTTCACACGCGTATCAATTATTGGTAATACTTTCCCTCTTAAATTAATCACTCCATAAATATAATCGGGAGTTTTAGGGACTTTTGTAATCGTCGGTACTTCTAGAATTTCAATTACACTCCGTACATCCATAGCAAACATTTCCTCATTCATTTCAAATGATAAAAAGGATGATATTTCTTCTTTTTGCTCCAAAATTTGCATACCGCTTTTGTTTTAAAATAGATAATTAAACCTATGTTATGCTATATTTTACTTTTCATTACGCTCATTCTAACTTCTCTGTTATGTATGTAGTTCAACCAATTGTCCTACATCCAAAACCAATGTTACCGATCCATCTCCCATTACTGTTGCTCCGGAAAACAAACCCCGTTGATCAAAAAATGGACCTAACGGTTTTAAAACACCTTGCATAATGCCTATCGACTCATCCACTAGCAAGCCATATTCCTTGTTTTCTAGTTTAACAATAATCAACACTTTAAATTCTTTCGAGCTCCAAATAGATTCATTTGCTCTTTCTTCAAACAACTCAGTTTCAAGTTGAATTAAAGGCATTTGAGTTCCTTCCACCTCAATAAGGTTATTAATATTTGAAGAGATCTGTTTCTTATAAACCATCACACTTCGCTCGATCAAACTAATAGGAATAATGAGGTTTGCATTGTGCACTTTCACTAATAATCCATCGATGGTGGACAATGAAAGTGGTAATTTAATATCAAACGAAGTTCCCTTCCCTATTTCCGTGCTAATTCCTATTTGTCCTTTTAAGGCTTGTATAGATTTTCGTACTATATCCATTCCTACTCCTCGACCCGAGATATCAGAGACTACGTCTGCTGTAGAAAACCCCTGGTGAAAAATTAAATTGACCAATTGCTGCTCTGTAAAAACTTCTGATTCTTCTATAATACCTTTTTTCAGAGCACTTGTTCTAATGCGATTTGCGTCAATTCCTTTTCCATCATCAGATATTGTGATGTGAATCATTCCTGAAACTCTAGAAACTTTTAAGCCAATATGCCCCTTTGCAGGTTTACCATTTTTTATTCGCTCTTCGGTACTTTCGATTCCATGATCCAAGCAATTTCTCAAAATGTGAAGCAATGGTTCTGCCAATCGATCCACTATTTTTTTATCCACTTCAATCTCTCCTCCTTCCAATGAAAACTCCACTTCTTTGTTTAATTGCAAGGACAAATCTCTAACCAATCGCTGAAATCGTACAAAAATAACATCTACCTGTGTCAGAGACATGTCTAAGGCCAAATCTCTTAAATCAATGGTATTTCGTTCCAGGCTTTCCAACAGATAGGTAAGATCCGGATCATTCGAGTTTCCGCAATAAAGTTTAAGTGCATGTTGATCAGTTATCAGTTCACTAACCAAATTCATTAACTCATTTACTTTAGATTCAGCAATTCTTAATGTTGCTTCATTTGTAGCAGATTTTGTTTTAACCGGAGTTGAATTACCTACTTCTTCATCTTTCGGTTTGAATTGCTCGATCAGATCAGTAAGGCTTTGTGAGGAATTCAATTCTACGTCATTCGGATTGACCTCGTTTTTTTCAAACCAATCTTCTTCACTTATGTGCTTAATCTGAAGATTACAATCGTCTTCTACAAACAAGAATATTTCCTGAATTTGGTTTTCATTCAGGTCAGTAGCTATCAATAAATCCCAGCTGAGATACAATTGAGTAGCGTCCAGTGCATCTATATTCGGAACCTTATCTGAATTTAGATATAGCAAGTGTGTTCCTGACTCAATTAGTTCCTTTAACAGTATTAAAGGATTATGACCGGCTTGTAAAAACAGTAGATTCGGTTCGAAGTTTATAAGATAGGTTTGCTTGACTTCCTTTGGATCCTCTATTATCGTTATGACTTGCTCTTCGTCCTCTTTATTTTCTATCCCCTCTACTTCTGTTGCTTCTAATAACTTAAGTTCCTCTATTAAAACCTGGTAGGATGCCTTGGTTGATTCTTGCTCAAATTTTAAATCATCCAAAAAGGATGGAAGTACATCGAGTACTTTTAAGCTTACATTTAGCAATTGGCTCGAGAAAACAGAGGAGGACGAACACACCAATTCATATGCATCCTCTAATTGATGGGTAATTCGTTCTATTTGGGTCATCCCAAACATACCTGCTCCCCCTTTCAATGAATGCATTATTCTAAAAACCACCTTAATTTGCTCCAAGTCCTGAAAGTCCTTCTCCAAAATAAGTAGGGCTTCTTCCAGCTGCTGAATTAATTCACGTGCTTCTTCTAAAAATATGTCTTCAAATCCTTCCATTCAATGTTTTACTCCCTTGTATACTTCTTAAGGTTCCGTTATTGACAATTACGTTACTTTTCTAACCTACAACTCTTTTAATCACTTTTAGAAGACTCTCCTTTTCAAATGGTTTCACAATCCATCCTGTAGCTCCGGCTTCTTTTGCCTTTTGTTTGATTTCAACTTTAGATTCTGTTGATAAAAACAAAATGGGCACGTATTGATGGGAAGTTCCTGATCTTATACTTTTGGTTAATTCCAATCCATCCATCACGGGCATATTTAAATCCGTCACAACTAAATCAACACTATTTTGATGTAACAACCCCAACGCTTCTTTGCCATCTTCTGCCACTAAAACATTGTATCCTCCATCTTCCAAAGAGGCTTTAACTAGTTCCCTCATAGTGAGTGAATCGTCTACCGCCAATATAATTCTTGAAGTATTTTTCATATAATTTTCCTCTTTACGAACATCAATTACTCATGTCCTAGATTCCATCCCAACTTAGTTATCTCTTCCATAAATACATTGTCGGCAATGCTCAGTTTAATGTTTTCCTCTTTATTCAGCACCATTATCAATTGACAAAATGTACAATCAAATCGTTCTACTGATTCAATTCTCACCTCTGTTAAATTAGGGGTCTCTTTTTGTTCCTGAAGGATTTGCTGATGCACTTCCTTTATATTATATATTGTAAATTCTCCTTTTAAGATCATGCCCTCCCTTCTTTTAAAACAACTCCGCTTCAGATGAATTTTCTCGTCCTAACTCTTGACCGAAATAATCAGAGATTACTATTCGCTCATCTCTCGAGCTCACCAAAGATTGAAAATTTGCTTCCAGTTCTTTTTTCATCTCCGGCATTAAGTTTAGTTCATTTTCATTTGTATTCGCATTACCATAAATTCGCCTAAACTCTTCAATTTCAACATAATAATCCTGGTCTAAACTAAACCCTTCCAAACTATCTTTATTACTAATAAAATTCAACTCCTCCAGCCTTTGATTCAATTGCTCATAACAGTTCACTAATTCACGGTCTGCATTATTTAATAACCGTAATTCCAATTCATTGATGATTTCTATCAGATACGCATTTTTAATTCCAGCGAATTCTTTCTTTTTCTCCTTTTCCAACAAGTCAAGATGTCCAACTTTCTGTTCAAATAAATCATGAATTTGCAACGGAATCTTTAAATCATTTAAGATCTGACTTTGCTGCGCTTTATTCATTGGATTTTGCTCCAGAAATTGAATAAATCTTGATGATTTTGAATAATTTTTTTTCGATATGGATATCAGTTGTGTCAATTTTTTTCGGGTTCGTAATTTTATTTATCACATCAATAACTCAGGATAAAATATTAATATTTCAATATGTTCATAATATTGTAGATTGTGTTGACGTTTAGTTTATACAATTTTCAATAATATTTCTACCTTAGCAAACTAATCGTATTTGAACGAAAACTACTTAGTAAATGAATGATCTAGCAATTGATAAATCTGATATGACTCCGATGGTCCATTTTGACCATAAATCGGGTGACCTCCTAATAAAAGGGAAGTCATTGCCTGATAACGCCATTGGATTCTATGAACCGCTTTTATCATGGATTGAATCATACTTGCAAAATCCTGCAGAAAAAACTTCATTAATTTTTCATTTTAGTTATTTCAATACTCCTACGAATCGTTTTATTATTAAATTAATCAACGCAATTAAAACAACCCCTTCTGAATACCAGGTAATCTGGCGATTTATCGAAGACGATGAAGAAATCATGGAATTCGGTGAAAAACTAGAAGGTATCGTTGACATTAAATTAAAATTTGAACCTGTTTAGTTCATTTTATTCGTTTTTCAATCAATTTAGATCTATCCACTAAATTTATTTAGTTTCATATTAATCATTTTAAACACCTGTTTTCAACCGGTGTTTTTTTTGTTACTAATTCATTTAGTCCACCCTATTTGGTAGAGAACATAATTGTTTGGATCGATTCGTTTCCTAACTTATCCAATGCTTTAATTTTTATGTTGTACGTTTTATTCTTCTGGAAATTCGTGATAAAGTTTTTATAAGGTAGGAATTGTCCTCCGTTAATAGAATAATAAATTTTCCCAACACCTGTTAGCAGATCTTGTAGTGTAACAAAAACGGAGCAATAGGCAGGATATACGGCTACACCACTCTCTGATTTACCTATAGGCAATACACTAAACTTATGCCCAATCTCAGGACCTTGTGTATCCAAAAACACATAAAACTGACCGATATTTCGATTGTTTACATTATCATATCCAAAATATTCAACTTTGTGCATACCACTCTTTTTGTCTCCAAGTGTAAACGGTTTATTATATACGTTTTCTTTTTGTTGGTTATCCAAACTATAAGAAATATACTGAAGCCCTGATTCTTTATCCGTAGCGCGAAGATTAATTTTCGTAGTAGGTCCTACAAAAATGGTATCGCGTGTATAAAATTTAGATCCGGAGATGCTATAATTCAACGAAGGACCAGTTAAATCAAGGTAGATCTTATCTACCGTATGTTTAAATTGTAAATACTTCTTACCTAATTCCGCAGGACTAACGGTAAGATTCTCTGTATTATCCAATGCAAAATATTTCACCATGTGAAACCCTTGCTCACTTGGTAAATAAAATGGATCTTCATAGGACTCAAACTCCTTTCCATCAATTGAAAACAAAACATCCTTTACTCCTGATTTATTATCAACCGCAGTCAACTTCAATTTCGTTCTTCCTGAAAAATAAATCTGATCATCTACAATAAATCGATCTCCTAAAACATCTGATGCTGTGATTGGAGCTGTTTTATCCAAGTAAAATTTAAACTCTTGTTCCTTTTCTTCATTTTTCACATGATCTACGGCATAATATTTTAATACATGAGAACCGTCTTTCAATACACTTAAATTCAATGGATTCCCATTTGCAACCAGCTTGCTTCCTCCGTCGATTGTATAATAAATTTTATAAACTCCCGATACATCATCCGTTGCTTCCAGATAAATTTTTGATTTTAAGGCTACAATATTTTCCTCGCCAAGCTTAATCCCTAACACGGTACAATTACTCTTTGGGGGCGCTATATCAATCATAAATGACGATTCCTTAAGCGTTTCCATATTACCCACATTATCAACTGAAAAGTACTTTATCACTTGTTTTCCAGAAGTTTGTACTTTCAATGGATTACTATATTTCGCATAAGCCTTTCCATTTATAGAATACATGGTTGTTTGCACACCAGACACCCCATCCTTTGCCGATAACGAAAAGGAAAGATTCTTCCCATATATCCTGATTTTATTTTTATTTTGATAATAATAGGTTGCATTTTGATACGTATGCTTTGTTATCGGAGCTAAGCCATCTGCATACACTTCAAACAACAGTTCTTGCTGGGGATAAATCGTCTTTTTTGTTTCTTTATTTACAGCCCATTTACTTCGGATGTAATTTTTACCTTCGGTATCAAAGTAAAAAGGATTATCATAATCTCCTGTGGACTCCCCTTCTAGGTTTTCTCTCTTACCGTTTGGGGTAGATGAAAGACTTACATAAACTTCCTGAGCACGATTCCAGTAGAGTTTACCCTTTGCGTCTCTGTACGATTGTATCGGAAACGATGGTAAAGTTTGAGCCACTATCGGCTGCACTGCGCACCCAACAAAAAACATCCAAATTACCAGTTTAAAAGCTAAATTTAATTTCATTCTGTATTATTTATAATTTTACCTTACCTCCAAATAATGTCACATCATCAGTTTGATGCGTTTCCCCCTTCCAATTGTTAAACATCTCTGTATATTCTTCTAATTGTTCAGACATGCTATTTACATGCATTCTTGCCAACTCTCTTTTCAACCTACTTCTATAAAACTTCTGCTCATTTGAGTGGTCAAATTGATCTACCACTCCATCGGAATAGAGATAAAAGGAGATGTCTTTGTCACTTATGTCAAATTCCTGCGTTTCGAATTTCTTTCTATCCGATTTAGCCCCTGAATGTATACCTCCTAAACCATATTTATCTGGCTTTATATAATCTAGTTCGCCATCAGTTATTAAAATCATTGGGGAATTTGCTCCAGCGTATCGTAATATTTTATCTGATTTGTCAATTACAACTACAGACGCATCCATTCCATCCTGATTTTGTGTACTATTTTGATTAAATGTTTTTATAATTCCTTCATCGATAAATTGAAGAATTTTAGCTGGATCATCAATTTGATCCTTTTCAATCGCCTCTGAAATAAGGTTATTCCCAACCATTGTAATAAAAGCTCCTGGCACTCCATGTCCAGTACAATCAGCTACTACAATAAACACTTTATTATTCATTTCATGATACCAATAGAAATCACCGCTCACAACATCTCTAGGCTGATAGAACACAAACGATTCCCGTAAAATAGTACTCAAATCCTCCGTACGATTCAGCATCGATGTTTGGATATGCTGTGCATATTTTATACTATCTTCAATGGATCGATTCTTAATTTCAATTATTCTCTTTGCCTCCGAAATACGTTCATTTTGAAGTTGAATTTGTTGATTTTTTGCTACAAGTACATTATTCAGTTTTTGCTTTTGCTTAAACATCACAAACAAAAGGATACTAAAACATAGAAAGATTAATAAGCCTATTGAAATAAAAATGATGATTGTATTTTGAATCTTCTTCTCACTCTTAAGGTTTAGGTTTTCCAAATGTTCAATTTCGGACTCCTGCTTAATAATTCGGAAACTCATTTCTTTCTTGCTCAACGTTTCCATCAAAACCTTCTGTTGTTCACTCATTACCTCCACCTCATGTTCACTTGTCTCAAGTTTTCTTTGGGTTGTATTGAGTTCTACTTCTTTTTGTTTCAATTTTATTTCGGACAATTCTCTCTTTAGACGTTCATTATCCAATTCGATTCTTGACTTTTTGATCTTTTTCTTGGTTACGATATCATTGAAGGTTTTAAAATAGTCATAGAAATACATCGATTGTTTGGTATCTCCCGCTTTTTCATACGTTTCAGCTAACATTCCATAACAGCTTTTCATCTGATTTGGATCATTCATTTCTCGTGCTAAATCCAGGGCTTCTTTCAAGCTTTTTATGGCTTCATCATATCTTTTCAATTTATTAAGTACCACAGATTGGTTAATTAAGGCAGATATAATACCAATTTTTTCATGTGAAACACGACGTGCCACAAGTGTTTTATCAAAATAATCCAGTGCCTTCGTATAATCTTTTTTATCCGCGCAAATCATCGCAAGGTTATTATGTAGCATGGCTATGCCATTTTGATTTGACAGCTCTTTATTAATTTTCAACGACTTTAAAAAATAGATTTCTGCTTCTGCAAAATGATTCTTTTCCCAGTACAACATGGCCGTGAGATTCAAAAATCTACTCGCCTCCTTCTTCTTACCCAATTTAAAATGTTCCTGAAACTGCTCGCTATATTCAGCAATGTTGGCAGAATCATTTCTACTTAATGGATACTCAACTTGTGCAAAAAGGCTAAAATTGACGGCTAAAATAATAGCACCAAAAAAAGTAATTCTTTTTACGAACTCCTGAATACACATTTTAAAAGCTATTGGATCTCTACTTGTCATTTAATTACTTTTCAAAATACTATGAGATAAGGAATACTGGAAACGAGATACGTTATTCATCATCTGGTAAATAAACATAATGCACTCAAAATGTTGTTCTTCTCCATACACTTCCTGTTTTGTGATGCTTCCTAACTTTAACAGCTTATCGTTTAGTAAACTATTTTCTATTATTGAAAATGCCGTTTTAGTTTTATGTAAATAATCTGTAATGTTTTGTTTAGAATCAAATGTAACCTCCTTTGACATTGAAATTAAATGCTTGGATTGAACCAAAATTTCCTCCAATGAAATTTCTATCAGTTGCCACTGGTTTGACTCCGATTGACTTGTTTGGCTCACAAAACTTCCCAAGTTAATTTTCCAATTGCTAGGATCAACCAATGCCAACGTTTCTTTCAACAGCTCTTTTCCGTATGGCTTCACAACAAATTCGTCCGCACCTATCTTATGAACTGCCAATTTCGTTTTGATTTTATTATCACCAGAAACAACGATAATCGGGATTAATGGATCAAAGGTTCGTACGGCTTTTACAATATTTGATCCATCTGTTTCACCTAAACTTAAATCTGTTAAAATCACGTCAAATTCGGAATTTCGTATACGTTCCAAAAGAATCTCGTCCATCTCTGAAAATACTTCAACCTGGATATCTGTATCTTGCAAATATCCTTTGAAAATTTCCTGATTAGTACGTGAATCTTCGATGTACAACACTTTTTGTAGTGTAAGTTTTGTATTGAGGAGTAACGATGCTTCCTGAGCTGGTTTAATTGGAATTTGAACAGAAAACGTGGTCCCAGAATCACTTCCTACGTTGGACTCTAAACTAATCCGACCTCCCATGCTGTTCACAATAGATCGAACAATGGAAAGTCCCAAACCTAATCCAGTTTTATTGATTGAATCAGAAGACTGAATAAACTCATCGAAGATTGTATCTTGTTCTTCTAAAGGAATACCAATTCCATCATCCTGAACTTTAATCTCCAATGCCCCCTTAGCCACATCTTCGAGCAAAGTCAATGTAATATTTCCCTTCGGCGTAAATTTGAAAGAATTCGTCAACAGATTATTTACTACTTGAAAAATTCGTACCTGATCTCCAATCCAGTTTTCGGATTTCGTTTGATCAATTATGCGAAAGTTTACATCTTGATTTTGAGAGCTCGTCAAAGAAATATCCACCAAATCTTGAATCTGATCAATAAGTTCTTTCGATACAAACGTTTTTTCAACAATCACTAACTCCGCATTTTTGTTTTTAGTAAACAAAAGTAGATCATCTACATAATTAGCTAATAACCTAGCATTAGAGAGAATGGAATCAATGGATTTATGTTGTTGTGGAGGACTGTTTAGTTTTAGCATGTCTGCATATCCAAAGATGCCTGTTAACGGAGTCCTTAGTTCATGACTTACCTTAGAAAGAAATTGTTGCTTAACCTCTGCGGTTTCTTCCAGAAGTTCATTGATTTTATGCAATTTCTGCATATTTAAATTAGACACTATTTCTAGATCCTCAATTTTACGTTCATATTCGTCTTCCTTACTTTTGGAATACCCTACGATGATTTCACTGTTTTCATTCTCAATTCGACTACAGCTAAATTCAAGATTATGTTTTGAAAAACGCGCGTCTAACGTATTATCCTTTGACTCATTTACTAAAAGAGATACAGGAAGTGTTTTGATATTTTGATCGAGCCAGTTTAATTCTCCAATCAAGGTTTGAAAAGTATCGTTGCTTTCCAACACATTACCTTTGGCATCCAGCTTAAAATAGAGAAAGTGATTTTTAGAAAAATGCTCCATCAGCTATTTGATTTATCTATTGTTTCAAAAACAAAAGGTATTTTGAGGTTGAAAGCTAATCGCTCTCCTACTTCATAAAGATCTTCATCGTCCACTAAATATCTCCAGACTACATTCACCTGCACCGGATACTCTCTCACAATTCGAAGGATATCATCCAGGTATTTATGAGTGGAAGTATTAAAGTAGTCCAACTCAATAACAAGTTGAAACGGATTAGAAATAACCGTAGAATAATCTGTAAACCATTTTAATACAGGAACAAAAAAATCTTTTGCGTTTGATGGCAATGACCTCCCTTTCAACATAAATTGATTTTCCTGATGATCTAACAAAATCATTGGGGTAAGGGAGGTAGGAAGTATTTCTAGTTTCTTCATTCTTAATATTTAAACATCATCTTTTGACAAAAGCAATTCGAATTCTTTCCGTTTTATTACAAAAGATAGTGATTTGACATATCGACATTAATAAAATAACACATTTTCATTTCATTTAAGCACTTTTAATTAACATATCTAATTTTCTTTATTCTTCTGCATTTAATGCAACTTGAATGGAAAAACTGAATTTATTATAACTTACCTGATTAAATTCAAAATAAATGGCACTACTATTTCTCACAACGCTTACCAACCCCAATCCATTTCTTCCATCAGCCGTACGTTCTTTTTGAGCCAAAACTTCATCATAATATTGATCTAGTTTCTCTTTAGACAAATTGAGCAGTTTACTAATTCTACTTTCAATAATCATTCGATTTTCAAGATCAACCACATTGGAACAAGTCACCATAAACCCTCCTTTGCCATTATAAGTTATAACACAAATATTGCTATGATCCTCCTCCGAATTAACCTCCATATAGTTTTTAGCATTTTGGGCTAATTCAATAATAACCGTTGCCAATCTTCGCCGTCTTAAATGGCCTATTTCCTTAAACCCCTCTTCTATTTCGTGCATGACATTAATTATATCAATTTCCAGTTTAGAATTCGTTCGGTGGTCTGCTGAAATAATCAATTCTCTTCTAAAGGTATCCTTCTTCATAATTTCATCTTAATACTTTTCACTCGTAAAGTTGAACTTTACTTATTCACTACATAAGTAGGAAACGATTAAATATGAACTGCGTCAGCAACATTCATGGGTTAATCAAATATACATCATGTATCTACTCGGATTTATATTTTTCGGTAAACTAGCTTCTTTTTTCGTTGAAAAGATTAATTTTATTCCGATGATCAACGTTTCAATAGTCGATGATGATTTATTATCTCGCGCAATATTAAACAATTACACCGCTGAAAACGAGTATATAAGAGTACTTGGAGTGTATGATAATGCTAAGGATCTAATCCAATCGCCTGAAATTAAATCTGTGGATGTAGTTTTCACTGATATTCAAATGCCAGGAATCGATGGATTGGAATTAGCGAAGCAATTGGGAACTACCCCTATTGTATTCACCACGGCATTCGAAGATTATGCGTTACAAGCCTTTGAATTTAATGTGGTTGACTATCTTGTTAAACCAATCACCAAAGATCGATTTGAACGAACAATAAAGAAAATTCTCATCTCGCTAGGAAAAACAGAATCTCCATTGGTTTTCCGCATAGATCGCAAAAACCAGAAGATATTTCCCTCTGAAATAAAATATTTCCAATCAGAAGGAGATTATGTCAAAATTCAGATGACAAAAAATGATTCCTTAGTACATCTTACCATGAAAAATTTAGAAGAAAGCCTGCCCGCTAATTTCATCCGAATACATCGTAAATATATTGTAAACAAAAACTTCGTACATTCCAGTAACAACTCTTTAGTCTTAATTGATGACAAGGAGTTTCCAATTGGAAATTCATATAATTTTGAATAAAAAGATATTAGCACTAATGAAGGGCTGAATGAACTTATTTTTAATTTCACAGCTAAATTCAACGTATCGTATCTACTTTATTTCCCTCTATAGGTGCGTGGTTGGTCCAATGCTCCGTAAAACTTTACTTTTTGATCCATTTGCTCTCTTAAAGAAGGACCTAATGGCTTAATCAATTCTCGTCTGTTGTATTTAGCATGCAATACTTTTTTATCTACTTCAAACAGGTCATAATAATACGCTCTAGACTTATCTGCTAAAGAAAACAGATCACGTAAATCCTGCTCCTGAATCCATTTTATTGCATCGGGTGGCTCCAATATTAATGGCATGGAAGGCCCCAAAAAAGGACGAAGGATATCGGGTGATTCAGTTAAATATATTGCGACACTATATTTCTCTAATTTTTGATCAAACTGGTAAAATCCTCCCAAACCAAAAAGACGATGTTTTAACAGTCGTATCCCATATGGAACTCGATTTTTTGATCCAAAAAAAAGATTAGCAGGTATAATGCATCTTTTAGAACGTAAATTCATACCGTGGTTTTTGCTTTTTAAGGCTTTTTCCAAAGGATAGGACATCAAAATTTCGGAATTGGCTCCTTCGGTATGATATATCCCCCAGTTTGCTGTTACCAATCGGTTGAACTTTCCTATTTTTACTGTAATAGGTAAATTTTGCATAGCATAAACCTGGTACAAAGGAGCGAATTCCATTGTTCCTGCTATGTCAAATGTATCTGCAAGAGGCTGTGGCTTAGTAGCTACGGTAAGAATGTTTAGCATTTAATCAATTATTTGATGTTAATATAACCTTTTCAATGTCAACTAAATGTTACTATTAAAAAATGTGTTATAATGTAACTCAGCTAAAAATCAACATCCTTAAAAAACAACTTCGAGGTGATGAAGGGAACCCTGATATAGAAAGACATATTCAACGTCTCCAACGTGAATTGGAAAAGGAACAACAGGAAAAGAAAAAACTCACAAAAGAGTCAAATTTTGAAGATGGATATAATTTGGCAGGATTTGATCATCCCCCTTTACTTACTATTACCTCTATTCGTCCTGAAATTAATCTAGAATGGCTAGAATGGGGATTGATTCCTCATTGGACTAAAAATGAAGCGGCTGCAAAGGAAATACAAAACCGAACGATTAATGCCCGGGGAGAAACCGTATTTGAGAAACCGTCCTTTCGAGATGCCGTAATTTCTCAACGGTGTGTAATTCCAGTTAAAGGTTTTTTCGAACATCATCATTTAAACAAAATTCCTTATCCTTTTCATATTCATCTCAAATCGGAAACGGACATGTTTTTAGCTGGAATTGCTTCGGAATGGGTAAATCCAGATTCTGGCGAAATAACCAAGTCTTGCAGTATTGTGACTTGTGAGGCAAATGACCTTCTGACTAAAATTCATAACAACCCTAAAGCCAAAGAACCACGGATTCCAGTGATATTAGATGAACAAGATGTCTTTACCTGGTTAGAGGTAGACTCTCCTAAGGCATTAAAAGAATTGATGCGTCCCTATCCCAGCGAACTATTGGAAGTATATACCGTTCCTCGATTACGTGGGAAATATGGCGTTGGAAATACGAAGCATGCATTAGAAAAACATCCATATCCAGAATTGATGATGTTTTTTCCGGAGATCTGGTAATTTTTATTTGAAAGAATACAGAATTTAGAATTTAGGGAGAATGGGGTATGTTTTATAAGATGTATGTTATTGAGGGTGGATTCTGATAAATGCAAATGCCATTCAAAAAAAAAGCGATGCTACTTCTGTGTGAGTAACATCGCGATTAATACTAATTAATATTTTTTATCTATTTCTTTTCCAACAAAACTGATTGTCCTAGAATTATTACTTCGCTTGGTTCTTCATCTGCTGGGATCGAAAATACTAAATCAATGTAACAAAGTCCTTTTACAATCTCTGGTAACTCACTTCGGTATTCTCCTTTAAAACTCTGTCCGCCACGTAAACCAGCTTCTTCTCCTGATTTAGACTTTAAACGTACATTATCCTTTTTCAAAGGAATCATCTCCTCTTCATTAACACTCTTAACGCGGACAATTGCTAACTTTCTACCGTGCTCTGCACGTAAATGCCGTCCATTATGATACGAGTATTTACTTTTCTCAGAGTATTTCAAGAAGCTTAACTCCACTTCTTCCATTAACTCCTCATAGTTTTCTTCTTCCATTTGAGGTCCTTCTCCACTTTGCGCTAAGATTGGACTTCCTGCACCTAAAAACAATACACCCACTATTAAATAGTAAACTAACTTTTTCATTCTATGTTTAAATTTTCATTATACCCCCAACACCAATTTGGCACAAAAATATTACATTTTCAATACATTTAAAAGAGATCATCCCGATATAATAATCGAGCCTCATTGGTTTTTTCAGACTTAATACAAATTGCTTGCCAAAAAGCTCAGATGAACCTTTTTTATTTATTCTTTAAAAAACCACTTATTAACAATCTGATTTAAAACCTCTTGGAATATCAAATCAAGGAGCACCTTGTAACGATGATTATTCGTTAAGTGAAATTTCAGCTATATTATGGTTGGGCTCGACTTGTTTATTCTTAATCGTTTATTCTAAACAATATCACATCAGGGCTGATGTATCCTCCTTTAAGTGAGAGTAAGGATTATATTGTCATTGATCAAGAAATTAAACTAAATAAAAAAGCCCGGATAAATCCGGGCTTTTTTATTTCTATGTTTCAATACAGATAGCGAACTAGCTATATCGAACAATAAATTCTAGATAGTTACTCCTTATTTAGTAGCAGTACTTCTCCAAACACCACCGTCACTATCAGTGTTTTCAGTTACTAAAGTGCTACCGTCTAAAGTAACAATAGTAGTAGAAGAAGAACAATCAGCTCCAGTACAAGTAGAAGTTACAGGATCTCCAGCAGTTCCGTCTACAGATGTAGTCGAAGTAGAAGATACCAATGTAGTTGAAAGCTCAGTTCCATCATCATCAACAGAATAAGTCATTTCTGATGTAGAAGTTGTAGAGTAAGTAGATCCTAACAATTCGAAACTAGAAGTAGAAGTTCCAGAAGCAGGACAAGGTCCTTCAGATTTCAATTTACAGCTTTCAAAAGTAGTTGAACCAGTAGTTCCAGTTAAATCAACAGCAGTATCGTTTAACAACACTTCAGTAGTTGTCCAAGTTCCTGCAAGATTTTTAACAGCTTTCTGATTTTTATCACAAGAAGATGCGAAAATCATTACAGCTACAGCAAATGCTCCGATTAATAAGTTATTTTTTTTCATGATTTGTTTTGTTTATTAAAATGTTTTCAGCGGTGAAATAAAGCATATTCTTTTACATTTCCACATTAAATTCAAAAAAAATGCAAATTTAGTATGTAGACTCATCCTCTATTTTCTGCTTTAATTTCCTTTTCGGACCTATTTCCTCTACATTTTTCAGATTCAAAATTCTACTAACCTTATATAAATCAACATATTGGACAAATTATTCTTTGAATCGTACAGTTAACTATATGCCTTCATCCCTTTATTTACAGGTTTTTGAATAATTTATTAAAAAGTGTAAAATCATACAATTTCACAGATTAAGATCAATCCGATGCTCTCCTATTTTCGTAGATATTTGAGCCATTTATAGGTTAAGGAATACAATGTTATTTCATCAACCATTGAGAGCTACGTAATCAAACCATTTCTGATCTGATCTGATCTACTCTACCTTAATATAAGGTGTCTTGGCCAAATCCCAATCAATAACCATCCCTCCTGCAAGTTTATCTGCAATTTCCTTTCCATAAAGCATTTCACATAGGTATAAAGAAGGTTCAAACGATTTGGCACCACCAGCTGAGGTAATAAACTTACCGTCATGTACAAAGATGATGGAATCAGAATCATGCACTTTTAAATGAGGGAACATTTGCCGATAAGCCTCCACATCCCCCGGAAACGTAGTGGATTCCGCATTATCCAAGACGCCACTCCCTGCCAATATAAATGCACCGTCACAGTGGGACATCACATATTTCGCATTTACGGATGTTTTTCTAATGAAATTCATCAACACGGTATCTTTCAAATCGGTATCTAAATTATGTTCTGCCGCCGGTATTACCAAAATATCTATCCTTGGCAGTTCAGATCCTGTATAATCAAAATCCGGTTTGATTCGTAATCCTTCAAATGTCGTAATGGATTCAGTTTGATTGGCCACCGTAAACAACTTCATCGTCGTCACTCCTTTTCTAAATTTTGTATGATGAAAAATATCATATGGGGCCGTTAACTCCGTATTGAAGGTTCCATCCATTACCAAAAACGCTACATTATAATGATCATCTCCATCAAAATCATTGGCCTTAATCGTTGAGTTTAACGGATTGGATTCATCTTTAATCTGAGAATTAACTTGTTCTTTCTTGGGTTGACAATGAGAAAAACCGAACAATCCTACGATAACTATAGTACTGTAAATTATGATGTAAGATCTTTTCATATTGTATTATATAATATAGTATTGTGCCATTTCATTCTACGTTCAATTCATTTGGCTGATTTCAATTTGCCTTATTTTGTATAACTAAGAAGAGCTGTCGTTACAACTTGGCCAATATCCATGTCGTCATACAGCGTAGATTTTGAACGTTGGTGGTTTTTATGGGGTCCAGCAACTTTCCATTTAAACGTTTACTGTATTCAATTAATTGATCGTGCGTCACTAAATATCTGTCAGATCCATCGGGTAAATGATATACTCCATCCTCCTTAAGACTCACCAGCGACTCAATTCCTATATTAGACGCTGTTCGTATAAATAATATACCGGAAGGTGCTAACGAATTCCATAAGGCATTTAACATCGACTCAAAATGAGACTTATTACGAGCAAAGTGTAATACCGCATTACAAATTATGAAATCATAATGTGCTGGTTCTAATTCCGCATCCTCAATGGTACTTTCTATAAACAGAGGATGCATTCCGTCTCCCAGCACTTGTTTTCGCATGAATTCAAGGTTGCCAGGATCAGGATCCAATGCAGTAATTTCCAAATCAGGTTGATTTAAAAACCATTTCAAATTTCTTCCCGTTCCACATCCCGCGTCCAGCATGCTTCGCACATTGATTAATCGTCCTTTAAGAATTTGATCAATTATATATATATCCGTATTCCCAATATTTTGGATCAGATTGGTCAATTTGGTATCCGCCATTTATTCTATACTTACTTTGAGCTCAATGACATTTCGTTTTCTTACAAGAAGAGCAGAGTTTGTTGGTTCTTCATCAAATATTTAATGTTAAATCACCTTACATTCTGCTATTTTAAACTATTTAAAGCTGCTTCATAATTTGGTTCTTCTATTGTTTCTGAAACTTGCTCTGTATAAAGTACGTTTCCTTCTTCATTTATAACCACAATACATCGTGATTCTAGTCCCATTAAAGGTCCATTAATAATTTGCAAACCGTAATCAGTACCAAATTTACCCGTATTAAAATCTGAAAGCATAACCACATTTTCGATGCCTTCTGCTCCACAAAATCTACTTTGTGCAAAAGGAAGATCCCTTGAAATACATAAAACCACCGTATTTTCAAGATCAGAAGCCATTTTATTGAAACTTCGTACCGATGTGGCACACGTTCCTGTATCTACACTTGGAAAAATATTCATCACAATGCGTTTTCCTTTAAAATCTCCCATTGTCTTAATTGATAAATCATTTTGTACCAGCCGGAAATTTTTAGCTACGGAACCAACTTCCGGTAATGCGCCTGATGTATGAACTTCGCTGCCTTTCAATGTAATTTGTGCCATTTTGTTTTATTTTTATTTGAGTTTAGTTTAGTAAATTTTGAATTGGCAATATAGCTTAAAAAACCAATATTACCCACCCTCTTACAAAGCTTAATATAAACATAATTATTCTTTGATTTGTCATGTTTTCAACCTTATTTAGCTTATAAATATAAAAGAGAGATATTTAATTTACTTCTTTGACAACTACACACATCTAATTTTTATTCTATGAAAAAAGTATCATTTATTGTTGGCTTGATCCTTCTCTTCGCAGGGGGGTCGTACGCTCAAACTAAAAGTCAAGGTCAATCATTGATTGGGAAGGCGCAAGGTGCTGCAAACCAATGCATCGCCGGAGAAAACAATGTACAAACAACGGTCATTGATCGATGTCCCGTTGATGGAAACATTATTGTTTCGTTTAATCAGTATTGGTCGCCACCAAAATGCCCACCGGGTCAATCTTGTCCGGAATTAATACCGCCAGCTTACGATTACGTTTCTATTGCACGGGTTATTTTCGATTGCAACGAAAATGTGGTTGGTGTTGATTGCGAACATGTTGTCGTGTTTGAAGGACTTACAATGTTCTAGGATATTAATATCGATTTAAAGAACAGTCATTAATACAACACATAAAAAGGCCTGTTTCGTATATTTCATTATACGAAAGCAGGCCTTTTTTTATAGAGAAATCACGAAGAAATGGATTTATACCTGTTTATTTCGTGCTCGATATTTTAATGACATTTCCGTTCGCATCGGTCCCTTCTATCACTAAGTTGGACTTCGTAAGCTCCAAAATATCATACGCGATGACACAATTTGATTCGCATACTTGATTATCGGACCCTAAGGAAAATCCTGCTATAGAAATAGAAGAAGTAGTTGAAACAGTCGTGGCTGTCATAATAGCTCCCTTATCGGAAACAGAATAAGTCATCTCGGACTCAGAATCTGCAATGGTTGTAATCCCTAATGCCTCCGTTGTTATGGTTAGTTTAGTACTTGCAGGACAAGGTCCTTCCGTTTTCAATTTACAAGACTCGAATGTAATCGTTCCAGTCGAACTAGAAAGGTCCTGCGCTACTCCATCCTCTGTGATTTCAGTAATGTTCCAAACTCCTTCTAAGTTTTTTACCGCTGATTGATCTTTGTTACATGAGGTGGTAAAGGCCAGAAGTCCTATACCAATGATTGCTACTAATATCTTATTTCTATTCATATCGTCTTGTCTTTATTTTTTTTCTATTCTCTTCAGCTTCAAATTTGGTTCCAAAACCTACATCAACTGAACCAATCTCCTCTTTTATCATCCTACTCTAATTCCAACAATACATATATCGTCTATTTAGCTCACTCTTTTTTTATTTTTTGTGGTTCGTGAATCTCCTCTTTTTTCATCCTACTCTAATTCCAACAATACATATATCGTCGATTTAGCTCACTCTTTTTTTATTTTTTGCGGTTCGTGAATCTCCTCTTTTATCATCCTACTCTAATTCCAACAATACATATATCGTCGATTTAGCTCACTCTTTTTTTATTTTTTGCGGTTCGTGAATCTCCTCTTTTATCATCCTACTCTAATTCCAACAATACATATATCGTCGATTTAGCTCACTCTTTTTTTATTTTTTGCGGTTCGTGAATCTCCTCTTTTATCATCCTACTCTAATTCCAACAATACATATATCGTCGATTTGTTCTTCGGATGCTTCTTGCATCCAGGTTTTCATGGTTTTATCTAATAATTCTAGTTGCTCTTCCATTGGTTTTAAATGGTTATCCAAAAGAAGCTGCCTGAATCGTTTATGTCCAAACTTCTTGCCTTTTGGACCGCCAAACTGATCGACGAATCCATCAGAAAACAGATAAATTACGTCTTCTTGCAACACTTCCAACGTGTGGCTTTTAAATTCACTTGAATTATCAAATTTTCCTACTGGTTGTTTATTTGCCTTAATTTCAATTATCTCTGCTTCCTCCGTTTTAGGATTCTTTCGAATAATCCATAATGGATTATTGGCTCCTGCGTACTTTAAAACATTATTTTCTAAGCTACATAAAGCTAAATCCATTCCATCTTTTACCTCATCTGCTGATTTTGAAAATTCTTCAAGCACAATCGTTCGGGTTTGATCCAAAATTAAGCCTGGATCTGTTAATCCAAATTCTCTTACGGATCGATTAAGGGCATTATGACAAACCACTGAAACCATCGCTCCCGGCACTCCGTGTCCGGTACAATCGGCTGCCGCAAAAAGTAATAGTTTGCCTGTTTTTTCAATCCAGTAAAAATCGCCCGCAACAATGTCTTTTGGCTTATAAAAAATAAAACTATCTGGCAGAGCATCCTTGATCAACTCATCTGGAGGAAGTATGGCTCTTTGAATGCGCTTGGCATATTCCATGCTTTGCTTAATCTCAGAATGTGCTTCTTCCACCACAAACTTTTGACGTTCAATTTGATCTCGCTGAGCCAAAATCTCCTCATTGATTTGATTTAGTTGTATGTTGGCCTCCTCAATGATTACCTTTTGATTACGGGTTAACTTAAGTCTTCTGTAAATGATAATTAATAAAATTAGAACTAGCAATGCTCCTGCTCCCGAAATAATTGAAATTATTAACTGACTTTTTTGTTTCGCTTTTTCAAGTGCGATTTGTTTTTCATGCTTTAAATCATCGATTGCTTTTTGCTTTTCATATTCGTATTTGGTTCGTTCTTCCATCAATAAATTTTGATTGCTGGCGTTAATCGTACTATCACGCATTTGTATGTACAGTTTATACATACTCAACGCTTTTTCATGATTTCCCGTTTTATGGTGAATTCTAGATAATAGCTGGGCTGCTATTTTAATGAATTCAGGATATTGAATTTTTTGAGCAATTGTATAGCTTTCTAAAGCATATTTCTCTGCTAGTTCAAATTGCCCTAAATCTAAATATATCTCTCCAATCGAATGACAAGTAGATGCTATTCCATGTAAAATGTTCACACTTTTCAATATTTCTAATGCCTTCAACAAGTGTTCTAATGCGGCTTCATCGTTATTCAACTTCCTGTTTAAATGGGCTAGATTAAAATGTGCATTCGCAATTCCTTCAATTCTTCCTACTTCTTTCAATACCTCTAATCCTATTTGATAATAAAGTAATGCGGAATCCAATTTCCCTAATTCCTCGTAAGTGACGCCTAATTGTAAACTAGACGCTCCCTGGACTTCCTTGTCTCCAATTTGATTCGAAATCTTATTGGCTTCTAAAAAGAAGTTTAATGCATTTTCATGATCATGCTGACCACTATAGATTGTTCCAATACTGATCGTTAATGAAGCTTTTAAGGATGAATCTTTCACGATAGGAAGCGTTTCAAAATACAGTTTAAGGGCCTTTTTAACCTCCCCTTTCAGATCCATGAAATAGGCTTGGTTGACCTGGCATTTTGAGCGAAAATACTCCAGCTTTTCTTTTTCGTTTTGAGCCAACTTCTCATTTTCAAGTGCAAGCTGGATTTTATTAAAATTCCAATTATTATATCGCTCACATATAAATTCATTTGTTAAATTTTCAACAATGGAATCTATGTACCGGACTTGATCTACTAAACTTTCAGTTGAATGATATTTCGCTAGGCTAATGTGTAAAAGTGTGCTATCCCATACTTCTAAATTATTCACATTGATGCTATCTATCAAATAATGATCCTTTGAAGCAAATTCCTGAGCCCACACTACCAAATGAGTGCAAGCCATACATGCCAAGAAAATCAAATATTTCATCCTTTTCATCTAATAAGCAATGTAATGATTTAAGTTTAGAATAGACAATCGGTTGATCAAATTTAAAATCGCGTCCAAGTTAATTTAAAATCATAGTCTTTTGCGTTCATGATCAATGTATCGCCTTGAATAGAATAATATCGAGTCACCGTCTGCCCTACTTGTTTTGGATCAGAATGCATTATGCGGGTATGCTTTAAGGCATTTTGTCCTTTGACTTCTTCATATCTTGCTACATACCAATAATCTTGTTCAGAAAGCGTTGAATCTTCGCCATAACCTGCGGGTGTAAAATGCACGCTCATAGTTCCATTTGGATTGTAGGAAAGCAATCCCTTTCCTCCTTTCATCCAGTCGGCTTCAACCCATTTCTTTGAACTTGCCGTATCTACTTGTTCTATTTTTTGTAATTGCCATAGTCCAATATACATTGGGGATGCTTTTAAGTCTATTTTCGAATTTGACTTTGAGTTCTCTGGTTTACATGAATTTAGCGTTGAAAGTAACATTACTAACAATATCACTGATACATAGTGCATTTTGGTATGATTCATATTTTGTTTCATAAGTTTAACAAAATCCTTAACCCGAATTCAAGCTTAATTCTTCGTTTTTCAACGTTTTTTCGCATGAATTAAGCTGAAAAATAGAATTATTAGGCTGATTCAATTCGATTCAATTGGATTCAATTATTTCAGGTCAAAAATACAGAGAAACCCATACGCTTCAAATCCATTTGGAATTAGTTTCGTTTCATACGTTTGTTCCATTGCCCACTTTTTGAGCTTTTCTGTCATTTCCTTATTTATTGATTTTTCTGAGTAATTTTTTGAAATACTATTGTCATACACCTTCCCGTAAAATTCGGTGCATTTGCCATATTTATCGATTAGAAGAAAGTCAATAAAGATAGAATACCTTTCTTTTTCACTTGTATTACATAATGACAAATTGAATAACTTCACAGCCGCATCTTCGATAAGATCCTTATTTTTCAATCTGGGTTGTGCGAATTTTTCTGGAAGTTTTACTTTGTGGTATTTACGATTGAATTGAGGTGGTTTAAATGCTTTTTTATCTGGAACGATTTTCTCAAAAGCTAATTTTTGAATATTTAATGTCGAAAAGTCAAGGGTTACAACTTTATTTTGATCGGTAAGAATATGCAATACATTCTCAATAAGATATATTGAGTTGTCCAAAATAAAGCACTCCCGCTTAAATATTTTTGCTGAATCACATCCTACTATCCATTCCCTACAATACGAGGTTGTATCTCCATTTAAGCATTCTTTTTTTTCCTTTTTGGATAAATCTTGACTCCAATAGGTGCAATTTGAAGTGGCATTTTCAAATGCTGGATAATTAAAATGATAACCCCAGTAAAAATATCGTCCATTACTTGCAAGCATCGCTGTATCAACTACTTTTCTTAATGCTATGTCCTTGACTCTTTTCCCATTATCATATATTTCTATGGCTGGAAAATCAAAGTCAATATAAGAATTCCCAAAGGAAGTATAACTTGTTACACCAAGCCCATTTGAGGTATTTACTACTACTAAATATTTTCCGTCTGCACTAGTAAATATTTTCTCCCGGTAATATTTATCTATGGTATAAAGCAATTTATTTTTTCGATATACTTTGGTTACCCCGGGCATCGGACTTCCTCTATATGGCGAATAAGAATAGGCTTTCACTACAATATCTTGACCTTCGATCTGTTGGGTATATGGATAGGCCTCCCTCCATGTTGTCGCCAAGCTTATGGTAGATATAAAGATTAAAAGAAACGTACTTCCTATTTGTTTCATAAAAGCCAACCTCGACCGTTTTCATCTAATTTTCAGGTACGAACTTACCTCTTTTATTTGGTTTCCGGTTTTTCGGTTGTTTGGTTTTCGGTTATTCGGTTATTCGGTTGTTCAGTTTTTCGGTTATTCGGTTGTTCGGTTGTTCGGTTGTTCAGTTTTTCAGTTTTTCGGTTCCTCAGTTTTTCAGTTGTTCGGTTATTCGGTTTTTCGGTTTTTCGGTTTTTCGGTTGTTCGGTTGTTCGGTTGTTCGGTTTTTCGGTTCCTCAGTTCTTCGGTTCTTCGGTTATTCAGTTTTTCAGTTGTTCGGTTATTCGGTTTTTCAGTTGTTCGGTTGTTCGGTTGTTCAGTTTTTCGGTTGTTCGGTTATTCGGTTATTCGGTTTCCTACTATTCTTCCTTAACTAGCAACTGAATAACGGATCAACTGAATAACTCTTTTTTTACATTTTTTCGGTTTTTCGGTTTCCTACTATTCTTCCTTAACTAGCAAATGAATAACGGATCAACTGAATAACTCTTTTTTTACATTTTCTCGGTTGTTCGGTTGTACTTTGGGTGTCCTCGGGGCTCGAACCCTGTTCTCCTCAGTCACAGTGAGGTGCTTTACCAGATAAACTAAGGACACCATTTATTTTTTTTACTTATTACGATTTTTCGGTTGTTCAGTTTTTCAGTTTTTCGGTTATTCGGTTGTTCGGTTTCCTACTCTTCTTCCTTAACTAGCAACTGAATAACGGATCAACTGAATAACTCTTTTTTTACATTTTTTCGGTTTTTCGGTTTCCTACTATTCTTCCTTAACTAGCAACTGAATAACAGATCAACTGAATAACTCTTTTTTACATTTTTTCAGTTTTTCGGTTTCCTACTATTCTTCCTTAACTAGCAAATGAATAACGGATCAACTGAATAACTCTTTTTTTACATTTTCTCGGTTGTTCGGTTGTACTTTGGGTGTCCTCGGGGCTCGAACCCTGTTCTCCTCAGTCACAGTGAGGTGCTTTACCAGATAAACTAAGGACACCATTTATTTTTTTTACTTATTACGATTTTTCGGTTGTTCAGTTTTTCAGTTGTTCAGTTGTTCGGTTGTTCGGTTGATCAGTTATTCGGTTATTCAGTTTTTCAGTTATTCGGTTTCCTACTATTCTTCCTTAACTAGCAACTGAATAACGGATCAACTGAATAACTCTTTTTTTACATTTTCTCGGTTGTTCGGTTATTCGGTTATTCGATTTCCTACTATTCTTCCTTAACTAGCAACTGAATAACAGATCAACTGAATAACTCCTTTTTTTTTCATTTTCTCGGTTATTTGGTTATTCGGTTATTCGATTTCCTACTATTCTTCCTTAACTAGCAACTGAATAACGGATCAACTGAATAACTCCTTTTTTTTACATTTTCTCGGTTATTCGGTTATTTGGTTTTTGTCTAGGACCTTACCATTTTCAAACCTTCTATTATTTACTGTTTTGTGGAAGTGGTAGGATTCGAACCTACATGCCCCTAGGAGACCAGATTTATCTCACTACGCCGAGGCTACGTAAGACAAAGCACCTGCACTTCCTTGTTTTTTGAGACAAGGGCGAGAATCGAACTCGCACAAACTAGATTTGCAGTCTAGTACTTTACCATTCAGCCACCTTGTCTTATTTTACTTCTTTTATCTTTTTTGCGGAGAGCAAAGGGATCGAACCTTCATCTCTAGGTAGAGAACTCGTTTAGCAAACGAGCGTAACAAACCAATATTTACCTACTCTCCATTTTCTGCTTTTTGGGCATAAAAAAAACACCTCTTTTTTTTAGGAGGTGCTTCATTCATTTTGACAGTTTGTTATATTTTATCGCTTTATCTAATTAACTTGATATAAACGTAAAACCTGTGCAATGACACCCCGGACTTCGTATGGATATTGATACGAACTACTACAATAACTATGTTGACTACAACTCACTTCTTGATGTAGATGTTGATCTGTTTCGATATGTAGTATTGTAGTTTCCATTTTTATTATTCAGTGCTAATATGCTATGCTTTTATTTCACTTTGCTTTTTAATTCGATACAATCAAGAAGAATAACTGTGTTTGTTATTGTTTTACTTCTTATCATATTCGACGATGCAAAGATGAAATCATTTATTAAATAAAACAAATAAAATATTAATTAATTTATTGACAATCAGTTAGTTATAAGTATTTAATAGGCAGTACAATTCCGGTTCGTTTTTCAACGAACAGCATCATTTCATCCAACTGTCTGTGACCCAATTGTTTTGGCATTTAAGGCTCTATTTTCATTCTATTATTACACGATTATTTCTTTAAAAATAAATCAAAAAAAAAAGCACCCAATTTGGGTGCTTTCATATTATATATCTTCTATTTAGTTTCGACGTTCTCTCTTTCTTATCGCCTCAACTTTTCTTTTTTCTATTGGAATACATATAAAACACCCGTTCGTTATCATTACAATAACAACTACTTTGCACACTATGATAGCGATGCTGAGATTTTATATGTGACTGAATCTTATTCAATTTTAACTGTCCTTTCAAATGCAAAGATACGTTTTTTTTCTAAACCTGTTTAAACTAGCGGTTCACTACCAATAACCTACTTTTCAATAATTGATTATCTAGTATTACCTTAACGGTATAAATACCATTAGGTAAATCGGCAACATTCGTTTGATATTGCACCTTGGAAGCCGTTCCTCCTCTTAGTTTTTTGATCTTTACCAACTCCCCATTCGACGCAAAAATTTGGATTGCACCTTCATTAAATGTTCCAACTTCTGATAAATGAATATAAAGGTTATCTGTGGTTGGATTGGGTCCTAATTTGATATTCGAATGTTTTATAGTTTCTTCTAACCAAGTAACATCCTTTTCTCCTTTTATCAAATGAAAGTAATCTTGGATAATGCCATTCTCATTCAAAAACTTACCTTCTAGGGTATCCTGCTCTACATCTATCACCATCGATCCATGGAAACTTGAATTGGTAGTATACATTGCTGGATGTGCAAAGGTATGACTTGATAGTTTCCCTGAACTTCCACAAACTACGTAAACTGCTCCACTATTTGCTGTTCTGGTCTTTGGTTTGTAATACGCTCCTGTTCCATCCATTCTTCCACTAAGCGAATCTAATTTCATATCTGGCGTGAGCGTCCATGAATATCCGTAATGTCCATTTAACAAGTAACTTCGTTCATATCCATGACTATGCCCGGAAAGTACCAAGTCCACGTCATATTGCTCCAGAATTGGATTAATATTTTCTCGCATTTCAATGGCTCTTCCACTGTGGTCATTCGGATCATCAGAGTCATGGCCTACTTTTGTGTAAGGAGCATAATGCCAATACGCTATAGTCCATTTTGCGGTGGTATTTTGTAAATCACTTTTTAGCCAGGTTGCCATTATTCCAGTGGAATCTCTATCAAGTTGATAGGATTCCAAACTAATGAAATGGATGTTTCCATAATCGTAGGAATAATATGCTTCGGTTCCGGAGGCTATGCCACCACTTTCGCCGCTCGTTGGAAGCGCAAAAATATCAAAATATGGTCCGGTCTGGGTTACGGGAGTAGCTTCTCCATAAAAATCATGATTCCCTGAGGTTGGGAATGAAACGGTGTTTCGCAATATGGAGTCGTACACGTCAAAAAGTCCCATTTGATAATCGGATTCTCTACCATGTTCGTAGGCATTATCTCCCATCATGAGCCATAAATCTGCTTTATTGGAGGGTCCAATGTAATTCAAATAGGCATCTCGCACGTCCAATTGACCCGACTTTCCTGTTCCGGCATCTCCTGTCACCCAAATTCGTGTTGGTTCATCTGTACCATTAACCGGATTCGTTTTAAAAGAGTATGAATTGTTGGCTGGAGTGAAATCCTCCGCCTGATTTCCAACCACATATTCATAAAGGGTATTCGGGTCTAAATTAGATATCGTAACTTCATGATTCGTCTTTAATGTCAAAGAATCCACAATCTGACCAATTGCACCGCCACTTAACCAATAATTTACTCTTGAATCCGTTGGAACATCTGTTTTCCATTTAATCGTAATAGAACTAGGGGTACTCTTTTGTAAATAAGGTTTGCGATATAAAGAAACGTTACTATCTAAACCGGTTAATTCCAAATCAAATGAAAGGTCCGAACTTGACACTTCATATTGATGTACTTCTACCGCAATCACATTCGTTCCGGTTTGAAAATAGGATGGATCAATCAAATCTTCCCAAAGAATATCTTCCTCTGATCCAGAAATGGACGAATAAGCTAAATCATTATAGTCATAGGTGTTTGTTCCAAAGTTGGAACGCATTACATTTTGACCATTCACATAAACCAAAGCGCCATCGTCTTTCTTAAATCGTATTAAGAAGTTTTTGAACTGATTGATGTCTGTTATTGAAAATGAATGTCGAAAATAGGTTGTAACATGTTTATTACTGCTGTTACTTCCATAACTCACCACGGTATTTTCATCCCCTTCGCCATAACCTAATTCCGCAGGTCCAGAAGCCCATGAAGCATCATTGAATGCAGTTGCTTTCCAAGCTGTTCCTTGATTGGAGCCGTCATCGAGGAATTTCCATGTACTGCCTAGTGGAATTAAAACCTGATCTTGACCAAAGACCAATGAAAAAGAAAAGAAAAAGAGCGTTATAAGCCCCAGTATAGATCGTGGCGATTGTATTTTCATAATAATGTAAAGTACGATAATTTTTCGTAATCCGCTTCAATTGATCTTTTTGAGCTTGAAAAACATGCTTCTTTTCAGTACTGAACTAGTACCTTATCTCGTGGTCTCAACGTAAGTGAATACGAATATCCAGGGTGGGTTTCTGACGAAGTAAACAGAGGTAACTCTTTAATTAGGTGATATAAAATCGTTTTAATTTCCAAGTTTGCAAAGTGCTCTCCAATACATGCCCTCGGTCCAAGTCCAAATGGAATGAATGCCTTATTTTCGGTATCTTTTAAAAATCGTTCTGGAACAAATAAATTTGGTGTTTCGCTCCAATTAGTTGGATTATTCTGCAATAAATAAGGACTAAAAATAATGCTTTGCTTTGCCTTTATTTCATAATTATGAATGTGATCTTCCGCCAGGCTTTCTCGTCCTAAGATCCAAATTGGAGATTCTAAACGCATAGCTTCTTTTACCACTGCATCCAGTAGTTTACATTTCATAATTCCCTGCACAGAGTTTTCACTTTGTCCGATCTCGTCTTTTAATTTTCGTTGGAGATCTTGATTTTGGCCTAGATGATGGATCGTCCAAGTAAGTGCAATGGCTGATGTTTCATGTCCTGCAAGAAAGACGGTCAACACTTCATCAATCAATTGTTCATTGCTATAGGCATTGTTTTCGTCAGTAGATTGAATCAATTTAGTAAGTAAATCACCATGTTCGTCTTGATTGGATTGACTTCTTTTCTCTTCAATAATAGTACGCATTAATGCGCGCAATGAATTCACTCCGTTTTTGTATGTTTTATTTTGATGTGATGGAAACCAAAGTGGCGGATTTATAGGTCTCACAATCCGATCCAACATAAAGTTCAGTGAAAATGGCAGGTGTTTTTCAACTACTTTCTTCCCTTCTTCTGGTAAAACCCCCAATAAACAGGTCGCTATGATGTTCAGCGTGGTTTCCGTAAAATGCGATAAGATATCTACTTTATCCGTCCGTTCCTTTTGTATGGATTGAACCAATTGTTGACTAAAGGATTCAAACACATCAAAATAATAGTTTATGTCATTTTTTCGAAATGCAGGAGCGGCCAAACGCCGATGTTGTAACCACGTTTCTCCTTCAGCCGTAAATAATCCATCCCCTAACAAGGCTCGTAATTTCCGATAGGCCAAATTCTTTCGATAATTGCGATGATTTTTATAAAGCACATGCTCGATCATCTCTGTATTATTGGTATACAACAATTTACGATGAGCCAAGCGAAATAGAAACGTATCCCCGATTTCCTTTTCTCCTCTTTTTAAGAATTCTAGTGGATTGGGTGCGTAATTTTTCACGTCACCAATTAAGCCCTTGCTTTCATAATAAAAAGGAATTTTTGCCATATCACCTCAATCTTGTTTGCTTGCTGGAAACCATTGTTCATAAGGCCTAAAGCTTTACTCCTATTACACAAACGTCGTCCGTCTGGGTTTCTGTTCCTTTCCATTTTGAGAACTCTTCTGCCAATAACTCTTTTATGGACAAAACAGGGGATTCATAATGGTTCACTAACAATTCCTTAAATTTCCCATACGTAAATTTAGAATCGTTATTACCTCCAAATTGATCCGCATAACCATCGGTGAAAATACACAGGAAATCTCCTTTTTGAAGTTGGATTTTATGATTTTGAAATGGAATATCCTTTCTTCCATACGCAATACCAATTGGCCGCTTAGTTGCTTTAACTTCCCATCCTATAGAACTGTTTCTGAACGGCACCGCATTTTCACATAGTTCGGATCGGTTTTTATTAATTACATAAAGTGGATTGTAAGCACCTGCATACTCTAATTCCAAGGTATTTAGGTTTAACTTGACTAGAGAAATATCCATCCCATCTTTTGCTTCTTTTTCTTTCCCCTCTTGTTTCAACTCTCGGATAATACTAATTTTTAGTTGATCCAACATTTCACCCGGTGAAAGATCTTTTGAGGTTCGGTTTATTTGATTTAAAAACGAAAGTCCGAGCATACTCATAAACGCACCAGGAACTCCATGTCCAGTACAATCTGCTGCTGCAATAAACAAATGCTCGCCTTTCACATCCGACCAATAAAAATCACCACTTACAATATCTCTTGGCTTAAATAGAATGAAATGCTCCGGAAGGGCTTTGTTGACATGATCCTCTTTGGGCAATATAGCTTGTTGTATTTTGAGAGCGTACTTGATACTATCTTGTACTTGAGTATGCTTCGCTTCAATAATGTCTTTTTGATACTCAATTTGATCTCTTTGTGCCAGTATCTCTTCATTGGTTTGATTCAATTCTTCATTGGCCTCGTCTACCAAAATTTTCTGTTCTTCAATCGTCTGCTTTTGTTTCCTTGTAATATTGAGACGATGAAATACAAAAAGTAAAAACAATACCGTAAGTACAATGCCACCTACTGCAGCATACGTCATAATTTTCTGTTTTTCCTTCGCTTCATGTTCTAATGCTAGTTCTTTTTCATGAGCTGCATCGTCTAATGCTTTTTGCTTGTCAAACTCATAATTTGCTTGTTTTTTTAAGGCGGCTTTATGCGTGTTTTTATTATTAATGCTGTCTCTCATTTGCATGTGTAGTTGATGCATATGCAAGGCTTGCTCAAACTTATCTTGTTTTTGGTAAATACTGCTTAATAGTCCTGCGGCACTTTGAATATTCTCCGGATATCCAATGCTTTGACTGAATTTCAAACTTTTTTCTCCATGAAACTGCGCTTTGGCCAGATTTCCAAGGGTCAAATGAACGGAACTTAAATTACTGTGGGTAGTTGATTGGCCTGCTTTATTATCTGCTTCTTGCTGCAACTGAAGACTCTTGGTATAATACTCCAATGCTTCATCGTACTTCTTTAAATTTTTATAGACTGAACCTATGTTATTGTATCCTAATGCTATTTTGCGCTTGTGCCCCAATGCTATTCGCAATTCTAAACTTTTAGAGTAGTACTCCAGAGCCTCATTGAATTTCTTTTGCTTAGAATAGACCACTCCGATATTATTATAATTGAAGGCCATCCCTTTTTTACTATCTAGTTTCTTCGAAAGAACTAAACTTTTATTATAATATTCCAGTGCTAGTTCGAAATCACCTTGATGCTTGTGCAACGCTCCTACATTATTAAAAGTGGTTAGCATTCCTTTTTCATCGTTCAATTTTTCCTGGATTTCAAGGGCCTCATGATAGTGATTAAGTGCATTGTAAATATCACCTTGGTTGTACAAGAGTACTCCAATATTCAAATGACTTACGGCTTGATCTTCTAAAAAGTTGTTTTCTTCTCGAATCTTTAATGCTTGCTTGTAATACTTCAAAGCCGAGGCCATGTTTCCATGATGTTTTTGATAATATCCTTCGTTATTTAATGCCGCAGAGTGCCATTGTTTTAGCATAATCAGCACTTTCGTATCCAACTCAGTCTGACTCGCTAACAGTTCCTTTACCCGAATCATAACCCACGAATTATATTTTCGCCAAACTTTGTCGTCGTCACTTGCCTCTACGATTTGAATAATGGTCTTAAGCTTGGAGGTGTCCTCTTTTTGTAAATGATAAGCTTGTAATACGGTATCCAACAAAATCTGATCAGATTCGCTCATTTTTTCCAATTCCAAACTGTCTACCAAATAGTGCTTTGAATCAGCAAATGGTTGGCTTAAACCGGTAAGTGAGACAAGAATTAAGAGTAAAAGAGTTAACGCTTTATTCATTTAGCAAATATAGCAAAGTCGTTTTGATCTGGAAGGAATAAGAAGTCTGAATGCAGAATACAGAAGTCAGAATTCAGAATACAGAGTCTAGAAGTTGGGGTTGTCATTATTGACTGTCTCTTCTTGTACATTTGTTTTCCTTTTGGTGGGGTATGCTCTATCGCTCACTTGGATCCTTTACGTCGTTTTCTTTGGAAGGATCATTCACAAACGGAAAAGTAAATTTTAGATAGGACAATGTTCATGGAGTTGATTATTGGCACGGTATAGATAAAAAATGAAAAGTAGGCCCTAAGTTTTATCGGCACTATTAAGTAATATAGAGTATACTTCTGAACAAGACACTAAACAACTCCGCTACGAAGTACCAACGCGCTTTTTCGGATTTTCAATCCGAAATTGGATACCATAAGGATTTTCAATCCGATCAATAAGAACATCAAGCGGTGAAACTGAAAAACGTTGATCTCTTCATCCTCCCACCCATCGCTCAAACCTTCAAAATTTGCTGACAAAAAAAACGGACTTTTTTTTGTTGTGAACAACGACTAATTATCAAGATTTTGAAGGATCTACAACCCACCCCAACTCAAAACATTTTAACCTGAAACTAGTAATAGAGAATACAGAGTCTAGAAGTTGGGGTTGTCATTATTGACTGTCTCCTCTTGTACATTTGTTTTCCTTTTGGTGGGGTATGCTCTATTGCTCACTTGGATCTTTTAAGTCGTTTTTTTTAGAAGGATCATTCACAAACGGAAAAGTAAATTTTAGATAGGACAATGTTCATGGAGTTGATTATTGGCACGGTATAGATGAAAAATGAAAAGTAGGCCCTAAGTTTTATCTGCACTATTAAGTAATATAGAGTATACTTCTGAACAAGACTCTAAACAACTCCGGTACGAAGTACCAACGCGCTTTTTCGGATTTTCAATCCGAAATTGGATACCATAAGGATTTTCAATCCGATCAATAAGAACATCAAGCGGTGAAACTGAAAAACGTTGATCTCTTCATCCTCCCACCCATCGCTCAAACCTTCAAAATTTGCTGACAAAAAAAACGGACTTTTTTTGTTGTGAACAACGACTAATTATCAAGATTTTGAAGGATCTACAACCCACCCCAACTCAAAACATTTTAACCTGAAACTAGTAATAGAGAATACAGAGTCTAGAAGTTGGAGTTGTCATTATTGACTGTCTCTTCTTGTACATTTGTTTTCCTTTTGGTGGGGTATGCTCTATCGCTCACTTGGATCTTTTAAGTCGTTTTCTTTGGAAGGATCATTCACAAACGGAAAAGTAAATTTTAGATAGGACAATGTTCATGGAGTTGATTATTGGCTCGGTATAGATGAAAAATGAAAAGTAGGCCCTAAGTTTTATCGGCACTATTAAGTAATATAGAATATACTTCTGAACAAGACACTAAACAACTCCGGCACGAAGTACCAACGCGCTTTTTCGGATTTACAATCCGAAATTGGATACCATAAGGATTTTCAATCCGATCAATATGAACATCAAGCGGTGAAACTGAAAAACGTTGATCTCTTCATCCTCCCACCCATCGCTCAAACCTTCAAAATTTGCTGACAAAAAAAACGGACTTTTTTTGTTGTGAACAACGACTAATTATCAAGATTTTGAAGAATCTACAACCCACCCCAACTCAAAACATTTTAACCTGAAACTAGTAATAGAGAATACAGAGTCTAGAAGTTGGGGTTGTCATTATTGACTGTCTCTTCTTGTACATTTGTTTTCCTTTTGGTGGGGTATGCTCTATCGCTCACTTGGATCTTTTAAGTCGTTTTCTTTGGAAGGATCATTCATGAATGGAAAAATGAATTGTTTTAAAAATCCTTTTGGGAACTTTACATCTCCTAATCCTGTACTTTCCGGCCAAGTATCTTTCATAGGATAGTAAGTCCCAAAAATCATGTCAATAAATGGAAAGTGAATACAGAAGTTTTTATCGTATGCTTTAGGGTCATCGGAATGATGCCAATGATGGTATTGCGGAGTAACAAAAATGTATTTTAAAAATCCAAAATTGATTCTTGTATTGGCATGTGCTAAAACTGCTTGAATTGATACAATGACCACATATGTCGAAAATACTGCCGTACTAAATCCACATGCATAAATCGGGATAAAGGAAATCGCTCTTACCGCCACTAAATCTACAAAATGTGTTCTTGATCCTGCTAACCAATCAATCTTTTTGGTAGAATGATGCACTGCATGAAAACGCCATAAAAACGGAACTTTATGAAATAGATAATGTCCGGTAAATTGAAATAAATCTGCTACAAAAAGAGCTACAAACAATTGAAGCAAGAATGGGATGTCTTTGATAAAGGTCTGAAACGAATCAAGTCCAACTTTTGCAAAAATCAACTGGGCTGGAAGCTGAATTACCAAGCCAATAACCTGAATGAGTAAATGACTGATCACAAAATAAACCAAATCAGTTCTCCATTCTGGATGAAATTTTGTTTGGTCCAATCGTTTGGGTAAAAATAATTCGATCGGAATAAATACAATAGCGGATATTAGAATATCCAATAAAAGCCAATCCATACCAATAGTGATTGTTTTTGATTCAATTTGAGCTGCTTCTGGCAATCCTGTTCCTAAAAGAATCGTAGCTCCTATCAACAATACTCCAATAAAACCTAACAACGATTTTTTGCTTAAAATATAGCTAGTTAATGCAAAACCAAATGACAATGCTAAACATCCAAGCAATACCAATTTCACTAATTTCGGATCATACAGCTGGCGAAAGTCAGCGGTAGTTAAATACTCCGGAAAATAAGCACAAACTACGGAACCCAATGCTACCACAGCTAGGAAAATGGACAAATACCCACTAATAGTGCCTTCTCCTATTTTTAATCTTTTTGGTTGGTCTTGATTCATTTAGCTAATGTAAGAACTTTTTGTTTATGAAAGTTGGAGGAGGTGGAGGAGTTAAAGGAGTTAAGGAGTTAGAGGAGTTAAAGGAGTTAGAGTAGTTAAGGAGCGAAGGGACAGGCGACTCCTTATCCTATTATAGGCTCACGCCTATAATACAAACGTCCCTTCGCTCCACTCAGGACAGGCGACTCCTTATCCTATTATAGGCTCACGCCTATAATACAAACGTCCCTTCGCTCCACTCAGGACAGGCGACTCCTTATTCTATTATAGGCTCACGCCTATAATACAAACGTCGTCTATTTGTTCTTGATTGCCGGAATTTTTCCATGATTCAAATTCTGAATTTAGAAAATCATGCTGTGCTTCCATGGAATTGGCAGCGTTTTCCACAATCAACTTTTTCATACGTTTTACCATAAATTTTCCTTCTTGTGGTCCACCAAACTGATCTTGATAACCATCTGTAAACGTATAAAGCTGATCCCCCTTTATGAGCTGTATTTCTTGTGCCTTAAATGGGTCATTCTTTATGTATCTACCAATTGGCATTCTGCTAGCCTTGAACTCGTAAAGATTGAATTGTTCTCCTTCTACCTTCTTAACAAATCCCGTTGGTTCTTCATTCTCCTTTGGACGGACGATGAATAATGGATTGTATGCTCCGGCAAACTGTAATTTATTCGTTGTTTTATCTAAGATGCATAGAGCTAAATCCATTCCGTCTTTTCGTTCCTCTTCTCCAGTTTGTTCCAACGCCTTGATAATTTTAATTCGTAATATATCAAGAATTTTGCCCGCATCTGTTTCTCCTCCTTCTGCCACGATTTCATTCAAAAAACCAACGCCCAACATGGACATGAATGCACCTGGAACTCCGTGACCTGTACAATCTGCAGCTACCCAAAACACTAGATTATCACTGGAATAAGCCCAGTAAAAATCACCGCTCACAACGTCTCTAGGCTTAAATAGAATAAAGTGTTCTGTTGATAAATTTTGCCAATGCTCTTCTGTGGACAAAAGTGCATTTTGAATTCTCTCTGCATAATTTATAGATGCTTGCACCTCTCCATGGGCATGCTCTACGATTTGCTTCTGCCTTTCAATTTCATCTCGCTGGGCTAGAACCTCTTCGTTCGTCTGATTCAATTCTTCATTTGCTTCTGCTAAATTCTGGCTTTGTTCTTCAATTACCACTTTTTGTTGCTTCGTAATTTGTAATCTCCTATAAATAAAAATTGCAAAGAGCACAATTAGAAACAAACCGGATGCAATACCTATGCTGATTAATTGCTGTCGCTCATTCTCCGCATGCTCTAAAGCCAGTTTCTTTTCATTGATCGCATCGTCTAACACTTTTTGTTTTTCATACTCATGTTTTGTTTGCTGTCGGATCGATGCTTTTTCATTGGTTACATTTTTAAGACTATCACGCATTTCAATATGTAATTCGTACATATCTAATGCAACTTGATACTCTCCTTGTGCCCGAGCAATCACACTTAACGTACTGGCGGTATATATTGTTTGCTCGAGTGATTTAGACTCATTTGCATATTCAAAACTCTTAGTGGCATGTTCTTTCGCTTGTTGAATATTGCCTTGCTTCATATATATCAATGCCATATTGTTTAAAGATACAGCCATACCTTTCAAATCATTTAATTCTTTTCGAATCTCATAACTTTCTGTATAAATTTTAAGGGCCTTGTCGTAGTCTTCAACTTTTTTGTACATAAATCCAATATTGTTCAATGTGCCTGCCACTCCTCGCAAATCATTTATTTCTCTCCGGATTTTTAAACTACGTGTATAACAATCCAGTGCATTTTGAAATTCCCCATACGTTTCATGCACCGCTCCAATATTATTCAAGGACATTGCTATTCCACGTTGATAACCTATTTCTTCTCTAATTTTAAGGCTTTGTTTATAAAACTCCATCGCATTTGCAGTATCATCTTGAGAATCATAGATATAGCCCATGTTATTTAAGGTGATGGACATTCCTCTTTTATTGCCCATTTCTTCCTTCAATTTTAGACTTTGATCGTAATAATTCAATGCTTCTTCTACATGCCCTTGGTTATGCATCAATGTCCCCATGTTGCTTAGCGTTACAGCCATCCCTTCTTTATCAGCAATTCGCTTTTGCATTTCCAGGCTTTGCTCGTAATATTTTGTTTGCTTTTGTATATTACCGTTCTCTCCATAGATATACCCCAAATTATTGTACGCTCCTGCAAGTGTACTAATTAGTGAATATTGACTATTCGAATCGGAACAATCTTCCTTTGGAAGTGCTTCTAAAGCAATTCTACTTGCATTTTCACACAGCGGAACTATCGTATCCAAATTGATAACATACAAAATTTCGGAGAGGCCCAAATAAGCTCCTGCACGTGCTGTATCCGGGCTATTAGCATTGCTTATTATGACATTTAAGCTATCCAATTCCTGTTGTTTTTCGTCCGAAAAGGACTGTGACCTTGCGCCTAGTGTTAGCAAGGTTAAACATCCAATTAGTATGTATTTTATATTTCTCAATCGATCAACTATTACACTTTCATTTCATCCAATTTATCACTCTTCCGAACACTTTACTCGAAAGTGCTTTCCTTTAAAACCTTTCGGAAAACGAAGACCACTCCGTATACATTATAACTTAACACCTATGATGCATACGTCGTCAACTTGTTCTTCTTTTCCTTCGTTCATCCAATCTTTAAACCCTTTCAATAAAATGGATTTTTGATCTTTCATTGTTTTTTGACTATGTTCTGCAAGCAGCTTTCTTAAGAATTTATATCCTAATTTACGCCCTTTTGGACCTCCAAATTGATCTGCATATCCATCAGAAAATAGATAAATCGCATCCCCCGATTCCAATTGGATTTCATGGTTCGTAAATGGCGTTGAAACTTCGGTATATCCAATAGGTTCTCTGTTGCCTTTTATGCTTTCTATTTCATTCGCTCCTTTCCGAAGTATATAAATAGGGTTGTTTGCGCCCGCCCATAATAGATTGGTCGTTCCCTTTTCCATACGGATCAACGAGATATCCATGCCATCCTTCACCCTTGTTTCAGATAAAAGACCTTCTTTCACGTTCTCTCTACTATTTGCAAACGTTTCTACAACCAACTCTCTTGTTTTATCCAATATTTCAGATGGCTTAGTTAAGTCAAATTCTAATACGCATCGATTTAACGCACCTGCACAAACTACACTCACCATTGCACCAGGAACTCCATGTCCGGTACAATCCGCTGCCGCCAGATACATGTAATCTCCTACCGATTCAAACCAATAAAAATCACCACTTACTATATCTTTAGGCTGAAATAGAATGAAGTTTTCTGGAATGTGCTTATTTACATCTACTATCGTAGGTAGAATGGCATCTTGAATACGTTTTGCATAGTTGATAGAGGATTGAACTTCACCGTGCGCTGTTTCAACCATCTTTTTTTGGCTTTCAATAGCATCTCGTTGAGACTCAACTTCTTCTTTTTGTTCTTCAATAAGAACTTTCTGCCTTTTTGTTTTTCGATAATTCCAAAGACTTATTATCATCCCTAACAAAGTCAAAAGTGCCAATATTACAATTACTAAGATGATTTTTTGGTTTCGAGCCATCGTATTTGATTGCTCTAGTATTAATCGTTCTCGCAAACTCGTGATCTCTTTTTGTTTGGACAAATCTTCTTCGGTTCGATTCAACATCTTTTCTGCCGCTAATAACCGTTCTTCCAATCGCTTTATAGCTATGGTGTCCGCTCTTGTTTTTGCATTTTTATATTTTGCCTTAATAATCGCTCTTTGAGTGTTCAAAAGGTACTTATTATATTCCAATGAATCTAAATTGGCAAGATTATCCAAATGTAGATCTGAATCCACAATTGAGTATAAATAATCATCTGTGTAAAGATCAATTTCGTCTTGCCGCTTTTCTTCTACTAAATTGTATTTTGCAGCTCCCGTTTGTTCTATCTTTTCTTGAACAAAAAACCTTTCAGTCAATGTCTGTGTTGCTGTATTCGTATCTAAAATTTGGTTTAGGTTTTGTGCTGCATGACTTCGTTCGCTCTGAAGCATCTCTCTTATTGAATCATTCCAATTTTTCGTTTGCTCAGCGTTAAGCTCTTTAGGAGCGTAAAGCCCCTCGCTGTCTTTCTCATCAATATACGCATACCAAAACCTCTCTTGGTCCGGTAAATATTGCAATCCAATTGATCTAAATACAAAATTTGAAGCGTCATTAGTATCAAAAGTCTCCCACTCTTTTTGAGAGAATTTAGTTGTAATCAAGCCCATAGGTGTATAATAACTTGGGCGAAATTTCCTTCGTGACTTACGACTTCCAACCAGTAATGATTTATTAAAAGGACTTGATGAATTTTCAACTATTTCATCCGTTAAAATATATAATTCTACGTTAGGATAGCAGTTTTCGGCTTTAATCACAATTTTCAATTGCCTCTTGTCTTTCACCGGAAATGGGTAATACGCAATCCCATATTTATAAGGAATGATATCGACCAATTCATCTCCTAGAAACACATCGCATTCCGCATTTTGTAGCGTAAACGTATTTATTTTTCCTTTTTCAAAATTGACTCCTTTATTGTAATCTGCAATACTATTATATACGACTATATCTGTTAGAATTACATGTAGGGTATCTTGACCAAAAGATACAATTGGGAATAAAAAAAATATGAAAAGAAGCCTTTTAAGCATATTCAAATTAATTCAGAGTGTCGAAAGAATGGTTGTTTATTCATTCATATTAATCGCTAAAGTTAAATTATTCCTTACTGCTTTGGAAGAGAAACTATGGGATAATTACTTCTGCCTCTACAATAGATTATTATTATATCTCACATAAGCCTAGTTTTCGTTCATATGAAGACCCGTGACACACGCATTCCCTCTTTTCATCGGGACAACTTCCTTTCAGAACCTTTCGGAAAACGAAGACCACTCCGTATGCATCATAGTTTAACACCTATGATGCATACGTCGTCAACTTGTTCTTGGTTTCCTTCTTTCATCCAGGTTTGCATTGTATTACTTAACAAATTATTCTGTTCTTCTACTAGAAGATGGGCATTTTCAACTAATAACTTTTTCATGCGTTTCACCATGAATTTTCCTTCTTCTTTTCCTCCAAATTGATCCTGATATCCATCTGTAAAGGTGTATAGTAAATCACCTTCTAAAAGCTGAATATCTTGTGTCTTAAATGGATCATTTTTCACATAACTTCCTATCGGCATCCTACTTGCCTTAAATTCATATAAAACATGATTGGATCCGTCCATTTTCTTAACAAATCCATCTGGTTCAACGGCACTACGGGGTCGAACTATAAACAACGGATTATATGCACCTGCGTACTGCAACCTATTCGTTTTCTTATTTAAAATGCAAAGGGCCAGATCCATTCCGTCTTTCCGCTCTTCATCTCCTGTTTGTTCCAATGCTTTAATAATCTTTGCACGGAGCTTGTCTAGAATCTTTCCGGCATTCGTCTCTCCTCCTTCTGCTACGATTTCGTTAAGAAAGCCCACGCCCAACATGGACATGAATGCTCCTGGAACTCCGTGTCCTGTGCAATCTGCTGCCACCCAAAAAACTAAGTCTTTATTTGAATATGCCCAGTAAAAATCTCCGCTAACTACATCTCTCGGCTGAAACAGAATGAAATGTTCCGACGAAATATTTTGCCAGTGCTCTTCTGTAGATAGTAAGGCATTTTGAATCCGCTCGGCATAGGTAATGGATGCTTGTACTTCATCATGTGCCGTTTCAACGATTTGTTTTTGTCGTTCAATTTCATCTCGTTGCGCGGCTATTTCTTCGTTTGTTTGATTCAATTCTTCATTTGCTTCCGACAAGTCATTGCTCTGCTCTTCAATAATTCTTTTTTGCCTTCTCGTAACACGCAATCTTCGATAAATGACAAATAATAATACCAACACTACCACAGATCCAATTGAAATAAATAATATGATTAGGTATTGCTGTTTTTGTTTCTCCTTTTCTACCGCCAGACGCTTTTCGTTTTCCTTGTCATCAATTACTTTTTGTTTTTCATATTCATATTGAGCTTGATGCTTTAATGCTGTTTTCTTATTTTCGTCGTTATTGATGCTATCCTTCATTTGGACGAATAATTTGTGCATTTCCAATGCTTTCATTCCTTTGTTTTGATCTTCATAAATCAAACTCAATTGTTTGGCTGCTCCTAGAATCGTAGCCGGGAAACCCAATTCTTTTCCTAATTCCAAGCTTTTCAACCCCAATGCCTCAGCATTAACGAGTGATTTCCTCGTTTGTTTTTTTGCGTTCAATCTCTGCCAAATTATGATAGATGTACGGCATTCCTTCTTTGTACCCGACTTCTTTAAGTATGACCAAACTTTGATTGAAATGCGTAACTGCTTTATCCGCTGAATCTATTGACATATACAACAAACCAAAGTTGTTGAGGGATTGTGCAATTCCATTCTTATCATTAATCTCCTTTCGGATCTGTAAACTGGTTGAATAGTACGATTTGGCCTGTTCAATCGAGTCTATACGGAAAAATAATAACCCAATATTGTTATTGGATTGTGCAGTAGCCCATTTATTTCCTGTTTCTTCTCTCAACGCCAAACTTTTATAATAGAAATCTAATGCAATGTCATAATCCAATTGTCCTTGATGTGTTAAACCAATATTGTTATATGCAGTAGCTACGCCCGTTTTATCTCCCAGTTCTTCTTTCAATTTTAAACTTTCGTGATATACGTTCAATGCTTCTTCAATATCTCCTTTCCGCTCAAGAATGAATCCTATGTTATTTAAAGCGTCCGCTAGATATTTATTGAGTGTATTTCGCTCTTTTTCAGAAGGATTCTTTTTAAGAGCTTCTAATGCAACCGTTTTTGCTTTTTCGCAAAGCGGTATGATTGTATCTGGATTTTGTCCGTAAAGTAATTCCGAAATCTGTACATATGCAATCACGATGGATGTATCATGACTTTTCTGATCTTCAATTACATTATTATGGTATTCTAAAAGTTCCTCCGGATTGTCCGGTAAAACTTGCGCCAACGACCTGTTTACCATGGAAAAA
>CBDICC010000040.1:0-72493 GCA_965277185.1 Cytophagales bacterium | reverse complement strand
GATCAATATGCGGTAAAAGCGTTTGAAGTTTCTGCCGTAGATTACCTACTCAAACCCATTGATATTTCCCGGTTAAAGTCAGCGGTAGAAAAAGCAGAACACCGACTAATTGAAAAAATTGCTTCAGAAAACTACAAAGTATTAAGGGAAAGCCTACAAACCAATGAAGTGCTAAATCTAATTGTCCCTTTTCAAGGTGGACAAAAAGTAATTCGCACGGCAGACATCATAGCAATTGAAGCACAAGAATCTTACATAAACCTCCATACGAATGGGAAGCCTCCCATTATGATCAGTAAGAATCTGAAACATTTGAAAACCTATTAGCTAATCACCCTAAATTCTTTCGTTCTCATAAATCCTGGATTGTCCATTTGGATCATATGCTTCATTTTTCTAAAAGTAAATTTGAAATTCATATGACGGGTGGACTTATTGCACGTCTTTCTAAATATCGAAAGACAGATTTTGAACAAGAGTTGCTTAAAACTTATTAGCATAAGCTACATTCTCCCTAAATTAATCTAAGTGGAACGAACCAACACGTTATGCTCAAATTTAGAATTATATGACCCCTACCGACGCTACTCTGCTGAAACGAATTAAACGTTTGTTCTTTCTGTTAAGTTACTTCAAAATCCCATTGATTGGATATGTTCGTCCTCGGATTATTGAATTGGATAGTGATGTTGCCCTTTTACGAATCAAATTAAGACGGAGGTCTCGTAATCATTTGGGATCGATGTATTTTGGTGCTTTAGCGGTAGGTGCAGATGTAGCTGCAGGTTTACATGCATTTTATTTTGCCGAAAAACATGGACGAAAAGTATCGTTTGCTTTTAAAGGAATGGAATGTGAATTTTTAAAGCGTGCGGAGTCTAACGTGTTTTTCCGTACAAATGATGGTCCTTTAATGGAAAAAGCTATTTTACAAAGTATTGAAACCGGTGAACGAGTCAATCAGCCCATTAAAGTTGTTGCATCTAATACGGACGAAGAAGTGGTGGCTGAATTCACCTTGATCTCCTCTGTCAAATGTAAATAGTAGCGTGATTTGAAATTCAATGTATTTATTTTTCTACCTTAGGGGTCGGTAAAACTTAATTCTGATCCTACCATGAAACATATTTCTACCTTTAAACTTATTACGGTTTCACTTGTTACCTTTAGTTTTCTTTCCAATGTATTGGCTCAAGATACGTTTTCAATTGTAGCTGCCGATTCAGCCACAGGAGAAGTGGGAAGTGCAGGGGCTTCTTGTATTGATGCCGGCTTTTTCGCGCCAAAAGGAGCCCATATTATTAGTGAAATTCTGCCAGGACGTGGTTCTGCTAATTGTCAGGCTTCATTAATCCTTGCCAATCGAAACACCGTTAAAACACGAATGGAAGCTGGTGATTCACCTAGCGAAGTGATTCAATATGTAACAGAAAATGATGTTAACAGTGATTCAACGGTACGACAATACGGAATTGTAGATTTTGATTCGATCACCGGTTCTGTTCGAGTTGCTGCATTTACTGGGGATAGCTGCTTGGATTATAAAAATCACATTGTTGGTCCCAACTATGCCATTCAAGGAAATATCTTAGTGGGTCAGGAAATACTAGATTCCATGGAAGCACGCTTTTTAGCTGCCACAGGTACATTAGAAGATAAATTGATGGCAGCACTACAGGGAGCCAACGTTCCGGGCGCAGACACGCGCTGTTTAAGCGAAGGACGTTCTTCCCAGTCCGCTTTTATCCGAGTGGCCCAGTCGGATGATGCATACAACGATTTATACATGGATATTGCAGTCTACAGCCTTTTTGGAAATGGGGAACCAATCGATGCGTTACAAGCGAACTTTGATAATTTTGTTCCGGACACTACTTCTAATAACACCGGAATTTCAAAACAATCGGGATTGGATGAGCCTGGTCTTCAATTTTCAATTTCCAATGGGAGAATCCAGATAAACGGACCGGTAGAACAATTAGAATCGATGGAAATTTATACCATGGATGGCAAATTAGTAATGACTTCCTCTCTATTTGACTTTTCGCCCAATTTACGTCCTGGATTGTATGCTGCTTGCTTTTATATGAAACCTACTTCATCAATCCCTTATCGATCGAAGTATTGTACGAATTTTCATTTTCGCAAGTAAGTTTATTATTGGATCTCACCTTAACTTATTAAAATCATCTTTTATAAAAACTCCTTTTGTTTTAACAAAGGGTAAAAATTGACCTTATTTGTTTAATTTTCCCACTTGCTTTGAAAATGGGCATTTATTAGAAATAACACACGATACTTTTCATTTTTATAATTCATGCAGTCATTACTTTTAGAGGCATTTATTCTGGGATTAATCGGTGGGGTAATACCTGGTCCGGTGCTAACAGCCATATTTACGGAAGTATTAAAGGGAGGTTTTCTAAAAAGTATCCGCATTATCTTATTGGCATTTTTTGCAGAATCAGCCGTAGCCCTTTTCAGCATGGTTTTCTTCACCAATATGGGCTTTCCAGAGATGGTTTTTAAAATCATATCATTGGTTGGAGCCTCTATATTAATCTGGATTTCATTTTCACTTTGGAAAGTTCGATCCATTGATACGGCAGATCAGGTAAACTTTAGTTTTGTAAAGGTGCTTATATTGATCCTAGCCAATGGCATGTTGTGGACGTACTGGATCACCGTATGCATTCCAAAAGCAATGAAATTGAGTGCATTTATGCCCTATGGAGAATATGCATTTCTTACGCTCGTAGAAATCGGATGGCTCATTACCACTACCCTAACGGCTTTTGCTTTCTCCCGATTTCGGAAAATCCTTTCCAATCCTACTGCCATTCCTATTCTATTTAAATTATTTGCAGGTGCATTTGTTTATTTTTCGCTCACAATGATCTATGACAGCTACAAATACTTTTTCGCATAGTAAAATGAATCCCCTTTTTCGACGTTCTTAGTTTATGTTATATGACTTGTCTTCATATGATCTTTGATTTTATCAATTTTATCAATCTTATCATAACTTAACTTAACTTTCCTAAACATTTAAATTAGCGCACCTTGAGCAATTGTAGATTCCTATTTACACCAAACAATTCTAAAAGAGCCATCCTACTGTTCTTTGTTTGTGTGCTTCTTTTAAACCTTAGTTGCTCCGCACAAGAACCCTATATAGTCTCTAATCCTAAAACCGAGAAAGAAATAAAAGACCTGTACCAAAAGATCAATCTGAAAAAGGAAGGATTGGATTATGAACCGTTTAAGCAAGCCATGGTTGGGTATCAAAAGGTGCAGAAGTCAAAAGCAATTATTTCCATAATTGATTTCACCAAACCCTCCACATTAAAACGATTATACATCATTGATTTAAAAAACGAAAAGTTGCTTTATCATACATTAGTAGCTCATGGACGAGGAAGTGGAAATAATTTTGCTCGAACGTTCTCCAATGTTTCAGGTTCCAAATCAAGCAGTTTGGGATTCTTCCGTACGGCTGAAACATATTATGGCAAACATGGATATTCTTTGCGATTGGAAGGCTTAGAGAAAGGGATCAACAATGCCGCCCGAAGTCGTGCAGTTGTGATTCATGGAGCAGATTATGTACATAAAGATTTTGTCAATAAGCATGGTCGATTGGGACGGAGTTGGGGCTGTCCGGCATTACCTCAATCAATTACTAAACCCATCATTGACATTATCAAAGCTGGAAGCATATTGTTCATCTATGAAAAGTCTCACAACACAGAGTACCTAAAATCTTCCAAAATTCTTTAATTTAAGCGTTTGATTAATCAGAGTTGGTTCTATTCTGTTCTATTCTGTTCTGTTCTGTTTTCATTTGATCTTATCTTATTTTAAAAGACAAAGCGCATGCAAAAAATTTTCACTTCTGTAATGGATACCCCGCTCGGCGAAATAAGCATTGGATCTACTAAAAATGCGATTTGTCAAATTAGTTATGGTTCAGAATCGCATCTTTTCAATCGGTTAAAGTTGAAGGAATACGAGGTGCAAGAAGGTCAAACGAAGGTAATGCAAACATTAAAGTCAGAATTCAAACGTTATTTTTCAGGTGATTTAAAAGAATTCACGGTTCCATTGGAGTTGATTGGAACCGACTTTCAACAATCTGTTTGGAATGCTTTGACCACTATTCCTTTTGGAGAAACGCGTACTTATACCCAACAAACAAAGGTAATTGGCGATCTCAAAGCCATTCGGGCAGTTGCGTCTGCTAATGGGAAGAATCCTATTTCGATCGTGGTTCCCTGTCATCGAGTGATTGGATCCGATGGGAGTTTAACTGGATATGCAGGTGGATTGGATAAGAAGAAGTGGCTATTACAGCATGAGGGGAGATATAATGGAAAGGGATTTCAAGGGGAGATGTTTTGAGGATTTGGAATTTAGAAGGTAGAATGCAGAATGAAGAATGAAGAATACGGAATGAAGAATGCAGAACGAAGAATACAGAATTTGATTTTTGGTAATTTAGTTTAGGGCGTGCCTGCTTTTTCCTCCCGAAGTATCGGGACTCTGATGCAGACCGGGCGTGTCCAGGACTTCGCTTTCGCTTCGGTGCCTTGCACCAGCCCCGATTTGATAAATCGAGACTGCCCTTACCATCCCTCACGCGGAAGGAACTTTAAAAAGGAATTACCGAAAACAACATGTTCAATACCTCTTTAAAAACTTCTTTCTAATAAAATAAAGATAGAAAATTCTTACCCTTTTAACTAATTACAATTAATTCTCTTCTTTTTAAAACACAAAAAAAAGCTACTCAGGTCTTACCAAGTAGCTTCTCTAATCCTATTTACCGTAAATAAGTCACTGCTTTTCATCTCTAGTCGAAGTTGTAGATTCAAAATGGAACACTTCAGACAGCTAAGGGGTTGTTCTGCGGATTTTCCTAGACTTCTTCCTAAACAAGCTAGAATATTTAAGAACTAATTGTAATTTACTTCCATCCTCAGACACGCTATAAATACCTTTTTCACCAAATTTCAAATGTGCATTCTGCCTATCATTCACATTCAAATAACCTCTCACCACTAAAGTACAGGTATCTTTCGTTAAAACTCCTGATTCTAAAAATTTCAACTTAATAATAAAATAAGATGTCGTACCACGCCTGGTAATTGGATCCCACTTTTCGGAAGTAAACATCAAAAGACTTCTCTCTTCCGTATTAATTGAATCACAAAACCAAGGTTGATTAGGAATTGAATCAATATTTCCCCCTTTAACTACTCGAATATAAGAATGAACATCATCAGTTTGAATACAATTTTCTAAGCGATATAACTGAGCATTGGCTATAGACATAATTGCAAAACACCCTATTATGGTGCATATAAATTTCATTTCCAATACAATCATATATTACTGCATTAATTCTATTTATAACTTCGAAATTTAGAAATTTGACCCGTTGGCGAACCTACTTTGGTTTTGTGCCAATTTAGAAAATCAATATCGCGTTGAGTTGCATTGGGTCTTTTTGATCTTATAATAAAGCCCTTTTCATCAAAATAACTATTATCAAAAGGGCGTAAGATTGGATGAACATTCTTAGTATCGAAACTTTTTGTTTCGCCGGAAGTCATAATTCCAGGAATACGATCTCTTCCTCCTCCAGGATCAACTCCTGCATAGTCAGCAATCATATTCAAGCGACTTTGAGCTAAACCTGTTGAATACCATCCATAACCATGACCAAACTCACCGCAGCAGAGTTTCTCAAGCCTTATCAAGATTAAAAAAGCTGTATTCTGATACACTGCCGTACACTACCTACTCACCCCTAAAATTGGATGATTTTAGAAACAAATTTATTTTTCCCATAATAGTTATAAATCATCTCTTCCTTTCTTCTTTTTTCCTCACCAGATATAGAATCAATAATCCTTATTTCTTTTTGCAACACACAATTTACTTGCTTCTTCATTATCATTCGTTTATGAATCGTATGATCTATAATTTCTTGTTCATTTAAGGTGTCATTCATGAACATATCTTCATCAAACTTTAAACAAACTAAATCTTCATTTGCTTTAATAATTTTAAAAGATATTAATTTCGCCTCTTCATTTTGATTTTTCTTAATAAATTCATACAAAACAAGACTATCGCAATTAGCTCTCACTTTATTAAAATAAGTCAAGGTGCCATCAATTTTGGCATTGCCTATTTCCTCATAACGATACTTTTCCGTGGAATACCAATCTGTATTATTCAACGTATATTTCTCGCTATAAACATTATTTCTTACATTCCCCTTATGTAAAATTAAGATAGTATCCTTAATTCTTTTCACCAAAACGTAACTTGACCCGCCATTGCAAAAGTCAAGATTTTTGCCTTTCATTTGAAAATAATCGAAGTAATCAAACCTTTCATAGCCCGTCAAATCCTTTCGGTTTACACAAGCTTGAAGAAAACTAATCAAAATCAATAATTGGATTATACTGGCTCTTTTATTTATTACTTTTGCGTTCATTATTTACAACTATACCATTAGTAAAATAGCTATTATTATTTGATAGCCTAGACAGGTTATAAGCTTGCGTTATTTGTGTTTTTTCAATGATTTTGAGAACCTTTACTTAAACCAATCTTCCACCATTATTATACAAACACTTGTCCCCTAATTCCAATTTAGAAACATTAATTCCATAATTTAAGAATGTTTTTTTAGGATCCCACGTTGAAGTTACACTATCGTAAAACTCCAACTAGCCCTTTATTTTTTCATTTTGACAAACTCTGATCAGCAGGGCTAGTTTCTTTAACTCATTATGATTTTGAAACACTTTTTTTATTTATTCAAACCATCAAGTCGTTCCACGACACATGTTGGGCACGTTGTATTATACATTGCCTGAAACTCTTCAGTACAATACAACAGCCTACCATCTTTAAAAATCAAGATAAACTCTCCTTTTCCAATAGTGTCATTAATAAACTTCACTTTACCAAAATCTTTATATATATCCGTTACATAATGAGTATTGTATAACGCATCATTCTCCTGACTTTTAGAAGATTTTAATATTGAATAATACATATGCGGATCACTACTTATAATTTCGGTTTGGCAGCAGACCATTAAACTTGCTAACGCCAACAATAGTACAAGATATTTTTTTTGTGTTCTCAATACTTTTAACATTCTCTTGTATATCATTTTTTTTCCTTCCGTTGCTTCTTTCTTATATTCATTATTGAATCCCAATACTCTGTTGAACCATAATAGCCTTCGACATCAATTTCCGAAAATCTCATCATAATAATCAGCGACATTCCCAGCAAACTTTTTAACCTCATTTTTAAATTGCAGCTTTAATTTCTTGGAAATTGTTTCACCCGTTTTTAATTTATCAAAATACTCCTTTACAACAGGATTGTATTCCATTTCTTTTTCCCTTCTTCACAACCTTATGTTTTAATTTTAAGCAACCCATATTTACAAAAGCAACATTCTGATACACTTAAACTCAAAATCATACTTTTTAGCCTGTATTAAAACAAAAAAAAGGTAACAGTGCTCATTCACTATTACCTTTTATAACTCTTTTTATCATTTATTTAGCTTTAAAACATCTTAAACCTACATTTAATTTAAAAAGCAACATTGTGGTACATTACCATACTCTACCCTACTCCCATTAGCAGATTCATTGTTTCATTCTCTCCTTCCACTCTTCCTTAGTTAGTTTCCGAGACAGAAAATACTCTTCACAATCCATCCCTTCCTCACAACCATAATTAAGTTGTTCCCCATTCCCTTCTAAAGTTATATAACCACCTGCATTCAAATAATATTTATATTCTCTTCCATTGAAAATAATTTCACCTGTTATGCGACAAGAATATGTATCAAATAGGTCGTGTATTTCATAAACATTCTGTTCCCTTAGATTACTTAGCATATTATAAATCAATATACTATCTGGATAATTCCAATTTCCACATTTCAAACTATTTCCATCTTCAATTTGCAATTTATAAGAAACAACTCCATTGGTTTTTTGCCTGGTAGTAGTGCACTCCATAAATAAAATGCAACTTAATGATAGCATAAGTATTAATCGATTCATAATTATTTTAATAGTTGCATTTATTTATCCTCCATCCTGAACCACATCATACGCTTCTTCTCCTTCTCCTTCCTTTTTACCTGAATCAATCTGATAATGATAAAAAACATCATCATTATCCAAAGCATATTCATTTTTTAATCTTGTCACCAAATCTAGTATAGCATCTTTTTGGGCTTGAGTTAAAGGATCCCATCCATCCGCTTCACTCCAACTACCTACAATCTCTATCCCTATGGAATTACTATTGTTAATATAAATATCCACTCCATTAACTGGAACATTACCACCTTGCGTATGATAAGTAACATTTAATAGGTTTGCGGTTTGGGTTATGTTTCCATTCTTATCTATAATAAATGGTGTTCCACTTTCTGTTGGATTGTTTTCATCTTTCCACCAATTAACAGCTGACGATTGCGTTGAACCTGCAGTCCGGTGTAATACTATAGCAGAAACCGGCTCGTCTCGTTCATCTTGCTCAATTCTTTCTATTTCATCATGTTCAAAATAATCAACATTACAAGTCCCATCCTGTAATTCTAAACATACTGTCTCCGTTGTTGGTAATTCGATTGCACATTCATCCTGTCCTGTATGTATAGGAGGTGCAGGTGCATTTGGTAAATTTGTTGGTAAAATTTTCCAAGAACGATACCATTGAGACATGTTAGCACTTGTTTTATCATACCATCTTTCAATATCTCTTCCTGCACCAATAAAAGCATATTCCACGGATGAACCACCTTCCAATCCGTCAATATCTATATTTCGTATCGGATCGTTTTGAGCAAATTGATATGTACTCAACCAAGGATAACTTTGAAATAACGGATCCACACTTAAAAACTTCCCAATCCTAGGATCATAAATTCTAAACCCATAGTCATAGATATTTCCGCTATTCCATTCAGATTCCTTCTCCATCCCATTAAACCCATAGCGATAATCATCAGAACTAGTTGTCCTACCAGGCTGCAACATCCCAAATGCATAGTAATCATTAAATGAAACTACTGCCAAATTACTCGCCAGCACTCCACCATTATCTACCGCTTCTCGTTGATCTGTGAACACTACGCGCATCCTCCTCCATTTCATTACGGTGGACAATGCATTCCCTAAATGATCGCTCATTTCATATACCTTGCTCCCTACTTCTCGTTGGTAACATAATGTTGCTCCTACTACTGGATCGGGTTCTTGGTTTGGATTAGTTCCACTTCCTGGTATTTTTGGTAAGCGATCAAAGATTTGTAATGCTTGTAATGGTAATCCACCCGCATTCTTGCTTTCTATCAAGTCTATTGGGGCATAACTTCCTTTGATTAAGCCGGGGGCTGACCTTGTACTTCTTAACTCTTACAATCATTTCAACTCTATTAAAGAACTTCTTTCTTTATGCTTAAATTTACAGATTTTCTATCTCAACCCCAAAAGTATATCGTTAAACATGCCATTAGCATTGCTATACTTTTTGAGTAACAAATTGTTCTTCGATTTAATCTTTTTAGATGAGTTCGAACCGATAAGTTCATTCGTTCAATATGATTGATTGAATATTGCTTTGTAAAATGAATCTCCTTTGGGATCAATGACAAATATCCTCGCCATTTATCTGTAAATATTCGTTTCAGATTGGACAAAATCAATGTATCTGATACAACTCTTAATGTTCGGTTACTTCGTTTCCCAACATTGAAATTCGCTATTAAATTCGTTCCTCTTTGTAATCCATAGACAATCCAATACAAATTTTTCTTTCTTCCAATATAGGTTCGCATTTCATCCAATTCGAACTCCTTTCCCATCGTTACCATTGGTCTTTTTATTAGTGAAGCTACTTTTAAAATCCTCCTCAAAACAGTTGTTAGGGATATTTTCAACAACCTACTCATACTCCGTATGCCTACTCCTTCTTTTACAAATCGTTTTATATCTTGGTTAGTCACTCTGTATGATTGATAGACATATTTATCTTTAAAACCCTTTTTACAATTGAAGCAAAAATAGCGTTGTATTCCATTTCTTTTTCCCTTCTTCACAACCTTATGTTTTAATTTCAAGCAACCCATATTTACAAAAGCAACATTCTGATACACTTAAACTCAAAATCATACTTTTTAGCCTGTATTAAAACAAAAAAAAGGTAACAGTGCTCATTCACTATTACCTTTTATAACTCTTTTTATCATTTAATTAGCTTTAAAACATCTTAAACCTACATTTAATTTAAAAAGCAACATTGTGGTACATTACCACCGCTTGCTTATTCTCAATTCCTTTTCATCATCCCTTTACCACGCTGAAGTTACGCTTTCGCTCAAACTTCAACTAGCTAGGGGGTAAGTTACCCCCTTAGAACGGACGTTGATACTTAGATGCATTAAAGTATATAATATAACGATCATAAACAACCTTGTCATTCCAAAGAGGAGAACTCATAGAACCTGCTGCATTTACAATGCCCTTCGTTTTTAATTCTTCAAATGAACACAATCGTTCATCGCCATCCCATTGAAAAAACTCTCCTTGATAATCAAAATATTCTTCGTACTCGATTCTTGTATATACATGGCCACTTGAATCAACGATTATATGATAATCTCCATTGTCTAATTTAACAATATCTGTCCCACCATCTATTCCAAAATGAATAATTATATCTTTATTAAAGTTTTTTGGCAGATAAAAATAGCATTCATTAAAATAGCCGTTACAGCAAGTTAAAAACAAAGGGGTTATTACCCCAATACCTATAAGTCTAATTTTATGGATCATCTGATGTAATTACATTTACCCCTTTAAAAGTTCCTAAATTCACTGGTTTTTGATTCACAGTTCTATCCCCCAGAACTGGCAATAAACTACTTGCTTCAACCTCTGAAGTTGGGGTATATAACAAAATAGGAATTGGACTTCCACCATCAACCGAGACAAAAAATTCAGAAGCTGGAAAACCATCTAAATTTATGGTAGAACTATACGTAATTTCTCCAGTCTTAAGATTCTTCGTAAGATAAATTGAACCTGAAATATTTATTGTTGGAGACGGATTGATAGGCCCAGGAAACGGTATATTTCCTGATAATGTTAAATCGATTCTAACATACCTTAAATTACCTACATCGAAAACTTTCGCGGTAAATTTAGCATTTGCTCCATCACCATCTTTGGCCGTCTTTCGATAAATAACTTTATGATAATCACCCACATCCGTAAAATAAACGGATTCATTTGTATTTACTTTGCGATCCATTGTCCCTGACTGCATATTATCCACATCAAAGCTTAACTTAGCTTGAACCCGAAACTTATCACTCTTACCAGATAAGTCAAAACTCCTATTATCCCCATGAACATATACTGGAGGTGTCGGAACATAAATTCCAATTCTATTTATAGGATTAGGAAAAGGACCAAGTCGCGGTGCTCGTGGTCCAATTCTAATAGGTATGGGCGGTGCAATCAAAACCTTATCGAAAGGAATAAACAAATTAAATGTCATGTCGAACTTCTCCAATCCATCTAAATCAATACTTCGTATCACATCCCCTTCCGCAAAAGAATAAGGACTATTCCATGGGTAATCAGGACTCAACGGATCAACACTCAAAAACTTAGCAATCCTAGGATCATAAATTCTAAACCCATAATCATAGACATTTCCACTATTCCATTCAGAGTCTTTTTCTTTCCCATTAAACCCATAGCGATAATCATCAGAACTCACTGTCCTCCCAGGCTGCAACATCCCAAAGGCATAGTAATCATTAAATGAAACTACTGCCAAATTACTCGCCAGCACTCCACCATTATCTACCGCTTCGCGTTGATCTGTAAACACTACGCGCATCCTCCTCCATTTCATTACGGCGGACAATGCATTCCCTAAATGATCACTCATTTCATATACCTTGCTCCCTACTTCTCGTTGGTAACATAAGGTTACTCCTACTACTGGATCGGGTTCTTGGTTTGGATTAGTTCCACTTCCCGGTATTTTTGGTAAGCGATCAAAGATCTGTAATGCTTGTAATGGTAATCCACCTGCATTCTTGCTCTCTATCAAGTCTATTGGGGCATAACTTCCTTTGATTAAGCCCGGAGCTTGATTCAGTTGTTCATAGCTGTCAAGACGGTTTCGGACTTTCTCTAATCCGCCTTCCATTACTTTTTGATTCACAAACAACTTATTCTCTCTTCCTCTTCGGACTTCGCCTTTTTCAATGCGACCTGTACCGCCATCTACATTCTCAATGACGCCTCCATTGATCTTTACTCGATTCAACTCCCATGTTTCTGTGGTTGTATTCCCAAGAGTTTGCTCCTTATTTTGATTGTAAAAAATATGCTTCACCTCTGGGTTCTGCTGCCCTTCTTCTCGGGGTGCAAAATCAAATGATAATATATTCGCCTTCAAGTTTGATTTTAATCCTGATTGCACTTTGGCTCCTGTCGCATCCAATGGTCTTGATTCCGTTCCTACCGTAAGTTTTCGATCATATGCCAAACTTACATTACCGGGCTGTGCATCCAATGCAAACATATGGATATTATGATCTAATCCATTGCCTGTTTCCGAACCAGAGGTAACACCTACTGCTACATATTCTCCTTTTCGAGAAATTTGCATCGAGGTTAAATCTAATTGTGCTTGCAAGGCATTATTCGCCACTAATTCCCCATTGCCATTCAATTGCATGTCCTTAAATTCATATTGCAAGGCTCCTGCAGCAATCCCGGTCTCGGTTACATCAAAGGCATACATACGTACCGCATCTCCTTGATTGGAGGCCAAATACAACTTATTCATTCCTGCTTCGGTCGTATTGTTATACCCTGTCAATGCAAATTGATTGTATGTCGATGAATAATTCAATGCAATTGTATTTCCTTGGCCGTCCTGAACTAATAATGGTGTATTGATTGATTCCAACACTACTCCAGTTACATCTTGTGCCAATGAATGATAGTACAAGTTACCATTTTTACCTGTAATTAAAAATTGACGCTCTATATTTTAAGATCATTGAACTATTTGCTTGGGCGTGCCTCCACCTACGTCCTTACAGGACTCCAGTGTAGACCGGGCGTGTCCAGGACTTCGCTTTCGCTTCGGTGCCTTGCACCAGCCCCGAGCATTCGGGACTGCCCTTACCATCCCTCACGCGGAAGGAACTTTAATTAAGAATTACCGAAAACAACATGTTCAATACCTCTTTAAAAACTTCTTTCTCAGTAAAATAAAGATAGAAAATTCTTACCCTTTTAACTAATTACAATTAATTCTCTTCTTTTTAAAACACAAAAAAAAGGTAACAGTGCTCATTCACTATTACCTTTTATAACTCTTTTTATCATTTAATTAGCTTTAAAACATCTTAAACATTCATTTAATTTAAAAAGCAACATTGTGGGACACTACCGAATACTACCGACACTACTTAACCGACACACTATTTCTGTAATCATACACTTGATATCCTATTTTAACCCTATTTTTAATTTCATCAAGATCTGATTCACTAAATGTTTTTCTAAAATAAAAATAACAAGAATCTTTGTTAATTTCTTCCATTACTTCAACTTTATCATTATAAAAGGCAAAAACTCCTGAAATCCAGTTATTATTTAAATACTTCCTATTTTCAATTAAGTCAAACGTGTATAATCCAGTACAACTTGCCTTATCAGTGATGTATGGCTTAACCCTGATTAAATCAGTAGTTTTCAATTCTTTGCTTGACAGGCTTAATTTAATTTTTCGAAAAATAACATCTGAATCTAAACAATTTGTTACTTTCAACTTTGTATACCCCTTTTTTTTTGTACCAATACAACTTGCCAAAATAACCGTAAATAGTAGTATAAGGACTTTACTCTGACCCTTTTTCTTTATTCTTATATTTTTCATTGTATAATTCTATTTCTTCTCTATTACTATCTGCCTCAGAATTAGGTGCTTGCCAATTCTTTCCTCTTGTATGATTCGTCTCATGGTTAATCGTAAACTCATAGGCAGCTTTTATATTCGTCCTCATAAGCTCCTTTATAATTTCTATTTGCTCCTGTTCATCACTTTCTAAATCTCCTTTTAATCTTGCATACTCTTCGCTCACATCTGCTTCATCATTGGAAGCACGTTTTAGAATCCATGAACCTTTCTTTTCCAATAATCTTCCATGTAGCTCATCTGTAACAAAAAACTTGCGATTTAGATCAATCTTACCTTCAGTTTTCATCGCATAATCAATATTTCCAACATTGATTATCATATCCTGCTCCTTTGGAACTAGTGGGCTAGTCGCATCCCCAGCTTTCTCATGAATCATAATCGTGTTTCCATTTTCATCCAGAGATACTGGAAATGTCGTTCCCCAATCCATACCAATCTTGCCATTTGATCGTAATGCATAAAAAACAGCAGTTTCCTCCTTTACATTTATTTTTGATTGTGACTTATCCATATCTAATAAGATGTCCATCCCATTTTGTGACTCTTGCAAAATTTGTAGTACGTGTTTCGTATCTTCAGCAATTCCTTCATTAAACGTAACAGTTCCGTCACTTTGTTGATTTATAGTTACCAAATTACCCTTTGAATCATAAATTATATTTCCATCGTTATCAATTAATATTATTGGGTTATTTAATGCAAAAGAATAAGTAGATATTGGAACATATGCTGCTTCCATTCCATCCCTACTCAACCATCTCCCCAACCTACTATCATACATCCTCGCCCCAAAATCATAACTATTCCCTTCTCCCTTCACTTCATCATCTTTCTCCATTCCATTAAACCCATAACGATACTCATCGGAGCTCACAGTCCTCCCAGGTTCTAACATCCCAAATGCATAATAATCATTAAATGAAACTACTGCCAAATTACTCGCCAACACTCCACCATTATCTACCGCTTCGCGTTGATCTGTGAACACTACGCGCATCCTCCTCCATTTCATTACGGCGGACAATGCATTCCCTAAATGATCACTCATTTCATATACCTTTTTCCCTACTTCTCGTTGGTAACATAAGGTTACTCCTACTACTGGATCGGGTTCTTGGTTTGGATTAGTTCCACTTCCTGGTATTTTTGGTAAGCGATCAAAGATCTGTAATGCTTGTAATGGTAATCCTCCTGCATTCTTGCTTTCTATCAAGTCTATTGGGACATAAATTCCTTTGATTAAGCCAGAGGCTGATCTTGTACTTCTTAACTCTTACAATCATTTCAACTCTATTAAAGAACTTCTTTCTTTATGCTTAAATATACAGATTTTCTATCTCAACCCAAAAAGTATATCGTTAAACACGCACTCAGCATTGCTATACTTTTTAGCCTGTATTAAAACAAAAAAAAGGTAACAGTGCTCATTCACTATTACCTTTTATAACTCTTTTTATCATTTAATTAGCCCTCAAACATCTTAAACATTCATTTAATTTAAAAAGCAACATTGTGGTACATTACCCCATCCCCTCCTATTTCCCAATAAAACAAATTCTATCACCTCCAATTGAAACCAAATTCTTTTTACCGTAAAACGAAAACGCATAAATAAATATAATATCAAGATGTTCTAACTCACGGGAGCTGGTCCCCTTGATGTTATTAAACAAATCATCAATATTAACAATACCTGTAGATTGTTCCTTCATTTTCTTACCATTCCTAACAATCTGAAACCAACAATTAACTTTCTCGTAATTCTCCTTATCACATTGAAATTTCAATGATAAGTCTTTCCAACTTTCAACTGTATCTACGAAACTGCAATAATATGTATCAACTGAATCGACAACAGTTCTTTTCTGCCCAGAATACCAATCATACTCCTCGTATTTCAACAATCCAACTTTAGGTATTTTGATTGCCTTACTTTTCTCTGAAATTAAATATTGAAAATAACTTTCCGTATTCAAGGAATTAGTATCCTCCGTTAAATTTAAATCATATCCATTTACGAAAAACCGATCCCCGGTTTCTTCATTCTGAGCTATTGCACTAAATGAACAACAAATAGCAACAATCAGGTAAAATATTTTTGTTGAAACCATAATCATTTTGTTAAAATAATTTGCCCCATAACAATAGGTACACTATCATCACCATCAAATTCAGAAATTTTAACATAACTAGCTGTTACATTAAATCCTCTTTTTTCAAGGTTAGAAACAATATTCTTTGTATAGTCATTAGCTTCACTGAAATTAAATAGCAGATCAAGCGTAACCTTGGAAAAAGATCCATCGTTCAGCCCATTAACAGTAGAGGATATCCAATCACCTGCTACCTCAGGAGTAAAAGTTTTCATTATATCAGATTCTAACGCACTTGAACTTATCTCGGTGACACCTATCCGTGCTGATACTCGTGATCTCACGGCTGAATTATTATTTACATCTCCTTTAGCAAAAATATCTTCTCCAAATTTTGAAGGTATATTAATTTCATCTTTATTTAAGGAGCCTCCAGAACCAATCTTTGTAGAACCAAACTTTCTAATTAAATCTACTCCGGGAACAACGGTTTGATCATTTTCATTATCTGCAATTTCTATGGACTTTATTGCTGAATTTTTACCTCGGTTTATAATCAATACTTTATTTGGAGCACTCAAACGAGAATTACTTTCCAATTTCCTCACATTCAAATCTAAATTTACATCGTTTTTTATTGCCTCGTATATGGTAACATCAAAATATGACTTCCCATTTCTCTCGCCATTTATAACATCAATTAAAACAGACTCTAATCCTTCTAGTTCCTTCGCATCAATTAACCTATTTTCACTAAACGCGTAGGAGCTATTCCATGGATATTCAGCACTGATTGGATCAACCGCAAAAAACCTTCCAATCCTCGGGTCATGCATTCTAAATTTATAATTCAGACTATTCCCTTCCCCCTTAATTTCATCATCCATTTCTTGGCCTTGGAAGCCATAACGATACGATGGGGTATTAGCATGTCTCCCAGGCTGCAACATCCCAAATGCATAATAATCATTAAATGAAACAACGGCCAAATTACTCTCCAGCACTCCACCATTATCTACCGCTTCGCGTTGATCTGTAAACACTACGCGCACATTCCCTAAATGATCACTCATTTCATATACCTTTTTCCCTACTTCTCGTTGGTAACATAATGTTGCTCCTACTACTGGATCGGGTTCTTGGTTTGGATTAGTTCCACTTCCCGGTACTCTTGGTAAGCGATCAAAGATCTGTAATGCTTGTAATGGTAATCCTCCTGCATTCTTGCTTTCTATCAAGTCTATTGGGGCATAACTTCCTTTGATTAAGCCGGGGGCTTGATTCAGTTGTTCATAGCTGTCAAGACGGTTGCGGACTTTCTCTACTCCGCCTTCCATTACTTTTTGATTCACAAACAACTTATTCTCTCTTCCTCTTCGGACTTCGCCTTTTTCAATGCGACCTGTACCGCCATCTACATTCTCAATGACGCCTCCATTGATCTTTACTCGATTCAACTCCCATGTTTCTGTGGTTGTATTCCCAAGAGTTTGCTCCTTATTTTGATTGTAAAAAATATGCTTCACCTCTGGGTTCTGCTGCCCTTCTTCTCGGGGTGCAAAATCAAATGATAATATATTCGCCTTCAAGTTTGCTTTGAGTCCTGATTGCACTTTGGCTCCTGTCGCATCCAATGGTCTTGATTCCGTTCCTACCGTAAGTTTTCGATCATATGCCAAACTTACATTACCGGGCTGTGCATCCAATGCAAACATATGAATATTGTGATCTAATCCATTGCCTGTTTCCGAACCAGAAGTAACGCCTACTGCTACATATTCTCCTTTTCGAGAAATTTGCATCGAGGTTAAATCTAATTGCGCTTGCAAGGCATTATTCGCCACTAATTCTCCATTGCCATTCAATTGCATGTCCTTAAATTCATATTGCAAGGCTCCTGCAGCAATTTCGGTCTCGGTTACATCAAAGGCATACATACGTACTGCATCTCCTTGATTGGAGGCCAAATACAACTTATTCATTCCTGCTTCGGTCGTATTGTTATACCCTGTCAATGCAAATTGATTGTATGTCGATGAATAATTCAATGCAATTGTATTTCCTTGGCCGTCCTGGACTAATAATGGTGTATTGATTGATTCCAACACTACTCCAGTTACATCTTGTGCCAATGAATGATAGTACAAGTTACCATTTTTACCTGTAATTAAAAATTGACGCTCTATATTTTCACTTGCACGCATAAAAATGGATGGTGTTTCTGGGTCTGCCAGGATCCCTGCGGCTAAACTGTCTATTGGATTATTATTGCTATCCAACAACGCGGATGTATTGTACGTACTCTCTACAAAAAACTTGGCAATCAATTGATCATTGCGATCTTCTGCAATCGCCAAATTAGTTTCGGCACTGTATCCATCCAACCCTACAAAGTCCAATGAAACACTAGTTTCATGCTTCATATTGGCCACTCCTTTGGCATTGCCATTCACCATATCTGCTTTACCTCCTACAATCCAATTCTTGCGTTCTGGTTTTATTTTGACTTGCTCGACGTTACCTCCTCCATTCGTACCTGTTCCTCCTGTACCGGTGGTACCGCCAGGAATTACCGCTGGCGCAGGGAATATACTTCCTGCTTCGACCAACAACCCTTGTGGCTTATACAAACCTACTCTGGATGATCCATAAATTGGAATTTCCGTAACGTCAAATTGTTTCGTCGTTCCTCCATTTCCATCGGCTACATATTGGGAACTATAGTGCGCCATGGTATTGCCTGATGCATCTCGCACATAATACGTCACTTTCTCATCATTCGCTACAAGCACATTCGGATCCACAATTTTCATTGCTCTATTTCCTGTGGCATCGTATAAAAACTCAATGGTATTATCTAATACGGTTAAGGTTTGGTCTGTGTATTTTCGTACCTTTTTTACTTTCCCATAATTGTTCCATTCAATTCTTATTTTTTCTGCTTTATCCATCGTTAGGTTTCCACTCCCATCATAGGCATAATTCGGATTGGCATACGACGCCCCTTGATCTAATAAATCTCCTCCTTCTCCATTAAACTCTCCATTTTGTCCTTCTTCTACAAATAATAAACGGTTGTCCAATCCATTTTGGTCATATCTATAGACCAAATTGTCCATTGCCGATCCTGTTCCATTGTCATACGCATTTCGCGTAGCTGTTTTAATATTTCCATTAAAATCATAGGAGAAGGTTTCTTCATAATCCGTCGATCCCATATCCCAAGCTCCATTTATATATCGACCAAATTCATTGCTTTTGAAACGATTCAATCGGTCATAGCTGTATTCATTGATTTTGATCCCTGCCAATGGATTCGTACCACCTGTTTCTCCTTCTTTCGTATTGTACATCCAATTCGAAATATTTCCATTATACAACGATTTCGCATTCGATCTACTAAATGGGTTCGGTGCTCCGATACTTTGACCTATCGTTGAATTAGTTCGCTTAAAGTCCCCATCATAATACCCTAACTCCATCGCAAATTCATCTTCTAAGAATTCATTGATTCCATCTTGCCCTGGATCGTTGGATTGATTCAATTCAACCTGGTTTACGGCTTTCAAATAGCCATCAATGGTGTAGATATAATCCATTCCTTGCAAACGATCTTCTCCAATTTGCATTCGCTCCAATGGTCCATGTAAGTAATAGCGATAGTCTGCATCACAATCCCAAACGACATCGTCCAGCGATGTAAATACTTCTTGAATTCGATTATCGGCATCGTATTCATATCTATGAATAAACTGCTCTGCCGTATTTTCATTGAAATAAACCTTGTTTACATTTCCACTTACCAAATCATACTCATAGCGTACTGCTTTCTGACCCAATTCTGGAAATTCCTGAATCACCCACTCTACATTTCCATGTGGATCATAACTGTAATAGCAATCAATGCGGTCATGTGTTGTCGCCGTATTTCCATCTTCATCGGAATAACTATGACTCACACGATTTCGTAAATTGGCTTGCTGTTTTCCATAATAGCTCACAAAAGGTGTGGTATAATTCGTGTACGTCACAAAGCGTTTATTGGCTACGGTAGCAATATTATCTGGAAAATTAGATTCATTCCAATAGCTTCCTGCATTTGAACCGGAAGGATGCTGTATTCCTACATTCCTCAATTCTCCTACCTCCACAATACGTCCCAAACGATCGTATTTTGTGTAAGAATAGGTGCTTCCTGTTTGCCGAGCACTTTTTGAAAGTACCAATTGTCCATTGGCATTGTACCAAAATTGCGTTGCATTTCCGTCTGGTGTAGTTTGCGATTCCAATTGACCTATGCTATTATAGTTATAGGTCGTTTCCATTTTATGGGTTGGAATAGTGAAATCTGTTGCATGCGCCACTGGATCATTTCGATAACGTTGAACCGCATCAAATTGAGCAGATGTACTTAATGTTCCTACGCCTTCCGGTGGAACCGTTTGAATTAAATTTCCACTTCGATCATAGTAATATAAGGTATAATGGTAATATCCCAGATCATACTGAATGCGAAATTCATCTTCCATATTTTGCACACATTTGGAGAAATATGCATCCTCCAGCTCTCTACTCTTATTGCTAAAGCATTGTGCTAAATAGTCATTAATTTGATTGGATCTATATTGTTCATTTAATCCCTCATCTGGATCACACAAATCTAATTCCTCTGCCACTATCTGGCCTGGCAATATACTGGAACTGGATGTTTCAAACGGTGGACGAACCCAACGCATGCACGTGGTACATTCTCCAAACACACCTTCACATGGCCCTTTTGAAAAGTTTGAACCGTAAAAACTGTCAAACTCAGTACCCATTGTAGAAGGACCTACCGGATGAAAACGGAAGTTTCCTGAAGTATTATAGCCCCAATAGGAATAATTCATCTGATTACTAGATCCAGAAACGTTAAACGTTTCTAACGTGGGCGAAACGGTTCTTGGAGCACACCCGGTTAGTGTATTTCCTACATGCTGATCTGCATACAAATCAAAAATTAAATTCCCACTGGCTTCATCGTAATTTACCTCTATGTTTTTATCTACTAGCTGTGCATTGAGTGTAGGGGTTGCATTTACATCCCACCAACAAAGAAAATCAAAAGATCGATCCACCATTTCAGCAGCAAAAATGGGGGTTGCTTTACCGCAATTTGGATAAGACAACACCTCATATTTTAAGGAAATAATCAAATAATCACGCGTAATCGGATTGCGATCTAAATCATGATAGATTCCACTCATTTTGATTTTTATAGGAGCTTTATCAGGTCCTACATACATATTTAATTCCCGGCTTACAATGTAATTATCGGTGCCTGAATTAAGGCCATAACTTACTCCATGAATAATCGTTTGGGTTTGCGTCTTGCGCGGAATAAAATGATCGAATTGACCTGCAAACATAGCTTTGGTACCATCCTCAAATAAATTGGCCGCCATGTCCATTATTTGCTTTTTATAGTAGGAAGGATCGCTATTGTATTCGTCAACGTGCAGGACATTCTGTATTTCTTCGTAACCTAATGGACAAATGGTCGTTTGCTGACAATCCTGGCAGTTCGCATCGCTTTTATCCTCTTTGGATTTAATCCAATTACACAAATCCACCATACCTGCAACGTCACAATAACTGTCCCCCTCGGTTGTTGAAATCGTTTTGAAAAACATGGGGGAATCGAAATAGGTCTGATTAAGCACAAAGTCAATTTCGCCATCTTTAAAATCACCTGAGTTGATAAATTCTGCCATTTGTTGGATGGTAACCGAAGCAGGTACGCTTAATCGTATTAAACCTGTGCCTCCATGAATGGAAGCTTCAAAACCATGTGACTTCGATAATCGATTAATAGAATTTACCACCTCGATTTGAGTGGCAGTCAAATTGGTCCATGCAACATAGGAATCCATTAAATCAATGTTTCCTAAAGTCAAAAAGAGTTCATCCGTTGGATCGTTTCCACTTATACTAAATTCCAATTCATAGTTGAATCCATCCGTTACCACATTTGAACTTCTGATACATCCAACGGAGGTATTTGCACTAGAAAAGAGGCCTCCATTTGCATCAATTCCAAAATCAAAGGATAAATCCAATGCTTCTACAGAACCAAAGTCCTGTTCAAAAATCTTACAATCCGTATCTGGATCATTCATTACAGCCCAGTGTGCTTCTTTTTTAAGTCCTTTCACATTAAACAAATCCGTTAATTCAGTCAATATGGTTGACTTATCCAAGATTCCATGTCTTGGAAGGACGTTGCATTTATTAAACTGATAAAGGGTATAGTTGTACTCAATAATTTGATCATTTGCACCATACAATAATTGTGTAACTAGTAAATACGGTGGGTATCGATTGTCATGTTCGATCACCATAGCATCTAATACAACTTGTTCTGGAGTTTCAGAGAAGTATTTTGTTTCAAATGGAGCTTGAATTGCCGCTAGATCGGCTAGAGAATGCCTCCAATCTGGATGCGCTACATTTAAATTCTGATTTAATGTACTATACAAAAACCAAGTAAGTTCATCTGCTGCAAATTCGGAGGTTATTTCATTCCCATCTTTGCAATACTGTCCACTAGGACGCACATCAATATCCCATCCCATTGCTTGCTGATATTCCAACTGATCTTGTTCGATCAACAAATGACGGTCAAAATCGTTTTGAAAATCCGTATACACAAACGTTCCTTGCTCAATCTCATTTCGCAACAATGTCATCTCTCGCATATAACATTGATCTTTGCACGTCGCTATAACCGCATCTTGGATACAATCAACCTCCCCATTAAAATAAGAAGAAAAGGCCGTTTTTGGTATAACAACATCCGTCAATCCTTCAACCTCCCGAACATAGTCCTCCATACTTTGATCTACTTGTCCCCGTCGATTTTCGCATTCTAGTACGCAGTTCTCAATCACTTCTTCCTCTTTCTCTTCTACCTGAGTTGGATTGTTAAATGGATCTGGTAACAATGTTTTTACACAATTACAAACTCCTTCTCTGGCTTCATCCCATGTCAAACCAAATTTCCTTGGTGTATTTTGATCGATGTTTCCACCACTTTGAGCTAAGATATCTTGTGCACTTTGCTGAAAGTATGATGCAATACAAACTTCATTTAGAACCGGCTTCTGTTCACAACCACCATTCCCATCCGTAATCGATAAATTCAATTTTTGACCATCTGCAAAAACACACAGTGGATTCTGATGACTTGGAATTGCACAACCACAATCTTTTCGTAATACAATATAGTCAAAGTCACATCCGGAATTAGTGGATGAAATGGGACTGCCAATGCATTCAAATATATCTGCAAAAATGTCCATTTCAGTATCGTATCCACCTGGATTACTTAATGGTTGGGATATATTAAAAGGCCCTAGTCCATCGGTTAGCTTCTTAATATTCTGATTAAGTCGAATTTCCATTCCACTGATGCAAGAAGCTACTTCTCCACAGGTTACACCAGCTGGTAAACTCTGTAATATATATTGATATGCATCATCGGCAGAACTATTTTTGCTATAGGGTGTTATGGTCAATATACCCGCATAAGCTGCTTCTTTTTCTTTTGCATGGATTGATTCCAACATAGGAAGAATGTCATCCTTAATTTTATCTACTACGCAATCATTATCAATCTCTGCACATTGAATTAAGTCGTCCGGAACAAAGGTGCCGCAGCAATTACTGTTTTCATCCCAGTTTTGATACAATTCAAATAGCTCTTGTTTATACTGCTCTAGGTAGGTTAACCCGAGCCTTGAATTCGCGTTTTCATTATAAAAAATGACTTTTCGGGAAACGATATAGGTTCCATTTTTCAAATTCACAGAGGCTTGGCTCCCATTATCTGTAAACAACCCTTCATTCTCATAGGTAACATTGTAATTATTGGTATTGTTTAATACTTGCCTTAATGTAATGGTCGTTTCATTTTCTGAACAAGTTGCGCTTTTTGCTAAAAGTGTTGGAGATATTTCAAATCGAATTTTAAAATTCCGATTCACATCTGCTCTATTTTGTGGGTACACAACAGCTAATTCAACCGTATAATCACAATCCTCACAAATGGTATTGCACGCTGCAGCTTGGTTAAGCGCTAAACGTTCAAAATCTTTTAACTGCAATGAATAATCAAGTTGCAACGATGTGGTTGGTAGCGTTGTTAGTGTAACACTTTGCGAAGAAACAATTTCAGTTGTTCCCTGCTGCGCTTCGTTTTCTTTTCGAATTATATATTCAACTGTTTCCGACGGGCTTGGTGCACCATCAATTTCAGCCAACAACGAACTAGATTGTTTGCTTAAACATGTGGCCAACACCTTTCCTGCCTTGGAGATGTAACTAATTGACGTTATTTTATTTGGATCGACCGTAATTACCTTGTAAGTAGTATTCGCAAAAGGTGCTTCATTTCCTAAAATAATGTCCAATTCTTTTTGAGTAACGGATGAATAATAGGTTTCAACATTGTGATCATTTGTTTCTTTCAAATGCATTACACCTCCAGGACCCGCTTGCTTAAATACTCTACCCGTAGCATTGTTTTCAAATAGGGTTCGCGTATATGGATGCAGCAATGCGTCGGGAATTTTCACGTCTGGGTTATCATCACTATAGTATTTATTTACGGAACCATTCACATTGGATAATGGGTCTGTAACGGCATACGGGTCTTGATCAAAATCCTTTGCTGAGTATGCATTGCCTGCGGAAACTTCGAAAAAATCCTTTTTATAAGCCATTTCCGCATTTCCATTCGGTGCGGGTAATGTATTTAGTGCCGGCCGTCCCGAAAAATCTTGTACTGATTGGGTTGCTATTACTTTTTTGGTGGTATGCAACCTTGTCTGAACCTGATTTACCTGATTTAAACCATTGGCAAAGGTCATGGTTTCCGATTGCTTGGATCCTTCTGTAAATACACGATTGTAAATCCAATTTTTATCCTCATCAAACTGTTCATAGTGGAAATAGTTATCGTTCACCAAGCTGGCATTCAAACTATTTGATTTAGTAGCAATTGGATATTCATCTACCACCGAATACAAACCATTAGTTGACGGATCCGAACTATAAATTCCAAAATTTCGAAAGGAAGAACGTTCACCCTCAAAGAAGTTACCCATTGGACGAACTCTCCAAAAATAATATCCAGTTCCTTCTGCCAAAACCATCTCATAATCAACGGACTGAATCGATTCATACGTTTCACGATCCGTAACCAATCGACCGTCAAAATCCACAAAAATGGTATTGGCTTCCATCCAATCCAATTCTACATTTCCAGCTGCATCCGGTTCTGCTTTTAGTACTTGTAAATCAAAATGATCAAAATGTACATCCGAGGGTAATTCCCAATGAAAACGGGCTCTTTGTACATCGGTAGCACCTACGTTTTGAATAGGTTCTACTCGAAATGTATTCGGGGATATCACAATGTCATTTCCATTCGTTCGCCGTACATCATAGGCCAATTCATCGATCAGTTCATAGGTTAACCTCGGATTTTGACCTAATATTTCGGTCCAAGGACCAGGAGTAAGTTCCAAATTAAAAATACGCGGATCGGTAAATTCGGTTACATCAATTTCAAGTACTTTTTCTGGATGATCTGTATTGATTTCAATCGTTCCGTCTGTGACAAAATCTGGAGCAAAACAGCCTGCGCATTTTAATCCTTCTCCAGTATATAATGCATAATCCAGGGTAAATGTAAATACCTGGTCATCCAATTTATATATGTCTCCCATATCCAGTGTGAGCCGAACTTTCCGAGAGACTACTTTTTTATTTTGCGTACCTGCTTTTACATCTAATGCGACCAAGGAATGTGATCCCACCTGAAATGGATTTAGAATAACCTTTTCCACTACCCGATCCCGAGCAGCTAATTGCCAACTCACACATAATGTGAGGATTACTAAGATGATTTTATTGAACTTATCCATAATTAATTGATCTGAATAACTTAATTTCTTTGTTGTTTACCTCTCAAATCCTTCACCGAATAATTCCGGTAAATTTCTTTGAGCTTTGTCCCGTTAAAAACGGATTCTGTTGCTTTTCCTTTAAATGGCTCTGCTACCTTATTAAATTGAACATTGGTGTACGCAAACGATCGGATATCCTTTTCGTCTTTCCCCATGTAATACCTTATCTCGCTAATCACTCCAGATGCAACGACATAGCTATACTCCACCTTTGTATAAGAGGACTTCACTCCTTCAATCATGTCTGGATATCGAATGGTTACCTTTCTAATACCTCCTTTCGTTGAAACACCTACTTCTTGCACATAGGCAGTTGATTTACTGAATAATTCTGAAACCGAAATTCCTTTGGAAGCACCGGATGCATTAATGTCCTTAATTAATATTTGTTGAGATGATTTCATTATAATCACCTGACCAACTTCATCCAAACGCATTAAACTGTATTGATTTTCAAAACTGGACTTGTTTCCGTTCATTATTACTTTTGAAAATACCGGTTCATTTTTTTTCCCATTCGTTACTTCAAACTCAGCAACTTCATATGCACAACGCCCTCCTTCTACTTTTTGCAGCATCTGAAGCACTTTATTCAGTTCTGCCTTTTCCTTTGCTTTGAGGGTAGATTGACTTACCATTCCAAATGAAATGCACATTCCGACTATAGTTAAGAGATATGGTTTTAACCTTTTCATTTTCTCATTCTATTTGGTTGTTCCAACGGTATTATACTGCGTTTCGGAAATAGTCTTAATTCCTTCCACGGTTTCTTTTAACTTTCGAACCAAGGTTCCTTCCGAGTTGTATTGATACAACATTGCAAAATGTTGATCGTCAAATACAGCGGTCAATCGTTGTTGTTTGTCATATACATAACACACCATTTCAGAACTCATCGGCTGAACTCGTACGTCATCAAAGTAGATGGATTCGCTGCTCGTATTATTACCGTTTCCATTGTCTCCAGATGTATTTCCTCCAGTATTATCCGGTGCAGCTGCTGCAATTGCTAAACTAGAACCATCACCAGAACCTCCTGAACCACTTCCTCCTCCACTTGAAGATGAAATAGAATTTATTCTAATTTTAATATTACTGGCATTTCCAGTTTGATTGGTTGGAGCTACCAAAACAGCTTCATACAATGACCATTCTCCTGCTGAAACAACTCTACTCATCGTATACTCGTGAATGTCTGAGGTTGTTTTCGCTTCCGCTCTCACTTTTACTTCATTGTTGAAATCACTGTTACGTTTATTGCTAATCCATATTCGAATCAAGCTATTTTCTGATGGAATATCTACTTGCCCTAAATCAAACCATCGATCTTCAATTGCTTTTACTGCAGATTTACCAGTATGGCTCTTTTCTGTTGACCATTCTCCATTAATTGGAGCATACTCCAAGCCATTTTCAAAGTATTGACTGCCTTCATACGTGGTCTCAAAACTTTCGTATAATACGGATCCACTTGGACTATTTTGTGCAACTGCGATAGGCAATGTATGATTGTATCCATATAATGCCGTACTATAGATATCCAATACATTTCGATCTTCTAACGGATCTCCATTTGGAGAATATTTGGTTGTTTCAGATGTTTTAACCCACTTATTTGGATTATTCTGACCTGTTTTCCAATCAAAAAGTTCTAAATCAAACACGCCTTTCTCAAAGTTGCGCTGATTTCCTTTTAGTGGATCTCTAAATACAAACTGATTCGCTGGACGCCAGTTTCCAAGTACACCTGTTTCAAACTTATTTGATGTACCTAAATTAGCCGATGTACCTCCATAATAGTCTGACTTATCATATTCCCATTCGTCCGCAAAAGTTACTGCGGAAGCACTTAATACATCGTTTTCAGTTATTGGCACCACATTCGCCAGTCCAACGTTGCAAAATTTAACACAAGAGAAATCATAAATTCGGGAACAACCTGCTTCTTGAAAACCAATAATTCCGGTTTGAGCATTAATTACAAATTCTCCTACGACGTCTTTAAAGTCTCCTCCGTTTGATTGCCAATCAGATAATCCAGACATATAAATGCGACTTTCACATCCACAAGCTGGATGGCATTCAATAGAACCATTTCCTGCATAGGTAGTTGTGCTAATTGGACCGCAACCGTTCTCATTACAACCACGAACTTGAATCGTTTTTGAATCGCAATCTGTTGCGGCATACATCATTTCTTGAGTTAGGCTGTTTCCATGCTGTTGGAACCCTTGTCCATCATCAAAATTCCATTCGTAATGCGTAACTGGAATATTTGGTGCACCTATTTTAGGAGTAATCGTTAGATCTAATTGCTTATCTGGACAAGATACCGCTGCCACTCCTAATGATTGAATTAACGGTACACGACAATCTTTTATAGCTACGTCCCATTCCTTTACAAATTGATCCGTCGGGTCGTAAATGTTATCTGATTCATATCGTATCTCATGCATTCCAATCACGCCACTTAAATTCGGATTAACAGAAAGCGTTAAATCATCGCAATCACTTGACACCTGTGCATTATCAAAATACCATCGACATTCATAGGATCCATCCGTTTTAGGTTGACAAAATTCTTCATTGGTTGGCTTAAATTTAAATACTAAATCGGATGGATTTGTTAATATAAGTCCTTCATCATTTACAGATCCTAAACAATATTCCAATGTTTCAAGGTCTCCAGGACAAGGTTCACATGGAAAATATTCTAAAATTTGTGTTACATCTTCGCATATTCCTTGATGTGATTGTAATTTAAATTTTACCGTATATGTACCTGGTGATTGAATTCCTAGTACAAAATCATGCTCATATTGGTTGTTTAGAGAACTTGTTACTGGCAACCATTCATAATCTTGATTTTCAATTCCTCCAATTACTTCATAACAAACTACCGTAGATCTTATCAAACTAGTAAGGTTTCGATCATTCCCAGTTCGATTATGATATACATAGGCTGGACTAAATCGGTCTTCGGTTGGATCAAATTCAACTCCTAAATTAAGAATCCAAGGATCCAATTCTGAATTTTTACATGCTGCAATGGTTCCAGAAGGAATATTTGAGTGGGTTAAAAACGGCTTGAGAGATTGTACATCTACATCCGCATAAATTGCTCCTTTTTTCAGTTTAACATTGTATGTACGATAAGCAGTCGGACTAGTTCCATTCTTATTACCACTTAACACAGATTCAACTTTATAATAATCAGCAAATTGTATCCCCGATTGTTTGATAAATGGAAATATATCAAAACTTATATATCCATCCTTTGCAAAACTGGTACTGGTAACAACATTACCTGTTAAAGGATTGGTAACTCGCCACCCCCAAAACTCTCCTGCTACTTTTTCGTTGCAATTTAGTCCGGCCAGATTACACCGCGCTTCTCGACCTGTCAACTTATATACTGGGTCTACATTGGCTCCATCCCCTTTACTTCCTGCATAATACTCCGTTACAAACGCTCCATCAAAAGGTAAGTAAAAAACAGAACACCCTCCCTGATTTGAACATTGCGCTACACGGCCAGCAGCATCAGTTATAAACCTAGTTCCGTCTAAAGATCCCGTGAGGCAAGGTGTTGGTGGATTATCGCAATCCGTCCCAGCATCTCCAGGCAATCCTAACGAAGGCCCAGGGTTTCCAGTTGTTGGATTAGGATCTGGATCTGGATCACTAGAAGAATTACTTGAATTTGTTCCAGGAAATGATGCCGGATCTGTAAAATTAAATGGCCAAGCGACTTCCGTTCCATTCAAACTTGCAGAAGCATAATTCAATTCTTCTGAATAGGAAGGTGTTGTTTGGTAATAATCATCTGATGAATGATTTAAGGAAATAAACGTTCCCATATTGTTTGCATCGCACTCAATCGTTTCTGAATTCGTACCATCACTTACCGTTATTTTATGAATGGTTAATTTGTACTCAGAACCTGTCACATTCTCTACGTTGATTTCTACATTACTGACCGTAACTCCTTCCCCATTTGTTCCTCCACAGGTAGTTGGAAAAGAAGCTGAATTGAAGCATCCATCTAAAGGTACGGAGGCGTATGGATATGCATTTGGCAAAATCATTGAACCGGATACAATTGCACCTCCGATGTTTGAATTCAAATCATCTACAAACGAGTTCGTTGTATAAGTTGGTTTAGCTGCTGCTGCCACATAAAACCTAGAGTCCGGGTCTGTGAATTTTCGACTAATATTCCCCACTTTCGCATTTAATTGATTGGTATTTCCACTGGAAATTACTTCTACTCCATTAAACGCTGTACTGTTGCTCAAAGATGCTGCATCATTGAGGGCTGATTTCACGATGTATAATCGATCCTTCGTTGGATCTACTTCTTCCACATGATAGAGCAATGGATTGTTGGTCATTATTCCATCATTCAATTCTACAAAATCACCTTTTGCAAACATATTCGATTGTCCGCAATTTCCAGTTCCTTCAAATTGGACATACTCGGTACCTGCTACATTGTAATAGGTCATTCCGCCTGATTTAAACTTTTCATTTTGGGCTTTCTGACCCATATTTGGGTAAATCCAGGGTGCCATATAATCCTGATTAATAGTAGCCTGATTAAAGTCATCATAGGTTTTGGTAATCACCGGTTCACCTGTATTTTCATCAAACGCAAGATTTTGAGTAATGTGTTTAACTCCATCTGCCTTATTAATCGATTTCTTCATTACCGAAGTATAGGATATAATCTTGTTGATCACATGGGTATTTAATACTTGTTCATTCAGATTGAAAGATATATCATTGGTCGTATTTGCCGTCACTGGAATAGAAGGCAAACCGGTTGGAGGTGGTAAAAATGCTCCAGTCGTAAAATCAACTCCGAACGAACCAGACACTGTAATATCTTCGACTTGCCTAATTTCAGCGAGCATTTCACTTACCCGACCTAATGATTTCATCGTATGCCTTCGTACATCTCCGGTTGTTTCATCAATATCTGAATAATCTACAATCTCTACTTCTTCTCCCGGCTCCGTATAGAAATACAATTCTTCTGCCATAGGAGCTTCGTTTTCGGCTACTCCTTGCGCATACTTGGCCATTCTTTTTGGTTTACCATGTAAATCATTCTTTACAAATGCATACCCTTGCGTCATAAATGGATTATTTCTGGAATATCCGAACCCCAACGTTCCACCATCTCCCTTTTCGGATCGATTCGCACCAATCGGTCGGGAAAATTTAGAATTGATGGAAGTTTTCTCAGCTTTGAACGGATAATCTTTCGCTGTAAGAAATTCATGTACTTCGTATCCTGTCGAAGTGGTTCCTTGATGTATATTGTGCACAATTACCTTTGAATAACCTACTGACGGGCCGGGCATTAATGCTTCTCCAATTGGGCCATCCTGATTATACATGTCTCTTCCATAAAGTAAGGCGTCTGCTCCGGATTGGGCATCTCTTGGCAAAGGTTGCACTAATGGAGATTCATATCTTCCATTCCCTGGTTCATTGGTTGCAACTCCATAACTATGACGTATTGTTAAATCTCCTTCGACTTGTTCATATCCGTATTCATATTCGTTTCCGTAAAGTACCGGCACACCGTCAATACCTGCATCATACATCAATAATCGTTTCACACGTACACCACTTCCGCCTTTTTTTGCTCCTAACGTTTGCAATCGAACGTACGACATGGAGGGTTTCATCTTTTTACATATAGTGGACGTTCCTGCTACTTGCCCAACAATGCTTAATACTGTTTTTGCCTTATCTTTAATAGAAGCAGCATCGTCCATTGGATTATTTCCGTCTCCAATTAATCCTCTTCGTTGCGTTTTATAATAATCCTTACATACTTTTTGGGGTAATTCGAATCTACTTGTTGGTAAGTCGTATCCACTTTCAAAAAAATGTTCGGTACTTGTATTTTCACCTGTCCCTTTAAACTTTAAATAAGCACCATTTTGATCCCAACCATAGCCTGTTATTGCTGTAAACCCTTCAATATAGTCAGATTTAGACCCTTTATAATCGGGTGAATCATTCCCTACCAAGGTATACAAAAATTTAAAATACATTCGCTGTGTTTTCATCGGAGCGAATAATTCTCTTACTACAAAATCCTTATCTACTGAATTCATTGATTGAAAATCCAATCCCAACTTGTTTACATCAACATAGTATCGTTTGGCTTTTTTTCCTTCATTGTCTTCTGGGGTTACTCCATCTAACAGTGGGAGCATTTGCATCGTTTTTTTATCCTGCACGTATTCATATTCATGCTGTTCATATTGTACATGAATTTCTCCTCCACTTGGCAATATTATTCTTTTCAATAAATAGGCCGCAGGATCAAAGTTTTGCTGAGGCCCTTGATCCGTAAATGGGTAAAACCGGGCTAAATCTTCATATCGACTTGCCAAATCTCCAAAGGATCGATAATTCCCCCATCGATCTGTATTCAGTACGTCGTAATTGGGGTTTTGCTGATCTTCCGTAAATTTATCTCCAAAGTCATTTAAAAAATTTCTATTAGAATTATCTGTTCCGTTATACGCATCTGGATAAGTTACTTCTGATGAGGTTGGATAATTATACTTAAATTCATACGGACTTATTTTACTTGGCTTCTTGCCATTGTATTCAAACCAAAGCTTCTTTAGGGTTAATTTCCCGTCTCCATCTGGACTGTTTGAATCGTTTTCGCTATTGGGTAAATCTTTTGTCAGGGAATAATCATAGTCCATATGCACGGTTTTAACTGGCACTGCTCCCTCTTTTGGCTCATAATATTCATGCGCATCACCGGGAAGCTTCACTACGTCCTCCAGTGCATAGAGATCAATTCTAGTTAATTTTTTTAATGCGGAATTTGAACTTCCGTCAGTTTCAATAATTGCTTCTACTCCATCGCCATTGATTTTCGCTTCTTCTCCATCGGCTCTATCTTCTAACGTAAATAGCGCTACATGTGTCTTGGATACAATTGAATGAAGAAAATACAATTCCTTTTCTCCGTATTGCAAACTTCCCATATCATCGCGTTTATCGGATAATTTCCCATAATCAAAGTTCAATCCTGTATACGGTGTACGGTATTTATACCAATTATTCCCTCCGGCCACTTGCACATAATTGAATTTCGTATAACTCCCAAAATCGTCTTCACTTGGTCCATTAAACGTTCGATCAATGTAGTCTGGACTTGTTATTTGAGTAATTAGGTGCTGGGTGGCATATTTTGTATTGGATTCATATCCCCGTTTGAATTTCGCATCCTCATTAATATTTTCGTCGTTAATATTTATTGGAGTGGCTATTAATCCATTGGATTCTACTTTTGCATTATCCTCCGTTACACTGAAAGACAGTTGTTTTTCATTCTGTGTATGAATAGGTAGTCCATAAACATAACGTACTCCATCTTTATTATATGTATAGACTTCTCCAATCCCTTCTTTAGGATAGTTTACTCTCGTTGCATTATAATCAACCACATTTCCTGATTGATTCAATATTTTAAGGTTTTTATCCTCTACCTTATAACTAATACCGCGGCTCTTTAGGCTGAAATCTTTGTTGGAACTAAATCCAATATAAGAGCCTCTTTTTGTTCTGCTCTGATTGGTTAGGGTTTCATTTTTCGCATTAATATCTGTAAACTGAGGTGTGGCTTGTAAAAGATTCACTCTTAATTCCGCTTGTACAGGATTATCTCTAATTACTGTGTTATCCTCATTGGTTACATCAAAATTACTTGCCAAATCACCTGCAAATTTCAACACAAATCGTTCACTCGATTGATCAAAATCATCGTCCTTTTTAAACTTAAATTGGTCTGCGGGCCCATTATTGTTCCATTCACTTATTTTTAATGAATGAAAATCAGCACTAACGGAGGTTCCACTTGTATATACTTGGTTAACTGGAGTTATAAATGGATTCGGAATGTTTTGGTCAACTCCCACATCTAAATTAAACGTTTCACTTGTCACTTGGTTTTTTCGATAATGACCAAATTCACTTCTAAATGCTCGGAAAGATCCACCTAATGCCTCTCCTGACACATTAAACATGTCATTATTAGGCATTGGAATTCCTAAATTTGCATCGCGTTTCTCAAACATTTTTTCCTTTTCCGTAAAATAATCCATCATCGCATCCGGTCTATTTTCAGCTTCTTCCAAGTGCATATATCCATATACTGGAACCGTTTGAGATTCTTGATAGTTTTGTTCGGAATAGGTTCCTGAAACTCTTCCTTCAGGATCAATTGGGGCAGGTAGTAGATTTAAACCTGCATCAAAACTAATACGCGCCGATGCGCCAATATATGGTGTGACTGCTACCGGAAATGAACGAGCAGGCCTAGTTGAAACGCTAAATTTCAAATCTCCGTTTGAAAACCCACCTCCAAAACCTCCAATGCTCCCGCTAAAACTCACTCCTTTTGAGGAAGTTCCAGATGCATCCGCAGCTTTTTCCGTTTTTGATAATTCTTGTGTTTTCTTTGATTCTGAACCGCTTTTCTCATCCGTGTCTAATTTCTTATCAGCTTCTGCTTGGTCATCGCTTTTCTTAGACTTCTTTTTTGCAAATTTATCAATCAACCTCATAGGATTCACGGATGGACTGAAGCCCACTCGCCCTTGAGAATAATTCATATTTAAACTCGCCACCCCTCCAATAGCCGAAAAGCCTGTATTTAATGACGTTCCAACTCCGTTGTAATTATTATATCGAATGGATGCATCGGCATCTATCGATAACTTTTCTCCTCCAAAAATCTCTAAACTACCGCCGGCTGAGGCTGTAATCGTCCAATTTTTAGGCATTTTACTATGATACGTAACCTCTTGCCCATTAAATTCATCTGGAAATCCTCTTTTTACTCTATTGATTGCCCCTGGATTCAAGGTCCATCCTAATCCTACCCAACTTGCCTGAGATTCATTATTTACATCACTAGAATGATATGAAAGGGATATTGGATATCCATTCGGGACTTCCATCAACGGAACATTATAAGTGAAATCGCCACTAAAATTGTTCACCATGTTCGTGGTCGCAACCGGCTCGAAGCTTCGATATTCCGGCATACTACTATGCCCGGTAATTGCTAACGCACTTCCAATATTGACAAATTCGCCCAAAAACGTTACAATAAAAAACATTGCAATGGGCTTTCTAAATTTCCTTACTATTCGCATCATAACCTAACCAAATTAATTCAACGGGTTATTTTAATATTATTCAATCTTCTATTTCGTAGATTTCTTCATCAAATCATACTATTCAACTTTACCAGGCTTTTTATCTTAATCGAACTTAGGTAAGTCTGGTTGTACTTTTTGATTTGAAAACTTAAATTTCTGTATTCCTGTACCGAAGTACTGGTCTCTAAAAACAAACCTCACTTCTTTTTCTTCTTCCTTCGGAAATGAGAAAACAAATCTATTGCTATTACTTAACTCAAATCCGGATTCAAAGTGGGCTAAAGAAGGTGCTAATTCTTCTACTCCTACTTCTAAAGTCACATTCGTTCCTATATTAAATGATAGATCCGAAATCATTTTTTTGTAATCCTCATAACTACTTATTACCCCTTTTACCGGTTGACCTTGATCTCCTGCCTTATTTTCAAAGCTAATGTCCATGATAAAGTACCAATTTCCACTGTACGAATTAAGAATTGAATCGTATTGAGATTGATCTTTCACAGATCTCAATTCATTTATCGCCATGTAAGATGCTGGTCGTTGTTGAACAATGTACTTTAGAGAACCAATTTGTCTGGTCTTATAATATCCGTTGTCTTGGTCCGCAAACCACGCTTTATATTTCTGCTCCGAGTTTGTTGAACTTGTGCAGCCAATCATACATACTACGAACACGATTAATGTAACCGCGCTTATTAAATAATCTATATATGAACTCCGCTTTTTCATGTTTTGTTCTACTTCCCTTCGTATCGCTCGTTTAAACTTTTAATTATTTCATCCGTTAAATCATATTCAATTTTAGCATACAATAAGTTGCCATTATCTGCAACTCCTATAATGTAATCAAATCCTTGCTTTTTCCCATATTCCTGAATGTAACTATCAATTTGATTTAATACTTCCTTGGAAAGCTTTTGGTCATTTTCAGATGCTTTTTGTTCCAATGCATTTTTATAAGACATCAATTCACTTTGCTTCCGCTGAATTAACTCTTGTGTCAACTGCATTTCGGCCTCCGACATTCCTTCTTTCAATCGCTGAAATTCCTCTATGTCTTTACGTACTTGCAACGATAACGTATCTAAATTCGCCTGCCATTGTGAAAACTGCGTTTCATACACTTTTTTTGCCTCTTTTACCCCGTTGTACTCTGTCAACACCCGTCCATTATTAACATAGGCTATTTTTGGCTTCTGTGTCCAGGTATAATAAAAGCTACCGGCTATTCCCAAGACCATGCATACCAGTAAAACAGTTTGAACTTTTTTCATTTAATATTTAATATAATATAATTAGAGGTTGTCAATCTTCAGTACAATTCAGTCAAATGAAGCAATATCCCTCACACATTGCGTTAACTTATAGTTCTCTCTACATTAAACGTAAAAATAACACATAGGATTCTTCTATTTCGACCAATCTTATTAACGGTAGAAATTCAAACATTACCGGTCAAAAAGTTGACATTAACGGTCATTCGATCATTAAAAAATAGAGGATTGTTGAACTTCCTATTGTCTTCCAAAATTAACTTTTTTTCGCTTAAAACACAATTACAAACTCTTATCAAAGAAGAATAAATCGTACATTTCAAACCAGAAACACATACCTAAGGCCAATTAAAGGCTTAAAAAACCTTTAATCACAAAATGCATCAAGGAAATAAAAAATCAAAGTTCATCTTTTTCCAATATTGTAAATCAATATAATACAATTAATAAAACTATAATAAACTGGATGGTCAGGGAATGTAAATCCATTTCTATTGGAATGGATAAGTATCAGCGAAAATGAAGCGGTCAATAAATATAATAGCCTTGCATGTATTTATGCGTGCCTTCGACCTATTTCCCCTCTCCCTTCATACGCATTTCTACTCTTCGATTCAATCCATGTTCTTCTTCTGAACATTCGGAGTCTGAGGTACATTTGTTGGCTAGTTTTTGTTCTCCAAAGAAGCTCACCTTGTAGATAATTTTCTTTCCAACCGTTTGTGCATTAAACCAATCAATCACCGCTAACATACGCTTTCTCGAGAGTTCGAGATTATAATTTTCGTTTCCTCTTGCATCTGCAAAACCATTTACCAAAGCACGACACTTTCGTATTTATGCATTTCGTCTCTATTGCGCTCTAAAACCAACACAGCTTGCTTAGTCAGTCGATAGCTGTCAAATTCGAAATAGACCGTATTTAAGTCAAATTCCAGCACTTTTGGCGGTGTTTCTGTAACGGAAGAATCCGATGCTTTTAATCGCACCATTCCTCTATTAATCTTATACAATCCATCTCGTTCAAAGTTTACCGCATATGGAAAGGACAATTTTTCATATCCTTCCTTCCAAATTTCAATATGAAAGGATCCGAAATCCCCTTTCTTTGCTTCGGGAATAGGAATCCCTACGCTGCCAAGATCCGCTCTAAACACCCTTTTCTCATTCATGGATTCATCGATTAACGCCACGGAAAATGCCATTAAAGCTTCTTTAGAATCGACATCATAAGCTGAAATCGACAACGTTATTTCCTCCGCTTTTCTAAATACAAAATTCGCTTGATAACTGCCTTCTTTATTCAAATCCTTCACAGGATTTTTAGAATCAAATAAAGCCCCTGATTTGGCTATCAACCAATAATCATCTTCAAACCGTATGGATGATCCTTCCGTTAAATCTAAGCTGACTTCAAATCGATATGCCCCATTTTCATCGGTTAATCCTGTTTTTATTATTGAAAAATCACCATCTATAATATCAACTGATACGTTTGAAAGTCTATTCCCTAAGTTATCTTGTGCAATTCCGTGTACAACTAGATCTTCGTACTTCTTTTTCTCGATCGTTTCACGAATTACATATACTCCTGCCGTATCTAATTGCTGCTTAAAATCGATTTCTTTCTTATCATACCCTTCTTTTTCGAATGTAATATGATAATCAGCACTATCACCAAGACTTTTTTCGTTCAAGCCTATTTTCAAATTGCTCCGCTCTGGAATAATCACTTTACTTTCATGCGTAATGTTATCCGTAACCGTAATTCGAACCTTGTCCAGCGGTACATCTTTGGTTTGATCACTTATATCCAAATTAAAGCTAAACTTTGGTTCTTCATCAAAGATAAATTCATTGTAAAAGCTATAGGGATCTGATGAAATAACTCCTGGATTTTTAGAATCATAAAACTCCTTGTACTTAGCCAAAACCCAATAGTCCGTCTCAACTGGACGCGGCTTGCCTGGATTTATCTCCAGAATTGAATTTAACTTGAATTTTCCTTCTTTATTGGTTGATACTGTTCCAATTCCTTCTCCTTTCTCATCTACAAGTTCTATTTTGACGTCTTTCAAACGATCTCCTTGTGGCGAACGAACCAAACCACTAAACGAATATTCTTTGAATATCTTTCGAGATAATGTTTCATTGATAATGAGTTTTTCTTTATCCTTAATAATCGCACTAAATATCACGTCTTTTGCTTGATATCGATCTTTTTCCAAATGCAATGTAAAACGGATTGAATCTCCTACTTTCTTGTCTGCAAGCGGATACTTAATGTGTCCATTTTGAACTGTTAAAACCTTATCTCTACTTGTAAATTGATCCACAAGCGTAAGGGTCACATTATTCAATAGTTCCGATGTCTCCTGATCCGTAAGGTTCACTTCCAACTCATTTGCGACACCTTCTCTGAATACAAAGTTGGCCTTAAATTCTAAGGTTTTTGTGATTGCATGTTCATTGGATTCAGTTTTCACCAATTGAATAGGGTTTTGAGAATTGTAATTATTTTGGTGATTTGCCAAGAGGACATAGTCCGATTCCACCTCATACTCTGCAAGGTCATCTTCTTTCATCTTAAAAGAAAATTCATAGTTGCCTTTGGAATCACTTGTTTTTGAACCAACAATATCCATCATTGGATCCATAAGATCGACTACAACTCCTGACAGCGATTCTCCTTTGTTGTTTTTACATATTCCTGATATTCGAACGAGCCGGTCATTTAACTTAACTAACTTCTTATTGACTTCTATTATCCCTTCTTTATCAATCCCTTGTACGTGTGAAAAGAGAATCGATTCGTATCCTTCCTTTTCTACTTTAAATTGGTAGTTCAGTCTATCACCAATTTGTTTATCCTTCAAATTCAAGATCAATACATCCTCCTTCACCGAAATCTTTTGCTTCAATCCTGATTCCTGATCAATCAATGCAACTTTAAAATCTTTAATCAATATACCTGAAATGGAGTCAGAAACAGTAAGATTGAGTTGAATTGCCACGTTCTCTTTAAATTGGAAATTTGCATGATACAAATGAGGCGTACTTAAATCCTTAACCGGTGTTTTCGAATCATAAAAGTTATTGTGCTGAGCAACAAACCAATAATCTTGTTCTATGTTTGGAGGCACTCCATCATTGTATTTCACCCGCATTGGCAGCTCAAAACTTCCTTCTTCATCTGTTATTATCTTATTTACAAAATTGGCGTTTTCATCCATTACATCGATGATCACATTTCCCAACTTATCTCCTTTATCATTTTGTGCCATTCCAATAAAAAGTACATCTTGGAAATTCTTTTTCTCAATTCGCTCTTTAATCACATAAACCCCCGCTGTATCCAATTGTTGTTTATATTCTACTGCCTTATTTTCAAATCCTTCTTTTTCGAAAACGATACTATAGTTTACTGAATCTCCTACGTTTTTGTCCGAAAGTCCTATTTTTAAATTACTACGTTCAGGTATGATTACCCTACTGGTGTGATTCACATTATCTGTAACCGTAATTTTCACCTTATCAAGTGCGATGTCTTTTGTTTCTTCACTTATATCCAGGTTTATAGCCAATTCAGGAATTTCTTCAAAAATAAATTCGTTGTAATAGGTTAGTGTATCTCCATCTCCCTTTTTTATTGGATTTTGAGAATCATAGAATTCATGATATTTAGCCAGCATCCAGAATTTATCCTCAATATTAATGGACTGACCTGGTTCCGTTTCCATTTTGGTAATAAAATCAAATTCCCCCTCAAAATTCGTTTTTACAGACTTCAAAAAGACCATTTCATCATCTACCAAATCCACTTTTACTCCTCTTAATCGATCTCCTTGAGGCGTTTTAACAACCCCAAATAATCGGATCGTTTGAAAGGTTCTAGGCTCTAAAGTTTCATTTAGCACCAACTTTCCTGTCTCACCTATCGTTGTTTCAAAATCGATTGTTTTTGAACGGTAGCCTTCACTTTCTATCTGAATTTTATAACTTACGGACTCGCCTATTCTTTTTCCATTCAAGTTAAAACTATAGGTCCCTTGCTCTACTCTTATTTCTCTCTTACTAGACGAGTGATGATCAATTAATACAACTCCAGCAAGTGGCAATGGTGTTTTCGTTTTCGCATCAGCTAAATTAAGTTCAAATTGAACTTCAGCCGGCTTTTCAAATATAAAATTCGTTACGAACTTATATTGATCGTCTAGGTCTGAATTAGGTTTTTGAGATTCGTATTTGGAATCGTTACGCGAAAGGAGCCAATAATCTGATTCAATATTTAACGGTTTTTCCGCATTAATTTCCACCGATTTTGTAATAAAATACACCCCATTTTCATCGGTTTTCACTTGTTGCTCAATATCCATGTCCCCATTCATTAAGTCGACACTAATACCTCTTAAAATAGAATCTTCAGACGTTTTACACAATCCTGTAAATACAATATCTTGAAATACTTTTTGTTCAATCGCTTCCTTTAGTTCATATGTATCTTCACTATCTACTTTTGCTTCATATGAGAACGACTTGGTCTCGTATCCTGATTTTTCAATCCTAAACTCCACATCAATGTTATCTCCTTCATGTTTTCCTGGGAAACCGATACGCATTTTACTACTGTCTGGGACAAAAATCTTTTTTGCGGACGTTTCGTTATCAATCATCGTAATGATCACGTCTTTCATTTCTACTTGCGTCAATTGATCTTGAATATCCAACTGTAAAACTACATCGGGGTCCGCATCCACCAGAAAATCACGTTCATACAATCCTTTTTCCTCATCAATAACTTCCGGATTCTGAGAATCATAAAAATCCTTATACTTTACCACAATCCAATACTGATCTGTAATATCAATGTCTTCTAGGTCTTTTTGATCTGCAATTTCAAATCGATAATTACCGAATTCATCGGTTCGAATGGAATCCAAAACAGGCTCCATTATATCCCCGTTTTCATCTACTATTTCAATATTTAAATCGGCATACGGTTTGTTTTCACTATTTAATACATTCCCGTCTACTCTAAAGTTTCGGAATTCAATCGGTTCCTGTTTAATGAAAGAAAATAAATCGTCATTGCCATTTCCATCTTCTCGATTAGAGGAGAAAAAACCATGTTTTTGATCTGGAAAATGGATAAAACCAAAGTCGTCCGCTCGACTATTCAACGGAACTCCAACGTTCATTGCTTCACCAAAAGAGCCATTTTCAAACGACGATTGAAAAATATCCAGTCCGCCAATTCCTACATGTCCGTCGGAAGAAAAATACAGAGAGCCATTTTCGTCCAAATAAGGATATACTTCATTTCCTTCGGTATTTACATTGCTTCCCAAATTAACTGGTTCTGACCAGTTGTCATCTTCGTTTCTAGTAGATTTATATATATCCGCTCCTCCCATTCCGTCCTTCAAATTGGACGAAAAATAAAGTGTTCTTCCATCCGCCGTCAAATAAGGGTTGCTATAGGAATAGTCCGATTTACAGAATGAAATCGGTTTCGCCTTCGTCCATTTCCCCTCTTCCATTTTGATTGAAAACAAATGAACGCGGACCAAATCATCTCCTCCTTTCTGTTCAATGTTTCTACTAAACACTACATAATCAGCTGCGTCATTTAATGCTGCTCGACCTTCATGATATTTTGAATTTACAGGTAAATCCAATCTTTCTACATTTATCAATTCTTGATCTCCGTTCACATCCGCCTTCATTACATCTAAAAACGGTAGCTGATTCCAATTATAATTTCTTGCAACCATCTTAGGACCAGTATTTGAACTAACAAAACAAACTCCATCCTTGTATTTTAAGACTCCAAAATCTTGATGCATCGAATTCCAACTTAAGTTAGAAACAGAATACGTCATTTCCTTCATCATTTCGATAATCTCGGCTTCTTTATCTCTGAATTCTTGCCCTCGTTTATCTTCCAAATGATTGGAAATATACTTTTCCATCCAATCTTCAGATTCCTTGTATTTAGAATTCATCCGAAGCAGCATGGCATAATTATAATAGTCTTCATCCTGCGCTTCATCTGACGCGACAATTTGCATATACACGTTTTCCGCGTTATAATAATCTCCAGTATTTCGATATGACCGAGCTAGTTTTCTGAGCGTCAATACATCTTTATTCTCCACCTTTTCATAGGATTCGATTGCTTTATGAAACGCATACTCGTCGTAATATTTATTTGCCTGATTCAAGCGAGCCGGCTGGGCAAATCCCATGTTAGTCCAAAGCACAAACAGTATAAGACAAAGTACATGTACGTTGATATAAATACTGCTTAATATGGTTTTAGAGGAATGCACGAAGGACTAATTGTTTATTTAATTATATATATTTTTAAAAAAAATCGCTGAATCAATTTTAGATTTTAAAAGTAAAAATTACGCGGAGATCGAATGTGTTTCTTTTTACTGAATATAAAATCATAGCGCAATACGACTTCATGACTTCCAGATTGTGGATTGTAAGCGCCTAAACTATACGACCAATCATAAGAATAACCTAATTCCAATTGTTCGGTTAAATACACGGCTAATAATGCTCCATACGCGTCGCCAAATCGTACCATTCCTCCAAACGAAATTTTCTGTTTGTATATTATTGTGGTTGTTAAATCCATTTCAACTGGCGCACCGTTCGTCATTCGAATAAATCCAAATGGTTTTAAATCAAATGACTCGTTCAGGGTTATTAACGCTCCAGAAATTAAATAATAATGTCGTTGCTCCCCATCTGATAGAGCGGTTAAATTGCTGATTTGCTGTGTATAATTACTTTGGACTAATTTAGGAACTGAAAATCCAGCATAAAATCGTTTGGAATAGTAGTATACTCCTGTGCCTACATTTGGAAGTAAATAACCCGACACATTGGATTGCAAGGCATTATCTCCCGCTGTTACGGAAGACAATGATGTGAAATCAGCTCGAATTGTACTTAGACCTCCTTTCATCCCAAAAGCCAACGTATGATCATTATTGAATTTTATTTTATAGGTGAAATCTGCAAAATAACTCCCAAACACAGTTGGACCAATTTTGTCTTGAACAACCGAAAGTCCCACTCCCAGAGATGGATTTCTTAAAGGACTGTGCATGGTAAATGATTGAGTAATCGGAGCACCTTCAAATCCCGCCCATTGAGATCGATGAATCCCAGTAATTGTTAACGCATCTCTGCTTCCCGCATAGGCAGGATTCACAGCCTGGGTATTGTACATATAGTGCGTATATTGAGCGTCTTGTTGACCAATTGCTTCAAATGAAATACTGCTCAACAATATTATTGTTCCTAGAAACAAGATCGTTGATTGATGGATTCTATTTTTATATGTTTTAATTTTCAACATCTTTAAATCGACTCTAACGTTTTAAGTAAACATATCCTTTGCGTACGTTATTCCCCGTTTGATCCAAATTCAATACATAATAATATGTTCCTTCCGGCAGGCCTGTTCCTAATGAAATTCCAAACTGAACGGTTCCGTCCCAATCTCCCATATACGGTGTGCTTTCATATAGTTTATTCCCCCATCGGTTGAATATCACAATACTGTTATCTGGATATGCTTCCAATCCTAAAATTTCAAATCGATCGTTATCTCCATCTCCGTTTGGCGTGAATACTTCTGGAATAAACAAATTCACCTGACATGCTTGCGGGTCTCTAAAATCTAGAATACCATTCCCATCACAATCATCTCCTGTAATACCATCATTATCCGTATCCCATTCTTCCGCATCTAAAACACCATCGTCGTCACTATCTAAATCTACATAATCTGGTAAGGAATCTCCATCCGTATCAGCCAAGATGATGTTACATGGATCCGATAAATCACCCATTGCCTCTACACTATCCGGAATACCATCTCCATCACTATCGGTCGATAAATAATCAAAAATGCCATCCTGATCTGTATCTGCATCCAATGATTCTACATAATCCGGGATACCATCTCCATCTGAATCCGGTGGACTAACAAAGAAATAAATCATTGCTGTATCACATCCGTCTGCATTGCAAATTTGATAAATCATGGAATCCGTTCCACAAAAGTCACTATGTGCTGTAAATAAAAGGGAGTCATTATTCATTACCAATGTTCCTCCTGATGTACTATCGATAATTGTTATCGTTAATGTATCCGATAATGGATTTACGTCATTGATTAATGGTAATACGAATACGGAACCTGTTGTTACGATAATAGAATCGTTGAATGCTGTTGGAGGATACGAGCATGAAGTGTCAATCGTAACCACAGTGATTATTGAAGTATCTACACATATTCCATTATCCACAACTACTTGGTATTGCCCTGAGTTCAACGCATATTGAATCGAATCATTTAACGATGCTCCACTAATGGAATTACCATTAAAAAGCCATTCAAACATCGCACCTGCATTACCCGTACTAATCAATCCAACACTGTCACAAGCCTGGCTTGATCCTATTGTATCTATAGAGGCAGATAAAATTGATATGGTAATTGGAATTGAATTACTAATCTCTGTACATCCAAAATTATTGGTTACTTCCACATTATAAGACCCGCTACTTGTTGCAGTTAATAAAGAATCATCTACTTGCATTCCAGAAATTGAAATTCCATTTCTAAACCACTCAAAACTAAACCCTGCATTGCTTCCACTTCCCAAATGCACACTATCACATCCTGAAGAACCATTTACGGTATCTATATTTGCCACAAAATTTGGAGCTAACGTTACTCTGATCGTATCCTTTATACTATCGCAACCCAAAGAATTGGTTATTATTTCAATCCAAACCGAATCGGTTATGATTGTTTTGCCTCTTACTATTTCATTCAAACAAACCGTCGTATCTAATCCTACTCTTTCTATTAAATCCGGTAAAACCATTACTCGAATAGTATCATAAATACTATCGCAACCTAAGCTATTGAAGGTCGTATCGATCCAAAAATTATTCGCCATTTGGGCTATTCCATTGACCAGTTCATTGAAGCAAACCGTCGTATCTAATTCCAAACTTGCTACTGCTATAGGTAAAACAGTCACACGAGTTGTATCATAAATACTATCACATCCTACACTATTAAAGGTCGTATCTATCCAGAGATTATTCGTCGTTTGGGCATTTCCATTTACCAATGCATTAAAGCATACTGTAGTGTCTAAGTGTAATTTAGCCGTAGCAATAGGAAGTACGGTTACTCTTGTTGTGTCATAGATGCTATCACAACCCAGACTATTAAAGGTTGTATCAATCCAGAAGTTATTCGCCGTTTGGGCATTTCCATTTACTACTTCATTGAAGCATACTGTGGTGTCTAACTTTAAATTTGCCGTCGCTATTGGAAGTACGGTTACTCTTGTTGTGTCATAAAGGCTATCGCATCCTAAACTATTAAAGGTCGTGTCGATCCAGAAGTTATCCGATGTTTGAGCAATTCCGTTTACCATTTCATTAAAACAAACGATCGTATCTGATTCCAAACTTGCTATTGCTATAGGTAAAACAGTCACACGAGTTGTATCATAAATACTATCGCAACCCAAACTATTAAAAGTCGTATCTATCCAGAAATTGTTGGTTGTTTGTGCATTTCCATTTACCAACTCATTAAAGCATACTGTGGTGTCTAATTTAAGATTCGCGCCAACAAGTGGTAGAACGGTTACACGCGTTGTATCATATATGCTATCGCAACCCAAACTATTAAAGGTCGTATCTATCCAGAAATTATTCGCCGTTTGGGCATTTCCATTTACTACTTCATTGAAGCATACTGTGGTGTCTAACTTTAAATTTGCCGCCGCTATTGGAAGTACGGTTACTCTTGTTGTGTCATAAAGGCTATCGCATCCTAAACTATTAAAGGTCGTGTCGATCCAGAAGTTATCCGATGTTTGAGCAATTCCGTTTACCATTTCATTAAAACAAACGATCGTATCTAATTCCAAACTTGCTAATGCTATAGGTAAAACAGTCACACGAGTTGTATCATAAATACTATCACATCCTACACTATTAAAGGTCGTATCTATCCAAAAATTATTCGTCGTTTGGGCTATCCCATTTACCAACTCATTAAAGCATACTGTGGTGTCTAATTTAAGATTCGCGCCAACAAGTGGTAGAACGGTTACACGCGTTGTATCATATATGCTATCGCAACCCAAACTATTAAAGGTCGTATCTATCCAGAAATTATTCGCCGTTTGGGCATTTCCATTTACTACTTCATTGAAGCATACTGTGGTGTCTAACTTTAAATTTGCCGCCGCTATTGGAAGTACGGTTACTCTTGTTGTGTCATAAAGGCTATCGCATCCTAAACTATTAAAGGTCGTGTCGATCCAAAAGTTATCCGATGTTTGAGCAATTCCGTTTACCATTTCATTAAAACAAACGATCGTATCTAATTCCAAACTTGCTAATGCTATAGGTAAAACAGTCACACGAGTTGTATCATAAATACTATCACATCCTACACTATTATAGGTCGTATCTATCCAAAAATTATTCGCCGTTTGTGCATTTCCATTTACCAACTCATTGAAACAAACCGTCGTATCTAATTTAAGATTCGCCGTAGCTGCAGGTAGAACTGTTACTCGGGTGGTATCATAAATACTATCACAACCTAAGCTATTCAATGTAGTGTCGATCCAAAAATTATTCGTCGTTTGAGGAGTTCCATTTACCAATTCGCTAAAGCAAACTGTCGTGTCTAATTTAAAATTCGCAGTCGCTATCGGTAGAACTGTTACTCTTGTTGTGTCATAAATACTATCGCAACTTAAATTATTAAAGGTTGTATCGATCCAGAAATTTGTTGCCGTTTGAGGAGTTCCGTTTACCAACTCATTAAAGCAAACCGTCGTGTCTAATTTAAGATTCGCAGTCGCTATCGGTAGTACCGTTACGCGCGTTGTGTCATAAAGGCTATCGCAACTTGCTATATTAAATGTGGTATCTATCCAGAAATTATTCGCCGTTTGAGCAATACCATTTACCAACTCATTGAAACAAACCGTCGTATCTAATTTAAGATTCGCCGTGGCTGCAGGTAGAACCGTTACGCGGGTGGTATCATAAAGACTATCGCAACCTAAGCTATTGAAGGTCGTGTCGATCCAAAAGTTATCTGATGTTTGTACATTTCCATTCACCAACTCATTGAAGCAAACCGTTGTATCCAACTTTAAATTGGCTGTCGCTAGTGGTAGAACCGTTACGCGCGTTGTATCGTATAAGCTATCGCAACCTAAGCTATTCAATGTAGTGTCAATCCAGAAGTTATCTGATGTTTGTGCATTTCCATTTACCAACTCGTTGAAGCAAACCGTTGTATCCAACTTTAAATTTGCCATCGCTATAGGTAGAACTGTTACATGAGTTGTATCATAAATACTATCACATCCTAAACTATTGAATGTCGTATCGATCCAGAAATTTGTTGCCGTTTGTGGATTTCCATTTATCAGCTCATTAAAGCAAACCGTTGTATCCAGGTCTAAATTTGCTACTGCTATTGGCAGAACCATTACGCGCGTTGTGTCATAGATACTGTCGCAACCTGCTAAATTAAATGCAGTATCTATCCAGAAATTATTCGCCGTTTGAGCAATACCCCCTACTAACTCATTAAAACATACTGTCGTATCTAATTTTAATTTTGCTGTTGCTAATGGTAGAACCGTTACGCGCGTTGTGTCGTATAAGCTGTCGCAACCTAAACTATTAAAGGTCGTGTCAACCCAGAAGTTATCTGATGTTTGTACATTTCCATTTACCAACTCATTGAAGCAAACCGTTGTATCCAACTTTAAATTGGCTGTCGCTATTGGTAGAACTGTTACACGGGTTGTATCATAAAGACTATCGCAGCCTAGACTATTGAAGGTAGTATCGATCCAAAAATTATTTGCCGTTTGAGCAATACCATTTACCATTTCATTGAAACAAACTGTCGTGTCTAATTTTAAATTTGCTACTGCTATTGGCAAAACCGTTACTCGAGTTGTGTCATAGATACTGTCGCAACCTGCTATATTAAATGTGGTATCTATCCAGAAATTATTCGCCGTTTGAGCAATACCCCCTACTAATTCATTAAAACATACTGTCGTATCTAATTCTAGATTCGCTCCCGCAAGTGGTAAAACCGTTACACGCGTTGTATCGTATAGGCTATCGCAACCTAGACTATTAAAGGTCGTGTCAACCCAGAAGTTATCTGATGTTTGTGCATTTCCATTTACCAACTCATTAAAGCAAACCGTCGTATCCAACTTTAAATTGGCTCCCGCAATTGGTAGAACCGTTACTCGTGTTGTATCATAAAGACTATCGCAGCCTATGCTATTAAATGTAGTATCAATCCAAAAGTTATTCGTCGTTTGAGGAGTTCCATTTACCAGCTCACCGAAGCAAACCGTTGTATCCAACTTTAAATTTGCCGTTGCTAATGGCAAAACCGTTACTCGAGTTGTGTCATAAAGGCTATCACATCCTAGACTATTGAATGTCGTATCGATCCAAAAATTATTCGCTGTTTGTGGCATTCCTCCTACCAATTCATTGAAGCAAACTGTAGTATCCAATTCTAAATTTGCCGTTGGTGCCAATCTGACCTTTACTCTTGTTGTATCAAACAAAGTATCGCAACCTGCAGAACTCGGTGACATAGCAAAATCATCAAAATAGGCATCGACAGAGGTTCCAAAAGCCGTCCCTTTAAAAGATTTTAATGTTATTCTAAATGACCTTGTTCCTACTGGAGCTGGAATTGTGCCCACATAATTTACCCATCCAGTTGTATTGGTGGTTTTTCCGCTAGTAAAACTTCCCAGAACAGCCATTGAAGCATCCAAAAAGTCTAATATTATTTGTCCTGTATCAGGAGGAGATTCTGCGTAGCTTCGAATGTTTGTCGATATCAAAAATCCTTGCAGACCAGAATCTATATTGATCGCATACGAGGAAAGATCTATTTCCTGGTACAATTCTCCGTTAACACTTCCACAACCAGAATAAAAGAATTGGGCGCCATCCACTGTTGGTGGGAATCCATTTTGGGAACCTGTAACACGCCAATTCGATCCGGTATAACAATTGGTACCGGTGGAGACGGCCGTCCAACCTAAACTAAGTGGATCTACTTCTGCACTTGGATTTATTATTAAATTATTTCCCGGTGCACTCAACAAAATCGTATCAACCCAAATGGTATCATTCAAAACCAAATTACCATTGACCGTGGCACCGTAACACACTGTTGTATCCAATTTAAGATTTGCAAGATAATTCACAACTCTGACTACCGTTGAATCATATACGCTGTCGCATCCTAACATATTAAAGGTTGTATCAATCCAAAAAGTATCTACGTTGATTGAATTGCCTGATACATTTTGTCCAACACACACTAAAGTATCTAACAGCAGGCGCCCCCTAGCTTCCTCTAAGACATTCACTTTGGTCGTATCATAAATACTATCACAACCCAAAACACTCAACACCGTATCTATCCATACCGTATCACTTATCAATTGAATCGCGGCCACGGTTTCATTATAACAAATGATCGTATCTAGGCCAACTTTTCCAATTGCAGTAGGGCAACATGCCAAAACTAATTGATCCGTTACGCTACTATTTGTCCCTGTATACCCATCAACACCCGAAGTCAAAAAACCAAAGGCATGTACCGTAATTGGAGACGAACCTAAAATACCATCTGCATTCCCATCGGTAAATCCGGCTTCTCTAACATCAAAACATCCATCTTCATCACTATCTAAATCAATCACGTCTTTTTTCCCATCCAAATCCGTATCCGGTAATGGCAATGGTGTCCCGTTTGCGCATACCTGCGGCTTCATAAAGTTATACGAAATAGACTCTAAGTCAATCCTTCTAGTAACTCCCCCATTATCTACTACAAAAAACCGAACAAACCGAAAATCAGCTGTATGACTAATACAAACAGTGACATAACTCAAATAGCCAAGATTTGGACCAAATCCTGTTCCATTTACGGCTGCTGTTACAAATGAAACTCCATCAACGGATACTTCTGCTCTGAATTCTTCTGTTGCACTGTTACTGGAAATCCGTAAACACGCTTGCTCCCCAATCAGTATTGTATCTGTTAAATCAACCGTAACGTAACTTTCTGGTGTTGTCTCTTGTGGTCTTGCTGCCACTGCATCTGGCGCTCCCAGCGCTTCTTGCGGTTGGTCTACAACACCAGAAGCGGTATAACTATCTCCATATCCACTAATTAGAAGTGACGGAAGTACACAAACATCATCATATAAATCTACCCATCCATCTCCATCCGAATCGGTAAGGTCATCCGCAAAACCATCGTTATTTGCATCGACACCTCCTGCTTCGATTAAATCAAAAATTCCATCATTGTCCGAATCTAAATCAAGCGAATCTGCAACTCCGTCTCCATCAAAGTCTCTTGCTTCTGCCGTATCTAATATACCGTCATTATCGTCATCAATATCAATGGAGTTAGGAATCCCATCCAAATCCATATCTGTAGGAGAAATTGTTGCACATGTAAAAGAAGATAACGGATTCGTAACTGCTGTGGATGTCCCAGTATATCCATCTACTCCAGAATTAACGATTCCTCGCCCATTTGTTGACAATGGACTCGAACCTAAATAACCATCTCCGTCTCCATCAGTAAAACCTGCTTCGACTACGTCCAAACAATTATCATTATCTGAATTCAAGTCTTTAAAATCTTTATTGCCATCCCCATCTGTATCTGGCAAGGGATGCGGCGTTCCTAACGTACAAAACGTGGTATCAATCACATGAAAAACGTATCTTATTCCATCCACAAACATATTTCTGGTCCCGCCTCCTCCATTGTTTGTAAAGCGGATGTACCGGAAAGATGTAGTTGAGCTTATGCAATGTATAACTTCACCGTTCAATCCAGAATAGGTTGAGTGAGCACTAAATCCCACTCCATCCAATGAAACTTCAATCGGTACATCAACCGAATTACTTGCTGAAAATGTTATGCATATTTGACTATCTGCTGGAATCGTATCTCCTAAATCAAGTACAATCGTTGCTAATTCAGCCACCGTGGCGTCAACACCATCTAAGAACCCTTCCGCATTTTCAGGATTAGTTACGCCGGTTCCAGAAGCCACGTTTACAGTTCCGCCAACCAGAATTGTATCTATGGTAGTTATACAAAGATCATCATATAAGTCTACCCAACCGTCATTATCCGTATCTGTTAGATCATCCGCAATACCATCGTTATTTACATCTATTCCACCTGCTTCTACAATGTCATATATTCCATCATTGTCCGAATCTAAGTCCAAACTATCAGCATATAGATCCATGTCAAAATTTCCGGATTCATCGCTATCCAATATTCCGTCGTTGTCGTCATCTAAATCGACATCATCATCCACTCCATCCCCATCCGAATCGGGACCCGCTACCACAAATAATGCAACAGGAGGCAATACAGGTAATGCAACTCCTACATTTGATCGATCCGAATTACTGGACGATCCACTAGAGTTTGCAGCTTTTGAATTTTGATTATTAAGAGAATTGGATTGAACTTGGGAGGGTATAACTTTCCTAACTTGTCCATATACAGTTGTACTTGAACAATAATTGATAACAGCCACCAAAAATATTAGACCAGAAAGATTGACGTAAGTCTTACTTTCGGACCAAATAGATTGAGTACTATTTTGAATGAGCGATATACACCGAGATATCTTATTTAGCATCAAAAAGTTACACATTAAAGGAACTCTCATTCCCGCAACTTGATCCAGATAAACTATAACAAACAAATATACCATATTATCCCCGCTATCGCAAGTTAAATAGTATTTTAAGTAGTTTCGTTTGGATTTATTCAGCAACAATTCGAGCTTTTAGCTTTCTTCTTTTATTTGCCCCAAAAAGTCAATAAGGAATTAGATAAGAGGTTTCACTGCATTCAAACTAAAGGAGCAATTGTACATTTCGCGCTATTTCGTAAAAAAACGAAAAATAATAAAGGCAAGTTAAATTGGGATGTTAGCAACTGGTTTGGCTTGTCTTTAAAACATCTGAAGTTTAAACCAACGGTAAGATTGTACTTGCATTTTTAATTGAATAAATGATCTTAAACCAAAATTCATATCCGCATAAAAAAGCCGTATAAACATGATAAACATATCTATACGGCTTTAATATTATTATTTTACAAATAGTAGTATCTATGATTTCAAAAGTATTTCCAATCCAAGACTAGAACTTCCAAACACCTAGATACTCTATTTAATTTATTGCATTTTTTCTTCTTTCGCTCCTTCGCAAGATTTCTTAGCTCCGTCTTTTGTACAAGACTTCGATTTTGCACAGCACTTTGATTTTTTAGACTTTTTCTTCTTCTTTTTCTTGTCGTCCCCTTCTTTCTTCTCAATTACTACGTTTGAAGTAGATGCTACAGAAACAGATACTGTTCCAACGAACATAAACAAGGTTAAAATAATCGCTAATTTTTTCATAATTCTTTTGTAATTCTTTTTAAACTAACCTGAAATAATCTAAAAAATACGTCAATTCCAAGTAATTAAGGTTTTAAGTTCTCAAAAGGCTAAATCAGGCTTCCATTTATTCTCAAAATGGTCAATTATATCCTTAAAAAAGTGCATAAATTCTTCTTCTAAAAACGCATAGTCTCTCGTTAATGGAGGAATGGCATCATGCATTCCTGACTTACGACCTGTTCGAATATCCATTTGTTTGAATATCTGATCCAATCCTTCCAATGATTTGTATTGAAGAAGCCAATTTGACTTTTTCATATATGGAAACATTTGCAGTGCCTTTTCTGGCAGTAAATGTATGTTTCGGTCTATCAAGTCGTATTTTGCATCGATAAAATGAGCTAATTCTTGAGAAGAATAATCGGACCAGTTTTTTGCCAAAATATGGTCGTAATACATATCCATCACAATTGGAGCATATTTTCCAAAACTATCCCGAATTCGATGCGTTCCTTGTCTTACAGTAGCATGCGTGTCCATGAATCTATCAATTTCACGATGCATCATAATTCCATGCTGCACTCCTACCGGGAAATTCTTTAGGGCTAATTTCCCCTTCACCGAATCCCCAATAAAATTACCTATGATTAACTCTTCATCTTGACCTGCTAAATATAAATGTGCTAAAAAATTCAACTTATTCTGATTGACTTAACTCTGTTTTTCTTCCTAATGCATTCGATCACCTCGAACCTCCATGTTACGCATCACATCAGCCTCCGCTTCTAATAATTCATCCAGCCGTTCATTCACATATGACTCTGGCATGTACAACTTGGCTAGTTTCACAAAAAGCACATAGTGATTCGCTTCCGCTTTCATTAAACGGTAATAAAAGTCTTTAAGGTCTTCGTCTGCAATATTTTCTGATAAAATTCGAAATCGTTCACAACTTCTCGCTTCAATTAACGCATTCAACAATAACTTTTCCACCAATTGATTTTCTCGGGAACCTCCGCTTTTCAAAGCGGCTGACAATTGAACTACATATTCATCTTTTCGCTTTCGACCTAACGGATAATTACGTTTTTTCAACTCCTTCATCACCATTTCGAAATGCATCCATTCTTCCGTTACTATTGGCGTAAGTTGTTCTACCATCTCTGAAAAATCTGGATACGTTACAATTAATGTAATACAACTTGTAGCTGCTTTTTGTTCACAATAGGCATGATCAACCAATATTTCTTCAATTGATTTTTCCGCTACGTTTACCCATCTTGGGTCTGTTTCCAACTTTAATCCCAGCATAATATATTATAATCTATTTCACTATCTTATTAAGACTCTTCTTTATCTTTTCAGGGTTCCTTCAACCTTCACAAATCCAATTTTATTCTTTCCTATTAGGATTCCATTACCAGTCAATCGACTCCCTTTATATGTATAGAATCGTTCATCTGAAATTTTTGTCCAGTCTTGGCCCATATTTGCACTAAACCAAACCCCTTCCGAACTAACCGCGATCAAATCTGATTTTCTATTTAAAAACTGTACGCATGGACTGTATCCTGGTCCAGCGTCATTGGATACAAGTTCCCAATTTTCTCCTCCGTCTTTTGTCACCATTTTATTTGCAGAATCAGCTTTAGGAACCTCCCAATTTCCTCCAATTGCGAATCCGACTTGCTCATCATAAAAATCAACGGAATACATTCCGTCTCCTTGTTTTTCTTGAATGATTGGTGTGTCATACGTTTTCCAATGCGCTCCTTTATCTGGACTGAACAATATTCTGGAAGTTAATCCACCCGTAGCAATCCAAGTCTTATCTCCCTGAATTGATATATTTGTATTACTTGCGGCATACGCTGCTTCTCCAGAATCGGCAGCAGGAAGCAAGTCACAATTCAATTTATTCCAAGTGCTTCCTCCATCCCTTGTAATGACGACTGTCAAACATCCCTCCTGCGGATCTCCTATTATAATTCCTTCCTGATCATTCCAAAACCGCATGGCATCATAAAAGGCGTCTGGATGCAAGTCTTCAAACACGGTCTCCCATTTCAAACTCTTCGCATCTATTTTAATAATTTTAGCCGGAGAACCAATATTCGAGAGAAAAACCTGATCTTTCACAACTGAAATAGAACGGAATTCGGGAACAAAGTCTCCAAACTTAACAGAATCAATGGTCCATGTTTTACCCGCATTCTTCGTGAAACCAAATCTACCGTTTGGCCCGGCAAACCAATAAATAGAATCATTCACATATTCCAGTGCTCTACCTCCAAAATCTAGGCTCATGTCTTGCGTAAGAACCACTGGAACTTTTACAGGGTTTTTCTTTTTTTCATTTATGACAGAATCATTTCCTGATTCCCATCTTGCTTCTATTCGACAAGTAACCATTCTCACAGCTTACCAATAGGACTATCGTGGCAAAAAAGGTCAAAATGGTAAAATACCGGCTTCCAAAAATGGAAATCATTGCTTTTTTACTTGTAGATGGCAATTTCGGAATGCTTTTCATCACATTTAAAATGTTAATTTACGAATACGATTGCCCTCACAATAGTAAATAACCGTCTCATTTTTCGCCTCAAAACTTAATAATGAGACTTCTGAACCATTTGATTTAAACGCGGCTTTCAAATCTCCTTTACTACTAAAAATGATTGATTGATTGGGGTTTCCTACAACGAATAAATCGTTTCTACTATTAAATGGATAATGTTGCGTAACAAGAATAGAATCTAATTTTTCGAAGTTATCGAATTCTACAAACGGCTTTTTACCATCCCTGATTTTGAATCCATTTAACACCCCTTTGTTATAGGTGAAATAACTCGTTTTTTGCAAGTCTTTATTCGTTGTAAGAAAATTATCTTCTCTCAAATCAATCTCCAAATCTTTCTTAACACCATTCATACTAACGGCAAATGCATTTCCAAAATTTCGTTAGCACCAGAACTCTGGATTTTTCAAAGGACGTACCTGCTTGAATGGAAATATCGGAAACAACACCTTCATGCAGATCCATTGGAAACCCATCATAATAACCTCCATTTCGCTTAAACAAATGGATTTTACCTTCTTTTGTCACTGCCAATAAACAATCTTTAGATCCGATTCTAAAATGCTTGAGAGAGGTTAATAATGCCCCATTTATTTTTCTAGGTTTCCACTGTCCTAATACATTGCCTTCTAAATTATATAAATAAGTATTCCCCTTTCCATCTGAAGCTGCTAGACGATATTCTTTCTTCCCACTATAGTCTATTACCGAAAACTGTGTTATGGAATGGGACACTTTTATAGGAAACCCTTCTACATTTCTTCCTTTTCTGTCCAGAAGATGGATTTCATTTTTTGTTGCAAATAAATATTGAAGCTTTCTGTTTTTATATCTATCTACTTGAGTCAATCCTGATACGATTTCCCCACCAATCTTTTTACTCCAAAGTGTTTTACCACTCATACTTAACAAGTGAACAGAGTAATCTGCCGTTTGAACAATGATTTCACGACCTCCCGCTACATGATTTCGTACTAAGTAAGGCTTCGAAATTATTTTTGAGTCAAATTTCGCTACCTCTAAGCCATTTTTCCCTAAATCTGACGTTTTCACTACAGAGTCATTTGGATCAACTACATTGTTTTGTTCCTCATTATTTGAGATTGTCTGACTTGAAGAAACTGCCAAATTATTCAGTGATATAGAACCTGTAACCAGATTTCCATCTCCTGATCCGGTTTTTTGCAATACTAAAAACTCCATTTGAGAAGAGGATGGATTCTCTGAATTGGATTCGTTGGAATAACCTAAATACGAAGGGCTAACAATTACATTGGCATTTGCGTTAGTAGACATAGTGGACAGCACATCATAATGTTTGATGGACTTCCCCCATACATTTTCATCGTCAACTGCTTGAATTACGTCGAAAATCACCTGCTCATTTTCAGAAACAATGTATTCCCCAAACATCTTAGCTACGGTTATATAAACCGAATCGGTTTCTTCCGAATAATATCCCAAACTGGTCAATTCAATATCGCGATAGATTCCTTTATCAACTTTAAAAAAGTTATTTGTTTGAATCTGTACATTAGAAGAAATAAAAACCGATGCTAAATTATTCCCATTGGTTCCCCCAACAAAAAACATTGTCAATCGATCACCGACTAATTGAGCTATTGGTTCTTGTATAACTTTTTCCGTTTGTAAATAGGATTTGGTACCCGAAAAAACAAACGCTGTATTCATTGGGAAATAATTCCCATTTATTTTTCGCGTTATTTTTTGTACACTATCTATTCCTGAAATCTGATTTCCTTTAATTCGAATCTTTCCTTGATCACTATCTGGAAGATTGAGTACTACCCCACCAAAAACATTGAAAATCGGAATTAAATCTTTCGGCAGATTATCCTCTCCCAAAAGCATGGATGCTCCTTTCGGATCTATATAAATTTGTTTTTCGTCCAGATTTAGGCTATTCTTATTTTCAACAGAATGGCATACAGATTCTATCAATACAGGTGATTTAGATAACACAAATACACCATCCAAGTTTACATAAGAAAAACTCCCCTCTAAACTCATGATTTCGTATCCTTTGTAATGTCGTACCGTAGGACTTATCTCTAGTTCTTTCGTTAGCTTATTTTTTAAATCCTCGTCCCCATAATAAAGTAATTCGTAGTTATTGGCGTCCAAGAAATGACACGAAACATATATTTCGCTCTCTACTCCCTCCGTTTGACCAAATGCTTCCTTGAGTTCGGCAATTGGCTTCACACTTACCATCCAGTCTTTTTTCGTTGAGCTCGTAGATTTATTATCTGAATCTAAAACCGAATTAAACGTGGTATTTGAAACAAAATAAACCGCGTCGTTAGGCACTAGGTTTTTGATTGAAACCGTATTGGATTGAAAATCTGGAGCAAAGGCTGCATATATAAAATAAGATGCACCGATTGCAGTAATCAAAAGAATCCAGTATAAAGTTTTTTTCATGCGAATAATTTGCTTGTTTGCTGAAAGATAAGGTACATAACCATGTAATGTGCGTATTGCAAATGTAGTAATTATTTAGTTTTGCCAGTAGTATAATGCATGCGTTTAATGGATTAATGTACGAAGGTAAAGGTATTCAGGATGAGAGTAGTAATCCAAAGAGTTAAAGAGGGAAATGTAACCATTGCTTCCAAAGTAGTAGGTGAAATTGCAAAAGGTTTTGTTATTCTATTGGGAATTGAAACCGATGATGGAACCGATGATTTGGACTGGTTGGTCCGTAAAATTGTTCAATTGCGTGTTTTTCCAGATAAAGAAGGAAAAATGAATCAATCGATTTTAGAAACAAATGGGGAAATATTAGTCATAAGTCAATTTACGCTTCATGCCAGTACTAAAAAAGGGAATCGGCCTTCATTTATTTAAAGCGGCTCGACCAGAACAGGCCATCCCGCTGTATGAATCTTTTATTAAAGAGCTAGATAAAATCCTTCCAACATCTATCCAAAGTGGTGAATTTGGGGCTGACATGCAAGTGCAACTTACCAACGATGGTCCTGTTACGATTTGGATCGATTCAAAGAACAAAGAATGAGGTTTTATTGTACCCTTCATTCATGGAATTAAGTTAATTTTAACCAAACTAATTCATTTAAAATGGCATCCATCGTAGGGCATTTTGCTGCCGGATATACTGTCTCCAAGTTCATTAACTGGAAATCTGGTTTGGCTTTGATCCTATTCGCAACAGGGAGTGCTTTTCTTCCAGATATAGACGTTGTTGGTTTTAGGTTGGGGATCAAATATGGCGATTTCTTTGGCCATCGTGGATTTACACATTCCATTGTCTTCGCTGCTTTATGGGCTGGGGCCACTTGTTTTTTCTTTAAAGACAAAAGAATAACGGCTTTCCTAATCATCTTTTTAGCTACTGCATCCCATGGTTTATTGGATGGAATGACTACCGGAGGGTTTGGTGTTGCTTATTTTGCTCCGTTTGACAATGCGCGTTATTTCCTACCATGGAGGCCAATCAAAGTATCTCCTATCGGAATTTCAAAATTCTTTGGTAAATGGGGATTATTAGTGCTTCAAAGCGAACTGATTTTTGTTATTCTTCCTTGTGCATTGCTCTTGCTGGGAAAAAAAGTAATCCAGCGATTTATCAATTAGATTCCTTTTGCACATTTTATTTTCAATTAGCTATTAACCCATTTCGCATCAAATTATGACAATAGAGCAAGCCCAAGAAAAAGTAGATGGTTGGATTAAAGAACATGGAGTACGCTATTTCAGTGAACTTACCAATATGGCCATGCTAACAGAAGAAGTTGGTGAAGTCGCCCGAATCATTGCTCGGAGATATGGAGAACAATCCGAAAAAGCATCTGACAAAGACAAAGATTTAGGAGATGAAATGGCGGATGTATTATTCGTCTTAATCTGTTTAGCAAATCAGACAGGTATTGACCTAACCGAAGCCTTGAATAAAAATTTCGCAAAAAAAACGATTCGAGATTCAGAACGCCATAAGAATAATCCTAAGTTAAAGGATTGAGAAATATGAAGAGCTGTACTTACTCATTCCAAATCGACTCGTTGCTTTCTTCGTTAATATTTTGATCTAGACCTGTAGACTTTGTTATATATTTTCGGAGCAGCATATAAGTTAGTCCTACAGCCACAAGGAGCACCATAATAAAAGTCAATAAACCTATTGCTGGTAAATCCATAGTTGCACCTGCCAACGTTCCTGCTACCTTATTTGCCAGGCCTGTGCCACAAAAGTAAAGACCAATAAAAGTTGCAGTCCATTTTACCGGACTCAACCGGGTAATATAACTTAGAGCAATGGGACTTATAAACAATTCTGCAATAGCGGAGAACATATAAAATAAAAATAAACTTGATAAGATTCCTCCATTCGCAGAATTCATACCAATTGGAAACTCAATATTAATCAATAGTATAAAAGCCAGTGCGCTGGCAAAAGTCAACATAGAAAGACCAAATTTTATTGGTGTAGACAATTGTTTTCCATTTAGCCACCAAATAATGAAGATGAGTGAAAAAACAAAAATAAATATTGGATTCAGCGAATACCACCATGTTTTTGGTATGCTAAAACCCGCTATATCAAAATCTAAATTTATGTACTCATAATAAAACCGATACACAAGCTCATAGCTTCCCCAAAACAATCCAACAGAACTTATTACAACAAAAGCCATAACTGTTCGCGAAGAAATATAATTCGGTCTTTTTAATTCTTTTAAGACAAAATGTTCAATTAATTCCTCATCCCCAATTCGATTGCTTGTAGCAAGATATAAAATCCCTGCTACTAATACAGCCCCAGCGCAGGTTGCAAAACCTAAATTAAATCCCAATAGTTCGCCTACACTTCCAACTACTAAAGCCGAAACAAAAGCTCCTGCATTAATTCCTAGATAGAATATCATAAATCCCACATCTCGGCCTTGATCCGATTTTTTATATAATTTAGCCACCGAGCTTACTAGCACTGGCCCAGTAAATCCAATGCCCAAGGCGATCAAAAATAAGCCTACAAAAAAGAGCACAGGTACAGTAAGTGTTAATAAGATCATTCCTAATAGTGTCAATCCAAAGCCAATCAGTGTCGCATTTCGGTTCTTAAGAAAGAGATCACTAATAGGAGCACATAATAGAGGTGTCATATACACAAACATGGTAAACCAACCATACATTGAAAATGCATCGCTTCTGGACATATTCAATCCCTTTCCATATTCGGCAACGGCATACAAAACCACAATAGAACGCATTCCATAATAGGCAAAACGCTCCAAAAATTTCACCGCTGTAAGACTTAATAAACTCTCCGATCTTTGCATTTTCAACCTTCTATCCTAATTAAACACTCATTTTTCATTTTGTTCCAAGATACAGATATAATTTAGTTTACGGATTGATTTCAAAATCATTTATCTTTGTTTTGAAGAACACACAAATACATGAAAATCTATCATTTCAAATCCTTATTCCTCAACGAAGGTTGGTTAGACAATGCCACGGTTACCGTAGATGCGGTTGGTAATATTGTTCAAATATCAGAAGCTAGTACTACACCCGATTTGGACAATCAACCAGAGTATGTAAATGGATATGCAATTCCTTCCGTTTATAACGCGCATTCGCATGCTTTTCAGTATGCAATGGCTGGATTAGCCGAAAAACACAGTACCAACGTATCGCATGGTGATTTCTGGTCTTGGAGAGAGGCCATGTATAAATTAGCTTTATCGGTAGATCCAGATCAAATGGAAGCGATTGCCACTATGTTGTACGCGGAAATGGTCCGTCATGGATATTCACAAGTGGCTGAATTTCATTACGTTCATCATGATAAAGATGGAAACGTCTATTCCAACTTATCCGAAATGGGTGAACGCATGATCTCAGCTGCAAAAAATGCTGGAATTCGAATAACCTTAATTCCCATCTTTTACCAAAAAGGAGGATTTGGAATGGATCCGAATGACGGACAAAAACGATTTATTTCTTCGTCTGTTTCGGACTATTTAAAATTATGGGAAGCATCACAAAACAGTACTAAACACTATGACAAAGCGAATATTGCATTGGGAATTCATTCAATGCGTGGGGTCGATCCAAAAGATATTTTAAATACGATTAATGCGGGTGATCAATCTGTTCCTTTTCATATTCATATCTCCGAACAACTAAAAGAAATAGAAGATTGCAAAGCTTATTTAGGCAAAAGGCCTGTGGAATGGTTGTGTGATAATGCACAGTTATCTGCACGTTTTCAGTTGGTACACGCCACTCATCTAACCGATCAAGAGGTACAACAAATTGCTCAATCCAAAGCGCAAGTGGTTATTTGTCCCTCTACAGAAGGGAATTTAGGAGATGGAATTTTTCCTTTGCGAAGATTTCAAGAACTAGATGGAACGTGGTGCATTGGAACCGATAGCCATATTGGAATCAATCCTATGGAAGATTTACGTATACTGGATTACGGCCAACGTTTGATAAGTCATAAACGTAATACATTCACTTCTGATATAGAAGGGAATAGCGCTCATTTTGCCTTTGATATGATCACAAATGCAGGTCGAATTGCTGGAGGACGAAATGACAATCAATATTTTGAAGTGGGAAAACCATTAGATGCCTTGATATTGGATGGAAATCAACCTCTTCTTGATACCGCTAGTGCCCATAATCGAATGAATACCATTTTGTATGCATCAGATAGCTCTTGGAATTTAGGTACAATGGTTGCAGGCGAATGGAAAGCGAAGGATGGAAAACATTTAAAAAGAGACGAAATTCAAACTAAGTTCGTTGATACCCTTAATGCACTAAAAAGTCGTTAGCTTTTAAGAAGAATAGCAACGCCTTGTAATTTATCCATGATTATGGCAAAAAAAGCAATTCCAATATACCTGCTTCTCATTTTAAGTTTTTTAGGATTATTTTTCCTTGATCCAATTGCTCAAGACGTCAAATATCATTCCTTTGCAGATCAAAATACGCTTTTAGGAATTCCTAATTTTTGGAATGTACTCTCCAATTTACCCTTTCTTATTACGGGCCTTTGGGGATTGAGGATCATAGTAAAGCAAAAAGCTCCTATAGCAATGGTTGTTTTTTTCATTGGAATCATCCTTGTTGGTCCAGGTTCTGCATATTACCATTGGAATCCAAACAACATTACCTTAATATGGGATCGACTACCTATGACCATTGCTTTTACAAGCTTTTTCATATGGATTTTAAGTATTTTTATTTCGGATAAAATCAAAAAGGCGTTGATTCCAGCTCTCCTTGTTGGTGCGGCATCTGTCGTTTATTGGGCAATGGTAGACGATCTTCGTTTTTATGCTTGGGTCCAATTTGGCTCCTATGCTGATCGTGGCTGTTTTACTTTTGTTTTATAAGATTACGACTCCCGTCAAACGTTATGTATTGGGAATCATTGGAGCATATGTTCTTGCAAAACTATGCGAAACATTTGATCCTCAGATCTATGATATGTTTGGGAATTTCATGAGTGGACACGCGATTAAACATGTATTCGCTTCTATTGCTCCAGTTTTTGCGGCTTTATATTTTCGAAAAGTTCAGGCTTAATCCGGCTTCATCTTATTCCTTTTTATTCTTCGATAACTCGAACTTCGGTTCTCCTGTTTTTCTGTCTTCCTTCTTCTGTATCATTGGTTGCTACTGGTACAGATTCACCATATCCCTTCGCGATAACACGATCCGCTGAAATGGAATTATCGATTAAAAACTGACGCACCGAGGAGGCTCTTCGTTGGGACAAGAGCATATTTGCATCATCATTACCTACATTATCAGTATGTCCAGCCAATTCTATCTTCATTTTTGGATTCTTTAGCATGGCCTTTAATAACAATTGTAAAGGCTTGGTCGCATCATCTCGTAAATCCCATTTATTTGTATCAAAATTCACTCCTTCTAAGACATACAAACGAACATATTTGGTTATCAATCGAATCTTCAAAGTATGGTCTAGTGCAAAATACCCTGGTTGATCTACAATTTTAAGTTGATCATCAAACAAAAACTCTTTGCCAAACTTCTTTACGAGCATGGTGCATTTTGCTCCCTTTTTAATAAGTGCATCAATGGTTCCATCCTCTCCTGTTGTTGCGGTAATTTTTTCTCCTGAATCCGGTGTAATCACTACTTCTGAACTTGCCTCTGGGATTTTATTGTAATCCGTAACAATAAAAGTCACCAGTACTTCTTCCTGTGTAGGACGTAATTTCTGTGCATTTGCATTAAAACTACAAGTAAGCAAGCTTACAATGAACATATAAAAAACGGAGTTGACTTTTCTCATATTACGCACAATTATGGTTCTGCTAAAACAAACTTATTTATCTTTATTCGAAATTCCAAGATAGGAACGTTCGTTTGATTTTCTATTTGGACTAGACAAGGTACAAAGAATAATAAAACTTTATCACATCAATTTAAAACCACGGGAATTTGAAAAGAATTGGTTTGCTCTCCGATACCCATAGTTATATGGATCAACAAATTTTGGACCATTTATCTGAATGTGATGAAATTTGGCATGCAGGGGACTGGGGGGAACGCAATGTATCGGATCAATTAGAGTCTTTTAAACCATTAATTGGAGTGTATGGAAACATTGACGATCATGTCGTTAGAGCCATTCACCCAAAAAACCAAGTATTTGAAGTTGAGGGCATTAAAGTGTATATGACCCATATTGGAGGGTATCCAGGAAGATACAACAAAGAAGCCAAGGAAATCATCTTGAAAGAGAAGCCTAATCTTTTCATTTCTGGACATTCCCATATATTAAAAGTGATGCCTGATCATAAATTAAATCTGCTGCACATGAATCCTGGTGCAGCTGGACGTCATGGATTCCACAAAATCCGTACATTAATTTTATTTGACATCATAAATGGAAAAATTGAAAATCTTCGTGCTGTTGAACTGGGATTAAGATCTGCCTTATGATGTAGTCGCGAAATTCGAGGACCATGGTTATACTCGAATCGCCAGCATCGTAATATCATCTATTTGATGTTCTTCACCTTGCCAAACCTTCAATTCTGTTTCGACCTCCACTAACTGTTCTTCCAATGAAATAGACTTTGAATTCAATTCTTGGATCATTTTTCGAAATCTTCTACGCCCAAATTTCATGCTATCTGCCCCGCCAAACTGATCGAAGTAACCGTCCGTTGACATATAAATAGTAGTGCCGGCAGGTAAATCCAACGTGTGATTGGTAAATGAATTCTCTAATGTTAAATCAGAACCTATGGCAATATTGTCTCCGGCTATTCTTATCGGCTCTTCAAGTCCATCATGAATATAATAAAGCGGGTTTTTCGCTCCTGAAAACGTTATAACATTCGTCTTTTGATCAATGGAAAGAATTATTAAATCCATTCCATCTTTCGACGTTTTCTTCCCCGTCATCGCTGAATTCACCATCTGATTTAGCTTATTCAACGCATCCGCGGGAGTTGTTATTTCTTCATCACGAATAATTTGATTAAGAAAATTATGCCCCATCATACTAACAAATGCTCCAGGCACTCCATGTCCAGTACAATCTGCTACCACTAATATTAGCAAATCCCCGATTTGATCTGCCCAGTAAAAATCACCGCTTACAATATCTTTTGGCTTGTACAAAACAAAATGTTCCGGAAAATACTTTTGAAGTAGATTACTATCAGGCAAGAGTACATTTTGAATCTCACGTGCATAATTAATACTTGCCGTAATGTTTTCATTCTTCTCTGCGATAATTTCGTTTTTCTCCTGAATCTTGATATTCTGCGCTACTAATTGTTCGTTGGTTTTTTTCTTTAAGCGATTCGCAAAAAAGAATACAAAAGCCACAATCACCATTATAACTCCTCCAAGAACTAATACAATTCGAAGCAGTCGTTCTTGTTTCAAATCAAGTTCTCTACGTTGCAATTCTAATCGTTGAATTTCCCGCTCCTTAGTTAACAGATCTATTTCAGCTGCATTGTTATCATCATTCGACACTTTCCAAATAAGATCACTCACATCGTCTCCAAAGTGCTTTCGGATATTTTCATTCATAAACACTTTAAATTCTTTACTCTTAAAATAACGATTAATAGGTTCGTCCCAATCACTACTTAACGGAAATATAATACCATATCCACTCCGCTCGACCTTAAACATATTTTGTCGTTTTAAATGCTGTTCTTCTTTTAAAGACAATAGGTAATTGGGTAATTCGATATAACTAAAAAGATTCTCCTCTCGCTGAATTCGTTCGCGAATCTGACTCGCATATTCCATATCTTCTATTTTTAAATCCGGAACATACAATGTCAACCATTCTAAATCTTTTTCAAAGGTAGTATTCGGCACGCTTAACGCCTTCAATGATCCAAATACACGAATAAACTCGCTCGTATCTGTTATTACAGGAATATTTTGACTCGTGATTAACACCTCAATATCTGGCATATATTTGGGTGAAAATGATACTTCATTTTGCCTTTGTTTCGTAATAGAAAATGAACAAGCTCCAAATTCGCCCGCTTTTCCAGACTTTACACCATCGTATAACATTCCAAAACTGCCACTTTTCATATAGGCACGTTCTATTTTTACTCCATAAAAGGCTTCAGTCGATTTAAAAAAGTGCTCGAAAAGATCATATTCCAATCCTTTTAGTTCTCCGTCCGCATCACTTATAAAGTGATCAGAATTGTAATAAAATACACAAACATTGCCAGCCCCCTGATTTTTCAAACTTGTCCATGAATGAACTTTACCCGTTGCCATTGCGTTAACATTCGCAAATAACACGCCTAAACAAATTAAGATTTGTACAAAGGTTTTTATTTGAATACAAGAACGATTCAGTAGGGCAAGTAGGTTTTTCAATTGATACGTTGTGGATATAATATTGAAATTGGTTATAAATAACGGGAATACAATAAATTCTCAATTTTAATTTCAAGTTTGAAATGCTTTAAAAACTAACTACATTTGAGTAGACTCCTTTAGTACAACTCATTTAACACAAACAAAATGAATATAAAATTCACTGTAAGTCTATTCGTTTTAATCCTGTTTTCCATCATCCCTTTCAATAAGGTACATGGGCAAAATATGGATAAACAAAACATGGCCAAAATCCTTGGAAAAGAAGCCGTTATAATAGAATCTACAGGCAATTCATGGCAGATAAAACTCAAAGAAGTGACTATTTTAATCATAATCGATGAAAGTGCGGACCGCATGCGGATGATTTCACCAGCTGCTTTAGTAAAGGATTTAAAAAAGTCTGACTATCCGAAGTTGATGGAAGCTAATTATCATTCAGCCTTGGATGCACGTTATTCAATCAATGGAGATTATGTGTGGTCTACCTATATCCATCCCCTTAAAGCATTAGGAGATGAAGAATTAATCTCTGCAATGTATCAAGTCCGAAATCTAGTTCTTACCTACGGCACCTCCTACTCCAGTACCAGTCTTGTCTTCGGTGCCGGAGGAAAATAACAACTTAAAAAAAGTAAAAACGCCATTCTTGTGTACAATGAAACACAAAAATGACGTTTTATTTAAGTCTTTAATTTAATGGATGGTCGGTGTTAACAGGAACTAAGTACCTATACGAAATATTATAGTTATTTGCATTTATCTCTACTCACGCAGGCATCCACATCCTCTTCGGAAACGTATTTATTTAATAAATCTTATTTAATCCACATGTACGTGAAAGTCTTTGGTATCAGAAGAACTATTATCTGTATGATCTTTCGCTGTAACCGTTAACGTATGATCCTTCATGGACGTGTAAGAAAGGGTAAGCATTGTATCCACGGAAGCAGTTGCTACATCTGGATGCAAATGAATATGAAGAATTTCTGATCCGTCCGTTGTATTCTCTACAATGACTACTAATTCATGTAAACTTTCGTTATCCGTAGCAGTTACTTTAATTGGTACTTCCACCGACGTACTTGCTGTGTCAATGGTATACATATGCATCGTAGGTTCTTCAATTGTAATTTCAGGAGCAGTGATGTCTACTTCTTCTTTCTTACAAGATGACATCGTCAATACGATTGCTACAATTGCTAATAAGCTGATTTTATAGGTATTATTTGATATTTTTTTCATGGTTATTTTTTTATTTTAATCAGGACATTTAAATCAAATTGGTCCTTCATTTAGTTTTAATATTCTCTTTATTTTACTTCAATTATTTTTCATATTTTGGCTTCTACTAACGTCCGCCTCCAAATCAATCATTCGCTCCTGTTTTGTACATTAATCGAATGTTGACCATAGAATTCAAATTATAATTGTTCGATTCTATTGCTGATAAAGTGGGTATACTCAAATCACCCATTAAGGTCATTCGTTTGTAAATCATCGTTGTACGAAGAGATGATCTGATCATTTTGCCTCCTGTATTGATCAGCAAAAATCCATTTCTAACATTTGGACCAAAGCGCTCTCCTATTATTCCAATACCCACCAGAAAACTAAACTGATCACGTTCATCGACTGATTTCTTTAACTTGGTCGAAATTAATTTAACATGATGAAATATAGATCCACGTGCGTAATCTCCCAATCGCGAGTTCCTTCGGTATATATATCCTGTGTACATCGATTCAAACTGCCATAGACTCTTCTTTCGAATTATTACATATCCTACTCCGGAAGAGGCAGACCAGTAACGAAATGTTTCTGACAATGACGTTGCACTCATCTTTGGAGTAGAAAACAATCCTATTATGGACAGTTGGGTTCTTCTTTTCTCTGATTCTCCCGGCAACATAAAAAATGTAACACCTGAATTAAAACCAATTGCCTTGTCTTTATTAACACTTTCTACATAATCTACGGAATTGATCAATCGAAATCGAGATCCCAGCTTTGTTGCAAATTCTATACTACTGGAATTGGAGATTGGATTTGCATCTGTTTCTAATAATCCAAAATGTACTTTTGACTGGTTCAACGCTATAAAACCAGCATTGTACCAACCCGGATTTTGCCCTCCTACCCCTCCAAAACTGTGGCATACGTCACAACCCAACGTTGTATAATGGAATGGAATGATAGCAGCCGCAACCAATAACAAGCGAATGTATTTCATCTAATTTAATTGAATGTGATTTAATATAGTGCGCTGAACTTCAACGCATTATACTATATTGTATAATATAACATAATATTATACTGTCCTGTGACTGGATCTAGCTCTATTGACCTCTCGCCATTTGAATAATGCGCGTAGGCGATCAAATTAATTTAAATTCAAGGGAAACATCGACCAATCCATTATAAATCAAACCTATAGGGTTCAAATAACTTTTTACACATTGAATAAGTTATCGCAATCATAAACGCTATGTGCACGTTACATGATTGGATAGAATGAGTGGACTTTATTTCCTAGAATCTATAAGATATGTTAGGAACGAGGTGGTTTGTAAGGTTGCATTAACGTATGTTCATACGTCCTAAGATAGTACGCTACGAATTGAATGTTTTGTTCTGTCTGAATCGTAAACGACTGACTATCTTCAAAATTAGATACAAATGACAGAAATTTACCCTTTAAATTAATCGCAGGAAATTCAGCATCTTTTTTATGACTTTCTTTAATAGCCTTCATAAAAACACAATTCCCATCACAGTGCATTTGAGGTTGGTCTTTGTTTTCGCACCATTCTGCCGCAATGAAATCCCGATTCGACTCAAACGCAACAAAGATGATGGCATCTTTGAATGCATAAAACAGGAGAAGACCTGTAAATATTAGCGTTAGAAAATGGGACTTTTTCATGTCAAGACAAATGTACTTCTATTATTTAAGACGAACTACATCCAAAATACCCTACCTTAAAATAAAAAAAAAGAATGCATTACAATTCAGCAGTCACATTAAGCGAATCTGTTTTTTCATCCGATTCCTGATCGGATGCAATATCCATATACTCAATATGCTCCAATTGATATTGATATTCAAGTTTAACCGAATCAAATTTTGCCGCATAATTTGGTTTAACTGGTTTGGAAGGTGGAAACTTTTCTCTTTTAGGATCGACTTGCTTTCCATTTTTCCAGAAACGATAACACACATGTGGTCCCGTAGCTAATCCGGAACTTCCAACATAACCTATAGTCTGACCTTGACGTACTCTTGCTCCAGGCGTCATTCCTTTGGCGATACGCGACATGTGTAAATATTGAGTTGTGTAAGTTCCATTATGCTTGACCTTTACATATCTTCCATTAAACTTGCTATATCTCGCTTCCAGAACGGTACCTGCACCTGTAGATCGAATCGGTGTACCACGTGCAGCAGCATAATCTGTTCCTAAATGAGCCTTCCATCTTTTTTGAACTGGATGAAATCTTCGATTGGTAAATTTTGAAGTTAAACGACCAAATTCCAACGGTGTTTTAAGAAACGCGCTCCGTAAACTTTTACCTTCAATGTTAAAATAATCTCCTATACTATCCTGTTCGAAATACATCGCATAATGCGCGCTATCGTAATGTTCAAAATACGCCGCTTCAATTTCCTTTATACCAATAGATTTATCTTCCACAAATTGTTCATGAAAGATCACTTTGAATTTATCTCCTTTTTGTAAATGGTAAAAATCAATCTGCCAAGCAAAAATGCTGGACAATTCAATAGCTACAATGGGGTTAATGGCATTGTCCACTAATGTTTGATACAAGGATGATTCAATGATTCCTGATGCTGTTTTCCGCTCGCTTCGTATATCTTTTACTTCCCTTGTTATTTTAATTGAATCCCTAAGATCAAACACGATGTAATCTGTATTATCTACTTCATACACCATTATATCCAGAGATTCTGAAGTATCTTTTTTACAAAACATAGTGTATTTATTTCCGCGACGGAATCTGCGTACATTAAATATGTCTTTACTTAAGTTCGCTATTTTGTATATGTCCGAATAATCCAGTCCATAACGAATCAAAATATCACTTAAGTTTTCGTTCTTACGAACTTTATCATCAAATATGTGAAAGGAGTCCTCATTAAAGCCGTAACGCAATACTGGTTCGGGTACAACGATAGAATCAGCCACGCGCGCTTGCTCCATCGGGACTTTTTTCTGCTTATTTTCTGAAAGTAACCACCCGAATGCTCCCCCTACTCCTAACAATAAAACTATTCCAATTGGAATAATAATTTTCCATTTTTTATTCATGCGCTGAATTATTTTTCTATTAATTTCCTGATCAAAACGGCTGTATTTCTTCGCCTATTATTTCTATCCTGCTCCTTTCAGTTATTGGTGTTAAATACAAAAAACGACAATCCATTTTTATTATTCAAACCTGATAGGATAAAAATACTTTTTTTTGCAACTTTGTGCCTTGGTTATGACAAGCATTTTTGCGTGGATCCTATAGTTAAAAAAAACTCCCAAAATATAAAGGGAGAACGCATTTGGGGCAAAGATATTTTACCGATGCAAGGTGCGGATAACATCTGCGCCAATTTTTCCTGGGATCAAGACGGATTCGCCATTTTCCCATTCCTCGAAAAGTCGTTATTTACTGATTTCCTAAAGGAAACTAATGAGGTTTTTCTTGATACACTTCGTTCACTGGGTATCAAAGTTGAATCCAATTTCAACTTTGAAAATTATCACAAAGTCATCGGTGACAAGCATTTAAAATTCGTAGATCGGATAAAGCATATTCCTTCATCTCAATTTCCAATTAATCGAAAGCGAATGGATGAACGAATATCCGAAATTTTCAATACGGAAATGTCGAATTTTAATCCCATTACAAAAGAACGGGTGTATCATTTCAGAATTATTCGACCGCATAAATTGGGCACGGCCATTCTTCATGATAATAACCCAATTCACAGAGATACTTGGCACTGGGAATACCAAAATAATATAAACATATATGTTGGGATATGTGGCAGTACGGAGCATTCTAGTTTAGCATTGGTTCGTGGTTCGCATTATTGGAATGAACAACTCATTGAACGGACAGATGGAGGTGCGTTGATTAATAAAACTCAATATGTTGTACCAGCTTTAACAGCATCAAAAAATGAAATAGAAATGATCCGGCCAAATCCCGGACACAATGAAATGATGGTTTTCTCCCCTTATTTATTACACGGAGGTGCCCTTAATTTTAATAATGATCAAACCAGAATAAGCTTGGAGATGCGATTTTGGAGATCAGAACAGAAATAAATATTAATAAGAAAAGAGTGTTCAAACGAATTAATTTAGTTTTTGATCAAACCGAACGAATCTCGATTCTGATTTGTATAATAAATAACGAAGAATTAATTTAAACAGTATCAATCACAGTTAAGACCTGATTTAACCAATAAAAAGCAATGAGCGATCCAATTAAGCACGAATGTGGTATAGCAATGATTCATCTGCGAAAACCGTATCAATATTATGTTGATAAATACGGGCCCATGTATGCACTAAACAAAATGTATTTGCTTATGGAAAAGCAGCACAACCGAGGCCAAGATGGTGCTGGAATTGCTGTTATTCGTAAAGATACTGAGCCTGGTCAACGTTTTATAAGTAGAAAACGATCCATTGCCGCTAAAGCAATTGAAGATATATTTAGTGGTATTAATGAACATTTTGGAAAAGCTTTCCAGGAACATCCAGAAGAAT
>CBDICC010000039.1:0-50318 GCA_965277185.1 Cytophagales bacterium | reverse complement strand
ACTATCCATATATTCTTCAACGAAGTACGTTTGCTATATTTTCGTTTGCATCTAGAGAGCAAAATGTAATGGGCTTAGTTTCGACCCTTGGAGTTGATTTTTGGTATGTACCAATCTTAACCTTTGTCCTAGTAGCATTGCTATGGTGGTTAAATAGAAAAAAAGAAGTTGATCTGGATGTGAATCAATATGGGAATTTCGGGTGGAAGATTTTCAATGTCGGAAATTTAATTTTGATCTTAGGTCTGGTGTTTGTGGCATTTCGAGGACATGCGAATTTTAAAGTTCGTCCGATTGGAATTATTCAGGCGTCTCAACACGCAAAAAAAGCCAAGCATTCTGCCATAATCTTGAATACACCATTTTCTATTTTTACAACCATACAAAGTGCAAGGCCTAAATTCATATCCTATTATCCGAATAAGGAGGTAGAAAAGATTTTCTCTCCAGTTCATATTCCGTCAGATACAGTTTCGAGTTCAAAGAATAAGAAGCAGAAAAACGTGGTAGTAATTATCATGGAAAGTTTTAGTAAAGAATATTCTGGATACTTAAACCCTCAATTACAAAACGGAAAATATGAAGGCTACATGCCATTTCTAGATTCTTTAATGCAAAAAAGTGTAGTGTATTGCAATGCCTATGCAAATGGAAGAAAATCGATAATGGCCTTGCCGGCCATTATTGGAAGTATACCTTCTCTAGAAGTGGCCTATACAAATACGATTTATGGGAATAATGAAATTCATACTTTACCCAATAGACTCAAACCATTGGGGTATCAATCAGCATTTTATCACGGGGCGGAAAATGGGTCAATGAATTTTGAGTCGTTTACGAAGATTGCCGGTTTTGATGAATATTATGGACGTACCGAATATGAAAAAGAACATGAGTATGAAGGGAATGTTTGGGGAGTCGATGATGAACCCTTTTTTCAATTTTTTGCCGATGGATTGAAAGAGATGAAAAAACCGTTTGTGGCTACCTTTTTTTCATTGTCTTCTCACACGCCATTTGTTGTTCCTGAAAAACGAACAGGTAAATTTCCAAAAGGACCACTTGAAATTCATGAATTGATAGGTTATTCAGACTTCGCACTGAAACAATTTTTTGAATCAATAAAAAATGAATCATGGTTTAATGAAACGATTTTTGTGATTACGGCAGACCATTGTTCCATCCCTTATTTCCCGGAATACAAAAGGTCCGCGAAGCAATTTTCAATTCCAATTCTATTTTACGAGCCGGGCACATCCGTTTCTAGAGTAGATTCAACCATTGTTCAACAATTAGATATAATGCCAACGGTACTGGCAAAATTGAACTATAATAAACCCTATTATGCGTTTGGTACCAATATGAATCAGCTTGAATCGCAAACTGAAAAACAACATTTTGCAATCCAATACAATTATATTCAACATCAACTTATTTGGAATGATTACTTGTTTACGCTTGTGGGAGGAAAGGGCAATGCATTATATGATTTATCTTCGGATCCATTACAAAGTAAAAATTTAGTAGGTTCTAAAGCCGATCAAGAATATGAATCCATGCGTTTAATGAAAGCATTCTTACAACAATACAACAATCGTTTGATTGAAAATCGATTTTGCTCCGAGTAGAGGATTAACTCTAATTTGTCCCACGATGTAACTGGCTAAATTTGGAATGATTTTCAGTCGGTAATGTTCCAAAATTCAAAATAGAAATGTACATTTGGCACAAGATGGTACTCAAATAGCATTTGATTAAATAGATTGATGCGATATGAAACCATAAAGAACAATTATTTACGATACTTTATTAAAACTTATTAGAGCTAGAAATTATGAACATCCCGGCAGAATTAATGTATACAAAAGATCACGAATGGGTGAAAGTTGAAGGAAATACAGCTACGATTGGTATTACAGACTTTGCACAAAAAGAATTAGGTGATATTGTATTTGTGGAAATAGAGACGGAAGGAGACGAATTGGCAACTGAAGAAGTTTTCGGAACAATTGAAGCTGTTAAAACCGTTTCAGATTTGTTTATGCCTGTTTCAGGAACTGTTTCTGAATTTAACAGTGGATTGGAAGAAACGCCGGACACCGTAAATAGCGATCCATACGGAGCAGGATGGATGATCAAAGTAGAAATGTCGGATATGTCAGAAGCAGATGCTTTATTAACTGCGGATCAATACAAGGATCTTATTGGTTAATAAAAACGATCTAATAACTAAATAACAAATTTAAGATTACGTACATCTCGTAGATCATTAGCGAAAGATTGTTTTAAAGACAAAAATGCTCGCAAAATGATATGACGGGAGGTTAAATTTTTTGAAAGTATGTCTAAGCGTAAAATACGAGTAGACATACTTTTTGCTTTTAAGCCTGTTAAGTCGTGTTGAAAATTCCATTAAAATACTATCGATTATTTACCATCGCTTGGGTAATTATGATCACAGTCCTCTCATTGACTCCAGGAAAATACATTCCACCTCCACCGTTTGAATTGATTAAGCCAGATACACTGGCACACTTCGTTTTTTACGCTGTACTAGCTTTTCCGTTGTTGGTAATTAGACTTTTGTCCTCAAAAAAAATATTTTTTTTAGGAATTATTCTGATTGTTTCTGGCTACGGTTTTTTGATTGAAATAGTGCAATACTTCGTTCCAGGTCGCTTTTTTGATTGGCATGATGCCGTCATTAACGCACTTGGTTCTGTGTCAGGAGCAATATTTTTTCATTTTATTTATGGAAAATACAATAAACCCACATCTCTATAGTTATAAAGACAACCCGAAAGGTGAAATTATATGAGATAAGAACTGAAATCACGTTCAATAACCATTCTCACTTCATAGTTTCTCCGTACGGATTCGCAACCGAACCATGTCTTTGTAGTTTATCGAATAGATAAATTGAATTCAAATGTTTTGACTTTTTAAGTCAATTCAGTGCTTTTCAATTAATCCAGGAGATAGGCGAAAACGAAATTAAATTATATTCAATTTAACAACGAAATGTAGTAAGTAATGAAAGCGAATCAAAAAGAATCAAAAACAAACGAGATGAACAAGAAACGGAAGATGTTCATCAACCTAGGGTTCATTATGGCACTGAGCATGGTCTTGGTAGCCTTTGAGTGGAACTTTGACCATACTCGATTTCAGGATGTAATGCCTTTGGGAATGGAGGTAGACGATATGGAAGCTATGCCAGAGATTCAAATCGTGCCAGAACCTAAATTAGAGTTGAAACAACCAGAAGCACCTAAACCGGTTACAGATCAAATAGTAATTGTCAGTGATGGCGATATCGACAAAAAAACGACCACCACTACAAGTACTCAAACGGGGGATGATGATATAATTCCTCCATATGAATTGATCCCAGATGAGGATGATGGGAGTACGGAGATAGTAGAATTCCCACAATATCAAGCAGAACCGATAGGAGGCAAAGCATTTTTTGATAAAACGGTTGCCAAATATATTGTGAATAATATGCGAGCGATGGATAAGCGGACTATGTTAGGTACTTATACTGCTTATGTGATGTTTGTGGTTGAAAAAGACGGTACCATATCCAATGCTGAGTTTATAGGGGGTAAGAACACAGGGTTTTCCCATGTGGATCTCCTAATTCTGAAAGCCGTGTCAGAAGCAACATTGTGGGATCCCGCACAAATGGATGGAAGGATCGTTCGGCAGCGAATTCAATTGCCAGTGGTGCTTCGTATGTCTAACTAATTAGATACATAAAGTACACAATTAATTATTCAATAATTTAAAAGAAAGAGAAATGGATCAAAAAACGCCATTTCTCTTTCGAACTCAAAAATGTTTTTATATTTTCGTAACCTAAAATAGGATAGACATGGAATTAAAGAAAAATCCTGATAAAGAAATTAATAGCTTCAGAGGGCTGTTTATAAACGTAGGAGCAGTTGTGACCTTACTTGTTACAATAATGTTGTTTCAGTGGAACTTTTCCGATGCAAAGATGGATGAAGATCTAGTGAAAGGAATTGATGATGATGATATGGAAGAAACGATCATCACGGAAATACAACCTCCACCTCCGCCACCTAAAATCAAAATTCCAACCATCGAAATTGTAGAAGATGATGAGGATATTGAGGAAGAGGAAATTCCTGATAATGAAACAGATGATGAGGAGGAAATGCCAGATGTGCCGGATGATGTGCCGGATGAAGAAGAAGATAAGATATTCCTTGTAGTGGAGCAAGAAGCGGTTCCAAGAGGAGGAATGGCTGCTTTTAGAACACATATTAATAAATATTTGGTGAGCAACTATCCGGAGAGAGCTAAAAAAGCAGGGATTTCTGGAACGGTTTATATCAACTTTTATATAGATAAAGATGGAGTGCCGAAGGGCTTTAAAATTCTGAAAGGAATTGGAGGTGGATGCGATGAAGCGGCCATTGAAGCAATTAAATCTTATGGAGCTTGGTCTCCACCAGAGCAAAGAGGGAAACCAGTAAAACAAGGGTTTAACTTTCCTGTTAAGTTTAAGATAGGATAGGCTGAATCAGAAAAGATACGATTAGATTTTAATTTAGTAGGAAAGTGCCATTCAATATGAATGGCACTTTTTTTTGTGCTTAAATTTTAGCGTTTTCATTAAATCAACGATATTTGGCATTACAAAGTGCGCAAGTTCGATAAAAGTCGGGCAAATGGAAGCACTGCAATAGATGAATTTATGATTAAACAAACGGATTGGTTTCAGTCATGGTTTAATACAAAGTATTACCATATTTTGTATAAGAATCGCGATTTTGAGGAAGCGCAACGTTTCATCGAAGCTTTATTAACCTTTTTAAGCCCAGCATCAAATGCCCGATTTATGGATTTGGCCTGTGGAAAAGGAAGGCATTCAAAGTATTTAAATTCCAAAGGTTTTAATGTGGTTGGAACGGATTTATCTGAAGCAAGTATCTTAGATGCTAAAAAAGATGAAAACGAAACATTACAATTTGTTGTAAACGACATGCGAAATGAAATCGAAGGATATCAGTTTGATTTTATACTAAACTTATTTACCAGTTTTGGATACTTTGATTCTAAAGCGGAAGATCAAAAGGTTATTCAATCTGCGGCCAACATGATGAGGAAGGATGGCAAGTTAGTAATCGATTTTATTAACATTGAAAAAGCAATTGCGAATTTATGTCCATATGAAATTAAGACCATTGACGGCATTGATTTTCAAATCAAGAAGTTTATGGAAGAAGGCTTTATCAAGAAAGAAATTAATTTCACAGATAACGACTCAGGACAAAAGTATAATTTCCTTGAAAAGGTAAAAGTGCTTTATCAAGATGATTTTGAAGTGCTTTTACAAAAATCAAATCTAAAAGTAGAACATGTCTTTGGAGATTACGAATTGAATGCTTTCGATCCACAAACCAGCGATCGTCTCATTTTTGTAGCCTCAAAATAATTCATAGCATAGAATGTAGGAAGTTAAAAACCATTGTTGGTGTTGTCTTCAACCCTTGCTGGTGTTCAACCCTTGTTGGTGTTGTCACCAACAATCCAACGATCATCTCAACCCTTGTTGGTGTTATCACCAACAAGCCATTGAAGTTAATTTAATAGTCTTCCAATCCTCAAATCATTTCAGTTATCAATTCATACTCAAATCCCTTTCCAAGCATATAGGAGATTAGTTTCTTTTTTTCGCACAAATTGATTCTTATCCTTGATACTTCGTCCTTTCTTTCAACCATTGTTGGTGTAGTCACCAAGAATCCAATGATCATCTCAACCCTTGTTGGTGTTATCACCAACAAGCCATTGAAGTTAATTTAATAGTCTTCCAATCCTCAAATCATTTCAGTTATCAATTCATACTCAAATCCCTTTCCAAGCATATAGGTGATTAGTTTCTTTTTTCGCACAAATTGATTCTTATCCTTGATACTTCGTCCTTTCTTTTCCAACAAGCGCTCCATTAATAACAAGTAGTCCTTCTCTGAAATTTCTTCAAGTCCCTTTCGGATGCAATAATCCGTAATCTTATTCCGCTTTAAGTTCTGAACAATCTTTTTACGACCCCATTTGTTATTACGGAATTTACCACCTGCATAAGCCTTTGCGTATCGAACTTCGTCAATAAAACCCTCTCGAATCAATAAAGAGATGACTTCTTCCACCGTATCCTGATCATACTTTAACTCATAAAGTTTAGTGCGCACTTCCTCTTGACATCGCTCTCTATAAGCACAAAAAGAGGCCCCCTTTTCGAGAGCCTCTTTTACCGTTGGAAGTAAATTTCCGTATTTTTTCAATTGTCTATTTGAAAGAGAAATGAAATGAGTTGAATGAACTAAAAGAAACTAGTTCTTCATTCCATTATCAATCCAACATTGAAGTTGTTGTACCTCAGTTGGAGTCATCTTTTCTCTTCCACCAGGAGGCATTTTAGGACAAGGTCCTTTTGTAACGGTACACATCATGTTGTGACCAACACCCGCTTGAACTCCTGCAATAGTAGTGAAATCCAATCTGTGAGCAGGCTTAGGTCCACTATGACATTCTACACACTTAGCTTCCATAATAGGCTTGATGGTAGAGGTAAAAGTAATCCCTGCATTGCAATCGATCTTTGCAACAGCCGGTGCTTCCTTTTTATTGACATCCTTTTTGGTAGTAGTAGTGGTGGTTGTCGTCGTCTTCGTAGTAGTAGAAGATACCGTTTTTTCCGTCTTACATCCTGTAAGAGTCATTATTCCAAAGGAAACGACGGTTAGCATTACTGACAATTTTTTCATTGTATTCTAAATAGGTTAGTTATGTTGTTTTAAAAATTAAGGTTTTTTCAATTTGGATAATGCCGTAGAATGCTTTTTGGTAGCAGTATTTAGCGCTTTGCTACGAGTACTATCAAGGTTCTTTTTGGTAGTATTGAAAGCAGCATTTGCAGTTTTACGCATTGTAGCAGCTTTCGCCTTGTTTTTTCCTTTTTCAAGCAGGTTTCCTTTTTTGTTTTCTAAAGCGGTAGCATCGGCTAAAGCTTTATTCCTTTTTGCTGTAGCGATATCTAAATACTTTTTGTGCGCATCATTGGCAGCTTTTTTCTCCTTAGCTAATTGATCGTCAAGTTTTTTCTTAGCAGAATCATACGCTTCATTTAAATCAGGTACATCAACTCCAGCAGCATTGCCAACTTTATTGGCACCCTGTTTTAAGAGCGCACCACCAGCGGATTTAACTAATCCAGATTTTTCAGGTTTCCCCATTTTTACAGCCGGATCATTCAAGAATCCACCTACCAAAAGATCAAACTTAATTCGGTCCGTGTTAATAGGTGCTCCAAGCATTCCAGATAATTTTTTACCTGCAGCATCACCTAATGCTCCAGAAGGAACGTCCATTTTCATTAGATAATCCATGGAACCATCCAAACTATTACTTCCACTAACCAACATGTTGTTTGCACCAATTTTGGTTAAAAATTCCTTGATGTTTAGTTTTCCACCAGAAATGCCTGCATCAAAACTCGTTGGATCAAGCTCCTTGTTAAATAAGTCAATACCTGTCACTTTAGAAATTTTCCCTAATAGCTTAATCATACTTTGCGCGCCTGCAGCTTTACCTCGGGCACGAACATCATTATTGACATCGTTTTCAACTCGTGCTTCATTATCGGTAGCTTGTGCTAGCAAGTTATAATCGTTTTCGGTTAAATTCGAAGGGTTGGCTACCGCTAAATCATTAATTGAATTCTTAAACTTCGCTCCAATGACAGAGATTGCCCCAGTCCCGGTGATTAGTTTCATAATAGGAAACATCTCCTGATCCAAAGGACCATCTAAGTGGAAATTAGTATTGAACTTACCATCCATAATTTGCGCAATTGGTGCAAATGCCTGAACCGTATTGAAAGTAGAATATGCTTTGGCAATTCCCGCATTTTGAATGTCTATATCAAAATCAAAACGTGGCTTCTTAATGTTTTCAGTATAATAGCATCCACTAGTTTCGAAGTTTCCACCAATCATGTTGAATCGAGTATTCTTGAAACACGCATTTCCATTCTTCATTAGAACTTCACCAACCATATTGGTAATACCGTAGTTATCATACTTTACCTTTCCAATAGTCGAAAGCATTGTAAAGTCAATATCCTTTGGCAATTCAATAACCTCATAAGGCTCTTCCTCTTCCGGAGTAGTTCCGTCTCCTTCTTCCTCAACCAACCATTCGTCTACATCAAAGGAGTTCGACTTTAAGGTCATGTTACCTTTCAGCAATTGATTCTCTCCGAATATGTAATTGATATAATTTGATAACGAACCTTTTACGTCTAAGTCACTGTTTCCAAGAAAACCGTAAAAGCGATCGATGATAATTTCCTTAGGAGTAAATGTAAATGAAGCATCGTCCATTTTAAATCCGTTAGCCACATATTCCTTGTCTGAATAGACAAAGTTGGTGAAAGTCATATTTCCTTTCGTAGGAATTGCCCCATAGTTTTCTGATTCAACATCATGCATGCTCCCTTTAGTATGTACGTCCATTGTCATTTTACCGCTCAAGCTCATATCTTCTAAAGGATATACTTTGGTAAGTTTGTCGAAATCAAGGTTTCCAGATAAGTTTACATCGAATTTAATGTCTTCTAGGTTTTCAACCGTTGCGGTCATAGATATAGGTTCGCCATCCAAATTCATATCAAATTGCTTTACTCCAATAAAAGTGTTTACCAAAGATCCATCTTGATTTTGAATTTCAATGTCAAAGTTCATTTTGTCAATTGGTGCAGGGAATTCTGCCGATTTCACATAACCATCTTTCATTGTCATTACTGAGTTAGACGACGGGAATTTTTCCGCGGCCATATCATAGATCCCATCCACTTTACTTTTTAATCCATAAGTTCCCTTCATAGATAATCCTTCAACGTGATAGAACTTACCAACTTCCGCTAAGTTTATTTTCACATTCGCATCTGCCTTAACGTTCATCTTTTCAAAGCTACCAAGCATTTTTACGGTACTTTTCAAATCAACCGGGTTGGATCCCATGTCCAAATGAAATTCTTTCAACTCCACGAGCATTTCCTCCATTTTATTTGGAGCACTAACTACTTTCAAATCCACAGCGATGTTTTCTACAGCAGACGGCAAGTCTGGATATTTAAACATAGCATCGGCTACTTTTAAATTCAATTTAAAACCAGGCATGCTCGTTTCTGAAAATTTCCCCTCAACCAATCCATCAAAGGCTAAGGTACCTTTGGTTTTAATGTCCTCAAATCCTTCAAGGAATACTCCTGGTACCAATGAAAGAATGTTTTTAAATTCAGTTTCTTTTGTGCCATATTTAACGTCCATGTCAATTGATTCATCCTCATTCATCTGAACCCAGCCATCAAAACCAAATGAAAAGTCATTCAGTTTAAGTACGTTCTCTTTAAAAGTGTATTTGGATTTATCCATATCCATATTGAGAGTCAAGTCTGCAGCAAAATCGGCTTTTTCCAAATAATCGCTGCCTTCCATATTAAAAGAAACTCCTTTCATTTCCGTTTTTGTTGCTAAATCGAAGATTTTTTCGGTAAAGTCACCACTTCCTTCATGGTTTAGTTGACTTACTTCAGCATACATTTTGGTAGATTCATCTCTATACTTTAATCGAGCATTAGTGATTTTCCACTTACCGCTAAAGTTAAATTCGGTAGTTGAAGAATCAACTTCTTCTTCCGTCTCCTCCATTTTTACAATATCCATGTAATTGGCCGTACTGTCTTTTAATACAATACCATTTATGTAAGCACCATCGAGAACCAATGAAGTCATTTGTATGGTTTCACCCGAAATAGCACTCATTAAATCCAATGAAACGGAAAAGTTCTTAACTGCCGCCAATGTATCCCCTTTAAACTTGCCTGCCCCAACTACTCCAAAATCGCTCATCCCAACTGTTAGGTTAGGGAAGTTGCTAAAAATACCTACGCTAAATGAGTTGGCATCGAAGAAAACTTCTCCATTTATGTTTTCTTTTATTCCATCATCAATGGCTTTTTTGATGTCGTCCTTAAAAATAACAGGGATAAGAGCTAGACTTACTATGATCACCGCTAGAAAGATGCTTAGGAAGATCAATGTTTTCTTGAATGTTTTTTTCATTGGGATAAAATATTTGAGTTAATTTGATGTTCTGTTGTGTATGGCACAATGCCAACAAATATATAATATAAAATTGTATTGTTGAAACGTTATTGGCTGATAATATTACTCCTGTCTGCTGGAAAATTAATTCCGGTGGCATTTGCTCAGGATGCAGTTTTTGCAATCCCAAATGCCTCCTATCTATATAATAACCCAGGTTTTGGAGGAACTTCAGGCAAGCTGAGGTTTAATAATGTGTTTAAAAATCAGCATCCGCTACTTCCCGGCAATTATAATACCAACTTTTTATCCGTAGATCAATACATGAATGGGCACGGTTTAGGGGTGTATTTTTTAGCCGATGAAGCCGGAGCAGCTTCTCTAAGGAAATTGGAATTTGCGGGAACTTATTCATATATGATACCGATCAACGACAAATTAGGTTTGTCTGCTGGAATTGGTTTAGGCGTAGGGCAGTCAAAGTTAGATTTAGGACAAGCCATTTTTGATGATCAGCTACAAAGTGATTTCAGTATTGCACCCGTTTCCAATGAATCCTTCAATGGAGCGTCAACTACAGGCTATGCTGAGGTGAATGCAGGATTTGTGCTTTTTCATGAACAGTTCTGGATTGGTATTTCAGGTCATCATCTAAATAAACCCAAAATTTACACGTTTGCACAAGATTTTAGAAATGATCGTAAATTCGGTGTTCAAGCAGGATACAAATATAAATTGAAAAGTTCTACCGTGTTGAATAGGAATTTAGAAGATAAGAATTTACTGTTTACAAATGTCGAATGGACCTTGCAAGGAAGTAGGATGAGGATTCTGCTCTCAGAAAAACTTTATTACAATTCGATCGTCGGAGCTGTATCGCTATCACATTTAAATATAGAGAAAGTGGGAGTGAGAAGTTTGTTGTTTGGCTTGGGTTACACGTATCAATTTGTGACATTAATGTATGGATACGAATTGTATTTTAAGAATATTTCAGGAGTCGGAGGAGCTCATGAGTTGCATGTAAACATCGCTTTTAATAAAGACAATAATTCTTCTGGGCGCTCGTTTAGTAATAAAAAAACTATGAAAACTTTTTGTCCGTTGAAATAAAAACATTTATATTTACAAACTGTTTTAGGAAAGTTTTAGGAAAACAAAACGCAATATGGTTATGAATAGATTGAAAAAAGCACCTGCTTTACTTGCTGTATTGGCAAGTGCGGTATTATGGTCGTGTGGAGGAGGAGATAGTCACCCATCAAGTACAACCCCTGGGGAACAAAGTACTACTACCGGATTAGCTTATAATGAAGAAGAAGGATTCCAAGTAAACGAATACTTTGGACAACCTGATGGACCAAACCTTGTATATATTGAAGGTGGTCGATCCACTCTTGGATCATTTGAGGAAGACGTTCTTATGTTGAGAGATAACATTGAACGTACTGTTACTGTTGCATCTTTTTATATGGATGAAACTGAAGTAGCAAACATTCACTGGTTGGAATATATGTTTTATTTGAGAAGAGATTCTACAGAGGAAGCATATATGAACGCAGTTCCTGACACATTGGTTTGGGAAAGCGAATTAGCATTTAACGATCCTTATGTAGATCATTACTTCCGTTACCCTGGATTTAGATATTTTCCAGTTGTTGGTGTAAACTGGCTTCAGGCAAATGCTTATGCAGCATGGAGAACTACAATGGTAAATCAAGAATTAGCTGAAGCTGCTGGAGCAGAAGTTCCTGAAGGTGGAGGACGAATTCCTTTAGAGTCTGGATTTGTTGTTCCGGATTATAGAATCCCAACAGAAGCAGAATGGGAGTATGCTGCAGTAGCATTGATTGGTACGCAGTGGTTAGATGAAAATCAGTCGCACAAAAGACTTTATCCTTGGGATGGTCACGCAACTCGTAATCCTCACGGAGCAGATATGGGACACTTCCTTGCTAACTTTAAAAGAGGTAGAGGTGATTATGCTGGTATCGCAGGTAAATTGAATGATGGAGCAATGATTACAGATAACATCTACTCTTACCCTCCAAATGATTACGGATTGTACAGCATGGCTGGAAATGTAAGTGAGTGGGTTGGTGATGTATACCGTCCATTGAACTTCCAAGATATGGATGATTTGAATCCTTTTAGAAGAGACGGTCACCATGATGAAGCTGCTAAGTATGACAAAGGTGGTTTCCAGTCTTTAATTGACGATCATGTACGTGTATATAAAGGAGCTTCATGGAAAGATGTTGCTTACTGGATGTCTCCAGGAACTCGTAGATACTTGAAAGAAGATTCTTGTACTGCAACAATTGGATTCCGTTGCTCAATGATTAGAGCAGGATCTAACTACTAAGAAAGAGACAACTACTCGAAATATAGAAATTATGAAAAGGCCTCCACATGGAGGCCTTTTTTTGTTAGTTACATTTGTTATTTAAGGATCAATTCGAAGTATTATATATTCGTTTAATTCCTTGAATCACGCTCCTTTATCTCAAAGACAGCTTCAATTTCATATCTTAATTTTATTGGCTTCATCGCTAAATCGTCTTTACCTTGTTTTGAGCTAACAGAGGTAGGCTGAGTCATACTTACATTACTCACCATGTTATTCAATGAATTAGTTTGAACCTTTTGACGATACCAAGGCCACCCATTATAATTTGTAGAAGATGGCAGCGCTTTAATTTCGTTAATGCTTAGAACGACACCTCGAGATTCTCCTAATGCAGCCAGCAGATAGTCTGCTTTATCTTTTGCGGCTTTAATAGCTGATTCTTTCACCTTTTTTCGATAATCTTGTATTTCATGATTGCTGGAACCTGCGATTTGAATGTTTACAATTCCTTGTTTTTGAATGGAATTGGCTTTTAATTCCTGAATGATCTTGTTGAGTTGGGCGGAAGACGTAAGTTTAACATTAAGATCTTTGCTTACCAAGTAGTGATTGTAATCATACCACCAATGCCAGTAGTTCCAATTGTGTTTCCAGGCGTATTCTGAGTTTACCGTGATGTTTTTCGTAGGAATTCCGGAGCTATTAATTGCCTTGAGAATTTGTTTTTCAATTACATCTATGGGTTCCTTGTTTTTGCGATTGCTGTTGTGCCAATATTCGCGATAGCTAATAGATACGGTAAATTCATCTGGCGGGAGTTGAATGTCTGCACTACCTGTTACACGAATGGTTCGGGGTTCAGTCCTTTTGGGAGTGTTACCATTAGGTACAGAATCCCGAAAAGCTGTAAATAGAAATAGCAAACAGGCGCAAATAACCCATAAGGAATTGATTTTAATGTGGATCGATTTCATGATTTTTAATTTAAATGTTTAAGTGAAGATTATCAGTTAACATTTAAATGTAGGAAGTGTTTGATCGGTATTCAATGACCAATTGGTTATCGAAGTTGTTGACTTAGGGAACGAAAGAGTGATTGCTTTTAATTCTGGATATTTGGCAAAACACCTTGTTTATGCTTGACGACTAAATAAATAACAAAAAAAAACAAATCCCGAAACCCTATTCATAAGAATGGGGTTTCGGGATTTGATAAATAATGGTTAAAAAAAGAGTTTGCTACCTCGATTAAACTCGTGATAGTTTAATCGTATTTGTTCGCTGCTGCTCGTAAATAGGCATACTGGCGGTGTTTATAAGAAGATCATCCACCTTGATGAGGTTTTTTTCCTTTAGTAATTTAATTACATCTTCAATCGTCTCGTCTGTTGTAGTAAACTTGTTGTAATAAAATGCACGGACACCCCAGATTAAATTCAATCTCGTTAGTACATGGTAATTATCTGTGAAAATAAAGATATGGGCCTTTGGTCGATGTTTAGCTAGTTGAAAGGCTGTATAACCGGAACGCGTCATACCCACAATTCCTTTCGCATCCGTAGATTCTGCTAATTGACATGCAGTCGCGATTACACTGTCATGAAGATACGTCTCCGAATCTTTTTCGATATCATGGTGCTTATAAAATATATCAGCTTGATTTTCAATTACTGAAATTGTTTTGTTCATACTTCGTATGGTAAGCACCGGATACTTACCAGCGGCCGTTTCGGCACTTAGCATTACCACATCGGCACCGTCCATTACAGCATTAGCTACGTCATTGGTTTCCGCACGGGTGGGTCGTGGGTTTTCCACCATGCTTTCCATCATTTGAGTAGCAATTATAACGGGTTTTGAAGCATGGTTACATTTACGTACAATCGTTTTTTGAATTAGTGGAATTTCTTCCATGATCATTTCTACTCCCAAATCTCCACGAGCAACCATTATGGCATCACATACTTCGATAATCGAATCGATATTTTGCACTGCTTCTGGTTTCTCAATTTTAGCAATTACGCGGGCATCAACTCCTTTTGCAGCAATCATCTCTTTCAAAGAAATAATCTCTTCTGCCGTTCGAACAAAAGAAAGCGCAATCCAATCTACATATTGACTTAAGCCAAATTCTAAATCGATAAGATCCTTCTCTGTAAGAGCAGGTACATTTAAGCTTGTATGAGGAAGGTTAACTCCTTTTCTGGATTTAAGAATGCTGCCATATTGCACTTCTGCAATGATTTCATCCTTTCCGTTTGTAGAAACGACTTTCGCTTGTAAATTCCCATCGTCCATTAAAATTAATTCACCCGGATTAACATCTTGAGCAATCGTTTCATAAGAGATTCCGATTTTTTCAGATGTTCCTTCCTTGGTGTGGTCATTGGTAATTATAAGTTGTTGACCACTTACCAATTCTTGTCCTCCATCTTTCATGAGGCCAGTCCGAATTTTTGGACCTTGTAAATCTTGTAAAATACTTATGCTAGTACCGAGTTCATCGTTTAACTGGCGGATTAGCTTAATGTTTTCCTTGTGTTGTTCATGAGAACCGTGAGAGAAGTTAAGTCGAAAAATATCGACCCCCTCCGAAATGAGTTCTTTCATGGTGTCATAGTCGCTACTTGCGGGACCTAATGTGGCTATTATTTTGGTTCGATTAAAATTGCTATTCATATTTGGTTTATTGGTATTAAGAGCACGCAGCAGACATAATTATTGCATTTTAAGCCCAGCGTGTTTAGTTAGTTGTATTTATTCAAAGATTAAGTTTTCTTTCGACTTCAAACTGTCGATATTAACATCCTGAATTAAGAGTAAGTTCGGGATTGACCGAATGGTTTTCAGTAATTCACCCTGATCTAAATCTAGAATGGATTCCTTTATCATCAGAAAATAATCAAACTGCTTAAGTTCCGGAATTAAATATGGAGAAATCTTTTCACTTTCCCATGCTTTATTCTTTAATAATCGCATTGATGAATATTCTTCCTCGTAAAGGTAATTCGAAATAACTAACCTGCCTTCTTTTAAGAAATCCAATTCGAACTCTTCTTTTCGTAAGAAAATGAAATCAAGTGCCTTTTCGAAGTGCCAAGCAAGTTTATGCTCCTTCATTGGACTAATAATTCCAAACAACTCAAAATCGTAATCATATTCTATTTCGAAGTAGGTTTGCATTCAGTCCCGAGTGTTAATTGAATAAGAAAACTTTCTTATTTTCAGTATATATATATATTATAAAAGATCAAAGATCGTTTCTAGCTTCATGCCTCTACTTCCCTTAATCAGAAAATTAGAAGCAGGTTGTTTATGATGTGATAGGTAATCTCGAAGTTGATCTGGTGTTTCAAAGTAGTGTGCTTTAGGACAAGTGTCTAATGCGAATTTCATCTCACTTCCGCATAATAAGATAAGATCAAAATTTAACTCGGTCAACTTGGCTCCAAGACTTTGATGTTCCGATTTACTTTCATTTCCCAATTCCAACATATCGCCAAGAATAACCACTTTATGTTTTCCTTCCATCTCATTGAAATTGTCAATGGAAGCTTGCATTGAACTCGGATTGGCATTATATGCATCCAATATTACAGTGTGAGCTCCTTTTTTTACGATTTGAGAACGATTATTTGTTGGTTGATATGTGCGAATGGCGTTTGACGCTTTAGTAGCATCTACCTTAAAATACTTAGCAATGCATAATGCTGCTGCGATATTGGTGAAATTGTAATTCCCTGTGAGTTGAGATTGAATGCGGTCCCCATTGTCTGTTTGAATCTCGACATAGGATTTTGAATTTTGCATCAATGCACAATGGTAATAATCATTTTGGGCAGGGAAAGTTAATGGATTTTCAAAACGACCAGCCATTCTACTCAGGTGTGTATCTTGAGAATTAACAAAGATGTTTTTACCGTGCTTTAAAACATGATAAAATAACTCACTTTTTCCTCTGGCAACTCCTTCCAATGAACCGAAACCTTCTAAATGAGCTTTGCCGATGTTGGTAATGATCCCATAATCAGGTTCAGCAATGGTACATAATTCCGCAATCTCTCCAATATGATTTGCGCCCATTTCAATAATGGCTATTTCTGCGTCTGAAGGTAGAGATAATAAAGTTAGAGGAACCCCAATATGATTGTTGAGATTCCCTTCTGTGAAATGTGTTTTAAACGTAGTTGAAAGTGCAGCAGCAATAAGTTCCTTTGTGGTGGTTTTACCATTGGAGCCTGTAATTCCAATGAATGGAATGTTAAATTGTCTGCGATGATGATTAGCTAGCTTTTGTAACGTTTCTAAACCGTCATCTACCAAGATCGTTTGTTCAGCTAAATGAAAATCCTGTTCGTCAACTATTGCGGCAATAGCGCCTTTTTCAATAGCTTCTTTCGCAAGTTTATTAGCATTGAAGTTAGGGCCTTTTAAAGCGAAAAAAAGATTTCCAGGCAGGATGGATCGTGTATCGGTACAGATCCCCGTGCTTTTCATAAAAACCTTGTATATGTCGTGCAAGTTCATAATTTGGTTTGTCTATTTACCACATCTAATGTGATTTGCTCGAAAGAGACAATGTGTTAATTAGGCTAATGCAGCAATGCCTGGTAATTCTTTACCTTCCATGTACTCCAGTAAAGCTCCGCCGCCAGTCGAGATGTATGATACATCATCACCATATCCTAAAATGTTTACTGCAGCGGCGGAATCACCTCCCCCAATCAGAGAAAAGGAACCATTACCAGTAGCTTCAACCACTGCTTTTGCAACTAGATTCGTTCCGCCTGCAAATTTTTCCATTTCAAATACGCCCATAGGTCCATTCCACAAGATCGTTTTGGACGTTCTAATGGTCTCTGAGAATACTTCTGCTGCCTCGGGTCCTATATCAAGTCCCATCCAGCCGTCTTCTATTGCGAAGTTTTTAGCTATTTTGGTATTTGCCTCGTTACTGAAGTTATCTGCTACTACGGAATCCATTGGGAGCATAATATTTACGCCCTTCACCTTCGCTTTCTCCATGATTTCTCGAGCCAATTCCAGTTTATCATCTTCCACAAGTGAACTGCCTATGTTTCCTCCCATTGCTTTAAAGAAAGTATAAGACATTCCACCTCCAATAATCAAATGATCTACTTTGTCTAAAAGTCGCTCGATAATGAGGATTTTATCAGATATTTTGGCTCCACCCATTATTGCGGTGTAAGGCTTTTGGGCATTATCCAGAACCTTTTGAGCATTTTTAATCTCATTATTTAATATATAACCTGCGTATTTGGTGTCTGCAAAATACCTTGCAATAATAGAAGTAGATGCATGTGCACGATGTGCAGTTCCAAATGCATCATTTACATATATATCACCTAGTTGGGCTAATTTCTGAGCAAAATCAACGTCTCCCTTTTTTTCTTCCGGGTGAAATCGAAGATTCTCAAGTAAGAGAATTTCACCGTTTTTTAGATTTTCGGACAAATTAGTTGCTTCTGATCCAATGCAGTCGCTGGCAAAATGTACCTTAGTTTGATAGGTGTCTTCCAGATAAGCAATTAAATGTCGTAATGAATATTTTTCTTCGGGTCCACTTTTTGGTCTTCCTAAATGAGACATTAATATAGCTGATCCGTCTGAATTCAAGATCTTCTTAATTGTAGGAATTGCAGCTTTAAGTCTTGTAAAGTCGGTAATCTCATAGCTGTCATTTAATGGAACATTAAAGTCTACACGTACTAATACTTTTTTGTTGGATAAGTCTGCTTCGTCTATGATTTTCATGAATTGTTATTAATTGGTCGAACGTTGAAATTGTTTCACTTCAAAGATACAATCCTAAATATTTATTCTCCTAATTTTTTAACGGGATGTAGCGCAATCATTTTATATTTGTGGAGAATAGCATGCATACATAAGATGAGTAAAACGGTTGCAATAATTTTTGGTGGCGATTCAGCTGAATATGTAATCTCTGAGAAGAGTGCAAAAGTGGTACATAAGAATCTTTCTGGAAGTGATTACACCTCTTTTTTGGTAGAAATCACGAAAGAAGATTGGTCAGTGATGATTAATTCAGTGCGTCTTCCTGTTTCTAAAGATGATTTTTCCTTTGTGAAAGATGGAGTCAAAATTAAATTTGATTTGGTCTTCAACGCCATTCATGGTACACCTGGGGAAGACGGTAAAATTCAGGGTTACTTTGATTTGTTAGGAATTCCGTACAATAATTCCGGCGTATTGGCATCTTCCTTGACATTTAATAAATGGGCTTGTAACAGTATGTTGAAGCAACATGGAATTCGGTCAGCCGAATCTGTTTTATTGCTAAGTATAGATCAACTAAGCCAAGTGCAGTCGAAAATTGATCAATTAGGATTCCCTTTGTTTGTGAAACCTAATGAAGGAGGATCAAGTTTTGGAATTTCAAAAGTCGCTGAGGCAGGGCAGTTGAAGCAAGCCTTAGAAAAAGCGTTCCAACATGGTGATTCAGTAATAATTGAAGAGTTTATAAAAGGGACAGAAGTTACTTCTGGAGTTATCAAAATGAATAACGCTTTGATTGCATTGCCCCTTACGGAAATTGTGCCGGACGGAGAATTCTTTGACTATGAAGCTAAGTACGAAGGGAAATCACAGGAAATTACTCCTGCTCGTATTTCGGAAACAATGACCATTTTAATTCAAGACATTACTAAAACTATATATAAATTACTTCATTTGAAAGGAATGATTAGAGCTGATTATCTGATTACAGAAGAAGGAAATCCTTATTTGATTGAAGTAAATACGGTTCCGGGGTTATCCGAAGAAAGTATAATTCCGCAGCAGGCTCAAAATATGGGAATCACTTTGCAAGAATTGTTTTCGGATTCATTGCGAAGTTGCGAGAAATAAAAATGATTTAAAAAAAAATGTAACAACAAGTTGGTAGGAATAGAAAGATCGAAAGAAAGGCTATTCGTAAATAAATACTAAAAACACTAAACTTGTCGTTTAACTTATAATTTGATAGAAATCGATGAATAAAGGATTGAAATTCATATTAATCAATGTAGCAATTGTAGCCGGTGTGCTATCGTTGATTTTGTTTATTCTGTTTGGAATTTATTTGCCAAATTTCACTAGACATGGAGAAACCATTACGGTTCCAAATCTTATGGATAAAGACAAATCTGAATTGGCTACATTCTTGGAAAGTAAGGATTTGAGGTATGAGATTGTGGATTCTATGTCCTACGAAAAAGGAAAGGACCCAAACGTCGTAGTAAGTCAAAGGCCTGTTGCAGGAACATTGGTGAAAGAAAATCGAAAAATTTACGTTAATATAAATGCGTCAGATGTTCCGATGGTAAAAATGCCTAAAATAGCGGGAGAATCTGTAGATAATGCACGTTCTATCTTGCAAGATGAATTAGGTTTTATTATTGATTCAGTGCGATATAAGATTACGCATCAGCAGGATATGGCGTTAGGTGTATATAAAAATGGTGAAGAAGTAAAAGAAGGAACGGAATTGCCTCGAGGATCATTTGTAGATCTATTAGTAAGTAGAAAAGGAGCAACGAGAAAGGTCGCAATGCCAAATGTCATTGGAGATCCTTTAAGAATTGCACAACGTAGATTGAGAAGTCTAGGCTTGCAACCGACACTACCGATTCCGGAACCAGAAAGTACAGCAGAAAAAGGAACAGTAACAAAACAAAACATTGCGGAGGGAGACAGTATCCCAACAGGGACAGATGTAGATTTATGGTATGCAGGAGATCAAATTGTGGAGAAAGAAGAATCTGATTCTACACAAACTAAAGATCCTTAAATACAATAGTATATGTTACTTACTATCGTGATAGAAAATTATAAAAAGTAAAGAATAAATTGAGCATAAGTTATAGAGACATATGGAGTTTCGGATTAGGAAGTATTCTGATTCTGGTAGGTTTAAATGTAACAGCTCAGCGGTTAGATCCATTGACGCGAGATAATAGTAGAAAAGGAATTCAGCGGCATAAATCGGTCAATGCAGATGCTATCTACTTGCCTTTTTTTGATGATTTCGCGAGATATACTGGAAGTCCAGATACCCTTCTTTGGGAAGTAAATGGTGGGGCCTTTGTTAACCGTCAGTTTGCTATTAACCCACCTTCTTTTGGAATCGCAACTTTCGATGGGTTGGATTATGAAGGGAATCCTTATAATAGTGCAGATCCATCTGCCTCCGGAAAAACGGATGAATTACTAAGCTTACCAATCGACTTGTCGTATTACCCCGAAAATGTTTATTTAAGCTTTTTCTACCAGCCTACAGGCGTTGGTCATGTTCAACCTAATCCTGGAGATTCTTTAAAGGTATTTTTAAAAGATTCGAGCAATTCATGGATTCAAGTTTGGTCGGTAGACATGACGGCTACTCAGGATTTTGAGCAAGTTTTTGTCCCTATTACCGATAGCATTTATTTGTTTGATCAATTTCAATTTAAGTTTGAATCATTTGGAAATAAATCAGGTATGTACGACATATGGAATTTGGATTATGTGTATGTAAATGATGATCGGAGTGTATTGGATACGACTTTTCCAGATGTGGCTATTAGCAATATTCCTAATTCGTATTTAAAAACATATACTTCAATGCCGTATTATCAGTTTTTGGCAAATAGTGCCGAAGAAGTAGCGGATAGTTTGTCGTTGACAGTCAATGATTTAAACTATAAATTTCCAATTCCGCTAGGACGAAAATGCGTACTGACAGAGATTGGAAGTGCCGTTTCAAATGTTGTTTTTGAGAAAGATTCTGTAGTTGCAGGAGGAATTCAGCAGCATGAGGTAACTACAAGTTCGCTTAATATTGATTTATTTTCAGATAATAATGACCTATTTGTTGAGACTAAGTTTGTTATAGGAGGTTTTGATCCAGAAATAGGAGATACCGTCACCAATAAGCCAATTTTGGGAGATACTGTAATGACAGATTCTGGAAATGTAGTTTTAAGCTCAGGAGATGGGATTTTTGTGAATGGCGTCTTTCGAAGACTTAAAGACGGAGTGAATTTTAATTTAACCGCAGGTGATAGTCTTTGTACAGAACAAGGGAATTATCGGGTGAGTCAGAATATTACTGTTGATCCAACGGGAGAGTTGTATTTAGTGACGACTACCCATACAGATTCAATTACACGTATCTGTGAACTGACCGACTATTTTGCATATGACGATGGATTAGCCGAGAAGACATTTGTGATGGATCAACGTTGGGGATTGGTCGCTTATCGATTTGATTTGAATGAAGATGACACATTGATTGGGGTTGAAATTAATTTCCCTGTTACGGCGAAAGGAGCGTCCAGTGCGAGTATTGATTTGGTGGTTTGGCAGGATTTACAGAATATTCCAAGTGGAAACGGATTGGAAGATTCCATTCTTCATTCCGAACCAATTGGTATTAATGAGACGGAAAATATGAATGAATTTGAGTTGATTCGTTATACTGCTGTAATACCGGTCAAAGATCATTTTTATGTAGGATGGCAGGTTACAGGGACCGATGAAGTACATGTAGGTTTTGATGTGAACGAATCCTCTAATGGGAACATATTTGTCCGACTAGATGATTCTTGGAGCTCATATCTCAATGATGGTGCGTTAATGATCAGACCCATAATGAAGAGGGGAAATCAAAATCGATTTACCGGTATCGAACCAGATTATGTTCAAAATAGCAATGAAAAGTTGAAGGTTTACCCAAATCCAACAACTGGGAAAATTCATTTAGAAAAAAGTGTGGAGCGGGTACAATTGTTTAACCAGCTTGGATCACTTGTGAAAGAGCAGTTTTATACTCGAGAATTGGATTTAGGTGATCTTGAACCAGGGATGTATATCCTTCAGTCGATGGATCAAGGAATGATTCAAACGACAAAAGTTGTTCGAAGCCACTAATTCATATTATATTTGAAGGATTGATTTGATTTTGCGAAAGGCAATTCAAAAAGGAAGTAAGTAAAATATAAGGTCTATGAAGATGAGTTCAGCAATCGAAATTTCGGTTCAGGAATTGAAAGAAAAATTAAAAACAGCACAGGGACCTGCACTTATAGATGTGCGTGAACCGTGGGAGTTTGAGGAATCAAAAATTGAATCAGCACGTAACGTTCCTTTGCATACAATTTTGGATGAGTTAGACTCTTTAGGAGATAAGTCGGAAGAATTGATTGTGTATTGTAGAACAGGTGCTAGAGGTAGAACTGCATGTGCCGTATTAACCCAAAATGGCTTCAAAATACCCAAAAATTTAGAAGGAGGAATTACTGCTTTTCAAGAAGCTTAAAAATGATGTAATTTCATTGAATTGGTATTCCTAGATTGAATTTTTTCAACCTGATTTTAAAGAGGTTGTAATCTTTCTTTGGATTCAATTGAGTTCATTTTAATGAATCATCATAATATTTTTTTAATAGGGATAAAATACCTTATTTAAGGTTGGATAAGAAAACGGATGTAATCGATTATATCGAATGAAGATATTTAGTAATATAAAAGGAGATTTATACGGAGGAATCAATGCAGGAGTGGTAGCACTACCAGTTGCATTGGCCTTTGGTGCTGCGGCAGGAATGGATCCAATTAATGGGATCTACGGAGCTATTTTCCTTGGCTTGATTGCAGCTCTTTTTGGAGGAACGCAAACGTTAATAAGTAATCCTACTGGGCCAATGGCCGTTGTAACCGCATTAATTGTGGCTACTGAAATTAAATCAACGCAGGTAGTAGATAAGCTATCTGGAGCCGTTTTGGAATCAGGAACGTTGGAGAAAGCGATGCCCGCGATTATTACAATATTTGTATTAGCAGGTTTAATTCAAATCATATTTGGGGTCTTAAAATTGGGTAAGTATGTAGCTTATATCCCTTATCCTGTGATTTCTGGTTTCATGAGTGGAATTGGAATGATTATTATTATTTTACAAATACCAAAGTTTTTAGGGTCTGGAGCAGAATCTAAAGTGATTGGGATATTGGGGGATATTCCGAATATGATTATGAGTATTAATCCTGTTAATATCTTGTTAGCCATAGCAACAGTTGCGATAATATATTTGTTTCCAAAAATAACGAAAGTGGTGCCAAGTACATTGGTAGCTCTAGTAGCAGTTACAGCCGTTTCATGGGGATTTGGATTAGATAAAGAGTTTGGAATTCAAATTATTGAAAGCAAAACAGTGATAGCAGCGAAGTTGCCTTCACCAAGATTAGAATTGTTTACTGGATTCAATTTTTCAATGTTAGGAGGAGCTATTTTGCCGGCCCTTTCATTGGCCGGACTGGGGATGATTGATAGTTTATTAACCTCTGTCGTTGCTGATAATTTAACGAAGACCAAGCATAAACCAAATTTGGAATTGATAGGACAAGGAGTTGGAAACATGGTTTCCGGAATCTTTGGAGGAATCCCAGGTGCAGGAACTACACCAGCTACAGTGTTAAACATTAACTCCGGAGGTAGGACTCAATTGTCAGGAATTTTTCATGCGTTAATTTTATTCGGAATTTTGATGTTAGGAGGCCCGGTGGCCGGTAAAATTCCACTAGCCGTATTAAGTGGTGTTTTGGTAACGGTTGGGATCTCTGTATTGGATCGTAACGTACTAAATGACATCAAATATGTTCCGAAAAACGATAATTTTATCATGTTTGCGGTACTTGGACTTACAGTCTTCTATGATCTGCTCTATGCCGTGGGAATTGGATTGATCATTGCCGCATTATACTTTATGAAGAAAATGGCGGATGTGGTAGAACGTGAAACTTCAAACAAGCGAGTAGATAAAATCGTGACTAACATTATTGGAGCCTTTGAACGTTCGGATGATTTTGGTGAAAAAGTAGAGATCATTACATTAAATGGACCATTATTCTTTGGTTTTGCGTCTCGATTCCAAAATAAAATTGATAGCATCAGTGCGGACTTATCCGCAGTAGTATTTGACTTTTCGCATGTGCATCACATGGATCAATCCGGTGTGTATACATTTAAAGAAGCATGCAAGACGCTGAAGGAGAAGGAGATTAACGTTTGTCTGTGTGATATGCACTGGAGGCAACGCGCTATGATGGAAGGAATTACAATGATTCCTGAAATTATTGAGGAGCGATTTATTTTTGAGAATATTGAGGATGCAATTCAATGGTTGAATGAACCAGGTCACTTGGATAATAACTTCGCATTGGATGGGGATTTGTATATCCCAAGTGTATTTACGCCAAATGGAGATGGTGTGAATGATGACTGGGAAATAAGAAACATCGATCAATATCCAAATTGCCATGTGGTTGTTTATACCAAAACAAACATCATGTTATTTGAATCAAATGATGGTTATAAAACACGGTGGGAAGGATTTAATATGAGAGGAAAAGTGGTGCCTGATGGTAAATATAACTATGAAATAGATTTACATGGCGATAAGAAAGACGTACGAATGGGAACAGTATCAATATTTAGATAATAGTACATTATCTAAATAACGATCACGTATTTAAACAAAGGGCGTCTTAATTTAATTTAATTAGATTTTAACATCTCAGTATGAGGAATATCGTCTTCTAAATATTCCTTGCCTGTACTTTTAAATCCGAAAGACTCATAAAATCCTACGAGGTGACTTTGAGCAGAAATCCGAACAGGTTGTTGGCTGAAGTGGCGATAAGTTGCTTCAATTCCATGTTCCATTAATACTTTCCCTAATCCTGATCGTCGTACTTTTGGAGAGGTGACAATTCGTCCCATAGCTATTTCATTATACACAACTCCCTGCGGTAGTACGCGCATATAAGCCATTAAATCTCCGTTTTTGTTATGACCACACAAATGCATACTTTGTTCATCGAGTCCATCGCATTCCTGATAAGGACAGTTTTGTTCGACCACAAAAACCTCGGTACGTAGAGCCAAAATGTTATAAAGCTGTTTTGTGTCTAATTCATCAAATGATGAGAATTTCCATGTTAAATCCATAGATGATCTGTTTTGTTGGCTAGAATATAAGTATTACTGATTTCGAATATAACTACTTTAGATTCGAAGGCGTCGATTTTTTTGTAACTTTGTGCCAAATTAGAATAGGAAGTTGTTCTAAAATGAAAAAGCTAAAAGTCTAAATTGGAAAAACCGCAAAAAAATAACAAATCAAAAAAGGTGATGCTAGTCATCTTCTTGTTGTTTATGGCAGGTATGTTATCTTTTTTATACTTTATTATGAGTAATACAACTTCTCCTTGGGAACGGAAGAAGAATGAATCAACTCCTGCGAATAATGAATCTGGTTCTGTGATAAATACGGAACCGATTAAAAAGGAATCTTCAACGACCGGTCCAATATCGATTCCATTCGATTTAAATTTGATTTACTAATTTCACTAGACTCTTTATAAAAGATCAGCCTTTTGTGGAATCGGGTCCATCCTCCTTTTTGATATTGGAAAGCGTATGATTAATATCCAATTTTGAATGTGGTAGTGGAGAGGAAGAGTCTTTTTCTTCTTCTAATTGGGATGGAGCGGAAACGTCATTGGACGATTCTTCTTCCATGGTAGTACTTTTATCAAGATCTGAATTCACATCACTGCTTGAGGACAATTGCGCACTGTGCTCAGTTTGTTCAGGTGTTATTGTAGAGTCATCTGAAGGATTAGTAGAGTTTTGTTCAGCATTTAAAGTGGATTGCTTCTTTTTATTTCGGATAAGTGCAATCGTCATGATAATGCTGCTTGTAAGTATTATTAATAATAAAATGCCAGAATAGGATTCAATGGTTTTGTATTGAGCTGGGATTTGGAAGAATAGTAAAATGCTTATCAATCCACGAGGAGCAACCATTCGTTGAGGGCTACTTTCCTTTCCTCCAATAAAGGCAGTAAATAGGCCAATTCGGGTTAGATAAATTGCACCTAAAATTAGTAAGCTTAGCATGATTGCATCTATGTTCAGCAGAGAGTCAAGCTTAATGCTTAATCCAAAAATGAAAAAGAAGAATGTCCGTACTAAAAAGGCTGTTTCAGCCGTCATTACTTTTAATTCCCGCAAAATGGGACCAAAGGCTTCCTCGTTTAACCACTTTTTTAAGAACCCTCGGAAAAACATCTCATGATTATTTAAAATTATCCCGAAAAACATGATCACCAAAAGTGGCGATAGATGCATTAATTTACCCGTGGAATACACCATGAATAATACAGCAATTAGTAGGAAGAATTTAACATGAGTAGTGAGTTTTTGAAGAACAATGATCAGGATATACCCTGCAATAACAGAGAGAATTATAGTCAATCCGACGTTGCCACCTATGTTTGTAACAACTTTTAAAGCAGAATCTTTCCCCAAATTATCTTTGAAAAAGTAAAACATCATAATGCCCAGAATATCTGAGAAGGCACTTTCGTAAATCAAAAACTCCTTCTTTTTTTGAATTAAATTGGAGATACTAGGAATCACTATTGCGCTGCTAATAATGGCCAAAGGGATGGCATGGAAAATAGCAACATCCCAATTTGTATCAATGGTTAAAACAAAGATCAAAGAAAGGGCGGAAGTAGTGATTAGCACCCCCAAAAATGCAATTAGCAAGGATAAAAGAATTGGGCGCAATTTTTTACGTTCCAATTTAAGGTCTAAAGAGGCTTCTAGAACAATTAAGATAAGTCCCACTGTTCCCAATACACTTAGTAAGGTGTTGAAGCTCTTATCTTTTAGGAAATTTATGTTAAACTGACTGGTAACCAGCATGGTAGCAGCCCCAATAAAGATGAGCATCAATACAGAAGGAATACTAGTGCGTTTGGCAACTAAGTTAAAAAGATAGGACAAAATAATAACCGTTGCTCCTCCAATTATAATATAATTTGCGTCTAAACTTTCCATTTTGGGTCTGTTTTACTTTAAAAAGTACAATTTAAAATTAAAATCCAATAATTCCGGAAAAAAAGTGATTGAATTATAAACATTATCCAATTCGATTTACTTATATTGCGTTAGCCCTATAAGGCGAATTAACTAACAAGTGAAGTATTGAAACAAAATTGTTTTAAGTGGAGTAACCAATTGGAAGAAGACAATATTATTATGTCCTACAAAGGAGATTTTAATTCTGATCTGGTTAATTCAATCCTTTCGCTTACCTATAAGGATGCGCACATTCGCCAAAGCAAAGATCTTGTAAAGAATAGACTGTTTAGTGTTATTGTAGAATCACTTCAAAACGTCTATAAGCACGGAAAAGTCCTGACAGATGATGATGAAGGAGTGAAGGGGATCTTTTTGGTTCGTAAAACGGATCAATCTTATTGTATTTACACCGGGAATTTTTTGAGTACGGAATCAGTGAATACATTAAAGCAAAAAATTGACCAAGTGCGTTTGGCTGATCACAACGAATTGGTTGAGTTGCAAAAGAATGTATTGAAAAATGGTGAATTGTCTCCGGACGGTTGTGCTGGTATTGGTCTAATAGAAATAGGTAAGAAGTCAAGTCAAATTGAATATACCTTTGATCACTTGGAAGATCAAGTATCCTTTTTCTCACTCGAAGCGGAAATTTCTACCACCATCGCCTGATGGATTGATAAGCCAATTACTTCTTTGGAACATTAAATCTAGATTACGATCGATCACTTCCAAATAAATCATTCTATTTCAGGTTTTTGATACAATTTAGAAAGTAGATAATTAAAAGATTAGTTAGAAATACGGCTTGATCCGTTATATTTGACTAAAATTCATACAATTGTTGAAGGCCTCGTTCAAATATATATTCCTTTTTTTGAATCTTGTTTTTTTTGCTGTATTGCTTCCTGCAAGTTGTAATGCACAAACGAATGCAAGTTCGAACATTACCTCGCTAAAGGATAGTTTGAAACAGCACATGAATCTAGGAATTCAATTTTTACATCGAACTCAGCGACGGGAAGAATCAACAAAGTCAATCTTATATTACAAGGGTGAATGGCCTACAACGATGGGGTTAAGAATTAGTTTTTTCCTGCTGGGAAACAAAAAACCGGTGGACGATTCCAATTGCTTTTCCGTGTCCTCTGTTCATAATGCATTGGCTAAGATTTACTTAAATTATCCAGAATATAAGGAAATACCAGAGATGTTAGATCTGGCATTTTCCAATATATTGACTTACGAAAATGGTGGAAAGTTTAATTTCTGGCATTTGCAACAGCCTTATCGAAAGTTAAAGAGAAATGATGTTCCAGGTAGTCAACCTCTAATAAGAAGACCCACTAACTTTAGATTAAGGACTCGTTATATCAATAATGCTGCGAATGTCGTGGAAGATGCAGATGATACCGCATTGGCATATACAAGTATGAATCTGAGAAGGCAAATTGGCTCAAATTTCCCAAATGTATTGGCTGATTTAGATACACAACGTGTCAATAATATGCATTCAGTTGCAACGATTTTTAATCCATATTTGGACACTAATCGTCATAATCGCCATTGGTATAATTACATTAATGGAAACGACCATAATACGGGTGCGTTTCTTACGTGGTTGGGAGACGAGTATCAATTTAAGCATTGGAATATTATTAAGGTTGTTGGGCATAACGCAACGTTCTTTCTGTCATTTAGTGAGTGTTTTCCACATGCTTATGTTCCTTATATTCCTTACGGGAGCAATGATTTAGATGGTGTAGTAAATGCAAATATCATTGCAACATTAGCGTTGTATGACGAGTTGAATGCAAAAGGGACAGGTGGAGCATATCGGTTTCTGGAATCAAAATCTCAAAAGAGAAGATATGATCGAGTAGGGATTTATTATCCAAACAGATATCAATTTCCTTATGCTGTTTCGAAAGCATATAGTAATGGTGCGGTTCAAGTAGGGAAAGCCATGAGGAATATAACGGGTAATCTACTAGAGAAACAGCAAAAAGACGGAAGTTGGAAATCCAGACGAATTGTCAATAAAAAAGATCGGATTCAATCTACTGCCTATGCTATAAATACGTTGATTAACTATGGTGATTACGAAACCAATAATACAAAAACGAGTATTGAGCGTGGGATTCGATATTTGATGAATCATTGTCTTGTGGATGGAGATGGGATTCATTGGGAAGGAGGCGTATTTTTTTCTGGTGGTACGGTGATTCGTAATACACTTTTTTGGAAATCCGATGCGTATACAACGGCTATTATCTCAAATGCCTTTGCAAATTATCACCAATATCTGGTGAAGGAGGAACAGCTATCTAAAACAGAAGGCGACCAACCGATGAAAACGAATTGAATGTTTTTCAGAGTATAAATTAATTTAAGGTGAGACAAAATATGCAATATGCAAGGAAATTATATACAATGAAATGGGTGCTCCTTGCCTTTTGCATTCAGTTGTCATTGATTGATGGAATTGCCCAACAAATTAAAGTAGTTTATCAAGGAAACGCAGCAGATAGCAGTTTTTATCATTTTGCCAAAATGGACGCAAATTCATTTTGGGCAGGAGGTGAGTACGGGATTCTCAGTGTAATGGATTCCAACGGAGTGTTGGAAAGCGTTCGATATACCAATGATACTGTTAACATATTAGAGTTAGAACGATATGAAGATTTCATTTACATTGCTACGGACAATGCCGTAATCTATCGACACAATTTAAAAACCGGTAATACCGAAAAAAAGTGGTTTAAGAAATTTGATAATCGATGTTTCTACGACATGATGATTCAGCCTGATGGGAAATTACTTGTTTGTGGAGGACACACAGGAATTGCAGATGGATTGAAGCGGATTCCACACGGATTTATCGCTGAAATTGACTTTGATACAGAGGAAATTTCATGGCAATGGCGGAGTATTCGGAAATTTGGATGGTCAATGGCTAAAAATCAACACGGAGAATTGTACGTAAGTACCTTCAACGGGTTGAATTCAAAAGTGAAAAGGTGGAATAACAAACGGTGGAAAAATTATGGAAAGGTGCAAGGATTAGTACACGAGATTGCCTTTTTTGAGCAGGAATTATGGTTTTCAGGAGCGCGTTCAATACAATTTGCAAAAGATGGTATTATTGGGAAATTTGAAAATGATCGGGCGACCAGTATTTTATGTAAAGGCAATGGGTGTATCTGGAGTATGGATTATTGTGGGCCAATGGGCGGAGTTATTGCGGTTAGTCAAAAAGGGGAATTGATAAAGCCGGATGTTAAACGGAACAACATAAAATCCACTAAAATTCTAAGTGCCTATACATTGTACGATATTGAACAAATATCGAAACATAAATGGGCGTTAATGGGACATGGGAAAGGGGCGTATACAATACAATTCGATTGAGTCTTTTTTTTAGATGGATTGTCTAAAATTGTACAACCGTATAAAATAAAATAGCAAGATCACAGTTAAAATAATAACTTGCGTAACCGAAATTTCATTGAATCAACCAATCAAACCTAAAGTAATATATTAAGAATGATATTATCTGAAGAATTTCGTTACCAAAGTAAGAAGTCTCTGTTTTTCTGTTTAGCAGTATTAGCGACTTCGTTTTTGTTTTTTGCCTGCTCTGGTGGACAAAGTGATGTGGACGGAGACCCGAACGCAACACAAAATAAAGAGGGAACCGGACAAGCGGTAAGCCCGAAAAAATCAAATTCTGCTTTGGCCAAATTAAATCATACCGAAGGGAATGTGTTGGTTGTGATCGATACTTCTGAATGGAATGCGTCATTAGGAGACTCAGTTCGTCGCATTTTTTTACAAGATTTATATGGTTTGCCTCAAGCCGAACCAATGTTTAAAATCACCCGTATTGATCCAGTTGATTTTAGTGGAATTTTTAAGAAATATTACAGTATTTTGGTAGTGGCCAATGTAAATAACAAATCTCCTTCTGGCACCTACATGCGAAGTTTGTTGGGACCAAAAAATGTAGAATCAGCTAGAAATGAAAAGAAAGATGCACCGCCATTTTATGTAAATTCAGATGTGTTTACTCCTGGCCAAAGAATTGTATATGTATTAGCTGATTCTGACGAGAAATTAAAACAAAAGATAGGCGAAAATCGATTAAAAATTGCATCATACTTTGATACGAAGGTGAATTCTTTAATGAGTATTAACCAGGGCTATCAAAAGTATGACTCTAAATTAACGAAGAAGGTAAAGGAACAATTCGGAGCGACTTTTAAAGTGCCATATGGATATTCACTAGCAAAGGAAGGGGATCGATTTCTATGGCTTCGAATTCCAGACGAAGAAGTGGATCGAAACATAATTATATCCAAGATGCCCTATGCGAATCAGGATCAGTTTTCCGATAAATTCTTAAGTGAATGGCGAGATTCGCTTGGGTTTCGTCTAGTCAAGGTGGAGGGAGATACAAACCATTATATGATGACCCAAGAGTATATGCCTCTTAAAGGGCAGGAGATTACTAAAGATGGCAAATATGCCAAGTTATGTAGGGGCTTATGGAAGCTAAAAGATAATACACTTGGAGGTCCGTTTGTGAGTTATGCGATGCTAAGCGAAGATGGAACAGAGATTTATTATGTAGAAGGTTTCATCGCAGCACCAGGTAAAAGTAAACGATCGAAGATTCGTGAAATGCGAGCCATTCTGTCCAATTTTAAAGGGTAAATCCTCCGCGTATTTCCGTCTACTTAAATTGAATAAAATTCCAATGTAAGTTGTTGCGAAAAAGAATGTACACATTAGTTCATTAAGTCAGGCTACAACGGTATATTTGCGTAAATACCGTACATATGGCTATTAAAATAAAAAAACAAGACGCATTAAACTATCACACACAGGGGCAACCTGGGAAAATTGAGGTAGTTCCAACCAAAAAGGTTAGTTCACAGAGAGATTTGGCGTTGGCCTATTCACCTGGCGTAGCAGAACCCTGCATTGAAATCCACAAAAATGTAGAAGAAGTTTATAAATACACTGCTAAAGGAAATTTAGTAGGTGTAATTACGAATGGAACGGCTGTTTTAGGACTAGGGAATATTGGTCCAGAGGCATCCAAACCCGTAATGGAAGGAAAAGCTGTATTGTTTAAGAAGTTTTCTGGAATTGATGTGTTTGACATTGAGTTGAACGCCGAAGATCCAGAGGATTTTATTCAAGCTGTAAAAGCATTAGAACCGACCTTTGGAGGGATTAATCTGGAAGATATTAAAGCTCCTGAAAGTTTCATGATAGAGGAACGGTTAAAGAAGGAGTTGAATATTCCGGTAATGCATGATGATCAACATGGAACAGCAATTGTATCTGCAGCTGCGATGATCAATTGTTTGGAGATCGTTGGTAAAGATATTGCTAAAGTGAAAATGGCAGTTAATGGAGCAGGTGGAGCAGCTCTTTCATGTACCAAGTTGTATCATACATTAGGTATGAAGAAAGAGAATATCGTAATGGTTGACCGTAAGGGAGTCATTCGAAAGGATCGAAACGAGCAAAACGTAGGTAAGGCCGAGTTTGCAACAGAGCGTGATTTACATACTCTGGAGGATGCGGTAAATGACGCGGATGTTTTTCTTGGTCTCTCAGCCGGAAATGTAATGACGCCGGAAATGGTGAAAACAATGGCGAAGGATCCAATCATTTTTGCATTGGCTAATCCTGATCCAGAAATTGGCTATGACTTGGCCATGTCTACTCGCGATGATATTTTGATGGCTACCGGTAGATCGGATCACCCTAATCAGGTGAATAACGTATTGGGATTTCCTTATATTTTTAGAGGAGCATTGGATGTTCGAGCTACGGCAATTAATGAGGAAATGAAAATGGCAGCGGTGAAAGCCATCGCGGAATTGACCAAAGAAGTAGTTCCGGATGTAGTAAATAAAGCATACGGAGAAAAAGCACTGACATTTGGGAAAGAATATTTTTTACCTAAACCAATCGACCCTAGACTGATTACATCCATTTCTCCTGCAGTTGCAAAAGCAGCTATGGATTCTGGAGTAGCCAAAAAGCCAATTACAGATTGGGAGCGTTACGAAGACGAGTTATTAGAAAAATTAGGGATTGATCAGAAAATTATTTCCCGAATAATTGTAGAAGCAAAGAAACGACCAAAACGAGTTGTGTTTGCTGAAGCAGAGCATCACAAGATATTGAAAGCGGCTCAAATGGTAGCGGAAGACAATATCGCATTTCCAATTCTTCTTGGTAGAAAGCATAAGATTGAGAAGATATGTGAAGAGCATAATATTGAAATGCCAGAATGCGAGATTATCGATGCATATGCAGAAGAAGAGAAGCGCAAAGAGTACGGTGCTTTATTATATGAAAAGCGAAAACGTAAGGGGATTACACTTTATGAAGCCGGGAAGTTAATGCGTGATCGCAATTACTTTGCAGCTATGATGGTAGAAAATGGAGATGCAGATGCAATGGTCTCTGGCCTTACCAAAGATTATGCAAAAACAATTCGTCCGGCTTTGGAAGTTATAGGAACGGAAGATGGAGTGAATAAGGTAGCCGGGATGTATTTGATGCTTTCTAAAAGAGGACCATTTGCACTAGCAGATACGACCGTGAATAAGAATCCAACTGAAGAGGATTTAGTTAAGATTGTAGGGCTTACCGCACGAATGGTTAAGTTTTTTGATATTGAACCTCGGGTAGCGATGTTGTCTTATTCTAATTTTGGATCAGCACGTGATGAGTATACGAACAAGATGAAAAATGCCACTGCGTTGGCACAAGACGCATATCCTGGGTTGATTATCGATGGAGAGATTCAAGCGAATATTGCCATAAATAAAGAACTTGTTCGAGAGCATTATCCATTTAGTAATTTAGCTAAAAAAGGAGCCAATACCTTGATTTTTCCAAATTTGGATGCAGGAAATATTGCCTATAAACTATTGCAGGAATTGGGTGAATGCGAAGCTATCGGACCTGTTTTAATGGGGATGAAAAAGCCAGTTCACATAGTGCAACAAGGAAGTTCCGTTCGTGAAATTGCAAATATGGTAGCGATTGCGGTCGTAGATGCACAAAGACAAAGAAAGAAACAAAAGAATTTGGTGTGATTGAGCTTAAGATGATTGATATAAAGCTAAAAGGCACGAAAGGGAAATTAACAAGAGAATAGATGATTGCGTATTTAAACGGGAAATTGTATAAGAAAGATCCAGCTTACGTTATTATGGATGTAAATGGAGTGGGGTACGAGGTAAAAATATCACTTTCGACCTATTCTGATATTAAGAATGAAGATAATTATTTACTTCATACGTACATGCATGTTCGGGAGGATGCGCAGATTTTGTATGGATTTTCGAATCTAGAAGAAAAAGATATTTTTCTAACCTTACTTTCCGTGAATGGAGTTGGAGCAGCAACAGGTCTAATGATTCTATCTACTTTAAATTCAGCAGAGATCAAACACGCCATTGTAAATAACGACATAGCCACTATACAAAGTGTGAAAGGGATTGGATTGAAAAGTGCTCAACGGATCATCTTAGAGCTAAAGGATAAGGTGCTGAAATCTACCTCAGAAGATCAACTGAATATTTTATCGCCGTCGCACAATACGATACGTAAAGAAGCGTTATCTGCATTGACTACGCTAGGATTTGCGAAAAATGCTGCAGAGAAAGCGATAGACAGGTTATTGAAAAAGTCTGATAAAGATTTAAGTGTTGAAGAAGTAATAAAAGCAGTATTGAAATCTGCATAGTTAATACCCTTGAAAAAAAGTTGCCTAAATAAAATCTGGAGAGGTCTAAAGACCCAGTTGGAAGTACTTCGAAAGCCGTTGCTAATGGGATTACTTATTGGAATCGTTTCAAATACGATTTTAATGGCTCAATCTGATTCAACCAGTACGGATTCATCTTCTAATCAAAGTTACGAACCATCCAAATATCCTACGTATAAACCTACGGATCGCTATGGCAATCCGTTGTATGATCCGGATTCTAAAACGCCGTTTATGTATGGATTACCATCCAATTATGAACGTAAAATTTCTGTGGATGATAGCTTAAAGTATTATTACATTGAAGAGAATATGGGAGATGTTCAGTATCGACCTACTTCAACCATGACGTATGATGAGTTTCTCAAATGGCAAACCCAGGAACAAATTAGGAGTTATTGGAATCAAATTGCAGATGGAGGTGAAGACGATGCCTTAAAAAATAATAGCTTGATCCCTCGAATTTATGTGTCCCCTGCATTGGATCGAATTTTTGGAGGAAACTATGTAGATATTCGTCCGAATGGGAATATTACATTGACGTTTGGAGGAAGATGGCAACGAAATTTCAATCCATCTCTGAATAAAAGACAGCAGCGCTATGGCGGTTTTGAATTTGACCAAAATATAGCCTTAAATCTTGTTGGGAAAGTTGGTGAGAAATTAAAAATGAACATCAATTGGAATACAGGAGCGACTTTTGAATTCGAAAATGTAGTGAAGATTGACTACACAGGGTTAGATCATGAGATTTTACAAGATGTGGATGCAGGAACAATTAGTTTTCCGTTGAAAGGATCGCTGATTCAGGGATCACAGAATATATTCGGATTCAAAACAGTAATGAAATTTGGAAAACTGGATGTGACTTCCGTTTTAGCTCAGCAACGAGGAAAATCGGAAGAACAAGAGTTTAAAAATGGAGCGTCTACTCGAGAAATGGAGATCGAAGCGGCAGATTATGAAATGAATAAGCATTTCTTTTTGTCCCAGTTTTTTCGAAACGAATATGAAAAAGCCCTTTCCCAGTTGCCTAGAGTTGTGTCAAATGTAAACATCACTCGATTAGAAGTGTATGTTCGAAACAAAGTGCAACGCACGAATAGTTTACGAAATTTTGCGGCATTTGCAGATTTAGGTGATCCGAACAATATTGATATTCCACCAAATAACCAATCTACCCGAAACAACCTTTATTCTAAAATTATATCCAATCTAAGTACGCGAAGTGCAGATAATGCAAACTCAGCATTGGAAGGAGCATTTGGATTGATTAAGTCAGAAGATTTTGAAACCATACGTCAGGCTAGAAAATTACAACCAGGTGTAGATTATGATTTCCATCCTCAATTAGGATATATTTCCTTGCGTACGGCATTACAAAATGATGATGTATTGGCCGTAGCGTTTGAATACACCTACAATGGAAGAAATTATAAGGTGGGAGAATTATCCGAGGATTATCAAAATTTGGATGAAGAAGATAATGTGTATTTGAAATTACTTCGTCCTGCCACGGTAAACACCACACTTCCGATGTGGGACTTGATGATGAAAAATGTTTATTCACTGCGTTCAAGTAGAATAAATAAAGAGAATTTTAGATTGTCAGTAATTTATAAAAATGACCGTACCGGATTAGATAATCCCGCTTTGCAGGAAGGTCCGGTAGATGCAGTACGCGATATTCCTTTGTTGCGATTGATGAATTTGGACAACTTAAACATCAACGGTGATAAGCAGCCAGATGGGAATTTTGATTTTGTAGATAATGGCAGTGGGAATAATTTTGCACCAGTAACAATTGATGTGAAAAATGGACGAATCTACTTTCCTGTACTAGAACCTTTTGGCGACAATCTGGAAAAACGATTTGTACCCACAGCTCAATATGCTTCCCTTATTAATAAGTATGTCTTTAGTGAGATGTATGATGGAACAAAGAGTGATGCCTTGCAGTTGGCAACGAAAAATAAGTACTTCATTAAAGTAGCTTATCAATCGGCAAGTTCAAAAGATTTGCAGTTAAACGGCTTTGATATTCAGAAAGGTTCGGTTGTAGTTACTGTTGGAAGTACCACTTTAACAGAGGGAGCCCAGTATGAGGTGAATTACCTTTCAGGAAAAGTGAAAATTACGGACGAAGGAGTCTTAAATTCAGGTAACACGATCAAGGTACGATATGAAAAGCAGGATTTGATAGCTTCTCAGCCGAAAACATTTTTTGGATCTCGATTGGATTATAAGATTAGTGACGACTTTGTTCTAGGTGGAACCATCTTAAGATTAACCGAACGACCTTGGTGGAGAACGGTTAGACAAGGAAATGAACCGTCCAACAGTACAATCTGGGGATTAGATGGAAGTTATTCAACGGAGTCAAGAATATTAACGAAGTTGGTTGATAAATTACCATTTATCCAAACCAAGGAAAAGTCAACGGTTGCGATTTCAGGTGAATTTGCACAGTTACTTCCAGGGCATTCTAAACTGATTGAGATTGACGGTGAGGCTACGGCATATTTGGATGATTTTGAAGGATCGGAAACGCCATACTTTTTGGGAGGTAATTTTTCTACTAATAAGAAATGGAAATTGGCAAGTACTCCTCAGAGGTTTGAGGAAGCTAAATCATCTGACGTAGATTACGGATATGGTAGGGCGAAGTTAGCATGGTACTCGGTGGATCAAGCATTCGTGTTTAATAATGCCGGAGTGCTTCCTGATTATTTGAGGGAGCCAAGTACGAACAGTTATGAGCGATATGTAGAACAACAGGAAGTGTTCCCTAATAGAATTCAGTCTAATATATTTAACCAACTAATTACATTTGACTTAGCTTATTTTCCAGATGAAAGAGGGCCATATAATTATGAAGTAAACAACTTGAACCAAGATGGGACATTTGATGACCCTAGAAAAAGATGGGCAGGAATTACAAAGGCGGTGGACTATGATACAGATTTTGATAACGCGAATATAGAATACATTGAATTTTGGTTAATGGATCCATTTGTGGATACGATCAACGACGGATCATACAATAAACGTAATACAACAGGAGGAAAGCTCTATCTGAATTTGGGAAATATTTCCGAGGATGTAATGAAAGATAGCCGCTTCTTTTTTGAGAATGGACTTCCACTCAACGATGATGAAAATAAAGATTCCACCGTTTGGGGGAGTGTTCCTGCGAACCAGTATCTAACAAATGGTTTTGATAATAGTGAAGGGGCAAGAGTGAAGCAGGATTTAGGGTACGATGGTTTAAGTAATGAAGGTGAGCAAACGTATTTTGAAGAGTTTTTAAATAGCCTGCCGAATAATTTAGAACCGGGAGCATTAGCCAAATTACAAAATGATCCATCCACGGATGATTTCAGATACTTCTTAGGGGATGAATATGATCAGGAATTAACTCCGATTTTAGGAAGATATAAAGAGTTTAATGGGTTTGAAGGGAATAGCCCAGAAGGAACGAATGTATTTGGATATTCAACCTTACCAGATAAGGAGGATTTGAACAATGATAATACCATTTCGGATTTGGAGGCGTATTATGAATACGAAGTGGATTTAAATCCGAATAGCTTAATGGTAGGGAACAATTATATTGTGGACGAAGTGCAAGTTGTACCTTCAGGAAATCAGCAGTTTGTACCAATTACTTGGTATCAGTTTAGAATTCCAATCCGTGATGTACTGCCAGAAAATGTAGTAGGAGGGATTAGTAACTTTAAAAGTATTCGTTTTTTACGAATGTACATGACGGATTGGGCAGAGCCAGTAGTGCTAAGAATGGGAGCATTTCAATATGTATCTTCCCAATGGCGAACCTATAATGATGACTTGAAGGGACCATTTGTGGGAACTCAAAATCATGATGAAAACACGCTTTTTACTGTTTCCACGGTAAACATAGAAGAGAATGGAGATGCAAATGGAACAATTCCTTACGTATTGCCAAGTGATCAGATTCGAACGCAAAATTATGGGAACCCTCAGTTTACAAATGCACTGAACAATGAGCAATCTTTGAAACTTTGCGTGGACAATTTACAAGTAGATGATGCTCGAGCCGTATTTAAAAATGTAAGTCAGGATTTAATAAATTATAAGAAGATCCGTCTTTTCGTACATGGTGAATTGTATCCGGGATCCAATTTTGCTACGGAGGACAATGAGCTTAGTGTTTTCATTCGTTTTGGAACGGATTTTACGCAGAATTACTACGAAGTGGAAGTTCCGCTTAACATTACGCCGCTTGGAGTAGGAACAGAGGATCGAGATCTGATCTGGCCAATAGATAATGAAATCGAAGTGGAGTTTCAAAAATTGGTTGATCTTAAAGGAGAAAGAGCACCCTCATTTTTAGAATTAGGACGAATATATACTGATAGCATTGATGGTCAAGCCATAAGTGTACGAGGACGACCTGATTTGAGCGATGTGCGTGTTATTATGTTAGGAATTCGAAATATTCCAGAAGATCATGATGCAAATGGCAATCCAATAGGAGATCCAAAATCAATTTGTGTTTGGTTGGATGAATTAAGAATGACCGGATTTGATGAAACGGCTGGATGGGCTGCGTTGGGAAGTGTTAAAACGAAGCTGGCTGATTTGGCGACGGTAAACTTGTCAGGGAAGCATGAGCATTTTGGTTTTGGTTCATTAGGACAAAATTTTAATGCCAGAGCCCGAGAAAATACCTCTTCATATGATATTAGTTCAACGGTGTTGTTGGATAAATTTCTTCCTAAGAAAATGGGAGTTTCATTGCCAATGTATGTAAGTACAGATAAAACATTAGTTTCTCCAGAATACGATCCATTGAATCCGGACGTGCGATTAAGTAGAACATTGGATTACATTCGAGACAATCCGGATGACGCTCAATCTACAGTAGAAGAGTATCGAAGAGACGTATTGGATATAACAAGTAACCGAAGTATTAACTTTTCGAATGTAAGAAAGCAAAAAGCGAAAGGCAAAAAGATTGCCACTCCACTTGATATTTCCAATTGGTCCTTTAGCTATGCCTATAGTGAATCGAATCGAACCAACATTAGTACACAGACGAACTTCTTAAAGAATCGAAGAGGTGGAATTAATTATGCCTTTGCGAATAAAATGAAGCCCTTTTCTCCATTGGCTAAAGCGAAGTTTTTGAAATCGAAATATTTGAAGTTGATTAGAAACTTTAATGTACAACCGCTCCCAAGTAATATCTCGTTTTCAGCAGATGTGAATCGATCATATCGAGAAACACAATACCGTACCGTAAATGCTTTTGGGAAATTAACCACAGATGGTTTTGCTCCATTGTACGAAAAGAACATTAGTTTCAAACGACAGTACAGCATGAAGTGGCCAATCACGAAAAGTATTTCGATGGATTACCGTGCAAACGTGATGTCTAAGGTGGATGAAACGGAAGGTAGAATTGACAGGGGAGACGCAGATTATCAGGAAAAGGTGCAAGTGATTCTAAATAACTTTAAGGACTTTGGTCGAATAACGGATTTTAATCAAAATGTTTCTGCGAGTTATCGTGTGCCTATTAATCAATTTCCTTTGACAAATTGGATTACAGCAGATTTGAAATATGCAGCCGGATACAACTGGTTAGCAGGACCTGTTACATTTAACGAATCAGGAATAGCTCAAACAGATTCTTTGGGGAATAGTATAAATAATAACAATACGCAGTCGATCAATGGTAGATTGGATATGGTGAAATTATACAATAAAGTGAAATTCCTAAAAGCAATTAATAGCCCTAAACGTTCTCGACCATCGCGTAAACCAGCTGCAAAGAAACCAGTATCTAAAACAGAAACGGATGCCAAGGATGGAGAAGAAGATGATAAAAAGAAGAAGGATAAGAAAAAGAAGGACGGTGGATTTAATCCACTAAAATTTACACTGCGAACGATGATGTTGGTACGGAATGTGAATTTTTCATATAGTAAAACGCAAGGAACCAATATCCCAGGTTACATGGGAGTACCTAAATACTTTGGTTTGGATGGAGCGTTTGCCAATCCCGGAATTCCATTTGTAGTAGGAGATCAAGATGATTCGATTCAATATGCATTGGTTCAGAATGGTCTTATGTCTGAGAGTAATTTGATTACACAGCCGTTATTACGTACGGATGGATATAATTTGAATTTGAAAGCAACGATTGAACCGTTTAAAGATTTTAAAGTTCAACTTTCTGCTAAGCAAACCAATAATTCTTCATTCCAGACGATATTTAAAGATACGACAGGAAATACAGGTCAATTTTCAGAGTTGAGCCCAATGACTTCCGGTTCGTTTAGTACTTCCTTTATTGGAATCAGAACGTTCTTTCAAAAAGTAGATACCGGTACGTATGATAACAAGGCATATCAAACGATGATTAATAGCAGAGGAGCAATTAAGCGTAGCTTAGATAGTTATAGTGATAACTCTGTCGCGCTAGGAGAATATGGATTGAATTCTCAGGACGTACTGATTCCTGCATTTATTCAAGCGTACAGTGGAGATTCTAGTGCAATTGATCCTAAAAAAGGATTTAAGAACATTTTTAAATCCATTCCATTACCCAATTGGAATTTGAATTATAGAGGATTAGCGAAACTTAAATTTTTAGCGAAGCATTTCTCATCGATCAACATTCGACATGCGTATACTTCGACTTACCGAGTTTCGAACTATCAATCTTCGTTGGAATATGGGAACTCTTTTGGAAATGAGATCAATCCGGTAAACTATTATCGAACAGATGTGACGAATGAAAATAGTGAGTATATTTCATATTATGTGGTGCAGCAAGTAATGATTCAAGAACGAATGTCACCGTTAATTGGTTTAGACATGCGATTGAAGAAATCAAAAATGAATGTGAAGTTGTCATATGATAAATCTAGAGACCTCTCATTAGTAGTGTCAAATGCTCAGATAACAGAATTGAGAAGCGATAAAATTAATTTCACCATGGGATGGGTTAAGAAAGATATGAAATTTCCGAAATTCATGTGGCCAATCTTCAACAAAGGACGTCCAATGCAATTGAAGAACGATGCGAACTTTAAGGTTAACCTGTCCGTATCTGATAACGTGACGATTCAACGTGATATGGAAGGGGAGTCATTGGCAACAGGAGGAATGTATTCCTTCCAATTTAAACCAACGATTGATTACGAATACAGTAAAAAAATCAATGTGCAGTTATACTTTGGTCGTACAATCAACAATCCGAAAGTATCCACTTCCTTTAAGAATACAGTGACGGAAGGAGGGGCTAAAATTAGAATTGCGCTATAGAGGATAAGCGAATGCGAATCAGCTCATTCTCAACAGTCCCATCAGATAAGAGTTAAAGAAGTATCGTAAGTATCTTTTTTACATTAACTAAAAGAAGGACTAATGAAGAATAGTCCAGATCTAGTCTTGTTTGAGGAAATTTTGCAGGTTTTTATTCGATCCAAACAATACCAAGATGTCATCTTTCTCAATTTGCATTCTCGAGTCGGCTACTCCCTGAACTTTGTTCTCTAATACGTTTTTCGTTAGAATACCTTTAGATTCAATCTTTCGAATAGTAGTCAATACCAAAATATTATGTTTATCCATGAGTTTGGTATCCCCGATTGTTTTGCCATTAAATTCAGCTGGAGCTTTTGCTTCTATGATACTATAGTCAGAATCTAATTCAAAGGAATCGACAATGTCAGATAAGCACAATCGCTTTGCCCATCGTTCCGCAGTTTCTTCCTCAGGATCTACAATTTCAGTTATTCCAATAGCTTGGAGTACTTTTTCGTGGATGTGATCATTTGCACGACTTATAATGCGTTTAGCATTAAGATTTTTGAACAATGCAGTAGTAAGGATGTTGGATCCTTGGTCCTCACCTATGGTAATAACGGAAACATCCGTTTCTTCTAGTGGTAATCCGATTACTGCCAATTCATCAGTACAATCCATGCAAATGGTATGAGAAACCTTTTCCTTGAAATATTCCACCTTTTCCATGTCACGGTCCACACCAATTACCTCGTTTCCTTGAAGCGTAAGTTTTTCCGCTAATGAACCTCCAAATGCCCCTAAACCGACTATTATATATTTCATGATCTGTTTGTAATTTTAAGTAAGCGTTGTCCGTAATACGTATCTATGCGTTTGCTGCCTGATTTAGTTTATCGTTATTTCTTCAGAAGGGAAACGATAGTTTTGATGTCTAGCCTTTTTAAAGAATGCAATCATAATAGATAACATACTAACTCTTCCTATAAACATGATAATTATTAACACAAATCGACTGAATCCGCTAAGTTGACTAGTAATTCCCATGCTCATACCCACGGTACTATATGCAGAAAAACACTCAAATGTGATTTTTAAAAAGCCGATTTCCGGATCTACAAAGGAAATTAGCATGATTCCAATGCCAATAACTACCAATGATAAGGTTAGAACTGCAAAGGCCCGTCTAACAGAAATATCGGCGACTTCTCTGCCAAAGACTTCAATTCGATTTTTACCTCTGGCAATACTTACCATATTGAGAAATGCGATCGCGACAGTACTTGTTTTGATACCACCCCCAGTGGAAGATGGAGAAGCCCCAATCCACATCAAGAAGATGATTAATACCGTAGTTTGGGTATACATAGCTCCCGTATCAATTGAATTGAACCCAGCAGTTCGAGGTGTCGCTACCCCAAACAATGCCGTGACAATTTTTCCTATTCCATGATGTTCTCCTAAGGTATTGTTAAATTCCAACACATAAAATAGCACCAAGGCAATCCCAGTGATTGAAAGAGTAGTTACGAGTGTTAATCGACTATTAATACTTACAATCCAAGGTCTAAACTTGTATTTAAGACTTTGTTGCTGTTTTGTTCGACGGCTCTTGGTAAGCGTTAAAAATTGATGTTTAATCCAACTAACGATATTGGATATAATTGGAAACCCCAGTGCCCCAAACATGAAAGTGAGAATAACGATGAATTGCAAGCTATAGTTGTATCGATAGCTTGATTCATACATGCTGTTTGGTAATGTTGAAAAACCAGCATTACAAAAAGCAGAAATAGCATGAAATATTGAGAAGAACACCCGGTCAAATTGGGATTTGAATAAAGTTGGATCTAGATTCACGTAGATTAATACTGCAGAAGCTCCCTCAATAATAAAAGTGATGAATAAGACATAACGCAAGGTGGAAAATACATCTCCCACTCGCTGTGCACTCAAAATATCACTGATAGTTAGTTGATTCTCATAGGTTGTTCCTCCCTTGAAAAAATAACTAAAGTAGGTAACAAAAGTTAAGATCCCGAGTCCTCCGATTTGGATTAGAAACAACAGAATAAGGTGACCGTTAAGCGTAAAATAGGTTCCGGTATCTACTACGGCTAAACCGGTGACACAAACGGCACTGGTTGAAGTGAATAAAGCATCCAAAAATGAAATTCCGTCTTGTGTAGCTGCGGGAAGCATTAATAGTAATGATCCCAAAAACACTAAGAAAAGAAAACTAGCGATGAAAAGCTGGCCAGGATTTAATACACTTCGTTTGAAATTAATTTGTAATTCAGATAATTCTCGAAGAAATGTGATGAGGACAGCGACCTTTATGCCATAGGTCCGAAGGATGGAGGTGAAATAATCATCTCCTTTGGCACCTTGTATGTACAAGTAAAATTCGAAGAGAATAAAAAAGATAATGGCCAGATCAAAAAGAATCACTCGCACATTTCGAAAATTTCGACGTTCTACATAACGTGTTATGGTTGCACTGATCCCTATTGCCAACACTAAAATATAGAATATATTGAATCCCTTATGAGTCATTTCTGATTCATAAAATCCAATATCCACGATAAACAAGAGTACACCTAAGACGCTACTCCAAGTTGCAATTTTATAAAAGGATTTTAGGTTGAACTGAGACAACGTTAGACGATCATTTAATTAAGGCAAAACCAATTTTGGTTCAACTCAGACTACAAAGATATTTTTTTTTGGAATTTATGAAATGTTTCGAAGCATTGAATTGAAAATGTAAGTAAAAAAGATTATTTGGTGTAGCGAATATAGTTAATCAAAACCGTTACATTTATTAGCTCCGTGAATCATTTGGAAGCAAACCTATGGAGTCAAAAGTAGAAATTAGAAAAATTCATTTTGAATTAACTTGGGATTTAAGACACAGAATTATGTGGCCTAATAGAGTAATTGATTATGTAAAGCTTCCAAACGATAGAATAGGCGTTCACTATGGCCTCTTTGCAAACGATAAATTGATTTCAATCATTTCTGCATTCATCGAGAATGAAGAAGCTCAATTTAGGAAATTCGCCACACTGAATGAGGAACAAGGAAAAGGCTATGGGACCAAACTTTTAAATTTTCTTTTTCTTGAATTGGAAAAGGAAGGGATACTGAAAATTTGGTGTAATGCACGAACAAATAAAATTCATTTTTATGAAGGATTTGGAATGAAGCAAACGGAAAAGCGATTCAACAAGGGGGGAATAGCCTATGTTATAATGGAGAAAACCCTTATCTAACCGATATTGCAACGGCACGTTTCATTTTAATAATAGATTAATTAACGCCTAGTCGAATTAGTTTAAATTAGGTATAATTAGTTCATCCAATGACTAGTCTTGTTTTTGAAGTTTAAGCAGCATACTACGCAGGTCGAGACATTTCTTCAAGTGATTAACGAAATTTGGATCTAGATTTTGATATTCGCTGACAAGATTTCCTTTTCCTACTAGGCGATAACTAATAATTGAAGGCTCTTTCTCAGCAATCATTTTTAAGATCGCTGCTTCATGTTGGTATAAACACTGACCAATTAGGCAAGACGTAGCAAGACCATTATCTAAAAAACTATTGGTATCGGCCTCTTGAGTAAATAATGTGTCTTTGGCAATAATAAATTCAACTTGGGTAGTGAAAACAAGCTGTCCATCACATTGGTTGGAATAATGACTTAATAGATACAATTCACCGCTTGAATTCAATTCCACAAGCCAATGTGATCCTTTTTTGGAAGTATTGCTCATCAAAAGCTAACGGATAAAAGACGTTCATGATTCCTTTTTTCCATAATTTAAATCCTTCCTTGGCTTTGGTTATTGAGTCATTTAATAGTTTGACCTGTCCAATTGTTAGTTTTTGATTTAAATCAATCGGTTTTATTTGAGAAGTAGAATCTACTACAACACCTGAATTCCACTTCCTTCCCTTCACTTAAATTAAGATTACTCCGATTACAACTTGTAATAAGTAGAAAGCAGATACTACCCATAAGGGTGATGATCTGACTGTACGAATGATTATTCCTCTTCTTTGATCTCATTGACTTCAATTATATTTTCTTCGAAAAGTTTGTCGAATCTGTCTGTAACATTTTGGTGATTGATCCCTTCATCATCCACCTGCTTGAATTTACCTTTATTTTCTTCAGTCTTATCTATAAGTTTAGCGAGTTGTTTTTCAGAAGTAAGTATTTTACCATGTGTTTTCTGCGTTTCAACAAGGTAATCTGCTTGTTCACTATCAAAACCTAGTTGTTCATACGTTTCATCATTAGTAGATTCATCATTCAAGTTAACCTTGTTTTGATATAATTCAAAATCGGCATTGTTAAAGTTGATTTCAATTAAATCATTGAGACCTTCTTTCACCCATTTGCTACCATCATATCGCATAAGGCCAAATTTGATTTGAATTTTTTGAACAAGGCCTTCCATGTTGATTTCTTCTCCTTCGACTTTCGTATGATTTACGTAGCTTCCTTCTAAAAAATGAACGAAATCATGTCCAGAAGATTCCCAGTTTGACTTAAATGCTTTTCGAATCTTATCGGCATATAGACGCTCGATTTCCTTGGATTTAGGGACGTAGACTAGGTTCTTTTTGTTGTTTCCTTCTTCAAATTCAAAGGGCAATAGCCTCATTGACTTCCAAGTAATGGTGTCAGAACTAGTTAACGTACGTTCCATTCCGGGAAAATAGATCGGCGCATAATCAGAGGCATCATAGTGTTCGATAGTGTCTTTGGTGATATATAAGCCTTCTAGTGTTTCTCCTGTTTCAACAATGCTAGAGGCAGGAGGGGCAGGCATTTTTGCATATTCGCCAGCATGTAATTCTTCCCATTTTTTGTATTTGAGGCTCATTCGCCAAGTAGCACCTTCCAGTGTCATCTCCGGTAGGAAGTCTACAAAGTCGGGATTAGCATTTTTCCAAAAAGAAATAAGGCTTTTCAATCCGGATTCATAGAAGAATGAAGTTGAATTCTTTACAATATCTTCCTTGAAACTTTTTAAGCCTCTCTTCCATAGAAGTTTGTCTTCCCCAAGTGTAGTTTCGAAATATTGATCTAAAACATTCATCCATGTGAATTTTGCTCTAGATGCTTCCCATTCTGGCCAATCGGCTTTACTCGCGGTCTGAATAAAAATTAAAATTTGTTCCCAGTTCTCAGAACTCTGCAATATCCATTTCCTTAATTTTGGCCATTTAGCCTTGTAGCTAGTCGAATTTAATGCGGCGGAAGTTCCAAGTCCATTTGCGCCCGTTTTGGAATCATTCAAACTAGATTTTAACTTTGAAAAACTAGGATTAGATCCTTTCTTGGCATTGATTGCAGCGCTCAATAATAACTGTCGAAAAGTTCCTTTACCACTTTGATAAACTAAATAAGCAATGTCTGGATCAACTTTCGTTTTTGTGAATCCAGCAGGAAGTGAAGATTCAATCAATATAGAATCAGTGTCTTCATACGTTTTTAGCAGCATTTTAGCTTCCAATAGCAAGGCAGCAGTAAGTTTGACTGGGTCCGTCGGGACCAATTTATAGTTTAGTACGCCACCTGAAGTAAACGTGGTTTTGTGGAAGTAAGATTTAATTTTATCGTAACGCTTGCCAGCGTCACTTTTTGAATCAGCTGCTACCCCTGCATTTTTCCAATTTCGATGAGACCAACTAGCAAATCCAGACCTATAGGATGCACCTGCACTATGAGCTCGTTTTCCCGCTTCAGAAATCATTTGATCTAATCCTGCAGCCAACACTCCGTACCATGCGATTGCAATGTCGAATCGATCAAGCCCATAAGGAACGGCAATACGGTCAAGAACATGATCAGGGAAAATTAATACATTATGCGCAAAATGTTTACGCATGTCATTTGGAAAAAACGGAGCAACGGTTCCTGAAGGAATGTTATTGTCGTATTCAGCCTTACTTGGGCTGACAATCATATTACCTTCTCTTCGATAAAGGGCAATAATTTCTGCGATTGAAAAATCCATGCCCGCTTTCTTTCCTTCCTCTGCTACTCTCAACACGATTAACATTCTCTTTAGAATATCGTCCAAATACCTTAAACTTTTCATTGCAATCGTTGTAGACGTTGCAAATAAAGATAACTCGTCCAAGGTATATACTTTAAGAGTACCTACTTTATCAGATATAACGGCTTCATTGGTTATCAGAGAATATGCAATCGCAGTATGTTTATTTTCATCAGGCTTACGCTCGTTGTTTCCAGTTGGATCTGCAACATTGATATTAAACATGTAATCATAACTGGTTGGCGTACTTCCGGTAAGTCCGGCAATAGGAGGAGTCGTTGACATATCGGCCTCTTCTTCGGTGACTTCTTTCAGCAATTCAATATAGCCCATAGAATCTAATGTATTCCAACTAACCTTGATCGTTTTAAGGTAATCGATCATTACCGTTTTTCTTTCGGCTGGACTTTTAGGAATCATTTTAGATTTAAACTCGGCCCAATCTGGAACAAAAGCTTCACTAAGAGTTTGAATTACCATTTCAGCATTTTCACGCTGTTGTAATACATGCGTTAATTCATGTGCAAGTAAAGACTGCCCTTGAGGAGTTGCTGGTTGATAAATATCTTTCCCGAAAAAAATATCTGTGCCGTATGTAAAGGAAAAGCATTCCATCATTTTACACATTAAGTTTGCCTTGAAATCCGTATGTATTATTACATCACTAAAGTCTTCTTTAAAGTGTGAATTCATTTCATTTAGCGTAATGGGATCTAATCCCCTTCCAGTCCCTTTGATTTGAGCAATTTGACTACGAACAAAGTCATTTAGTTCAATGTGCGCCTTGGGACGCACGTAGCCTTCTTCATCCGGAACTGTACCCATTAAGGTATTGGCTTCAATTCTATCGGCTTGTTGTTCTGCTGGATCTGAAGATACATCATTTAAGAAGGGGTTTTCTTGATGATTTCGTTTTTGATATTCCAACATAGGCTTTTGTATTTAATTAATTTTAATTTAAAATCTCATTTGCATTGTGCATTTTTTTGTTCCAAAATGGAAGTACATAGTTCTTTTCAAGTACTTATTTAAGTATAGAACGGCTATGTATGAGATGTAGAATCATAATAAAGAATACCCAATTGATCAACGTGTCTATCACTAACAGTTGATTAATACAGACAATAGGGCCATTTTATATAAAGATACAATAGCGAGAGGGAGATTTGAACTCCCGACCTCAGGGTTATGAATCCTGCGCTCTAACCAACTGAGCTACCACATTTTTTGAAATCCAGTCTGGAACCTATAACGAAACTGTATTCATTGATCAGCAAATTAATTTTATCAATGGAGTAGTTCCAATACAATTTAGATCGTCAAGTGGAAATGCAAGCGATGTAATCTTAACTCCAAGTGGACAATACAACGTAGTGTTTTTGGAGCAAACTGCGATCACATTTCGTAATGTTACGCTGACAAGTAATAATTCGGCAGTAAATAATGTATGGTTTCAAGAAACCGATGCTTGTGGAATTATTGGATGTGTATTAAACGGAGATGCAGCAACATCTCGTTCAGTGTATACACGAAATTCTTTTGTAACCATTGTGGAAGGCTGTACACTGAATGGTGGAGGCCTTGCTCAGGAGGGAATTTATGATAACAATTCTGTTGAATCTGAATACACACAAAACAATATTGCGAATTATAATACCTTTTCAATACGCATGGTATTTACTCAGGGCTCAGACGTTTCATTAAATGTGATTAATGGATC
>CBDICC010000038.1:0-42495 GCA_965277185.1 Cytophagales bacterium | reverse complement strand
TTCTATATATAGATCTGCAAACTCAAGGCCATTATCAAAATCACCGTTTATCGTGATCTCAAGGTTAATCTCGTTTATCGCAGGTGAAAGTCCATTGAAGGAGAAGTTGGTAGTTTCTCCTGCAACTGTAAAAGTGTTTGACTGAAGGGAAGTTATTCCTCCGGGGTGATTCACATCAACAATTAAATCGCCTGCTCCAATGTTTTTAATGGTTACCGGAACAAATACGGAATCTCCACAAGTAAGATTTTCATTTATAGAATTTGGAAACCAAGTCATTATTGGAAGACCTTGAACTGTTAATGATTTAGTAATTGTATCACTGCTAAAACAATTGGAAGCAATCAAAGTCACATTATATACGCCCGAATTCAAATATGAATGGGTTGGATTTTGAGTGGTAGACGTTGTTCCATCCCCAAAGTCCCAATTCCAATCTGTAGGATTGGTAATTGTTACATCCGTAAATGTAATGTTCTCTCCAAAGGCAGGGTTCGTATTCGAGATATTGAAATCTGCAAATATCGTATCATTAATGAACAACGTGTTCCAAACAGCAGTGAAGCCTGTATCTACCACTGAAAATCCAGAACTAAATTCTAACAATAAACTCCCGCTTGCCGCTACGACCGGTGTTGGTATGATATCTCCATTAAAGAATCCTAAAAATGGATCTGTATTAGAGGTTCCATCATACGCTATTAGAAAATCTCCTACTGCAATGTCCATTTCAACGAACGAGAGTGTTACCGTTTCCGCACAAGCTGGAGAAATCAGGAATGAACAGTTCTCATTATTACCATAATCATTGTTTCCACCTGAATCTTTAATAGTATCACTACCAACCGTAGTTGAAACATTGGAACACATTACAAAACTACAAATGCTGTCTTGTGAACCTATTGTAAAAGTATCTAGAATCTGACAACCGTTATCATCGGAAATCAATACATCATATACACCGGCCATCAATCCCGTTTGATCTTCAGTTACGATACCATTGTTCCAATTATAATCAAGCGGAAGTGCTGTACCTCCTATCCCTAGGTAGATTGCTCCATCCATTTGACCACATTGCTCATCAAAAATGGTTGATCCAAGTACTGCTAGATCATTTGGATTGCTAATTAAAGATACATTGTGACTTAAAGTACAGCCTGCATTATCGGTAATCAAGCAAATGTAATTTCCTCCAGATACATTTGAAATATCTTCGGTTGTATCTCCATTGCTCCATGCAAAAGTGTAAGGACTTGTTCCTCCGGCCATCGTCAGATCCACTCCCGCATTGGTATTATCACAAGTTTCTTCTGTTAATATTTCTGACAGAATGCTTAATGTTCCTGGGTTATTTTGAACTACACTGTTTACGTTCACCGAACAGCCATTATTATCAGAAACCACGCATGTATAAATAGCTGAACTTACGCCGGTTAAATCTTCAGAGTTTGCTCCATTGCTCCATACAAAAGTGATTGGTGCATTTCCTCCCGAAACGGTAATATCTACCGCTCCTTGCCCATCGGCGCATTGCTCATCCGTTGTAGAAACATTATCTAATGATAAGGTTCCTGCATCATTTCCTACATTCAAATTACCCGTATTGATGGTACAACCATTATTATCGGTCATGCTTAGGGAATGGAGACCTGCAGAAAGGCCGGTTACATCTTCGGTTCCCGGTCCATGTGTCCATGTATAATTAATAGGGGTCGCTCCTCCTGTAATTGTCACATCAATTGCTCCTGATCCATCACCGCAAACTTCATTGGTGATTACATTACTAACCAATGAAAATGATCCGGCATTGTTTACCACATCGTAATTGCTATTTGCCGCACATCCATTGTTGTCTGTTACCGTCAAAATGTAGTTTCCTGCCGTAAGACTTGTTATATCATCCGTGATTGCCGAATTACTCCATGAAAGATTAAGAGGTAAGGCTCCTCCTGTTATAGAAGTATAAATAGCTCCACCACTATTGCCACAAATTTCATCTGTTAAGCTGTCTAATGTTATTATTAAACCTGGCGCACTATTATTAATCGTAACAGGGGCCACATTTACTACACATCCCGATCCATCGGTGATTACGCAAGAATAAATTCCTGCTATTAAACCCGTTAAATCTTCAGAGCCTGCCCCATTACTCCAAACAAAGGTATAAGGCAAAGTTCCACCAGAAATGGTTATATCAATTGCTCCTCCTGCATTTCCACATACTTCATTGGTCACCGCTACATTATTTAATGCCAGGGTTCCCGTGATATTGGCTACTGTTGCATTGGTAGAAACTACACAGCCTTGTGCATCTGATATATCACATGAATAATCTCCAGCTTTTAATCCGGTTAAATCTTCTGAAACATCCGCTGTACTCCAAGCGAATGTATAAGGCAACGAACCTCCTCCTATTGTTAAATCAATTGCTCCTGTACTATTTCCACAGGTCTCATCCGTAATTTGTTGATTTAATAAAGCCAATGTTCCTTGAGAATTATTTATTGTCGCATTCGCTATAACTTGACATCCGTTCGTATCTGTTATGGTAGCACTATAGTTCGCGGCAGAAAGATTGGTTAAGTCCTCAGTTGAAGCGCCTGTATTCCAAGCGTACACGTATGGAATTGCTCCACCAGATACTGAAACATCCACTACCCCTAGACTATTTCCACATAGTTCATCTGCAACCACAACGGATTCTAAAACCAAATCTCCAGACGAATTTTGTACAATTAAATCCCCTGTTTGAACATTACAACCATTTGAATCGGTGATTACACATGAATAAACACCTGCACTTAAACTGTCGATTACTTGTGTCGTATCCGAATTTGCCCAAATAAAACGATACGGTAATGTGCCATTGATAACGTCTAAATTGATTCTCCCTAAACCATTAGTGCAAATTTCATCAGATACATCCACATCAAAAATAGCTAAGCCGCTGCTTTGATCATTTATTGCGTAAAGCGTTGTATTCAAAATACAGCCAAGATTATCTGTAATCATACAGCTATAATCCCCACTTGGAATATCACGTAAATCTTCCGTTACCTCACCATTCGACCATAAATAATTCAATGGGGCAGCTCCTCCCGTAATCGTTATATCAATAGATCCCGAAGAATCACCACAAACTTCATCAAAGACAGATTCGTACGTTTGAACTAAAGAACCTGTTAAGTTTTCAACCTCATAATCAGCATTGACAACACAATTATTAGCATCTATAATTGACACGGAATAATTTCCCGCAACTTGATTTGAAATATCTTCGCTACCATCACCCGTACTCCAAGTAAAAATATAAGGCATAGCTCCTCCTGAAACTGTAATATTTACTCCTCCCGCTCCATTACCACATACTTCATCTGTAGCTGCACCAACCAATGCTAAGTTTCCTGTTTGATTAACAACCGAATATAGTTGCTGAAAAGTACAATTATTTGCATCTGTAATATCAACGGTATAATCTCCGGCGCTAAGACCTGTTCGATCCTTCTCGGTAAATCCATCCGACCATAATATGCTGTAAGGTTGTGTACCACCGGAAATTGTAAGGCTGATTGCCCCCATCCCGTTTCCACATGTTTCGTCTGTAATTGTTTCTGCCGATATTGCTATATCGCAAACGGGAATGCAATTTCCAACTAAATTCACTAAATCGAAAGTATCTGAAATCACACAATTATTGGTATCTGTCACTTCTACAATATATTGCCCCGCTTCTAAAAAGTTTACATCTTCTAATGTTGCTCCACTACTCCAATTATATGCATATACACCTGTTCCTCCTAATGCTGTTAAATCAATCGTTCCATTTTCTTTTCCACATGTTTCATTTACTACAGTTCCAATCGTAACTAAAGGGATTGCCGGATTGATTACAACGCTTTCTAAACCAATACACCCTGCACCATCCAAAATATTTGCGGTATACGTGCCAGGTGCAAGTCCATTAAGGTCTTCATTATTAGATCCATTATTCCATGTTATGTTGTAGGGCATGCTTCCTCCGGCAATAATCAAATCAATACTGCCATCATCAGAATTGAGACAGGTTTCGTTTGTATAAGTGCTTGAAGTAGCTAAAGTTCCATTATTAATTAATAAAAATGTAGTGTCGTAACTACATCCTGTCGTGTCTGAATAAGTCAATGTATATTCTCCAGCACCAATTCCAGTTGCATCTTCACTTGATGGACCATGGCTCCAAACAAAGGTAAATGGCCCGTGACCTCCTGTTAATGTCACATCAATTCCGCCATTATTTAAACCACAATCAGGCAAAGTATAATTAGCCGACATTGAAGATAGATCAGGTTCTTCCAATGTAATAATTGAGTCTGGCTGATCTGCTTTCAAACTTACACTCCAATTAAATATATATCCATTGTCTAACGAATAGTTATCAGTTACCACCAATGTCCAAACCCCATTTAAATTGGTTCCTAAGAAATCATTGAAGCTTTCCAATGGAGCATACGACCCAGACTCCAAGTAATAATCCGTCAAGACATTACCAAAAGTAGATGTATATGTATGTTGTGGCGGTGGACCTGGCGCAGTTGGAGAAATGATGCTTCCCATTTCTGCGAATGTTGGACTGGCATTCCAGCAATATTCGTATCCAACACCTGGAGTTACATTTGTAGAATTCCAATTATCCACTGGATCTGATGCTACAGGTTCGCCAAAGTCCGTCGCATTAATTGCGCCTCCGGTTGACCCGACATCCTTCAACGTTACTTGAGAACCGTTCGGTGCTTGCAAAATAATAGTTAAATCATTTACATACGAATGTTCCATCGTTGCACATACCGCATTAATTTGATCTACAGAAACGAGCGTTTGCCCGTTACTAAATCCTCCAATGGTGATGTCGCTTGTATAGGATACTCCATCCCCATCTGGTAAAAAAGTAGCCCCAGCATCAAACATTCCTCCGGCAACCACCGAGCCACCAGAACATCCAAAGACATCTTTTACATCAATATAATAGGTCCCAGCATTCAATCCTTGAATTACGGTATCCACATATTCGTATGATTCAAGGGTTTGTGTATCGGTAACTGTTATTGTATATGGGAAGGTTCCGCCGGAAATAGACAAATCAACTTGGCCAGAAGAGTCTGCGTTACATGCTAAATTTGTACCCAGCGATTGAAATAATATGGGATCCGAGTCATCTATTAATAAAACAACCGTATCCAACGGGGTACATGGAAGAGATTGATATGTAATAATTACTTCCTCCTGATTTTCAGGAATACCATCTGCAAAGGCATCTACAATAATAGAAGCTGTAGTTTGTCCCGCTGGAATTAAAAAAAGACTGTCTATATAGGCAAAATCTACCCCATTTGTTGCGCTTCCACTAACTCCGATAGGTACAATAATGTCGTGATCACTTGCTGAATCCAACGTAAATGTAAAACTAGCTTTTATACACCCCTCCAAAGCCACTCCATCGACCGTTGGTGCATTTAAACTTGCTGATAGCGTTCTTTGAACTAAGGAGTTTTCTTTTAAAAATACAGCGGCGTCGTAAATACCATCACTTCCATCAGCAATCATCAATTTCAATGTATACGTGTTACAAGGTATCAACCCCGACTTTTGAGCAGTCATTTCTATGGTATATCCATCAAATTCAATATCAGTATTGCCATCTGTATTGTCATGAAAATATTGCCAATAACTATCATTATTAATATTGTTAATTGTAATAGCATCCGTTGTTCCTGGTACAATAGCTAGGTTTTCTTCTCCAACAATCCCTGGACCGCTTATATAAAAGGCAAACGCATCATTAAATGCACTCCCAACCCATTCATTATATTCTTCCGAAGCAAAAATGTAATTGAATTCAATAAAATCTGATTGTACTTCGAAATCAAATTGCAATACAACTCCGTCAAATGTATTCTGACCAGAAAGTGTGTTGAGTAACGCGGTACCTGGTTGTCCATTATCTGTAGAAGTTGCAGATGAAATATTTGGACCAATAGCCGTGGCCATATCTCCTGTCGTCATGATGATTCCCGAATTGATATCAAATCCATTTCCTCCAAACGCAAACGATCCATGTTGAATTGAATCTCCAATAATCGAGGCGTTGGTAATGGTTATGTTATCGCCAGCTAATTGTTCTGCCAACTGCTGAGCTGTCAGTCCTCCTTGAACAGATAATTGAGCAAATGCTCCCATCGTTCCCCCCAACACAATCAGACACCACGCTGATTTCCGTATAACTTGTAAAATTAAATTCTGCATACTACATCTATATACTTCAAAAATAAGGAATTGTGAGCAGTTTTCCCTGTGAAAACGACACTAAAAAGGTCCACTTTTAGAAGTTATAAAACATGGACTCCAAACGTTTTAGTCTGTATTTTCAGGGTTTTATTCAATGTACTTTTAAGCTTCCGTATGAAATTTTAATTTATGAATCAAATTTGGTTTGATTCATATTTTACATTACCTTTTCTGTCCTAAAGTTTATAACACTAAAGTTCAACTCGCATGCTTATCAAGCAAATGAAAAAGTTCCTCATCCTTCTTTTATTGGTCATTAGTTCCCAATCAAGTTATGGTCAAATTTCCAATGCTAATTTTTTCACTACTCAGGACGCGGCTTGTCCTTGGGATACGACAAAACTCATACGTTCTTTTAGAGATTGGAAAGTGTATCAAACGTTAAATGGAAAATGGGACGGTCCTATTGACAGTAGCATCTGCCCTACTTTACAAAATCAGAATCGATATTACGTAGATCAATTTCACGCGAACAGCCCTGTTTTCATATTACAAGAACATGATTTTCTTTCTGCTACTTCTCTCTCCTCCAACTTATTGTATTCTGCCGAGGCAAGTATTCGATCTTCGCATTTCAACGTAATAAATAGTGGATTATGTATTGGAGATAGTTGCAATCAATTGCAACTAAATATCCAAATTCCAGATTCCTCCGGTAATTATGTGAAAATACGGTCCCATACCTACTCTATATCAAACATAAGTAGTTTTTCCGGCGAAAATATTATTAACATGAATGGTTGTATGCCTTCCGAAAAGTTCGATTCCAGCCGATTGGTATCCGCGTTGATTCGTTTGAATCTTGGTTCTTCTGATAGTACTCAATATTTCTATCCGGATCAGTTGTATTTATTTGAGGAAAGCAGCACGGAAACCATTTCATCTCAAAACATTGAAAATTTTAGGGCATCAAGCCTTTCTTACGGATTTCCCGGTTGGTATGGAACTTATTTATTGGTACATGACGATGGCTACCCTAATGCTTCCAACATTAGTTATACCGATTTAACGGTAAGTCCTAATTTTCCGACTCAAGAAACCGTCACGTTGACAATTCCAGAATATATTCATTTAAGCTATCAACCTTATACTGAATTTCGTGGGGGACTGACTTCCAACAGCGACTCCATTCGACATCATGTTAATATTGTGGATAATGGTGGTGACATTTGTCTGTCTCCGTTTGTGGACGTACGAATTCAAGGTGGAAACAGTTTTGAATACCGCGCTGGTCAACTCTCGTTTGATGGCAAAACTGCCTGTATGATGTTTGATAGAAATGCTACATTGCGAATTGCGAATGGTTCTACATTAAGTTATGGTGTCGGAGGTCAGGGAATGTTGGCATTAAAACCAGGAATGCTTTTAGATATGGATGATCAGTCGGAATTAAGAATCCATAACACCGTTGTCCTACTCGATAATGACGATAAAGATGATGTAGGTCTTGCCATGCATAAACGAAATGGTGTGTTTATTTGGCTAAACAAAGGCAACAAGATTATTTTCGGGCCTGAAGCACAAATCGTAAGTAAAAGTTTGAGTAATCCTGAAATGAAACTTCATGTAATCATGAATGGTGGACAAATTGATTTATCTGGACTTTCAGATAATGATCGAAAAAGAATTCACCTGATTTATCCTGAGCAAAAAGAGCTACTTTCAATCCATGATGTTTCATTCGAAAATCCGGTTCGTAACTACTTAAATGTTGCAATTTCTTCCAGTCAATTTCAGACAGTGAATTATCAAATTATTGATTTGAATGGTAGACTAATCACTTCTGCTACACAAAACGTAAATGTGGGGATTTCAAAATGGAATACAGATGTTACTCCATTGCCTTCCGGAATGTTTTTGCTTCAAATAAGTAATGGGAACGAGCAGATTGTTCGAAAATTTATAAAATATTAAGTTTCGTCACTTTTTTCCGTACTTTCCACTCCTTTACGGGTTAGTTCCGCAGATATTCGATCACTTTCGTAGTCATGTAGGATGCTTACTTTTTGCCAAATCTTGCGGCTAATTCCATCGGTAAGTGTTTCAATTTCATTCACTGCATGAATTACGACATCGTCAGGCAAACTTTGAGAATATAATGCGGCAACTTTACCTATCAACGATAATTGTTCCGCGCAATAGTTAAGGTATCGTTCCAATTCAAATCGATCAAACTCTCGTTTAGGCGAATGGGTTGTACTTCTGTTTTTAGCATTAATAACAATAGGATCCTTGGTCAATTGATGCATGTCCACAATGTGAGCCATATTTCGAAGTTCATTAATCATTTTCAATGAACGAGTACGTTTGATTCGTTTTTCTACGGTAATTAAGAAGAAAATAGCGATTCCAACATAAACCAAATCATTCAGTGCTGCCTCTGAACCTGTAATTACATCTGTGATCGTAAATTTTTGTGATTTTAACTCAAGGGAGGAAAAACTAAAAATGATTCCCGCAATACCCAAAATAATAATTAATAATACTGGTATTCTAACCCAATAGTTTGGTTTCGAAATCCATTCGATTTTCTTTTTCGTTTCCTCTGCAATTCCCAATAAGTTATGACATACTTTTTGAATTCCTGAATCAGGAAAACGATCAGATATCCGCTTTTCAAGGAGTTCGATGGTCGCAACAAGTCGCTTAAAATCGAGTTTTCTATTTTCTGTTCCCATGTTGAACTGGACTAGATATTTAATTATATTTCATGACACGCTTAAACAACAATCAAATTAATTCTTGTTTTTCAAATTACAAATTAATCTTGACTTAATCTCTTTTCCATCAGATATACCGGTTTTGTATAGATGATCGATCATATAAACCCATTCATTATTCTACAAAAACCAAGGCTTGTTTTATATCTTCATAGCTCACTTTTCCTTTCAAAAAGTCAAACAAAGATTTTAAACTTATCGGACGATCTCCATCATCCTCGTCATCGCTTTCCTTGTTTTGTTTTACGATCGAAGTATATGCTTTCTGTACCTTCGTCAGTACAGCTTTATTCGGTTTGAATTTATCTAGTTCCACTTCAGGATATAATTCCTTTATCTTAATTAAATGCGTTACCACCGTACCTTTACTCATTCCTCGCTCCTCTGCCACTTCGTCGAGACTCATTCCATCTTCAATCAATTCCTTTGTTTTAAAGTACGTTGATTTCTTAGGTCCTTTTTTCTCTTTTTTCTTCTTTACATTCTTTTTAATGGCCTCTTCATCGATCAACCCTCCACTATTCAATAAAAAATCAATGGAGCGGATATTCAACATTTCCAAATCAATGTGTGTTTCTGCTTCCTCCGATAATTCCCGAAAACGATAATCTGCTTTCATAGCCAATGGATCTACTTGTAGAGCCACTTCATTTAATCCTAATAATCGCAATCCTGACAAATCCTTCAAACGTGACAGCGCAACATACCCTTGTCCCAGTTCAAACGTTTTACCAAGATCCATCTCGGCACTATCCAACGTCATTCCTTGACTCTTATGAACTGTAATGGCCCAAGCCAATCTTAGCGGAACTTGCTCTAATGAAGCCAGTGATTTTCCGCTTTCATCCTCAATTGACCAGGTTTCACGTTCCGCTCTTAAGTCTTTTCCAGCAAATGAACGAACGATTGGAATCGGATAATCCTGTGTTTCATCCCATTCTATAATCTCACCTACGGTTCCGTTTATATATCCTTTTTCAGGGTTATTGCGAACGAACATTACCTTCGCTCCTACTTTCAGTTCTAAATTCTCTGCAGCTAGGACCGTTTTGGCCAAGCTTTCTACCAATTTTGGATTGCCTTTGGTTTTAGCCTTCCAGTAAAGCGACGATTCGTCGATCTCCTCCAGGTGCTTTTTATTGACCCGATCTACATCGTAATTGTGCGTATATAATTTGGTTGGCTGCCAGTTGTAATCAAATTCATTTTGAGATGTTGCCTGCAATTTTTCAATCGCTCCTTCTCCTGCTTCCCCAGATCGAATTTCATTTAATATTTTGTTCAGATCATTGTCCGTTTGTCGATACTGCTCTGTTAAATAACAAATCACCGGTCTTGCTTCCAACCATGCCTGACTCATAAAAGCAAACTTCTCTCGAGTCGATTCAGACTCATGTCCAATCGGTGGAAGCTGGAAGAAATCACCCGAAAAAACTACTTGAATCCCTCCAAATGCGTCTGGATTGTTTTTAAAATAACGGACCACCGCGTGTACCATGTCTAGTTGACGCCGATGCAACATGGAAACTTCGTCAATAATTAGGACTTTCACTTCATCCATTTTATCGACCATATACTTCCTTGTTTTCAAAGTCTTGAGATCACTTCCATCTATTCGATCTTTGATTCCGATTCCAGCCCATGCGTGAATGGTCATTCCATTCATATGGGTGGCAGCTATTCCGGTCGAAGCCGTAATGGCCACTGGAACATTCCGTTCTTGAAGATACGTGATGTATTGATTCAGAACATAGGTTTTTCCAGCCCCTGCGGAACCGGTTAAAAACACATTTTGGCCTGATTTAAGTATCGCTAAGGCGGTATCCTGATTCATGCCTCAAAGATATGAAATGAATTCAAATGATTAGTTGGTAATTAGTGAAAGAAAAAGGAAGTATAAAAATCTCCCATAAAAAGGGCTATTTATTCCCTCTACAATCACGCTAATTTCATGTCTTCAAGTAATAAATTATTTTCACAGTAGTTCAGGTACCACATCTTAGATTGTTTTGTGTGACATTATTTATGATAGAAAACTTATTTTGAGGATTTGCCAGAATTAGTTTACGCTGGCTCAATTTTTAATCCCACTGAACCTTGTTAGATATCCTTATCGCCCTTTCAATAGTCCAAAACGATATCCAATACCTAGCGAAAGCGACATCATATTCTTTGGAGCTCCGGGATCAACTATATTTTGATTCAACAACATTGGATCAGGGATATATCGATCCTTTAAAAATATGTAATGGTAAAATTGAATTTTAGTAGATAGTACAAATCGGGTATTAATAAACAAAACGGAAGTTTTTAATCCTGCACTTACTCCAAAATCCCGATACTTATGACCAAACGTATGTGCTTCCCAGGTATAAAGTGTATCATGATAAGAATCATCACCGGATCTATAATTCAATCCCACCAATATGTGGGATTGAATCTGTTTATTTTTTATGATTGGCAACATACCTTCTATCGAAAAAACTCTAAACTGACGACGTAATAATTCACCCGAATATTGCACATCATCATAGTTGTACCAGCGATAAAAGTTACTTACTGAAGCTTCAATTCCCTTGAGGCTGGTAGAATCTACTAAAGAGACAGAAGCGCCTATTATTTCCGTAAAATGAGGTGCCCTGTCCCAATCCGATTTTTTATTATCAAACGAATCAAAATTTTTAAAAATGAGTTCCGGTTGAATCCATAATCTACTAGTTGAACTTTGTCCAAAAGTTAAATTTGGAATCCATAAAGGAAGTATCAATATCAGGGTACGAAAAATTCTCATTTTACAATTTTACAAACTTCGTATTTTTTACTGAATTTTCAGATTGTATACTCAACATATATATCCCTGGAATAACATCCGTCAGATCAATTTGAATATTTTTACCATACTGATTCAGAAGTGTCTTAATCACCCTTCCTTTTAAATCATAAACTATGATATTTACTTGTCTACTAACAACAAAATTCACATATAACTTATCCATTGCTGGATTTGGATAAATTTTGGGCGAACTGGAGGCAAGTGGATTGACAAACAGAAAGAACGTGACCATATACTCTTCAAACTTTATCCAGAGATCTATCAAGCCTATATTTTAAGTATGCAGTTATTTTCAATCTATACACATGCAATGGTTAAAAATGTAGCCTATATTAAATTGCAAGATGGTATGATGAAATAGATAAAGCTGGATTTAAATCTTTAATAAAGTTAATAGAAGCATCTATGAGTACTATGAAACAATCCTGAATTATTTAAACAACCGTAGTAACAACGCATCAGTTGAATTCATCAACTCAAAAATCAAAGCTTTTAGACTACAATTTAGAGGAGTTCGGGATAACACCTTTTCCTATTTTGGATCGAGCTACTATTTTCTTAATTATCAACAACAACAACTTTTGCGCTTGATCCAAAATGTTTACCAATAGTTTACCAATTCCAATTTTCACCAAATTTTCAAAACCCCACAAAAACAAAAAACCTTACCAATCTTTCGATCAGTAAGGTTTTTGTTAAGTCGGGGTGGCAGGATTCTATGGTGTTTCACTATTTCAATAATAATTTAACACAAAACCCTACAAAACAAACCTTTATAGCGCATAACAGGCATTTTTGTTTTACGCTTTTTACTATCTTTACAGAAGTATTTACAAAATATTTTGTCCTTATCTTGTCCGCTATAATAAAAATTAATTCATGTACTCAGAAATAAAACTAAAGGAAAAAAGAGTAGTAATCTATTACTCCGCAAATTACAAAACCATGCGTTATGCAACGGGTGTCACAATAAAGGATAAATCTGATTGGAATAGCCGAAAAATGGAGCTGACTACAACCGTAGATGATTATGAGAGCAAAATGAAAATCATTAACCAATGGAAACAAAGAGCAGATGAAATAATAAATAAGTCCTTAGAGGAAGGATACAAAATATCTGGAAATGAATTAGAAAGAGAACTCAATAAATTCAAGTTGGGGATTGCCATATCCAAATCAAGTGACCTAAAGGACTTATTCGACCAATTTTATAATGAAAAGAGCGAGGAACTACTAAACAACCCTAAGAAATCTCCTGCCTCATTGAAAGACTACACTTCTTTTAAAAATACCTTAATTGATTTTGAAGACGAGCATGATTCCCAACTTTCAATTTCATTAATAGATAAGACATGGTGTAAGAAATTCGAACGCTGGCTGGCAAAAAACAGACCATCGGGAAGTAAAACAAGAGGTGGACTAAATGAAAAGACGATTAAAAAGAGGTTTGACACTTTAAAAGGATGTTTAAGATGGCTTGAAGAAAACAACGTAATAAAAAATGTTAGTGCTGTCTTAAATTATCGAATTTCCGTTCCTGATACATTCATTGACACTTTAAGTATTGATGAAACTAGAAAGTTTTATCAAACAAAGTTTGAAAAACAGAAGCACCAAAATGTTAGAGACTTGTTCATTTTTGCCTGTCATACGGGTGTGCGATGGGAAGACCTTTGCAGAGTACAGAAATTACATATAAAACAATATGAAGATGGCTTATTATTGACGAAAATTACCCATAAGAGCAGAAACACAACACAAGACCGTTTTTCTGTACCACTTTCTAAGACAGCATTGGAAATTTTTAAAAGACACAATTATAATTTGAAATTGATGTCAAATGTAAAAGCCAATTTGTATATAAAAGAGGCTATGCTTATATCTGACCTGTTTAATGACAAAATCGAAAAGAGAAATAAGGATGGTAAATATATGAAACGGCACGAGTATTTTAGCTTTCACGATGGAAGGCGAACCTTTATAACCAACTTGGTAAATTCTGCAATACCAGTAAACGAGATTATGAAATACACAGGACATAAAAAAATATCTACCTTGCAACAATATATAGATAAATCAAGACCTACTAAATTTGAATTCATTAAAGTACTAGATTAGAGCCATGTCGGATAAGGAGCAACTTAAATATCAATTCACCAAACTTTTGGATGTTCTCACCTATTTTGAAGATTACCCCTATTCATTCGAAGATGAGAAGGAAATGTTTGGACGTACATTTGCCGAATTATTATTGGATAAAGGAATCATTAAAAATATTGATAAAGACCAGTCCAAAATAAACAAGGAACTCCAAAATCTTGAAATGAGAATATACAAGTTTGGTAAGGGAATTTACCCATTGAAAGAATATTACATAAATAAAACTAAGAGAGTTCAAAACAAACGTGAAGATAACAGCATAAAGGATTTTATATCTTCTTTGAATCTGGAACACTACGACAAAACCAAAGCAGGCAAAGCCCTAGGCGTTACCAGACAAACCATTGACAATTGGCTTAAGAAAGAGTATTTGGGGTTAAAAACGGTGAAAAAAGGTGCTAAGGAGGTTCTTTCTAAAGAAGAGTTAATTCGGTTTTATAAAATTCACTCAAAAAACTAGGTCTTTTGAATTTCAGGGTTAAAATCGACATATTATTACATTTAAAATAAAATATTTTGTCTATATATTATTTATTTAAATTAATTTAGACTCAATTAAATTTTATTTAAAGTTAATCTATAACAATGTCGCACGAAGCTTTGATTAATAAATTAGAGAATGACCTTGACAATTCAACACTAACTGTTAAAGCTCGTATGAATGCTATTCATTGCCTTATACAGTTAAAGACTAAAGTCAATCCAGACGATAACGAATTATATGGACTAACTAAGAAATTAATTAGTTCTTATATTTGCGTAATTTCTGATAAAAAGTTCGCTGGGTATGATATTATTAATTTAGATAGAATTAAGAAATTTATTGGACACTTCGAATCCAATCAAAAGTTGGCTCTCTTAAAATTCAGTATACGAGAGCTAAAATCCTTTCATTATGAAGATGAAACCCAATGCCTTAGTAAGGATATTAACAAACTGGACTTAGTAACAACTTGGAAAAACCATAAATTCAAGAGACCATTTAAGCTTCTATTTCATCTTACCACATACAATTTAACTTTTACTTTAATTTCGCTAGCATTTATACCTGCTATAGCTATGATTATTTTTTACCCTGTACAAACTCCTATTTTACACCTTTTTGAAGTTAAGTCTCAGAATATTACGGACAAAGGAATAAATAACTATGTATCCAATAGCATTTTAATGTTTACTGGCATGAAGGGGTTAGAAGTAAAGCCAACGGGAATAATCGGTTCTTTAGTATTGGCTATAGGAAAAACACTTTTTTTCGTGCTTATATTCAACTTTCTTTTGGATAAAATAAAAAACTACTTTTCGTATGATAGCGCAAATTGATTTAGCCATTAGAAACTTACTATCGGTATGTTATCGTATCTTAATTATTGGGTACTGTGTTAGTATACTTGTGGTGTATAACAATTATTTTGAATGGTACATATACCTTGGTATTTTCATCCTATATTCAATAATATTTTCAGTATGCCATGGAAAAGAAGATAAATACAGAGTACTTCCTTATATCCGATTGCTTAACGACTATGCCCTATTTTACATTATACTATTTGACAAAACCGCAAACAATCTTCATACACTATTACTTTTGGTTCTTCCTATAATAAATGCGCTAAACCATTCTAGCAAGAAAAAATCAGGAATTTTTTCAATTCCAATGTATCTTATAGCACTTCTGGCGTTTTTTCTAATAAGTGATTTCAAGTTTTATTGGGGAAACTTTTTAGGTCTCACTGCAATAGGAGCAATAAATCTTTTTTTGTACATTAGAATACGAATTCTTAATAATATAGACCGACTAAATAAAACCTTTGAAGACTATAATATAAAACATGGTGCTGATGGTAAACTACATAAGTTGTTGAAGAGTCTTCTTTTAAAATTCAATGATATACCTGTCATTCTTAGAAGTTTACTGTTTGCACCAAAATCCATAATCTGTTTTCGAATTGTAAACAACAAGCTTTCAATTAAATCTTCGACTAAATTCGTTCTTTTTCCTGAAATCGAAAATGAATCTAATCTAATTCAGCTATTTAGTAACACCATAATAGTTTACAATCATCCAATCAAACTAGACGAGAAGAATTTTGAGCACAATATTTGGGTAAGAACCAATGTTAATTCGAATAGATATGTATTTTTATTTAACCTAGAACGAAATGGAAAATCAAAACTGAACACTTATTTTATGCTGAAATTTTTGCGTTCACCTCTTGTCAAAATAGCAAAAATCATTGATTATGAAAATAAAATAAAAGGGGAACGTAGAAAACTTTTAAATTATTACAAAGATAAATTTAAACAACTTGAAGATACAAGAGATACACTACACCTTGTAAAGAATAAACTACTTCCTGTATACACTTATTTTAGTTTGTTAAATAGAGCAGAGGAAAGAGGTAAAAACTATGACGACAAAATAACAAGGACAAGAAGTAGAATTGACCAAAATTTAAGAACTATTAAGGACAGAAGTAAACCATTTCTTGAAGACCAAATGAATCCAGATGGTACACCTAGAAAAGTTTATTTTCCTTTAAAAGAATTATCGGTAATTATAGTCGAGTCATTCCAAGAGGAAATAGATTCTAAAATAAAATTTAAGCTAAAATCATTTGTAGGAATAAATCGAACTGCATTTCTAAATCGAGAACAATTATTTTTTTTGTTAGATGAAATTACAATGAATGTTGAGAAACACTCTGTAGCAAACTCTTTAACCCTAACTTTATCTTTTGAATCAGACCAAATGGAGATTAATATTGAAAACAAATTTTCAAAAATAGAAGATAAAGACTTAATAGTTTCTTTATTTAATAAAGAAGAAGTTCCTCTTGCCCTTGAAAATAAGTATAACGGTTTAACTATAGTTAAAAGATACTTATTAAAATTAGCAATAAAACATCATTTGACAATTAATGGTGACATGTTTAATTTAAAATTAGAAATACAAACCTATGAAAATTCTAATCTTTGAAAATGAGTTTAACGAAATGGAACCTTTATTTGAGGTTTTAAAATCAGATTATGAGGACTTTGAATATGAGTACTTCAGTAATTCTCAAACATTTAAATCATTCGATAAGATAAATGATTATGACAACATATTGGTTGATTTAAAGCTTTCAGACAGAACAAAAATGGAAGGTTACGATATCTTGGAAAAAATTAAAAAGCTGGGTTACGACATGACGAAAGTAGCTATTATCACTGGTCACACTATTATCAATGCCAAACTTAAAGAGAAAGGTCTAAGCAATATAGAGATTATTGAAAAACCATTTTATATTGATGAAATCGAAAAATTTCTTGGACTTGAATGATACTTCTGACAAAACGCTTTCTTTAATAACGAACTTAAATATTCATCTCCCAGTTTTGTATTTTCTCCATTCCAAAAAGAGCTTTCTTTCCAATATCCATTAAAATCTCCTGATGCTTAACTAATGGCATCCTTCGAGTATATAATTTGTTTGGGTCACTTTGAGTATCACTATAAGGATATCTGGATTTATCAGAATGTGGTGATAACATTAGGTTTAACCAATGTATTGGGATGTAACATTTAAAGTATGCCCACATAAACTTCATAAGTTCATCCATAATACTAAAAAACTTATTTTGGTCATCATAAATAAAAGCCTTCATGTCATCTCCAAAATCCTTTGCTTGCTCTGGATAAGCATTTTTTACAGCTTCTATGAATTCACTAATCTTTACTAACAAAGTCTGCCGAACCTCATCCGTGAAAATTATTTTTGATTTTTTAAATTCATCGTAATCATTGATAAACTTAAATATTTCACTAGAAGAAAGGTGAAAAAAATCATGCCGCTTCAATTCTTTCAACATAAGTCTATCCTCCTCAAACTTGTCACAATACTCTAGCATATCCATTCTAAAAACATTAGGAACTCTTTCGTAAAAGTCTCTTGTCGTATTTAACTTTTTAGAATGGTCTTTAGCCATTTTATTGGTTAAGTCTAACGCATTATGTCCAATACTTTTTAATTTTCGTTCGGTAAAGTCAGGCTGTTCAATAAGATAGGACTTATTAGCCTTTTCCATAGCCTGAGAGAATAAAAAAATTGATTGAGGATATAAACCTTCAGAATAAAGAATTTGAGCCGACCTGATGTCTTTTTTTGCTGTTTTCAAAAGTGTTTTACTGATTTTCATTTGCTTCATCAATTCGTTCTTTTTGCATTAAAAAATATTGGTCTGTAGGGTTGTTTTCCAATCCAGTAGAATGCCATTCTGTTGCAGAGGGCAAATCCCCTAATCTTAAATATGCCTCTGCAATAAATAAATAAACATGAGGAAAGCTTAATTCAAAAGAACACTCTTTATCCCCGTTTACTGCTTTTAGCATATATTCAAGTCCTTCTTCAATTTTACCAAATACCTTGAATAACGTAGCACCTTTGCTGAAAAGAGCCTGAGTTAAGCTGGGATTGATTTTCAGGGCATTATCATAGCAAATCATTTCAAGGTCATATTCTTTCAGTTCATGATGAGTACTTCCTAAATTTTTCCAAGCTTCCGCTCTGTATGGCTCTAAATCCAATGCTTTCCTATAGGATTCAACAGCTTCTTTATTGAGCTTTAAAGCTCTCAAATTATTTGCGTAATTGAACAATAGTTGTTGGTCACTAGGTTGAGAACAAAGCTGGTCTTCCCATATATCTTTTGACATCAACAACATTTCATCATCATCCAACTCCTGACCGTACTCAGTCAAAATAGAAGCTTTGGTAAACAAAAGGGACGAATTAGATTCGATATCTATAGCCTTATTAATTGTTACCAGAGCTTTTTTATACTCATACCCCTGATAATAACAATTTGCTAAAGAACTATATACCAGACTATCATCTCCATGTTCCTTTATCAATTTGTTGAACATTGGAATGACACTAGAGTACTCACCGTCAAAGTATAGCTTCCATAACTCGTCATTTTCTCCCGTTTTCTTTGGCATTTCATATAGGTGGTGTTTTCTGCTAAATATTTGTGTCAATGATTTAACGATATCATCCCACGCAACATTTTCAAGGTCATTTTCTTGAGGAATTTCAATTTGATAAGTCTTGTTTGTTTTAGTTAAATCAAAACTTTGGTTTCTTACCCAACCAAAGTAGGCTTTTTGCTCATCTTCCATATAAGCTACAATCATTACAGGCTCTAACCTTCCATACCAATACTCAATTGAACTTCTTTTAATATTTTTGACAATAATTTTTCCATTCTTTGGTCTTCTCTCCATTGATTTCAATTGAATGGAAAAATTAACACCATTCACCTGATAATTTTCTACTACAGAACAATTAAAGTCTATTCCATAATCGAAGTCTGGTTTTTCTAAGTACCATTGTTCTGGTAATACTCTTCTTAAGTAATCAGACCCTTTTTTTTCTAAAATATGGTTTCTATCTCTTTTTGGGAATGTCATAATTTAATATCAGCATTAATTTACATTTTTTCAATCAATGCTAACTTTATTTTGCCTAACAACTGAATTCCAGGTAAACTAGCCAGGAAATATAAAACACATACCAACATGGCTACAAATCACATTGACCTAGAACTCTGGAATAAGCGACTTCTAACAATTTACAGTTCAAAAGAGGAGCTATTAATATCATTAGATGAGTTAATGTATATGCTCAACTTTGTCAATCGAGATTGTTTCTCGGATTTACAAATTCACAATTACGCATTTACTATCCGCACCTTACAAAAGGCTCTTCAACCAGATTTGTATCCAGAATTAGTTAACGAGATATAAGGGTTTGCTCATGCAAATCTTTTTCGCATCTCTTGTTTACATCAATCGTTAATTTAATTTCTTATCACGATTGCAGGTCTTTTTGCAGAGTACTTGATACTTATTACTAAACGCTGTTATCACTTGGGTAACAACATGACAAGTTTATATATAGGTATCATGAGAAAAGAAGTAAGTGAACAATTTGATAAGTTTCCAGATAAGATTAAAAGTAAGTACTATTATTCAACTAAAGAGGTACTTGAAATTACAGGAATAAGTGAACGATTATTAAGATATAGATTAAAAGACCTTAGTAAGATATATGCGAATATACCCTCCAAGTTAAAAAAGGTAAATAGAGTTTGGTTAATATATTATACTTTGGTTGATGAATTCTTACCCAAGTATAAGCCAAGAAAGGAAACAGTTTGTAATATGAACTGGAAGACCTTTTTATCATGGACAACTATAGAACATTACGATGTTAGTTATCACAACCGTTTAATTGAGGAAATTCTAAATAAATTTCCAGAGGATAATTTTCTTTACAAAGTGGAACGTAATAAACAAGGAGTAAACCACGTACATATCATTACTGACATTGACCACACTACCATACAGAAAATCGCATATGGCGTGATTGGGGATTATTTAGGGTTCAAGGAATACATGATTGACTCCTCCCCCCTCCGTAGTAAAATCCGAGCTATTAGATACTTAAATAAATGATGGCCATATCCGCTCTTACATAGAGTCAAAATAAATCATACCTTATCGTTCCACTTGATGTGTCCAAAAATTTGCAATAATTTTTTTTTGTATTTTTTTTCAAAATTATTCCAACGTAGCTATTTTTTCCTTTATTCGTTCAATTTCTTGTTGATACAAAAATTTCCTTAATTGAATTTGTAACTTATTTCTTTTCTCGGCATCATCTGTTAAGCTAACCTCTTTTTGCTTCAATCTTATTTTATCATTCAGTTCCATAAACAATAAATATCTATCCGTTGTAACATAGGACTTAGCAAGTGAAAGCTAAAATGCAAAGAATCAATATAACCAACTTATTGAATGTGGGTGATGATTACCTCTTTCCCAACTCAGGGTATTAACTAAACTAAGGAAAATTTTGTAAGTAACTGAATTCCAGGTTGATTGCGGTATGGAACAAAAAGTACTGATTATGTGCCAACCAATGACACTCGAAAAATCGCCCTATACTGTAAAATGAAGGCTACAAATTATAAGGTTTTTTGTTCCAACATTTTTAACATCAAATCAGAATCAAAATGAGAGTAGCAATATACGCAAGAGTTTCAACCACCGATAAACAAAACACCCAGAACCAAATTGATGTGTTACAAGAATTTAGTAATTCAATGGGATATAAAATTTATCAGGTGTATGAAGATATGGTTAGTGGCGGAACGGACGACCGTCCAGCATTTAAACAATTATTCAATGATGCTTCAAAAAGAAAGTTTGATTTAATATTGTTCTGGTCACTAGACAGATTTAGTAGAGAAGGAACAAGAGCCACCATACACCACCTAGAAAAATGGATCAAGGACATTTATTGTGTGTGAGTAAAATTTAAGAGAATAATTGTTCGATTCTAAAAAGGAAGAACTGGATGTCTCTAACTCCTCTAAACTGTACTCTAAACCCTTTGATTTTGGAGTTAAAGGATTCAGCAGAAGCATTGGTACTTCTGTTATCAAAATAGTTTAGTATTGACAGGTAATGCTGTTGTATCGTTCTCTTAACTGTGTTAAAAGATTTAAATCCGGCCGATTCTATTTCTTCATACCATCTGGCAAGTTTTGTGAAAGCGACGCCTTTTTCATTGGTACTTTGATAAATAGTAAAAAGTTTCATACTCAGCCGATATGCTTTATGTAGGTCTGGATATAAGTCAAATAGCATTTCTGCTCGCAGTTTTTGTTTTTCGGTCCATTTGGAGTGATGTTTAAATAATAGATAGCGACTTCGAGCTAGCAACTGTTTTAAAGTGTCTCCATTTAGTAAAACAGGCGTTTTATAAGGTATTCGTTGTTTTCTAGCTAATTCTGCCTCTGTATTTTCTTGTTCTAATGCAGCCCATCGATGTTTGATTCTTATATCTTGAACTGCTTCATTGGCTAATTTTTGAACATGGAAGCGATCTGTTACTCGTACTGCTTTTGGAAAAACGGCTTTACATATGTTTATCATTGGTGCAGCCATATCCAAGGTTATTTCTTTTACCTTACCTCGCTTATAAGAGCTTATTTTCCTTAGCTGCAAGATTATGTTTTCCGCTTTAGTTCCCTTGATCATAGCCACTAAAGATCCTTTCTTACCTTTTGCGGCCTTATTTGTTATAACCGTATATAATTCTCCGTTAGAGAGCGCTGTTTCATCTATAGACAAGTACTCTCCAATATTTTCTGGGTAAACTAGGTACTCCTTAGAGTTGGATTTATTCTTCCATTCTTTAAACGCACTGATTTTATGTTTATACTGTCTTTGAAGAAGTTCACCATTTAAACCATATAGTTCTCCAATGACTCTGGCACTCAATGGAGTTGTATCAATCAAGACCTTTTAAAAAATCAGCAAATTCCTCTGTCATCCGAGTACCTTTTGCCGTTACATTCCATTCTCTTGAATGAACCTTATTGGTGACTTTATCTAGCCAGCGTCGCCGTTTTATAAACAAATGAACCTGTTTAGCTCTTATAGGAAAGTCTTTAATCATTGTCTGGTTATGAAAGCCATGTGCTATCAAAGACAACTTCTTATATTCATGAGGAACAGAAATATTCTCCTCTAAATAAATCTTAATAACACCAGATGAACTGTCTATGTTTACAATTTTAAAATGTTCTATTAAGTAAGCCGGCAACAGTAGCTCCATTACAGATTTTATGTCTTCACTCATGGATGCAAAGTTATTAATTCATCCCCTCACACACAACTTTTGTTCTTGAGCCAGAAAAATTAGATTCTTATGGTGTCGGATACAAAAGCTACACTGAACAGTACCTAGACTCATGTGGAATCTTTAAAGACGTTATTATAAGCCTTCTCTCAACCCTAGCAAAGCAAGAGAGAGTACGAATGTCAGAAAGGGTGAAAGCAGGTCTTAAACGAACTAATAAAAGGTTAGGAAGACCGACTTTATCTGTAACCACAATAGTTAAAATTACTGAATTAAAGAATGAAGGACTTAGCAACAGAAAGATAGGGATTGAATTAGGAATAAGTCACACAACCGTAGCTAGAGAACTTAAAAAGCGTGCTTAAATTAGATTTTACACTTTTTACACAAATGACAGTTTAAAGCGCAGTAATTGAATTATTATGTCTCTATTTTGTCTTACTAAAAACAAAAAAGCCTAACTATTAAATAGTTAGGCTTTCATTAAGTCGGGGTGGCAGGATTCGAACCTGCGACCTCCTGCTCCCAAAGCAGGCGCGATAACCGGGCTACGCTACACCCCGAGGTGTTTTAACTCTTATTTTGCTCTCCGGTGAGTGAGCTGAGTCTATTTCGAAAACTAACAAAGCAACCCCCTGTTTCCGTTATCGGAGTGCAAAGGAACAAAATGTTTTTTTATACCAAAACAAAAATCTACTTTTTTTTTATTCTTTTATCTCCAATTATCCGCGCTTGAATTATAATACTCCAATAATACCTGTGAATTCAGTCGATTCGTATCGGTTGGAATCGCTTGCATATCCTTCTCAAAAGTCAGCATGGAGGGGATTTTACCCTTATTTAAGAAGCGCATCTTAGGCATAATTCCATAATCATTCATTCTACTGCTTACGCGTTCTGCCACGAAGTTTTTATCTATTATTCCAGTGGAGTCTACCCTTACACTATTACTTGCCATTACAAAGCCCCAAATTCCAAATGTTGGTACGTGGGCATGATATGGAATGGTTTCTCCAAAGGATGCACTAATTGTATTATTGATACACCAATAACTTTTTGGTGCAAAATAAGGAGAAGTAGCTTGAGTTACTAAATATCCATCTTTAGCCAGTCTATTCGCTACTATATTATAAAACTCTTTTGTATATAATTTACCTAAGCCTGTATTGTTGGGATCTGGTAAATCAATAATTATCACCGAATAAACTTCTGAACTGTTTTCAATAAATTTAAACGCATCCGCATTAATAATCGTCACCCTAGGATCACTAAACGAATTGTCATTTAACTTCTTAAAGATATCGTTCTCACGTGCCAACTTCGTTACTTCTGGATCCAAGTCCACCAATTGAACTTTCCCGATATCATCGTATCGAAGCACTTCTCTCAGCGTCATCCCGTCTCCTCCACCTAAAATAAGGACATTCTCGTGTGACCCGGCCATGGACATTGGTAAATGCACCAAACTTTCATGATAACGATATTCATCCGTACTTGAAAACTGAATACTTCCATTGATAAACATTCGATAATCATCATTCCACTTCGTTAATACAATATTTTGATACAAAGTTTGCTTCTTAAAAATGATCTTATCTTGAAATACCTTTTGCTCCAATTGATTGTTGATTACTGGCGAATAGATCATTCCCACTACAAAAAGTGCTATCAAACCAATTGAAACAGCCATTTGCGCCACCCATCGTCGCAACAAATCTCTAAAAAACCAAGCGTTGCCCGCAGCAATCGCTAAGTTCAATATCCCAATAAATAAGGCCGTATTTACCAATCCCATTTTAGGCAATAAGACAAGTGGAAATACAAGAGATGCTACCAAAGCACCTACATAGTCAAATGAAAGTACTTCCGCTACCGTATCTTTCAATGTAGAGTTTCGATTGATAATACGTACTACAATTGGTATTTCTACCCCAACAAGTACACCCAAAATTGCAATAAAAAGGAAATAATAAAGATAGTAGAACCTAGTAAATGAATATACAGAATACAACACCGTTGCGGAGATACCTCCGATCAATCCAAGGAAAATCTCGATGTTGACAAACTTTTCAATTAAACGATTCTCTATGAACTTGGACAAATAGGATCCTATCCCCATAAAAAACATGAACAATCCAATTGTCAGGGAAAACTGTAAAATAGAGTTTCCTAAAAAATAAGACGAAATACTACTCAATAGTAATTCATACAGAATCCCACAAGTAGCAATAATAAAAACAGATAGTAATAAAACGGAGGAAAATCCTTTTTTAATGGTATTGGTATTCATTCAAGATAATAAGTTTGAATTTCCAGATTAATAATTTTAGTGAGTGTGACCATAGTGATCAACCTGATCATGCCACCTCTTTGAACTTTTGTTTGATGTTCTTTAATAAGAATTCCGAATTCAAAACCGATTGTGATATACCAAAGAAATGGTGGTTTTTTCACATCGCATCTTTTGAATTCGGAACTTATATTTATTTCGCTTTCAATCTATATACGTAACCTATATATAGTTTAGGGTATACTAAACTACTGTGAGTTGAGTCAAGAAAGAAAACGCGCATAACCTTGATTTAAGAATGTAGAAGCCTAAACGTGCTTGTACAACTCTCAATCCTTGATTGCATCATCTCTGTTACTTGCCGTACGAACTTCCTCCTCCGGAATATCCTCTACTATAGATGTAATATCCATTTGAATAACGAGAACTTCCTCCTTGACGGATTGTATTCATAACCATTTGCTTTTCAGCAATACTTCTATGGTTTTGAAAAGCAGTTGTAGGTGAACTAGGTAAGCCTAAAGAGGCCATTCCTGTCATGCCTGTACCAACAAGCAGCGATACTATTGATGTTATTTTCATAAAATATACTATTTAGGTATATACAGATTAATCTTTTAATTTTTCAACTTCTTTACCTTTCTGATAAACAAAGAAACTACAAACAGGACAATTGCTACAAAGAAATACATTCCCCATCCCCATTTCCTACCTCTGGTATCAAACTTTACGTTTGCATTAACCATGTTAGCATATGTATCTTTTCCTTTTAATGGAATTTCAAACAATACTTTCACCGTGTATTTACCTGCTTTTTCAACGAAAAATTCTTTTTCTAACTCTTTGAAGAATTTCAATTTGTCTTTTACATTGTCAAAGTAATATTCAGAAACATGAAAAACTTCTCTTCCAGTAGCATCTTCCAAAATCACATGCATATTGGCCTCCCCATCTGTAATGGTCGCTGGAGTCAATTTCATTCTAATACTTTGGTCGTCTTCCGTAATATCCAATGTTTTCGTAGAAACTTTAACAAATTCAGTCAACGTATCTGGCATCGCACTAGACAAGCTACCTAAAGTTGCTGCTTGATCATCAGCTTTAGGCATCGTAACTGAATATTCCGTTACATCCGAAACTTGAAATCTATCTGAAAATACCGTTCCATATTCTGAATTGGTAGCACCTATCACAATTGCCAAGATCAAGTTCACTACAGCCGCAATTATAAAAATGCGCTTATTTGTTGTCCGAACCTTGTTTTTATCCGCTAAAGCTTGTTTTCTTTCTTCTAGTTCCTCTGGAGATCGGAAACAATCTTCCAAATCAATTTTGGCGATTTTCTTCTCCTCGAAGAACTCAATTTCCTTAATCGAATTTTCTTCGTCAAAACGCCATTCAGAAACATAGGCATTTCCTCCGTCCTTGTATTCAGAAAAACGAACCATGTCCCCTACTTTCACCAAATAGGTACTTTCCCCTTCATAATACTTAATCGTATTCTTCCCGTACTCTCTTACCATCATTGGCGAACCTACTTCCGCATCCGGATTAGATGCATCTCCAGTATAAAAGTTCTGAGAAACAGTTGAATCTGGTAAAGACGGATAGTTTGGAATTATCTTCTTATTAATATAATAACCTTCCCGATCTTCAATGATATTGATATATGTACCATCTTCACCGATCAATAACCAATCATCATAATTCCATACTTCTTCCGAATATCCACTGCTTCCTTCTTCGTTCCAGTATTCACTATAGTCTGCACGCCAACTAGTTCGTCCGATAATATGATGTTTCTTACCATCAAACGTCCCAGTCATACCCAATTCCAAAAAGGACATTGGTGGTACTTTTTTAAAGTTCTCCGGACTAGAAATTACGGTTCCGGTAATATCTGTAATATCCGTTACTGTTCCACAATATGGACACGAAACGAATTTAGACTTTGGGTTTTTGATTTCCAGACCTCCGCCACAACTTGGGCAGCTATAAGGTCGTTGCGTTTTTTCACTAAGCATAAGGAGACGTATATTCTTCCATTTCAAATTCACTTATATCCATGCGGCTTCCCACATAGCCTGTCCCTCCAAAATCCAACATCTCAAAACTAAAAACTTGTTGAGTTCCAACAATGATTCCATCTACAAAATTGGCTTGTTCTCCCGGTTTTGCATAATAGGGCAATTCACCTTCACTCCCAAGTACCTCTGCTACATTCTTCTCTGAACAGAAATACCAGTTACCAGCAGCTCCACCAGGTGAAGGATATCGCTCGCCTACTTCAAACATACTATGCTCTACTTTACCATAAGCTTCGCCAATATCAATCGTTTTTTCAAACAAGGTAAAACCTCCTTCGTCTTCCTGCAACCAATATTCTTTTTCCATATCAGAATCTTTTCGAATCAGCCATTCATCCCAAACTCCATCGGGATAAACAAATCGAATTCTACCAAGAACCTTGATTGCTTCACCATTCATTTTACCAGTTTGACCAACTGCAAAGATGGATCCGTAATCTGCCAGAGCAATGGGTTCACCTTGAATGGTGATCTCTCCATTTGATAAATGCGAGGGCGTCTGGCAATAAGGACAAGTCACCGTCTTCGTAAAACGATATTCCGGTGTAATTGCGCTCGCACAAGAAGGACAATTAAAGTGTTTTTCAGCCATAAAAAAAAATAATGTTAGACTGTACAAATCTAACATTATTTTGGAATATTCTAAATTTTTATACGAAAATGAACATTACCGTGGATTTGGTTTCTTCGAAGTTGAACCTTTACCAGCTGATTTACTTGAGCTAGAACTGCTGCTTTTAGGCTTTGGTGCAGTCCGAGTCGGTGTTGTTTTCTTTGGCGCCGTTTTAGTTGGTGTTGTTTTCTTTGGGGCCGTTCTGGTCGGTGTTGTTCTGGTTGGCGTCGTTTTCTTAGGTGCCGTTCTCGTTGGAGTGGTTCTGGTCGGTGTCGTTTTCTTAGGTGCCGTTCTCGTTGGAGTGGTTCTGGTCGGTGTCGTTTTCTTAGGTGCCGTTCTCGTTGGAGTAGTTCTGGTCGGTGTCGTTTTCTTAGGCGTAGTCCTAGTCGGAGTGGTCCTCGTTGGAGTGGTTCTTGTTGGAGTCGATGTTTTTGGTTTTGAACTTGAACTCGAACTACCTGAAGAACTACTTCGTGTAGGTTGCGTTCTAGGCCTTGAACTTGTAGACGTACTCGGACGTGTTGAAGTAGATGGTTTTGAACTCGAATTACCTGAAGAACCAGAAGAAGTCGATTTCGTTGACCTTGGCTTACTAGGTTTATTCGTATTGCTTCCATTAGACGATGAACTTCCGGAGGTTCTTCCTCCGTCAGGTTTTCCACCTCCGTTTCCATTACCGTTAATTGGTTTTACGGGACAAGCACCTTCAGTATCGCCATGAGCCTGATGGGCATTCCAGGCATTTGTGCTTATCGTCAATGTTTGCGGATTAGCAGTATTTCCTGGTGGGAAGTGACAAATTACCTTCGTTGTATTATTATTCCCGTTATTTCCATTATTTCCATTAGAAGTTGGACAAGTACCTTTCGTATCTCCATGAGCTTGATGGGCTGGCCATGCACTTGCCGGCACCGATAACTGCTGCGGATTACTTGTATTTCCTGGAGGATAATGACAAATGCTAATATTAGGATCATTTGCAGGAGGAGGCGTTGGACATGATCCTTTTGTATCGCCATGAGCCTGATGGGCTGGCCATGCATTTGCACTAATCATTAGTTCTTGAGGATTACTAGTGTTTCCTGGAGGGTAATGACAAATGGCAAACTTAGACGGTTCCACTACAGGACAAGAGCCTTTGGTATCCCCATGCGCTTGATGGGCGGGCCATGCTGATTCGTCTATGTTAATTGTTTGACCATTATGACAGATATCAATCTTTACTGGCTCTGGTTCCGGGCAGGCTCCTTTAGTATCTCCATGCGCCTGATGGGCTGGCCATGCATTTTCATCTATATTAATTGTTTGACCATTATGACAGATATCAATCTTTACTGGCTCTGGTTCCCGGCATGCTCCTTTGGTATCGCCATGTGCTTGATGGGCTGGCCATGCATTTTCATCTATATTAATTGTCTGACCATTGTGGCAAATATCAATCTTTACCGGCTCTGGTTCCGGGCATGCTCCTTTAGTATCTCCATGCGCCTGATGGGCTGGCCATGCATTTTCATCTATATTAATTGTCTGACCATTATGACAGATATCAATTTTTACTGGCTCTGGTTCTGGGCATGCTCCTTTGGTATCGCCATGTGCTTGATGGGCTGGCCATGCATTTTCATCTATATTAATTGTCTGACCATTGTGGCAAATATCAATCTTTGCAAACGAATCTGGATTACTTGAACACGCTCCTTTCGTATCGCCATGAGCCTGATGTGCGGCCCATGCGTTTTCGTTAATCGAGATCGTTTTACCCTTATGGCAAATCGTAATCTTTGTTTCCACCGGTGGTGTAGTTGGACATGCTCCCTTAGTATCTCCATGCGCTAAATGCGATGCTACAGCCCTTGGATCTACTTCAAGCGTCTGTCCATTATGACATACCTTTTCTTTCGTTGGATTCGTCACCACACATGCTCCTTTTACATCTCCATGTGCCTGATGTGCAGGCCATGCACTTTCATCTACAGAAATCGTTTTTCCTTTATGGCAAATCGTGATCTTAACTGGTTCAACTACAGGACATGCGCCCTTAGTATCTCCATGTGCCTGATGAGCGGGCCATGCATTTTCACTAATACTTAGTGTTTGACCATTGTGGCAAATATCAATCTTTGTAAACGAATCTGGATTACTTGAACACGCTCCTTTCGTATCGCCATGAGCCTGATGTGCGGCCCATGCGTTTTCGTTAATCGAGATCGTTCTTCCCTTATGACAAATCGTAATCTTTGTTTCCACTGGAGGTGTAGTTGGACATGCTCCCTTAGTATCTCCATGCGCTAAATGCGATGCTACAGCTCTTGGATCTACTTCAAAGCGTTTGGCCATTGTGACAAACTTTTTCTTTCGTTGGATTCGTCAAGACACATGCTCCTTTCACATCTCCATGCGCTTGATGCGCTGGCCATGCACTTTCATCAATGGTAATTGTATTTCCATTGTGACAAATCGTAATCTTAACAGGTTCAACTACGGGACAAGCGCCTTTCGTATCTCCATGTGCTTGGTGTGCTGGCCATGCACTTTCACTAATACTAATTGGTAGGCCATTATGGCAAATATCAATTTTCTTAAACGAATCTGGATTGCTTGAACACGCTCCTTTTGTATCTCCATGAGCCAAATGTGCTGGCCATGCATTTTCGTTGATCGAGATCGTTTTACCCTTATGACAAATCGTAATCTTTGTTTCCACTGGAGGTGTAGTTGGACATGCTCCCTTAGTATCTCCATGTGCTAAATGCGATGCTACAGCTCTTGGATCTACTTCAAGCGTTTGACCATTGTGACAAACTTTTTCCTTCGTTGGATTCGTCAAGACACATGTTCCTTTTACATCTCCATGCGCCTGATGCGCTGGCCATGCACTTTCATCAATGGTAATTGTATTTCCATTATGACAAATCGTGATTTTTACCGGTTCCACTACAGGACATGCCCCTTTGGTATCTCCATGCGCCTCGTGTGCTGGCCATGCATTTTTACTGATTTTAATTTGCTGAGGATTCCCTGTATTTCCTGGAGGATAATGGCAAATCGTAATTTCACTCACTTCATCCGGATTGCTCGCACATGCGCCTTTAGTATCTCCATGTGCTTGGTGTGAAGCCCATGCATTTTCGCTAATCGTAATCGTTGCCCCTTTATGACAAATCGTGATTGTTGCAGGCGGTGGTGTGGTTAAGCACTCTCCTTTTGTATCTCCATGTGCCAATTGTGACGCCAATGCTCTTGGATCTATTTCAAGTGTTTGACCATTATGACAAACCTTTACTTTATCTGGAGAAGAAATAACACACTCTCCTTTATAATCTCCATGTGCCTGATGCGCTGGCCATGCACTTTCATCGATGGTAATTGGGAGGCCATTGTGGCAAACTTTGATCTTTACAGGTGGTAATTCTGGACATACCCCCTTTGTATCTCCATGTGCTTGATGCGCCGGCCACGCAGCTTCATTAATTTGAAGGTTTTGACCATTATGGCAGATTGCAATCATTGTTGGAGGTGTTACAACACAACTCCCTTTATAATCTCCGTGTGCCTTGATGTACCGGCCAAGCATCTTCATCTATCTGTACCGTTTGACCATCATGACAGATCGTAATCATTGTTGGAGGTAGTACAATACATGCTCCTTTATAGTCTCCATGTGCTTGGTGTGCTGGCCATGAATTGGCATCAATCATCAACGTATTACCCTTGTGACAAATCTTAATTTTACTCGGCGGAACCAATGGACAAGTTCCCATAACATCTCCGTGCCCCTTATGAATAAGCCATGCATTTTCATCTATTTGAATGGTTTGACCATTATGACAAATCGTGATTTTCTTCACAATGATTGGACAATCTCCTTTCATTGCTCCCAATCGCTGATAAGAAAGCCAGTCGGATTCGTTAATTGTTAGATTTTTACCTTGGTAGCAAATTCGAATTTGCCTTGGATTATTTATTATCGGACAAGCACCTCTTGTTGCTCCTTGTGATTGATACGATGACCACACAGATTCATTAATCGTCATAGTTGTATTATTATGACAAATCGTAATCTTTTTCTCATTAGTTACCTGCGGACATTTCCCTAGACGATCTCCATGTCCTTGATGTGTTGGCCAAGCTTCTTGATCAATAGTCAGCGTTTGTCCATTGTGGCAAATAGTCATTCGTTGTGGATTCACAATAGTTGGACAATCTCCTTGTGTATCACCATGTGCTTTATGCATTGGCCACGCTGCTTCATCCACCATTAACGTTTGACCGTTATGACAAATACGAATCAACTTCCCTGTAATTACATCTGGCTGACCACATGTTAATACAAATTCTTTTTCATCTCTTTTGCCATTATTAATAGCTACTATTTTAAATGTATTTGGCCCTGGATTCAGTTGAACGTTCACGGAAAATTCTTTGGTAAAACGATCATATGTATATCTAGAACGATTAATCATGATCCCGTTTTTGGCAAACGTAATATTGTGTACGCCATCAATATGATCAATGGTCGCCACTACCTTTGTTTGACAATCAGGTGCTGAAAAATTTCGAATATCTGGCTTGCGCAAAATAATAATTGGCGTTAATGTCATTGATGAACCTGAACTATGATGTGAACTAGAACTTCCACTATAGTATCCATTCGCTCGGCCCCACAAGCTAAAAGCTAGTTTTAGTCCTAAATAATGATATATATCGTTTTTACCTGTGACCGTTTGGGATCGCATCACATGTCCATCAAAGTAATCGGTTTGAGGAAAAGATATTTTATGTTCAAAAGCAATACTTGCCATTGGACTCATCATAACTCCAATTCCATATCCTAATGTAGGAGTTAAAACCGTAGTTTTTCGTCCATATATACCTGACTCTGTTTCGGCAAATGATTCATACGTTCCATCACGTTGTGCATTTAAATCAACTCGTACATGCCAAGGAGATATCCCCTCTATATTGGTATAATCAGCTTGCTGTCCAAAAGGACCTATATGATCCATTCTGGCTCTATAATTTGTAAATCCTAAACCTCCAAAACCATATAACAAAATACCTGTATTCGCTCGTAAACGATTAAACTTAATCATTCCTTCTCCCGACCATTCATTCAATCTAGTTCGGTTGTTGGCATAATAAGATCTTCCTGTATAATCCAAACTATTAGGTGAACCAATACTTCCATTAATCGCATCGTTGTCTGAAGTTGGATACAAGGTTTCATCATTTAATGTAACGTCGATTCCATGTGCCGTTCCACCTAAATATCTACCTCGAAGCGAAAGTCCAAAAAATGAATGATCATTCTCTAAAAATGCCCATTCTAATGTTGCTCCATATCCTAGTCCTGTTCGTGAACGGATATCCGCTTGCTGTACAATTCCACCTACATTCAGGCCAAGCTTCATTCTTCCACCATAAGTAACCTGCTGAGAAATAGCATAGTTAGAAACGAAAACAAGAACTAAAAGGACTAAGGTTTTAATGGTTTTCATAGATATTATTAAGGTGTAAAGTTCAATTTCTTATTGATAAAATACATTTATCGTGCCATAAAATGACAAGTTGCACAAATATTTTTTCTAAAAGGAATCCATCCCATAAAATTTGCTTTTTTTTGCACAATGAAAATGGATACGAATGCAACACTTACTTCTTCTTCAATGAAAGCTGTGCCGGAAGATGGTTCCAAATTACCATTAATGGAACAATTTTATACATTACAGGGAGAAGGCTATCATACCGGGAAGGCTGCTTATTTTATTCGCCTTGGTGGATGTGATATTGGATGCCATTGGTGTGATGTAAAAGAATCTTGGGATGCAAGCCTTCATCCACTTACAGATGTAGATATGATTGTAGAAAATGCATCTCAATTTTCTGCAAAGGCTATTGTTGTAACAGGCGGTGAACCATTATTATATAATTTGGATTTATTATCGAATAAACTCAAAGAAAAAGGGTTTGAAACATTTCTTGAAACTTCCGCTTCCTACCCTCTTTCAGGAAATTGGGATTGGATTTGCATCTCTCCTAAAAAGTTCAAGGGACCTAGACCTGAAATCTTAAAACATGCTGGCGAACTTAAAGTGATTATTTTTAATTCATCTGATTTCAAATGGGCCGAAGAGCATGCTGCGCAAGTTGGTCCGGAGGTAAAACTGTATTTACAGCCTGAATGGAGCAAAATTGATAAAGTATTGCCCGAAATTATTGAATACGTAAAAGATAATCCACAATGGCAAATTTCCCTTCAAACACATAAATACATGAACATTCCATAGCATATTATATGCCCGAATAATCATCGTTGAAAGCCCATCCTCCTTAATATAGAGATTGATTCCATTTGGAATAAAATCAGAAATGGTTCGTTATAAATAAGTAAATTAGTCGATACTGCATAGGCTTCCTTTTTCATAACGAAAATTTAAACTATCTTTCGATTTCAAACAACGTCCGTCAAGTATAAGGCCATTAGGTTAGGAAAGAATGTCTTTTACTTAATATGGATCAATAAAAAGTTGTTCTGGTTTTTGAATTATTTCAGCAAAAATCAAGGAACACTATTACGTAACTAGGATTCAAACGCATTGTCTCAAAACAAAATGAAATCTCACAAAACCATCAAACCAAATCTGACGCTCCTGTTCATTTTGCCATTCATGTTTATTTTAGGATTGGGAAGTGTGCAAGCACAAAAAAAATATACAACAGAGGATCCTTCTGCAATAAAACTTTACGAAACGGGTAAAACAGCCTTGGTTCAACGAGATTACGAAACTGCTTCTAAAAACTTCAAGAAGGCATTGTTAAAAGACTATGGATTTGTAGAAGCACATATTCAGATGGCTAAAATCTATAAAATGAACTTTGTGCCAAAAATGGAACAGTTGCACTATGAGGAAGCCATAAAACATAATAAAAGTGCGAAACGTTTTACTGTAATATACTATACGCTTGGAAACCTATATTTTCGACAGGGAGAATATGCTAAATCACAGGACATGTATTCTCAATACGTGGAAAGTGGAAAAGGGAAAGCGGCAGGACTTAAAGAAGCTAAACGAAATTTAATAGTGTGTGATTTTGCGGTTGAAGCAATGAAAGATTCCTCTCGTGTAGAACCTAAGATGATGCCTCCTCAGGTAAATATGTTTTCTGCACAATACTTTCCTAGCTTAACTGCGAATGAATATTTCATGGTATTTACTGCTTTAACAGGTCAACATAACCGAAAGGTCTTGAAGGACCAAAATGGAAAACAAATCTATAATGAGGTTAAACGAGATGAAAATGTGTTAGCAACTCGAAAGAATGAAGATGGTGAATGGCAAGCTGCGGTGTCCATTTCTACGAATATCAATACCCAAGAGTATAGTGAAGGAGCTACAGCTATTTCAGGAGATGGGAGAAGTTTGATTCTAACCATTTGCAATCACTTAGATGGTAAAGGAAGTTGTGATCTATACTCTTCACGAAGAACGGGAGACGAATGGACCAAGCCTGTAAATTTAGGAGACAAAGTAAATACACAATATAAAGAGACCTACCCTACCTTATCACCTGATGGAAGAACGCTCTATTTTTGTTCAGATCGACCGGGTGGAAAAGGGAAATTGGATATTTGGCGTTCTCAATTAGGTGAAGATGGATGGGAGTCACCAGATAATTTAGGAGAACCGATTAATAGTCCTGGAAACGAGATTTCACCTTTTATTCATGCGAACGATCATACACTTTATTTTGGTTCTGACTACCATATCGGCTTTGGGGGGTATGACAATTTCATGAGTGAAGTAACACTTGACTCATGGACGAAACCAAAAAACCTTGGATATCCAATCAATACATACCAAGATGAAGGAACAATGTTTATTAGTCCAAATGGACAAAAAGGATACTATTCTAAACGACTTAATAAAGCAGCTAGTGCCGAAAAGAGACAACTCAACATAAAATTGTTTGAATTCGACGTTCCTGCTGATATCAGGCCTAGTATTTTAGCAGGTTATGCTCAAGGTGAAGTACTTGACATTGAAACCAACGAAAAATTAGAGGCTAAAATTGAATTGTATGACCTTACTTCCACAAAATTAAAACTGTTGGAAATGGTATATTCTGATGAAGAGCATGGCGATTACGTGGTGACGCTAAATCATGGAGGGGAATATGCGTTATATGTTACACGTGAAGGATACTTATTTCAAAGTTTGAATTTCAACTTTTTGGAAGACAGCGTACAAGCGATTAACCTAGATATTTATTTGAAACCTATACAAGTAGGACAAAGCATCGTTTTGAACAATATGTTTTTTGAAACGGATAGCTATGAACTCTCGTCTAAATCGGAAACCGAGTTGAGCAGAATCAAAGCGTGGATGGAAGAAAACGAGTCACGCATAGAAATTTCAGGATTTACTGATAATGTGGGAGCAGATTCCTACAACCAAAAACTTTCCGTAAATCGGGCAAAAGCCGTATATAAATATTTGGTAAAAGCAGGTATAAGTGAAGGCTATCTAACGTATAAAGGATATGGTAAGAATAACCCTATTGCAACCAACGATACAGAAGTAGGTAGAACGAAAAACCGCCGAATTGAATTTAAAATCATTGCCGGATTTGACGATTAAGGACTTTTCAACGTATTATTCATTTCGTTAATACTCCTTATTCCCATTTCTGTTATTGCTGATAAATGTTCTAATCTCCCTTCTATTGGAGGATATTGGAGCTTTTAATTTTGATAAAATTGTTTGATCTTTAATTTAATGATCACTCCTTTTTGCCCTGCTACAGAGTTTGCGTACTTTTACACTAATTAACTACATGATTACACGTACCCACCTTAACACTCTACTACTTTCGCTTGCGACTTTTTGTCTGTTTGCAATAACTTTTATACTACCTCAAGTTTCTTTCGGGCAGCAAGACAATATTATGATTGTAGAGTATGTTGATTGGGACTCCCAAGACGGAGCAGCAATTAAATTATTCAATCCAACGGATTCCCCTATTAACCTTTCCAATTATGAAATTGTGCGATATGGAAATGGAAATCCCACACACGATTCACAAGCTCAATTGTATGGTATTCTGGCTCCAAAAGCATTTGTGGTCTTTGGAAATTCAAGATATTGTAATGTAGAATGTCCTACAGACTGTAATGAAGTGACTTTAAAAGGTGTAAATGGAAATGATGCCCTTGCTATTTTAGATGGTAATACGGGTGCTATAATTGATCACGTAGGTCCTTACGGAATAGATATTGATTTAACTATTGATGGAAGTTCCAATGCGTTAGATCAAAAGAAAATAGTTCGAAACCTAGAAAATTGCACTCGATACTACAATCTTTCTGGAAATCCTAATAATGCATGGCCGGACAATGACCAGCAAAATGTGACTACATGGAGTGTAGAAGTAGTATCATGCCTAGACCCGGATGTGCATTCATTTGCCCTTCCTATGGCTTCTATACCAGCCGACACTACGTTTTGTGACACCACTTCATTTGTACTTGACATCTCTTATTTGAATGCTGATTCATATAACTGGTTGGATTTAGGATTGACCTCCTCCAGTATTAACGTATCTCAAGAAGGAAATTATATTGTTGAAATTGGATTTGGAACGTGTACTGTACTCGATACTTTTATTGCAACCTCTAACTGTGATTCAATCATAGTTGTTCCTCCTCCTCCACCCGAGCCAGTTGATTCAGTGTTTATTCCAAACATTATTACACCAAACAATGATATGGTAAATGATGTATTTGTTTTTACTGGGATGATCAGAGATTTCCCCGTTAGTCTAAAAGTGTATAATCGCTGGGGTAAGGTGGTGTATCAATCTGATGATTATGATCAATCATGGACAGCGGACAACGTTACAGATGGAATGTATTTCTACGAGATTCAAGATGTCGTAAATACTTATTCAGGATGGCTTTCTGTGCGAAGGTAAAGGCTAATTAATTCTTTGCTAGCTCTATTCTTATAGTTGTTAGCTTCTCTTCTATCTTCTTCCATTCCTCTTATTTTCGTCCTCATGGACAAAATTTCTTTTTTTTCTATTATATTGTTGATTAGAAACTAACTGCAATTAGATGCATCACATTTGTGTCAAATAAGTAATGGTTTCTTATTAAACTAACTAAAGTATCAACTCAATATTCCTACCCTATGAATTTTCTAAAGAAATTATTTGGCAAAAAAGAAACACCCTCCGAACCAGAATTTACGGACAAAGAGCACGAGGAGTATTATGAATTAAAAGAAAAAGGACTTGAAAAACTTTTAGGAACAATGCATAATACAGTTGGTCACGCCATCATTCCTTTTGCAATTGGTGGAGCCGTTGATATGTATTATTTCCCCAATCACATTAAGGGGACCGGATTTGCTACAATGGAATTATTGAATCCAGATGGAAAAGGCCCCTTACCTAATCGCTTTGGAACCTATGAACTGGTTGCTTTTACCAAACATGAGGTTAATACCAATAATGATGATGTACAAACTCCTTTCAACTTGATCGAACGAAAAGCTTGTGGATTTTTAACGGCTATTGGGATGTACTCCCCTCAAGCGATTCTAAATCCTTTAGAAACAATTGAAATTCCGAATGGTGAAAACAAAGAAAATACTTGCCTTGTTTTTGACTTATATGAACCAGATGGGAAGCAATTTAAAATTGGGGACCAAGAACATCATTTATTACTTTGTATCCAGCTTTTTAGAAGTGAGATGGAATTTGCTAGACAAAACGGAAGCGGAGAATTGTTCAAAATTCTTAAAGAAAAAGGACATTATCCCTATAGTGATTTAGACCGGGATCCTGTAGCCTAATAGTATGCTTTACATCTAGAATAAAATTCTAAAATGATTCAAATTAATTACGTTAAAGGAGATGCTACTGCTCCTATTGGGATCGGTAACAAAATCATTGTACATATTTGTAATGACATTGGCCGCTGGGGTAAAGGTTTTGTAATGGCATTGTCAAAAAAATGGAGTTTTCTATGAGTCCAAATTTCTATCAGCAACGCGTCACAATAGATCTATACTTAGGAACCGAACCATACATAGACACTAAATACAACTAACCTGATGTGCCTAAGATTTATGAAACGACCCATCGTTTTCTTTATTAGTTTTCTTTTCATTCAGCATTTTTCAATTGCCCAAAAGGAAGGACACATTTGGTATTTTGGAGAAAATGCAGGCATCGATTTTAGCTCTGGATCTCCTGTCGCAATCACTGATGGTGCATTAGTAACCGGTGAGGGATGTTCTTCTATTTGCGATAGTACAGGTACGCTCCTATTTTACACAAATGGAGTAGACATTTGGAACCGAAATCATAACATAATGCACAATGGATCTGGTTTAGGAGGCTCATTCAGTTCTTCTCAATCTGCTATTATATTAAAAAAACCAGGCAGCAATAACGTTTATTTTGTCTTTGCCGTTCAAGAGCTTTCTTTTACCGGAGGCTTAACCTATTCCGAAATTGATATGAATTTACAAGGAGGCCTTGGCGGGGTCACCTCCAACAAAAATGTTCCTGTAGTTTCTCCGTCTTGTGAAAAACTTACTGCAATTCAACACGCTAATGGTAGCGATTATTGGATTTTAACTCATGGCTTTAATAGCAATGAGTTTCACAGTTATTTACTCGATTCTAATGGATTTAATATGACTCCGGTTGTTTCTAGTATTGGACTTGACATCACTGCGGGATATGAAACAATAGGGTTTATAAAAGCATCTTTAGACGGTACTAAAATTGCTTCAACCAATTACGCTTTAAACGAACTCGAACTATTCGATTTTGATAACTCAAATGGTATTTTAAGTAATTTAATGACATTTAGTGCCTTCAATGTATCTTTTTTTGACATCTACGATGTAGCATTTTCGCCAAAAGGAAACATGCTATATGTGACCCAAGTCGGTCAAAGTAATTTAATTTATCAATTTGATCTAAATGCTGGCTCTCATACTAACATAGCCAATTCAAGAGAAATTGTTGGTTACAATAGTTCCACGGGTGGAGCAATGCAGCTAGGTCCGGATAACCGAATTTATTTTTCTGATGGTCCTAGTAAAGTGCTCGGAGTAATCAATAATCCAAACTTACCTGGAATAAATTGTAATTATGATAGCTATGGATTTTCTCTGGCAGGAAAAAAATGTGAAGCAGGCTTACCGGGTTTTCACAATCGTATTTTCGGTGATTTACCAATGTTTGCATCAACCTATTTATGCGAGGCCGATTCCGCTCTTTTTTCCCTACAATTTTCAAATCCATATGACTCTGTCCAATGGAACTTCGGAGATCCAATGAGTGGAGCTCATAATGTTTCTATTGATATAATGCCGAAGCATCGTTTTTCTGATACTGGCGTGTACTATGTACGCTTAATAACCTTCTTTGGAGGTTCTCCAGACACCACTATTCTTCCGGTAAATATTCGCCCCTTACCTAATTTCACTTTAGGTAATGACACGGTAATGTGTTATGGAGATACGCTTATTTTGGACGCCACTACACCTGGAGGTGCATATCTATGGCAAGATGATTCTGATAATCCGTACTTTATCGTTACTTCTCCTGGTACCTATTCAACCGAAGTATTGGTCAATCATTGCAGTGCTAAAAGAAAAATCAAGGTTAGTTTTATTTTACCTCCATCTGTGAACCTTGGTCCAGATACAAATCTTTGCATTGGAGATACACTTATTATTGATGCCACATCTTCCAATGCATCTTATCTTTGGCAAGATGGTTCTACCGATTCCATCCTCAACACACCCATTTCAGGTTTATTTTGGGTTGAAGTAACTCGATATGCATGCAAAGGCAAAGACTCGATTGTAGTAACATCCAGTGCTTATCCTAAATTAGATTTAGGAAACGATACCATCTTGTGCAAAGGAGATTTATTGAGCTTGGACATAACAACTCCTAACGCAATATATCTTTGGCAAAATCAATCCACAAATTCTAATTTTGTCATTACACTTCCAGCATTATATTGGGCTAAACTATCCTTATTGAATTGCTCCACAATAGACTCTATAGAAGTGGATTACAGTAGTCGAAAGGCAATTAAATTGGGTATAGACACGACTCTTTGCTTAGGAGATACCATAAAATTTAATATTACCGACTTCGATGAAAACACATTCATAAGATGGCAAGACAGTTCTTCGTCTCAGTCCTATCAAATTTCAGGGGAAGGATATTATTCGCTTTATGTGAAATACGAAGATTGTGAATCTTTTGATGATTTCGTGGTCACTGAACAAGATTGTGAAATTCAACTTGAACTGCCTAACATTATTACTCCAAATAATGATGGGAAAAATGACGTATTTACGCCTGTATTTATCAAAGGAATCCACGTTCTTAAAACGCTCATTTATAACCAATGGGGAATACAAGTATTTGAAACCGATGACTTAATGATCAATTGGAATCCTGAAGGCCATACGGACGGCACCTATTATTGGTTCATCCAATACACTGATATTAGAGGCGCTAATAAATCTTATAAAGGAACGGTAACATTGGCAAGGTAAACTCGTACTGTAGCTTTCATTATTCTTACGAAATCCGCTTCACGAATGCCAAATTGTGTGAATACTCCTCCCGGTCAACATTAAAAATTCCTTTCTGATCTAAATTATCAGTTCGCACTTTTCCATGTGCATGAATAATTTGTTCTTTTGGAATTACAATTCCAACGTGAACAATTTTGCCTTTATCATTACTGAAGAATGCTAAATCTCCTGGAACCGCGTCATCTAAACGTACCTCGGTCCCTGCTTCAGCTTGTTCTGATGCATCCCGAAGCAACTTTACACCCTGTAATTTATACACCTGTTGAACAAATCCTGAACAATCAATGCCATAGGGCGTTTTACCTCCCCACAAATACGGTGCGTTGTAATACAAAAAGGCTGAATCAACTAAATTTCGATAGTTTTCATGCGAATATGCTACTTGAACTGCCCGATCTCCTAGCCAAATTTGACCTTCCTTGTGAAAAGGCAACATTGACCCTAATAATATAGGAAAAAAGTTATTTCGAACGGTGGCCAATGAGCTAAACTTATTTAAGACTGGATGTGATTCTTCCAAATAGTCATTGAAGTATTGTTTTTCAACCGCATAATGTTGTACCCGATCAATCCATCCTACATAACCATCGTACGCAATTTTCACTTTTAACCATTTTTCCGTTTCCTCTGTAATCAAATATAAGTCTCCAAATAAAAGTTGGGTGCATAATTCACTTCGATCATTGGGTTCCGTTCTAACTGGTATAATGCTAATGCTGCAAATTCCGTACATAAATGTGATCTTATTTATTGTTATTAAATTTAAAGTAGGTGATTAAGGGCTATTTTCAAGTAATCCGTTTTCTCCTTTTAGTGTTAATGAACTACCTGAATAATACCTGATTTCAATTTTTCAATTTTAGAAGTATTCCTCGTACTCTTTGTTGTGTAAACGTAATAATAGGTTCCATCCATCAGATCATTCAAATTCAGTTCTATCATTCCTCCAGTGGCTTCAATTTCCATATTTCTTACAATTCGCCCCAATCCATCTGCAATTTGAAAATGATCTCCTACATGTACATTTTGAATTTTTAAAACGTTTTTCACTGGATTTGGATATACAAAAAGCAGTTCGGAAGCACCTCCATTTTCTATTCCTACATTATTTGTTACAGTGAGTTCAACTTCCCTTCGTTTT
>CBDICC010000037.1:0-48141 GCA_965277185.1 Cytophagales bacterium | reverse complement strand
GTTCAAACCGATGTGTTTGATGCAAACAATACCATTATTGATGTTACTTATACCGTACCAGATCGTGCTTCTATCTTATATTCGGGACCTGGAAATGCATTGAGACCGCTTCTTGCTTCAGGAACTGCAGTGTATCAGATTTCAACCATTGATTACCGCGATGCGAATGGGAATCCTTCCATTATTGATTTACCGCAATCAAATGGTACAACCGTACCAACGATTCCTCAAGATTTAACGGTAGAACAATTCATTCAATTTTTTGACAATACATGGGCCAATGTTTTGGTTGATTTCCATCCGGAGCGATGTAATATTGCCTTTTGTGAATCTACGAATCTTGGTCTTAAGTATGATTATTTGATGCGAAGCGTAGATACTTATGAAGAAGCATTGGCATTGGGTCTATTAAATGGAACAGGCTTAGATCATACAAGTACACCAATTCCAAATTTTGGAACACCTAATGGTGTTTGGCCATTGAATTCAGCTCCACCTTACTTGGATCCATTTTTTCAGGCGGGTGGGATCGGATTTGATTTCGTAACCAGCATGGATTCTTTCCTTACTATGTATGAAGTATTGGATACGAACGGAGTATCTACATTTAACGGTACCGCATGGGGAATTGCGACCTTGGCTTCTGGAATTTGCAACAAATTACCTAATCAAGTTGATTGCGATGCTGCACTTGCAAACTATATTTATAGCCCATTCGGAGCTACGGATGAATGTACAAGAGATAAAATGTGGTTGGTGTTTAGAGCACTGTACTTACAAAAGAAAAATGAACTGTTCGAATTGGCTCAAGAAGCATTCTTGAATGACATTGGGAATGATTGTCCGAATGAGTTTATTGAAGATGGGAACTCAGCCAATCCATTTGGATTTAAAGTAAAACGTTTCAAGCCGTTTAACGAAGGTTTAGAAGGAGTAAATGACTTATTGGGCCCAACGCCAAATCCAATTACTGCTCAAAATCAAGCAGTGGATAGCATGAACACGCAATGCATGCAACAAGCAGAAGGAGCAGCAATGAACTGGATGGCTAAATTAATCGGTTGTGCACCAAATCAAGCTACATGGGGAGAATATGATGCGATAAACAATCCAACTCCAGATCCAAACTTCGCGTTGATCAAAGCTGGTTTCATTGAGATTTATTTAGAAAATTGTGGAGATGCCAATCCAGTAGGATCTACCTCTATGGCGCCAGGAACGACTTCGCCTAGTGGATACACTAGCTTTCAAGATGTGTTAGAACAAGTGTTAGGTGTTGCCGCAGCGACAGATTTCAGTTGTAACGCCAACTTAATTTCTTTTCCAAATGTCTTTGGATATGATTACTTCTCCGATGCTCCGTATTCTGTGATTGATACATGTGCCTGTGATAAAATTTTATCTGCGAACGAAACATTTTTGTTTTTGCAGTCTCAAGGAACGCTTCCTGCAGGAGTAACTTCTCGAGAAGAATATTTCGAATTCGTCCATGGATTGGAATTAGAAGGGTTCTCGTCTAAACTTTGTGCTTGTAACATGGCATTTGAAGAATCTGGAGAATTGTGGTCTTTGGAAGGAATTTGGGACACCGTATCGATTGCAGAATTGGTACTTACTCCGGAGTTTGTACCTACCTCACTTGGATGTAATGAATGCATTGGCTGTTTAGAAGTAGAAGAACACTTCAATTTTTTCGTAGATAGCCTCGAAACTCGATTTGGATTTACATTGGAAGAACTGGAAGGAGATTCAATGGTACAGCTAATGACGATGATTAGTACTTATCTTGATAATACACTAGGGCTTGATTTAACCTATTTAGAGTATTTAGACTTTGTAAATAATTGCACGCTACTTGATAGCAATGTAGTGATTTGCGAACCAACTCCGGTAGCACTAGAATTACAGGATTTACTAAACACGCTGATTACATTTGATGATTTATCAAATCCAACTTGTCTATGTTTTGAGCCTTATGCGAGTTCTTTTGGGAGTTTATTGCAAGCAGCTATTGATTCTACGGGAACAATTTGCGATCAAACTATCACTACTACAGAAGAAACAGATACATCTTATACGATTCAATTGTCTGGAACGGGTACGAATTGTACCATTCAATTAGCCATTTTAGAACCAGGTTATGATATTAGTCGATTGGTACCAACGTTGTCGAATATCAGAGTAGACACAAGCCAAAGCCCAATCGATCCGCAAGCATTTTTAATTGATGGCTTTGTGATCGATGATAATAATAACATTGTTCCGATTACCATTAGCGGATATACGGATTGTATTATCGTAATGGATTGCTATACTACGACGGAAGAATATACGCTTTGTAGCGATCCGATACCAGCAGATGATAATTCAAATGATTGCGAAGAAATGTTGATTAACATTGCCATTCAAAATGCAACTAATTTATATCAAAACTATATTGACAGTGTAACTGCTGATTTCATTGATAATTACACGTTGGCTTGTTTGGCAGTAACCGATGGAGAAGTGTTTGATATGGAGTTTGATGATAATGAGCATCATTATACGCTTTATTATTACGATCAGGCAGGGAATTTGGTACGTACCATTCCACCTGCAGGAGTAGAGTTTGTTCCAGAAAATCTTTGGGCACAAATAGATTCCGATCGAGATGCTGGGATCCGATCTATCTATACCAAGCATCGGATGGCTACTACTTATAAGTACAATAGCTTGAATCAGTTAATTAAACAATCCGTACCTGATCATGAAAACTTTGACGATCTACGAATTGGGATGACTGGACTAGGTTTACCTGCGAATATGGATGTCGAAACGACGACATTTACCGATAATAATACCGGAATTTTGTTTGGAACAGATCCAAATGATCCAACACGAAGTTTGATATTCAAAACAGTGGATGGAGGGCTAAACTGGAGTCCGATTAGTGACATTGGAGTGAATCATATCAATGCCGTAAAACAAGTTGGTGCGAATGTATATGCGGTTGGAGACAAAGGAACATTCCTTCTTACAACTAACGGAGGTGTTGATTGGACGCTATTGAATATTGGAACATTAGAAGATTTAGTAGGTGTTCATTTTAATACGAACCTAATGGATGGAGTGGTAATCACGGAATCTGGGTCTGTTTTTCAAACAAATAATGGATCCATATGGACCCAACTATCTACTTCTCTATCTTCTGCGAATTCTATTTCGGAGGCGTATTTTAAAGATAACAATAATGGAGTGGCAGTAGGTCTTCAAGCGGGCCAAGGGGTAATTTATACTTCTTCAAATGGAGGAACAACTTGGACCAATGAGTTGGATATAACATCTACGGATTTGAATGATGTTCAAATGCTGGATCCAAACAATGGTTTTGCAATTGGTATTGATGGAACATTATTGAAAACGTCTAACGGAGGAGATTCCTGGCAGAAAGTAAATACGGACAAGAATGACCATTTTGTGGAAATTGATTTTTCGACCACTACGACTGGTTATTTAAGAGATGCCAACGATCAAGTATGGTATACGCAAACAGGTGGTACAATCATTAACCCAACGGGAGGTCTTTTCTCACAAGGAATTCAGGAACTGTTTTTCACCAATACACTTGGTTACGCAGTAGATGGTAATAATAACCTTTTCAATTCTGCGAACTTAATTAGTTGGAGTCCTGTAGGGGCAATTCCCGGAATAAATAACGTGCGAACGATCTTTTTTGAAAGCAATACAGTAGGATATGCAGCAGGAAATGCAGGCGCATTTTATCAAACCTTAAACGGAGGAACTACATGGAGTGCAGCAGTAGGAAGTGGTTTAATCGGAGATATTACAAAAGTGTATATCAATGATGGGATTGCACCAGGAGGAACCCCTCCAGTTGATGCAAAAGGATTTGCGATCAACACTGCAGGTCAATTCTTCTTTACGGATAATACATTGAATGCATGGAATCAAATTACCACATTACCTGCCAGTTTTGTAGCGATTGATTTTGAATTTTCTGATGACGATAATGGCTATTTATTATCAAATGACGGACAAGTAGCTAAAACGGTAGATGCTGGAGAAAACTGGAGTCTGGTTTCGTCTATACCATCTTCATCGATGATCGCCATTGCATTCAATAATGTGAATGACGGAATAGCTGTAGGATCCGATGGAAGTATATTTAATACTTCTGACGGGGGTACAAATTGGAACAATCGCAGTGAGAATTTACGACCATTGGCATTGAACGGTGTACATGCATTTGGTTCAGCAACGTTAGTTGTGGGAGATGGTGGTACAGCATTATTACAATCTTTAGTTGGAGGTACATGGAAAACAGTAACAACCGGTATTTCAGAAAAATTGCATGCAAGTTTCTTAAACAGTACAACAGCTGGAATCATAGCAGGTGAAAACAGTACAATAATTGGAAGTTCAAACATAGGAACGTTAACACCGACATGGTCTGCATTTGCAACACCTACGGTAGGTGAAACAATAAACACCATTAAAATTTCAGGAACGCGGGCGATTGCAATTACGGAGAACAGTGAGGTATGGCATTCGGCTAACGTTGGGAGTATTTCAGCATTTACGTTAAATTATACCAACGCTACACCGGTGAATCATGCCATTCTTAGTGGAACCACAGCATATGTAGTAGGAAATGACGGAAGCATCGTTAAAACAACAGATTTAACCAATTGGAATACGCAGGGAACAGAAATTAGACCAGCTAGAGTAACATCTACGTTTACCGCTCCGGGAGGAACGATTTATTCTGTAAGTGAAACAGGTGTTATCGGTATTAGTACCGATCAAGGAAACAGTTGGGTGTTTAATTCAGTAGCAGGTGTCTCTAATTTGAATGCGATTCATTTTTATTCTAATACACATGGTGTTGCAGTAGGAAACAATGCGATTGTACGTACCACTAATGGAGGTTTGTCTTGGAGTTTGGTTTCAGGAGTAGGAACAAATGATTATAATGATGTCTATATGTTGAGTACGTCTATAGCGTTTGCGGTAGCAGATAACGGAGTAATCAAGAAGATAAATGGAGGATCGGCATCTACCGTAACATCGTCTGTATTGGATAATTTAAACAGCGTTGATTTTTATGGGAATGTTGGGTTTATCGCAGGTGATAATGGCGTGTTATTGAAGACAGATAATGGGTTAGCAGGAACGGTTGTTTGGAATAAATTAGAAGCAACAAACAATGAAGATTGGGTAGCGTTTACCGATCCGAATAACTTGGCGATTACGGCAAATCTGAATGACATTCAAATGGTTGATTATGCTACGATTCATGCGGTAGGTGATAATGGAGTGATCATTAAATCGATAGATGGAGGCGTATCTTGGGTTCGAAAAGAGAGTGGAACTACAGAGAACCTTCATGAGTTGACTTTTAACTCAGAGAGCACAGCAATATTAAGTGGAACAACAGGATCCGCTTTACCATTTACGGATAATTCAGATCGTTTTTCTTCTCGTTTCTTCTATGATCGATTGGGACGATTGGTTGCATCTCAAAATAGTAAGCAGTATAATTATGTTCCGGCGAGATTTAGTTATACTCAATATGATTTCTTAGGTCGTGTTGCAGAGGTAGGTGAATTAATATTACCAACCACGGCAGGAAGTCCTCAAGAGCCAACTCCAGCGGTTGTAAATGCACCTAATTATCCGAATAATTGGAGTGCGAATAGAATTCAAGTTTCAAGTACCCATTATGATACACCTTTGAATATAGGAGTGAATAATTTGTTTGGAGCGGATGGTCAGAAAGGGTTACGTAATAGAGTTGCAACGGCTAGTTATGAAGAGTTCTTTGATGGGTTGGATGATACATATGATTATGCAACACATTATAATTATGATATTCATGGAAACGTGGATAAAGTTATTCAAGATAACCCAGAATTGAAGCATTTAGACCAACAATACAAAGAGATTGAATATTTATTTGATCTCGTTTCCGGAAATGTGAACGAAGTAATGTATCAAAAAGGAGATGCAGATCAGTTTTTCCACAAGTACATGTATGATGGAGACAATCGAATTACAGAAGTATTGACAAGTAGTGACGGGGTTTTATGGGATCGGGATGCACATTATAAATATTACGAACATGGTCCTCTTTCTCGTACTGAAATGGGAGATTTGAATGTGCAGGGTATGGATTATGCATATTCTGTTCAAGGATGGCTAAAAGGAGTAAACAGTAGTACGAAAGAAGCAGATAAGGATATGGGGCAGGATGGTGTTGCCGGTGCAACGAATGAATTGGTAGCGAAAGATGCTTTCGGATATGCATTGTCATATTACACAGATGATTATCAATCCATTGGAAGTTCCGCTCAATTTTTAGCGCAAGTATCTGGTTCTGGATTGGATGCAGCGTCTCCTGATTTGTTTAATGGAAACATAAGCAAAATGGTTACAGCAATTAGTCCGATTAGTGGAAGTACGGATTTGATACCGGTGCAAGGGATGGCTTACAATTATGATCAGTTAAATCGTTTGTCTACAGCGAATGCTTATCGAGAATTCAATGGTACTGTGGATGGAGTAGCAGCTAGTAATTCGTTTGCCTCAGCAACCAATAATAATGATTACAATGTACAGTTGAGTTACGATGCAAACGGAAATATTGAGACGTTACATCGAAACGGACACACAGGAAATCCAGCGGGTCAGAGTATGGATGAATTGAGCTATCAATATGAATTGGATGTGAACGGCGAAAAGTTTAACAACCGTTTGTTACATGTAAACGATGCGGTGGCGGGAACTAATTATACCGTTGATATAGATGATCAAGGCGCGTTTAATCAAAAGAATGAAACTACGTATAATTACACTTATGATGAGATCGGAAATTTAATGGAGGACAAGCAAGAAGAAATTGATGAGATTGTGTGGAAAGTTAATGGGAAGGTAGAAAAGGTAATTCGTACTTCGGCCAGTACTAAGCCGGACTTGTTATTTAAATACGATGCGATGGGTAATAGAGTCGCTAAAGTGGTATTCCATAAGAACATTGCAGCAGGATCTCCTGACGTTACTTATACGCATTATGTAAGAGATGCAAATGGAAACGTGATGGCGGTGTATAGTCAGGATCAGTCCGCACTAGGAGGAACTTCCTTTGAGGACCAAATAAAGCTGGACGAATTCCATTTGTATGGAAGTAGTCGTATGGGGTTGAAGAATATGAATTATACATTGTATTCAGGAGTATATCCAAATGCAGGATTGAACGGGTTAGGAGAACGAACTACTGGTACTGCGTCATCGAGTGTTCCAGGAATCTTTGATCCATCAATGGCACTACGAAATATTGGGGATAAAAACTACGAATTATCGAATCATCTAGGCAATGTATTAGTAGTGGTAACGGATAAAAGAACAGGAGTTGACAGTGATAATGACAACGATATTGACCACTTCTTAGCGGACGTTTCTGCATCGAATGATTATTATCCGTTCGGGATGATAATGTCGGATCGTAATCAATCTGCTGATGACTATCGTTATGGGTTTAACGGTATGGAAAAGGATGATGAGGTGAAGGGGAATGGGAATAGCTATGATTTTGGAGCTAGGCTTTATGATAGTCGTTTAGGAAAATGGTTTTCTTTGGATCCATTAGCGAATAAGTACTCCAGTTTGAGTCCGTATAATTTTGTGGCTAATACTCCGATTCAAGCTATGGATCTAGATGGTAGGGAAATTATATTAGCTGCTGGGTTAACTAAAGAGGAAAAACTTATTATTGTCGGAACTTTACAAAAGTTAACAAATGATAAGTTAGTTTATAAAACTATGAACGATGGTTCAGTCAGAGTGTTGATTGCATCTACTGGAGAAGGTAAAAAAGACAAGGGCACATCCTTAATTAGACAATTAAATAGTTCTGACCACAAAGTAACAATTGATATGGGGGCAGCCGGCTCTGGCAATTCTGCCTCAGCCTCAAATATGACTGATGCATCAGATCCTACAAAAGGAACCAGTGGTTCAGTGAATTTTGATAAAACTTCAAGCCCCTCAATAAAGACATTAGACCCTGCTACTGGAAATGTTGCCGGTCAAACTGGACGACCTAATGCAATTGGTTTAGGACATGAATTGATTCATGTCCTCCATTATTTTGAAGGGACGCGAGCTACGTCTACAGATACAGATACTTATACTTATCAAACCGGATCAGCAGTTCCTGCTACATTAACAACTCCAGCAATTCCTGCAACAACAGTAACTCAAACTGTAAAAAAAGAAGAACTTAGGACCGTCGGATTAAAAGGTGCTAGTGCAACTGATGTAACTGAAAATGACCTTAGAAAGGAACAACGTCAAGCGGCAAAAACAACAAGTGAAAAGAAGAAAAGTAATCCAAGAGGAGCGTACTAAAAAAATGAAAAGGTTATTTACAATAAGTTTGGTTATGATTTTCTCATCTTGTACAAATCAAACTTTTCCTCAAAAAAGTGGAAATTTGGATATTACACTTTCAATAGTCCCTTCAGGAGGTGGCGAAGTAGGTTATTTTATAGCGATAAAAGACAGTATTATTTTCTTACGCACAAAAAATTTAAAAATTAAAGATGATAAAATAGTTTTAGGATCAACATTAGAGGAGAATAGTTTAAAATTGTCTAATATTCAATTAGATAAAGCTATTAAGTTTAAGACTGATCTTCTAAAGAAAGAACTAAAGACAAATGAATTTCATGAAAATTTTGATGATGTTTGGTTATTTAGTCTCCAACTTGATGATGATTTAACGTTAAGAACAAATTCATATTTGCTTTCATTGAATCATGCATCGAGCGAATTGAAGTCTTTTATTAATTTTTTATTAGTAATTATTCCAAACAAATTAAAATTGGAAGGTTTTTCATAGGAAGCTATCTTAAGTCTTCCGAAAGGATAGACTTAAGATTTAAACAATGAAAAGGAGTGTCTCTGACACGGGTTAACTACCTGAATTATTGTGTTTTTGAATAATGTCGAAAGGATATAAAATACAAAATCAATCTGGAATACACTTTATAACATTTGCAGTAGTAGAATGGGTAGATGTTTTTACCAGAAAACAATACGCTGATATTGTGGTTGAAAGTTTACAATATTGCCAGCAGAAAAAAGGATTGGTTGTGTATGCTTGGTGTTTAATGAGTAATCATATTCATTTGATCATTTCTGCAAAAGATAATAATCTGTCTGCTGTATTAAGGGATTTTAAGAAATATACAGCTAGTCAAATATTAAAAGCAATAGAGGAAAACAATCAGGAAAGTAGAAAAAACTGGATGTTATGGATTTTTGAATCAGCTGGTTCAAAGAATTCAAATAATACCAAATATCAATTTTGGAGACAAAACAATCATCCGAAAGAATTAGAAACTAATGAATTCACTGATCAAAAATTAGATTACATTCATAAAAATCCGGTTGAAGCGGGGCTGGTTGAAAGTCCGGACGAATATAACTATTCAAGTGCGAAAAATTATGCGGGAAGGTTAGGGTTGCTAAAAGTAGAATTGCTGTAAAAGTTAATGTAGTACTAATAATTCCGGTCAGAGACCTACCATTTCATTAAGAGTTTGAAGTGCTTCTTTCAGAACACTTCAAACAGCTTAGGTTTATGTTATGGTTTTTTATCCGTTGGCGAAAATGTTGCATACCTACCTCCAAAATTACTTGGCACATAAGATGATATATAAGTACCTCCTGCACTTGATCCACTTGTCGAAGCTCCTTTAATTATTGGAGATAAAGTTGGAGCGCCATTCATTAATGTTTTTTTAATTTCTTCTGGGTCATTTAATTTTTGGACATATCCGTAATGCGTGTAGCCGTAAGAATCTCCCCCCAATTTATAGTGTTTTTTCATACTTTTAATGTTGTTTGCAACCCATTGTTTAGCTCGCACCTCATCATAAATATCTAAACCAGGTGTTCCATTGTCAACCTTATCGAATGCGAGTTCCACTCCATTCAAAGCATCATTTAAGTGATAAGATTCTTCAAAAATACCACTTGCGCCAAGTTTCTTTGTTAGAGAAGGGTCCCAAAGTACATTGTACACTTTTTGTCCATCCGCATTTTCTCCTTCATATTTAATAGTTCCACCATAGGATTCATCTTTTACTGTGGTAAACTTCACCACAATTGTAGGATCATTTTTCCATTTTTCATACATTTTACCAAATGCTTCTTCATAATGCTTGTTCTCTTTTACCTTGCCCTTCTTGTTTGTATATGTTTTCTCTCCATACTTGGCCGTTTCATTTTTAGCACCTTCTGTGGTAGGATCTACATGATCTCCCATAGGGTCATTATATAATATAGGATTGTCATCCATGCTAACATAAGGACTTTGAGCAGGGAAAGTCACTGGATCAATGCTCCAAGTTCTACTTAGTCTAGTATCATATTCTCGATAAAATGTATGAATATGAGCACCTGATGTTGAAGTTATTTCATCATCATTTTCGCTTCCTTGGTTCCAACCATATCGATAAGGGTTTGAAGCAGAATTTCTATCCGACATTATCATCCCGAACGGATAATGATTAGACTAGTTAATCAGTAAGTTAAGTGGACTTAGTTGTGAAATAAGTTTGAATAAACTGGAATTTCAACCCACAGTTTTATCCAGTCAATTGATCAAAAATCTTATCGGTTTCTTCGTCTAAATAGGATTGAGATAATTGAACGTAGCGGAAGAATTCTTTGCTGTTTGCGGCGTGTCCTGAAATCTTGCGAACCAAATGCTCTGGCATTCCCAAATTTAACATAGTCGTGATGGCTGTTCTTCGCATGGTATGCGTAGTAATGTGATCAGAGAGTCGGTAATGCTCACGCTTTTTGGAATCTTTGTATACGATGACTTGCTTGCCTCTGCGCTCTCGTGTTTTGGCCATTTCATAATTGTCTGGGATCAATTGTGCCATTACCTTCAACGTTTTATTGAACCAAGCAATACTGATATCGGGGAGAAGCCTGGAACTTCGGCTTTTGTATTTGTTGATGATGTCAATGGCATACTCGGGCAGCTTGATGGATGTGGAAACTCCGGTTTTTTGTGATTTAACGCTGATGTAATAAGCTCCATTTTTTATCGTAAGGTTCTGTCTCGAAAGATTAAGTAAATCTGAGACTCTTAATGCAACGGTGCATCCAAATACAAAAATATCCTTTACCTTTTCAAGACCATTTTCTTCCACCTTTTTTTGGAATACTTCGTCTTTAATAATGTAATTGAGTTGGTCCTTGTTCAACACAATAATCTGAATCTCCTCTACAGGAACATAAAAGGATTTGTGGTAGTTTCCAACCTGAATACTGCGATCCACGGCAAGGTAGTTAAAGAAGCTTCTTAGGCATTTGATTATTAACCCAACGTAGTTGTCGTAATAATCTAGTTTGTTGTACATGAACGTTGTGAAATCCTTGTAGAACTTCTTATAGTATCGCATGGCTTGTTCCTTTTCACTTTGGCTTAGCCGATCATCGATGTACAACTTTAATTCATAATTGGAATGCTCCGCAAATGCGGTAATTGCTTTTTCTAGATAATTGTAATTTTGAATGGTCCCGTTACTGATTTTAGAGCCATTCTTCTTTGTTCTACGTCCAGAATAGGAATCCCGAATGAAGTTTTCTAACAGAATAAGAAGAGATTCCTGAGACAGAATTTTATCTTTTCGGGTTATTTTTATCTTTTTAGCCATAGCGTTGAACTCATAGTAATCTGCAAGATAACCATTCGTAAAAGAACGAAAAAAGGAGTTGTAAAAAACTTATCCTTTTGAGTCTTAAGCATCATCCCCAAATTCATAAAACAGTAAGTTACGGGCAGTTTCAGTTTTAAAATAGACAACCACACCGACATCCTTCCAATAGTGCATCATATTATGCGATAGGAAGAATTGAACTTGTTCAGACTGCGCACTTCTAGGAATGTGCTCTAGAAATGATTCCAAATCTTCCATATAATAATCCATCATCAACGGTGCAGTTGGGTGGTGTAATTTAAAGTAATGCGCTAGGGTGTTTTTGAACAGCGTTAACACTTGGTTTTTACTTGCGGGCTGAAGTTTTACTTTTTGTTCAGCTTCTGGTAAAGGTTCAAAAAGGATTTTAACAAACGCTTCACAGATTAATTGATCCGTTGAATTGGACTTCTGACCAATAGCCTCGATTTTGGAGATTTGTTGTTTTATTCTCTTTGCGGAATCAATTAATGCGGCTTCATCATAACTTTTGAATAATCCTCTAGGAACGGTTAAGATTTGATTGGTGAAAACTTGCACCGAATGCGAAAAATTGGTTTCGATATAACCATGTACATCACACCAGTCTAAGAACGACGTTCCATAAGTAGCAAGGTCAAATCCAAATTCTGTTGGAGAGGCAAATTCTTGACGGTAATCCAGAAAGGTTCTTCTCTTATGCGTTCTCCATCTCATGTTGATACTTCTTTGCCGATTTGATAAAAGATGACTAAATGAGTAGGAGCCTTTTTATCAAAGGCAAAAACTCCAATGGATTGCTCCGGAGTGTATTCCGGTCTTACTAAAAAATATTCTTCATTTGGATGGAAAAAAGGTAGGTTGTGTAAGAATAAATCAAAGTTATTCAGGAATCCCTCCACTTTCATTTTGTCAGAAATGGATAATTCTGTTTCAAGATACTCCTTAAATGCGTCAAAAATAACGGTTATTCCAGCGGCTTCAAATTTGGGGTAAAACGAATGATCTGGAAAAATAGATTCCATGAATAGATGGCCAAAATCTTTTTCAATATCGGACTGAAAATCGATCAGATGCTCTTTGTACTCATCGTAAAGTTCCGAATTAATTCCAAAATCATTAATCCGTTTGTTAATCTTCTCGCTTGCCCTTTTTATTTCTTCCGGTGAAAAACGTGTGTTAAAAGGCGCTTTGAATTGGAAATAATTCCAACTGTATATGGAATTCAAATGATCTGAAGGCAAGTACCCATTGACGCGATTCCATTTCAAGAACAGTTCTGCATAGGTACCAGGGTGATCTTGTCCATAATCGCTATAAAAATCTAGGAAAGTGCGTTTGGTCATAAACAAATAGGTTCGTGCTCAAATTTAATTTATTAGGCCCGCATAGAAATAAAGATTGAGCAAAAGAAAATCAAATTGTACATCAATAATATTCATACTTGTATTCAATTTGAGAGGTTTCACCATCCATATAATTAAAGGAGGTTTTAAACAAACCATTTGGATAATAGGTAGTGCCTGAATGCTCCAAAGCAGAATACGTATTGGTTATTTCCTGGCCAGACTCATTGTAAACATAATACATTCTACTACCTTTCATATCATCTTGACCAATACGACTTATCTCGCATGTTTTCCAACCCTTGTTGTTGTAAAAGTATTCATGGCAGGTAGAAACGGTTTGGTTATCTTGTTCTAGCCATTCCGAACGAATCAGTAAATCATGTTTGTTGTAATAATTGATGACTTTAAACGAGTCAATAGTTTCATCAATGTCAATGAGCGTTTCCTTACTTCGATTGGTAAGTGAATCATATACAAAAGATGTTGTTCCGTCTAAGACCTTACTATTGTCGTCGTTTGAATCATACGAATATGAACGGGTTTTGACGATTCTATTATGGGCATAATCTGTTTCAAATAAGCTTAAAGGTTTTAACGCTTGCATCGATTTCCCTTTAAAAACTTGTGAGGCGATTTTATTTCCATTCTTATCAAAAGTTGATTCATATTTTACGTAAGAGCGACTTGAATCCCGGTAACTGATTTCTTGTGTCCTTACACCCTTTGAATTATACAGCGTTTCTCGATGCAACTTACCCAGAAGGAACACTGATTCTTTTTTTACCCGAAGCTCTTTACGCAAGTTTTTTTGATCTTGAATAGGGTTAAAAGAAGTTATGGTATTTGAATTTTGTAATGCAGTTAATTCATCTGAAGTATATTGCATTGCAATCAAGGGAATTGTGTCCAGCGCATACAAAGAATCATATAAAGAGATTTCTTCTGTGTTAGATTCCATTAATGAGTTCAACTGTTTGCAAGAAACGCAATTATAAAGGGTGCCGGCAAAGAGAAGCAATTGGATCGTCTGTTTGAAATGTTGTTGGAACATAACGTTATATTGAATTGGAAGCGTTACAAGTTAATAACCAAAGATAAGTGATCCAAGAACAACACAATCGAATATGGATCGTTTTTAGCACTATGAGTAAAGGAAACCAAATTTGTCTGGTTTTAATGTTGTTGCTATCCAAAACCATTCTTTGGGCAGAAATTCATGAAACAAAAGAGAACGTACAAAACATGGATACCACCATTTTCATGAAGAGTGATACGTGCGATTCATTTGAAATTCAAATTAAGTCAGTTGCATTTAGTAAAAAAATAAAGATGCTGTTTTTGAAGCCTGGAAGGAGAAAGGTCATCAATATTGATTCTGTTTTTTCACCAGATGATAAATATATTTTAAGTGGAAAAACATACAGCTTTGGTTCAGAATGTGCATTAAGCTTAGTTTACATGAACCGAATAAAAGTGATTGAACATCGAATATTTAAATTTCATATTTCTTTCTTAAGTATAATTGGGAAACTAACTGAATATGACCACGCTGGAAATAAAATTAAAAGGTGTTTTGGGACAAAGAAAGAATTCTTTGAATGGTGTAGCGGATTGAATTTACCGACTTTGACTAAATAGTAACGAAAATTAATTATGCCTTTTTCATCAAAAATTTCCGCACCGACCAACGAAACAGCCTAGGCAAAAATTGTTTTCCATAATAAAGCGCTTTGGCACTAAAGGGAAATCGAATTGCTTCTGATTTTTTGTGTAATTGGGAAAGGATAATCGCAGCTGCGTCCAAGCTGTTTAGTTTTGATTTGTTTATGATTTTACTGGCCGATGAAATCTTGTCTTGATCTCCTCGACTCTGATCCATTATAGAGGACTGAAAGAAGGTGGGAGTGACCAGTTTTACGTTTACATTTGTATTGGTCAATTCATGCGCAAGCGTTTCAGAAAGTGCAATCATACCTGCTTTAGTAACATTGTAAGGACTCATATTAGGCAAATTGCTATAACCCGCGGCACTCGAAATATTAACGATCAATCCATTATTATTAGATAGGAAATGGGGGAGCAGTGTTTTACTTGCGGTGATATGCGCCTTTAGATTTACGTTGATAATCCAATCCCAATTTTCCAATTCATAATCAATGAAAGCGCTTCCTTCTCCAACGCCCGCATTGTTAAAAAGAAGATCTATTTGAAGTACGGAGATGATATCCAAAAGGAGTTTTTCAAAAGCAACTTGATCGGTTATATCTAGTTGATGAATGCTTAACTTATTATTATTTAAACTGGATAGGCGGTCGATATTGAGATCAATGCCAATGACTTTCCAATCGTCTTTCAATAATAATTCAGTAAATGCCCAACCCAGACCACTCCCAGCACCGGTGATCAACGCCGTTTTGTTGGGGTATTTATGAGCGAGTTGGTGAAATTTCATGGTGCAATATTAGTACATTGATTCGTTTCAAAAATGGATTAGGTGAATACTTTTGAAGTATTTCGGAAATTAGTTTAATCGATTGAATGTGTTTGGATTTCAGGCCGCAATGAAATTAAAATTAATAGTAACTTTCGGCAGGGCCAATCCGTCGTACAATAAATAAGAATTATGAACCCGTTCAACATCTATAAAAACATTCTGCTAATTAGTCTATTTGGAATTTTGGTTTCTTGTGAACAAAAGCAGCCAATCAAGTCTATAGCACCACCGCTTAAGTCCGTAATAGTGCATCCTGAAAAGCGATCTATTGATCCCACGAAAGCACAAGAAGTTGTCTTTGACAACGGAACCCGAGTTTCAGTTCCGGCCAATGCTTTTACCGATCAGAATGGAAATGTGCTTACTACGCCAGTTGATTTGGAATTGCAAACATTCAACAATGTAGCTTCTGTAATCGCATCCGGAATTCCAATGACGTATTCAGAGGATGGAGAAGAACTCTATTTTGAAAGTGCGGGTATGTTTGATATAAAAGGATATTCTGATGGAAATGAAGTCAATATTGCGAAGGATAAAAGTCTGAATGTACACATGGCTTCAGATGTGTATGGCGATTTTGATTTTTATTACTTTGATGAAATAGAACTAAGTCAGTCGGCAGTTGATCCAGTAGACAATGTAGCTCGTCAAGGTAGTTGGCAAAAACTAAGTTATTTAACAGAAGAAAGTTCTAATTCGTTTGATTCGACTAAGATAAAAGCACATTTTCAGCTAAAGTTTATGAAAGACCAATATGAAGAATTGGCGCCATTGGAAGAGATTATTTGGGATCAGGCAACGGATTTTAATAATCCAAAACAAGAACAATTTCAATGGGTGATGGAAGAGGAGTGGACCAGCGTGGTTGTAGACAAGCCAAAGTATGCTGAAAAAGAAACGTATGTATTAGAAAAGAATGGAAAGCAAAAATCTTGGCCAATGCCAACATTTTTAGAATCGATAAATAGATTTATTGTAAGTGAAGAAAATGGTATAATAATTTATGACTTGAAGGGAAATGTAATTCAAACTATTGATCAGGTTTCATCTAGTCCTGATTTTATGGGGAATCGATATTTTCTTTGTTATCATTCTTCAGAAAGAGATGGGGTTATTGTCTATGATGCTGTGGATGGGAAAGCGCTTCATTTCTTTGAAGATGCTTATGGTTTTGAATTTAGCGAAAAAGAAAACATTTTAATTTATGAAAAGAGAACTAACCGTAAAAATCAAAACAGAGTCATTTATATGGCGCAAATGAATGGAAAACTAATTAAGAAATTTGAGCTCAAAGATAAAGAGTATAAGTCTGATTGTTATCAATTGTCGGAAGCGGGGAGTTTGTTAATCAACGATAAAAATGTCTTAACGATGTACGATAGCAAGGGAAATCAGATAAATCGAATTTCAGGTGAATATAAAAATATTAAAATTTTTAAGGATAAATATGTGTGTGCCTTGGATGTTGAAAAAGATAAATTAGTAAAATGGAATTTTAAAACAGATCAACTATTAGAATCTCCTGATTTGTCCTTTAATGTAACGAATGAAGATGTTGGGATTGCAAAATATGATCCATATTTTTCAGAGCTGTTGGCGGATGAATCTGCATTTTTGATCAATATATCAAGTACGGTTAAAACGTCATTATATCGATCCAAATTTGAGCATTCGGATTTCTCTTTGGTATGGGATTTAGATAAAAACATTATCGAAAAACATCCATTTCGATTTATGCATGAAAATAAAATATTGACTGAAGAAGGTTACTATGGAGTAAATGAAGCGAATGAACTTTATTCGTTTAATGAGAAGACAAAAAAATCGATTAAGATGACTGGTTTAACATGGAATAAAGGAGCGATATCGACGATTAGGCAAAGGTCAGATTTCAATATTGTAAATAAGTTTCCAAATGCGGCTCTATTTAATTCGAAAGGCGTTTTGATTCGGGATTTTAGCCAATTAGATTCCTTAGGTGTAATAGCAGGTTTTAAAGGGGATTCACTCACTTATTCACTTCAGCATAGCGGCATATATAAGGTTTGGTCCCAAAATGGTAAAATAATATCTGAAAAGCAGTTGGAAGATTTTCAGGGCATACAAGAGGCTTTTGTAAATAAGCAGAGTTTTTGGACTGCAATAAGAGAACAACCTAATCTTAGAAAATATAATGAAGAAGGTGAATTAATGCTAGTACCGGAAACATATTCAAAGTTAGAATGGCTAGATAATTATAAGATTCCGAGGTGGAATAGAAACAGAGAAGAGTATGTTAAATATGATTTGGTTGAGTTGGATCCTGATGTTTATCAAATGACATTAAGTAATAAGAATAAGATATTTCGAAGTTATGTTTACCTAAATGAAGAAACAAGGAGAAAATTGGAGAAATATAATACCTTTCGATTGCGTAAAAGATTAGAAGAAAAGAATCGTAGACAAGCCGAATGTAGTTTGTTGAGAAGTTTTGAGGTAAAACAGTTTGGGATTTATAACTGGGATCGCATTCAGAAGATGGATGGACGAATTTCTTTTACAGCCGAATTTGATTTTGGAGAGTCTACTGAATTAAACCAAATCACTACATTTTTAATCACTGATTTAAATGGCGTTTCAGTGGTGAAATATTATGAAGGTACATGGGATAAATTTTCTGTTGATCCCAAATCAAAAAATATGATTGTAGCGGTCTTACCTAGAAATAGAATTGCCGTATTTTCTAAGGAAGATTTTGAGAAGATTGATTGGGATAAAGTAAAACAAGAAAAACGATTTAAATTTAAGATGACCATTCAACCTGGAGAGGTTGCAAAATTGGATGATTTGGAAGCTGTTTTGTGATCAGCAGAATTGGTTGCAAGAAAGTAGTGAAAGAAGTATTGGTTTAATGCTCTTCTTTAGTCATTTGAAGATAAACCTCCTCTAATTTTTGCTGAACTTCAGTGCTTTCTGGGCTAAGTCTCTTTGCTTTAGTGAGAAGAGATAAAGCGCTAGTATATCGCTGCTTAATTTCTTCTTTTTCAGAAAGAGGATGCTTCTTTTTACTTTTAATAAGGGCTAAATTTTGATTGTAATAAAGCAAACCGAGGTTGTAATGAGCTCTTACATGAGTTGAATCCATCAATATGATGGTTTTATAAACGGCCTCTGCTTTATTTATTAATTCTGTTGAATCTGCATACGCTATCTCCGCCTTTTTTTCAAACAGTAAAGCCAATGTGATTCTTAATTCCATATTTGTTGGAGAATATTCAATGGCCTGATTTAATTCTTTCTCTAAGCCTCCAAAACCGCAAGGCTGTAACAACGTTTGATATAGATCTTTTAGATCCATATTTGTTGGGAAATTGTGGATCCCTTCTTTTAAAACTTTGTCCGCGATATTCCATTGATTTGTATCGTGATACATTTTCCCTAAAAAGAAATAAATAAGCGGCTCCTTATATTTATGAGCTCTCACTACCTCCAAATATTTGATGGCAGCCTCATATTCATCACACATATATGCACTATATCCGGCGTAAAAGATTACTTTATCCTCAATCGACGTCGAATCCAGTACATTCATCCCTTTCAGGTAAGTTTTATAATTTTTAAAAGCAGGTCGAAATTTTTGGTTATTCAAGTACTGAACGGCATCATTATGATGGGTGTTCACAAGGAATTTTAACGATAGTTTGCAACCTTCAGCATAGTCACCTTTTGAATCGATCACAAGTGATTTACTAAATCCTTGTATCGCTTTCTGTCTAAAGGAGATTTTATCTTCTTTTGTTCCTTCTGGGGATTTATACAAAGCTTTATAGATAAAAGCATAGTAATACCATGTTGGAGCTTGTTTGGCAAATTTCTTATTGGTTATAGCTTGATCCATAATGATTCGAGCCTCCTTAAAATGTCCGGATTGGACTAATTTAGGAACATGGGAGATCGAATCAATTTTAGCTGAGACGGTGTATGTTGCCAAAACCCACCAAAGGATTAGAATTATTTGTTTATTGATCCACATTTAAATAAATGCACCTAAGCATGAACGAATTACCTGCTGATTTTCACCCATCCATGGAAGGCATCTTCATTAATTTCTACATCATAATAATACATGCCATCGGGTAAGTCCAACCCATCAAAATCATTGTTGCAATTTGGATTATCATATACCTTTTTACCCCAACGATTGTAAAATTTTAAGTGGTAAAAATCACAGACTCCGGAAATCGTGAAAGTATCATTTAGATGATCATTGTTAGGCGTGAAAATATTGGGAAATGTGAATTCAGGTTCTTGCACATTTACATAAAAGGTATCTTCTCCAACGCAACCAAGGCTATCGATCACGGTTAGTGTGTAAAAATCACTCTTTACAGGTGATAATATTGGGTTTTGGAGGTTGTGATCGTCAAAAAACTCGGTAGGTCTCCAATAGTAGGATATGCCACAGCAACCCTCTAATTGTAATTGCTCACAAGGAAGTACCGAAGTATCAACTCCAGCGAAGATTGTAGGCCTCACAATACGAATGATTTGAGTCATTGTATCTCTTAACCTATCAAAGCAAGTTGGATCACCTTGATAAGTTGCCACTAATGAAACCTCGTAATCACCTTCTTGGATATAGGTATAGCTAACTGTTGAATCCGAAAAAGTGATGAATTTTTTGTTCGTGTTTAAGGTCCAGGTATATTGATCACCATTGATACTTAAGTTTTCAAACGTGACCGTTCGTCCAGGACATAAAATATTGGTATCAATACTAAAAATAGCTTCTGCATTCAAATATGGATCAATCATTACGATATTGTAATATGCTGTATCAATGGGTTTAAGAAAGCAATCTCCATCATTAGAGCTAATTAATGTAACAGTATAGGTACCTGCACTGTCGTATATATGGGATGGATTGAATAGAGAGAAGATCAGGGAAGAATCTCCATCTCCGAAAAACCATTTATGTCGGTTTGCATTTGTACTGAGATTGATAAAACTTGCAGTGGAATTAAGACATAAGGTGTCATCAGGAGAAGTTAGGTTAGCTTCTACTTCTAAATATGGTAAAATAATCTGCACATTATAATATGCCGTGTCGATTGGTTTTATAAAGCAGTTTCCATCATTGGTACTGATCAACATCACTTGATAAAAACCAGAATCTGCGAAAAAATGAGATACTGAATTTTTTGAAGCAGTTATAATGGAATCTCCATCATCAAAATACCACTGATAGCCATTGGCATTCTTGCTATTGTTTTCGAACACAATGTTTGTACTGGTACAAAATACGGTTGTAACAGCCAGTTGGTCAAGGGCTGCCTCTACTTCATATTGAGCAAATTCCATTTTAAATAGTGCCGCATTACAGTTGCTGGAAGCATTCACTTCCGAATAGACCCCGGCTGTTGCTGGAAAACTACTTGGGTTTCCTCCGCAGCCAGCACAGACCGCTTGATAGACCACTCCGTCAGGTGAAAATCGGCTGGTTCCTCCATCTACGTGATCGCCAAGGTTATTTCCTCCGTAATAGGTAGCATAATTTAATCCGGTCATGTTTTCATCGAAAACTGCTAGATAAAAATCGCTTCCATCCGTAGTTGATTGGATTGCATCTGTTGAGGTTGCATAGTTGAATATAGAATTGGTCGCTCCGCTACCAAAAGAAAATGATCCGCCCCATCCAGAAACATAAATTCTGAAACAATTGTCAACCAATAATGCAGTAGGAGCTAATACTTCTGCATTGCTTCCGCTCCCAAAGGTGGAAGAAAAGATGGTGTTATCTAGATTTGGTGATAATTTATGAATGAATTGAGTGCTTTGAGGATTGGAATAGGTACCAGCTGTTATCGGATAAAAACCTTCCGTCACTCCATAAACATATACATTCTGATCCTCATCCGTTTCGACCAGATATGCGATGTCAAATTTAGCATCAGTGGATTGTAGGAAGGTAGAAGCAAGGATCGTAGAGCCGTCTTCCGAGATTCTTAGGACGAAACCGTCCGAACCATAAAGTCCAGGACTAGTTCCCTTCGAATTGATTCCTCCGCTATAAGTATTGTTTACTGCAGTAGCAGAAACGGGGAATCCACCTCCGCCAGTAGCGCCACAAACATATACATTGTGTGCAGAGTCTAAGGCAATTCCTGATGCTTGTTCGTATAAAATGCCCCCTAGAAATCCACTCCAGACTAAATTGGAACAATTTGAATCCAATTTGAATACCACGGCATCTTGCAAACCACTTTTTGTGGTATCAAAAGAGCCGGATGTAGCAGGGAAATCAACCGAGGAAGTATTACTGGCGACGTAAATATTATTGGAAGAATCTACAATTACTTCACTGCGATGATTATCTCCATAGAAGTAACTCATTTGATTAAAGCCATCATGCTCATTCCCTCCCATGTAGGTAGATCCTAGAAGAGCGGTTCCATCTTCTGATAACTTCGCGATAAACAAGTCATAATGCGTTGTTGAAATACCATCATTCAAAATCGTATCGTAAGCTAAAGTGGTGGTAGGGAAATTGATGGAGTTCGTATTTCCTATAATTACCAATTCATTGTCATCGGTGGCCACGATGCTCATCGGGTTCTCAATATTATCACCACCTAAGTAGGTCGCATAGAGTAGGTTTACACCATCGGGAGAATATTTACTAATTGCAACATCGCTTAATCCACTTGCATAGTCACTTTGAAATGCGCCTATTGTAACAGGATATCCACTATAAGTCGAATCTTGCAATGAATTATAGGCAATTCCTCCTGAATAAGCATTTCCATCTTGATCATAGGTTGCGGTATAACCCCAATTGTCCCCAGTGGAACCAGAATAGGTTGAAAATATCAATTCGGGATCAATGATTAAGGGATGTGATGGATCATAACCTTGCGGAAATTTAAAAGTGATTTCTCCTTCTGAATTTAATGCAAAATGGGAGGGAACCTGTTTGACTACTCCATCAATAATTTGATAGGATACAATATTTTGCTCCGTAATAGTATTGACACTGGTTTCAATGACCACTTTTCCTTCTTTAAGCACAATAGATTCTGCACCGTCGTATTTGATTCGTATTTGATCTGGATTTGCATTTGGAGCAAGTACAAAATCATATTTTAAATGCCCGGATTTTTCATATACAAATAGATCCGTATTGGGATAAATACTTTGGTATTTAATTCCTTGATAGGCTAATGCACCTGAAGCCCATTTTGAACGATCATTTCCTAAGAAATAGTTGTATTTAGTTGGATGAGGCACCAATCCTGATACGCTGCATTGAGGATTTGAATTGACAAATTTGACATTTAGCGCGTGCCCATGAATCTGATCAATATTGGTTCCATGGTGTGCTTGATCCATAATTTCAACAAGATCTTCGTCCTTGATAAAGTTATAGGTGAATGCATTTTTTTCCATGAATAAGTATCCACAAGTCAGATTAACTCGGAATTTAATGTTCTTTTCCCATTGACCTTTATTCTCAATTGAACGCATTGAACTATGAGTCAGATTTGTATTTTCATATTCATCGACTTGAGCACTTATATAACTTCCGAAAAAGAGTAAGAGTAAGGCGAGAAAATAAATTTTAGTATTGGAAAACATTTATGAACAGTAGGAATGAAGAACTTTAAATTTTATTACATTAAAACTACGGATAAAATATTGGAATTCAAATACTAAGTTGGTTAGAAATAAGTCTATAAACTTGCTGAAGTAAATTTATTACATCAACGCCGCTTTTGTAGATGTATAAAATTCTTGGGGAAGAGGAGCTTTTTTCTGACCTTTATAATTCAACTTTGGATGAGGAACTTGTTAGTATGTTTTTATTAGATATAGTATTTTAGATATAATATGAAAAAGGTGAATAATAAAATAGGAAATTATGTAATGCCTTTTGGTTTGGAATGCAAAAACATGTAGTGAAAATGACAGCGCTTAAAGCAAGAATATTGATATTATTCAAATGGATAAACCTATTCATCTATTAAAACTACTGAACAAGTGTAATTACGGATACCGTATTGCTTAAAGGGACGAAATGATTAACAATCGACCATGATTTTTTTAACGACTAGCTTCGTACGCGTTACTACGATCAGCATCTTACTTTCTTTAGCAGGTTACCATAAAGTAAACGCTCAAAATGAGCGTTTGCAATTACTTCCTGATAAAGATACCTGCATTTTTGGTGCCGTTTGTGGCTTTCAGGCAATCATTTTGGACTCGAAATTCGAAAAGATAGAGGAGGTCTCCTTAAGTGTGCAATCCAAAGTAACAGATGATTTGGTAAAAGCGAATTTTCCTAATCAGGATTCGAATCGATTTAGAATCGAATATCGCTCAATTTCCAAGTTGCCCTCTGATGGAATTTTAATTCACCGAAAATTTCATGTAAAGCTTAAATACAGAACGAAAAAGGGCAAAGTTAAGAAACTGAAAAATAAGCAGGATCTTTATATTCAAATGCCTGAGGTCCTCTTTACCAAAGAAAAGTCAGGTCCATATTATACGAATTGTATGAATCCAGTACGGATTGAAGTGAAAGGAGTGGGAAGTGAAGCCAACTTGCAATTTTCACTGGATTCGGGAAAAGTAATTCAAAAACCCAACAGTAATTATTTTATGCTTAATCCCGAAACTAAAAAATCACTTCTTAAGGTGATGGTCGACTCGGTTGTGCTTAAAATAATAGAAATTGAGGCAATTGTTCCTCCTCAACCAATAATTGAAACATGGATTATGAAACGAGCGTTTGATCTGTCAAAGGGGAGAACATATTGTCCAAGAACCGTAGAATTTAAGGCGATTCCAGATCCAAAATTTCAAGCATCCTATTCAAATGAAACGCGTTATAAATTTATTGGAGTTAAGATTTATCTTGTTCGGAATGGAGTCGTATTGGATTCTACAAAAAGTAGGGTAAGGCGGAATTTCGACGATAATTTAGGATCAGATCGTGGAATTGAAAGTGTAGCCGATTTAGGCAGGCTAAAAGGTAAATCACAAGGGGGAGATGTGATTAAGTTTGTGGTTTATAGATTGGTGCGAATCGATATTTCGGGCAAATCGATTGTGGATCGTAATTTTAAAGAGGTTGAAATCAATTGTAGAATTAGGAAGTGACGGAACTTACCTTTGAACAAATTAATTAGAGTGAATTGCCTTTTCTAATGATGAAGTAGTTTAAAGAGCATTTTAATTTATACAAATGTAATCGACATAAAATAATGATCATTTAAAAGGTAGGGTCCTTTTTGCTAAGGGGGTTATGTAATTAATAAAATAATACAAATCCAATTTCATTCATAATTAGCCCATTAATTAAATGACAAATTCATTCGCAACGGTGTTTCGAACCTCCATTGTAACTCCACTATGTTTTTTAATGTTGATTTCGCTCAGTACTCATCTGCGCGGAGCCGCTTTTATGACCAAACATCATGCGGATAGTTTATGGACAGTTTTTAACGATTCAAACCAATCGGATTCCATTCGGATTCGAGCTATTAAAATTATTGGTTTTCGATATTACTTAAAACAAACAGGCAATTTGGACAGTGCAGAATATTGTGCACGTACCTGCATTAAGTTATCAGATGAAAAGAACATCCCGTATTTTGGTGCAGGAGCGTATAGTGATTTGGCCTTGTTATACAATCTGAAAAATAAGGATGACAGCGCTTGTTATTTTTTTAAAAGGAGCATCAAAGAATTTAAGCAAATCAAAGAATATGCGAAAGCCGCGGGTGTATATAAAAATTTAGGGGACGTATATGGGAAGCAGGGGAGATATGTTCAGGCGCTCGATCAATTTAAAAAGGGATTAGATCTCTTGAAAAAAGAAGACAACATTCAAGCAAAACAGGTGTTGTCCTTTGGTTTAGGAATGGTATATGAAGAAATGGGATATTTCAAAGAGGCGGAAAAGTACTTTTTGTTATCGATAAATAGTTTTGATTCTTTAGACAAAAACATCAATTATGCTATTGCTAGAGCCACCCTAGCAGGCTTATACATGGAAGAGAAAAATTACGAAGAGGCCAAAAAACATTATGAAATAGCATTGAATCACGCTCGTTATGTCAGGAATAAGGGGTATGAAAAGATAGTACTTGCCTTTATTGGAAACCTTTACATAGAAAAAAGGGATTTAAAGGAGGCCAATACATATTTGGAACGAGCTTTGGCCATAAATTCCCCAATATACGAACACCCTGCAAAATTTTATTATTACTACTGCAAAACGAAACTCGCCTTATCCAATGATGCATTCGATGACGCACTCATCTATGCAGGCAAGGCATATCAATACGCTGAATTGAATAAAGATCTTCGGCACAAATTCAGAATATTAAAAGAAGTATATCCCGTTTATAAACAGAAGGGATTATACAAGAAAGCATTCATTGCCTTAGAAGAATATAAGTTACTCTCTGATAGCAATGCTAGATTGGAAAATAAGGAAGCGGTGATCGATTTAAAATACAAGCTGGAATATGAGGCGAAACAACTTGCTGACAGCCTGAATTATATCAATCAGGAAAAAATAGTTAGAATCGAGCAGCAGGCAAAACTAGATAAGGAAAAGAATTATAAATACTTATTAGCAGCAGGAGTGTTGGTGTTATTATTCAGTGTTTTACTTCTTATTCAGCGTTATTTGAATAAAAGAAAGTTACTTGAGTATACCGCGCAAAAACTGAATTATAGTACAAAAGATTTAGAGAAAGTAGCTGAAATTACCAAATCTAAACAGGAGACAGAACAAGACTTGTTAACCAGAATTAATGAAATTTTACCTCAATTGAAAGCGGAAGATGATCGTAAATTATTAACCGCATTGATTCAGGAATTAAAATGGCAGGAAATTGATTGGGTGGAGGAAAAACATTTTTTAGAGAACATTGCTACTGGCGCAGCTGAATTTGAAAACCGACTGTTGGAAAAATATCCAAACCTAACGAAATCTGAAATTGAATTGTGCCATTGTTTAAGAGCAGATTACTCCACCAAGAAAATTGCTCAAATTCGGAATGTATCTGTAGATGCCATCAAAAAAGCCAAGCAACGACTTCGGAAAAAGATCGAAACGGAGCAAGGAGTAGACTTGTACACGTTGACTCAAAACATTGAAGTGTAGAGTATTGCAAAAATGTCCCATGTTTGTCCCCCCTATATATTTTTTTTTTGATAGGATGTGACGTTAACTTTGAAGTGAAGATTGGGGCGTTGACATATTGGTGATTTGAATTGTGTCATGTGTTTCATAATATGTAATTGAGAATGATTATGAAGAAAGTTTATAACAAAAAAATGGTTTGGCTATGTATCTTATTATGGCTTTCTGGAGTCACAGCATTTGGTCAAATAAATTTAAACGGAGATTACTTGGTTGGATCGTCAGCATCAGCTGATTTTGGGAGTTTGACCGAGGTGATAGATACGCTAAAAACGGCTACATTTTCCGGAGATGTGGTTTTTAATTTAGAAGCGGGTGTTTATCACGACATACTCGTATTGGATACAATGGCCAATAACAGCTATTCAGTAACTTTTGCAGGAATCATAAAAGATTCTACAGTGCTTGAACCCATTGGGAATTATAATGGTGCGGGAATTCATTTGTCCAACGTAAATAATATGGTTTTTAAAGATTTCATTTTTGAAATGGATAGTATATCTACCATAACTTACAGTTTTTTTATAGATAGCACGAAAGGTTTTTTTCTAAATAATACGACGGAAATTATATTGGAAGATTTAGTCCTAAAAGATTCGAAACACGGCGGATTCACGGGGGGGGTGCAAGAATATATTACTTCGACTATTTCGTTGCATAGTGTATCGAATATAACTATAGCTTCCTGCTGGTTTAATGGCGCGGGTCAACATGTGAAACTTAATGGATATGATAATGTACACGTATTAGATAATTATTTTGAAAATGGTCAATTTCATGTGAGCAATTACAATTCGAAGAATCCGAATGATCAGAACCTATTTGTAAAAGGAAATACGTTTGTTGGGCCATGGGCAGGTTCAAGATCAGCGGTTTTTATCATAGGAGATGATTCAAGCTATCCAAATAGCGGGACCTATGCTGGGAACATCAACGTAGAAGATAACCTGGTTGATTGTAAAGAAAGCTACAGCAATCAAAAAGGATTTTATTTTCAATATCTAAAAGAAGTTACGGTGAAAAATAATGTTGTAAAGAATGGATATTATGGTGTTTTTCTTTCAAGTATGCATGGACTTGAATTTGAATCAAACTATATTCATTCTGCCAGTTATCGTGGAATTGAGGCAGCCGGACTTTATGACGCATCGTTTCGAAATAATTTTATTCAGGCAAAAGGTAATAATCATATTCAGCATTGTGAGAGACTTTATTTCATGCACAATACGTTTCAGACAAATACGGGATTATGGGATTTATTCCTTGATGATATAGATGATTCGCTGGCAATTGTAAACAATATTTTCGATACCAAAATGAATTCGAATTGCTTGTTAAGATTAGGAAATGTGGAAACAAATAAGTTATACCTGGATTACAATGTATACTCAAGTCTAGAAGATTCAGTGATTCGTTTTAATAATTATACTCATAATGGGACTGTACTTTCAGATTATTATACATTGAGTAACTTTCAAGCCCTTCAATCTGATTTAGATCGAAATGCACAAACTTTGCTCCCTACCTATATTTCAGCCCACGATCTTCATATTGGAGATACTACGATGTATCGAATTGGGGAATCAATCGCAGAGGCGCAGTTTGATTTTGATGGGGAACTTCGAGATTCATTAGTAGGAATTGATGTTGGAGCAGATCAATTTATCGTAGATACTTCTGGATTTAATATGGATCAAGTATATCAGTTTGGCGAATACTGTGTCCCGCTAGGAGCGGAACATACAATTTGTTTTGATAATGGATTGAGCTCCATGGCACAAAGTAGTTTTGAATTGACATCCACAGAAGACGATGGTCCGTCTGATTTTAATATTCACTACCTGGACTACTCGATAGATAGCAATAACATCACAGTAACCTTTAAAGTGTATAACAAATACAAATGGCATACGGTAAGCGAAACCTTTTATCTTCCGAACGAAGGAGATTATGAATCCAGCGATGTTCAACTCCATACGTTGGACTCCTTAAACAACTCAGCTTATTTCGACTTTCATTTTAAAGTCACCAAATTAGGAGACGATACGACAACGACGACCGAGACAAACATATTTGAAAATATAGATGAATCAAATCATGCTTCCATTTATAGGAATAGCAGGTCGAATTATGGATTTTCCTCTAAGATGTATCAGGTGAATGTCTATTCACTTGAAGGGAAATTGGTTCATTATGCCAATCATGTACAAGCAATTGATATTCCGCAAGTTTCGGGAAATATGTACATTATTCGAGCATGGGATATGGATTTGAAACCAAATACTTGGAAAGTGATGAGCGATTAGACTAAGCTAGACGCAATACAGCTCAATACAAACGATAATAAGGAGTAATCATGGGCGAGCTCCTTATACTTCCCGAAGGAATCTTTAAGCGAGCGTTCTATATTTCGGGAAGTTTTTTTTTGAGTTATTATTGAAATAAAAAAAAGGAACTTTGTATTCGATTTTAGATCGAATTACGTCCTCGAACCTGATCTTGGAACATCGCTAGCTAATACATATAGAGAGAGAACTCTCACGACGTACGTATATAAATACTTCCATTCATACGAACGAATAAAATATTTAGCTCGGTTTAAATTAAAGAAGGAAAATGGACGGCTGACGTCAGGTAATTGATGGATCTTAAGAGCAACGAATAACGAGATAAAATAAAGTAAAGGGAGGATGAATTTACTTTGAAGTGAATTCGATCCAAATTCGTTGTTGACTTTTTTCGGGGAGTTTACAGAGTTGCAATAAGTACGTACCCTTTAAAAATTAATTATTGGATTTACTTAGAAAAGACTTGAAGTCTTAGTTCTAAGTAAATCCAATTTTGATATTAACCGTTTTTCTTAGCGGTTACTTCTTGTCTAATTTCTTGTGCAAGTACTTTGAATTCCTGCATGAATTTTCTAACTCGGGTACCAGCAGCTGCGTTTCCTTTGTTATAAAATTTGTCAAAATCAGACTCGATACTCTCTACCTTTTCTTTTAATTCGTTAAATCTATTCATAATTCTCTTTGTTAATGTTTGACGCAAATAAAATCAATGTTTTTGAATGAACAAATCAGAGCGAAAGAATATTTTAAATAAATTATTATCTGGACGACCATTTTTATGTTTAGAGTTACTTCTTTTGACTGCAATATGTGTCTGTATGGGGTTTAATGGCTGTTTTTGACTAAAGAGTTGGGTGAATGATTAAAAAAAAGAAATGACTTCCAAAATCAACGTTTTTTTTAGTTTAATGAGTTTAAATAAGGTTTTTTGATAAAATCGTTCAAAAACAGGAGGGGAAATTGGTTAGAATTTAGGTTGAATTTCTGAAATAGGACCTGATAACGTTAATAAACGCAATGGAGAGGATGCTTAGAATATACCGTTACGAAACGATTAACAGATTAATGTACAAGCTTTAATAAACATCTATCAAACATCAAACTAAGATCAAGTAAATCGAACCGTGGAGCTCTTTTAAAAGTATGATTGTTTGTTATTTGGATTCGACGGATACTATATATTATGAATTGAAATTGTAACCTCCATTTACGAATTATTGATTTAGAGATATGTTTTAACTTAGGGTTGAATGATTAAAAGGAAGAACTAATAATTTTTAAACTTAGGATGTACCCAATGAGTATATTTTCGATTCTTTTTCCAAAGTAAGATAATTCCTAGAGCCAATAAATCTAGTATCAATAATAAGACACTTCCTTCTGGCCCAAAAGTTCCTCCGGTCCATATGTTATCTAAAAGAGATGAATGGATGAAGGAGGCCTTCGCTATATGACCACTGTTGGCAAATCCCAACACAGCACCTTGAATTAGATTCCAAGAGAAATGCATTCCAATGGACATCCCGAGTCGACCTGAAATTAAAAATGGGAGGCAAATTATTAGTGCGTCAAACATTAGATTGATGGACGAAAAGATCGAAGCACCTTCATTGGCGAAATGCGCAATTCCAAAGAAGGGAGAAATGATTAAACAGGCAATAATGGCGCTTTTGGCATAATGCTTTCCCGCGCGGGTAAATCCTTCAAACACCATGAAAAAAAGAAAAGATCGAAAGAGCATTTCTTCACTGGATGCAACAGAGAATTGACGAGTGAACTCAGCAACAATACCCTGAAGGAAAGAAACGCTGGTGGAAGAGGTGGTAAAGTATTCTTCGATGGTCAAATTGCCTGTAGCAATCATAAGTCCAAAAAAGGCGATTAACTGAAGCGCCGCAATGCCAAGGCCCAATGAGAATTCTAGCAACCATTTCTTATTGATTATAAGGCCATATTTGCTTAAAGACGAAGATCCATCTAAATACTTCATTTGAATAAATAGACTAAAAAAGATGGATACTAAAACAAAAATACCCGATAGATTCCCTCGAAGAATACTGTCTTCCATTACTTCCCTAATTCCGATTTGGAACGGGGTATTTATGATGAAAGAAAGAACTAGGAACAATAGAAATCTCCAAATCAAACGGACTTGATGATTAATGTTGTAAAAAAGTCGATGCATTGTGAAGTCGGTAGATTTAATGGTTTCGTTCATAGTCTTTTGTGTGCAATCAATGAAATGAAATGAAATAGGATAGAATAAATAAAATAATATAAACGTATTAAGTTTATCGAATATGAATGATTAGACACCATAAAATAAAAAGAGGTTACATACGACTTTGTTTAGAATGGAAAAGAGGAGGGTAGAATTGAGTTTAGGGCAAGCCAATGGTAACTGAAAAAATCTAATCAATAAAATAGAATCAGCATAGGTGTGTTATATTAATAATCAGGTTTTTAACAGGTGAAAAACTTGATGGATTTCTTATCGTATGGCAATAGTAAGTTCATGACATTTCTTGTGCCAACAGGAAAAATAGGAAGTCCTAAATTACATGTAGTTTCACAATTATTGTATCTTTATTTTTGGCAAAAATCTTAAAGTTCAACTGATTAGAGCCGGTTTACATTGATATTTAGGTTTCGCTCCCTCAAATTTATTTTCATGATTTATCATAATATAAGAATTGTTGCAATGCTTTTTGTGCTGGTTTTTGCCATAGAAAGTCCTGTTATAGCTCAAGGTTGGACGAAATTGGGAGATGACCTGGTAAATTTTGGTTCTTTTGTTCAATTAAGCCATGATGGAAAAACGGTAGCTTTTGGAAATCATAAATATAGTCAAGGCGGAATGGTTGATGTAGGTAGAATTAAAGTTCGTTTTTGGAATGGCTCAGGTTGGTTCAAAAAAGGAATGGATCTTTTTGGAATGAAGCAAGGTGAAAAATTTGGAGACTATTTATGCCTTGATTCAGCAGGGAATACGTTAGCTGTAGGAATCCCAAATGATAGTGAGAATGGTTTGCATTCTGGTCAGGTGAGGGTATATGAATGGAATGGGCAAGAATGGGAGCAAAAAGGTTCAATTTTAAAGGGAGACACCATTGGCGATGAGTTCGGAAAATCAGTGGATTTGAGTTCGGATGGAAATACACTTGTAGTAGGAGTAATCGGATTTGATCATCCCACTGTGGACGCAGGAATCGTCCGAATTTTTACATGGGATGGAGCTAGTTGGATTCAAAAAGGGAATGATTTATTGTGCGATTCTTGTACTAATTATGGAGAAGTAGTAAATATAAGTGGAGACGGAAACATTGTTGCTTCAAATTGGGATGATATAGAAGAATATCAACGACACATTTTAGTCAATGAATGGAATGGGTCTTCTTGGAATCAGAAGGGAGAAACGATAACACGTGAATTTTATGGCGATGATGATTTTTCGAAGCAGCCATTTAGTTTATCACTTGATGGACAAACTGTAGGAGCCTCATTGCAAGCGGGATTAAAGGTTTTTACTTGGAATGAGTCAGGTGAATTATGGGAGCAAAAAGGAGGGAAGTTTGCGATAGGCTTCGGAGGTGATTTTCCTCATCAATCCGTAAATATGGATGAAGATGGAAATAGTTTGATGGTTGGAGGTTCTGGTTTGAGTGGAAATGGAGGTGAAACGGGATATTACGGAGTATATGATTGGGGTGGGAGCAAGTGGGAGTTACGTGGAAATGTGTATAGTAGTAATGGAGGCGATGCGGACATGGTCTGTAGTATTAGTGCGGATGGCAAAATAACTGCTATGGCAAATTTATACGATTTAGGATTTGGAATTCCTTATGGGTGTGTATATACAAGCGATTTACCGGTGCTTTCCTCACATACATATTTCGATTTGAAGCAATGGAAATATGGTCCAAATCCTTTAATTGGATCTAGTAATATCACGATGAGTTTAGGCCGAAAGTACCCTGTTGTACATGTTTCTGTGCAAAGCATTACAGGCATGGAATTAGGAACGTATCAATACGTTGAAAAAGAAGAAATCAAGGTGGAAATACCGTTGGAAGCAGGTTGTTATATTGTAAAGATAATAAATGATACAGGCGAATCTTCCAGAATTCGAATCGTGAGAATTCAAAATTAAGTAAGAATGAAAATTACTAGCTTAAACCAAAGCGTATTTAAGGTTAAATTACAGACACCCTCACTTTCTTTTTCTTCAGTCTTGTATTATTTACAATAGGTAAAAGCGCTTCAACGGTAGACGTTTTAACAGAAACAAAGGCACAGTCATTCTTCAATTCGATCACACCTAATTGATCTTTAAGTAAGTTCCCTTGTTTGAAAAATAATCCAGCGATATCACCTTTCGAAATTTTATCTTTTCTACCACCGGAAATGAATAATGTAGTCCACTCGGATTTTGCAGGGAGAGCTGATTTTTTTAGTTTTTCGATAGGCAAATCCCCAATGAAATCAGGTGATTTTTCTTTGTCATATTGAAGAACATAGGCTGTACCTTCACTATTCATACGTGCGGTTCTTCCATTTCGATGTGTGAATTCCTCCTTTTTGTTTGGAAGGTGATAATGAATGATAAATTTTATTTCTGGGATATCGATTCCTCTGGCCGCTAAATCCGTCGCTAAAAGTAATTGGTGTGTACCGTTTCTAAACTTAATCAAAGCTCTTTCTCGATCCACTTGTTCCATCCCTCCATAGAAAGTACCATGCGAAACGTTGTTCTTAGATAAGAATGTACTGATTTGTTGAATAGAATCTTTGAAATTGCAGAAAATGATCCCGTTTTGATATCCAATTTGTTCGGTATGACTGATTAATTTCAAAAGCGTATCCAATTTATCTTTGGAAGGAGAAATGACTTTTTTGATTTGCTGTTTAGCAATTGTTTCACTCAAATAATCGATTCTACTTGGTTTTTGTAATTCAACAAAACTAGGAACCTGTACACCTTGTGTAGCGGAAGTAAGAATTTTCTTAGTCACTTTTGGAAGCGCAAGTAGGATTTCCTTCATTTCATTTTCAAAACCAACTTCCAATGATTTATCAAATTCATCAAGAACAAGTGTTTTAATATTGCCAGTGTGGAAAGCTTCTCTTCTTAAATGATCCGCAACTCTACCAGGGGTGCCAACCAAAACGGCAGGACGATGTTTAATGTCCAGTTTGTCTTTAGATCCAGATCTACCTCCATAAACGGCATTCACTTTAAAACCGGTGCCCATTTCACGCATTACTTGTTCAATTTGGATAGCAAGTTCTCTGGACGGAACAATTATTACCACTTGAATTTCATTACAATTTTCATCCAATTCATTGATGACAGGTAATAGAAACGCCAACGTTTTGCCCGTACCAGTTGGTGATAATAGGACCACTTGATTTGAGGACTTTATGATTGATTGCGCCTCCAATTGCATAGGGTTCAAAGCGGAAATTCCTAATTTGGATAATATTTCACTTTGTGTTTTGAACGATTTTGACATTTGGCAAAGATACTTGGGAAAGTGGAATTCCACAGAGGAAAGAAGAGTTTTGATGTTATTTTCTGGAAATAGAATGAATTAAGATTTTTAATGCGATATTCTCCCCATATTACAGTAACTTTGCATCAGGTTATCGCTGGAAACAAGATTGGTTCACACTTTCTTGGGCAGTAATTAGAGTAGTTTACAGGTGGTACTGTAGCTACTCGCTTTTTTTTAAGGCCAGATTGCTTAATATTCCTACGTAATCACATCTTTTTATTCCAATCATTCATGAAAGACGGCAAACTCAGAACTAATATCCAGATAGGTCTCGAAGTAGATGTGGTAAAGAAGCAACATCAGCGAAGCGGAGAACTCACAAGAGGAATTGTAAAAGCCATTTTAACCAGTGCACCCAAACATACGCATGGCATAAAGGTCATGTTGGAGACCAATGAAGTTGGGAGAGTCAAGGTTATATTAGATTGAGGAAAAACGAAATTCTTTAATCAGTGACGTGATGAGTGCCAAGTATGACTTACATCTGATTCGATCATTTCTGAATGGTTCAAAAAGTGACTGCTTCAATGGTTGAACTTAGTTAATTTTTAAAATTCCATATATGTAACTCTCGTTATTTTACCGTATCTCGGTGATGGGCAATAGGTGTATGTAGATGTGGAAAATATTATATTCAATTTGATCCATTCTGAACTTACTACGCAAAAAGTACACTTTATGTTTTCACATTTAAGGAATAGCCTTAACTTTAGAACGTAACCTTATGTAATTAATATGTTTAAAAATGTGTGCGTGATCGTTGTGCTGATCACTTTAATAGGTTGTAGCAGTAAAGAAGAATCAAATTCTGCCAACAAGGATCGCGAGGAATCGATTCAAAGCGAAGAACAGGAGCGGGGTAAGATTGTAAATTCAACAGAAGCAAAGGAACGATTGAAAGTGGCATATCAATTGTTTAAAGAAAGCAAAGATGCCGAATCTATAGCCGTAGCAAATGAAGTATTGAAATTTGGTAAGGAAACCAATAATGATACCTTAATTGGAGGCGCATTATCGTCATTGTGTAGAAATGCACAAAGAACATTAGATACAACAAAATTAGGAGAATTGAGTGCTCAATTAAAGGCATTATCCGAATCGACTGGTAGTCAAAAATGGATGATGAAACGTGCACATATGAACGCGGAAATGTGGCGTTTGATTGGTAATATGGACAGAGCTGAAAGGTTTTATAATGAAAGTATGACGATAAGTCAAGCGATTGGAGCGAAAGGAATGTTTATGATTGATCATTTTAACAAATCATTTGTTTCTACGGAAAAAGGAGATTTTGAGGAAGCAAACCGATTGATTCTAAAGTATTATGCCTTGTATAAAGAAGCGTATCCAGAAAAGAATGATGCATACGGATTGATTGCTATGGCATTTTTACTGGACAAAAAAGGAAATCATGAAGGAGCTCATGAAGTAGCAACGGTAGCACGAAGAATGTTTAAAGATCAAAATATTTTTCCAGAGCCACCAGATGAAAAACCCTTATTGTTGGTTGAAGCAAATGCAAAAGAAAACCTAGAAGAATCGGTATATAAATCGATAGCAGAAGGTTCGGTTGCACTGACGGTTGATGAATTGCTTAAAGAATACTTGTGAATTGGATAGATGTGAGGTGATGTAATGTAATAGATAATCCAAATTCTCTAACGGACTTTATAACTGAAAAAGACTAAAGGAATATGGAGGAGTAAGGGGTTGTTTAATTACGGAATAAGGCATTCAAGCGAGTCAAAAATGATAACGCATAAAAGAAGAATGATATGAATATGAACAAATATAAATACGTGTACCTGTTAGTAGCATTAGTATTTATTGGCTGTGACAGTAGTAAACAGCAAGATGAATCCGAGTCAAAGGATGAATCCCAATCCGTTGATTGGATTGATCCAAGCAAAATTGAGCAAGGTTCAATAGTTCATGATTCGTTGACTTCCAGTCAACTTGAAAACATTGAATACTTGTACAATACTTTTAGTGAGGTTGATCCAACCACTCAAGAAAAGTGGATAGAAGATTTCAGGAGGGATAAAAACCCAGAAAACGAAATTGGAATTTGGATGATGATGGCTAATGCCTACAATAGCTATTGTCAAAGAGGAGAAGAGTTAGATTTGGAAGTGAAAAAGGAAGTGTTTCAGATTGTACTATTAAGGTCCTCTGTTTCTGAAGAAGAGGTTTTAGCCAAGATGAAATTGGAACGTCTTACGAAAGAGAATGCGATTGAAATTATGTCATTCTATACTTTAGATGACAGGCCAATTCAAGTAATTGAAAAATGATTTCCAGGTCTTGTTTTGTGAATTAATAGCGTATGCGTGTGTAACTCATGAAGTCATTTCGACATAGGAGAAATCTATTGTATTGAGAGTTTCAGTCACAAAATATTTCTCCACAAGGTCGAAAAGACCGTTTTTTATTTGCTGATTGAGGCAAGCATGGTTACTTCGCTCAAACGGTTTGATAAACATGTTTGTATTAATTATTAAATCCAGAAGAGAAACGAAATAAGAAGTGTTCACATGCTAACTCATGAAGTCATTTCGACAAAGGAGAAATCTGTTGTATCGGGAGTTTCAGTTACAAAATATTTCTCCAGAAGGTCGAAAAGACCGTTTTTTTATTTGTTGATGGAGGTAAGCATGGTTACTTCGCTCAAACGGTTTGATAAACATGTTTGTATTAATAATTAAATCCAGAATTGAAACGAAATAAGAGGTGTTCACATGCAGACTCATGAAGTCATTTCGACGTTGGAGGAATCTGTTGTATCGGGAGTTTCAGTTACAAAATATTTCTCCGGAAGGTCGAAAAGACCGTTTTTTTTATTTATTGATGGAGGCAAGCATGGTTACTTGGCTCAAACGGTTTGAAAAACATGTTTGTATTAATTATTAAATCCAGAAGAGAAACGAAATAAGAAGTGTTCACATGCTAACTCATGAAGTCATTTCTCCAGAAGGTCGAAAAGACCGTTTTTTTATTTGTTGATGGAGGTAAGCATGGTTACTTCGCTCAAACGGTTTGATAAGCATGTTTGTATTAATAATTAAATCCAGAAGAGAAACGAAATAGGAGGTGTTCACATGCAGACTCATGAAGTCATTTCGACGTTGGAGGAATCTGTTGTATCGGGAGTTTCAGTTACAAAATATTTCTCCGGAAGGTCGAAAAGACCGTTTTTTTATTTGTTGATGGAGGCAAGCATGGTTACTTCGCTCAAACAATTTGATAAACATGTTTGTATTATTAATTAAATCCGGAATTGAAACGAAATAAGAGGCGTAAATATGCAGACTCATGAAGTCATTTCGACGTATGAGAAATCTGTTGTATCGGGAGTTTCAGTCACAAAATATTTCTCCAGAAGGTCGAAAAGACCGTTTTTTTATTTTGGAATTGCTTGAATACAATATAACCCGCGACAAATGCGATAAGCTATGGTAAGGTGTTGATTAAGATATTCGTACATTTTGACCCGGTTGACAAATTCAAATGAGTTTGACTCAATGAAGAAATAAAATTGGTAGAATTATGATCCGGGCATTGTTCTTGTAACATCCTTAATGTGAATGTTAGATTTAAGTTAGTACCGTTGAAAGGAGTAATGTTTTTATTGTTGTCAATAATAACCTTACTCCTCAAAGCCCAAGATACCATTTCGATTGAAGGCGTGGTTACAAGAGCGGAATACAAGTTTAAAAACGAGGTGGATTTAATGGAGTTGGATATTGAAGTGAATGGGGGAAATAGGACCTTTCATTACTATTATGGTTATTTTGAAGAAGCACGTTACCTACATCGGAAAGTGAAGGTCTCATTTATAGAGCAACAGAAGTTAAGTGAAGTGGACATGTTTTTTGATGGGGTTTCCATTTATGGAAAAAACAGCAAACTTAAGAATTCGAATCAATCCAAAATCAATAAAGTAGATGGGGAGTTTTCTATAATAGATTATGGTTGTGCTATGCCTGGACGTTATACGATTACAGCACCAGATGGAGCTAAGACCACGATTTACCAATACATTGATCCCCCTCTAAGTAGCTATAAAGGTAAAATTGTAACTGCTTATTATTCGACTGAAAAAACAAATTTTGTGACGTTATTATCGTTTCTACCTACGAATGAAAGCAAAATGGCTAATTCGAGCAGTATAAAGGAAGAATTAAATGTGAACAATGAAAAAATAAACGACGAATTAAATGCTTTATTGGTTGGTACGTGGCAAAGTAGAGCCAATCCAAATGATTCTCTTACGTTCACATTAAATGAAATGACTGAATCGTATGAATTCGAAAATTATTCAAAAAAACAACCCTATGTTTTATCTAATACGTGCTTAGATAAAACCTCATGTGAAAGGTTTAAAGGAAGCACCTCAAAATCGGCCACTTATATTTCCGGATTAAATGATGATTCGTGCAGGTATATTTTGCATTTAGATTATAATAATCTAAACCTACTTGTGAAGGAGCACGAAAGGACTTTAATATACAAAAGAGTTAAATAATACGTGCTATTGTCGTAAAACAGAATTCCTATCTATCTATCTATCTATCTATACATACGTATTCGCCTCAAATACGTATTTGACTAGCTTATCTATCTTCTCAACCAAGATAATTCTTGATTACAATCCTCCTTTAGTTAGAATCATGCACAAGGTTGCAAGAGGCAATGTACATTTTGTATTCCCATAGGATAGATCGTTCGTGATAGGATATGGAGAATCAAACATGGAAAGGAAGCCTTATCATTCAAAATAATTGGCCCAACTCTTAAATTTGTTGTGTATTCTAGATTTTTTTAATTCCAAAAGCAAAACCAGCTTAAAAAACTTTAATAAATGACATTTTTATTTTAAATTGTCCTGCAAGTTCAACATAATTTGATGGTAATAAGGGGTTAAATTAATGCTAAATCAGTACTTGGTATATATGCAAGAAAGATATGTGAAATTGTTTTCCGGTTGGAACAAGAGTATTGAAATGAAGTATTAAAGCTTTATTACCACTAAAGCAAAACGATATTATGAATTACATAAACCCTATTGAAATCCTTGAGTTAAAGGATATGGATGTTAGCGCAATAGATTCTTCTGTTATTAAAAAAGCTAAAAGAAGACTCATCGCAAATATTGAGTTATCAGATGATGGATTTTTGGATTATAGAGGGGAAAAGTTAACCAAGTCTGATTGTGAAGGAGCGATAGATTTGCTCGAAGACAATGATAATAAGGAATATCTTATTCATCTGGCTTCTAATGAGCATTTGAATGCATTTTTAGCGAATGGAAACCAAGAGATTTTGAATTCCTTTAATGCCGAAAGCATTTATAAGTTACCTGAGTTTGTAGCATTTGTTAGTCCTTATGTTTCGGCGAGATTGAATAGAATCTTACTGAAATCGTTTCAAAGTAGTGATTCGGAACTTTTGAGTAAGGCCTTGCGTCTGACGACGTTGGTAACTAAATCAGATCATAATAAAGTTTATCAAGGTATTGATAATGAAATAAAGCAACGCATTACGGAGATAGATGAGTTAACAACCCAATTAACTGAAAAGAGGTCAAAATATACGGAGGAAAATAGTTCAGAAGTACAAAAAAGGGTGGAAGATCTATTCCCGTTGAAGATATTGAATAATCTTCCTGTTTATTTTCAAGGACAACTAAATAACATTGCATCTTCTGTAAACTTTATGCTTTTGGAATTTTGGGGAGCATTTGAAAATCCAACGGTACCGAGTAACATATTGGATTATATCCTCCAATTTAATATAGAAAGCGTACATAAGCCTACTTATGAGAAAAACTATGACTTGTTTAAGAAGAAAAGTGATGATCGGGTAGAGCAAGAAAAAAATAAAGACCTTCTCGAGATTTGGACAAGTGTTCTAACCAAGATAAAACAGAAAAATGAGGCACTTGAAAATAAGAGGATAAAAGGGAAAGCGGCGTACGGTTTTGTGAAAAATGCCCTTTCTGTAAAAGAGCTAAACAACCTTCCTCCCTATGCAGATGAACTTCGAGTTCAGATAGCGACTACAATTCGAGATCTTTCGATTGGTAGCTGGAATGAGTACAATGATCTTCGATCGGCTCTTTCCTTTATTAAATTGGCGTTATCCATCAATTTGCCAGATGAAGTGAAAAGTCTATTTGAAAACGATAAAAATGATCTGGATGCACTTGCAAAGAAATATAAAGGTATTTTAGAATGCTATTTTTGTCAAAAAGAACCACCTGAGGAAAGTTCTGAAATTGAAACCACTATATATCAAGAAACAAGTAGAGGATTTAGGAGTGTTGAATATAAGTATTCGGCGATCAGTATACCGCGGTGCAGTGAATGTAAATCTACCCATGGCAAAGCCAGTATAACAATGTGGACCATTATTGTGGTCGGTTTACTTCTTGGATTATTAATTGGCGCAGGAATAGATGTTGTTTTTTATATTGGAGGAGGAGTAGGATTGGGACTCGGTATTATTATTGGTTTGATTACCAAAAGTACCATGTTTGACAAGGCAGGAATAAAAAGTGATTCTAATTCAAGTGTAGAAGGGCATCCTTTATTGAAGGATCGGATAAGAGAAGGATGGACGCTTTCAAAACCGACCGCGTAGTAAAAATCGAAATGATATATTATTAAATTAAATTAATTTGAATTAGATACCTATTAAACTAAATAGCACATGAATGAAGTAATGCGAATTCCAAGACAGTATAGCGAGTTAATCGACCAGATCTTTGAAATAGAGCGAAAGATTGATAAACTAGAGGAACCGAACAGTATTGGTCGAAATGTGAACAAAATGAAAGATGTGTTTGAAAACATATTAGCCAACGCTTCAGAATCAGATGTAGGTTTTAGTTATCATAATCCTATTGGAGAGCCATTTAATGAAACGCGACTAGATTTGGAAGCAAGTATTTCAGGGGATTCTACGGAAAACCTATTTGTGATAGAAGTGATAAAGCCCATTATTCGATATCGGAAGGGGGGAAGCACACTTATTGCTAGAAAAGGAGTGGTAGTGGTAGGATCAAAAAATGATTGATTCAATTCAATTCTACTCAATTTAATGATATCTAAATAAACAAAACAAAATTATTCCGTACCGAATAAATCAAAAATAAGCAGATGGAAAATACAATAAATATAGGAATCGACCTTGGTACAACGAATTCAGCAATTGCCAAATTTACAAAAGGAGATGTGGCGGTTTTTAATAATCCACTGGATTATGGTAGAGCAACACTTCCTTCCGTAGTGTATTATAAAAAGGATCGAATTATTGTTGGAAATAAAGCAAAGGAATATTTGGAGCGAGATCCGAAAAATGTGGTGGGGCTTTTTAAGCGAAAGATGGGAACTTCTGAAACTTATAGAATTGAATCCATTAGTCAAACTAAAACACCCATTGAACTTTCTGCTCAGGTTTTAAAAGAGTTAAAAACGTTTGTGGGGTCGGATACACCAATTCAATCTACCGTACTTACGATTCCGGCATCGTTTGATTTGATTCAATCGAATGCAACGAAGGAAGCAGGTTATCAAGCAGGTTTTAAGCAGGTCGTATTACTTCAAGAGCCAATTGCAGCGAGCCTAGCCTATGCCAACATGAAAAAAACCGAGGAACTGGAAGAAGGACAGTGGCTTGTGTACGATTTGGGGGGAGGAACATTTGATGTTGCATTAGTCCGAATTAAGGATGGTGAAATGAAAATTATTGATCATGAAGGCGATAACTTTTTAGGAGGAGCGGACATAGATCAATTGATTGTGGAGAAAATGATCATCCCTAAAATTTCCAAAGAGTATGTTTTTAAAGACTTGGAAAAAGAGATGAAAAGTGCTTCTGGTAAATATAATTCAAAATATTTTTCATTGCTCAATCAAGCAGAAGAGGCTAAAATTCGTTTGTCTGCCGTTTCTGCGGCTGATATTATTGTGGAGCGCATGCAAGACGATGAAGGCAACGAGGTTGACATGGAAGTTAGCATTACTAAATCAGAGTTGAATGAGTTGATCCGAGATATGGTAGATGGAACCATTAAAATGATCAATGTTATTTTAACTAGAAATTCATTGACAGCCAATGATGTGCTGTTTAATTTAATGGTTGGTGGATCCACCTTTATTCCTTATGTACGTCAGCGAGTAGAGGAGCGTCTCCAAATTCCTGTGAACTGCGAAATTGACCCTACAACCGCGGTAGCAATTGGCGCAGCGTATTATGCGGCGACCAAACCAAAGGAATACGAAGAAGATGCCGCTGAAGAGGAAAAAGAACCAAGTAAAATTTCTTTCAAGGCATCCTATAATAAAGCTTCGAAAGAAACGGAAGAATTGTTTGCAGCAAGAGTATCCGGAGAGTACGAAGGTTTGTTTTACAAAATAGTTCGAGAGGATGGAGGGTTTGATTCCGGTTTAAAGGAATTAACTGAACGAATAAATGAAGATCTGCCGTTGGTGGAAAGTACCTACAATTTTTTCAAGCTTCATGTTTATGATGCAGATAATAATATCGTTGAAACAGGATTTGAGCCGATAGGAATAAATAGTGGCTTTGGAATTAGCGGACAACCTTTACCAGAAGATATTTGTTTAGAGGTGGATGATTACGACAATCCTGGGCAATCAAAATTGCATATGATATTTCAGCGAAATACCATTTTGCCTACTAAAAGATCACTGACTTTTCCAATAAATAAATCTTTGATTAAAGGGAATGGAGACGATAGGATTTGGATCAACGTTTATGAAGGACCACAAACGGCACTTCCGGCGGCAAATAAACCAGTAGGAATTATAGAAATATCCGGGTTGCAAATATCTAGAGATGTATCCAAAGGTTCGGATGTGGAAATTACGGTGAGCATGTCTGAAAGTAGAGATTTGACCGTTTCGGCTTATTTAATGATGTCCGATCAGGATTTTAAAAACGTCTTTAACCCAAAAGAGCGGGAGACCAATGTGACTTTATTGAAAGAACAAGTTTCAGAAATGGAGGGTAAACTCGATGAGCAAATCGAGGAGGCTACAGAAATTGAAGATTATGAGACTGCAGGAGCCTTAAACAAAGTCAAAAGAGAAATGAACAAGGTCTCTCAAGACGTTGAAAAGTTGGATGGTGACGACGTAACAGATAAACGATATCAGTTAGAGGATCGAAAAAGAAAGATTGCTCAGGAAATCGATTTTGCGACTAAAGACAAGCGAGTTCAATCTGCCATAAATCAATATCGAGAGACAAGGGAGGAGTGTGAAAAACTGGTTGATGAAAATGGAAATGATTACGAACGTAAGTTATATAATGATATTGTAGCGCAGGAAGAGGCATTTATGTCAACTACCAGTCCCGTAAGAATTCAAGAAAAAACAGATGAATTACATGCCATTATGGGTAAAATTCGATGGAGAACACCTGATTTTTTGATGAATGTGTTTGAGTGGTTAAAAACGCAACAATTTAGGATGAACGACCAGACGCAAGCACAAAGCCTTGTTGACGCGGGGAAATTTGCCGCTGAAAATCAAAATTGGGACCGGATAAGAGAAATTAACATGAATTTGTTAAGTCTGCTACCAAATGGCGCTAAGGATGAGATTTCAACTAAAATAGGATTCTAAATCTGTGAAGAAATTAATTATCGGAAGGACTTAAATCCTTCGCATAATATTTAAAGAGGATCCAAGAATCACAAACAAAGTAGATGAATTGAAGGACAATTTAGATCATGATGGAAATCATGCTTCATCTACCACTATTTTCAACGTGTCACCCTTGAAAAAATAAAAGCCTAACTTAAAATTAAGTTAGGCTTTTATTAAAAACATCTGTTTTACGTATGTTAACTATTTTGTTTCTGGGCCTTGAAGGTCTTGTTTTCGCAAAATAGAGTTAAGTTAGTCTAATAACGATTTAATTTTTAATGAAATGTTTGTGAATTACTTCATTGTTAATTTCTATTTTAAGAAAATAAACGCCATTAACTAAATCAGAAACATCAATCGAACGTTCGTTTGAAACGAGTGTTTTAATCGTTCTTCCAGAAAAATCCAAAACTTCGATGGAAGTTGAATTGAGTGTACCCATTTCGATTACTAGTTGATGTGAAACTGGATTCGGGTAAATTTGTACGCCGTTAAGACGTTCATCTTTTAATCCCGTGAATGTGGTTATTTCTGTACAGGCAGATGTTAAAGAACAATCTCCTTCGTTGATAATACAGGCATAGTTCCCATTAGAGGTAGCGGTGAAGGATTGACTGGTTTCGCCGTCTATTGCTGAATTTCCATTATTGCAATCTACCCATTGATACGTCGCAGAAGTATTGTTTGCAGTAATGGTTGCATCAGAATTAGTAGTGCTAATATCAATAGAGCTAATTATTAAATCAACCGTAACGATCGAATCGCAACCTGATGCACTAGTAAGGGTGTCGTAATAGATCCCCGTAGTGGTCCATGTTTTTCCACCTGCAGAAGTATAATTATTGCAAGCACTTATTTCAATGTTCGTTAATGTATCCGGGATGCAAAAACGCATTAAATCGAAAGATCCAGCATCATTTTTATATTGTAAATACAAACTTTCTCCCATCACAATTGGATTCCCGTAGTAACCAGCGTTCGCTCCTGAATACCCGGTAGGACTTGATATTTCAGTTAAGTTGGTTCCATCAAATTCAAAAAGATCGATGTTACTGTTGCTCCCTTTATATTGTAAATACAATTTGGAATTAAATTCGATTGGATTACCAAAATAGCCAGTGAGACTTGACGTAAATCCCGTAGGACTTGATATTTCGGTTAAGTTTGTTCCGTCATATTTGAATAAGTCGTAGTTGTTATCATCTCCTCGGTACTTTAAATATAGATTTCCGTTAAAAACAACTGGATTTCCGTGGTAGCCTTGAGTTGAAGCGGTAAATCCGGTGGGACTTGGGATTTCTGTTAGCGTAGTTCCATCGTATTTGAATAAATCAAAGTTTCCGTCATTCCCTTCGTATCGTAGATAAAGGTTGGACCCCATTACAATTGGTTCACCAGAATAGCCTTTTAGATTGTCAGTGAAACCTGTTGGACTAGGTATTTCTGTAAGAGTAGATCCGTTATATTTGAATAAATCATAATTACCATCATCTCCGTAGTATCTTAAATATAAATCAGAGTTAAGAACAGCATGAGCACCACCCGCATATCCTTTTCCTGAAGTAGTAAATCCAGAAGGACTAGGTACGGAAACAAATGAACCCTGATCGTATTTCATAAGGTCATAATTTCCATCTGATCCTAAGTAATGTAAATGAAGTATATTATTATGATTGATCGGACTACCAACATACCCACGTCCAGAACCGGTGTAACCAGACGGCGTGTTTATTTTGTTCATTTGGTTTACTCCACCAAAGATGTCATAAGTGCATACATAATTATGATTGTCAGAGCCTGTATATTGCGTGAAAACGCTTGCAAATAAAGACATTGGGGGGACAAACCAAGAATACTCTATACCGGCTCCTATATATCCTTTATTAATTCCTGTAAATCCGATAGGGGAAGTTAGTTCTGTTAAATCCGTCCCATCATATTTGAACATCATATAGGTGTTGTTATCGTCTTTATATTGTAGCAATAGTTCAACACCTGAACTTCCGGTTGCAATAGGAAGTCCGTGATATCCTTTACTTGGGCCAGTAAAACCCGTTGGACTCGGAACTTCTGTTAAAGATGAGCCATTAAATTCGAATAAATCATAGTTATCGTCGTCCCCTTGATACCGTAAATAGAGGCTGGAATTATCAAGGATCGGTTGACCAAAATACCCAGAACCAAATCCAGAATGACTACTTGGAGATGCAATTGGAGTTAATTGTTGTGCTTGTGTAAAGCCAATTATTGTACTTGTTAAAAATAAGCTAAGTAGTATTTTTTTCATAGGCGGGTAAAAAGTAATATGGGTTAATAAATAATGTTAAATCTATTATGTAATAAATAAATGATCAAATTATCTTTAGGAACAGCCAGTTTTCTTTATTAATGGCTTGTTTTTTAAGTTTACGGTTAATGGTTTTTTATATTTGATGCTAAAGAATGGGAATTTTCAACGTGTATCCGCTTAAGATGGCAATGGAAGTAAAACTTGGTTGCCCCAAAATAGAGGTTCATCAAAAAATAGGGGCGCCTTCTAGAGCTATTGAAAATAAGGATTATTTCCATGATGGATTACCAATGTTTTCCGTTCATTATGATGATAATTGGGAGGTAGAATATATTGAAATTTCAAACCCTAAGTCTAAAGAAATTCAGGTTGTTTTAGAAGGAATGAGTATATTTGACATGGAGACGATTGCATTGGTTGAAAATGTGAAAAAAGAGAATATATTAGAATTGGATAGTGCCGATACTGAAATACCTTATTCTTTTATTTTTCCCGAAATTGAATTGTCCTTTTGGAGACATGTATTACCTGAGAATGAAAATGATGAAGAAGGGAAGTTTTTTGAAACAGTTGGGATTGGTGTTAAAGGGTATCATACATCGTTATAATTTGAAATAGATATATATGTCAACAGGCTGTTTTTTAGGGATAAAATCTTCGTATGTCGAAGCACATAAGGAAGAGGGAGAAATATATATATCGTGCATTAATGAAGAGTTATCAAAAAGTGGATTTGATCTATATCACGAGCCTGAAACCATCCCGGATATCTATGATGGGAACATGTTTGGTTGTTCTGCGCTGGATCATCATAGCTCCGCCTGCTTGGTAGAATTAGGAGAATTAGGCATCATGTATGGGATAGACGAGCATTTAAAACTGTTGGCATTGAATCCTTATAGATTGGCTTTTGTTCCAATTTTACTAGAAAATTCAATGTCTACAAATTATAAAACGAAGGTTTGGGATCAGATAGTTGTAATTAATTTTGGATCCTCTTTTGGATTAAAAGAGGAACTATCTGTATTGGCCCGATTTTTAGATATTGATATAAAAGACGGAAACCTAGTTCAAACTCAAGTTGATAAAATAAATGAGATGGAACCGTTTGAAGTGGGAGAGGATGGAAATTTGATAGAGTTAAGATCAGCTTGGTTACTTATGTTCGAGGGGGCAAGGTTGTCAATTGAACATAATGTAGCATTGTCTTTAGCTGGGTAATAGGTATTAGAATGAACTTTTGCATTGGAGCTCTTTGATTAGGATTGGAATGAGGTTGAAGTAGAATCAGAGTTAGAGCAATTTTAGTCTGTCACTTCATTCAAAGTCCTTTTCTGAAAGTGATTTGGATAGTGCTCTTGCATCCCCAAAAGCTAAAATCCCTCCTTGTAAAGACCATTCTTTTACTCTTCTGGAAACCCACCAAGAATCATCCACTTTTAGATAGTTTTTCTTTAGCCACCGTTCTAGTTTACCAT
>CBDICC010000036.1:0-9974 GCA_965277185.1 Cytophagales bacterium | reverse complement strand
AGATGGAGGATCGATCCAATTGATGCATGATGGGCTGTATTTTTCAAAGTCTAAGTTGTTTTTAGTAGAAATTAAATGTGAATATAAGTCCATTGGAAAATCGAACCAACCATGATAATACACTTGATTACTTTCACTTGAATCGCTTCGCCAAATGGCAATTTCCCATAAACCTGAGTTCAAGCAATTTCTAGCTAAATCCACACGGGTAATATCGCTGCCTTCACTTCCCTGTCCAATTACCAATTGAGGATCAGCTGGAGTAAATTTTACTTGCTGACGATTCCATTCCTGATTGATCATTCCAATGTGAGAAAGATACGAATCACCTTTGATCCAATCTGGGATTCCAGGCATGAAAGTCATAATATCTAGATTCTGCAATGTAACGGAAGATCCTTTTTCTTTATCTCCTGGAAGTTCAAAGGAAAAAGAACCATCTTCTTCTATTCGAATGATTAATTCTTCATGTTTAAATCCCTTATAAATTGAACTTCTATAACCAATGTCTGGATTATCTGGATAATCTCCATCACCAAGTTCTTCTAACTTTACTTTATACTCTTTTTGAAGTTGAAATGTTCCTGAATCAGCTGGATTATTTGTGGTGTTTTCGATGTCATTTGTATCCTTATTCGCATTGTTGCATGCTGAAAACCCTACAATAGATAAAAGTATAAGTATGTATATTCCGAAGTGATTCTTGTTCATTGCAATTAATATTGGCGTAAAAAAAACCACGTTACTCCTTCTTGGAATAACGTGGCATAAAGATAGTATTGTTTCCTTAAAATAGCACGGCGGGTTTTCAATAATTAAAAAGAATCTTACCGCGAAGATTTCAATGGAATTATTGGTTTATTTTACCAATCATCTCTTTTAGCAGGATCATTTGCAGCTTCTTTAATGGCTGTTTTAAGAGACTCGATGTACTTTTTCATTTTTTCATTCGTCTCTTTACGAACCTTGTACCAACCTGGCTTGGAGATCTTACTTGCTGCACATGGAGGCGTCATAGGCTTGATATCTCCACCTTGACATGTTTTTGAACTATGACTGAAGTCTGTAAATATGAATCTATATCTTCCTTCTTTAGCCATAAGATGAGCCGTAAAACTGATGATTCCATCGTCCACCCCATTCTTACGCACATTTTGATAACTTATTTTTATTTTTCCTTTAAATTCAGCTTTTGTTCCGTCTTTAGAGACAACCTCCAAATGGTGCTTAGAAGCCCATGATTTCATTACTTGAAACGTTTCTGTAGAGTTCATTCCTTTTGCATCTACCACTTCCATATAGGTTACTTTTCCTGTGGTTTCATCTACTGGTAATATATCCGCTTGTGCGTAAACAGCGCAAATCGCAAATAAACCAAGGGCGAGCGTACTTATTTTTTTCATAATTTAAGTTATATAATTTTTACTGAGTTGTTATTTATTACTTCTTTTTGAGCAGTACAGATGCAAAATACTAATTTTATTTGATCCAAAACCTGCAATGATTGATATTTTGAAATATGTTTATCACATTCAAGCAAAATTTGTTCCAAGAATTATAACGTGTAAACTTTATCATTTATTACAACAGATGGACCGACCAAATAATATTTTAAACTTTGTAATTGGAAGAGAAGAACTAAAAGGAACTATCTATGCTTTAAACATGTTAGGTTTAGGTATATGAGAGACTAAAAATTAGTTGTTTTTCCCTCTTTTTTTTAGCAATTTCGCGATATAGTAAGGAAATCCTCTGGAATTCTTTGTATTAACTACATTTTACACACAAAACTAAGATTAATAAGTAATGAACGACGTATATATAGTATCAGCAGTTCGAACTCCTATGGGGAGTTTTGGCGGTGCACTTTCATCGGTTCCTGCAACTAAACTTGGAGCAACGGCCATCAAAGGTGCTTTGGATAAAGCAGGAGTAGATGCCTCACAAGTAGAAGAAGTATACATGGGAAATGTATTGCAAGCAAATTTAGGTCAAGCTCCAGCTAGACAAGCAGCAATGTTTGCAGGAATTGGAGATACGGTACCTTGTACTACGGTGAATAAGGTATGTGCATCAGGGATGAAATCTATTGCGTTAGGTGCAATGTCCATTCGAGTTGGAGATAATGATTGTGTAGTAGTTGGTGGAATGGAAAACATGAGTGCGGTTCCTCATTATTTTAACGCTCGAAAAGCAACCAAACTTGGTGATGTTAAAATGATTGATGGAATGGTGAAAGATGGTTTAACGGATGTATACAATAAAGTACATATGGGCGTATGCGCTGATAAATGTGCTACTGAAAAAAATATTACTAGAGAAGATCAAGATCAATTTGCGATTGATTCATACAACAAAGCGACTCAAGCTTGGGCAGATGGTAAATTCAATGATGAAGTAGTTCCTGTGGAAGTACCTCAACGAAAAGGAGATCCAGTAATTGTTTCAGAAGATGAAGAGCATAAAAATGTACGTATGGACAAGATCCCTACGCTACGTGCTGTCTTTACTAAAGAAGGAACCGTAACTGCTGCAAACGCATCTACGCTGAATGATGGTGCATCGGCATTGGTGTTGATGAGTGAGAAGAAAATGAACGAATTAGGTTTAAAACCAATCGCGAAGATATTATCAAATGCGGATGCAGCTACAGATCCTGAATGGTTTACAATGGCTCCTTCCAAAGCAGTTCCTGTGGCGATTGACAAAGCTGGAATATCTATTGGAGATGTTGATTACTGGGAATTAAATGAAGCATTTTCCGTAGTAGGAATTGCCAATACACGTGAGTTAGGCCTTGATCCTGCCAAAGTAGATGTAAATGGAGGAGCAGTTGCTATTGGTCACCCACTTGGAAGTTCAGGTTCAAGAATCATTGTAACGCTAATTAACGTCCTTAAACAAAATGGAGGTAAAATTGGAGGTGCAGGAATCTGTAATGGAGGTGGTGGAGCCTCGGCTATGATTATTGAGAATGTGAACTAGTTTCAATGAAATCTCAATAAAATTTAATGAAATAACCTATTCGAATTTATTCCATTAAGAACAAATGAATAAGATTCGACTAGCAATAATATCCTTAATTTTCTTCAACCTGAGTGTTTATACTATAAATGCTCAGGTTGATGTGTTTCAGGTCGAAATTTACGGACCTAATTCAGCTATTTATTCTCCAAATGATGGAGTAATAACCAATATACAAAATGCGGTCTTATTCGGAGCGATAACAGGATACAAGGGCTTACCTCATCCAAAGGAGTTATCTAAAAAAGAATTTGAAGCCATCTATTATCATCATAAACTATCTACAGAAAAAATAGTAGACTTTAATCCAAAAGATTCATCCTATTGGATTGACCGAAAGGATGATTGGGGTGATGTTGATGATGATGAATTTGAAGATGAATGGGATTCGGACTCAACTGCAAATTGGAATTCCAACGATTCGTTGGAAGAGGATGACTACCCTCCTCCATCTGGTTTTTACTCTTGGGAAATTCATTTGCACGTATATCGTGCTATTTCAAGTACTAAGTTGGAATGGATTGCCATTTACAATGACAAAGGCGAAGAAGAATTTTGCATTAAAGCAAGTGATTTAAAAGCCTTTGCAAACGAAAAATGGATTAACCCTGATAACAATCTGGATAGAAGAAACATCGATGATGTGTTCAATCTACAATTAGTAAAACCAGATCGAATTACCAGTGTTGGAGCTGAGAAACCGCTTCGATTAACAACATCCCCTACGATTGCTCCTGTTGCCGGCTTTGAATATACCTTCACTATTGCAACAGACGATAAACGAAAGACCCAAAAGGTCTTGAACTATCTAAGGAGAAACGAAGACATCGAAATTATTGATGGGTACTTTGGCGGGAAATATAACGTGGTGCCATTGGATAGTTTATCTAATTTTATTTGTTGCAATACTGAAAAATTAGAATTGAAAGATGTCGAACTACTCTTAAGAGTTGAATTCAATTTAATGTTAGATGACAACGGTGAAATTCATTATATTAAAGATTTAACTATTCAGATTTTACAAAGTTCATATGATGAAAATAATACGAAGGGCGTAGAAATTTTATTAGGGACTATTTTAGAGCATTCCATGGTTAAACCAAGGAAATTTTTACTTCCTAAAGAGGTGAAAACCAAAGATGATATAAAGAAAATTTGTTTAAATTTTGAAGACTGTTTTGGTGTTTTTACTAACATTAATCGGGAGCCTACATTGGTTGATTTTTACCGAACACCGGATGATTCAAAAATACATTATAACAGTTGGTATTTAGAAATAGAGAATGGCGACAGAGAGGATATTTTTGATGAATTACTTAAAACAAAGTATAAAGGATTAGTGTTTTTGAAAGAGTATATGAAGTTATAATGCGTTTTGCGTTCTTCTTTTTTAACTCGTAACTTTAATTCGAAAGTAATTCTTCAAAGTCATTTTGGTAATCCATCCTTAAATCTTCATGAATCGTAGCCATATGCTTTTCAATTTTCAGTAATTGTCGTTCATATAGATTCTTAAGCACTGAACTTCTACGGAAATTCACTTCCATGTTTTGCATTTTATAGCAGAAATATATTAACACTTCGATTGCAGTTTCTTTTTTACCAGAATAGCGCAAGAACTTGTTAACAGTACGAAGTACTTTTTGAATTGATTTTTTAGCATAATACACGCTTTCCTGATTGATTTCTTCAAACAGTTCATCCATGTGTTCCTTTATATTATCAATAAAACCAGCCTCATTTTCCTGATCAAACAATAAATAATCTAGAAGCTCCTTATTTTCTTTCTTATGTCGGGCCAAGCGAAGACATATTATCAATAGTTCATCAGGGGACCTATGCTTAAGCTCTTTTTTAATAATTTGTAAGGATGCCGCTTTCATCTAAATTTTGTTAAAGAATTATTATACAAGTATAGAATAATCTAATCTAAGTGTGATTTGAACAACTATTCAAAAAAGATCTTATTCCCAACTGTAATACTCAAAAGTACATATTATTCAAATTAATATTGGTTTAAGCTATCATTTTGTGTTACATTTCAACAATGAATTACATTAGGCGGTTGTTTATGATTGTGGTAATATTTTTACAATGTGTCGATCTTTTTGCAGAATCTACACTTTTCAAACCACCGATCTTAGCTTCTTTACCTTATTCAAATCTATGGTTATTATTAGCCGGAGCTGCTTTAGTTATAGCGTTTGTACTCTTCTACCTTTCTAACCGAAAATTAAAATTAATCCAAGAGCAAAAACAAACTTTAGAAGAAGCATTTGAAGAATTAAATCAAACGAATGAAGAAATTCTTTCTCAGCGAGATCAAATTGATACTCATCGAAATGAAGTTTTGCAGAAGAACCAGGAGTTATTTAACAAGAATGCTCAAATTTCAGATAGTATAAATTATGCCAAACGTCTTCAAACAGCTGTACTTGCCAATGAGCGTAAACTCAAAGATTATTTAGATTGTTTTCTATATTCTGCTCCAAAAGAAATTGTCTCCGGTGATTTTTGCTGGATTCAAAAACAATGGGATTTGGTGTATTTTGGTGTAGTGGACTGTACAGGACATGGAGTTCCAGGAGCGCTAATGTCGCTAGTATGCAATCGAATTCTGGACGATACATTAGAAGACTTCAAATTTGAAGACCCCGCGATGATTCTTTCCAATGCGCATGAGCAGATTATGAAAGATTTGGGACAAGAAGTAGATGGGTATTTAATTCGTGATGGAATGGATATTTCCTTACTGATTTATGATGAAGAGGAAAAGGAATTACGTTTTTCAGGCGCACATAATAGTGTTGTTATGATCTCAGAAGGGAAAATAACGCGGCTTGAAGCAGACAATTATTCTGTAGGGTTCTCATTCAAAAACGAAAAGCAACGGACGTTTACAACGCACTCAGTGGAAGTGAATAAAGGAGATATGGTATATTTATTTACGGATGGAATGACGGATCAATTTGGTGGACCGCGAGGCCTTAAACTTTTCTATCAAAATTTTGAAGCCATCTTATTAAATATTTGGACCCTTCCTTTATCAGAACAACACGATCGAATTCAAGAAGAATTTGAAAACTGGAAAGGAAAATTTGAACAAATGGATGATGTAACTGTTATGGGTGTTCGGTTTTAATCAAATTCAGACAATCTCATTTGTTTTTTGTTGAAAAATGATTCCAACTGCAATCTTTCATTCTATAGTATTAACGAAAAAAGCCTCGTTTCTGTTTAAAGAACGAGGCTTTTAGTATTTTATGAATGGCGATCTAGTTCGCTATTTTTTTAAGTTGTATTTATAAATTAGGCAACGACTTTTAGTTTCTTTAAAAACGTTCGTTCAAATTTATCCTTTGCATAACGATACGAAATACTAAAAGAGTCAATGCTTGATTCTGAAGGCAATTCAAACATTGCATCACGCATGATTGACTCACAGATAGAGCGTAACCCTCTGGCACCAAGTTTATAATCGATTGCTTTATCAACAATAAAATCAATTGCTTTTGGCTCAAATTTAAGTCCAATACCCTCCATTTCAAATAGCTTTTTATACTGCTTTGTAATGGCATTTTTAGGTTCAACAAGAATACGTTTTAACGTATCTGCTGTCAATGGATTTAAATGAACCAATACAGGTAAACGTCCAATTAATTCAGGAATCAAACCAAACTTGCGAATATCTTGAGCAGAAACATACTGTAGGAAATTCTCCTTATCGTAACTTTCCATATCTGTATTATTTGCAAACCCTAGTGGTTTCGTATCTAAACGAGATGCAATCACCTTATCAATCCCATCAAAAGCTCCACCACAGATGAATAGTATATTTTCCGTATTCACACTAATCATTTTCTGATCAGGATGTTTTCTTCCTCCTTGAGGTGGAACATTCACACTAGATCCTTCTAACAATTTAAGCATTGCTTGCTGCACTCCTTCCCCACTCACATCTCTTGTAATCGATGGATTATCACCTTTTCTAGCAACTTTATCTAATTCATCAATATAAATGATCCCGCGTTCTGCTGCTTCTACATTGTAGTCTGCTGATTGTAAAAGGCGTGTTAAAATACTTTCAACATCTTCTCCCACATATCCAGCTTCAGTTAATACCGTTGCATCTGCTACACAAAATGGAACTTGAAGGATATCTGCCAATGTTTTAGCTAAATACGTCTTACCTGTTCCTGTCTCACCGACCAATAATACATTCGATTTTTCAATGACTACATCATCCTTTTTATCAGGTTGTTGTAATCGTTTATAGTGATTGTAAACAGCCACAGAAAGCACCTTCTTGGCTTCGTCCTGTCCTATTACAAACTCATCTAAATGCTTCTTAATATCCATTGGTTTGTCCAACTTCAATTTTGGTGCAGTAGGCGTCATTCTTGTTTTCCCCTCTTCCTGCAATATCTGATTCGCTTGACCAATGCAACTGTCACATATGTGTGCATTGATCCCTGAAATCATCATGGTCACATCTTTTTTATCCTTTCCACAAAAAGAACAAGATATTTTATTGCTGCTCATTGTACCCTATTAATACGTTATCTAAATTACAATTAAACCCTAATTAAGGTTCAATCCAAGTGCAAATTTCCTATTTATTTGCCTAATAATCAATTGAATCTACCGAATTATTTCTTCGGACTACGTCTCAAGACTTCATCAATCAATCCATATTCCTTTGCTTCATCCGCAATCATCCAATAATCACGATCCGAATCCTCCCATACTTTATCGTATGATTGACCTGAATGTTCCGAAATGATTTCATATAATTCTTTCTTCAATTTAGAAATCTCTTTCAGCGTAATTTCCATATCAGAAGCTTGTCCTTGTGCTCCTCCTAATGGCTGGTGAATCATTACTCTTGAATGCGGAAGTGCTGATCTTTTACCTGCGGCTCCTCCACAAAGTAATACAGCTCCCATTGAAGCGGCCAATCCTGTACATACTGTTGATACATCTGGATTAACATATTGCATTGTATCGTAAATCCCTAAACCTGCATATACAGATCCTCCTGGACTGTTTACATACATAATGATATCACTTTTTGAATCTACTGATTCTAAAAATAACAATTGAGCAGTAATTACATTCGCAATATAATCGTCTACTCCGGTTCCTAGAAATACTATACGATCTTTCATTAATCGAGAGAAAACATCCATTACTGCAATGTTCATTTGACGCTCTTCAATGATATTTGGTGTCATTCCCTGAATGGAACTGATATAATTGTCTACAGTTACACTACTCAATCCCTGGTGCTTTACCGCATACTTTTTAAATTCTTCTGTGTTATACATATTTATTTATTATACTTATTGTTAGATACTGGCCCGAAGGCGTTTCGTTAACGCTAATATGGAAAAAAAAGTTTAGTTAGCGAGTTAACTTGTGAGAATCTTTTCAAATGATATGCCAAAGCGATCATACTTCAATTATTGGCGGGTTTAATGTCAGGTTGACGGTTTCCCCTCTTAAAAGACCTTTTTAATCTTCGTTGTTTCTTCTTATATGCTTGATACAAATGATTTAACTCATAAACGATGGGTCGCTGAGATTTAAACTGTTTGTTCACTCCTAAATATTCTTCTTCAAATGTTTTATGTTCTCCATTATCTTTTTTCAATTCGGTAGTTTTCGGTATCAGCACGTTCATTTTTACACCGTTCATGTATTGAACTCCCCCTTTAGATCTAAATCTCACTTGAGCTTTGGGTGAAATTTTATTTTTTTTATTTCAGATATAGTATCTGCAATTGACCGTTCATTAAACAATCTTTGAGCTGAACAAGGACAGGACTCCACGATATAAAGAACAAAAGTAGGATGAGTACCCAATTCTTTAGTTTGTCTTGTGATATTAAATTGTTGCTAAATGAAGACATTTAATGTTTAGAACTTATATTCCGTCAAAAACGTTGCCTGAGTACAGTTTTGATTGCAAAATAACGCAGATAATCTTTTCGTTTTGATCATTGGAGTGTTTTCTTTGAGGAACGGAACAGTTTATGCATGTGGAGTACAAAAATGACATATCTTAGATTTATATGGACCTTTTTATGTTGTTTGATAATCAACATAAGTTTATTGTCTGCTCAACATGCAGCGTCTAAAAAGTTGTCTAATGCGGACAATTTAAAAATAGCCTTATCCAATCCGGATTCGGTGGAATACCTTAACCTAAGCTCCTTAAATCTTCGAACGTTACCTAATTCAATAGGAAAACTAGTTAATCTGAAGGAACTTAACCTATCTGAGAATAAACTTACTCTATTGCCAGCGGAACTTTCTAAGCTGCAAAATTTGGAGAAACTCACTTTGGATTACAATCAGTTGCGTACGTTTCCAAAAGTGATCTTAAAACTACCTTCACTCAAGGAACTTTCTTTTTTTACAAATCAAATTTCTGCCCTTCCTGACACTTTTGGTGACTTAAAACAACTTCGGTCCATCAATCTAAATGTAAATCAACTTACTAAAATACCTGCGTCGATCTCTAATTTAACATCATTGAAGTATTTAAGCGCGGGAAATAATCGGATAAGAACGGTAGATGCGAAAATTGGAACATTATCTGAATTAAGAATATTGAATTTGTCTGAAAATCAGATTGCAAATATGCCATCAAGCATATTACAGCTTAAAAAACTCAGTAGCCTTTATCTAAATGACAATCGATTGACTCAAATTCCGGATTCTATTCATTTGTTGAGTAATCTCACGGTTCTATCCTATTCAAAAAACCAAATTAAGTTCCTTCCTGAAAGTATTAGCAAGCTGATTAAGCTGGATAAACTTGAGTTGGAGCGGAATCAAATTAGTTATCTACCAGGCAATATTGGAAACATGACGAATTTAAGAGAGTTGTTTCTGACTAGAAATCGTATTAAAAGGCTACCTGCGTCCATAACGAATCTAACTGC
>CBDICC010000035.1:0-151678 GCA_965277185.1 Cytophagales bacterium | reverse complement strand
CCTTGAAGGTCAAGCCCTAGGCCAATCGCATATCGCTCTACTTCGTTGTAGTTATTGTCCGTAATTCCAAAGAAGGAGTATACCGTTACATTCCGCAAAGAATCTAGATAGTTTTCCTTAATACTATCGTTAATTTCTCCGTCAGCGTTAGTTGCATAAACCGTTGCTGCATCTTTTAATTCTTGTGCCTTATATGTAAATGACAAAAAGTATACACAAAAGAAGGTGATGAGACCTGTTAAAATTATAATGAACCACTTATTTTTCATGATTTCGAAATCTATTTAATGTTCTATGAATTTATTTATTTAAATCTTTCTTTCAGATTCGATTAGTAACCTCTTCCTCGTATCATTATTGCAGAGGAAGAATACAGTTTAATTTATTATTCTGGTTGAATGCGGTTTAGAGTCTTGAATCAAGCCTAGTTGAATTGGATAATCCTTCACCAGGAGGGTGTTTCATCCGTTTAGCTTTGAAAAGAATAATCGAAAGTACGATCTGTATTATGATTACCTAATGCTCGAATCCTGCATTGGATTTTCAATCTTCTTCTTCAAATGACTTTAAAAAAGTAGTCTAGGGAGCGTTAATGGGTTGGATTTTCGAAAAGAGAATTCGAAAATACCTGGTTGCCAACAGCTTTACATTTGTGTCGACAGGGTGAATAGGTGGTGTTGATATAATTGGAGTTCTGGTTGCAATAAAACCCGACAAATTGTCAAATTCAACTGCAAAGAACGATAACGTTGCTTCAAACGATACGTTTGTAATTTGATCCGATCCATTCTTCTCTTTCTCGGTCTCCTTCGAATCATTTGTTCCTTTCTTTTCATCAATCGGGGATTGAGATTGGATCGGATTTACAACATTTGCTGTGGAAGTAGTATTTAATTCCACATTTCCTTTTGCAACAAAAGCAATCATCACCAAGCATAATAATGCTGTCGTTTTAATTGATCGCCATATGTTTAAAGGAGGATTCATTTGCTTTAAAGTACAAATGTACTATTTATTCTTTAACTACAATCTACAATTTAGTTTTAAGATACGTAGATACAACATCTAACGCCGTAGAAAAATCTTTATTGTTTTGTATTACCAAATCAGATTCATCTTTAAATGGTTCTATATATTTGGTATAAGTAGGAGCTACATGTTCTGTATAACGATATAATACGTCGTCTAAATCATAGCCTCTTTCTTGATTATCTCGAATAATTCGACGCTTTAATTTAACATGCTCATTGGCATCTACAAATATTTTCAGATCATAAAATTCAGATAAAACATCAAAATAAAACACAAAAATCCCCTCTACCACGATAATTGGAGCAGGAGCTAATGTTAATTCTGAAGGTTCCGCATTTGGATTGTTAAAGGTATATTCTTGAATCTTGATCGTTTCATAGTTCACAAGTCGATTCAAGTCTCTGGCCATCCGTCCATAATCGATGCAGTTTGGCAAATCAAAATTGACCACACCATTCTTATCAATATGTTGATCTTCTTTAGGCTTATAATAATTATCCTGAGATAATAAACACAAAGAGTCATGATTAAACCTCTTAACCAAATTGTTAAGAAAAAAAGTTTTTCCAGAGGCACTGCCTCCTGTAATTCCTACAATAAATGGTTTTTTCATGCGCATACTTTCAGCCCGCAAATTTTTATAAAAATCTTGTAAATTCCTAATTCTACTTAACGATAGGAATTAATATTGTTCAAATAACACTATCCCTTTAAGCTAGTTTTCATAAATCTCTATAAAATAACAGGTTAATTTAAGAATGAAACCAGTTTTTGAATCGCTCTCCCTCTATGACTAATTTTATTTTTTTCTTCTAAAGAAAATTCCGCAAACGACTTTTCATATCCCTCTGGAATAAAAATGGGATCGTATCCAAATCCTTTACTCCCTCTACCCTCTTGTATAATTCGTCCTTTTACGATTCCTTCAAACTGATGAACCTCCTTTTCGCCTAGAATCAACGTAACCACGGTACGGAACTGCGCAGACCAATCTTTCATCCCTTGCAATTTCTCCAGTACCAATGCCATGTTTTGTTCATTACTGCGCTCCTCACCCGCATACCTAGCAGAACGTACACCCGGTTCATTATTCAAACTTAATACTTCCAGTCCTGTATCGTCTGCAAAACAAGGAATTTGATAATGCTCCCAAACATACTGCGCTTTTAAAAGTGAATTCCCTTCCAACGTATCAGAAGTTTCCGGAATGTCCGTGGTGCAACCTATCTCTTCTAATCCCAAGATTGGTTGATTCAATAAATTAGACACTTCTTTTAATTTATTTGCATTGTTGGTTGCAAAGCAAAGTTTCATGTGCAATGATTTAAATATGGATGTTGGAAAGTTGAGTCTACTTTCTTGTTAAAGAAAAAAAGAAGCGGAATAAATTCCGCTTCTTTTAATTATCGTTGGTCAATTAAATGATTCAATTTGAATCTTCCAATGATTGGATTGATCTAAATATTTTATGTTACTTATTCAATTACCATTCTACGAACCACGGATGTCTTTCCATCTGAAAACTTAAAGAAATAAACGCCCGAATCGTATGCACTCATGTCAATCGCAAATTCCTTTTTTCCGTTTAGACTTTGAACATTTCCAACCGTTCTACCCGCTAAATCTGAAATTTGTACACTGGTTGGTATAAATCCTTTTCCTGATACTGAAATATTGACAATATCTGTGGCAGGGTTTGGGTATATTTTAATTGAATTACCTACTATGTCCAAATCTTCTGTACCTGTATTATAGGTATTCCTAAAGTTCATTATAACAGGATAATAATATTCTTGTTCCTGCCATGTATTGATCCAATTCCCTGAAGCCGCAAGAGATCCGGTCCAAAAACTTGTTCCAGGCACATAGTTTCTTGTATTAGAAGGCAACATTAAATCTGCACCGTCCATTTCAATCAATCCAAAAATATAGGTCCCTGGATCGAGAACTCTATGTTTAAGAAATGATAGGTTTAATACCGTATCTCCGTGATCCGCAATTTCTTGAGAAATTGTAAATGTATCAGTCAATAGCGTATCTCCAAAAACTTCTTGTTGTGCACTATCCCATCTCATGCAAAACCCTAAAATTCTTGCATCTACGATTGGATCCATAAGGAAAAACTCAATGTATCTCAAAGTATCCTCTGTATACATATTCATCATGTTTCCTTTAAACATCTCGATAAAACCTGGCTGAGGAGTTGGCGTAATGTTTCCTACTGAAACACGACCATACCTCGTTTCATCAATCAAAAACGTTTTACTTGTAAATGAGTTATCCGTTTGATAAAAATCAGCGGAGTCCGCCGTAACATTATACGTCACAAAATGTTCTCCTGGTAAGAAAGGATTGAACACTGTTGGAAAGTCTCCCATTTGAGTTTGAGATGGACCAATATCTGCAATGCTAACCATATCCGAGTTATTTACGGGATCAATATTTAATTCCGCTTCTACTCCTGTAGACATCACTTTACCATTATTTTCTACAGATGTTGAAAATGTATATCCTTTTACTAAGGCTTGATTTAAGTTCATAATTTCATACCCGTCCAAATTAGAAGTTGCCGCTGTTATGGTCAGGTTATTATTGGGAACTACTAATTCGCCATCTACACAAACGGATATTACCCAATTATTGTCACTGGTAGGACCATAATCTAAACGTTGGAAGCTATTTCCTGCACTTGTATAAATCCACGCCCCTTTGCCCTGTTTAGATGGGCCTACATCAATCCCAATACACGGAGATGGATCTGATTGAAAGACTCTTATTCCAATCGCATACGTTGTATCTTTATTAAAATAAATAAGCGAGTCCATATCGTGCTCGGTTATTCCCTGAGCAACTACTTCTGCCGTAATGTCTTTGGTGTAAATCAAAGTTCCAAGGTTCATCGTGCTACCTGCACCTGTTCCGCTTATCGTTGTTCCTTCAAAAATCTCTACAAAAACGCTATCATACGTTGCGTACATACTTACACCATCAAAAAGAGAATCGGCAATGGATGCTCTAATTTTCCCAAAGGCAGAACTGTCTGCAAAAAACGCAAGTTCGTCCGGGTCAACAAAAATAAGTGCTTTCCAATCGTTGTTTCCTGTTGTGGAAACAATTCCTGCACTATTTCCATAGTACAACAAAGTTTCATCACAGTTGCCTGCTTTTGTTGCATCTTCCCCTTTCACATAATCAGGGTTACACATCTCTTTATGTTTAAAACTAGAGTTTCCGTTTTGTGCAACAACAAGGACGATTGCACTCAAGGTAACTCCAAAAAATAGTATTAACTTTTTCATAATTATTTCTATTAGTTGTAAAAATCAGTTCGAAATTACATAATTATTGTCGAACATTTTATATTAAATCATAGGATTATTGTGCTTTCACAAGCAATATGTTCTCTATAAATAAAAAAGGGGAAGATGTAAAACATCTTCCCCTTTCCAATATTTCGTACAATCTCTAAAGCCGATCTTAGCTAAAGTAGTATGTACATGTATTATTCGTTTATTTATTGATTACTCAATAACGATTTTCTTAGTTGCTTTTTGCGAACCATCAGCTAATTCTACGAAGTATACTCCGCTTTCTAAGCTACTTGCATCCACTGTAATTACTTTCTTACCATATGTACCATTCACTACTTGAACTGTACGTCCTGCAAGATCTTTAACTGTTACAGATGTTGGAAGGAAATCGTTTCCTCCTACAGTAACTTGGAATACATCTTGAGCTGGATTAGGATAAACATTGATCAATTCGTTCACATTTAAGTCAGCCGCAATACCAGTAACATCTGCTGTTCTCAAACTAATTGGGAATGAACTATTGATTGGTAAATTGTTTGAACTATACACGTAGAATACATTTGAGTTTCTAAATCCTAATAAAGCTGGGAAGTTATCCGCTGAATTGATGTACTCATAGTTGAAGAATGAACTGTTGTTCTCAGACCATGCATCATCATTTCTAAAAGCTAACATTCCAAGTCCATCTGCATCTGAATTTGATTTTTCAACAACACAAACGATGTACTTTCCTTTTCCTAATGTAAGTAATCCAGAAACATCATATTCCATCAAATGAGGAACATTATCATCAAATCCAGCAGGAACAGTAATTGTATCACTTGTAAATACTGGCTCCACTGCGTCTCCAATTGTGTTCAACGCGTTGTCATAATTATATACTTCTACCCAAGTTTCCTGACCAGTTGCTTTAGGTGCAATCATTACTTCTACCGTTTTAACATTTGTCTTTTCTGGAGTAAATTCAAATGCAGAACCATACATTACTTTGTTAATTGGCTCTCCACCAGGTCCACCTAAAAGGGTTGTGATGTTTAAGAAACGATCTGCAATAAACTGGAAGAATTGATCCGAAAACACCTCAGGAGCTGTTGGAATTTCAGTCATTGCATTGAAAATCAATGTATCATATCGTACATACCAATCCTCACTAGTTGAAACTACTACTTCATCACCAAGATCATTGTTTGAACTTAAACCATCTGTGCTATCAATTAAAGAAGTGATGTCTACAGTATAGGTTTGAGCTGGAATAGGCGCAGCCAAAGAAATTGCTCCTCTTACAGTGATTGTATCTGCTACTGGTAAAATACTACTATATGTATTATTGAAATCACCTTGGAAATCAGAAATTTGTCCATCAAAAGAAAAACCGTTGATAGGCTCAATTCCATCATTTGCAAAACGAATTGCATAATTCATATCTGGAACAGTGAAGTAAGGAATGTATCCAAACATTGCAAAACCACCATCATCAATTGTAAAATCAATCATGTTCAAATCGAAATCAGCAGGCGCTGCAACTGAAATATCATCAAGTGTGATGTACTCGTTGTCAAACGACGTGTGATGAAAGATAATATATAGAGAATCTACTCCAATATAAGTAGAGATATCTACCTGCTCTTTTGTGTAAACTGTAGATCCACTTCCTGTTACATTGTTAATAGCTACTCCATTTGCTACAATATCAGCAGCATCTATTGGTGCGCTTGTCATAACATATACATCATGATCATCAACCCAGCTGTTAGGAGAGTTGGCCCAATAGTAAGTAAGGTTGATCGGTCCTGAAACAACAGTTGACAAATCTATTTTTGGAGAGATGATGTAGTTATCTGCCTGAATTGCAGCACCACTTAACCAAGATCGAGACACCACACATTCAGGTCCAAAGTTTCCTGCTGGAGTTGTTGGATCAAGTGAGGCTAAGCCCCAACCTGCACCTGTAGCAGCTGCACCTTGCATAGTCGTCCAACCTTGTCCCAAACCAATCGATTCAAAATCCTCTGTAAATATTTGCGCATTCGCCGATAACACACTAACGGTGATCAGCAACGCCATTAACAAAGATTTAACACTAGTAAAATTTAATTTCATAACACTATATTAATTTTTATATAAATAACAACTTGCCTAAATTTTTCCCAATAATACGAATATTTTGGGTTGACTGAAAAAAGAAACCATGAAAAATTATCAATAATACAAGATTTTCACGAAAAAGTGCTGTTTTAGACACTTACATCTTAGAGATATCTTTTATCCCCAGACTTTTGTCCCTTCCGTGCAATTTTTACAAATGTCAATTTCGCCTCTGCCAATCATTAATTTCTCTCTGAATGACTGATATCTTTGTCCATTCCATAAAGAACGAAAATCTTCCTCATTAAGTTCCCCAAGCACATGAGTTGCGTCCTTATCAAAACAACAAGGGACTACAGATCCATCCCATGTGATCACGCATGCATGCCACATTCTCCAGCATTTATTATCCATTTTATTTTTTATGGAATAGGAACCGTTTTCTTGTAATTTATATCTAGAATAATAATCAATGGTAGGAATCAAGTTAGATCCGCTTTCATAATCATAAATTTGGGCAGTTTTAAATTGAATCGAATCTACTCCCATATTTGCGGCCAAAGTCTTCGCTTCTTCAATCTGATGCTCATTTGGACGTACAACCAAAAACTGAAAAACCACGTAAGGAGTGGCACTCTTAAGTTTCTTTTTAGATGCTATTATGTTTTCGACTCCTTCCAACACCGTGGATAATTTTCCTCCGATTCGATAGGATTCATATGTTTCTTGCGTCGTACCATCAATTGAAATTATCAATCGATCCAAACCGGACTTAACGGTTTTGTCTGAGTTTTCATTTGAGAGATAATGTGCATTAGTAGAAATGGTCGTATAGATCCTTGCCTTAGATGCTATTCCTAATAATTTGAACAGATTTGGATTTAAATACGGTTCCCCTTGAAAATAAAGTGTTAAGTAAGTAAGATGCTTTTTACTTTGATCTATTATTTTCTGGAAAAGCTCAGGTTGAAGCATTCCAGTAGGTCGCGAAAACGAACGAAGTCCACTCGGGCATTCAGGACACCGTAGATTACAGGATGTGGTTGGTTCTATACTAACCGCGGCGGGCCTCCCCCAAATGACCGGCTTATTTTTTAGATTTGAAATATGATAACTCATCCAAAGCAAACACATATTCCAAAATCTGGAAAATGTAATTTTTGAAATATAGTTGAGTCGATCTTTGTATCCCGTCTTCATTAATAGGCCTGCCGTTTTTTTTTATCGGTTGAAAGCAAAGATACAAAACTAATAATAAGAAAACTGTTGCTCCTACCTTAATAAAGGTACAAACAACAGTTCCAATCTGTCATCTTTTGCTTGTGTCTATTCTACAATATATATTGGCTTAAATCTTTGTTTTTCACCATTCCTGATAACTTCTCTTCTACCATCTCCTTTGTTACTGAGATTTTGGAGTTAGGCGGAATAGTATCTGGAATTTCAAAAAGAAACTCATTTAATAATCGACTCATAACAGTGTGTAATCTTCTTGCACCAATGTTTTCTACTTCTTCATTTACTTGAAAAGCCAAATCTGCAAGTGCCTGCAATGCATCATCCGTAAAAGAAAGTTCTACGTCCTCAGACTTCATCAATGCCGTGTACTGCTTAGTCAAGGCATTTTTCGGTGTTTTCAGAATTTGATAAAAATCTTTGTTGGTCAAACTGTCTAATTCGACTCTAATCGGGAATCTACCTTGCAATTCAGGGATTAGATCGGAAGGCTTTGAAACATGAAATGCTCCGGCAGCCACAAACAACACATGGTCCGTATTCATAATTCCATACTTCGTATTCACGGTAGACCCTTCAACTATAGGTAATAAATCTCTTTGAACCCCTTCCCTACTTACATCTGCTCCTCCACCATTTTTATTTCCTTTCGCAATTTTATCTACTTCGTCGATAAAAATGATTCCCGTATTCTCTGCTTTAAATATTGCTTCTTCCTTTACTTCTTCCATATCGATTAGCTTTTCAGCTTCCGATTCCATTAAGATTTTTCTGGCGTCCGCAATTTTTACTTTCCGCTTTTTATTTTTCTTAGGCATCATATTCCCGATCATATCTTGAATCCCTAAAAGAGAAGATTCGTCTATGCCGGGAGGGGCAACCATACCAATTGCAGAAGATCCAGATTGAGTCACATCGATTTCGATCAAACGGTCATCTAATTCTCCACTGCGTATCTTATCGCGAAACTTATCGCGTGTTTTCTCATTCAATTCAACTTCGGACATTTCATTTACATCCGAATTGTTTTCTGTATTTCCAGACTCATATCCTACACTTTGAGCTTGAACTGAAGCGGACTCTTTAATTGGTGGAATTAAGATGTCTAAGATTACATCTTCCACAATTTCCTCTGCTTTTACTCGTACTTCTTCTTGCTTTTTGGTTTTCACCATCTTCACTGAGTGTTCAACCAAATCACGGACCATACTTTCAACATCTCGTCCCACATAACCAACTTCCGTGAATTTAGACGCTTCTACTTTCGCGAATGGGGCATCTGCCACGCTAGCCAACCTTCTTGCAATTTCTGTTTTACCTACACCCGTTGAGCCTATTAATAAAATATTGTTTGGTATGATATCCTTTTGAATCTCCGCAGGAGTATTCATTCTTCTCCATCTATTACGAAGTGCAATCGCTACATTTTTTTTTGCATCCGACTGACCTATTATATATTTATCCAACTCCTTTACTATTTGAGTTGGTGTTAAAAATTCTTTCATGTCTTTGTACTTAATTTGTTTTGATTAACCTATCCTTCTGCGATTCTTCATCTCTTTCTCCATCCTTCTCATTCCGTTTGAAATGGAATTTCCATTCGCCTAGATGTTATTGGGTTAACTTCCTTCTGCCTTTTCCTTTCGTCTTTCCTTCTTAGTTTTCTTCTCTAGCTGTTCTTCAATGCCACTGCTTGTTGCTTTTTTAGCCTTGAAAAATCGATCTGTATTTGTTGTAATTGAAATATATGCGGGTCTTCCAGCAAATTGATAATAGATTTTCCCATATTCTACATCAAAGTTTCTTATCCGAACCAAACATCCTAATGAAAACCCTGCTCCACCAGATTTCGCTAGTTTGAGTTCTCTTCTTCTTTGGAAACTATAAGCAATTCGAAAATGAATGTTTTTACTAAACTTAAGATCTCCTGCGAAATTAAAATGTCTCAAAATTCTTTGTCCCACATTACTGGTTGGTACAATCATCGTATCACATGCAAATCCAACACAAACAGGAGTTGGATCAAGATAAACGGTGTTAAATCGCTGTAAATTATGAGCTGTAATTGACATTTTAAGCGGCATATGTTCCGGTTTAAATGTAATTCCTGCATTTACCTGAAAGGGAAGCGGCTCCTTTAAGCCACTATATGATTTAACCTGCCAACCTATATTTTTAAAACTAAATCCAAAATTTAAGTCCTTGCTTGGGTGACTATATAATATACCTAAATCTCCCAACAGGGATAGTGAAACGAACCTCCCTATAAACGATTGAGCATACTTTCCTGTTAAACCAATCGTATAATTCCCAATTGTATGCGCTCTTGTTGCATACAAGGCAGTTTCATTCGCAAAAAACTGACCCGTTTTAAATCCAGATTCATCTCTTAGATCCATGCCTTCATATGACAAGTTTTGAATTCCAAAAGACCATAATTTGCTTTTATCTGATCCTGCGGTCACATAGTTTAATGAACTATACTTTACTCCTGGAGCATAAAATGATTCACTAAATTGAATCTGATTTAGCATCTTTTCATTTAAGGCAGCCGGATTATAAGCAACCATACCAGGATCCGAATCTCGATACGAAACAATTACTCCTCCCAACGCTGCCGTTTTTGCGTTATGTGGTGTATTCAAAAACTGATAGGTCGTGCTTCCACCTAACTGCGCATTCACAGAAAGTGCTATTCCCATAAACAACAAGGCCATTATGCTGTTTTTAAGACGTTTAAAATGTGTTATTTTCAACATGTTTTGAGAACGGAAATTTACACTAATTATTCTTTTTTTGCCTTAAAATCTTTTAATTCAAACGTTTTTGGTGATTGAACCTTCGTTTGCAACAATGCTGTTTCTAACACTTCTTCTACTGTTTTAACGAAATGAATAGTCAATCCTTTTATATATTCATCTTTAATTTCTTCTACGTCCTTGCGATTTTTGTAGCACATAATCACGTCTTTGATTCCGGCTCTTTTTGCGGCAAGGATCTTTTCCTTAATACCTCCAACCGGAAGTACTACTCCACGGAGGGTAATCTCTCCGGTCATTGCTAATCTCGGTTTAATCCGTCTTTGGGTATATAACGAGCTAAGAGCTGTCATAATGGTAATTCCTGCTGAAGGACCATCTTTTGGTACCGCTCCCTCCGGAAAATGCAAATGCAAATCGTATTGATCAAAAATCCGAAGATCTATCTTCAATTCATGTGCCATCCCTTTAAGATACGACATCGCAGTCATTGCAGACTCTTTCATCACGTCCCCTAGCTGTCCCGAAATCGTTACTTTCCCTTTTCCTTTGGTTAGTTGAGATTCTATAAACAAAATATCTCCTCCTACCGAAGTCCATGCCAGACCTGTGGCTACTCCTGCCAATCCATTGTTTTCATATAAGTCGAGATCAAAGCGCTCTGTACCCAAAATATCAACAATATGATTTTTCTTGAGTGCTTTTTCATAACTAGTCTCCATTGCAATATGCTTGGCGCGATTTCGAATCACAGAACCCAACTGATTTTTCAAACCTCTTACTCCGGATTCTCGGGTATATCCTTCGACCACTTTTCGGATTGCTTCTGCATTGAATGTCAAATCCTTCTTTTTCATTCCATGATCCTCCAATAATTCAGGAATCAAGTGCTTTTTAGCAATCTCCAATTTTTCTTCTACTGAATAGCCTGTAATTTCTACTAATTCCATTCGATCACGTAGAGCGGGCTGTATCGTTGACAAAGCATTGGCCGTGGCAATGAACATTACTTTGGACAAATCATATCCTATTTCAAGGTAGTTGTCCATAAATTCACTGTTTTGCTCCGGATCAAGTACTTCCAGCAACGCTGAAGAAGGATCTCCTTTAAAATTGGAACCTACCTTATCTATTTCATCTAAAACAAAAACTGGATTCGATGTTTTTGCCTTTTTTATGCTTTGAATAATTTTCCCTGGCATCGCACCAATATAGGTTTTTCTATGCCCTCGAATCTCCGCTTCATCATGCAATCCTCCTAATGAAAGTCGCACATATTCTCTACCCAAAGATTTTGCTATAGATCGGCCTAACGATGTTTTTCCTACTCCCGGAGGTCCATAAAAGCACAGAATTGGTGCTTTCATATTATTTTTCAATTTGAGTACGGCTAAATACTCAATGATTCGCTCCTTTACCTTCTCCAATCCAGAATGATCTGAGTCCAAAACTTTTTGGGCCTTCTTCAAATCAAACTTATCCTTGGTGAACTTTTCCCAAGGTAAATCCACCATTAATTCCAAGTAATTCATTGCTACTGGATATTCAGGCGTTTGCGGATTTAAGCGATTTAATTTATCAATCTCTTTGAAAAAATGCTTTTCTACCTCTTCAGGCCATTTTTTCTTAGCTGCCTTTTCTTTTAAATCATGAACTTCCTTTTCTGGTCCTTCTGACCCAAGTTCATCTTGCAACACTTTTATTTGTTGACGAACGAAATAATCTCGTTGCTGCTGGTCTATATCCGTATGAACTTTGGATTGTATTTCACTTTTGAATTCCAGCAATTGTAATTCCTTGTTCATTAATTGCAACAGTATAGTGGTTGCTGCAAACCATTCTGTTGTTTCTAAAAGTCGCTGTTTTTCTTTTACATCCACATTTAGATTGGACGACAGAAAATGAATCAAAAAGCTCGGACTTTCTATATTACTTAAGGCTATTTGTGCCTCTTGAGGAATTTCAGGGTTTAAATTTACAATTTTGGTTGCTGTTTCTTTCAAGGAACGAAGCGTCGCTTTTACTTCTTTTTTCTTTATTTCAGGTTTGTCCTCCTTCAATAAGTTAATCTTCGCTTTCAAATAAGGAATGGATCCCACCAACTCCCCTACTTCAAAACGGCGTCTTCCTTGGATAATAATGGTTGTGTTTCCATTGGGCAACACTAACATCTTAATTATTTTGGCTACTGTACCTACTTTGTAAGCATCATCTAACCCTGGGTCTTCTGATTTGTTATTTCTTTGAGCAAGTACACCAATGATCTTATCGGTGTGATATGCATCCTTAACCAAATCAATGGATTTTTTACGTCCCACAGTAATCGGTATGATTACACCTGGAAACAACACGGTATTCTTTACAGGCAGAATTGGTAAGACATCCTGATATTCCTCATCATTGTTTATTTCCTCCTCTTCCGGCGGCACTATTGGGATTAATTCCGAACTATCATCTAAAATATCTCCGGACAATAAATCCTTTATAAAACTGTTATTATTCATACGTTGGTATAATGACAAATTGACATTAATTTTTAGCTCAACTTCAATTAGAAGTGCAGGACGTAATAAGTCAATTGCTATGCCAAAGCAAAATAATATGTCAAAATATGCCGATACTTTATTACTTTTGTACAAAATTAAATTTTAATAATTCTAATTGATTTTGATTAACCAAATGCGTTTGCCGTTTCGGCAGCTATTGCATTCCTGCAAAATTGTGTTGCTGGGATCGGTTCTCCTCCTTAATTCAACGCAATTATTGATGGCTCAGGACGATGATTCAACAACATCAGTAAAAGATTCTACTGATAAAGATCCCAGAGATGATATAGAGATGGGAACCATAGATACATCTGCCTACATCAACCCTTTTGGTAAAGATTATCAGATGGATTTTCCTAATTTGGATCGTGTCCGATATTACTATAATGCTGGGAAAATTGCCAAAATCAGGAAATATGCTGAAAATAAAAACCTTGAAAAACTTCGTCCTGCCTTAGAAAATTATGTGCGACTTTTTGGCGTAGATAATTTTTATAAGGACACTAGAATGATTTGGATGCTTGGTCAGCTGCAAGAAAAGCAGGGAGATTTGTACGAGGCTAAAGCGACCTATAAACTTGCGCTTAATCACCATTTGAATAATGTAAAGCAATTGCGTAATGAATTTGACACCCTTACCGCAATGGACAAGGATTATTATGTGGATTTGGATTATTATTACGAATTAATCAAGCTTCGCGAAAAAATAGATACGCTTCATGTGCCTAGAAGAATTAATGTAAACATGGGTAAAGCGTTAAATTCGGATGCTGAAGATTATGGTCCTTGTATCAATTTAAATTCAAATATGCTTATCTACACTTCGAAACGAAATTACGAAGGTGCACGTGACAAAGCGAATGAGGAAATATTCTATTCAATCCATGAATTTGGTTATTGGACAGATGCTAAGCCCATTGGACTACCTATTAACAGCCGAGACAATGAAGGTTCTGTTACATTAAGTGCAGATGGAAGAACATTATATTTTAGCCGATGCAACTGTGTGCGATGTGAAGGAGATTGTGATATTTTCTGGACCGTTAAACAAGATGACAATACTTGGGGTGAGGTTCGAAATTTAGGTAAACGAATTAATTCCATCTACTGGGATTCACATCCAACACTGGCACCAAGTGGTGACACTTTATTTTTTGCTTCCAGTAGACCTGGAGGTTTTGGAGGTACAGATATATATTATAGTGTTCGCTCAGATGATGGTGATTGGGGACCTGCTAAAAATGTTGGTCCAGTTATAAATACAAAGGCAAGTGAGGTAAGTCCATTTTATCATCCTAAACACAAAGTTCTTTATTTTAGCTCCAATGCTCCTAATCGGAATGTAAACATGGGTGGATTTGATATTTACCGGTCTCATAAAATATTCGGTAAATGGAGAGAACCTAAAAATATTGGTCCGTTAGTAAATGGAAAAGGAGATGAATACTATTTCACCATTGATGCGAATTCAGAAAAACTATACTTTGCAAAATCTCCTCCAGATGATACTTTAACAAAGAAAAATGAACAAAAGAACTTAGATCTTTATTCCTATGATCTACCTATGGATGCTCACCCTCTTGCTACTACAAAGTTGACTGGATTTATTAGAGAAGATGAAACTGGGAATCCGTATTCAGGAATTGTAACAGTGATCGATTTAGACAATTCAATTGAGGTTACTCCTAGAAATATCCGTCCTGACGGTTCGTATGAATTTGATTTAATTGACAACAATAACTATTTAATGATCATTCAGGGAGAGGATTTTTTCCGAATTGAAAAGCAATTCAGTTTGGATGGAGACACCAAAATGGATTTTGATATTCCTAAAATTAAGGTCAAACGATTTGTGTTTGAGAACATTGAATTTGAACCTGGATCAGCTAAGATCACGGAGGATATGCAGGGAGATTTAAAACAGCTCATTAACTTTATGTTAGACAATCCATATTATGAAATTAAAATTTCAGGACATACGGATTCGGAAGGTAATGAAGGTGATAACAAGGCACTTTCCCAAAATCGATCGGAAGCAATCAAAAACTATTTGATGGAACAAAGTTATTGGGAAATTGAGGGTGAACGGATTGAAGCAGTAGGTTTAGGAAGTTCTCAACCATTGGTCGAAGAGAAAACAGATGCGGATCGTGAAATCAATCGTAGGGTTGAATTCGAAATTCTAAATGCTGAGCCGGAGCCTGATTTTTAGAGTAACCTTTCTTTAGCTAAAAAACATTCTGCATTTTGAAGTTGAGTCAAAGTAAATCCAAGAAATCATTTTCTTAGGTACCATTCTGTATTCACTTCCATTGTATATTTCGATAACTGCATCTAGATTCGTTTCGTTTAAATCTAATTGAATTACATTATTCAGGTATCACAGGCATTAAGGACCTAAATAAGAATGCCATTACCAATCCTATAATTAGTAGAAACCAAGCATTCTTTTTAGTTGTTCTAAGCCCCAGAATTAAACTAACAAATGTCACGATACCTAATTCCACCAGATTGGATAAACTTTGAGCTCCGACTCCTAGAATCGTTAATCCAATCCATAGTGAAGGGGGTAATATGATTACAACGATTCTTCTCATCTCTAGTCCTATTTTATTTCCTCTTCCACACTTGATTTACACATTATTCAAACGAATAAATCCGTCCTCGCTTAGGCTTGCATAAAGATTGGTTACAAACCAACCATCTTGATCCACATTCACATGTTTCTTGCATAGCTCATTGATATAACCTTTAAACACATTCGCACCTTTGACTAACAATAGCCCTGTTTCATTCGGATTTAATTCTTGTTTTGTGTTTTCCGGATGAACCACTTTTACTGCCACTCCAGGCAATGGACGTCCTATAGAAGCCGGTTCACTTCCTTTTTGCACGAGTGATTTCCCCGCAATATCTTTCACTTCATAATTCGGTATGTTTACTGAAATCACTGGCCCACATTCAGGCAATCCAAACCCTGATTTCAAGGTGCTCTCTGAATATTTATTCAACTTTTTTGATACTTCAGAAGCCAATTCTCCATTGTGCTTAAAAAGATGCTGAAGTGATTTCAACTCATGTGGTTGCGCGGCTAAAACGATTTCATTAATCTCATTATAATCTCCAATTAGAACTGTCGCTCCACTTAACTTTTCTTCTTGAATTGTGAAACCTAACAATGCTGGCATCCAAAGGTTCGTGGTATAGCCCAATGTCGTCTCAACTGACAAGTTTCTATAAATCACCTGATTATCTTTAAACTTAAATACCTGCTTTAGCCCCAGTATGTTTGCTAAAACATTCTGTCCAGAGAGCCCTAATGTTTTATTTTCACTTTCAAATAATGCACTTGTCCGTAACAACACTTTACTTAAAGACTCCTTTTGCTCTTCCTCACCTGAATTGATCCTAAACTTTCGAATGCTATTTTGTTTTACGACCAACGGAAGTCTATGCTGAACAGATCTTTGCTTATGTACCTTAAAATCGTTTAGCATGTAAACCGATTTCAGTTCCCCTTCAACACCAGCTTTGCTCGTTACCGTTTTCCCTATATAATTAACGGCAATATTAGCGATAATGCTCTCATAAGAATCGTTGAGCTTAATTTGCACCAATTGTGGCATTTCCTTTTCTTGAATTAAAGCATAACCCATCTGAATGATATCACACATTGCCTGATGATTCGTTATCTGCTCCGTATTTGACTTATAAAATAATTTATTTTTATTTTTCCTCATCTGCTCCAATGCCATTTCTGCCAACGATTTCTCTTCATCAAATCGAGCCATAAATGCTTCGGTACTTAGCTCTTGCATTCTTTGTCGCACATTAAATGCCGAGTTTTGAACGTCCATTGGAGCCCCTATTACAATTTGTACTTTTCGTCGAATATTTTCCAACTTAAACGACTCTGCCTTTTGAGCTCCAGCTTGAAATGATAAAGGAGTGCCAATTACATTATCCAAATACATAGGAATGATTGGCGCATTAATTCCTTTCGCAATATGTTCTATGCCTTTTTTAAATTCATTTAACTGTCCATTTCTACTTATTTGCCCTTCTGGAAAGATGCAAACTACATGTCCTCTGTTTATTTCGGCTTGACATCGCTGGTTAAATTCGACCAATGCTCTAGCTCCTCCACTTGGAAGAATTGGGATCATATCTAATTTTCGAAAAAACCATCCCATCCATTTGTTTTCAAATACCGATTGATGCATTACAAAACGAATCATTCGTGGAGCTGCTGCAGCAATTAGCAATGAATCCAATAAAGACATGTGATTTACAACCAACAACGCTCCTTTTCGTTCTGGTATATTTTCCTGTCCTTTCAATGACACCTTAAATATTACACGTGCCATCACGGCAAATGTAAACCGCACTACTCTTGCCGTTAGTTTATTCCACGCTACAATAGTCATTACAGAAGCAAAAGCTGCCATTAATACAAACATAAAATTAGTGCCGGCTATTGGCTCTAAGAAACCAAAAAGCAAAGCTGAAACTAAAATAAAAACGAACACCATTAGATTGTTATACGCTAATATATCTCCGAGTTTACGTCCTTGTACTCGCTCTTGAATCCAAGCGTTTAACGGCACTTTGAAAAATCCACTGAAAAAAGAACCTAACATTAGGAAGAATACAAACCATGCTGTGCTTAAATTAACAAAAGCCAAAAGAGAAAGACATATACTCAACCCTGTTCCTCCTATTGGTACCAATCCTAATTCGACTTTTTTACCAGATAGCATTCCTGCAACCCAACACCCTAGACCTATTCCTACTGCCACAAATGCAATTACAAAACTTGTTTGTGTATTTGACAATCCTAACTGTTCTGGACAATGGATCAACAAATTCATTTGCAACATGGATCCAACCAACCAAAATGCAGACAATCCTAAGATCGTAAGGTTCAAACCTTTAATCTTCTTTGACCATTTGGCGTTATTACGAACAAATTTTATTGGATTTATTGATTGTGAATCGCTCTTGTCTATTTCCTCTTGTGCCTTTAATTTTTCACTAGCAATCCAACCAATAATGGCGAAACCAACCAAAGAAACGGAAAGAATGACAAAACGATACTTAGTTAGGTCAGATAAAAATCCAGCTACAACGGTACCAAGCAATACTGCGATAAATCCCAGCATTTCCATTGTTCCTGTTCCAAAAGAAAGCCCCTTTTTTCCTCCCACATCTCGAATAAGTCCATATTTAGAAGGTGAGTACATTGCGCTTTGAAGTCCCATTAGGAAAAGTGCTCCAAGTACTACAGTGATCGATTGCGTATAAAATCCAATGACTGCGATCAACATAATCGGCATTTCTGCAAATTTGGCCCAACGGACGATTTTAACTTTGGAATATTTCTTAGAAAAAATACCTGCTAAAGGAGAGAATAAAAGATATGGAATCACCAATAATGCAGATGCAATGGATACGATCAATGTTCTGTGCTCGGTGGATACCCATAACACACCCACAAAACATATCAAACTTTTTAAAAGATTGTCGTTTAAAACTCCTAGAAATTGAACCGAAAATAAATTCTTAAATTTTTTCATGACTTGAATTGATTTAATTGCCTTTTGGATTAATAATTTGAGCCGTTTGTTTTTATTTGATAATCCAAACATACCATGCTACATTGATTCAATAAATCCAACTTTTCCAAATCACGGACTTTAATATTTACATTAGATAATGTAAATTAGATAAAATAAGCTATTTTAACGTTTCAATACGGACTTCCAATTACCAATATTTATGGATCATATTAGAGAGATTGTACATACTTTTTCCGAAGACGATGCTCGGAAATTTCGTTTTTTCATCAATCGTTCCAGGCAAAAGAACTCAAGAAAGGACCTCGATTTGTTTGAAATAATGCTCGAAGAAGAAGCTTATAAATCAAAAGACATGATTCTTCGTCTTTATGGAACTTCAAATGAAAAAGAAGCTTATCACGCACTGCGTAAACGATTGTTAAAACATTTAACAGATTTTATTGTATTACGTAACATTGAAGAAGAAGAAACCTCAACTTCGACCATAATGCGCGATGTCAGCTTGGGACAATATCTTATTTCCAATAAACACTTCTCATTGAGTTTAAGATATCTTTCGAAAGCGGAAAATCACGCTCAAGAGACCGAACAATTTGACATTCTTAATTCCATTTACAATTACATGATTGAATATTATGAAGTATTAGGAATTGAGGATTTAGAAGCGTTGATTGAAAAAAGGAATCAAAACCAGATTTTGTTGAAGCAGGATGAAAATTCCAATATTGCCTATAGCTTGGTGCGTAATAAACTCAAGGAATTCCGTTTGAACGGTATTGAAGTTAAAATCGATGATGTTATCGAAGATGTTTTGGATCGGTTTCAATTAAAAGACGCCGTATTTACTAAACCTCGTCTTCTTTACAAATTGGTTTCGATAACTAGGAGTTCCATCTTAGCGAAAAAAGATTTCTCCAGCTTTGAACCGTTTATTATTGAGCGATATGAATTGTTAAAAAATGCTTCCGCTTTTACCTCAAAGAATGCTTTTTATCAGTTGCGATTTTTATATATGATTGCACATACCCTGTATCGAAATCGCAAGTTTGAACAATCAGATGCCTACTTGCTTGAATTGCAAGAGATCATGCTGCAAAGTCGGAAAAGTCTATCTACGCAATTTAACAATCAATTTCAGGCCTTAAAGGCTGCCAATAGCGTCTTTCTTATTGGAGCTGAACAAGCCGCTCAATCGACTGTAGACTATTTAGAATCGGCAAAAAATCGCCTTTCACAAGTGGAACGATTAAACTTTATTGTTGCCGCCGGAATATATTATTTTATGAGTGCACAGTATACCAAGACACATGAAATGATGTTATCCATTCAACATACGGACAGATGGTGTGAAAAGATCATGGGCCGCGAATGGGTTTTTAAGAAGAACTTAATGGAGGTGCTATTGTTTTTCGAAATGGAAAAAATAGAGGTGGTTGAATCCCGAATTCGTTCAATAGAACGAAACTTTAAAACCTTTTTCGCTAATCCTATTTATGGACGGGCAAGGGTCTTTTTATCCTTAATTCGGGAAGTTGCGCTGTATCCGGATCGAATTCGCTCTGCAGAATTCGAGGAAAAGGTAGAGCGTTCATTTGAATGGATGCCCCAAGAACAAGAAGATTTACAGGCGATGGCATTTTACGCTTGGCTTAGGTCCAAAATGCAGAACCGTCCTTATATGGAGGTTCTGCAACGATTGGTTTCAGCTCAGGTAAATTAATTAAATGAACTCAAATAGGCTATAAGAAGACTGTGAGGTTAATAAATGTACTTCCGATCAAATTAGCATTAAAGCTCATATAACTATCGGCATTAATCGTTTCAGAATATTCCTGACTTTCATAATCATACTCGTCTACTAGCTTTTCACCAAATGAATAAGTGCTCGTCAAGGCGTTTATTCTATGTTCTACACCTACAGAAATCCGATCATTTATCTTAAAATCAATTCCCAAAACTGGCCTTGCTGTTAGACTTAGATTTGCACCGTCTCGTCTTAAACGAAATGAATAATCTCCATTAGACCAGTCAGAAGAAGATGAATTAGAAAAGTTAGTCTCACTATGCATAAGTGAATCTACCATTTCCAAATTCTGGCTCCACCTATCCCCACTAACTCCCAGCACGACATCTAGTCCTGCGTATGCTGAAATATTCTTTCCTAGTTGAAAACCTTTCTGTTTTCCAATACCAAAGTTTGCATTATACCAATTATTTCTACTTTTATATTTAAAACCCGCCGATGAATAATAGCTATCATAATTAGAATTAGAGCTACGATAATATCCTCCTGCACTATACCGAATCGCAGTTTCTAGCGAATTATCGTACTTCCTATACACCAACAATCCTGTACCTCCGGATTTTCCTATTGAGAGACTGTTGTTGAATGTTTGACCCGTTTCCGAGTTAGCTTCACTTGGAGACTGTGAGTACGCAGGTGATACTAACGATAACACAGCAGCCACTGCTGTTAACATGATTACTTTTTGCATAAGATTTAGTTTGTTGAATTTAGGTTTAAAATGATTTATTAGAACATATTACTTAACAGAAACATAACATATTCTATTTCATAAATATATTAAATTTATTATGCTATCCTAATTATTCAAGATACAATTAGAAAATCCTTTCGGACGGATAAATTACTATTAACTCTTGAAATAATCGACCAAATATTTCTCTCGTATTGTAGAATGGACTGTCAAACAGTATTTTACTTCTCTTCTATCCCACACTTAGCACAACTAAACCTGGGAGGTTAAGATTTCGTATTTGGGATCAATTCTTTTATATATAAAAAAAAGACTATCTCTGCCTTAAGCAAAGATAGTCTTTATCAATTTTAATATTACGTTAATTATTCCTTCCCCGCTGTGAAATTTAATTTTCTAAATCGCGAAAAATGGAAAGAGATTCATTCTTATTTAATCCCCAATTTCTTCTTTAAAGCTTTAGGAATTCCATCTTTATGAATCATGATGTTCATTGTTTTGTACTTTACGTATGGTACAGAAGCATAGAAATATCCATCGCAATCATTGTATTTCACACCCCATGAGTTTTTGATTCGGTAATACTTATTTCCATTCTGATCTTTTACAATTCCTACTGCATGCATTCCATGATCATCAGTAGTTTCATAATTGTCATATGCTTCCTGACGCATTGTTTGCGTAATTTTTTTCTCTGGTTTAGGTTCGTCAAACGCAGTACTTACTTTGTCTGCTCCACCGTCGCTAAAGTTTTTATTGTCTTTTCCTTTTACTTCTAGGTCTTCAATATTTTCAGGAACAATAGCTAATCCGTTTTTAAACGAAAATCCTTTCTCAGATACATCTGCACCCCAAGCGAAAGTAAAACCACTGTTAATAGAATAATCCATTACTTCCTCCAACTCATCTATAGTTACGTTGTAAGAACGTGCTCCTGTCCAGTTGTCTGGTACAGAAATGATGAATTTAGAGTAAAATGGAAAGTGTGTAAAAGAAGTTACAGAAACATAATCATCCATGTCCAATCCTAAAGAAGCAGCATAAGACTGAGGAGTGTACTTTTTCCCTTGATATGTAAATTCTTTTGGCTCTTCCCCTAAATATGCATCTAATACTCCTGCGATCGCATCGTCCCATTGAGTAGTCAACTTTCGTTGTTTATTTTTAATTACAGCATCCATCATTGCTTTAAGAATAGCCGATAGTTCTGCATGATTATGCGTTTCTGAACCGTAATTAAGACCTGTATATGCTTCTTGTGGAACAATTCCATATTTACGAATCACGTGAGGAATATCTACAAATGCTCCTCCTTCGTCAAAATTACTTTTTCCGTGCATTCGAACATACATTCTTGCTTTATCTTCATATGCTTTTCGAACGATCCACATCTCAGATAAGTTATGTACTCCTTTCCCTGTTCGTAACAATTCAGATTCAATATAAGAAAGCGTTGAAAAACTCCAACAAGTTCCTGTTCGTCCCTGACTATCTACGGGTGTTACATCCAAATTTTTAACTACTGAAAATTTGTAACTACCGTCCTCCCGGTTTTTCATATCTTTCGTTTCCTGAGCATAAGCCCCAAGCGTTAAAACCGCCAAGACAACGACTAATCCTATTCTTTTCATCTTAGTATTGTTAATTATTATGTTTCCTTTCGTTAAACTATCAATTACATTTCTTTAGAAGCTAAGCTTTTAAGAAAAGTGCAGCAAATATATAAAAAAATACATCTAAATATCAACTGAAGGACATACTCTACTATTATATAGAGGAATTCACTCCTCCGACATCAAATTGCCCAATCTAATTACTGCTACTTAATACTTCAAATGTATACTACCTACTATTTATTCGCGATTATTTTCGACTAACAGGTTTATTCCTTCGACAATTAACGTTTTCATTACATTATCTAGATCAAATTCACGATATATTGATCTACAGTAAGTAATCCCTTTACATCACTCAATATCATTGCACGACACTTTACGAATAAAAAATGGACTCTTCTTGGCTTTCGTTTTTTCTAATATTTATTTTCATAAAGTGATAAAACAGGCGTTTTATCATCATCAAGATATCTTTTTATCGGAGTAAAAGTGTGCTTTGTCGAATTATGTGGCTTAAACGCAAGCTTTTTTCTACCTTGCATACTCTATGATAAACAGAAAAACCATTAATATTCTGATCGAACGTTTCTTTGCTAGCCGAGTAATGCGAAATGTGACGTTTTGGATATTCTTTGGGTTGCTGAATATATACAATTACACCATTCTAGAAGGGAGTAAGTTGTTTGAAACGTTAAGCATTTTTCAGATTTTCCTTATTTTCTCCAGCCGCTTTTTTGTGTATGCACCCTTAGTGTATTTTAACAATTTAATTTTACTTCCTAACTTTTTAAATCAGCGAAAGTATATATTGTATATTGTTTCTATTGCGGCGTTAATCGTTTCAGGACTTTTTTATATTCGATTTACCGTTTATCAAATCACTACGTTTATCCCGCAATTGGATAGCTCCCCCAAAATGTATCCGCCCGCTGCGTATGTATTCTCAGCTGTGACCTTTATTTTAGGATTTACGATGTCGAAATATGCATATGATTTCTATAACAAGAAACAAAACGAACAAATCCTACATAAAGAAAACTTGTTGAGCGAATTAGATGTATTAAAGTCTCAGGTCAATCCACACTTCTTGTTTAATGCATTGAACACTATATATGGCTTAAGCATTAAAAATAGTGAAGATACATCCAATTCAATCATGCAATTGTCGAATATTCTGCGTTACAATTTATATGAGTGCAATACGGATCAAGTATTATTATCTAAAGAGATTGAGTATTTGGAAAATTATTTAGAGTTTGCAAAACTTCGAAGAAATAAAGCCGCGCGCATTGAATATTCTAAAAAAGGGGATTTATCTCATCACAAAATTGCTCCTCTTTTATTGATTCCTTTTATTGAAAACAGCTTTAAGCATGGATTGGATAAAAACATCAAGAACGCATGGGTTAATATTAGTATTCAAATAGCCGAAAATGAACTGACGTTTATTTGCGGAAACTCAAGATCAGAGGTAGATAATGAAACTACGAAGGTCGATTCAGGTATTGGTCTTCAAAATGTACGAAGAAGACTTGATTTGATTTATGGAAAAAACTACAAGCTTGCTATTAAGCAAGACGCGTTGCATTATAGCACTATTTTAAAATTAGATTTAGAATCGAACAACAGTAAAACATCATGGCAATCAACTGCATCATAACGGACGACGAGCCCATCGCTCAGGACATATTGGAAAGTTATGTGAATAAGGTTCCTGATCTTCACTTGGTAGCCAAATGCAACAATGCTATGGAAACCATGGCGCAGTTACAAACACAAAAAGTTGATTTAATCTTTCTAGATATTCAAATGCCAGAGATTACGGGATTAGAATTTCTAAAGTCATTGCCCAATCCTCCATTGGTGATTTTCACCACTGCTTTTCAAGAATATGCATTGGACGGATTTGAATTAAATGTATGCGATTATCTTCTTAAACCAATTTCATTCGATCGATTTTTGAAAGCCGTTCATAAAGTTTTCGACCGTCTTCGTCCTGGACCTGGAATGGTCGAAAGCAAAGACAAGGAAGAAAAAGATTACATCTTTATTAAGGACAGCGATGAACTTATCAAAGTATGGTACGACGAAATCGAATACATTGAAGGCTTGAAAGATTATGTAAAAGTTATTTGCAAAGATCGTATGATCGTAACGTTGAGTACGATGAAAAACATGGAGCACATTCTGCCTAATCAGTTTTTACGGATTCATCGCTCGTATATAATCAACACGGATAAAATCAGTTCCATAACAGGGAATAGTGTACGAATTGGTAAGGAATTAATTTCTAGTGGGAAAAGCTATAAGGAACACTTTGACCAATTAAAAGCTGGTTTGTAATTTTGTTAGAGCTTAAAATTGGTTGTACAATCTTTATCTAAAGATCGAGTGTTCCAGTTACTCAATCTTCTTCCCTTTCATCGTCTCTGCAATGGAATGATCCATTACGCGTTCTGCAAGTGGACGGGTAAATTCTTCTAAAGCATCCATTTTCTTAAAAATCAGATCTCGATCATTTGATTGGTACGAACCATGTACCTCTTTTGTTAATTCTGTCGTTTTGTTTTTTTCCTCCTCGTTCAACAAATGACCGTGTTTCTTAACGAAGTTCGTGGCATGATAAACCAATTGCTCCGCAGCTGTGCGTGCCTCAATCACCATTCTTTTCTCTACATCCTGCTCTGCATTCGTTAATGAATCCATCAGCATTTTTTCTACTTCACCGTCAGTCAAACCATTCTGCGGTTTCACTTCTACGTCCTGTTCTACCCCGCTTCTTAATTCTTTTGCCTGGACCTTCAAGATTCCATCGGCATTCAAATAAAAGTTAATATCTACTTGAGGCAAGCCTGCTGGCATTGCTGGAATTCCTCTTAAATCAAATTCAGCTAATTTTCGATTTTCAGCTACTAAATCACGTTCTCCCTGAAACACAGAGATTTTCATGTTCACCTGACCATCTACTTGGGTAGAATATTGTCTTCCGGCTTTTGTTGGTATTTTAGAATTCCGAGGAACAATAATATCCATCAAACCGCCCATTGTTTCTATTCCTAATGAAAGTGGTGTTACATCCAGTAATAATACATCTGAACGATTCCCAGCCAATACATCCGCTTGAATTGCAGCTCCTAAAGCAACTACCTCATCCGGATCTAGTGCGTTATTTGGCTCCTTTCCAAAATAATTTTTCACCGACTCCAAAACCAATGGTACTCGAGTCGAACCTCCTACCATTACCACTTCTTCTATTGCATTAATATCTAATTCAGCATCAGACAATGCATTTTTACAACTTTGAATCGTTTTGTCTACGATTGGACGAATCAAGTTTTCAAATGTTTCTTTATCGATTTGAAAATCCTCGCCTTTGTATTCTGAATTGGAGCTTAAATGTTTTTTAGCCGTTTCTGCTTCTAATCTAATCGCTTGCGAAAGCATCTTATCGTCCCGCAATTCTTCTTCTGAAATCCCTTTTTCTTTCATCCAGTGATGTACAATCGCCTGATCAAAATCATCTCCTCCCAACCAAGTATCTCCATTGGTTGCAAGCACTTCAAATACACCTCCTTGTAAATTCAAGATCGAAACATCAAAGGTTCCTCCTCCTAAATCATATACCGCTATTATTTTCTCCTCCTCGCTTAAACCAATCCCGTACGCCAATGACGCAGCGGTAGGTTCATTTACAATTCGCATCACTTCCAATCCTGCCAATTTACCCGCATCTCTTGTTGCTTGTCGCTGTGTATCGTTAAAATAAGCAGGAACAGTAATGACAGCTCTATGCACCGGAGTTTTCAATGCATGCTCTGCACGATGCTTCAATTCTTTCAAAATTTGAGCGGACAACTCAACGGGCGTATAATATTTGTCGCCCACATTTAACAATACCATCCCCTCTTCACTATTGTTAATTATTTTGTAGCCAAGGTAGTTTTCATACTCCTTCACATCTTCAAAACTCTTTCCCAACAATCTCTTTACAGAGTAAATTGTTCGATGAGGTGCATTAATCAATTGTTCTCTAGCTTCTTCCCCTACTACAATTTCATCGTTTTCTCCAAAATGAATTACAGAAGGTACAATGGTTCCTTTTCCCATATCATCAATAGCTCGCGCATTGCCATCTTTATTGATGAAGGCAATCAGACTATTTGTCGTGCCCAGATCAATCCCAATGATCATCTCTTCCTCCTGAATGGCCCCCATAGCCATGTTAATACCAATTTTTGCCATGATTTAATACATAATTAACAGAACAAAAGTAGCGATTTTTATGTCTTATTTAGAATTATTATAAATAATAAACATAGAACATTCTTTTACACTTTTTTTAGATCTCAAGTTAATCATCTACCTTTGAATGGTGAATTTAAACCAACGCATATTTCTAATCATTCCTGCACTCTTGTTTTCCATGGGAATTACAGCTCAATCAGGATATAATATTTGTCTAAAAACATTCAAAACGACGCAACAACTTAAAACGTTGTCTTATCGAATGGAAAAAAGAGAGCGGATAGAAGGCTCAATGAAAATTCAAATCTCGGATTCCAAACTCATTCGTTCCCCCTATTCTGTTTACGCTAAACAGAATTCACCCAATGATGGGGTAGAGATTCTTTACGTCGAAGGAAAAAATGATAACAAAGCATTGGTCAATCCTAATGGCTTCCCTTGGGTTAATCTAAATATGTTGCCCAATAATTCCATTATGCGAAAGGATCAGCATCACTCTATCAAGGATGCAGGTTTCGATCTATTAATCTCAATTCTGGAATATTTATTTAATAAATACGGCGACGAAACAGAACCTATGGTTACACTCGAAGGTAGTGGGAAATGCGGTTCTATGGATTGTTGGATTATCACATTTAACAACCCCAATTACAAAATAGAAAACTACACCGTAAAAAAGGATGAATCAATCTTTGACATCGCCAGTGCACGAAAATTAAGTGAGTATCAAATCCTGCAACTTAATAGTGAAGAGGTTTCTGACTATAATGATATAGAGGAAAATCAAGTGATTCGAATTCCCAATGATTATTCTCCAAAAATGACTATTTTCATTGATAAGGTCCGACAAATACCGTTGAAAATTCTGGTCTATGACAATAAGGGACTTTATGAAAATTACACCTATTCTAAGGTCGTACTCAACCCTCAATTTCCTTCCAACGCCTTCGACAAACACAATAAGGAATATAATTTTTAAAAATCCGTCCGCAATCCACTAGAAATCTTGTAACTTTACTTTGTTCAAACAAAAGTTGTGTCCCCATGAAGATTGAAGACGCTATCAAGCAGAAAAATTTCAGTTCAGAATACCAAAAAGCTTTTATCAACGTGGAATACACGCATAACTGGCTAAAAGGTAAGACAAAACAACTTTTCAATGACAATGAGGTGACCCAACAGCAATACAATGTACTTCGTATTTTGAGAGGTGCACATCCTGATGTTCGATCTGCAGGTGAAATAAAGTCTGTTATGTTAGACAAAAGTCCTGATCTTACCCGGTTAATGGATCGACTGGTAAAAAAAGGATATGCGGAACGTGAAATGAGCGAATCGAATCGCCGAAAAATTGAGATCAAAATCACCGAATCTGGACTAAAATTGTTGGACAAGTTAGATCCAAAGATTTTAAAAATTGAATCTATCTTTCATTCACTCAGTCCTGAGGAAGCTACTCAGTTAAGTGATTTACTTGACAAACTTCGCGAAGAATAAACCGTATCAAATTGAACCCAATACGAATATTCAAAGCTGCTCGTTTAATCACTATGAATATTACCACTATTTTCTTTTAACTTTTATCCTTTCATTGAATAAATACTACTATTGTTATGACTCCGTTGGACAAAAACCAAGTAATACTAGTCAATGAAAGAGATGAGCAGATAGGGACTTCAGATAAAATGGAAGCCCACCAAAAAGGACTCTTGCATAGAGCCGTTTCCGTGTTTATATTTACATCCAAAGGGGAATGGGTCCTACAACAACGTGCAAAAGACAAATACCATTCAGGAGGACTTTGGTCTAATACAGCCTGTACCCATCCATTTGTTGGCGAATCTAACTTAGATTCAGCCGCTCGAAGACTTCAAGAAGAAATGGGAATGCAAACGGAATTAAAATACATCCTTAGCTTTCAATATCAAGTAGAACTCGATAACAACCTAATCGAACATGAACTCGATCATATTTTTGTCGGTACTAGTGATTTGTCCCCACAACCTAATGTCGCAGAAGTCCATTCGTATCGAACTATCTCCACGGAAGAATTAAGATCTGAACTAAATCGAACACCTGAGTTATTTACGGAATGGTTTAAGATGTTATTCGATCAAGTAATTCCTCATGTATCGCGGTAATCCGGATCAATTTACTTTCCAAAAAATACAGTTTGCAAAACTTTTCTTTATTGTATTTAAATAGTTTTTACTGAAATTAGAATTATTTGTTTAATATTGTGATAGATTCGTTAAACACAAATTAATACAGTTATGATAAAAAGTAGCTTTTCCATAAAAGATTTGGAAAATCTTAGCAACGTAAAAGCCCATACAATTCGTATTTGGGAAAAAAGATATGCCTTGCTGGAGCCGGAACGATCCAATACAAACATTCGAACTTACAACGTGTCTAGTCTTCAAAAGATTTTGAACATTTCTCTTTTGAATGAAAACGGGGTTAAGATTTCTAAAATCGCCGATATGTCAGTTGAAAAGATGGAGTTAGCTGTTAAAGAGCTGGTCATTCGAAACAACAAGCACCATTCACTTAATGCATTCAAAATGTCGATGATGACATTCGATGCGGAGTTATTCAATCTCACCTATAATCAATTGTTGGCTCAAAATTCATTTAGAGAGATTTTCCTTTCCATTTTTGTGGAGATCCTTGAAGAAATTGGATTCCTATGGCAAACCAAAACGATTCTTCCTGCACATGAACATTTTATCTCTACACTCATCAAGCAAAAAATATTGATCAATGTAGAACGAATTCAAAATGGCCAGCATCATAAGGGAAAAACTTACATCTTGTTTTTACCAATTAATGAAATTCATGAAATTGGACTTTTATACCTCCATTTCGAATTACTTCTTAAGGGTCATCATTCTGTTTACTTGGGAGCAAGCGTTCCTATTGAAAATCTCGCTGAAACCCAAAAAATATTTGGACAAACAGAATTCGTTAGTTATTTCACCGTATCGCCTACCTGCGAGGATGTACCTTCCTATTTAAAAGAAATAGATGAGCAAATTCTTTCTTTAAGAGATGAAAAGCTGCATTTATTTGGTCGAAACACACAAAACATTAAAGCCACAAATCGCATTCTTCAACATAAAACCTTACTAGAAGGAATCGAACAAATCTAGTTTGTTTAACATTTTTTAAAATTCATTAAACATTATTTGTTTTTTGTTTAACTTTTCTGTTGATTTGTTAAACAAATGAAAAAACAAGTATCTATAATCGGTTCCGGGTTCGCATCATTGTCTGCTGCATGCTATTTAGCTAAAGACGGATATGAGGTTACAGTGTATGAAAAAAATGCACAGTTAGGCGGAAGAGCAAGACAGTTCGTTCATGAAGGTTTTAAATTTGACATGGGTCCAACTTGGTATTGGATGCCCGATGTATTTGAACGTTTCTTTCAAGACTTTGGCAGATCAGTTGACGAATTTTATGAACTGAAAAAATTAGGCCCTGGATATCGGGTTTATTTTGGGAATGAACAGTTTCTGGACATCTCGGATAATTATCAGGAAATTGTAGACACTTTTGAATCGGTTGAACCTGGAGCTGGAAAAAAGTTAAATGCTTTTATTCAAAAATCAGAAAAAAACTATGATGTAGCTATCAAAAAACTGGTTTACAAACCGGGATTAAAGGCCACAGAATTGATTTCAAAAGACACCATTTTTGAAGGAGGCCAATTTTTAAAATCAATCCGCAGTTACGTCCACAAAAAATTCAAGAGTCCAAAGCTTCGACAAATTCTGGAATTCCCTGTTTTATTCTTAGGAGCAAAACCATCGCAGACTCCCCTCTTTTATAACTTCATGAATTATGCAGACTTTAAATTGGGTACTTGGTATCCAGTTGGCGGAATGCGATCCGTTGTGGATGGGATTATAAAACTAGCAGAAGAGCTAGGTGTAAAATTTGAAGTAAATGCAGATGTCACCAAGGTTTTAGTTAAAAACGGCAAAGCAGATGCGCTTGTAATCAATAATACAGAAATCAAATCTGATGTCATCTTAACAGGTGCGGATTACCACCATTCGGAGAAACTTCTTCCTATAGAAAATCGCAATTACAAAGAAAAATATTGGGACAAGCGAATGATGGCGCCTTCTGCATTATTATTCTATGTAGGGTTCGATCGTCCAATAAAAAACGTATTGCATCACACGATGTTTTTCGACCAGTCCTTTGATGTGCACGCTGAATCAATTTATGATGATCCATCGTGGCCCAAAAAGCCTCTTTTTTACGCTAGTTTCCCTGGAAAAACAGACACAAGTGTACTTCCACAAGGCAAAGAATCCGCCATTTTTCTAGTACCTCTAGCTCCAGATTTAGTAGATAACGAAGTGATTCGAAATCAATACTTTAATATTATTATGGAGCGGTTAGAAGTCTTAACCAATCAGTCAATAAAATCTTCGGTACTTTTCAAACATTCCTATTGTGTCAACGATTTTAAAGACGACTACAATTCGTACAAAGGAAACGCATACGGTTTAGCCAATACATTAACCCAAACTGCTTTTTTAAGACCTAAGCTCATAAATAAGACATTGAACAACTTTTTTTACACGGGACAATTAACCGTCCCAGGACCTGGTGTGCCCCCGGCACTTATTTCTGGCAAACTTGTATCTGATCTTATCAGTAAACAACACGATTAAACCTCCTAAAAAAAGTTCTATTCAATTCATTTAATAAAATCTAATTAAAAACTATTAATCCCTTCTACTATGAAAGCTCTCTATGACAATCTCTCCTACGAAATAAGCCAAAGTGTAACGGAAAAATATAGTACATCCTTTGCGCTTGCTACTAAAATGCTCGCCGCATCCATTCGTCCTTCCATTCATGCAATATATGGTTTCGTTCGTTTGGCAGATGAAATTGTAGATTCATTTCACGATTATGATAAAGCTGTATTATTAGATGAATTTGAACGGGATGTATATCTAGCTATCGAACGAAAAATAAGCCTGAATCCAGTTTTACATTCTTTTCAGGAAGTGGTTCATCGCTACGACATAGATCATGCGTTAATTGAAGCTTTTTTAACAAGCATGCGATGGGATTTAAAGCGTCAAAATTATGAGGATCATTCCTCCTATGAGAATTACATTTATGGGTCCGCTGATGTAGTTGGTTTAATGTGCCTAAAAGTGTTTGTTAAAGGAGACATTGCACTCTACAATAAATTAGAATATTCTGCCAAAAAATTAGGCTCAGCATTCCAAAAGGTGAATTTTCTTCGCGACTTAAAGGAAGATACCAGTGATCTATGTCGATCCTACTTTCCGCACCTTACCCAAAATGGAGGCCAACTAACATCGGTAATTAAGGCTCAAATTATTACCGAAATCGAGCAAGACTTTGCAGAGGCATATGTTGGTATTGTTCAATTACCGAATGAAGCTCGATTTGGCGTATATACCGCCTTCATCTATTATAAAAGATTGCTATTTAAATTGAAAGGAACCAAGGCTGAAAAAATAATGAATCGTCGAATCCGAATTAGTAATCCGATTAAGTTTAGTCTTCTAGCTAAATCATTCGTGACTTATAAACTAGATCTTCTGTAACATTGAAATGATGGCTTTCAGCATGAATACATATTCTACCTCTAGCGTTATTTACCGTTTTATTATAGTTGTTTCGGCTATCATCCTTCTTGGTCGACAGAGCCATACTTATGCTCAAACAATATCTAAACCAGAGACTTATCGCCTTTTATTCCTAAACGGTACGCAAGAATCTGATTGGCAAAAAATATTGGATGATGCCTATCAACATCGCGCCTCTAGTTCAGAAATAGCTGCATACCACGCGGCATCGGAAATAATGATGGCACGGTATGCTTTTACTCCTTGGGGAAAATATAATTTTTTCAAAACTGGGAGTCAACGAATAGATTCGATCATTTCATTCTCTCCTACCGTGGATGGCCATTTTTTACGATTGCTAATCCAGTTAAATATTCCTTCTTTCTTGTCCTATAACACAAATATCAGTTCAGATTGGTTATATATCTATAACAATTTGATTGAATCAACAATACCTATTACGACCCAAAAATTAATGATTGAAGCTCTATCAAAGTCAAAAATTAATCGTTTTTCTGCAAATCAGTTAAATCAATTAAAATCTATCAAACAGTCCTTGGCAAACCACAACCAAGAGAATCCCCTAAACGCTAAAACAAAACATAAATAATAAATGAATCAACACATCATGTACCTGGACTTAATTTCAAGAGATCACGTAATTTTAGTTGATCACTTAGACCGTGAAATCGGTATTTCTCCCAAAATGGAAGCACATAAAAAAGGCAAACTTCATCGCGCAGTCTCCGTCTTTATTTTTAATTCGGAAGGAAAATGGCTGCTTCAACAGCGCGCAAGCGACAAGTACCATTGTGCTGATTTATGGTCTAACGCGTGCTGCACCCATCCAGTTCAAGGAGAATCAGTTCTAAGTGCCGCTTCCAGACGCTTAATGGAAGAAATGGGACTAAATGTAGTTCTCCATAAATTAATGGAACTTAAATACATTTCTGAGTTGGACAATGGTCTTATTGAAAATGAATATGATCATATATTCGTTGGATTTTCAGACGATATTCCTCAATTGAATCCTAACGAGGTTGCTGAATACAGCTATCAAAGTATTCAACGAATTCAAAAAGGGATTAAAAACATTCCAAACGGATTTACTCCTTGGTTCAAATTATTAGTTCCTCAAATTGTCAAACGCCAACGTGAAATTGAACTATTTAAAACTTAACCAATTCATAAATTAATTGATACAAATTTCAATTTGAAAACATTAATACATTCCTAATGATCCTATTTTGTTACATTATTATAACGTTCTTTCTCATGGAAGTCATAGCTTGGGCCATGCACAAATACGTCATGCATGGATTCTTATGGAAATTGCATCGCGATCATCATTCCAAAGAACATCGTGCCCATTCTTTTCTGGAGTTTAATGATTCCTTTTTTATCTTATTTTCCATTATGGCTATTGCCGCTTTTAGCACTTGGTCTTGGACTGGATCGTTTTTACCCCTTGGAATTGGAATTGGAATAAGCCTTTATGGAGCTGTTTACTTTATAATACATGACGTTTTTATTCATCAACGTATTTCCATATTCAAACGCACCAACATTCCCTATTTCAAAGCCATCCGATTTGCCCATAAAGTGCATCATAAGCAAAGAAACAAGGAAGATGGAGCTTGTTTCGGGATGCTTTGGGTTCCATTAAAATATTATAAAATGTATATGAGCGAATCGTCCACTTCTAAACGAACTACAACCCAACTTTAATTTTATAATACCAGACACAAAAACATGTTCACCTATTTAATTGTAAATATCGCCAGTGTGTTGGTACCAGCTATTGCTGCTTTTCATAAGCGTATACAATTTTATAGACATTGGAAACCCCTACTTGGAGCAACATTTCTTTCCCTTATTCCATTTATTCTTTGGGACATCTATTTTACAAATCAAGGGTTCTGGGGTTTTAACTCTGATTATTTGACAGGCATTGAATTATTCAACCTCCCCTTTGAAGAGTGGATGTTCTTTATTTGTATTCCATTTGCCTGTACATTCAGTCATTTCACGTTAACCAAATTATTACCACAAGCAATTTTATCAAAACGGAGTACTTGGATCATAACATCTATCCTATTCATCATCTTCACGGCATTGGCTCTATTCAATATTAGCAGAAACTACACACTGTGGGTTTCCTTGTTTTGTATTTTAATATTACTTAGCACGATGCTATTCAAATTTGAATTGCTACAACGTTTTTACTGGACATTTTTATTCATGCTAATCCCCTTCTTTATTGTCAATGGAATCTTAACGGGAACTGGAATTGAAAATGAAGTTGTTTGGTATAATAACATGGAGAATTTAGGTTTGCGAATACTGACAATTCCGGTAGAAGATTCATTATATGCTTTTGGATTACTTCTTTTAAACATCTTTTTGTTTGAGCTAATTAAAAAAAAGGGATTAACGTAATTCGAAATTTCCCATGAATTGAATTCATACCTAAAAATTGCCCTCTACTAAGGTTACTATCCATTCCATTCCCCACAAAGTCCTTTTAATCCTTTAATTTTTCCTATTTTATCGCAATAAAACAGAAAAAAAGATGTTCTTGAAATGTGATTCGATTTCATCTTCTTTTGATTCTATTGGTAGCTATTTCACTTCCATTAAAAAGAGCCTATTCTCAAGAATTATGGGGATATGGAGGATTCAACAAAGGAAGTGGACAAATCGGATTAATTTTCGAAGATGCGAAATTTCCTCATTCCGAGATTGGAACTGAATTTGGTCTACTTCACTATCGATATTTAAATAAAAATCATTCCGTCTCTCTCGGGCTTTCACACCGTTCTGATGCCTTTCACATTCATTACGAGTCCGTTTTTCAATTATTCAAAACCAAGTCTATACAGGTGGAATTGATGAAACAACATCATCTATATCACATGTTTTCTGATACGCTTTATTTTCACGGTATTTGGGAATATGGTCTGCAAGGTTCATTCTCTTATTATTATCCAAAAGAAGGGTTGACTTCGTGGCGTAAAGATTCCATATACAGTATTCATACTAATATACTTGGAACAAAGCAGTTGGAACTATCTACTGCCGTAGGTGCATTCCTTTATAAGGAAACAGTATTATTCAAAATCAAACTATCTACACCGCTTTTATCAAGGAAATTTTATTCTCGCCTATCCTCTTTTAATCAAGAACGTACTTATCAAATTCATTGGTTGCATTTCAATACCACGCTTGGATATAAGCTACATGCATCAAAAAACATAAGGGCTAAGGTTAAATCAAATTCCAATCCACGTCGAGGACAATCTAGCAACACAAAAAACTGTCCAAAGCCAGAGAAACAGTTTCAATAAAATTTCCTATTTGAATCCTAAACTAGAATTAAACTTTTCTATTTATTCTGGTATCTTTGCGCGATTAACGAAGCAGGCAAAATTGAATTTAAAAATCACATGAAAGCTTTTTACGACAAAGATTTTACTTTAGGCATCATTGGAGGCGGTCAACTAGGTCGAATGTTAATCCAATCTGGTATTGACATCAATGTTAACATGTCTGTAATGGATGGGGATCCAAATGCACCATGCAGAAGTTTGATTGACAACTTTTTTGTTGGAAGTTTATTGGATAAACATTCAGTCGTCAATTTTGGTAAAAACTGCGATGTCATTACTTATGAAATTGAACATATTAATGTAGAAGGCCTTTATGAATTGGAGCAAATGGGAAAAAAAGTATTTCCTAAAGCACGGATTTTAGAGATTGTTCAAGACAAGGGATTGCAAAAGCAATTTTATATTGATAACGACATTCCAACCTCTCCATTTACTACTTACGCGAATCAGGAGGAAATAAAAGAAAAAATAGCCGCTGGAGCGATTCAGTTTCCTATAGTACATAAAGTACGTACGGGAGGATACGATGGTAACGGGGTTAAGATTCTAAAAAAAGCAGCCGATTTAGAAGATTCGTTTTCAGCGCCTTCTTTGTTAGAGGACATGGTTAATTTTGAAAAAGAAATCGCCGTGATCGTTTCTCGAAACGAACAAGGTCAGGTTAAAACCTTTCCAGCAGTAGAAATGGTATTTCACCCTGTTCAAAACTTGGTTGAGTATTTATTCTCTCCTGCAGACATCAATTCTACCATTGCTGAAAAAGCAGATCATATTGCCACTGATTTAGCAGACAAGCTCGATTTAGTTGGTATTTTGGCAGTTGAAATGTTTGTTACCAAAGATGGCGAAGTACTAGTCAATGAAATTGCTCCAAGGCCACACAACAGCGGACATCAAACCATTGAGGGGAACTGGACTAGTCAATACGCGCAACATTTACGATCAATATTAAATTTGCCTCTTGGAAATACAGAAACCATTATTCCTTCCGCCATGGTAAATATTCTTGGTGAAGAAGGGTTTAGCGGTGATGCTCGTCTTGAAGGAATTGAGGATACATTGACGAAAGAAGGAGTTTATGTACATATGTACGGCAAAAAAATAACTCGTCCTTTCCGTAAAATGGGACATGTCATCATTCTTGACAAGGACAAGGATCAATTATTGGAAAAAGTGAAATTTGTTCAAAAAACGTTAAAGGTAAAATCTTAAGGGATAGATAATCCATTCGTTTCTATAGCAACTAATTAAATCAATTTATAAATATTTAAGTCTATGCCACAAGTTGGAATAATAATGGGAAGCCAGTCCGATATGCGAATTATGGAAGACGCTGCGACTGTTTTAACTGAATTAGGAGTTGAATTTGAATTAACTGTAATCTCAGCACATCGGACGCCTGAACGCATGTTTGAATATGCTCAAACTGCTAAGGAACGAGGGCTTAAAGTGGTTATTGCAGGTGCTGGAGGAGCTGCCCATCTGCCAGGTATGGTTGCGAGTTTAACCACTCTTCCTGTCATTGGAGTTCCGGTTAAATCAAGTAATTCTATAGATGGATGGGATTCTGTCTTATCTATTTTACAAATGCCTGGTGGAGTTCCTGTTGCGACTGTGGCGCTAGACGGTGCAAAGAACGCTGGAATTTTGGCCGCTCAAATCATTGGTGCGTTTGACGACAAAATTGCCCAAAACTTGAACACATACAAATCTACAATGAAGGAAAAGGTTTTTAATTCCATTGATGACCTTAAAAAATCGTATTCCAATTCCTTCGATTAAGTTCATTCATACAAATTGATTCCAATGTAATCTGGTAGAGGTAATTTAAATTATTAAATTGCATCTACTATGATACAATCAAGCACTTTTCAATTTCTCAACGATCTAAAAGCTCAGAACGATCGAGATTGGTTTAAAGCCAACAAAAAAACATACGACGCAGCTAAAGAAGATTTCATTCAAATGACACAGCAAATGCTGAATGGCATTGCCGAATTTGATCCTTGGGCTGCCGATTTAGCGCCAAAAGACTGTATGTTTCGAATCAATCGAGATACACGTTTTTCAAAAAACAAAGATCCGTATAAAACCAATTTCGGAGCAAACATGAGCCGCGGCGGACGAAAATCCATGTATCCTGGCTATTATGTGCATATTTCTCCAGGAGATAGCTTTGTGGCTGGAGGAATGTATATGCCTGACCCAAAAGACCTTGCTAAAGTCCGTCAGGAGATTGACTACAATGCTGGTCCTTTACGTGAAATCATTTCTGATCCACATTTCATCAAACTCTTTGGTACACTTGAAGGTGACAAATTAAAAACAGCTCCTAAAGGGTATCCAAAGGATCATCCCGAGATTGACCTATTGAGGCACAAAGGTTTTATTGTCTTTCGAAAATTTAAAGATTCAGAAGTAAAGGGCAAGAATTTTTATCAACTTGGAATGGAAGGATTTAAGGCTATCTTGCCGTTAAATCAATATTTAAGAAGTGCATTGGATTAATTATTAATTTAATAATCCATCAATCCATACAAATTAAGTTCAACATTAATATTCCCAACATCCATGATCAAAAAGTTCATCCTACTTCAATTAATCTTATTATTCTGTCTGTATTCACCATTTGTCGAAGCTCAGAAAGAAAATAAAAACACGTTCACCACCTATTACACTAAAAACGGACATAAAACGACAATAAAAAGCGAAGCGAATTATTATACCATTCGCCCAAAGTCAATTCAGAAATTCACTGGGAATATTAAACAATTTTATACGTCCAATGACACCCTAAAAAACATTATTCAATATAAACATGGAACAAAGACAGGAATAGAAAAGTCCTATTACCCAACGGGTATCCTATATAAAGAAACAAAAAACAACGATAATCGGGAAGTAGGTCCTCGTAAGATCTATTATCCAACAGGGATATTGGCATTAAGTGAGGAGATAGAAGACGTTGCCAAAAACAAATCAAAAGTCATATCAGGCAATGACTCGTCGGGTAAAACCGTAATTTCGGAAGGGAACGGACTCTTTGATTTCACTGATATCAAGGGACGTCGTACCACCGGGTTGTATCAACAAGGAAAAAAAGTTGGAGAATGGACAGGATACCGAGATGATGGTTCCATCAATTATAAAGAGCAATATACCAGTGGTGAACTAACCAAAGGGAACTCATGGGATAAGTGGGGCGAAAAGCATGAATATACAAAACTAGAAGAAGAAGCTCATCCTGAAAAAGGCATGTTGGATTTTCGTACCCATATCGCTAAATATTTGTCTAAAAATTATCCTAAAAAAGCCCTGAAAAAAGGAACTACTGGCATCGTCTATATCAATTTTTACGTTGATACCGATGGTACTCCAATAGAGTTTAATGTGTTAAAAGGTATTGGTAACGGTTGTGATGAAGCATCTATTCAAGCAATTAAAACTTATGGAGTTTGGATTGGGGCGAGGCAACGTGGAATTCCGGTTATACAAGGATTCAATTTTCCTGTGAAATTTAAGCATAAGTAATCGATAGATTGATCAAAACTAGATTATTCTATGTACATTCATAGCCAAGAATCAAACCATGAAATTGACCTATCTAAATATTGTCTGCTTATGTGTGATCACATCGATCCTTACTTCATGTGCCTTCAACGGTCTTTTTTATGAAACAAAGTACGCCGCCCGGCAAACTATTGAACGGTCTGGAATTGAAAATGCATTTGAATTCAAACTTAAAAACGAAAAAGGAAGGGAAATCCACACGGCTTTTATTGCTTCTAAAATCAAAGCCAAAGGAAGCGTTTTTCTATTGCATGGGAACGCAGGCCCGATTGGCTCTTGGATTACCATGTCTGAAATGTATACCAATACTGGATACAATTTTTACATAATGGATTATGAAGGTTTTGGAGAATCTCAAGGTAAACCAACCCATAAAAACCTACTTACTGACGCGCAACTTGCACTCAATCATTTTCTAAAATTAGATGAGGTAAAAAACACTTCCGTGGTTATTCATGGTATATCGATAGGCGGACATCTTGCTGTCAAATTAACAGAACAAAACCTAAAGAACATCAATGTCCTTGTCTTAGATGAAGCTTTTTCTTCCCATAAAGAAACGGCAAAGATCAACGGTCCAGGTATTGCCAAACCCTTTACAAATTTGTTGGTAAAGGATTACTATCCGGCTACAGAGGCAATTAAAAAAGTGACCATTCCAATCTTGATCATGGCTAGTACCAAAGATGAAACGGCTCCTTATTGGATGTCTGAAAAATTATTTAAGAACTGTCCATCCGTCAACAAGGAGCTTTGGGATATTGGAGGAGCGCATGGAGAAGGCTTGCATCGAAATCGAAAAGCATACATTGGTAAACTCAATGGGTTCATAAAGTTGTAGTACAAACATTCCTTCGCCTCAAATTCTTTGTTATTTTTGTCCAATATTTCTTTTCCTAATGGAAAGAATCAATTCACTTATCTATGATAAAATCGTATAACTCTGGCTTTCGACTTTTTCTCCTTAGCATTCTATATGTTGGTTTATTCCATGCTGTTAAAGCGGAAGAAGTAAATCGGCTTGTTTCCGACACCGTAGTTACGGTAAAAGCACAGCCTGAAGGTAGTTTAGCTGTCTATAATAAGAAGATTGAAGCCTATTGCAGCGCAAACTATCCGGCTGAGCTTAAAGGTGTTTTTATTGAAAGACCACTAAAAGTACGCTTAATCATTTCTACAAAAGGCGTTGTTTCTGTATCAAAAGTAAAAAACAATCCTAAACAATTCGATTGCACTGAACTCCTAAAGGATGCTGTTAGAGTGGTTGGAAAACGATGGACTGTAGCTTCGCTAAGGAATGAACAGGTTGATCAAGAAACTTGGATTAAAGTTAAATTAAAAGAAGATAAAACACCTTTTATCACCAATGATGCTGTCGTCTTTGGCCTGTTACTTCTCTGTCTTGGAATTGTTTTTATCTCATCTAACAGTGAAAATAAAGTTTTAAAAATGTTCTACAAAGTAGTGCCTGCGCTGCTGATGTGTTACATGCTTCCCGCAATATTAAACACGACTGGTTTGATTTCATCGAAACATTCCAATTTATGGAGTATTGCCAAAACGTATTTTCTTCCCGCAAGTTTGGTACTAATGACACTCAGTACTGATTTAAAAGGCATTATAAAACTTGGTCCAAAAGCATTGATCATGTTCTTTACAGCTACGTTAGGAATTATAATTGGTGGGCCACTTGCCATCCTTATCATGAGTTGGATTAGTCCAGAAACGGTTGGAGGTGTTGGTCCAGACGCAGTATGGAAAGGACTTTCTACGTTGGCAGGGAGTTGGATTGGAGGTGGAGCCAATCAAACTGCGATGCTGGAATTATATGAATTCAACAAGGACAAGTATTCAGGAATGATCCTGATTGACATTGTCGTAGCGAATATTTGGATGGCTTTTTTATTATATGGAGCAGGAAGAGCTGCCAAAATTGACAAATGGCTAAAGGCTGATACTTCCGCAATTGATCGCTTGAAAAAAACGATGGAAGATTATCAAGCTTCGGTTCAAAGAACAGCTACCCTACCTGATCTTATTAAAATTCTTGCCATCGCATTTACAGCGGTAGGGTTATCTCATTTTTGTGCGGATTCCATTGCGTCAATGCTCAAGGGCAGTAGTTTGGAGAGTAGCATTTTAGGGAATGGATTCTTTTGGGTTGTGGTTATTTCAACCTCCGTTGGACTAGGTCTTTCTTTTACAAAGGCTCGTAAATTGGAAGGTGCTGGGGCTTCCAAATTAGGAAGTGTATTTATTTATGTCCTTGTAGCGATCATAGGAATGAAGATGGATATTCTTAAGATTTTTGATAATCCATTGTTGATTTTTGTGGGTCTGATCTGGATGGCTTTTCATGTGGGACTGTTATTCTTAGTGGCGAAAATTGTTCGTGCTCCATTCTTCTTTTTGGCTGTTGGAAGCAAAGCAAATGTAGGTGGTGCTGCAAGTGCACCTGTGGTTGCTTCCGCGTTTCATCCTAGCCTGGCGCCTGTAGGTGTTTTACTTGCTGTTTTGGGATATGCGCTAGGTACCTATGGAGCAATCCTTTGTGCCGAATTAATGAGTCAAATTGCACCAGTTCCTCCGTATTAACATAAAATGCACTTAAAACTTTACGTGATTAGCATCAGCGATTGATTCTAGGACTTATTCGCATTGATTTCTTTAACTATTTGGGATATCGCAACGTAGGAAAATTGATTTGAATTTTGTAGTTCCATCACTATTTTTTCTACTAATCCACGATGTCCTGGTTGTACATAATAAAACAGCGATTTTCCTTGTGTGATTTGGGCCAACGAATAATCTTTCAATCCATTTCGAAATTCCCACCCTTCAGGTAAAGTATGGATTACCCCGTAATTATCGGTAACCATCATTTCATACACACCATTTCTAATTATTGCCACTGTTGGATGATAAATTGGAATGTTTGCGTGTGTAATTTCTTTGTAATAGTAATATGTAAACTGAAAGTCATCCCCCTTAATTCTTCCGCTTACCTTACTTCCGGTAACTCGAATGGAAATTTCATCTTTAATCTTATCAATTCGCAGTTCTAATCCGCGTCCTAATCGGTCTTTTACATACCAGAAACACCCTAATAATCCTATTATAAAACTTACAAAGGACGTTTTCCAAAGGTACATCGGAATTCGTTCTCCTGAATATGAGATTACAAAAGTGATAAATGGAATAGAAAGAAATAGAATAGCAATACCCATAATTACTCCGGACCACTCTGACCCAAGCAAGGTCATAACGGTTCCTTTCACAACGGTAGTACGTTTAGAATTCATGAAAGAACTTGTGGAGGTTATAGGTTATATACGCTAGCTTATCATTGTCTGAACTACCAATACAATTACCGGCATTTCGCTAAACGAAAAGCGTTGATTGAAAATTCAACAATGCGAATTGATTTTCGATTGACAGCAGTTAGAAACATTTGAAACAATCTACACCTCTTTTTTCAGAAGAGTAGATCTATCTAACTCTAATTCATTAGTCCAAAATGGAGAAGCATTTACAGTTGCTTAACTAATTTCAAGGTTTTTGTTGGCATATCATCTACTTGTACATTTAAGTAGTACATCCCATTTGCAAGCTCTTGTACAAAATCTAATTGTTTAGAAGGTCCCGAAAAGTTGGATTGAGCGACCAATCTTCCATCAATGTCAAATACGGTTAATTGAACATTCGAAGTCATTCCACCTACATTAAGCGTAGCCGTTTGACTTGTTGGATTTGGATAAAGTGACAAAGCAACGCTTGAACCAAAATGAAGAGTTTTTGCTACTGAGTAATCCGAAGATCCATCCGAATAAATCAATTTCAATCTGTAATAGTTGTTTCCGTGCATTGGAAATGCATCCGTAAATTCAAATTGCTCACTTGCATTCACTTGTCCAATCCATTCAAATTCTTGACCATTCCCACTTCGTTCAATTTCAAAGCCTTCCACTTTCAATGCGTTTGTATTCTTATGATTCCATTTCAAAAGCGCTGATTCATTCATTTTCTCAGCAGTGAAATCAAGGTTTTCAACTGGTAAAATTGCCGTATTGCTAGATAAAGTCCAAACTCCGTAAAAGTCTGAAGCACCAACTACTGCTCCGGAAACTGTATTATTGGTCGCATTAACTGTCCCAAACACTAAACCTTCCCAGGTATTTATGTTTGTATTATATCGCTGCGCTACTAAGTTTGCTTCGCTAATTGTGTTCGTATTTCCAATTTCATTGGCTGCGTCGTCATACGAAAATGACAAGGTTACGTCTGGCTTTGTGGAATAACTTCCTGCCTCAATAATCCAGAATCGATCCACGGTATTTAAACTTCCGTCCGTTCCGGCTATTACATCTAAATTCGTTACACCCGTTGGATATCCAGTATTGGCATCCGTCGCTGTTTCATAAGTAGAGAACTCAACTGAACCATCATTTGAACCAGCAGAGGTAACTTGCATAGTAGCTGGGATCTTGGTCCCATTTCCACCTTGCGACACTGGAGTCGTTGTAAACGGCACAGTATACGAACCTGTAGAATTGGCTACATTCCATTTCACCTTATTCGCTTCTCCTTCACTAACAATATTTCCTCCTGCTCCAGATGTAGTAATTGCGTTGGCATTTGGATTATCAACAACCAAATACGCCCCATTATTAATTGTGACAAAAACGTCATCATTTAAATTAACACGTGCCTGACCAATTGAAATAAAAGGCATCATTAACGTTGCCATTCCAATCCCTATTTTAGATAATGCATTCATGCTAGTAAATATACTTATAGGCTTAAACAATTCCAAACTATTTACTTGATTCAAATTCAAGGACTTATTCATCGAATCTAAAAAAAAACTCCTTCACTCAGATTAAGACAATCTAAATGAAGGAGCTACAAATTAAATAATTCCATATATTTTCATTTCATTTCAACAAAACATATTGAACAGAAACTACGATGGAAGATTAGATTAGATTAGATCAAGTCAGATCGTATTAATTAATTTTGATGCAACCATCCTTAATAGTGATATTGGCATCATCTTTCACCTTAATCCAACCACAATCTGTTTTAATTTCGATTTCATCTGTACTCATTGAAGCGGACGCGGTACTAGTTGTACTGCTTCGAAACTCAATTGTTCTAGTACTTCCATTTATTTTAATATCCCATTTATACGTTTTTGAATCTTTGTTGTAATAACGAACCGAAAACGCGTTGGCAAATGTAGTCACTGCTACAAGTGCAATTGTAATGATTAATGATTTTGTCATAGTTGAATTTATTTGGTTAGAAAAGTTGATTTCGAATTCAATTTAGTGAAATTTTCAATATAAAGTAGATCCGACATTATTAAATATATTATTCGGTCGTTCCGGACTGTATGTTGAATTGAACGTTCATTTCATTGGATTATTAAGCTCGTTTTGATTTAGATCTTGGTTCTATCCATTTGAATAACATAGCGATCATGTGATAAATTCGGTGTATAACCTTAATTATAACCTAAAATTCCTTGTCTTTCCAAAAAGGTTTTCATACGTTTGGTAAGGTATCGAATGAAATTTAGATCTAAATAACTTTGTTCGATTTCTTCTTTACACATTTAATAAGCAGGAAATAAATAACCTTTACATAACAACACATATTTAACTAAATACAAAATGAAAAAAACTAAATTATTATTATCAACTGCTATAGCCGGAGGGTTATTATTTTTAGCTTCTTGTGGAGGAAGTTCTGATTCAACTCCTGCAGTCATGGCTGATTTAAGCTTGGCAGACAAAGGTATTCCGATCACTATTTCTGCACCTGAAGGAGCTGAGGTTAAAAAAGGAATGTTAACAGGAGAAATGGATGGTGTGAAGATCATTAACCAAACTGTTAAAAAGGACAAATTCAATTTGGACATAACTATGTTTGACACAGACAATGAAAAAACTGTTGAAGAACTTGTTGCTTCAGATAAAGAAGTTAGTGGCGAAGATGACGGATTTGAAATAATAACAGAAGACGCAAACGGTTATTTGTACAAAACTGTTTCGGATGGTACTACAGATTTCAGCTTTTACTACTGTGTAATAAAAGACAACCGCGCAATAGAATTCACTACAGGATTATCATTTAGCGAGTTTTCACAAGCGAATGTTGAAACTATGATGGGCGCTGCTAAGAGTGCAAAGTAATTTAATCAAACTTAGCGAAATTTCGTATTCAGATTGTCTTAAATAATAGTCATTTGAATACTTCAAAAGAGGCCGTGTTTTATACAAAACATGGCCTCTTTTTTGATCCATAAAACAAATAAATAAATAAAATGAAATGATCTTAAGGAGTTAACTTCTTATATCTATGCAACAAAGTGCTCTTATTTATGCAGTAAATGCTTAAATGAAATCCAATATTGAATTATAAATTCACTTCATATAATACGTACAGTATTAGCGTTGCTAACGGAAAAGCGAACTTGATAAATTCAAGGAACTTTGTTCGATTAAAACTATTTGATTTTGTAATTGATTCAAATCCTTGATTTGAATTATTAATGTTGACGGAAGGCATAATGAATTGAGTTTATAAACTTTAGTTTAGTTTTCCTATTTCTTCAGTCAAACAACATGATAACACCTTCCTAATAACGATTACAATCCGATTTTCTTATTTAGATCATGTTAAAATTCGTAGATCTAAATGATCTAAGTTGATTTGACTGGTACTATAAATGTTATTGCTAGTAGGTTTGGGGCTATTTAAATAATTTGATGATCAAAACTACATTTCAATTCTGGAAAAATTCTGTGCCCTCCGTTTAGCAGGCAAATAATATTAATTTTAGCCTATAAATCAGGTGTTATTATTCCCAATTCGCGGAGATCCATGTATTGACTCATTATTTTTTTTATGTAACTTTATTTATGGAATCGGAGATTTGCACGACTCTTTAGAAGTGAAAAGATAATTTTTATTGTAATTTCATTGAAATTCTTAACACTCTGTCGTTCATCAGACTTACAATGAAAATTATATAGTTAACACGTTGAAGCACCTAATATCGCCACTATTATGAAAAAATTAATTCTTGTCATGCTTTGCATAATTTCTGTGCTCTCCTTAACGGCACAATTTGATTTGCATTTTATACAATACTCTGGAACGGGGACCGGAAACAAACAGGACTTTGACATTATGGATTACAATGGGGATGGTTTCCCTGACGCTTTATTAGGTTTTGAAAGTCGAAGAGATTTATTAATTCACAAAAATCTTGGCAACACTTTTTATCCTGAAATTGTACGTGATTCGGCAACCGGATATGATTTTGTATTCTGTAATGACTTTAATTCAGACGGTTTTGAAGACTTCTTCCTTTTTGAAGATAGCCTTGGTCAAGAACGCATTTATCTCTACTTAAACGACGGGAACTTCAATTATAATAAATTCTATGTTGGACCAGGTCATGAAGTGGTCGCCAACATGATTGTAGAGGACTTGGACAATGACATGGACAAAGATATTGTGTTCGATCTTAATGATTATTCAGGGAGATTGTACGTGTATGAAAACAATGGTGATTCTACTTTCACAAGCCACATTGGATCATTGGATTTACCTGGTCAACCAAACAGCTTACACGCCATTAAAGACATGAATAATGATGGGAAAATGGACATCGTGGCTACCTATTTTGATTTCGGTCCTGATGAACCTGTACTCACTATTGCCGAAAACGATGGGGCTTTTGGTTTTACCCTTCATCGAATAGACACGCTGGATCTCTGGCCACAAGTTACCGTAGGGGAATTTTCAGCTGGTGGATTGCCTGATATCGTTGTTTCCGATCATACCGCAGCAGAAAATGAAGGCGTAGTCCTGCGAAACGATAGTGCTTGGAGTTTTGTTCCTGTATTTAATTTTACGGTTCCTGCCAACGGAATTTACTCCATGAATCTGACCATTGATTATAACACCGATGGAAAGGACGATTTTTTTGTTTCTCATTATGATGGTACTGATGTCTACTTAAATAATGGTAATAGTACTTTCACTGTGCAAAACGTGTTGGGAGATAATACTGGTGCTGTATTTTCCTGGGAAGATCTAAATCAGGATGGATTAAAGGATTTTGTTTCGGTTGGTGGTGCATTAAGCTTCTATTTGCAACAAAACAATGGATCTGGTAATTATGATTTTGCCTATGACGTCATAAACTTTGACTCCAAATACTTGCTTTTCCCTGATCTGAACGGAAATGGTTCTCCAGATGTGGTCGGTGTTAATTACACCTACATGGATTTCATCATTCAGGATTTTGATCATACGTTGGGACCAATTCAATCCTACATGGTTGGAGAAGGTAATTGGACTCCTTTAACAGATACACGTGAATGGATTTCATACGATTATGATGGCAATGGGGATGATGAGTTGATTTTCTCAAAGTACGACTCTCTTTTTCTTCTAGATTATGTAAATGGAACTTTTGAACAATCCTTTATTTATAAATTTCCAAATCAAATATATAGTCTTAAAATCACAGATTTGGATCAGGACGGAAACATTGAATTTACGCATTATGGAGGGGGCTTAAAAAGTTATGAACGGATTGGTAATTCCTTTACAGAAACGGTGTTTGGAGTCGGCACTACTTACTTTTTAGATGATGATATAGATGGGGACAATGATGATGACCTCATTTATATGATGTGGGGTAATCCAGTAGAACTACGATATTTACAAAACAACAATGGTGTATTTACGGACAATCTTTTAATCAATATTAGCGCATTTGTTGATGGAACAACGGCCAGTAATCTCAATGATACAGAGTTTCGATTATACGATATTGATGGCGACGGGGATCAAGATATTTTCATACTCTCACAAGTCGAAGATAAATTTGTATGGCTTCGAAAAGATGGAAACTTCACTTACACTCCTTTTTCCATTCCGCTCGTTTTAGATGATCCACGAGATTTAGATTTTGGTGATTTTGATCAGGATCTAGATGAAGACATCGTTTTGACAAATTCAAATGATTATGAAACGTTAATTCTTTACAACGACGGAAACGAAGTCTTTACTGATTCTGTTGTCTACAAGGATCAAGCAGGGCCTATTAAAGTAACCTCAATCGACTTTGATCAGGATGGAGATTTAGATGTTTTTAGTCAAAGTTTTAGAGACCGAAAAGTTTATTTAATGGAGAATTTGGAAACGGATTGTCCAAGATCATATAGTCACAATACTTCTACTATTTGTACGGGCGACAGCATTCTTTTCGCTGGACTGATGATCCATAATGCGGGTTTCCACTTTGATTCTGCGATGAATGTATTGGGATGTGATAGTATTATAAGTTTGGAACTCACGTATTATCCTGTATCTACGATTTTAATTTCAGGGGATAATGAAATTTGTGCGGGAGACTCGATTAATCTTACTGCGAATGGTGCTAATTCTTATATCTGGGATCACAACGATAATGGCAGCGTCATTCAGGTTAAACCCGAAACCACGACCACTTATATAGCGAATGGAACAGATTCTTTTAATTGTACGTATCCCGGTTCATATCAAGTTAAGGTAAACCCATTGCCAACTCCTGTGATCAATGACAATGGCTTTTTACTTACCACACAAAGTTTTCAATCTTACCAATGGTATTTAGAGGAGCAGCTTTATCCTGACGCGACTAATTCAAGTTTGAATTACTGGAACAACGGATCATATACCGTAGAAGTAACCGATTCCAAGGGATGTACAAACTTTTCTGAACCTTATGTTGTAGGACTTTCGGTTGCAACTTCAGAGGAAAACCATATGATCAGTGTTTATCCAAATCCAACTTCAAATGCCTTATTTATTAAAAATGACCAAGAATTATCTGAACCAATGCATATTCAAATTCACAATGCATTAGGGTTAAAAGTGGCGCAACATTTCACCTCTCAAAAAACATATCGAATGGATATGAATGCCTATGTTCATGGCTTGTATTTTTTAGAAGTTGATCAGGGAAGTCAACATTATTCTTTCAAGGTTTTGAAGCAATAAAGTATGAGCGCACCATATTTTTCGCATTTTTAATTCGCTACACAAATGAATCTGTAGCTATAACAAAGCGGCAGATGCATTCATTACAATTATAGATAAGACAAGGTCAGGTAATCTAAGATTGAATGCATCTGTCACTTTATAATGATTGCAAAAATTAAGCAAGTTGTCCACCCCATTGGCAAATCACTCCTCCCATTAAAACCAAGGAAAGAATCCAATATCCCCAATTGATCCAAAGATACTTTGCCGACTTTCTTTCAAAAATCACCGCATACATTAATACTGGTAAAATAAAGGTAATGGCAGCGATTAATCCGTGAAAAGCACCATGACCAAACGTCAAATGGTTTTGACCATATGCTGCCATAAATTCCGCCCCTACTCCTGTTTTCAAAAGATCCGCATTTCCTCCTACCACGCTAAAGATTCCTGCCTGATGAACACTCAGTCCAAAAATACCAAAGGCGAGAAAAAAGTTAAAAATAATGGTCAACATTGCCTTTAGAGGCTTTACAGGTGTAGCAGCTTGTTCTGGGGTAAGCCCCGCTACTTTTGTCCATGTATCTCCTCCAAATAGTTTGGGATGAAACCATGCAAACGCAAGTAAAAATGGGATGAATGAAGCTCCGAGTAATACTAATAAATTTGGTACCATAGTGTTTGTGTTTAAATTAGGTTAAGTTAAGTTTTAAAATAAGATTTAATCTTTGTTTCAAACCTTAGACGGAACAGCACACTAAAATCGGACGAGATTTATTAAAAAAATAGAATACACATCTAAATTATCTAGGAAATTGAAGCTAAATGATCCCTTTGACCAGAGGGAGATGGATACGTAAATATCCGTATTGGGCATAAAAGCCTCCCCTCTCGTTTGTCTAAACTCGCCCAAGAAATATCAAATCAAGAGAAGGAGGCTTTAGTAGTATTTTACGATTCGGTATTTATTATAAAAAAATATTACATGAACTTAACTAAACAACCAATTCGGTAATTATCCAACGAAAGCATATCTTATCAAAAGATCATCACCTTAACTTATGTAAAGGATCTTTTCGATTAATTTATACTACTTGCGATCAAAGTTAATACTGAAATCTGTTCGAAATCTGTAGAAAGAAAATGGGGGGAACTTTTTTTTATTAAAATCACAAACCTTTTAGAGCAAAAAGGCTTATTAAAACTAAAGGAAACTAAATTGAAGTAAATACCTGCTTCTTAAAATTTAAAATAAATAAAAGGTTGAGCTGCTTGTAGAGATTGATAACATACAACGCCTATTATTAAAATAACAAGCCCTTTTACTACGATATGAGATCGAATAAACCAATTTCGATATTTTCGTTTCCCTTCCGCAGGAATTAAGTGAATTCCAAAGCCTACAATCATAATCAAATAATAAAACCAATATTTCGCTACTACTTCCGGCATCGTTTCAATACTAAAATGATTAAGAATACGATCAATAAATAAACTGGCAATCGCCATGGTTTTACTTCTAAAGAAGATTCGAGTGATTGATATAAAAGTAAGCGTTAAGATAATTTTCAAGATATTGGACCATACCGCTGTGCTACGTTCATATGGACTTATTTTTCTCCAAAGTTTATACACAACCAATCCTAATCCATTCAGGCCACCCCAAATTACCATATTCCAACTTGCTCCATGCCAAAGTCCTCCTAACAGCATCGTTATCATCAAATTGACATTTGTATTTACCCACTTTTTCACATTGGCAAATAGCAGTGACAATACAAGTAGAATACCAATCAATGACAGAGATACAACTAGAATAACCCACCAGTAATTCTTGGACAATAATAGCATTACTAGAATCATTATTCCTAGTAGGATATATGAAGTTTTGCTCCCTCGCTTATTTCCTCCCAGTGGAATGTATAAATAATCTCGAAGCCAAGTGGATAAGGAGATATGCCACCTTTTCCAGAAATCACCTACGTTTTTCGCCTTATAAGGTGAATTAAAATTTTGTTTAAACGAAAAACCAAGCAACAGTCCAATACCTATTGCCATGTCTGTATAGCCTGAAAAATCAGCATATACTTGCATGGAATAACCAAACATGGCCATTACGCAATGAAAGCCACTCGTCATTTCTGGCTGCTGGAACGAATAATCTATGAAGCCTTTCGCAATAAAATCCGCCAGAAACGCCTTTTTTAAAATTCCATTTAAAATCCAGAACAAAGCGGTTCCAAATTGAACCATGCTCAATTTGTAGGGTTTATAAATTTGAGGTATAAAATCAGCTGCTCGTACAATTGGCCCCATAACCAACTGAGGAAAAAAGGAAACATAGAATCCAAAGTGCATAATGTTCCGCAATGGCTTTAACTCTCCTTTATAAATATCAATGGTATAACTCATCGCCTGAAAAGTGAAGAAGGAAATACCTATGGGTAACACAATACTAGAAAATGTAAACCCTTCCCCCAATTGCGCACGAGACCATGATTCTAATAAAACATCCAAATCCCATTGGGTCAGAAAGTCATAGCCAAAGACCCCGTTAATCGTGGTAAGGAACATTTGGCAAGAGTCAGAAAAGAAATAAGCATATTTAAATGTTGCTAAAACAGTCAAGTTGACACCAATACTCAGTCCAACAAGCATCTTTTTCGCCCATTGTTCTGTTCTGCTATGAATCAAAATTCCCAGTAGATAATTAATAACCGTGGTAAAAATTAAGATTAAAAAGAAAGCACCTCCAGACTTGTAATAGAAAAATAAACTGGTGGCAAACAAGAACGTATTACTCGACAGCGAATAGCGTTCTTTATATGCGTAATAGATAAAAATAATGCCGAAAAAGGTCCACAGGAAATAGATCAGGAAGAATTGAGGGTTAAATAATCCTGCCAAAAAGAAGCCCATTGTGAATATCAGCACCATGGTAATGAGCATCGCACGATTCTTCTTTTTATGAATTAAAAACATAAAAAACAGTACGATTGCCAGAAAGATCCAAAAATAAATCTTGGTAAAAAACAGATCTTGCGAGAGTCCAGGTGATTCTGGATCCTGATTGAACAAGAATATTTTATCTAACCAATTAATCCCCATAGGTATCCAAATAGCGTTGATAATCCTTCATTAATGCATTAAACATCATATTCCCAATCAATCGGTACCCGGTTGAATTAAAATGAATGCGATCTCTTTTTGCCATCCCTTCTGCAACCCATTTATCCATGGATCCCAATCCTCCCATAACCTCAAACATATCCCACATGACGGCATTGTGTTCCTTACACAACCATTCCATTACTCTTCGCACTTCAAAAGCACGTTGATTTGGTTTCCGTCTTCGATGACTATCATTATTAGTGGTAAATAAAATATTAACTTCTGGATGTACCTTTCGAAACATCGTGATCAGCGTATCGTAATTATTCTTATAACTCTCTGCTGTGAAATTGGCATCATATGCATCGTTTATACCTATAGAAAAAATAACTAAATCCACATCTATCGTTTTCAAATGATCTTCCAATCGTTGAGAGTGCATATACGCAGGCACATCCGCTCCATTAACACCAATATTGTGGTAAACCACACCTCGATCATCGTTTTCCAGTTGAATTCCATGCATTTCAAAGTATTCTTGACATGAATCAGTGCGGGCAACTTTAAATGAAATCGTATCTTGATAAGAGTCAAAACCAAATTCAGCATATCCCAATTCTTTATTAACGGTCATCTGATGCCAAGTACCATTCATTTCTATAAATGGAGTAAAGGAACTTTCGTTTACAGCATAATAAAGTTTGATGCAATTGCTTTCATAATCCAACGGATAATAATCATCGTAGCAATAAATCTTAAAACTGGTAAGTGTGTCATACGTTCTAACTCGATAGCCCAGAAGACCTAAATCACATTTTCTTTTTTTTATTGCAGACCGGCATTTCTCCCATGTTCCTGTATAGAGTGTTTTATAGTTGGAAGGGTTATTGGTCCTTGCAATGTGTAATGGAAATACCATTCCACGTTCCCCTTTCATATTTGGCTCCATTGTTTGGAAATTGCTTCGCAGTGTACCCGACCAAATATCGGCCTGAATATGCGACCCTCCCACATGCATAATCCGAACATTCGCATCTATTTGATTGGAATCTAGCGTAGAGGTTAGTTTGGCATAAAACCTATTCAACGCACTAGAATCTCCAAAATATCGAATTTCATTCGTGTCGTATTGGATGAAAGAATGCTGACTCAATTCTTTCACATACTTATCTGTCAATTGAACTTTTTCTTGCGCTTGCGATTGCATCAATTCATAACCATGTATAAATGCGCACAGCCATATTATGACCTTTATTACCTTATTGACCTTATCCCTTCTATTTTCCATCCGCTCCCTTCTTTTTATAGTTATTATATTCCGTAATCAACGCCGTATAAAACCAATCCGCTACTTTTCGGGCTCCCTGAGGGCTAAAATGAACATGATCTTCAGATGCCAATGCCGGGGTTGATTCAACCCACAAAGGCATTGTATTTTCTCCGCCCATCGCTTCATATGTATCCCAATACACCGCACCATTTGCAAAAGAAGCACGTTTCATTTCGTCACGAGTCTTTTCAAGAAATGGATGCGTTTCCCATTTAGTTTCCTTTTTAATCGAAAGATCCGATGGCCCAATCACAATAATGCACGCCTTTGGTAACAATCGTTTTAAATACCTTAAGTTCTTTTCAAATTTCCTGCCATATTGTTCACACTCTTCATCACTTCTTGCTCCGTGCAATGCATTCCCTCCAAACTGCATTATGATCAATGGAATGTTATTGTCAGAATAAAATGAACGTAATGAACTTACACTCGTAGTTCGAAAACTCACTCCTCCTGAACCTCGCATAGCTATATTATCCATCCAAACCCCTGGTTTACCTTCGATTGAATAAGCCGTAATTTCAGGAAATTGCCCCATCGTGGTAAATTGTAAATCCATCGATTTTAGTGCCGGGTTTTGAATTTTCCAACTTACAAAATTTTGTTTCATTCCGGGTCTAATTGTATCTTTCAATACTTGCGTGCTATCCTCTTTTATGATCAATTCAAAAGGATCATGTAGCGGATTCAAGAATAATTTAAAGGTGCGCCAATCCTTCACATTTCGGGTACCCAATATTGATTTTGTCAACTTTACTGAGGCAGATAGGGCTATCTGCGGAGGTGCGGGAATTTGTCCAGTGGTATCTTCTTTCGGATCTTCCTCTTTTTTTGTTTCTTGTTCCAATGAATCCAACTTCAACTCCGCTTGCAACTCTTCTTCTCGCAAAATGCTTACAAACTTTAGCATTGGTCCAAAATTATGATGTTCAATACGATCATCCCTTGCCATAAATAATCGAAAAGATTCCCAATTCCCCTCATACGTTTGTGCCACACACGGAGAACTGGCAAATGGCTTAGGCGCAATCAAGCCCGGTCCTGTACCTCCAAACTTGCTTTGCATTTTTTTTCGAACATAACCTGTAATCCGATCTCCTTCAATTTGAGAATCCCCATAATGTAAGATTCGAATTGGCTTTTTGGACGCTCGACTTAATGCTTTAAAAAATGGATCTAAGACATTTTTTTGCTTCGGTGGAAAGTGCAGCCTCAACTGTTCGTTACGTAAAGAATCATTTAAACGTTTTGAATTCGCAGAATCGACTTTAGATTGAAGGACATCACTAATTTGAACGGAGTCTGGGGCAATAAATTCGTTAATGATACTGGATCGGGCATCATTTCCATCTTCTTTATCCAATTTCAACACTTCCGTTAATGTTGGCAACCAAATCTTTTCACCAAATCCAATGGGAATGCCATTTTCAGGAAATATAAATAAGATCCCTACAGTAGCTGTAAGCAAGCAAAGAAAAAATAATAAGGTTTGTTTAATTTTCAATGGGCGCGACTGAACGTTTCATACAAGTATAACAATTCATGCAATAATAATCAATTGCCCTTGAATTATTTCGTGTTAACCGGGAAATCCATTAATAACAATGAAAATTGTGTTCTTTAAGTGCCGTTTAATCGAAAAAGTTACCCCTTTAGTCTATAAATTACCCTGTGCTCTTTTTATTTGAATTCTAAAATAGCATCTTGTAACAAAATTAAAATTTGTTCGTCACAAAGGTGACGATATTGCGGTTCCCTTGATTCGAATAATAAAATCAAGGAAGATATAAATCGAAGAAAATCAACTCCAAACACAACAAACATAAAAGCTCCATGCACACTTTAAAAATCAACAACCTAAGTAAAACGTATCCAAATGGTGTGAAAGCTTTGGATGATGTATCCATCGAAATCACCAATGGAATGTTTGGCCTTTTGGGACCTAATGGAGCAGGGAAATCGTCGTTGATGCGGACACTCGCTACCCTACAGGAAGCGGATTCAGGCAGTGCCATGTTGAATGACATCAATATTTTTGAAGAACCGGCAGAATTGAGAAAAATCCTAGGATACTTACCTCAGGAGTTTGGTGTATACCCTCGTATCACAGCAGAGCAATTGTTAGATCATATGGCAATTCTGAAAGGAATTACAAAAGGATCAGAACGAAAAGAATTGGTTAAGTATTTACTGCACAAAGTAAATCTATATGACAAACGAAATAAAAGCGTAAAAGGGTTTTCAGGTGGAATGAAGCAACGTGTTGGAATCGCACAAGCATTGATTGGTGAACCTAAATTGATAATTGTAGATGAACCAACTGCAGGATTAGATCCTGGAGAGCGTAATCGTTTTTACAATTTATTAGCCGATGTAGGGCAGGAAGTAATAGTGATTCTTTCCACACATATTGTAGACGACGTGCGGGAGTTGTGTACCAAAATGGCCATTATGAATTTAGGTCAATTAGTATATCAAGGCACCCCTCAAAATGCGATGGATGAATTAGCAGGAAAAGTATATCAAAAAATGATTACACGTGATCAATTGCAAGAATATGCAAAGAGCCATAAGGTAATCTCGAATAAAATGGTAGGTGGACAACCACAAATTCACATTTGGAGCGATACCAATCCGGGAGATGGATTTGAATCCGTTTCTCCAAATTTGGAAGACGTGTTCTTTTCAAAGATCAACACAAGTCACGCTTTAGTTTAAATCTCGGTACCATCCATCTAATTCGAACGAATCATGTTTAAAACATTCTTTTTAACGGAACTCAAATACACCTTTAAACAGCCCATGGTGTATATCTTTTTAGGGCTGATTACCATTTTTGCCTTTGCCTTTTCTTGTACAGACGCTGTTTCGATTGGAGGGGCGGTTGGAAATGTACATAAGAACTCTCCCCATGAAATTACACGCATCGTTAATGTTTGTTGTTTATTTGGACTCCTTATGGCGGCAGCCTATTTTAATAATGCAGCCCTTCGAGATTACAAAAACAACTTTAACGAAATATTATTTACCACTGCATTAAGCAAACCAGGGTATTATTTTGGTCGCTTTTTTGGAGCACTGGTTCTTTCCACCATACCTATTTTAGGCGTATTTATTGGCGTTTGGCTAGGCTCGATTATGGGTCCCATGTTTCATTGGATTGAAGCAGAACGATTTGGATCATTCCATTTTTCTACGGTGATCAGCAATTATTTCATTTTTATTCTTCCAAATATGTTTTTTGCGGGCAGTATCATTTATGCCCTTTCACATGCATTCAAAAACACGATCATCTCCTTTGTAGGAGCAATTACGATCTTAGTCGGCTATATTATATCTTCCACCTTAACTTCAGATTTGGAAAGTGAAACGTTGGCGACCTTGATTGATTCTTTGGGAAACAATACGTTTAGACTAACCGCTAAATATTACACTCCAATTGAAAAGAATACTCTTAACCCATCTTTTTCTGGTTTACTTTTATTAAATCGATTGGTATGGATTGCAGTAGGTTTTTTAATCTCAATTGGTTCTTATTTAAGTTTTTCATTTCGAAAAAAGTCAAAAAAAGGCAGAGCAGTACAAATAGAAAATTCAACGGTCGATTTAACCGAAATATCGGCCCCCGCATTCTCCCTAAACTACTCCATTCAAGCTAGCTGGACTCAATTCAAAAGCTTCTTTAAAATTAGTTTTCTTAGTATTACTAAAAGCATCACATTTAAGATTTTAATTTTTCTAAGCATGGTGCTTTTAATTTCCAACCTATTTGGTGGGTCGGAAGCATTTGGACTTAAATCTTATCCCCTAACGTACAAGTTGATCGACACGATTACAGGCTCTACGTCACTTTTTATAGTTATAATATTGGTTTTCTTTAGTGGAGAACTAGTTTGGCGTGATCGAGACAATAAAATCAATGAAGTCATCGATGCAACTCCACATGTGTCATTCAACTCATTAGCTGCTAAGGCACTTTCTTTACTTGTAATTTCTTCGTTATTACATCTTTTCTTCATGGTTTGTGGAATCCTCTACCAGTTAGGAAATGGATACACCAATATAGAAATGGACGTCTATCTACTCGATTTCTTATCCAGTAGCTTCTTTACCTACTTTATTTGGAGTGGAGTAATGATTTTGATTCAAGTATTACTTAATAATAAGTACATAGGTTACGCCATTTCAATACTTGTAATTTTTGTATGGAATCTTATCTTGAGTATGCTGGATATCCAAAGTAATATGTTGGCCATTGGAGGTGGACCTTCACTTCGATATTCAGATATGAATGGATTTGGTCCTGGCGTGGAAGGTGCTATGTGGTTCAATTTGTATTGGGCTCTATTTGCTGTCATTTGCTTATTCATTGCAGGAGCACTCTGGAATCGGGGCACGGTTAGCGCCTTAAAAGAACGAATCGTAAATTCTAAAAAATCAATTCCTAAGTCATCTCGATTGACTTTACTTTCATTGGTTGTAATCTGGACTGCCGTTGCTGGATTTGTATATTACAACACTCAAATACTAAATCCGTACAAAACTTCGGATCAACAAGAAGAATTGTCCGTACAATACGAATTGAAATATAAAAAGTATCAGCACGTCAATCTTCCAAAGATCTCGGATGCAAAATATTTCATTGACATCTATCCTCATCAGCGAAATGCCAACATCAAGGCTATTCTACAATTAACGAATACTTCCACACAACCTATTGATTCGATTCATTTCTCTACCGACTCTCGATGGAATCCGAAAATAAACTTAGCAGGTTCTGAATTGGTGTTTGAAGATAAAGAATTGGATTACTATATCTATCAGTTGAAAACACCTCTTAAACCGGGTGCTACCATTACTTTAGAAATCAAAGAGTCTTACGAATCGAACGGATTTGGAAATACTGCGGCGATTCAAGGTGTGATTGAAAATGGAACATTTCTCAACAACTTAAATATTCTTCCTTCAATTGGATATAGTGACGGAGGTGAAATTTCAGATAAAAATACGCGACGTAAACATGAACTTCCTCCGAAAGACCGAATGCCGGAATTGGAAGCCAATTGTGGGTCCAATTGCATGAAAAATTATTTATCCGATGGAAAATCGGATTTCATCAATGTTGAAACCGTTATTTCTACTTCGTCGGACCAAATAGCGATTGCACCTGGTACACTTATTAAGAAATGGGAGGAGAAAGGTCGAAATTACTACCATTACAAAGTGGATCATCCTTCTCAAAACTTCTATTCGTTTATTTCAGCAAGGTATGAAGTCGCTTCCAGAAAATGGAATGGCATTGACATCGAAGTATATTATGATAAAAAACATCCATGGAATGTGGAAATGATGTTGGATGCGGTCCAACGGTCATTAAAATACTATACCGAAAACTTTGGTCCATACTACCATAAACAATGTAGAGTAATTGAGTTTCCCCGTTATGCCTCCTTTGCGCAAGCTTTCCCTGGCACAATGCCTTATTCTGAATCGATTGGTTTTGTCTACAATTTAGAAGACGAAGGAGACAATAACATAGTAGACGCCGTAATTGCACATGAAATGGCACATCAATGGTGGGCTCATCAGGTGGTTGGTGCCACAATGCAAGGTGCAACCATGTTTAGTGAAAGTTTTGCAGAATATTCTTCACTCATGACCATGAAGGGAATTGCGAAAACACCAATGAAAATGCGCGAATTTATAAAGCACGATCACAATCGATATTTGCGTGGTCGTAGTGGTGAAGTCGATAAAGAATTGCCCCTATATAAAGTAGAAAATCAACAGCATATCCATTATGGAAAGGGAAGTGTTATTTTATATGCATTGCAAGATTACATAGGTGAAGACAGCGTAAATGCAGCTATGCGTTCCTTTTTAGAAGAGTATCGATACAAACCACCTCCCTATCCTACTTCGCTGGACTTTCTACGACATTTGGAAGCGCGTACACCGGATTCAATGCAATATTTGATTGATGATTGGATTAAAGACATCACTTTGTATGACAATCGAATGAAAGAGGCGAATGCAAAGAAATTGGCCAATGGCAAATATGAAATCACTGTAAATCTGGAGTCCAATAAAATGAAGGCCGATACAATGGGTAATGAAACAAAAGTACCTATGAGCGAATGGATCGATATCGGATTCTTTAGTGATGACGACGAAGAAGATTTAATGTTTGAAAAACGAGTAAAAATGAGCAGCGGTGCAAGCACATGGACATTTGAACTCGATTCATTACCAGCCAAGGCAGCCATTGATCCAAGAATGCTGCTTATTGACCGAGTATATGACGACAATATTAAAAGTGTAAAAACTGCGGATTAAGTCCGACACTTTAACACTTACTATAATACAGAAAGTTAGATCGATTCAGATGTAGAAAGGAGCAAATGCGCTCCTTTCTATTTTTCTATATATATTTGTTTAATTTCCAGTTGTATGAAAAATTCTAAATTAATTATCGCAGGACTTCTAATGATGTCCTTTTCTCAAACCTTCGTATATGCGCAAGGATTTGAATCTCCCGAAATCCGATACGGACATCATAAACCAGCAACTTCTGCTCCTGAGTGGATTCAATTGATGTATGGAGCGAACCCTGATCCAGCAAAAGTAACTAGCGAGTACGCAAAATATTATCGTGCTCACCCCTTTGTCAAAAACACCGATACGCAGTATTATAAACGTTGGTTGCGCTCTTTTTCAAGAGACAAAGCCCCTATTGCACTTAGTGACACACGAAAACAACATTTAAAACAAAGTCAGCAAAATTATGTACTTGCTTCCAAAGCATTGAAATCTGACAAATCGCCTTCTTCTACGTGGAATGGGATTGGTCCAATCGATTTCGATAAAGAATCAGTAAGTAGAAGCTATGCTCCTGGTGCAGCACATGTATATACCACAGAACAATCCAATCAAAATGACAGTGTCCTTTACGCAGGAACAGCCACTGCTGGAGTTTGGAAATCGACAGACAAAGGAGGGACTTGGGATCTAATGACCAGCGAATTGATTATTGGTTCAGTGGTTGCATTAGCGATTGATCCGACAGACGACGATGTGGTTTATTTTGGCGCATCCAATAGTCTATATAAAACAACCGATGGTGGATCTACTTGGTCAATAATCGGAGATGCCGCATTTAAATCAGAAGATCATTATATCCCGGAAATTAAGATTTCACCTGCAAACAATCTACTCGTTTTTGTATGCTCCAATAAAGGCTTCTACAGATCAACCGATGGTGGGCAAAATCTAACGGAAATTATGAATGGAGACTTTCAGGAATTAGAATTCAAACCTGATAATTCCAGCATCCTATATTCCATCATGAGCACCGGCAATCAAACCGAATTTTATAAATCTTCAAACAATGGGGTTTCGTTTACCCAACAAACCAATGGTTGGCCAGTACCAAGCATAGGTAACGAACAAAAACGAACCGAAATTGCGACTACTCCTGCGGCGCCAAATAAAATCATTGCCCTTTGTACTGGTGCTGCAAACAGTGGATCGGGATTATATGGAATATACGTCAGTAATGACGCTGGAGCATCGTGGAATAGAACGTGTTGCGGTCCTCAAGTTGCCGGAGTACCAAGTTTGAGCAATCAAAATCTTATGGCTTGGGCAGATGATGGAACAGATGATGGCGGTCAATATTATTATGATGTAGCATTAGAAATTGCTGATAATGATTCAAACAAAGTGTTTGTCGGAGGTGTAAATCTCTGGATTTCATCCGACGGAGGAAACACCTTTACTTGTCCTTCCAAATGGAGTCATGGATATAAATCAAACTATGTGCACGCCGACATTCATGACATTCAATATTTTGGAGATGACCTTTGGATTTCCTGTGACGGAGGAACTTTTTATTCGAGTAATGACGCAGCCACTATTGATCGACGAATGCTCGGTATTCAAGGATCTGATTTTTGGGGATTTGGCGCAGGTCATTGGGATGGTGAAGTTTTATTAGGTGGAGCTTATCATAATGGAACTTTACTCAAAGACAACGAAGTGTATCTTAATGGTTGGTTGTGCACAGGTGGAGGCGATGGAATTCGCGGATTTGTCAATCCGGGTGATGCACGAAAAGTATATGATGATTACGGAGAGCATATTTTGTCGGGCGATCGCATGGTTACATTTCAATCTTCTCCTTTCAGCAAATTACCTAATGCGTCTTATATTATAGGTGAAACAAGTAATATCGCTTTTCATCCAAACAGTCATAATACTTCGCTCATAAGTGAAGATGGAAAACTTTGGATTACCAAAAATGATGGAATCAATTATACGCTTGTGCATGATTTTGGGGCAACAAAAATCACTAAAATTGAATTTGCTTGGTCCGATGCAAATACCATTTATGTTGGAACCTATGATGGTTGGTGGGATGCTAAAAAACTATGGAGAACCAATGACTATGGCGTAACATGGACGGAAATAACACCTCCAACCTCCATGCTTGGTGGAGAAGAATGGGTTCCATATGATGTAACTGTAAGCTCAGCCGATCCAAACACTATTTGGGTTGCAAGAACCTCCATGTATGACGATTATCCAGATATAGACAATGGTCAAATCTTAAAGTCTACCGATGGAGGAAATACGTATTCTAATTATTCTTCTTCGGTTTTAGATGGAGAATCTATCACAAATATTGTACATCAACGAGGAAGCAATGGTGGGGTTTACATTGGTACAAGAAGAGGTGTATATTACAGAGACAACACTACCGGATGGCAATTATTTAATAATGACTTGCCATTCAATACACTTTCGGTAAAGTTAATTCCCTATTATCGAGAAGGAAAAATTCGAAACGGAACTAACCGAAGTGCCTATGAATGCGAATTCTATGGAAATTCGGCTCCTTCTGCTTTGATTAGTGTCGATGACCTGGATCCATTTCCTTATTGCCCCGGTCAGCAAATTAATTTCTTTGATCGATCTGCCGTAAATGAATCCGGAGCGACATGGCAATGGACTTTTGATGGAGGAACACCAGCTAGTTCTACAGATCAAAATCCGGTAATTGCATATGATACATTTGGAGTATTTGATGTGACGCTCACAGTTACCGATGACTTTGGCTCTAATACCCAAACGTTAACTAATTTTGTTACGATTGAGAACTGCTTTGGCGTTGGGATAAAAGAGAAGCAACAAGCTGCACTTGATTTCTATCCAACATTGATTCAAAAGGGAGGAATTCTAAATGTGGTAAACCAATTGAATGAATCAATTCGATATGATTTATATAATGCTAAAGGTAAACTAGTACAGTCTGGAACAGTATCTGGAAATCAAATAGGATTGGATCGTTTAAGCTCAGGCTCCTACTTTATTAGATTGATTGGTAAAACACACATGCTCAACAAATCATTTGTGGTCCGCTAAATAATATTCTGTGGAAAAGAGTATAGTATAACTATTTTATAAACTATAAATCGACTTAACTATGAAAGTAAGAAGCTATTTATTACTAATATTTACAATGATTGCCGCTTCGGCAAGTGCGCAAATGAGCAACGGAGATGTGGAATCATTCTTTAAACAAGCAGACAAAAATTCAGTAAACGTCATAGTGTTAGTTGCGGACATAAAACATGACGATGAAAACGGAGGATATCGAGCGCAAAGATCATTTTACAAAACAAGTGAAACTACGATCGAATACCGAGAAACTTGTCTTGTCCTGAAAAACAGTCAAGATTTAATTTACATCCCCTATTCCTCAATTCGAAGCTTATATAAAGGCAAAGATGGCTGGGGTGAACAATCCGAAAAAGGAATTATTAAGATTGATTTAATGGGCAATTCAAATGTGAAGTTAAATTAAATTAAATAGATGTATCCGGAACATTACCTTGCTGTGTTCCTTTCAAAATGTAGTAATCCATTTTGAAGGATATTCTATTCAAAAAAGACTCCCAAATTCTGTTTAATCACGTATAAAGTGTAACTAAACAGGTTGATTTGGAGGTCTTTATTTAATTTTCGTATGCAACCATTTATAACCCTAGATAAAGAAAGGAATTGATTTTTTCTACTTGTGACCTATTTATAGCTACAAGATTGTTGGATCAACTCATTAATGATTCGATGTAGGCGTTCGCTTATATTGAGCATCAAGCAATGCTTTAAATTCTAGGTATTTTTGATCTTTATCAAAACCAGGTAATTGCCATGTGGCAATCGTATCCAAGACCACCTGCAAATCGCCTAAATCATAAAGTGCATCTAAATCAGCGCGTTCTTTTTCATTCAGGTTGTCTTCAAGCCATTTAGCTAACAAATTTCTATCTTCGGAACTACTCATCAATAGTTAAACGAATTCACTTAAATTTCACCTATCCACTTTTGTGTAATTTTATTTTATTTTTTTTCAGAGTCCTACCTACCAATAAAAATTTCTCAATGCATTGGTCATTCGTTTTTCCATCACTAACTCATCATAAAGATCGAAGTTAACCTATATTATCCCACTAAAAATGCATTTTTACATCCATGAAAAAATTACGCCCTCCCATACTTACACCTGAGGCAAATGGTCGAATGTGATGATCCAAAATATTTTGCAGCCCTACGGTCACTTCCATTCTTTTCATCGAAACCGATACATCAGTATTGATTTGATACCAGAAAGGCGTTCCCGTTGATGTCGCATACAAAAGATTGTCAGCCGTATTTTCACTGTACCGATTGATTTTTTTCGCTCCATTATACATCATTGCCCCATTCCATGTAAACTTCTTTTTTTTCATTACCAGCCCAATCAATCCATAAACTGGAGGAATATGCGCAAGTGGTTTTTTTGTATCTAAACCTTGTCCATAAGTATATGTAATTTTCGCTTTTCCACTTATAGACTTGGTAACTTCAAATTCTAATCCAGCATTCACCCCATAAATTACTCCCCTTCCACTATTTTGATTAGTCTGAACCCTATGTTGCTCACCATCAAACACAAGTGAATCTTGACCAAGCCATTGATCATTGTTCAATTGAATCATATTTTGCAATAAAGTCGAAAACACTCCTCCTTCCATCTTGATCCTCTTTTGCTGAAAACTAAGGTTTCCTTCCACCGAATATGTTTGTTCCGGACGTAAAGCCAGTGATGGCATTTGTAAAAAACCATTCTTACTCCTAATTTTCCCATAATCATCCAAATTTGGAGCCCTATATCCTTTACTTACCAATCCTCCTACTTTCCAATTCTTATGCATATAATTTAACCCCAGATGTCCAACTACACCGAAATTTATCAATTGAATATCCGACAAGTCAAGCCCTATGACTTGGGACTCCATAGGTTGAAAAGTAGAAGTGTTTTGTACAGATTCAACCCGTACGCCTCCGCTGGCATTTAAATTATCATTTAATCGCGTTTGTAAAGCGAAAAATGCCCCTTGCATCCCAGAATAGTTTTGCCCATTCGGAAATCGGCTCAAGCCTTTCTTGCTCGATAATCCATATATTCCTTGGTACAAAGCACTAGAATTCACCTTTTCCACATAAGATTCTACTCCATACAGCAACTTGCTTTTCGCTGAAATTTTCTTATTAAACTCTGTTCGTAATGACCAAATTTGAACCTGTTCCTTTTGTTCAAAAATATAATCTGATTGATATCTTCTCGAATTTCGGCTCTCCTCAAGCAACTGGTGCCCAAGAATCAAGGTCATTTGATCGTAAAACTTATTTTCCTTAAAATCATCTAGCTTTAAAGAATTAATAAGGTGTTTTTGTGGACCATAATACCATTCACCATATCGAGGTGCATCGTATCGATAATCAATCAATTTATCATATCGGGGAATATTAGAGGAAGATGTAGCTAAAACAGAATGCACTAATCGACAATATTCATTTATCTGCCAAGACGTTTTATGATAGAGGTTAAGTTGGTTATACTCTGTCCCAACCTGAACCAAGGGGTTGGGATTTGAAACAATTGAATCTACCTTATCAAATTGAGCCACGTATTCACGCCGTGTTCCCCATAACGGATCAGTTTTGAGCATTTTACTTCCAGTGCGTAAATCATCAAAATCACTATAAGAAGCACTGGTATAAAACGCAATATTTTTATTACCATAAGATAAATCAATGTGTGCAGTTTGTTCATTATTTGCACTCGCATATTTACTTCTAACATTCACATCAATAAGACGAAATGTATCGTTTGAAAGGAGCAAATTCTTGGTAAACATATTAATCGATCCTCCAAGTGCTCCCGTACCATAACGAGTTGATCCCGCTCCAAACAATACTTCAACGTTATCTAAATTGTTTTGATCCAACTTAATTATATCTTGAACATGCCCACTTCGCGTGATGCTATTATTCAATCGAATTCCATCCAAGGTCAACAAGATACGATTTGCCTCAAAACCACGAAGTACTGGGCTCCCTCCTCCTTGCTGCGTCTTTTGCACATAAACATCCCCTGATTGACTAAGTACATCAGCCATCGTTGAAGTATTTGATTTTATCTGTTTTGGGTCAATTTGTACCACCCGCTGAGGAATAATTTTAACAGATTCTACAACTGAATGAACCGAAACCACCATGCATTCTAATTTCGTAGGACTGACCGTATCCTTCTTTAAGATTGGTTGAGCCAATAAACAACAGTAAAACGATGAAAATATTAGCAACATCAACACCATTGTTATTCGCACAATACTTTTATTTGCTCGAAGGCAATACGCTCCTGAATTTAAGAATCCTTGTTTATAAATTAACTTCAAATAGTTTTTAAGTTATCGGTGTAAAACGAATCAATAGTCCGTTTTTATTTTGTAAAAAAAATGAGTGTTTCTAACACTTATGATAATAAAAATTAATTGCCAACACAGTGAGAGAGAGGTTCATTCCAAAGCGTTAATATTTCACTTGAAAAATAAGTGGTAAATGATCTGAACCTCCACCTTTCACAATGCTACCAGCCACTGATTCAAATGGACCTTTAGCCATAGCATAATCCAACCGAGTTAACACCGGAACATTGCCAACGTTTGGGAAATTCCATCCCAACCCTTCTCCAGATTGTACATATAAATCACACCAATCCGACGTAATATCTCTATACAATGGTTCCATTGCGGGCGTATTAAAATCTCCCACCAAAAGTTGCTTTGAATACGTACTTTTCAACATTTCAGACTTAAGTGTAGCATATTGCGTTTTACGAAGATCATATATCAAAGAGTAATAATGATAGAAACGGTCCGAGTTTTCTACTGCGATTGCAGGTGAAGCCAGATGTACATTCCCAACCCTAATCTTTCGTTTTCCAATTTTAATTGTTGCAAGCTGTGCGTAAGGCAACCCTCCTCCATTATTTAGATACTTAACATCTGAAATTGGATATTTGGAATAGATTGCGATGCCCTGCGTTCCACGAAGAGCCCGTACTTTTCTATATGGATATCCTTTCAGGTTCTGATTTAGAAAAACCTCCCAACCGGGTGTTATTTCCTGTAAAAATACCACATCTGGTTTAGATGTATGAATTAATTGGACCGATTTAGATTTGCTTTTATTTTTAAAAAACACATTGTAGGTCATAAAAGACAAATCCTTTTGTTCATCTGCAGAATCGAGTCCTTCTTTGGTAATTCGGATATAAAGCACCTCCAACACCAATACTGCAATAAGTACAAATAAAACCTTGTGCCGCCAATGCTTCGTCCGTTTTCGAATTCGGAAGATAATAGCTAGGCCAATAAATATTAAAGGCCAACGAGCAAGATCCAACATGGAACCCAAAGCAAAATGCCAACGTCCCAGTAGTCCTATAACTCCTATTATAACTAATAGAATTGTAAAGGATCGAGTTACAAACGAAAAGAATCTTTTCAAGTTAAATGAGAAACAGTTAACTAGGCTTATTCCCCAAACTTATAACAGGAACAAGTACTTCTTCGAGCGAGACTCCACCATGCTGAAATGTATCTGCATAGTATTTAACGTAATGATTGTAATTATTAGGGTAAGCAAAAAAGGAATCGTTGGTTGTAAAAACATAGCGAGATGAAATATTTTGCTTAGGTAAAAATGCTTTGTCAGGATCCTTTATTTCAAAGATATTACCTCCGTCATAATTTAGGTTTTTACCATGCTTATATCTAAGGTTGGTATTGGTATTTTTATCCCCAATAATCTTGTGAGGCTTATTCACTCGTACCGTTCCATGATCTGTTGAAATGACCACTTTACACTTCTTCTCCGATAAATATTTCAATACATCATTCAACGCTGAATGCTCAAACCAGGTTTTCGTCAAAGATCGATATGCAGATTCATCCGCAGCAAGCTCTTTGATCATTTTACTATCTGTTCTTGCGTGCGATAGCATATCCACAAAATTAAAAACCATGACATTTAAGTCAATATCTAAAAGAGGCTTAATATTATTCATCAAAGCCTTACCATGATCCTGATTCAATATTTTATGATACGAATTGGAGATGTTTAAATTACGACGTTTCAACTGTTCTTCCAGAAACTCCGCTTCCTTCATGTTCATTCCTTCATCTTCAATATCATCCACCCATAAATAAGGGTGCTTTTTCTTCATTTCGGATGGCATCAATCCAGAAAAAATAGCATTTCTCGCATAACCTGTAGCAGTAGGTAAAATCGAATAATACATTTCTTCCTGCTCAATTTTAAAATACTGACCGATCAACGGCTCCATTGTTTTCCACTGATCGTATCGAAAATTATCAATGACAATAAAAAAGACAGGCAATTCTGACTTAAGTTGAGGAAAAACGTATTTGTCCATTAATGTATGAGACATCACTGGTGCATACGCCGACTCGTCATTAAGCCACGAGATATAATTTTCTGAAATAAATTTAGCAAACTCATTATTTGCTTCTACTTTTTGCATGCTCAATATTTCAGCCATGCTTTTATTGGTTGTTTTATCTATTTCCAATTCCCAATAAACCAACTTTCGATATATATCTACCCACTCTACTTCATCCAAATCCTCCTGAAAGGCCATTCCGATATTACGAAACTCCTGTTGATAGGTTAAATTTGTTTTCTCCGATACCAAATTCTGCTTATTAAGAATTTTCTTTACGGAATGCAGTATTTGATTGGAATTCAGCGGCTTAATCAAGTAGTCATCAATTTGAGAACCAATTGCCTCTTCCATGATATGCTCCTCTTCGCTCTTGGTTATCATTACCACCGGAGTTGTCGGAGTGATCTCCTTGATTTGCACCAATGCCTCCAAACCTGAAATTCCTGGCATATTTTCATCCAAAAATACGATATCAAACTTTCGAGTCTGCTCTTGGATCGTATCCACTGCATCATTTCCACTAACAACAGTGGTGATTGAGTATCCCTTTTCCTCCAGGAACAAAATATGAGGCTTTAAAAGGTCTATCTCATCATCAGCCCATAAAATATTGTATCTTTGCATGCGTTTAGAATTTTGTCGGTTTAAGGATTCACAAATTTGAAGAAAAATAAAATAATTAACGACCCGGTCTACGGATTTATTACGTTTCCTTCCGAATTAATTTACCAAATAATTGATCACCGGTATTTCCAGCGTTTAAGGCGGGTTAAACAGTTGGGTTTAACCGACTTGGTTTATCCAGGTGCAAACCATACTCGATTTCATCATACCATAGGTGCTACCCACTTAATGGGTATTGCTTTGGATACCCTAAGATACAAAAACATAGACATTTCTGAGAAAGAATATGAATCGGCAATGATTGCTATTCTTTTACATGATGTTGGACATGGTCCTTTTTCGCATGCGCTCGAATATGGCCTCATGACCAGTATTACACACGAGGACATTTCGCTACTCATTATGCGAAGTCTTAATAATGAGTTCGAAGGGAAATTGGATCTTGCAATCCAAATTTTCTCCGATACCTATCCTCGTAAATTCTTTCATCAATTAGTTTCTGGACAATTAGATGTAGACCGACTCGACTATCTTAATAGGGATAGTTATTTTACAGGTGTAACAGAAGGACAAGTTAGTTTTGATCGAATCCTGAAAATGCTCTATGTACACAAGGATCAATTGGTGGTAGAAGAAAAAGGAGTTTATAGCATTGAGAATTTCTTAAATGCACGTCGACTAATGTATTGGCAGGTATATTTACATAAAACAGTAATAAGCGCTGAATTCATGTTGCTTCGCTTAGTTCAACGAGTGAAAGAACTCTATTTAAATCAAAAAGATGTTTTTGTCCCCGAACTATTGGAGAAATTCATCAAAAGTCCGATTTCAAAGGCTGATTTTGAAAACAATCCAAAATACCTCGAGGACTTTGTTAAGCTTGATGATAATGACATATGGTCTGCCATTAAAATATGGCAATACGATGAGGATACAGCTCTTTCTATGTTATGCAATGGGATTCTAAATCGAAGATTATTTAAAATAGAAATTACAACGGGAGAAATTGAGCCAAATCGAACTCGAGAAATTCATAAAGATGTAAAAGGAAGGTACAAGGTAGATGAATCTGCCATGGATTACCTGGTTATTAAAGGTACCCTTTCCAACAGTGCTTATTTACCACGAGAAAAAAACATAAATATCCTGACTAAATCAGGCAAGGTAATTGATGTTGCGGAAGCAACGGATTTACCTAATATACAGGCGATGAGTCAACCAGTGTATAAAAGTTTCATTTGTTGGCCAACGAACTAAGAATAAAGTTCATAATTTATTTAGTGTTAAAATATAAATTATACTACTTTTTGATGCGAGATAATAAGAACTTAAAAAAACAAAAGAGAATAGAATATAACAGAATTAGTGGAAGAGTGACAAATAGTTGTAGTTCCTCTATACATTAAATTAATTAATAATAAGAAAGAATATTTAACCTATGGAAATCAGCGTAACGCAAATAGCGGAAATGTTGGGCGGAACGATTGAAGGTGATTCCGACAAGACTGTTAACAATATTGGAAAGATTGAAGATGCTGGAAGCCAGGACTTATGTTTTCTTGCTAATCCAAAATACGAACAATTCGTTTATTCCAGTGGCGCTGGAGCCATTATCGTATCAAACGAATTTACCGCTAAAAATCCAATCAAATCAACGTTGATCCGTGTAGAAGATCCTTATTCATCGTTCACTAAGGTATTGGAATTCTATCAACAGATGATCAGCTCCCAAAAGAAAGGAATTGAACAACCTTCTTTTGTTGGTGAAAATGCAACAATTGGAGACGATATATATCAAGCCGCTTTTTCCTATGTTGGAAAAAATGCCAAAATTGGAAATAATGTTCAAATTTACCCGCATGCTTATATCGGAGATAATGTAGAAATTGGAGATCATACCAAAATCTATGCTGGAGTTAAAATTTATGAAAATTGCAAAATTGGTGCACACTGCGTATTACAAGCAGGTGCAGTTATTGGAAGCGAAGGCTTTGGTTTTGCACCTCAGAAAGATGGCACATACAAACCAATTCCACAACTAGGCAATGTCATCTTAGAAGATTTTGTGGACGTAGGTGCCAATACAACCATCGATTGCGCCACTATGGGCTCCACAATCGTTGGAAAAGGAAGTAAAATTGACAATCTAGTTCAGATTGCACATAATGTAGAAATAGGAGAAAACACCGGGGTTGCTGCTCAAGCAGGCATTTCAGGTTCCACAAAAATTGGAGACAATTGTATCTTGGCAGGTCAAGTTGGACTGGTAGGACACATTTCAATTGCGAATAAAACCACCATTGGTGCGCAATCAGGAGTGAGTAAATCTGTTAAAAAAGAAGGTACTTTTATACAAGGTTCACCCGCTTTTGGTTACAAGGACAATATCCGGTCTCAAATTGTGTACCGGAAATTACCGGAATTACAAAAACAAATTCAAGAACTTAGAGAAAAAATCTTAAATTTGCGACCCTCTGATTAGTTAGGATTTATGATAGACAGACAACAAACAATAAAGGATGACGTTTCCTTGGAAGGTATAGGGCTTCATACGGGAGAAAAGGTTGTAATGACCATGAAACCGGCTGCCATCAATCATGGAATTAAGTTCCAACGCGTTGATATAGATGGGCAACCAACCATAGATGCGATTGCAGATTACGTAGTAGATGTGAGCAGAGGTACAACCTTGGAGCAAAATGATGCCAAGGTATATACCGTTGAACATATTCTTGCCGCTGTTGCGGGAAGTAGAATTGACAACATCCTAATTGAACTTACAGGACCAGAGCCTCCAATTATGGATGGTTCTTCCATTATGTTTATGGATGCGATTGATTCGGTAGGAATCGTACAACAGGAAGCAATCAGAGATTATTTTGAAATACCAGAATCGTTATTTTATAAAGATCCTGAAAATGATGTAGAACTGGCTGCTCTTCCATTAAGCGATTATAGGATGACCGTAATGGTTGATTATAATTCCCCTGTATTAGGAAGCCAACACGCTACATTGAATTCTCTGGCAGATTTTAAAGAGCATTTTGCTTCATGCAGAACATTTTGCTTTCTTCATGAGATTGAATCATTATTCCGTCAAAACCTGATAAAAGGAGGTGATTTGGACAATGCGATTGTAGTAGTAGATCGTGTACTTGATGACGAAGAACTTTCGAAATTGGCCGAATTATTAGGGAAACCTAAGGTGGAAGTAAAAGAGGAAGGTATTTTAAACAATACTGAATTACGACATCCAAACGAACCTGCTCGTCACAAATTGTTGGATTTGGTTGGTGATTTAGCACTTGTTGGGAAACCAATAAAAGCGCAAATCCTAGCAGCTCGTCCAGGACATGCGTCCAATGTAGAATTTGCGAAATTAATTCGTAAAGCTATGAAGGCGCACAAAAATAAGAATCAGATCAATATTGATCCTACTATGCCTGCTGTATTGGATATTAACAAAATCACAGCTACATTACCGCATAGATATCCATTTCAGTTAGTAGATAAAATCATTCACATTGATCAAACGTCTGTGGTCGGTGTAAAAAATGTAACCATTAATGAACCCTTTTTCCAGGGACATTTTCCAGGTAATCCAGTAATGCCAGGTGTATTACAAGTAGAAGCCATGGCTCAAACAGGTGGATTACTTGTATTAAATACCGTGGACGATCCAGAAAATTACTGGACCTACTTTTTAGGAATAGATGGTTGCCGTTTTAAGAAAATGGTATTACCGGGAGACACAATCGTCTTTGTATGTGAACTTATTTCACCTATCAAAAGAGGAATTGCCAAGATGGCTGGTAAAGCATATGTTAGTGGTAAATTGGTAATGGAAGCGGAATTATCCGCAAGTATTATCAAAAAATCCTAAATCGAAATTCGATTCTTGAACGATATAAACTGAACCGAACTTAATCGAATTGCGTTAAACCCTATCTATCTATTCAATTACCCTTGTTATGAATCAACCTCTTGCATATATTCATCCTGAAGCTAAAATTGCGCAAAATGTAGTGGTAGAACCTTTTACAACAATTGCCAAAAATGTTGTAATTGAAGAAGGAACCTGGATTGGTTCCAATGTGACCATTATGGAAGGTGCTCGAATTGGAAAAAATTGCAGAATTTTTCCTGGAGCCGTGATTTCAGCTACGCCTCAAGATTTAAAATTTGACGGGGAAGAAACAACCGCGGAAATTGGAGATGGATCAGTTATTAGGGAATGTGCTACAATAAGTAGAGGAACTAAAGATCGATTCGTTACTAAAATTGGAAAGAACTGTCTGATCATGTCCTATGTACATGTTGCGCATGATTGTTTGATTGGAGATAGTGTCATTTTGGTAAATGCAGTTCAATTAGCTGGACATATTGAAATTGGAGATCACGCCATAATTGGTGGTACAAGTGCGTTACATCAATTTGTAAAAGTAGGTGCGCATACTATGATTTCCGGAGGTTCACTGATTCGAAAAGATGTACCTCCATTTACAAAAGCTGGAAGAGAGCCGTTAAGTTATTTAGGAATCAATTCTGTTGGATTACGCCGCAGAGGATATGACAGTGAGAAGATCAATGAAATCCAGGAAATCTACCGAATTCTATATTTAAAAGGACTCAATAACGCAAAAGCTATTGACAAAATTGAATTAGAAATGCGTCCATCTAAGGAACGTGACGAAATTCTTAACTTCTTGCGCCTTTCCAATCGAGGAATTATGAAGGGCTACATGAAAATGTAATCTCATCAATTATTTACCTTCTGGCTAAGAGACATTCAACTTGATTGGAATGATCGTTAAATTCACGCTGACTTTAGCCTTTTGGCAATAGCCGTATCTTCATTCCCCATTTTTAGACTATCTATAAGATAAGTTGAAGTATTCGCTCACATCAAAGCGTATTTGATTTTGGGCTTGGCCCCCGGAATCTTTCAATTAGAACGTTTATCCAGGTTCACTTCATTCAGGAGTTCCGCCATTCTGACCTAATCAATCTAATTAGGAATTAATGCAGAAACACGCTGAAAGCATCCCATTCACAAATAGGCTCCTTCCACGAAAAAGATCCAGAAAAATAAAAAAAGGTAAACAATGCTTTCGCATCATTTACCTTCTCTATATATTAATTTATATGCGTTGTGCTTTTAGAGCTTACTCGTATTATACTATGTACAATAAACATAATAATACGTTAGCAAGTCATCAACTTAAATCAATTCAATTACGCAGCTAATTTCTTTTCCTTAGCCTTCATCTTTTCCATCTTACGATCGTGGATGATATTCTTATCCTTGGCAATCACACTCTTATTCAGTTTGATTATACCAACGAAGTCAAATATTCGAATGAAAACATATGCAGGATCTAGTTCCCACCAACGTACACCAAAGTTAGGGCTATTCCCTTTTTTATGATGGTTGTTGTGATAACTTTCTCCCCACATTAAAAAGTCAACAGGTAAAAAGTTCTTAGAAGTATCATTCACTTTAAAGTTTACATATCCGTAAATATGAGCAAACCAGTTAATTACTACTCCGTGAAAAGGTCCCATTACAAAATGAATAGGTAATAGTAAATACAAGTACCAAAGCGAACTATCTCCAGCGATAGAAATAAAATATACATAACTCAATACATATATCGTTCCCCAAAAAATTCGATTAGCCCAAGTATCACCTAAGCGTTCAATAAACTTCCAGTAAGGCAAGTCTCCTTTCCATCGTTCATCAATTGGCACTTTCTCGTACAAAATATCATTGTAAATTTTCTTTGTTTTCCACATCATGTCAAACAAGTTCTTAGAAAATTTCGGTGAATGCACATCTTTTTCCGTGTCAGGAAACGCATGATGCATTCGATGCATAATTCCATAAGCATATGGGCTCAAAAATGATGAGCCTTGGAAAGCCCAAGACATCACGTAAAATACTTTTTCCCAGAAGCGCGACATAGTAAACATTTTATGCGCGGAATATCGGTGGTAAAAAAAGGTTTGGGTAAACAAGGATAAATACCAATGTCCCCAGAATAATATCATAATAATCCAAAAAATAGACATACGACTAGTGGTTTGGTGAAAAATTGATCACAAAGATACGCAGTTTTTCGAAATAGTGCTCGAAAAATCCAACTATAACTGACTACTTACGTTTAATATAATAAAAGTCACATTTCAGGTAGGTTTAATCTAATTTAACCTACTGTAAGTGAATAAGAACAAAACATTCCCCAATATGTTCACTGGTTTATAAGAATGGGAAATGGACGAAAACCACAGGTTTTTTCTTTTAAAAATCTAAATTTTCCCCTAATTTCAACCTAAACGGAACTATTGGAATATTAAGAGATTACAAGCCACACAAATAGGTATGAAAAGAAGAATAAATAAAGTTGGGATTCTTGGATCAGGAATCATGGGGTCGCGAATCGCTTGTCATTTTGCCAATATTGGATTAGAAGTACTCCTCCTCGACATCATCCCTTTTGAATTATCCGATAAGGAAAAAGCAAAAGGATTGACCATAGAGGATAAAGTAGTACGAAATCGAATTGTAACTACGGCCTTTAATGCAACGTTAAAATCCAAGCCCGCTTCGTTGTACCACAAAAAATTCAAGAACAAAGTTACATTAGGTAATTTTGATGATGACTTAGCTAAAAATCAGTGATTGTGATCTGATTATTGAAAGCCGTAATTGAAAATCTCGACATCAAAAAATCTTTATTTGAAAAAGTAGAAGCCCATCGAAAACCTGAGACCATTATTGCTTCCAATACATCTGGAATTCCAATACATCTCATGTTAGATGGAAGAAGCGACGATTTTCAAGCCCATTTTTGTGGAGTACATTTCTTTAATCCACCTCGATATTTAAAATTATTGGAAATCATTCCTACTTCGAAAACAAAACCTGAAGTAGTTGATTTCCTCATGAATTATGGAGATTTATATCTGGGAAAAACAACCGTATTATGTAAGGATACTCCTGCGTTTATCGCGAATAGAGTGGGAATTTATGCCATTCTTAAAAGTCTTCGATTCCATGCAAAAACTTGGATTAAACGTAGATGAAATTGACAAATTAACTGGCCCTGTGATTGGACGTCCTAAATCCGCTACCTTTCGAACTGCAGATGTCGTTGGATTGGATACGCTTGCTAAAGTAGCTGCAGGTTTGCATCATGGACTGGTTAATGATGAAGCAAGAGCCATTTTCAAATTATCTGATGTGGTCAACAAAATGTTGGAAAACAAATGGCTTGGAGATAAAACAAAACAAGGTTTTTACAAAAAAACCAAGGACAAAAAAGGAAAACGAAAAATCCTGACATTGGATTTGGAATCGCTTGAATATAAGGACAAGCAAAAAGCAAAGTTTGCCACATTAGAGCAAACTAAAACTATTGAGAATTTAAAAGAACGCTTTTCTGTCTTGTTTGCAGGAAAAGACAAAGCAGGTGAATTTTACAAAGATTCATTTTTTGCTCTTTTCCAATATGTAACAAATCGAATCCCGGAAATTGCAGATGAGTTGTATCGCATTGATCATGCAGTAAGCGCTGGATTTGGATGGGAAATTGGTCCATTTGAAACCTGGGATTGTGTAGGTATCAGAAACACAGTCGATCAAATGGAAGAAATGGGTTATAAACCAAATCAATGGATTTATGACATGTTAGATGCAGGATTCGAATCCTTTTACACCGTAGAAGATGGAATCAAGAAATATTATGACATCACTTCCAAAACGTACAAAGAAATTCCTGGTGCCAACTCGTTCATTGTTCTGGACAATATTCGTAAGTCGAATAAAGTTTGGGGAAATAGTGGAGCTACTTTATTTGATTTAGGAGATGGCGTCTTGAATTTAGAATTTCATACCAAAATGAATACCATGGGTGGTGAAGTCGTCGAAGGAATCAACAAGGCGATTTCTACTGCAGAAAAAGATTGGGCCGGTTTAGTAATTGGAAATCAAGGAGCAAACTTTTCCGCTGGGGCAAACCTAGCATTAGTATTAATGTATGCTATTGAACAGGAATACGATGAAATCAATATGATGATTGCCGCATTCCAGAAAACTATGATGCGTGCTCGATATTCTTCTATTCCAGTGGTCGTTGCGCCACACGGAATGTCATTGGGAGGTGGCTGTGAATTAACATTACATGCCGATCAGGTACAAGCCGCAGCAGAAACTTATATTGGATTGGTTGAAGTTGGAGTTGGTTTAATTCCAGCTGGAGGGGGAACCAAAGAATTAACGATGCGTGTTTCGGATCGATTGGAAACAGGAGATGTAGAACTTAACGCTCTCCAAAATTCATTTATGGATATTGCCACTGCAAAAGTTGCTACGTCCGCTTATGAAGCATTTGACATGCGGATCTTACGAGACAATGATTTAATCTCTATAAATAAAGACCGTCAAATCGCGGATGCAAAACAAGCCGTCATGAAGTTAGTACAAGAAGGATATAGTCAACCAATAGAACGTGAAGACATTCGAGTACAAGGAAAAGCGGGAATGGCATTATTTGCTGCCGGTGTGATGGGCATGCGAAGAGGAAATTACATCAGTGATCACGATATGAAAATTGCCAACAAAATAAGTTATGTAATGAATGGCGGCGATCTCTCCACTCCTACTTTAGTCTCCGAACAATATTTATTGGATTTGGAACGGGAAGCATTTTTATCCTTAACAGGCGAAAAGAAAACTCTGGAGCGGATTCAAAGCATTTTGACCACAGGGAAACCGTTGAGGAATTAATGCGCTAAGAAAAGCATACTAAAAAGACCGACACTTTACTTGTTTATTTAGGCTTATAAAAGAGTTCTTCTAACAAACCAAGTGTTGAACAAAATCGAATTATTAAAACATATTAAGTATATAAACCATGGACGCGTACATTGTAGCAGGATTCAGATCAGCAGTTGGGAAAGCAAAAAAAGGAGGATTCCGGTTTTACAGACCAGATGATTTGGCTGTGGATGTAATTCAACACTTACTAAAATCAGTCCCAGACCTAGATCCAACACGCATCGACGACCTCATCGTAGGTAACGCTGTTCCAGAAGCTGAACAAGGAATGCAAATGGGAAGAATGATTTCTCTTTTAGCCCTCCCTCAAGAAGTTCCAGGAATGATCGTCAATCGATATTGCGGAAGTGGATTAGAAGCGATCAGCATTGCAGCAGCAAGAGTTCATTCTGGCATGGCTAATTGTATTATTGCAGGAGGAACTGAATCCATGTCTTTAGTGCCTGTAATGGGACATAAAACAGTCTTAAACTATAAAATAGCTACCGAATTCCCTGATTATTACTGCTCCATGGGAGCAACGGCAGAGAATGTCGCACAAGAATTTAACGTTACACGTGAAGAACAAGACGAATTTTCATACAACTCCCATCAGAAAGCCATTGCCGCTATTAAAGATGGTAAATTCAAGAATCAAATTGTTCCAGTAACCGTTAAGGAAACCTATTTGGACGAAAATAATAAAAAGAAAACCCGCGAATGGACAGTAGATACGGATGAAGGTCCTCGTGCCGATACATCAATTGAAGCATTAGCAAATTTAAGAGCCGTTTTCGCCGCTGGTGGATCCGTTACAGCAGGTAATTCTTCTCAAACTTCAGACGGAGCGAGCTTTGTGTTAGTGATGTCGGAAAAAATGGTAAAAGAATTAAATGTGACACCTATCGCTCGAATGGTAAGTTACGCTGCTGCTGGTGTAAATCCCAAAATCATGGGAATTGGTCCTGTCGCTGCTATTCCAAAAGCATTGGATCGAGCCGGACTAAAACAAAATCAAATTGATCAAATCGAATTAAACGAAGCTTTTGCCGCGCAGAGCATCGCAGTAATCCGAGAATTAGATTTAAATCCTGATTTAATCAATGTAAATGGAGGTGCAATCGCCCTTGGACACCCCTTAGGATGCTCCGGTGCAAAATTATCTGTGCAACTATTTGACGAAATGCGAAGACGTAATCAAAAATACGGAATGGTCACCGCCTGTGTCGGAGGAGGACAGGGCGTCGCCGGTATTTATGAGTTGTTGTAAATAATAAACAGGTAGAACCAACCATTTGGACACTTTGCTCGTCTTAGTTATATGATGAGCAGTTTAAATCCATATTTATTTGACGTAATGCGATTTGCGGGTACCATATTCGTGCTATGGCTTTTAACCTTGGTTGTTTCATTTTAAATAAAATCAGCGCTTGCTGGATTACCATATCTTAGGCTAAAACGAATAAAAACGTCTGAAAAGAACATGTCTGAAAAACCCGCATTTCAAATTAATATTCCCGAACCTTGCCATGAAAACTGGGATCAAATGACTCCAACTACTCAAGGGGCATTTTGCAAAGTATGTAGTAAAGATGTCGTAGATTTTACCACTTATTCCGATCAGGAATTAATCGCATACTTTGATAACCAAGCAAATTTAAACACCGCCAACCCCATTTCTACTCCACAAACGTGTGGGAAAATGAAAAAAGTGCAGGTTGGCGCCGATCTAACCAAAAATCCCTCGGCTTCGTTGGCTTATGCGGGTTGGATCTCAAAAAAACAGCAATATCCACATTCAAACAGCTCGTTTTATAGAAAAGCGACTGCTTTTACCTTATTTCTTCTTGCCTCCTCCACCCTATTTATGAAAAAGGCGTTGGCTCAGACAAGTGCAAATAAAAATAACACGAAAAATATTCCTTCAAAAGTGGATAAAAAGGAACTTACGTTGACAATTAGTGGAGTGGTTATAGATTCAACCCACAAGGAACCGATTCCCTATGCCAATATTATTGTCTTCAAAAATGACAAACGTGTTCATACCGCTAACAGTGACTTTGATGGCAAATTTAAGCTTAAATTAAATAAATCCGATTTCGAAAATGATTCCCTTGTGATTCGAATCAGACATATTGGATATCGATTGATCACGCTTCGCAACAGTTTCAAAAAAGATGGGAAAATCGATTTGGCCTCTCGAAAGAATCTAGTTATTGCCCTACCATCTGACGGTAGTAAAACATTGGAACCTTTGGAAGTCTTTATAAAACGGGATCTTCTCATTAGAGGAGGTGATTGGGTCGGTGTCGTGACATCTGGATTGATGTACAATCAACAAAGTCGTTACAGATCCCTCAATCAGGTTAAAAATTTCCATTACGAAATGAAGCAAGAACAACCTAAGGAAAGTGTAAAAGAAAGAATTTATCAAGAGTATTAATACGAATTATTATCTCGTTTGCAACACAAACCTCTTATAGCTAAGCTAACGTTTATTATAATAAGCCCATTCAAGTCAACCTTCCTGAGTCTAAACCCAAAGGCAATAAAGTCATTGGACAAATCACTACAAATTTTGACGGGTTATATGAATTTAACGAAACACAAATAAACTATGATCTAGGTTCCGTATACACCTTGAAATTTCGATTGATAGGAATTGAACCAGAAACTTCCAAGTTTATCGAAGTCCAAAGTAGAAATCAGCATTCAATTGACCGAAACTATCGAACAAAATTCTATAGGCTGTTTCTTCTTCATATTCAAAAATCCACTTATAAACTCGTTAGATGGAGGCTCCAAACAAACTATTGATGGGGATGATCTTCGAAGAATGGGAATACATGGAGGTTCATTCCACTTTTCAACTAATTTCGATCAGTCCGTGAAATTTTCCCCACTCTTCTTGGGTCTATTCTGTAACAAACTTGCTTGAAATCCGTTCAATAAAATATACCTTCTGGTATAATCGGACTTACAAAGCGTAAGCTTTTCATTAACAACACATTAAACACAGTATGGCATTAAAAGGCGGAGAATTTCTAATTAAAGATTTACAGGCAAAAGACATGTTTATTCCCGAAGAATGGAATGAAGAACAAAAAATGATTGCACAAACATGCCTTGATTTTATTGAATCGGAAATTAATCCCCTACTCGATGAAATTGATTCTCAAAAAGATCCAGAGTTGATGCCTTCATTACTTAATAAGGCAGGTGAGTTAGGATTATTAGGGACCTCCATTCCTGAACAATATGGTGGGTTTGGTACAGATGAAAACACGTCACTACTAGTTTCCGAGACCACGGGTCGAGGACATTCCTTTGCCGTAGCCCTTTCTGCACATACAGGAATTGGAACATTACCGATCCTTTATTATGGAAACGATGCTCAAAAAGAAAAATACTTACCTAAACTCGCTACCGGTGAATATAAAGCAGCATACTGTTTAACAGAACCCGACTCTGGTTCAGATGCTAATTCTGGAAAAACCAAAGCAGTCCTTACCGAAGACGGAAAACATTATTCGATCACTGGCCAAAAAATGTGGATCACTAATGGTGGTTTTGCAGACATTTTCATCGTATTTGCTAAAATTGAGGACGACAAAAACCTTACTGGTTTTATTGTTGAAAAAAGTTTTGGAGGCATAACCATGAACGAGGAGGAGAAAAAAATGGGGATTAAAGGTTCTTCTACTCGTCAAGTGTTCTTCAATGACTGCATGGTACCTGCAGAAAACATGCTTTCTGAGCGCGGCAATGGATTTAAGATTGCTGTAAACATTCTAAACTTAGGTCGTGTTAAACTTGGAGCAGCAGCTACTGGTGGGATGAAAACAGCAATGAATCATGCCATTAACTATGCGAATGAACGTAAGCAATTTGGAATCTCTATTTCTCGGTTTGGAGCCATAAAACATAAAGTTGCGGAAATGGTGATACAAACCTGGATCTCTGAATCCATGGTCTACCGAATTGGAAAAGATATTTCACAAAAAGCGGAAGAGATATTAGCTGAAAGTGGCGACTATGCTAAATCTAAATTAAAATCTGCAGAAGAATACGCCATTGAATGCGCTATTAGTAAAGTGTATTGTTCTGAAAGTTTGGATTACGTAGTAGACGAAGGAGTCCAAATTTATGGAGGAATGGGCTTTTCGGCAGACGGACCAATGGATCGATCCTATAGAGACTCAAGAATCAATCGAATTTTTGAAGGGACGAACGAAATCAATCGAATGCTCACCGTAGATATGATGCTAAGAAGGGCAATGAAAGGCGCCATAGATTTAATGGGACCAGCAATGGCCGTTGTAAAAGAACTCCAGTCTATTCCTGATTTTGGAGCAGAAGAGGAAGAAGGTATCTTTATCAAAGAGAAAAAAGTACTTAAGAATCTTAAAAAAGCATGCCTAATGGTTGCAGGAGCTGCCGCTCAAAAATTCACGCTTAAATTAAAACATGAACAAGAAGTTCTGATGAATGCTGCAGACATGTTAATTCAAATTTACGCAGCAGAGTGTGGAATTCTTAGAGCAGAAAAAATCGCATTAAAAGATGGAGAAGAAAATGCCTCTATTCAAAAAGCGATGGCTATGGTTTCCTTACATCATGCTGTAAATGAGGTGAACCTAGCTGGTAAAGAAGCCATTTATGCATTTGCTGAAGGCGACGAACAGCGAATGATGCTTCTGGGCTTGAAGCGCTTCACTAAAATTGACCCTTTCAACTTAAAAGAAGCTCGAAGAGCCGTTGCTGACTTTGCACTAGAAAAAAATGAATGGCCATTTGGGTAAATCTCCAAAGGAATAAAAATTGTAAAAAGAAGCGTCCCAAAACGAATTAGTAGTTTTGGGACGCTTTCATTTGTATTGAAACAAACTAAAACCATTAAAACACTATACACTGCTCTCATAAATAAAAGGCTCCTTGGTCGCCTAGATATATTTAAATTGTTTGTAGCAGTATATTTATATTAAAATCAGTTCATACTTTAAAATAAGGATTTACTATAAAAAATAAATTATCCCCTCCCCACTGACTACAACCCCACTTTCATAAAAACCACAAGCATTCCAAAAAGTTTGTTTTCGTATAAAAATTGAGTTAATTGAAATTTGGTTCAACCTTCTCATTTACTAACTAAAGATTCACAACTATGAAGAATTATTTAATAATCGCCCTAAAATGGTTTGGAATTGTCTTTGCAGCACAATGGCTGGTATCCTGGCTGTTTGGACTAGGTGGTTTATACCAAATTAACAATATTGTCTGCTTCCTAATTTTCATCGCCGCAGTGATCCTTTGTTTACGTGAGATGCATATCAAAGAAGGAAAAGTAAATTTCTGGAATGCTTTTTTATCCTTACTAGTTGGGAATTTAGCCCTTTTCATCTTCGGCATCATTGCAGCAACCATCACCTTTAAAAGCAGCGAATATTATTCATTTAGCGACTATTTAATGATGCAAATCAGCTCAAGTTTCTTGATGTATTTAGGGATTTCTGTAGCAATTCTACTACGTTTAGGTCCATGGTATGCTTTTGAAAAAGCAGGTCAACCCGGTTATACATCTATTATCCCCATTTACAGTTTGCTGATAATGATTAAAATTGCAAAGCATGAACCGAACTATATCATTAAACTGATTATTCCAATTGTCCAGTATTACTTTATGATCAAACTGATAAATGACTTTGCTAAACAATACGGAAAAGACACTGGTTTCACTGTTGGAATGGTCTTTCTTGGCGGAATTTTCTGGGCAATATTAGGGTTTGATGATTCCAAATACCTCCCTCTCGAAAATGAAATACAGCTAGATTCGTTTGGCGTACCGGTAACAGATGTAAATATGGAGAATCAAGAAGGCATGTAATTTCGACACTTTTCTAAGTAAAGCGATGTCAGTATTCTTCCTATACTACATCGCTTTTTTCATTTAGGATCATTTTTCTTAAGAAGTTTTCAGAAAAAATTGCTCAATAAGTTATTTCAAATTACGTTTTATCAATGGAAGTTTGGAAAGTAGCGTGTCAAATTTGAATTCAATTCGGAAATAATATTAAATTTACTCATCGAGTCCTCGAAATATACCGATTTAGAACTGGTTTCCCTGTATAAGGAAAACCAAGATCAGCGTCATTTTGGACAATTGTACCAACGTTATACGCATTTGGTATACGGTTTGTGTTTAAAATATTTCAAGCATCAAGAAAATGCACGAGATGCAGTGATGGATATTTTTGAAGCGTTGCCCGCTATTCTACTGAAACATGAAGTGAAAAACTTTAAATCTTGGTTGTATTCTGTGGCTAAAAATCACTGTTTAATGCAACTCAGAAAGGAAAAAGGAATCTTTGAACTTAATGCAGAAGAAAAAATTAATGCATTGGTTATGGAATCAGATGAGGAAGTGCATCTATTAAATGAAAAAGAAATACAACTGCAACAAATGGAAAAGGGAATTGAAACCCTTAGTGAGGAACAAAAACAGTGTATTCAATTGTTCTATTTGAAGCAGAAATCATATCATGAAGTCGTAGAGGCTACAGGCTATGATTTGAAAAAAGTAAAAAGCTATATACAAAACGGAAAAAGAAATTTGAAACTATATTTGAGCAGTAATAACACACTGATTGTGATTATAGTTATTGTTAATACATTATATATTGTTGTGAACCACCTTTCAGAATGAAAGAAGATTTTAAGCACATATTAACCATTACAGACTGCCCCGATATGGATGCATTCTATGACTATCTGGAAGGAACTATGAAATCTTCCAATCGTCGTAGCTTTGAGATGCATTTGGCGGACTGTGAAATGTGTACAGATGCCTTGGACGGTTTCGAACAATTTCCTCGCAATGAAAGTAAAATTGCAGTCGGGTGGATCGATCAGAAAATCGATGAAAAAATAGAACCCGCTGGCAAAAAAAGACCTAAATACATCTGGTTTGCGGCCGCATCCTTGTTGGTTTCTTTAGGCTTAGGACTTTATTTACTTGGTAACAGCGCTAAAAAAGATTCGATGGCGCTCGAATACAAATCAGAGGATAAAGAAGAGTCTCTCTCCAATGAGCAAAAAGAGGTGATTACACCTAGCAATGAAGCTCTCAAAACGGTCAGTTCTAAAGATGCTGAAAATCGAACCGCTTCGAAAAGTTCTATCGATCCTGTAGTAAGAGAAGAACTAGCGTCAGAGTTTAAGCAAGAGCTTGATGAAGTTGCCCCTCAAGTACATTTACCTATTGTCATGGTAGAGGACGTAGAAGAGATCGCTTATGAGGAAGAAGATTTTGCTAGTGATGCAATGCCTATGGAATCTTCTATGGAAGATTTTGATGATGATATGGCGGAAAATGAGATTAGTTCCGTACAAAATCCTCAAATGAATCAGATAACCAATGTGGAATCAACCGTAAACGATCCTAAACGAACTGCTACCAGCTCTGGTGGAATTCGACTTAACATCGAAATGGAAGAAGATTCAAAAAATTTGGAGTCAGTAGAAGTAGCGGTACATAAAGAAGCTCTGATTAGAGCCAACAATAAAATCGCTGCTGAACGTGCTGATCAAAATAAAGATTTAGCTCGCGAAAGTTTGGATTTGACAAAAGCAGATCAAGTATCAGGAGATGTAATTACAGATGGAACTGCCCTTTACGATGTAAATGAAACATCGCCGTCAACCGATCTCTATAAAAAGGAAGAGGCAGATAATACGGTTAAATTGGATGAGAAAAACAATTACGCATATACCAGTCCTGCTGAAAATCAAGTGAATATATCTGAAAATTTTGCTACCCAAGACATCAAATACCAAGCTTCTTCACCTACAGAAACATTAAGTATTTCTCCAAAATCTAACTCGACGACAAACACGATAGCATCTGGTTCACTTTTAGAATCAACAGACAAAGTTTCAAACGGGGTGACGTTAAAATCAAAAGAATCAGATGTGCAAATGCTCAATCTTAGTGAAGCCATGCTTTATCAGAAAGAACTTTCCAATGGAGGAGTTCAAAGTTTATCCGAAATAGCCGTTAACACAAAAAAGCGTTCTGGTATCAAAAACGGACGAACTAAAGCTTCTAAAGCAAAAGCCGAACAAATTAATAGCGCTGCTTATCGTACTGGCAATTTCGAAGAGGGATTAAACTTCTACAAGAAAGAGCAATATAAAAATGCGTTGACCTATTTCAAAACAGCTAAAAATATCGATCACAAACCCGGCGCGGACATTTACATTGGTTTAACTCAAATTCAACTTGGAAAATACCAGGATGCCTTGAATACCCTCGCAAAAACCAGTGAAAATGGCAAAGACTCTTATTATTACGATGCACTTTGGTTAAAAGTATATATCCAACGGAAATTAGGTCAAGACTATGCTGCCCCGTTGAAAGTGCTACGGTCTAATTCCAACATTTACCAAAGTCAGGCTAAAAAACTCAAGTAATAGTCTCTACGCCAACCTCTTTTGGACATCATTGAATTCCACATATTATTTATGTAATCATCGTTATTTATTCTAATTTCGTTGATATGAAAATTCAACTATTAAGATCTGCACTTATTATTTCATTTGTATTCGGGATTTTGCCTTTTATTCAGGCTCAAACAGCTGAGCGTCCTGAAATATATTGTAGACATTTTGTATTTGGTTATCCATATGGAACTCCAGCTTCAAATGATTTGATTATACGAGAAGGATACGCAATGAGTAATAACGATGATACTAAATTTGCGGATTGGTTGGCTTACTTGGTAGATTCAACAAGTATGAGTGGAAGTGGTCGCAAAAGATCATGGAAAAGTGATCCATGGTTAGATCGAGATGAAACCTTAGAGTCTTCGGATTACAAAGCTGCCAATGCTGTCCTAAAAACAGATCGGGGGCATCAAGCTCCACTGGCTTCCATGGATGGATATGATTCGTATTTTGAAGCAAACTTTTTATCAAATATTACGCCCCAAAAAAGTAATCTGAATCAAGGAGTATGGAAAAAACTGGAAGATGCGGTGCGCAAACGGGTTCTATCGGAAGGTCCTTTGTATGTTATGACTGGTCCTTTATATGAAAAAGAAATGCCCAAACTTCCGGAATGCGATGAGCCGCATAAAGTGCCAAGTGGATATTGGAAAATTGTGGTGAAGGTGAATGGTAAAAACGATTTGGATGTAAAAGCATACATATATGATCAGGAAACTCCGAGATCGGCAACCATTGAATCGGGGTTGGTTAGCGTAGATGAAATTGAACGACGTTGCGGACTTGATTTTTTCTGGCTTTTGAGTGATAAATTGGAACAAACACTGGAAAAATCCGTAAACTAGTAGTAGGGAGAATGGTCTAATGAGACAGGTCAAATCCCTGGCTTTTAAACGTATTAAAAGCGACATAGTTCAACTTAAATTCAACTACTATGGGATGGGGATTTGCCATAATGGGAAATCGATTAAATAATCAAAATCGATCCAGTCAGAAAGCGATACACCACATGAATAAAAATGTGTCATCACCACAAACTAGATTTATACTGAAATTCAAAAAAAGCACACCGGAACGCATAAAAAAGCTCAGGTCCGAACTCAAAACAAAACGACTTAATCAAAATATTTCAATCGGTTTCGCTGCACTTGCTTCAGTTGTCGTATCAGGATGGCTTGCCGCACGTTTTTTTATTACGTATGGTATAATATGAATCATGGTTTTATCTATTTGTTTTCGTAATTTCATCGTACATTAAGTTGATTAATAAAGAGCTATTAATATCTGAAATGGTATGGAGAAAACATTTAAATCACGATTAGAGAAATTAGAATCAGACGTTTGGCATTTTTGCATTCCTGTCGAAAAAGACATTGCTGAATTATTTATCCATGGTGATAACCGACGTGTAATTTGTACAATCAATCATGGGCATACCTATCCTGCCGCACTTATGCACGACGGACAAGGTGCTTACTTGATTAACATAAATAAGGAAGTTCGCAAGAAAATGGGTGTTACAGAAGGGATACCAATAGAAGTACATCTAAAAAAAGATACAAGTGATTATGGGATGCCCATGCCTGAAGAATTTCAAGAACTATTAGATCAGGATGAAGAGGGCAACCGCGTATTTCACTCGCTCACCCTTGGCAAGCAACGAAGTCTATTATACATCGCGGGAAAATTAAAAAGTGCAGAGAAGCGACTTGAAAAAAGCATTATCATTATTGATTACTTGAAATCTGTAAACGGAATACTAGATTTTAAAGAACTTAATGAAGCAATTAAGAATAGTAAATTCAAAAAAAAACAATAAACTTGTTGGTACAAACACATGTCTGAAGCTAATTCGAAAATAATTTACAAGTCTTATTCTATTCGATTAAAGATTGCACGTGGGATCCTTCTTTTTTGGTTCTTTATATATTTGACCTTTCTGTCCTACAACGTTATCCTTCACAATCTTTTGCCTGCGTACCAGACGGGGTCTTTTAGTAGTCTGCATACTCTTATTTTCACAATTCACATTCTTTGTTCCACGATATCATGGATCTATTTATTATTTGGATGGATTATTATGTTCAATAAAAATTTATTGAAAACCGTTTCGAATATAACCATGTTCATTCCGGCCATTATTTCACCTTTATTTATTGTTGGTATCGTTTATAATTCCATTATAGAGCATGGCGGAAGTTTTTTACTCGGAATAACGAAAATATTAAAGGACCAAAATGACATACTGCTTTTCATTGCCCTTCATCTTGGTATTATTTGGTTATTCATCGGTGTAATTCGAACTAATTCTTGGATTAGATATGCGATTAAAGCGGAGCAGGAAAAAGAATCCCTTGCGCTTTTTGGAACTTCCGAAAAAGACACCAACTTTGAATAAATGAATCCATTACTTGGCTCGAACGACAACACTACCATGCATTTAAGTAAAAAAAGAAATTCGATTAAAAACACCCTCTCCTATTGTCTATTACTAGTGCTATTCAGTGGTCTGTTTTTTAATTGCAAAAAAGCAGATAAAGATATTACGTTGTCCACTCAATGGGTCGCCGACGAAGAAAACCCTGTAATTACATACGGCCAAACAGTAGATGGTGCATTTTGGGACAACCCTGACATAATCAAAGATACAAATGACCTTTACCAAATGTATCTTTCTGCTAATTATGATGTAAACGGTATCGAAAAGAAAGCCATTTACAAAGCTACCTCAATGGATGCGTCCACTTGGTCCATTCAATCGGAACCAGTTATTACACCTTCCGAAGAATGCATTGATTTAGATTTCTTAGGAGCTTACGCACCTTCAGTAATATTCTTCGAAGGCTTATATCATATGTATTACAGCGCACAAAAAAATGACACTTCACGGTATCTCTATATTGGACACGCCGTATCTTCCAACAATGGCGTTTCGTGGTTTAAAGATGACATTGTAATTTCACCTGTATCGGACATTGATGAATGGAATGGCCTTCAAGTGACAGACCCAACCGCTGTAGTATGGGAAGATCAGGTTTATTTATACTATGGTGCGTACAATTGGCGATTGGGAACTTCCGCTTCTCCTGCAAGAAAACGAATCATTGGTCTTTCCATTTCGGAAGATGGATTTACGTTTGACAGTGCTCAAATTGTGCATGAACAAACATTCAATTACCCTGCCTCTTCTGGTTTTGAAGGATATGCAAACCCTGAAGCTGAAATAATAAATAAGGAGGTGCACTTATTTTACGATGCGGTAATGTATTTAGAAAATGAAACCCCATCAAGCACTCATATTGCTTTAATTCATTCTAAATCTTCTGACGGCAAGAATTTCATCGAAGATGACGATGCCATTTATCGTCGAAGTAGTTTCAAATGGACAAAAAAAGAAATTCGTTGCCCTGGCGTTTATCGGCATTTAGATCGTCCAGAAGTTAGCCTCTGGTTTGGCGGAGATAATTACACAAAAAAAGAAGAATGGGGCATTGGAACAGCCACCATTAGTGACGATTTACTATAGAAACGGTAATTTCACGTGTTAGGTTGAATTATTTCGTGGTTTTGCCTCTTACCTAACTATTAATTTATTCGACAGATAAAACTTCCCAATTATTCGAATTAAAACTCAACTGATCACCAGCGCTTTTATGCATCAATAGTTTTCCAATGGGCGCTGCGGAGGAAATGGCAAAAATCTTTTCTTTGCTATCGGTTATCTTTATTTCCCCCAACGCTATTGAAATATAAAAGATCCCATGATTGGTTTTCACCACCGAACCAATCTGTATTTCTTCGTACTTCTTATCTGTATTCAAACTAAACAGCGCCTTCTTCATTAATAATGCTTGCTCCATTTGAGAGGCTGCTTTATCACGCTCCAATTGAGCCATTGCCCGACCCGTTTCATACTTATCCCCTGCAGAACTTTTTGTATCAGAATTAGCCGATTCTTGTGCCCCATCCAGTAACTGTTGAGCCGTTATAATTTTTTGTTCTACCAACTCCAAACACGCTGCATGTATTTCATGTTTAATATCTGTCATCTTTTTTTTTAAACTCTGTACTGCCTAATTATTATGCTACTGATTTTTCGAACTAAAATTAACGCATCAATTGACCTACCTCTTTGGCAAAGTAACTCAATATAATATCTGCACCCGCTCGCTTTATTGACAACAATGACTCCAACATCGTAGCTTCAGCATCCAACCAACCCTTTTCTCCAGCCGCTTTGATCATGGCATATTCACCACTGACATTATACGCAGAGATTGGAAGTTCTGTATTGTTTCGCAGCAAGCTTATTATATCCAAATAGGATAAGGCAGGTTTTACCATTAAAAAATCAGCTCCTTCCAACTCATCCAATTCTGCTTCAATCAATGCCTCCCGCACATTCGCCGGATTCATTTGATATGTCTTTTTATCTCCTGACTTTGGTGCAGAATCCAATGCATCTCTAAATGGTCCATAAAACGCACTTGCATATTTAGCAGTATACGACATTATTGATACATCTTCGTAGCCATTTTCATCCAATTGTCCTCTTATATAACCTACTCGTCCATCCATCATATCCGAGGGTCCGATGATGTCCGCTCCCGCTTGCGCTTGTACTACCGCCATTTTGCCAAGAACTTCCAATGTTTCATCATTAAGAATCTTTCCGTTTTCTACAATACCATCATGTCCATCAGACGAATATGGATCCATGGCTACATCTGTCATCAATGCAACTTCTGGAAATGCCTTTTTCAAGGTACTAAGTACGGTTGGGTACAATCCATCTGGATTATGGCTTTCCCTTGCATACTTATCCTTTTTACCATCCGAAATAGCTGGAAACAGACAAAATGATTCAACTCCTAAATCAATGCAACGACCAACTTCATCTGTAAGTTTATCCAACGACCATCGATATTGCCCAGGCATAGACGCTACTTCAATTTGCTTATTTTCGCCTTCCACCACAAACATTGGATAAATAAAATCATCCATAGTCAACTTCGTTTCTTCTACTAAACTTCGGATAGCACTTGATTTTCGATTTCTTCTAGGACGCTGAAACATATTATTAAATTAAACTAAATTAAATTCTATTTATTTTACCATTAAAACTTAAGGATCAAGTTAAAAAATAATGTGCGGATTGATTGCAAGAAGAATCAGTTTCGATAACATCAATTGATCCAAACTCAATGTTTAAACTATTGAGTGACCAAATGTACATAAAAAACAAAAGCGAACGATTCACAATTTTGAATCGTTCGCTTCCACATTTTATAGCAAATAACAGTCCTCGTATAATCTTACGGTTACGCTTATTTCTTTTTAGCCGGCTTTTGCACATTTTGGCAATTCTCCTGCTTCAACTTTTCAATATCTTCATCAATACCTAATTTGTCCGCTTTGGTCCATGCTTTACACGCTTCATACATGTCCCCCGTTTCTTTTAAAGCCAACCCTTTAAAGTAAAAATAATCTGCTCTTTTGATTTCAATCTTAGCCGCTGCCGTAAAATCCGCTGCCGCTTCTTCATACTTATCCATGTAATAATACATCAATCCTCGCTCAAAAAAGGCTTCTCCGTTTCTATTATAAATTTCAATGCTTTTAGTTGCCCACTTTACCGCTTCTTCATATTCTTCTCGATCGTAATAAACCAACCCTTTCAACAATAAAGCATCATAATGTGTTGGATCAATTTCAATCGTTTGATTGCATTGCTCTAAACAACGATCCAATTTTCTCATTTTGTAGCTTAGTTTGGCCTGATTATAACTAATATCCGGATCTGCTTGCCCCATTACCGGGCTTACTCCAAACTGCAAAGCAAGAATAGCTACTAACATTACTAATCCAACTTTTTTTGTATATCGTTCAATAAAAATCATATTTGATATTATTATTATTCTTTTATTCTTTTATTCAATTCAACGTTTCCCTTCTTTCCTGACATTCAACCTTTTTATTTTCTAAACTCACAAAACGATTATAATAATCTCTTTGTGTTGCTTGCTTGAATGACAACAGCCGAAGAAGATGCAAAAATGCAAAATGAAATTGAAGATAAAAAACTCCTTTCATTTTATATCTTCGAGCTGATGTTTCTATCAATGCAGGAATAATGCCAAATCGTGTTTTCTTGCGTAACAATTTTACTATTTCGATATCTTCCATCAATACTTCTGGATAAGACTTTACCTCGACAAAAAGGTCCCTTAACACATATAAAGACTGATCTCCCCCTCTAAACTGCAACAACTGAAAACGAGTAAAATAGCCTGAAAACCGAAGAAACCAATGATCCCAATCAAACTTTAAACGAAAGCACCCTGCTCCAAATCCTTTTCCAATAAAACTTCGAATTTCTGAATCCCACGCTTTTGGCGGAAAACTATCACAATGCAAAAAATAAATAATCGACCCCGCACAAGCCATAACCCCTTGATTCATCTGTACTCCTCTCCCTTTTTGAGTACAACGAACAACTTTCACTCCTAAACTTAAGGCTACTTTAGCTGTTTCATCTTCACTATGATCAGCTACGATTATTTCAAATCCATCCTTATTACCGGCATGAGATTTAAGATGCGTTACTAAATTGGAAATTCTTTGTTCTTCGTTCGATGTTGGAATTACGACACTTATCAGGCCCGATTCTGCAATTGTCTCCATTTTTTCTTATGCAAATTTGTCCAGATTTGCGTACCTAATAAAATAGCTTAGTGCACATTATCGCGTTAACGCATTTAGAACCATTTCTAATTTCAAACCCGAATCGTTCATATCCTGCGCTGTATCAATGTCATTAATTAAATCTAAACAAAACATGGATCTCCCTTCTTTGAACGCTTCAGATTGCAAATCACTCATTACGTTTGCATGACTCCAAGTCTTATCCAAAAATGCGGCAGAAAATGGTTTCTTCATTCCTAACAAACAATATCCACCATCTTTTACAGGATTAACGACCAAATCAAATGTTTCTAATTGTTCAAAGGCTTCAAGTATACGTTGCGTGGTTTGCTCGTAAATATCGGTACCTGCAATAATTACTTTTTCAAATCCCGCTTGAAGGACATGATTAAATGCATTATTCATTCGAATCCCTAAATCTTCTCCCTCCTGCAATTGACGGTTCGGGCTTAGAGAAGTATATTCATCTTGTTCAACGAGCTCTTCCGAATAAAATACAAACAGCTGCACGCCTTGGTCAATCAAGGGTTCGATTATCTTTACCGTATGTCGTATCAGAAATTGATATACTTCAAGTGCATGATCATCCCCGATAGTCGCTGCTAAACGGGTTTTCACCTTCCCTTTTACCGGGTTTTTCGTAAAAACTATCAATGCCTTCTCCATACAAATTCGAACGGTATTCGGATACAATTAGTTCACAAAGCTAATAAAAAGATTATCAATTCGATCTATTCACTCCATACTCAAGCAGCATTCCTTTATAGAGAAATTATATTATGTCCATCAATAATTGTTATCTTCGTTTCTCGAAAAATTTAATAATATGCAATCCATGAAATCTATCATTCAATCGCTGTTAATTCTGGCCGTTATGTCTTTGATTCTTCCTGCTTTTGGTCAATCAATAGAAAACGACAAAACAAATGAGACCAAAAAAAGCTTATATGATTTCAAAATGGAATCTCTAACAGGAGATCCGATTGACTTTAAACAATTTAAAGGAAAGAAGTTATTATTGGTCAATGTAGCTTCCAAATGTGGATTTACTCCGCAATACGAAGACCTTCAAAAATTGCATGAGCAATATGGAGATAAAGTAACCATTGTGGGAATTCCTGCAAACAACTTTGGAAAACAAGAACCTGGAAGCCACGAAGAAATTGTAGCTTTTTGTGAGAAAAACTATGGTGTAAAGTTTCTAATGATGGAAAAAATTTCCGTGAAGGGAGATGACATGCATCCACTATATTTATGGCTTAGTACTAAAGAATTAAATGGTACAAACAACAAATCTCCTAATTGGAATTTTTGCAAGTATTTAATTGACGAAAATGGAAATATACTTTCGTTTTTCCCTTCCACTGTAAAACCATTAAGTGACAAAATAATCGATCTGTTATAATAATTAAGAAAATAAACGGATAGAACCGAATCCATAATCCATTTAGAAATTTATTTGTTCAAGTATACCTTATGAAGCACTGGATCAAAGCGTTTCGCTTAAAAACACTCCCTCTTTCACTTTCCAGTATTATTTTGGGCAGCTTTTTAGCCTCTTTCAGCGGACAGTTTTCCTGGACTATTTGCCTGCTAGCAATTCAGACCACCGTTTTCTTGCAAATTCTGTCCAATTTAGCCAATGACTATGGGGACTTCGTAAAAGGAGCAGATAACGATGAACGCTTAGGTCCAGAACGTGCTTTACAATCTGGAGCTATTTCAAAAGAACAAATGAAACGGGGCATCATCATCTGTGGCGTCTTGGCTTTTTTAAGTGGAATTCTATTATTATGGGTTTCCTTTGGTGCGGAAAAAATGGTTTATGCATTAGGTTTTCTTGGACTAGGATTAGCTTCCATTTGGGCTGCGATCAATTATACTGCTGGAAAAAATGCCTATGGATATCGTGCTTTGGGTGATTTGTTTGTGTACATCTTCTTTGGCCTCGTCGGAGTGATTGGTTCCTACTTTATTCAAACGCAAGAATTTAACTATGCTTTAATCTTACCCGCTACGGCCTGTGGATTTTTGGCAACCGGAGTACTCAACATCAATAACATTCGAGATATCGATTCGGATTCCAATGTTGGTAAAACAACGATTCCCGTTTTATTAGGAAGAACTAAAGCTAAAATTTATCACTGGGTTTTGTTAATCGGTGCATTAATAAGCTCCCTAGCTTGGGGGTTTCTAAATATTGATCGAATCCCTCATTTTTATGTACTTGGTATCCTTTTTATTCCAATTGCCAAACTAGGTTTAAACGTTTGGAAAAATAAAGAGCCAGTCAAACTCAACAGCAGTCTACGCGATTTATCTCTATTTTCGCTGTTTTATTCCACTTGCATGGGGGTGTTGATGATCGTTTCTTGATTCACCAACTTTATTCCCTCCAATTCCTGAATACAGTAACTAATTTTAAATATCTTTGTTCAAAGGTGTCATTCGTTGGAGAAATTCATCATTGGCATTGACGAACCAATAAATTTGACCTAAAAGATCAAGGATTCATGAATTCAGTTAATAAGAAAGCACAAGAACTACTTCAATTTATCGACGCTTCTCCTACAGCATATCATGCGGTAAGCGAAATTGAAACTAAACTTAACAGTAAAGGTTTCATCAAACTGAAAGAAAAGGAGGATTGGGATTTAAAACTGAATTCCAATTATTACATAGTACGTGCCAGTGGTTCTGTCATTTTATTCCGTACCCCGAAATCGATGGATGCGGATACCTCGTTTAAAATTATTGGTGCTCACACGGATTCGCCTTGCTTAAAAGTAAAAAGTAATCCGGTAGGAGGATATGAAGGATACCAGCTTCTAAATATAGAAATTTATGGAGGTGTTTTACTCTCCTCCTGGTTCGATAAGGATTTGAACATTGGAGGTCGAATTTTCACAGAAACAAAAGAAGGTAAATTGGAAAGTCACTTGATTCGACTTCCATATAAGGTTCGTATTCCACGTCTTGCAATTCATTTAGATCGAAATGTGAATAACGAAGGATTTAAAATCAATCCTCAAACTCAAATGTATCCAGTTATGGGATTAGGTGAAGAGGTGGATTTTGACGTTTTACTAGCTGAAGAAATAGGTACAAAAGATAAAATTTTAAGTTGGGATTTATTTCTGTTTGATGCAGAGAAATGTTCATTTGGAGGCTTGAATAACGAATTCATATATGCACCACGTTTGGATAACTTAGCAAGTGTGCACGCTTCCATGGATTCCTTATTAAATGCAAATAATTCCGCCAATCATATTTTAATGGCAACCTACTTCAATCATGAAGAAATTGGATCTACTTCGCAAAACGGAGCTAATTCCAACTTCCTTGAAAGTACCGTGAATCGTATTATGGAAGGATTAAATTCAGCCAATTCTACTGCTCAAACCATTGCGCGATCATTTTTCATCTCTGCTGATATGGCCCATGCAGTTCATCCTTCTTATGCAAGTAAGCACGATCCGGGACATAAACCTTACATTGGAAAAGGTCCTGTAATAAAAAGTAATGCAAACATTCGATATGCTACTGATGCATATACCATCGCACGATTCAAACAACTTTGTAACGCCGCCAATATATCCTACCAAGATTTTCACACGAGAAATGATATGGGATGTGGATCTACCATTGGTCCAATGACCTCTGCTCGTCTAGGTATCGCAACGGTAGATATAGGAAATCCTATGCTATCCATGCATAGCATTCGTGAAATGGCGGGAAGCGAAGATCACGAATCATTGATCAAAGTTTTCAATCAGTTCTATTTGTAAACCGTCATTAACTTAACCTTTCTGTAGGTCATTTAATTAGCAAGATTGACTTAGGCAAAAGCTCCGCAAGACATTACATTCACTTCAAATGGATTCAACTAATAAAGGCAAAGAAGATCAACCTTATTGCCTTATGCCATGGATTCACTTACATGTTGGAAATGGAGGGAATGCTCAAGCTTGTTGCGTAGCAAATATTCCATTCGGAAATATAAACCATCAATCGGTAGACGAAATTTGGAATGGTGAGCCCATTCAAAATCTTCGATCGCATTTCCTAAAAGGGAAAGCCGATAATCGTTGTTACCAATGCATTCAGCGCGAAAAATCTGGTGCTAAAAGTATTCGGCAAGAAACTTGGGAAAAGTATGGCGAATTGCCGCTTGACTACAACAAAGAAATTCTTTCCGAACAGCCTGTATATTTTGACATTCGATTTTCTAATGTGTGTAATTTTAGCTGTAGAACATGTTGGCACGGAGCCAGTTCATCTTGGTTTCAAGATGCTAAAAAGCTTAAAACCAATCTTGGTGATCATGCATTAATCAATAATATTACAGATTTTGATCAATTCATCTCCGATTGGGGACCGGCACTTTTAAACGCTAAAGAAATATATTTTGCAGGAGGAGAACCTTTGGTTACAGAACAACATTATCAACTATTGGACTATTTGATCACCAATAAGTCTACCAATCTGCTTTTACGTTATAACACGAACTTTTCAATTTTAAAATTTCAGAAATATGACTTGTTTAAGCTATGGAAAGAATTTGATCAAATTGAGATTCTAGCAAGTATTGATGCTTCCAATGATTTAGGTGAATTTATCCGAAAAGGGATGAAGTGGAAGGACATAATTGAAAATCGAGCTCAGTTGAGCCTAGCCGAGGACATAAACTATCAATTTAAAATTGCTCCAACCATTTCTGTATTCAATATTCTCGAACTACCCAATCTCTATAAAGCCGCCATCCAGCAAGAGCTTATTCTTCCCAATGATTGGTACATGAATATATTAGAGCGACCGAATTACTTTAACATTCAAATCTTACCCAAATCTTACAAAAATAAAGTTGACCTCGCATTCAAAGAGTTTTTCTTTTGGCTACAACAAAACGCTCCTGAGGCAACTCAAATTCAGTCTCAATTCGAAGAATGCCTAGGTTATATGTGGGCAAAAGATGATTCACATCTGATCGATTTATTCAAAACCAAATCCAAACAACTAGACCAAATACGTGGAGAGCATTGGGAAAACTTCCTAAATATCTAATTCACTCCTACCGTTAATGTCTCAAATCATACCAATTACTAATCAATTCTGACCACTGGTAAATTGGCTTTAAATTTGCAAACTTGTTTTAGCTACATTCGTTAGAATTGAGTACCGTTTCGAACTCTACCTATAACCAGTGATTAGTTAATGTAAAACATATTTGTAATATGAAGCCCACATATCCGCCCAGTCCTAAAAACATTAATTCAAGCCTTACCAAGCTACCTATAACCTATACCTTCAAAGCGTTACTAGCCATAATGTCGGTCGTATTGTTTTTTGTCTTGTATTCTTCTATGGTGGCAGGAACACTTTATCTGGTTTATCTCGCCATTGTCTACGATATAGGAACCATCAATAAGATTACCATTTTCTTAAAGGTTGCCGCAATTGCAGGAACAAGCACATTCTTTACGTTTACAGTAAAGTTTATTTTTAAACTTAAAAATCCAAAAATAGAAAATCGTATTAAACTCAAATCAGATGCACATCCAAATTTAATTGATTTCATCAACCATATATGTAAAGAGACCGGAGCTCCTTTTCCAAAGAACATTTATGTTGATCCGGATGTAAATGCATATGTTTCCTATTCTAATTTATGGTTAAGTCTATTACTTCCTGTTAAGAAAGATCTAACTATAGGATTGGGAATTTTAGACGCTCTAAATCTAACTGAGTTCAAAGCGGTGATGGCACACGAATTCGGTCATTTTTCCCAACGAAGTATGAAAATTGGTTCATACATCGTATCCGCAAATACGATCATCCATGATATGATATTTGATCGCGACAAATGGGATGAGTGGCTAGATCGTTGGCGCGCAGCGGATATTCGATTATCTGCTATTGCATGGGTTATCACACCTTTCGTTTGGTTGATCCGCCAGATATTGAATCTATTTTACATCCTGCTTAATTTTCTTCATTCCTCTTTGTCTCGAGAGATGGAATTTAATGCCGATAAAGTCGCTGTTAAACTTACTGGAAGTGAAGCTATAATTTCGTCCCTTTGGAAACTTGAATTTGCCTCAGAAACATGGAACAAAACCATGAATAACATTTACCTCTCTTCGCAGAAAAATTTCTACGTTGAAAATATTTATTACCACAGCAATGAAATGTTGCAACGGGAACAAGAAAAAATCCAAACACGATTCGACCAGCTTAAAAATGGAGAAAACGGACGGAAAACATTCTTTACAAAGGATGAGAATTCTAAATTAAGCATGTATTCTAGCCATCCCTCGAATAAAGATCGAGAAGAGAATGCCAACACTCCTTTCATAGAAGCATCCATCGATCAAGAAAGTCCATGGTCCTTATTTTCTCAACCGGAAGAAATTCAAAAATCCATAACCGCACTTATTTACAAGCTTTACTTGGATAAAAAAGTAGTAGAATTCATTACTCCAAACGAGTTAGAGGAATTTATTCTCGCTGAAAACCAAGGCAGCGAACTCATTGGAAAATATTTAAATACTTTTGAAAATCGTTTCCTTCAAATACCTTCCAATGCTGAATTAAGTGCTTTGAATCCTGAATCACTTACTCCCTATAAAAGTAAGTTGAAAATGCTGAAAATTGGCTTGGAAGCACTAATGGAACCTATTCATGAAATTGAACATCAAATAGAACTTGCTTCCAAAATTGCAAATGGCACATCAAAGGTTAGTCAAATACAAATAGATAAGATCACCTATAATAAAAAAAACATCCAACGTGCATATCAACTTCTGAATGAAAAACGAGAAAAACTTTTTTCTACTACCTTCAAGGAATGGGATATATTATTTTGTGGAATTCACCTCGCCTTAGCTCAATCTGTTCAAAAAGAAACTGAATTGCATAAAATATACGAACAGCACCGTTTTTTAAGTCAGTTTTATCAAACCCTTTCAAACATTCGGAATAAGTTATTGGAAGAATTAGAAGGCTTACAAATCAGAAATGATGTAACACAGCAAGAGTTGAATCGTTATGAAAGCAAAGTGATTAAATATATTCATACATTAAATGAGGAACTGGAACAATTTGAAAATCTAAATCTCATTCCACTTCCTAATATTTCCACTGTATCCGAATTGAGATTGGCAATCGTAGAAACAGGACGATTTCCTATAATGCAGGTAGGAATGTTTGAAAATGGCAATTTCAATAAAATCATTCTTCTGCTCGAATCGACAATGAATCATTGTCAACGTATTGATCAGAAAAGCATTGGATTCATTTTACAACGCCAAGAAGAATATCTCATTACCTTCACAAACAATAAAAATGAAGGAACTAAAAATTCGGTTTCACAAAAACAACAAATAATAATGACCGAAAACAGATAAACTAAAATCATGAATTTCAATAGTCTTCGCGTGCCCATAATACTCTTTGCTTTAATTCAATTAATGATTTTTGCATCTTGCAGTCAATCCTTCTCTGAACTAGAAAACAAGGGTAAAGACAAAACTCCAGAAGTATTAAGCCCAAAGAATACAACTCAAATCCAACCCAATATTTTTAATTTTGATTCAAGCAAATCTACTTTTCCATTCGTAATAAAAGCACTTTATCTAACCCATAAACAACGATATATTGAATTAGAAAAATCTAATTTCATCCTGTTTTGTGAGGAACATAATTTGGATCCAAACGACTCTACAATTTCCAATCAATATTATGAAATTCAATTTTTAGGTAAAATGTTTACCGCTGATGGCGCATGGGACGGATCGACAGGGGGAATATTTAAAATTCCCTATTTGTGGCATTGGGTCAATCCCAATCCTCGACATGAGATCAAACAAATTTCTTCAAACAAGTTATTAAAGAACATCAAACCTCCGACTAGATTTGCAAAGTACAATTCCAGCGCAGATATTGATCGAACGCCCTCTTTATATTGGCATGACTTCGTAACAGAAACACCACAATATTATCAACCTTCATGTGACACATTTTACACATTTGGATGGTGTAGCGAACGAGAAATGGCCTTTATCTGTCTATTGACACACCCGGCATTTAACTTTGAAGGAAAGGTAAAAGCTTCAGGAAATCATAGCTGGAGTGAATTAATTGTCTCTTTTCAAACCAAAGACAAAAAGTCTATTTGGTTTGAAGTGCAAGTGGACAATACTTTTGATCAAATCACTTGGACCCCTCTTAAAACAGTTAATAAAGCAATTTGGCTAACGGACGTAGGAAACGGAAAATTACCAAAGTGGTATAATTCAAAAGCACACTCATCAAAAGAACAGACTGCTATCAATGCGCTCCAAGTATCAAAGAATGTTGCGATACGTTTAAACAAACAGATAATATCCTTTATATATCGTAAGACCAATTAGCAGCTAAAACTTATAAAGTTCTTTCTATCACATTTAACCCTCATCCGTATTGTTGGAACTTAAATTCCTATATTTTTGTATAAAGTTAGTACTCCATTAATATTTTCTATGGCGCTTGAAACATTAACATCCATTGGTAGTGACTTAACCAGTCCAGTTAACCAAATCAATATATTATCCGAAGGTACAAAAGCCACCTTTGAGAGTAAATTAGATCCGATTGGATTGTATCCGCTTGTTCCTACACAGCTTGAAATTCTACAAGTAAATGTAGGTAAGATGTGCAATCAAACGTGTACCCATTGTCATGTAGATGCTGGTCCTGACCGCACCGAAATAATGACAAAGGAAACATTGCAGCAATGCATTGATGCCGCTAAAAACTCATCAATACAGACCATTGACATTACTGGTGGAGCTCCCGAAATGAACCCCGATTTCAGGTGGTTTGTAGAAGAATTATCAAAGCTTGGAAAAAAAGTAATTGTTCGAAGCAATTTAACTATTCTTACTTACAAAAATTACGCTGACATTCCAGAGTTCTTTGCCAAAAACAAAGTAAACGTAGTGTCTTCCCTACCTTGCTATACCGAAGATAATGTCGATAAACAACGAGGAAACGGAGTGTTTGTTCGTTCAATCGCGGCATTACAGCGATTAAATGAACTAGGATATGGTATGGAAGGTACCGGCTTGGAACTAGATTTAGTCTTCAATCCAGGAGGTGCCTCGCTACCAGGAGGCCAAGCTGAACTTAAAACAGATTATAAAGCGCATTTGAAAAACCATTTTAACGTGGAATTCAACGATTTATATACCATTACGAATTTACCAATAAGTAGATTCCTTGAATTTTTGGTTCAAAACGAAAAATACGATGCGTACATGGATTTGTTAATTGACAATTTCAATCCAATGGCTGCCGAAGAGGTAATGTGTAGAAATACAATCTCTGTAAGCTGGGATGGCAACTTATATGATTGTGACTTCAATCAAATGTTGGACTTGCCAGTTGACAATCAAATTAAAACGATTGCTAATTTTAATGAACAAAAATTATATAATCGAGAAATTGTGCTAAATCGGCATTGTTTTGGATGTACTGCTGGAGCAGGATCTTCCTGCCAAGGAAGCCTTACATAGTATAAAGACACCATATACTATTTAATTGTTTCGTCATTAATTACATTTTTCGTTCGACATTCATTATGCAAACTATAATTCAACGTGTACTAATTCTTATCGCGATTTCTACTTCCATGTCTGCTTGTGCTCAATATAAAGATTTTGATGAAATGGCCACTAAAATGGCTGAAGGAGACGTTCCTACAATAAAAACGCAGGAAGTTTCCAAAGCATTGGACGAAGGTGAAGAGTTGATCCTATTAGATGCAAGAGAAAAAGAGGAGTACACAATCAGTCATATTAAAGATGCCCGCTATGTAGGATACGATTTTTTCAATAAATCGAAAATTAAGGATATTGATAAAGACAAAAAGATTGTAGTCTATTGTTCCGTGGGATACAGAAGTTGCAAAATTGGTGAAAAATTAAAGGCAATGGGTTATTCCAATGTTTACAATATGTATGGAGGAATATTTGATTGGGTGAACCAAGGATATCCCGTAGTTGATAAAAAAGATCAATCCACCGATAAGATCCATTCATACAATGAAGATTGGGGACAATGGCTTCTGAAAGGTGTTAAAGTACATTAAAAAATCCCGATCTTCAATACTACTTGAAAATCGGGAATGCTTAATACTTTTCTTTTATCTTTCTTAATTCATCTATTTTGTATTTTCGTTTTTTTTAGAATCAAGCAGAAATGTAAAACCTTACTTTTCTTAGCTTAATTCTTAGCCAAGTCACTTTCAGGATCCTTTCCTATTAACATAATTCCAATACTGTAAGGATGTATTGCTCTTGCTCCTGATTCTCGGGAAAACACTTCTCCAAGTTGATTAAATGCGGGTGGAGCGTACGTAGCAAACAGATTAAGTGATTTATAACCAACCTTCGCAATCAATTCAGCTTTAATAGGAGACACATTATAATCATCTCGGATTTTAGACTTAAACTTTATACCTCCATCTTGATATTTCACTTTGTATAAGTTAGTAAAGTTATATCCAATCATGGCTCCAAATCCAAAATGGAATCTTTTTTTGACACAAGCCTCCAACATAGAACTTACATTCACATAATTCACATTCAGTTGGTTCCTTTTAAAGGAAATTCCAGCTGGCCCCTCTAAAAAGGAAATACTACTTGTATTAGGAGCAATCGTTTGATGATTTGAAAAATTATACGCCACATTTTCTATTCCTATAGAGGAAAATAAAACCAATTTGTTTTTTATAATATGCATGTCATCATTCATCAAATTAATCTGTGTCCGCCATGACGAATTAAGACTATAATCTGAATAATCACTGGATAGGTTAAAATTGCCACTCGCACTGGTAAAATTAGCCAACCCTACATTTAAAAAACCCAACCCCATACCTCTTCTAGGATCATCTTCTTGTTCCTTTTCCTCGTTCTGTTCTTCTTTAGATTCGCCTTGTGTGGTACTATCACTAGTTGTATTATGTGTAATCACCAAGACCTCCATGTTTGGTCCCAAATTAAAACGTCCCGTATCCGGCTGGGTCTTTTCTCCCTCTTGTGCAACCATGACGAATGGACTTGCAACCAGTAGCAAAAGGATTAAAATTCGTGTACTAAAATTTTTCATATCTCTTAATTTATATCTTTTCTAATGTAATTTTTCTCTTAAACTCAATGTCTTTCAGCTGATCGATCGTTATAGGTAAGACGCATACATCGTATTAAAAGTTACATTCTTTTTTTCATTACTTCCACTGCTTTAAGACACATAAGAATCTATATGTCAAATAGATACATAGCGATTAAGATCAATAAAGACGATCTCTATTGATCATTGTATCTGGACAAAATTGATCTTTCGTACAACAGTGATTTCCATAAAACCAATTAGTTCTGAATTACTCTTTTGTACTTAAACAATTTCCCCTTATAAGAAATCGTAGCTTTCTCATTTACAGCAGTTGACTCTTCAATTTTCACTTTACCATTGAAGAGTTTATTAGCCACCAAATCAAAATCCGTGGTTTTAATTCTAGTCTCCCGGTCCTTTGACTTTAAAATCTTTTCTTTTGCCTTTAAAGTGAGGAATTCTTTCAGCGAAAATGAATGCTTGCCAGAATTATTAGTGGATGACTTATTTAAATTATTAGTCGCATTTGCTAAATTCTGTTCAACTACTTGACCAGGTTTTACTTGATTTTTTCCAACTAAAGCAATTTCAAAATCCTCCATCAAACGAAAATTCTTATTGGCACCTAAAATTCGGTGAGGAACGGATTCAATCTGTTCTGAAACGGTTCTATCTCCAATCTGAATCCCAGCTATTTTAACATTTTCAACTTCTTGGTTTTGTTCTTTTTTGTATTTTCCTGACGCAGAATCACTCAATTCATCATTCGCAATTTTATTACTAGGCGTCTGATCTTTGGATAATGCTGCTTCATCATCTCCGACTTCTTTAGGACTTATATCATTTGATTCCGACGTAGATTGGCTTGAATTTAAATTCGCCTCGTCTACATCTTCTGCTTGACTTGAATATTGATTATCATTATCAGGTGTTTGCTTCGTAACTGTTGCTACGTTCGAATTTTCATTCGTTTCAATATTAAGCGATATAAAAATACTCACACCCAACAAAATTAATACTACTGCAGCTACGGCCATTCTTCGAACGTCCAAGCTCCAAGTTGCCCACAACCGTTTTTTAAGCTCCGATTTATTCGGGTAAATCGTTTCGACAACCGGTGTCAGCTTTAAATTTTGAAATGTCTCATGTGCTATTAAATGGGATTGATTTGGAGCAAGAGCTAAAAAACGTTTCAATTCTTCTTGCTTAACCGGAGATAAACCTCCTTCCATAAATGCAATTGAAAATTCCTCTACATTAGATGAAGTAATGGTACTCGTTTCAAACTCCACTTGTTTCAGAAAATCAAAATCAAAAGTTGCAGTTTCAATAGGGCTTAATATTAGGTCCTCATCAAACCCTTCTAAATCTTCTTTTAATTCCGGATTAACTTCAAAAAAACTCAATAACATATTCGTGGCCTCAATAGAAAGATTCCCCTCTACATAGTCCAAATAGTACGCTTCGTTATTTTCTTTATTAATCTCCATCTTTCCCATTCTTACTAAATCCCCTATCCTTTGTCTAACACAGCTTCTACTGATCCCAAATATTGTTTAAGAGATTTTCTTCCACGAAAAATATACACCTTAACTTGTTCTAAAGTTAATTCAGTCATCTCGCTAATTTCCTCATATGAATATCCTTCATAGTCTCTTAATAAGATAACTGATTTTTGCTGCTCTGGTAATTGGTCCAACGCCTTATGCAAAATTTCATTCAAATCAGAAAATTGACGTGTATGCGAAACTTGTGCTTCATTCACATCGTCAAAATCTCCCACAAATTTTTGACGTCGGGTATAATCAATCAATGTATGATGCGCAGTAGTAAATAAATAGGACTTCACCTTCTTATTATCTACGCTATCTCGCTTGATCCAAAGCTTTTCAAATGAATCCTGTACAATATCACGCGCTACCTCAACATCACGTATATTGCTTAATACAAAGCGATATACGTTGTCGGACCAGGTATCTACGGCTGAATTATATTCGGAAATTGTCATTCAATACTTTCAGTGTTCAATAGTAAGACGCAAGCTATAGTTAAAAAGTTACAGATAAAATTTAAATAATTTAGCATAAGCCAACTCCCTACATAACCATCAGATTACATGCGTGTTACAATTTGAATGGATTTTAAAATTACGTAACCACGGAATATTGGCACTAATAATGCCTTTAATGACTGGACAATCACAAATTATCAAAGTTTTAAAAAAAAGCGTGGACTAACGGTTACTTTTTCTTCGCATGTAGTATATAACTTTATAACAATGGAAATTATCATCATCATATCGATACTCATTCTTGCCCAGGCTGGATACTTGGTGAACGCGCTTTGGTCATTAAAAATTGCTGACAAGGATTACCCCGTTTGCAATGAAAACTGTTCATGTCATGAGGTTACCAGACGCGTTTAGTTCAATTTCCTTGAGCCCCATTTATCTTTAGACAACTTTATCCTTTCATTTTTTTTCTACAAATTCTACGTGTTTTATTGGAGCAGTTAACTTGTTTATGCAGGTTAAATGACTCATAATAATATTTTGGGTGCATTTTGCGTTATTATTTTATCGATGAAATAATTTCATACGAATATGCATTCGACTTCAATTTGCACCGTCCAAAGGAAATTATTAAATTGGGATTAAAATAAACTAACAGTACCTAAGGACAACGACTTAACATGGGATTTTTCAAAGAATTCGGTCTCGGCATTCGAACCTATTCCAGAGCATGGAAATTTATTAAAGAACATAAACTTTGGGGATACCTATTTCTTCCTGGAACGATCAACTTGATAATATTTATTGGACTAGCCATACTTGGATATATCTATAGTGGTATCCTCAACGACAAGTTAACGAATTGGTTTAGTATAGAAACCGACTGGCTTAAGACGCTAATGTATTGGACAACTTTCATAATGGTCCGGTTGGCTACCTCGCTGCTCTTCTACTACACCTATCGATACTTAATGCTTATTTTCTTGTCACCAGCATTGGCTATTCTGGCAGAAAAAGTAATGGAGATTCAAACAGGTATAAAGCGTCCATTTGTGTTTAAACAATTCCTAAAAGATGTCCTTCGCGGAATTATGCTTGCTATTCGAAATTTAGCTGTGGAACTCATGATACTTTTTATAATTTTCCTCATTGGTTTCATCCCAGTGATTGGTTTTATTGCTCCATTTTTATCCTTTTTTGTAAGTGCTTACTACTATGGCTTTTCCATGATGGATTATCGCAATGAACTAAAACAAATGAGTGTCAAAGAAAGTATTATTATGATCAAGAAGCATAAAGGGATAGCATATGGAAATGGGACAGTATTCTCATTTTGCATGTTCATCCCATTTTTTGGAGCAATGATCGCACCTATTCTTGCATTGGTCGCTGCACAATTAGCCATTTCGGATATTGAAGAACAGGATCGATTGAAACTTCAAGCAAAAAAAGATCAACCAATTCCAATTTAGGATAACTTAATATTAAAATTAAATAAGAAAAATACGTAACGATTCCTGAAACCCATCGTTCTTAATATATCATTACATCCACTACAAGCCCACTAACGTTCATCCATCTCCAATCAACCCAATGGAATAGATTCAATTTTGAATAAGTACTACAAAATATTAAATCTACCAAACGGTGCGTCAAAACCGGAAATCAAACGAGCATACAGGAAACTGGCCATGCAATATCATCCGGATAAAAACAATTCGGAAGACGCTCAAAAGATGTTCTTAATTATTGACCATGCATACAACTATTTGTATCATGGGAAAATTCAATCTCCAGCTCGTCGTAAACCGACCTCTACTACTACAGACAAAAAATGGGAGAATGTACATCATCCTCCAAAAAACAGTGCAGAATTCGAATCCTGGCGCAAAGCTAAAGAAGAATACTCTAAAGAACGTTCAGAAGCTACAAAACAAAAGGAACGTGCTCGGTTTGAAAAGCAAAAAAATCAGCTCCATAATAGCCCGTTATTCTACCCTATTTATGGACTTTACTATTTTGTTTGCATGATGTTACTTACTACTGGATTCTTTCTTTGCTTACTTGGAATTATTTATGGCGCATATACCGGGAACCCCTTCCTTTTCATCATCATTTTCGCAGTGCTTAGCTTTTTTGGAGTTGCCACGATCATGACAGTAATTCATATTAGAGCGGAAGTGGGAAAGTATTTTAAATCGACCAATTAGAGCAAATTCAAGCGATTATTATTGCCTCCAGTCTAATTTAGATTTGATATTGACGTTTTTCACCCTTCTTCTTTTTCCCAGGAATATTAATTTTATAAATGAAATATAACCCCATTAGGTAAAAAGGCATCATTGGAATTTTATATCGCACTAGTGCTCCAAAGTTATAACTACTCACTCCAACGAAGAAGGAAAATATGATGGAGAATACAAAACAAAAATTCACCAATGGATTCTTAAACATGGTTTTAAAAAAACGTCTGAACCCAACCTTAAAGAACACGTACAGTGTAAATATCAAGAAAAAAGTTGCTTCAATTGAAGACAACAACATTACTGGGTTTTTCACTTCATACAGGTAAGGTCTAAACAAACTTACATTTACAGCTGGCAAAAATAATTTTATCATCCCTTGAAAAGTCCCGTCTTGCTCACCAATCGTGTAGGCTGACCCAGATTGATTTTTACTCACATTATAAATGTATTCTGACTGAATTTTGGAAGTTTGCGCAATCTCTTCTAAATCGACTATTCTGGTTAACAACAGAACAATACTGGAAACAATAAAAACAAGAATACTTAGTCTTAAAAAAATGGATTTAATTTTCGTTACATGCTGGTTAAATACCCAAAATGCCGCTGCAGAAGAAAAGGCATAAAAAATATAAGGCTTAATACTTATGATTAAAAAACTAGATAATATCACGATCAAAATCGATAGGATAATGCGTTTCCCTTTCACAATTCCAAAATAGAATCCATAAAACATCCATCCCAAGCCTCCTACACATAGTGTATCTTTCATCAACCCACTCCCCCAAAAAAACAAAGACGGAATAAAGAACAGGGAAATAGCAATTTGCTTAATATACTGAGGATAGTAATCTAAAAGCGCAACAAACAGCGCCCACATACCTAAAAAACTAATTAATGTAAACCAGAAAGCAATCAATAAATAAGAATTAGCTGAGAATATTCCAAAAAACGTGGCAAATCGAATAACCATATACTCCCTTGGAGCGTGATACCAATACATTCTTCCTGTATACTCCAGCGTATCTAGGTCATATTCGCCACTGGCAAAAAGTAGTTTCCCCCAGATGGTTGGAGAATCAAAAAAAGATTCATAGATAATGGTTGACTCTTTGTAATAATTGAAGGTATCTCCACCTCCATAATAAAATTGATAAATCAATCCAAGAGCTGCCGCCCCAATCAATTTCAGAATGATTGCTGGAAAAAAGTATTTCGCAGATCGTTCATTCGTGACAATAGGCTTTAATATATTCAGGAATAGCACCAGAAAGATGAGAAAAATAGGCAAAAACATGACGTCCTTAAATTCCATGAATCAATAGTTTTTCTTTTCCTTAATTTTTCCTTTTGAAGGATCTCTCCGTTTGAATATGTAAAGATACTAAAAGTCCTGCAAATATTGCTTTGATCTCTAGTGACGTGCGTCGCGTGTTTTCTTTCAGAAAACTGGTTTTATTCTTTCCAAAAATCTAATTTGAGACCCGTTAACTCCTCAATTTTAGCCCGATCTGAATTATAATATTCCGAAAGCTTGGCAATGATCTCCTTCGAAATAACCAAGTCCATTTTGGACTTATTGCGATTGGATGGTTTTGTAAGTAACTCGAAGTCATCGATTCCTAAAAACTTAGTTAGTTTGTTTCCTGTTAGATTCAAGTCCTGTACTAAATCTTCAAAACAAACAAAAAGCACGTTTTCCCGTTCAAAAACGCTTAATACATCCTTTATATAATTGGAATACAACCCTCTTTCTAAATATAAAAATGGACTAATGGAAATTTGATTTTGATCATAAGTTGGAGGCACTTTTTCATCTATAAACACCTCTTCAATTGTTCGTGTTTCTAAACCGCTAGAAGCACTAAATTTAAAATTTGAAATGGCTCGATAAATCGGATTACGAAGTATCATAATCACTTTCCCTTCAGGAAAATGTGCTTTCATATTAATCAAAGTCGATCGATCTTCGCAATAACTGGTACTTTTATCACCAAAAATCTGATAATCCGTTTCACCTTTACTTAATTTTGAAAAGAACGTTTGTATGTACGTTGATTTACTACCTTCTATATCTTTCGATTGAAGTCCAATGAAATATTTTGGCTCCGGACGAGGAGGATCATTTAACAATACTTTCGAATGCAAGTTTAAGATATCATACAAATAGGTTGATCCGCTTCGCTGACATCCAATTATAGAGAAATATGGCAGTTCACGTTTCAATTCAACCTATTTTGATCCTATTTCTTCTTTAATTATCACAGAGTTGGAATGAGACACTTGCCTCAACAATCTTGAAATGTACTCTCCCAGAGCGCCAACCATTAAAATTAAAAATCCATTTAAAAAAGATGTAACGACCATTAAAGATGTCCAACCAGCTACATTTACTCCAAAGACCAATGATTTAATAAGATAAAACCCTCCTATCCCAAACGTGATAAAGGATACAATCACCCCCATTCCAGTCATAAATTTCAGTGGATAGGATGAATAATTAAATAGCAAACGTGCCACCAAAGATAGAATCCGGATCAAATTATAATTTGACTTCCCTATTTCACGGTCAGCATGCTCCGTTTCTACATTGGTCATATTAGATGCAAACATCAACAACAAACCTGGAATATAGGGTTGAGGCGTATTATAAGATACTACACGGTCACAAACTGCTCGTGTAAAAATCCGAAAGTTGGATAGTACCAATCCCTTTGGCTTATGGAATACTTTCGAATTCAGATAACCGACTACTTTTGTTCCTAACTTTCGAGTAAATGAATGTTTTTTCTTTCTAAATCGTGCAAATACCAGATCGTACCCTTCCTTAATCTTATTAATTAGGTGAATTATTTCACTTGGTGGATTTTGCATATCATCATCCATTGTAATGACATAATCTCCTTGAGACTGTTGAAACCCACAAAAGATAGCACTGTGTTGCCCGTAATTTTTTAATAAATTTATAGAACGTACGGAAGAATTATCCTCTGCTAACTTTTTTATAACAGACCAAGAATTGTCCGTACTTCCATCATTTACGAGCAATACTTCAAACGTAAAGCTTTGTTCATTAAAAAAGGCAATAACATGTTGAACCGTATTTTCTACAACTCCTTCACTGTTAAACACAGGAATTACGACGCTATATTCCGGCCTTTCTTCTTGTGAAGAATTGATCATTGTACCAACGGATGATTGAATAGGTTTCAAATATTTTTACGTGCTATAATAGTTTAAAGCATCTTTATCTCAACAATTTGCAAAAATTTAATGTATGTGAATACATCATATTTACAAATCAAGTGATACAAATGTACACTGCAAAACATGTTTGCAAATCATCTGCTTACTTTTTTTCTTTTTTCGTCGTATGTTTTTTCAAGTATTCCTTCGCTTCTCTATATTTTGGATCCTTACGGTTCTTTTCGATTTTCATGTATTTTCGATAATACTTTTTCGCATTTTCCTCATCTTCCTCTTTCATTGCGAAGCGCGCCAAGTAAATGTGTGAAAATTTATAGTACCCCGAATCGAACGCTTTTACTTTTTCAGCAAAATCAATACATTTCTTATAATACTTTTTCGATTCCGGGATGTCTCGCTTAATCGCACGGTTAATAAATGCCAAATAAAAGGAAGCATATCGACCGCCAACCTCTTCATATCCCACTTTTCCTTCCTCGATCCCTTTTAAAATGGCCAAACTTGCCTTTTCACTCTCATCATAACGTGCACTTGACCAGCATAATTGAGCATAATAACGCGCGAAATAGGCGTTATTTGGAAAGGTTTGATATAAATATTGAGAAACTGGAAATGCTTTTTTATAATCAACTTCTTCCCTTGCATAGATATACATAATCCAATATTGAGCCTCTGTTCTTGTATAAAAGGCATTACGCCCCGCTTCCTCCAATTGTTTTATGCCTAACTCCTTATCGCCATTAGGAAAAAAGAATAGGACCGGCCTGAGAAATTTGTAATTTTCTTTTATCCACTCCAAATAATAGTTGATCAATCCATCACCAAATAAAAATTCTGGGCTTAAATCAAGGTACTCCTTTCCTTTCTCAAGATATTTTAATGCGTTTTTCCCTGCAAAAGTTGCCTTGCGATAACTTTTTTGATCCGAATAAATTCGAGCTAAAAAGCCATATGAAGCTGACAAAAAGAAAATAGCATCAATATCTTTCTCATCTTTATCTAACAATTCTTCACAAAAATAGATACAAGAATCCAAATACCCGATAATCACTTTATCCTGTTCTCTATTACTATTTTCGGCGGGTACTGTTTTCCACCATGCAGAAAATCCTAAAAGAAAAAAGGGCATTGGATGCTTCGGATATTTATATTTCATCCATTTAAACTCCTTATCGGCCTTTTTAAACTCAAAGTTATAAAGCGCATTTACCGCCACTGTTGATTCAATTTGGATGTTCTCATTGAGTAACAACGGTCCTTCGATCGGTTTTGACTGTGCTGCAACTCCAAATTGGCACAACACCAGTAAAACCATTATATAATATTTACTATTCCTCACGACGCTAAATTAAAAAAATAATTATTACTTTTGCCGACTTTAAAAATCAATAGAAAAAAAGTAATAAATATATATATGGAAGAGAATTTGATTTTTGTACCAATCGGGCTTGCAGTAATAGGATTGCTGTTTATGCTTGTAAAGATGGCGTGGGTAAAAAAACAAAGTCCCGGTAACGAAAAAATGCAAGAAATTTCCCGAAACATTAAAGAAGGGGCATTAGCGTTTTTAAGTGCAGAATACAGACTACTAGCTATTTTTGTAGTTTTAGCGTCTGGAGCACTATTTGGGATTTCATTGGTTGTAGAAACCACCAGTTGGCTTATCGTACCTGCTTTTGTAACAGGTGCTATATTTTCAGCATTTGCCGGTAACATCGGGATGCGTATTGCAACAGAAGCAAACGCACGAACAACGGAAGCTGCTAGAACCAGTTTACCAAATGCACTAAAAGTTTCTTTTGGTGGTGGAACAGTAATGGGATTAGGTGTAGCTGGATTAGCTGTATTGGGTCTTAGTTTGTTCTTCATGGCTTTCACCGCAATGTTTATGGGTGAAGGAGAAGGAACATTCTACTCTCAGATGACAATGGTATTGGAAGCATTGGCTGGATTCTCCTTGGGAGCGGAGTCAATTGCTCTTTTTGCACGTGTAGGTGGTGGTATTTATACCAAAGCTGCCGATGTAGGTGCTGACCTTGTAGGGAAAGTAGAGGCTGGTATTCCAGAGGATGATCCTCGTAACCCAGCAACAATTGCAGATAACGTTGGAGATAACGTTGGGGATGTAGCCGGAATGGGTGCAGATTTATTTGGATCATACGTAGCTACAGTTTTAGCTTCCATGGTATTGGGTAACTATGTTATTCGAGATATGGCCGCTGCTGATTTTGTAGATACTGCCTTTAACGGAATGGGACCAATCCTACTTCCTATTATGATCGCAGGTGTAGGTATCATTGCTTCCATCATTGGAACATTCCTTATTCGCATTAAAGACAACGATGCAAATGAATCAAAAGTACAAGCTGCTTTAAATCGTGGGAACATTGTTTCTATCGTAATTACAGCGGTTGCAGGTTACTTCCTAATTAAATGGATGCTTCCAACAAAATTAGTTGGAATGGAATTCTTTGGAGAAGGAACTAAAAATATCCCAAGCATTAATGTATTCTGGGCAACGTTAGTTGGACTGGGAGTTGGATATTTGATTTCTATGTTTACGGAATATTATACTGCTTTAGGTAAAAAACCAGTAATGGATATCGTAAGAAATTCTTCGACAGGAGCTGCGACCAACATTATTGCCGGTTTATCAACTGGGATGTATTCAACATTCTCATCCGTACTTCTTTTTGCTGCTGCAATTTGGGGATCTTATGCATTAGCAGGCTTTTACGGAGTAGCTATTGCTGCTTCTGCAATGATGGCTACAACAGCTATGCAATTAGCTATTGATGCTTTTGGACCTATTGCAGATAATGCTGGTGGAATTGCTGAGATGAGTGATCTTCCTGATGAAGTAAGAGAGCGTACTGATATTCTTGATTCTGTAGGTAACACTACTGCAGCAGTTGGAAAAGGTTTTGCAATTGCTTCTGCAGCACTTACTGCACTAGCTCTTTTTGCTGCTTATGTAACGTTTACAGACATTGAAGGAATTAACATTTACAAAGCACCTGTTTTATCTGCATTGTTTGTAGGTGGAATGGTACCAGTTGTATTTTCAGCAATGGCAATGAAGTCTGTTGGAAAAGCAGCTATGGACATGGTAATGGAAGTTAGACGTCAGTTTAAAGAAATTCCAGGTATTTTGGAAGGAACGGGTACGCCAGATTATGGTAAATGTGTAGAGATTTCTACAAAAGCTGCTCTTCGTGAAATGATGTTACCTGGTGCAATGACCATTCTTTTTCCATTGGCCGTAGGTCTTGGGACAATGTGGATCAGTGGAGATAAAAAATTAGCTGCAGAGGTACTTGGTGGATATATGGCAGGTGTTGCTGTTTCCGGTGTACTTTGGGCAATTTTCCAAAACAACGCAGGTGGTGCATGGGATAATGCTAAAAAATCTTTTGAGGCTGGTGTTGAAATCAACGGAGAGATGACTTTTAAAGGTTCTGAGGCTCACAAAGCAGCAGTGACTGGTGATACAGTAGGTGATCCATTTAAAGACACGTCTGGTCCTTCTATGAACATCTTGATTAAATTAACATGTTTGATCGGATTGGTAATCGCACCAATCTTAGGTGACCATGGAAGTAAAGGTGGAGATGAAGCAAAAGCAGGTATTACTGTTGGTGTTACAGGTACAGAACAAACTACGGATTCTAATTCTGCAGCGGCAACTGCCGCAGTAGCAGCTCCAGTTAATCAATCAAATATGATTTCTTGGACAGGTCGTAAAGTAGGTGGTTCTCACTCTGGTACATTAGCGTTATCAAATAACACACTCGCTATAGATGGAAACAATGTAACTGGTGAATTTACCATTGACATGAAATCTCTTGCTTGTTCTGATATTGAAGATGCAGAAAAAAATGCTTACTTAATTTCACATTTGTCGGGAGAAGATTTCTTTGCAATCGATTCTTTCCAAACTGCAACTTTTGTAATTACTTCTTCTGAAGTATCGGAAAAAGATTCTACAGATTTCACAATCAAAGGTGATTTAACTGTTAAAGGAAAAACTAATCCGATTGAGTTCCCTGCCTATATTTCTACGAATGAAGCAGGTGAATTAGTAGTTGAAGCAAGTTTTGCATTCGACCGTACTCAATATGGTATTTCTTATGGTTCTAAGATAATGGGAAGCATCACTGGATCATTTATTTATGATGAAATCGAAATTGATATCAATTGGGTGAAATAAGGATTAATTATTCATTTCAATGATTTAGTTGCATCAGCCAATCAATTTGAATAAAACTGATCAATTAAATTAAATAAGATAAGATTTTTAGAAACGCAAAAAAGCCCTGAGGTCATTGACTTCAGGGCTTTTTGTTTGTATCGACTTGTTCGTTTTAAATTGAAAAGAGTTGAATTAAATCTACTTTTTTATTCAACTAGTTAGTTCGTCATTCGCTAACGTATCTTCCCTTCTTCTTTTATTTAACTTAGTTCCGTAGCATTCGAATAAAACCTTCGAAATTCACAATGTAAATTCTGATTAATTTTACGCAGATCGTTCATTGCAAACTTAAATTTCGAAGGTTACTGCTCCTTTAACTTCTCTAACTACTTTAACTCCTTCCCTTCCTTCCTTCTCCTTCTTTTATTTAACTTAGTTCCGTAGCATTCGAATGAAACCTTCGAAATTCACAAGGTAAATTCTGATTAATTTTACGCAGATCGTTCATTGCAAACCTAAATTCCGAAGGTTACTGCTCCTTTAACTTCTCTAACTCCTTTAACTCCTTCCCTTCCTGCTTCTTCTTTTATTTAAGCTCGTTCCGTAGCATTCGAATAAAACCTTCGAAATTCACAATGTAAGTTCTGATTAATTTTACGCAGATCGTTCATTGCAAACCTAAATTTCGAAGGTTACTGCTCCTTTAACTTCTCTAACTCCTTTAACTTCTTCCCTTCCTTCTCCTTCTTTTATTTAACTTAGTTCCGTAGCATTCGAATAAAACCTTCGAAATTCACAAGGTAAGTTCTGATTAATTTTACACAGATCGTTCATTGCAAACCTAAATTTCGAAGGTTACTGCTTCTCTAACTTCTTTAACTTCTCTAACTCCTTTTACTCCTTAATCAAATTAATCAATTAACAATCAACTTCCTATACTCCACCACTTCGGAACCATTACCCTTGGAATGCATTTCTACCAAGTAAATTCCTCTTTCCCATCCTTCTATTGAAATACGTTTTTCTGGTTTATTCAAATCAATTTGCTCTACCAATCTTCCTTGTAGATCCCTAATTACTACTTGCCCTGAATGACCATTCGTCATTTGAATTACAACGTACTCATCAGCTGGATTAGGGTATAACTGAAATTCTATGTTCAAATTATTGTTCAATATCCCAGTGGTTGAATCCGTTCCAGTTGTATCTGCCATAGTATCTGGAGCAAACAACGGTGCAGACATCAAATCTATATGATATTCTGCGGCGTTAATAATCTCGTTATTAGATTCATCATATACATATGCTACAAACGAAATGTCTTTTTCTTTCCAAGAAGCATCTAACTCATACGAAAACTCATTCAAAGTGGAATCTCCTATTGAGATACTACTTGTAAATAAAGATGTCCCCCACGTTCCATTTACGTTATCTCGCAAAACATGTCTATGTAGATAATTTGTTACTAAGTTCGGTGTTGATCCATAATCAGTTTGATTATCAACAATACTATCTTCCAATACATAAACAATTAAGCTATGCGCTCCAGTCAATGCAGCTTTATAATCTCCCTTTACTCTTAATGACACTTGTCGACTAGTAGAATCATATCCATTTTCAATTGTAAAGTTAACTGCTGGGACGTCGTATATTATATTTTGCACTGCATCATCCCATTGAGTTTGACTTAGTTTCGTATTTCCACTATGCATCGTACGGTTTACAACTCCGGTTGGATTTCCAGTAATTCCAAATAAAGTATTATATGCGTTCCCAGCTGTCGTTCTAAAATCAGTGGTATGAGTTCCTGATCCATTTGGTGTCGATAAAAATCCTGCATGCACCGCTACTACAATCAAACTATCTCCGTATTGTGAATCCAAAGAATTTGCAATCACATCTCCAGCCGGACATAATCCACATTTGTGTCCTCGAAAATCTTCTAATACCGCTACACGATTCTGCGCCTGCGTTAAGGTTACACTTAGCAATGTTGTTAGGATACCTGCTGACATCCAGGTAAATAATTTCTTTTTCATAGGTTTATTATATTAGCTTAATTAAGTAATCCGAGGTTAAGTAATTTTGTAAAACGCCTTTTTGTCAAGTGACATGGTTATTAGACATTATTACAATCAACTCAGCAACACATGGATGCTATAAAAAGTTCCTGTGTAGTGATAAACACCACGATTTCCCGGGATTAACCAATAAATAGTTAACATCCCGTTAAAACAATAAAATTATGAATGGGTATGTTGTGGAATAATGAATTCTACAAACGTTAGATCATTTAGATTGATCTTTTTCGAGCATGTTATTATATTTCTCCAATAGAACAACATACTTATTTTTCCAGTACTCTACTTCGTTTTCAAGATCTCGGTATTTACCTGTTGGCTCATCGGCAATCTGAAACACCTTTACTTCCTTGGTAAAATCATAGCCAATAATCTTTCCTACCTTTAACAAAACGTCAGGATTTATATCCGGTTTTGAAAATAGATTGTACATATACTGCCTACTTTTGTCAATCTTGTTAGCCAGTTTTGTAATAGAATATCCACTTTCACGTATGGCTCGCTCTAATATTTCTCCTCTGTGTTCCACACAACAAATAACGGAACACAATTGAATATGATAATTAACACATTTGTAAACTATTATTTACTATTTAAGTTTCACTGTTTCTGAGGCACGTGATTTAACCATTCTTTCTTCTTCACATTTTAATTTTAATCCACATTCCATTTCAATGAACAGATTTCATATATTTGTCCATGGAAAAAATCACGCTTCACGACAAACAATTCAAACCGTATATCACCGCCGAAGAAATCACGACTGTCATTTCTGATTTAGGAAGCACAATATCAACGGATTACGAAGGTAAACAACCTTTGTTTATTGCTATTCTGAATGGAGCCTTCATGTTTGCTTCAGATCTTTTGAAACAAGTTTCCATTCCTTGCGAAATATCATTTATTAAGTCTACTTCTTATGAAGGAACGGAAAGTACGGGCGAGTTAAACGAGTTGGTTGGGTTAAAAGAAGATATCAATGGTCGGCACATTATCATTATTGAAGATATCGTCGACACTGGTAATTCTATGAAAAAGACGTTGGCTAGTTTGAATACCAAAAATCCAGCTTCCATAGAAATCTGTACTATGCTATTTAAACCAGATGCAATTCAACATCCAATAGATATTAAATATATTGGTAAATCTATCCCCAATGACTTTGTAGTTGGGTATGGACTGGATTATGATGGGTTAGGTAGAAATCTAGGCGAAATTTTTGTGCTGGATTAATTTTCCATTCGAACTATTCCAATTTTATTTATGTGGGTAAAAAACACTGACGACAACAAGTTAAGGCCCAATCATAAAAAGAACAAATACGAATCTGCAATTAATGGAATAAAATGGGCATCTCTTGCATCCCTATTGTCTATGCTCTGTAACTTTCTGACGGCATGGTTATTTGGAATTGATCTAAGTAACTTTATGGATCCGTACAGTACACAGTCAGGCAATATAAACAAACAAGAAATCTTCAATTTAATCCCTGACTGGACATTTCTCTCCATTCTTATCGGCATCACAATTTTCATAGTTTCCATTTCCATCAGAAAAAAGGGTACGTTCACCTGGATCTGCCTAGAATGTCAACAAAAGAAACTTGCTGAAAGTAAGTTGAATTGCGATTGTGGAAATGAAATGACAATGATCGATGAATGTTCCTGGGTCGAATCTGCAAAAAAATAAATTCAATCGCTCAACCCATTCAATAGATTATTCTGCTCCTTCAAATTTCATTCTGGGATTAGGTCTCATATTTAAATCAGAGAATTGCCCCTGTTCAAATTTATAATGGGCAGCCATTGCGATCATAGCTGCATTATCCGTGCAATACTGAAAATCGGGAATAAACACATTCCATTGGTGACGCTTGGCTAAATCGTTCAATTTACTTCGAAGTCCAGAATTCGCAGACACCCCTCCTGCAATGGCGATATTATTAATTTTATAATGCTTCGCAGCCTTGATTAACTTCTTCGATAAAATATCAATTAAACAACGTTGAATTGATGCACAAATATCATTTAATCGCTCCTCTACAAAATGTTCATTTTTTTGAACCTCCTTTCTCAGTGTATACAAAATGGATGTTTTAATCCCGCTAAAAGAATAATTAAACTGATCCATCTCCACATCTGCAAATTGTATTGCATCCGGATCTCCCTCTTTTGCATATTTATCAATTAATGGTCCTCCCGGATACGGAAGTCCTAAAATCTTGGCTGACTTATCAAATGCCTCCCCTACCGCATCGTCAATGGTTTCTCCTACAATGGTCATTTTTAAATAGTCCTCTACCAATACTATTTGAGTATGTCCTCCACTAACTGTTAAACATAAAAAAGGAAACTCAGGCTTTGGGTCATCGATAAAATGAGCCAATATATGAGCTTGCATGTGATTCACTCCAATTAATGGAATCTTCAAAGCATATGAAAATGATTTGGCAAATGATACTCCTACTAATAATCCACCCAATAATCCCGGGCCTTGGGTGCAGGCAATTGCAGACAACTCTTCTTTCTCTATTTGGGCCTCTTTAAGTGCTTGTTCTACAACTGGAATAATATTTATTTGATGTTGCCTAGAAGCTAATTCCGGTACTACACCCCCATATTGTTGATGAATATCTTGTGTAGCAACAATATTGGAGACAATTTTGCTGTTAATGATAACAGAAGCTGCTGTTTCATCGCAAGATGATTCGATTGCAAGGATTTTCATTAATGGTATATTGTATAATTACTTTATAGAAATAATATATGTTTATATGCCTATTGGAATCTTACTTTGTCCGCTTCCCAAGAAACAGCGATATATTATATTATAAGATTACGATTGGCCAAAAGTATTAAAAATAGATTTGTTCGAATAACAATAAGATGTCTTTTGGCTATTCTTGGCCTTTTTACACTTCTTATTGTTCTTCTTAATACTTCTTGGTTCCAAAACTACTTAACTTCTAAAGTTACATCTTGGCTATCTGAAGAGATTGACTATCCGATCGTAATAGGAAATGCTTCCATTGACTGGTTTGATGAATTACAAATTGATGAAATTACGATTCACGACCGAAAGGATAGTGCAATGATTGACATTGAGCGACTTACATTAAACTATCGCTTGTCAGATTTAGTATTTCAAAAAATTCCCGGAATAGAAGCTGCTGAAATTGTGCGTCCAAGGGTATTATTAGTAAAACATGCGGGTCTGGAACATATTAACATTAATAATTTCATTCACGCGCTTAATCTTCGTTTCAAACCCAAGAAAAAGAAAAAAGTACGTACGAAACTTTTTGAATTAGAAAATGCCTCCATCAAAGACGGCCTTTTTGGATACTATGATTTTACCCATAATAAAATCACTGGAAAACTCGATTATTACCACTTTAGAATCGAGCAAATTAATGCTAAAGTAGCGAATGTATGGACGGACGGAAGGAATTTCGACCTAGACGTAAATCAACTTTCGGCATATGAACCTTCCAGAGATGAACATATTGATCATATTTCCGGACATTATTTCTACTCGGATAAAAAAATGGCTCTTTCTAACATGGACGTCAATATTGGCACAAGCCACTTAACGAACTACTTGGCCTTTGAATACGATTCCATAAAAGATTTTTCAGACTTCAATAATCGAATTCAGATAATAACCGATCTTGACTCCACTCGAATTAGCTCCAAGGACCTAGAGTTATTTGCTCCCTCTTTAAAAGGAATAAATGAAGTATGGACCATTTCAGGGAAGACCAAAGGTACGGTGAGTAGTTTGTCTACAGACACGTTAACACTTTCTTTTGGAAATGGTAGCACAATTCAAGGTAAACTCAATTTAGATGGTTTACCCAATTTCTATGAAACGTTTATGGATGTTAAAATTATTGGGGGAAATGTGCAGTCTCGTGATTTAGTACAGTACTTCCCGTCTAATTCCACTGCTTCTGTACTTAAATTTGGAAAAGCATCCGTTAAAGGTAATTTCATTGGTTTTCCACTCGATTTCGTTGCAGATGGATCCTTTAACACTGATTTAGGCCATTTTCGTTCGGACATTAACCTAAAACTTTCGGACGAAGTACCTACTTACAGAGGTAATCTTGTAACCAGACGATTTAACCTAGGTGAATTAATTGATAAAAAAGACATTCTTGGAAAGATCTCCATGGAAGGAAACGTTTCAGGGACTGGTTTTGGTATTGATAAAATCAATCTAGACCTAGATGCTAAAATTAGCAATATGGATATTTCAAATTATCCATACAAAAATATCCAAACGATCGCACACATTTCCAAAGATCTGTTTGAGGGAGAAATAAAGGTAGATGACATCAATTTACGCCTCCATGCTTCTGGAATAGCCAGTTTCACAGACGACGAAAAACCAATAATTAATATTAACACCAAAATTCCACATGCCAATCTTCAGGAGTTATTTGGTTTTGAGCAAAAGAGTGTTCTTTCTACCAACGCATCTTTAAATTTTCAAGGAGTCGAAATTGACCAGATAAATGGGAGTTCTACACTCAGCAATTTTCAAATGTCTTATGGTTCTAAGGATTTTAAAGTAGATACGGTATTTATGATTTCCACGGTAGACAGTAATCATAGGTTTTTTGAACTCAAATCCTCCATCGCCAATGTTTTATTAAATGGTAAATTCAATTTCACCTCTGGTTTTAAAGAACTTATGACTGTAGGAAATGAATATGTTAAATACTTTCAAAATAATGAAGATAGTATTCAACAGTATTATGCATCCAAAACAAGAGTGATCCAACCTCATAATGCATTTTTTAAAATAGAATTAAACAACATTGATTCACTTGCCATGTTGTACACCCAAAGTGATTTCCACATTGAACCAAAATCATTTATTACCGGAAATGTTGGGGTTTCGGATTCAGGATTTTTCTTAAAACTTGAATCAGAATTCAACAACATCAATTATTTAGGCACTCAGACAGATCAAGTTCTCCTTAATGTAAACACAAGTAAGAACCCCTTTTCAAACAAAATAAGCTCTCTAATCGAACTCAAATCCCCTGAACAGGAGCTAATAAAAGGACAGAAAACAAAAGACTTATACTGCAACGTTGATTGGAAAGACGAACGAATCTTGTTTGGCACCGGAATAAAACAAAAGGATAACGAAAACCACCTCGCTACATCTGGCGAAATTGATTTTCTAAAAGACCATATAAAAATATCGTTTGACTCTACCGATTTCCGTTTTCAGGAGCGGCTTTGGAATATTGACAAAAAGAATGTGGTTTTGGTACATCCGCAAGAAATTGAATTTGATCATTTTGTCTTGATCTCAGATACCCAACGAATTTCACTTGCCGGAAAAGTTTCTGAAAACAAAAAAGACACTGTAAGTTTAGGAATGCGGGATATTTCGCTTGAAATACTAGATCCATTTCTCCCTACCCCTCTAAAAGGCGACTTGAATGGCGAAATTCACGTTTCACGACTCTTTAGTAATTTAAAAGTGGTAGGAGACGTAGAGGTCAAAGACTTTGAATTTTCAGGCTCTAACTTTGGAGATATAAAAGGAATGGTACGCTGGATCAATAAAGATAACAGCATTTATACCGATATGGATTTCATAAAAGAGGAAGAAAAGATCCTTAATTTTAAAGGGAGAATCTATCCATTGCATTCTTCCAATAATTTGGATTTAGTGACAAAGATATATCCCCTAAAATTGAATACACTTGAACCTATCTTTAAAGAATACGCAAGTGATTTCAAGGGGGTTGCTACTGGCAAAATTTGGATTACCGGGCCATTCTCCAAACCATTGTATAATGGGCATATTTACTGCGACAAAGCAGGATTAAAAGTAAACTACCTCAATACCGATTACTCTTTTAGTGACTTTATTTATTTGGATGATGACATGTTTTCATTCAAAAATGTAACGATTAAGGATGAATTTAATCATGAAGCCAACATTTTTGGAAATATAATTCACGACAACTTTGCGCGATACTATTTTGATTTGTTTGGAAGCTTCAAAAACTTCCAATTGCTAAACACTAGTATAGAAGATAACGAATTATACTACGGTACCGCGTATGGGACGGGCTCATATGGAGTACAAGGTCCAATGGACGATATTAATATTTGGACCGAAGCCAAAAGCGATAAAGAAACACATCTCCATATTCCACTCTCTTCCTATGAAGATATCGAGCAATCCAACTATATATACTTCAAGAAATTTGAAAATGAAGATAAACAAGATACGATTGAAGAAGTCGCATCGGGTATCAAGTTGGATTTTAATCTGGAAATAACACCAGATGCTTACTTTGAAATTATCTTTGATCTTAAGGCTGGAGACATAATTCGTGGGCGTGGCAACGGAAATTTAAAACTAGGTATTGATACTCGTGGAGATTTTAGCCTCTTAGGTAAATATGAATTAGAAGAAGGAGCATACAACTTTACCATTGTAAATTTAGTTAATAAGGAATTTGCCATTGACAAGGGTAGTACAATCAATTGGACCGGCAATCCTTATGAGGGAGCACTTGATATCCGAGCTCGCTATGCCCAAAACGCTTCGTTACGTCCAATTATCGACACCAGCTTCAATCCACAAATCTTTACACAATACCCAGCACTTAAAACCAAAAAGTATCCTGTGGATGTTTTATTGGATTTATCCGGAGAACTCTTACATCCCAATATTGATTTGGATATCAACGTAAAAAAAGGATATCCACTTGGATTGGAAACTTCTATAGGACAATTTAAATCCGTAATAGCCAACAATGAGCAAGAACTCAATCGACAAGTCTTCAGCCTTATGGTACTAAAACAACTATCCAGCATCAATTCACGGGATAACTTCGACCTCGGAACTTCTGCTAGCAATAGTATAAGCGAATTGCTTTCGAATCAATTAAGCTATTGGATGTCACAAGTGGATGAAAACCTGGAGGTGGAGATTGATCTAGCCGGACTTGATCAGGAAGCAGTAAATGCGTTTCAATTGAGACTTTCCTATACTTTCCTTGATGGTAAATTACGCGTTACCAGAGATGGCAATTTCAACAATTATAATGATCAGCGAAACTCAAATAATTTAGTGGGAGAATGGACCATTGAGTACTTATTAAGCGAAGATGGAAAACTTCGTATGAAAATGTATAACAAAAACAATCAAAATAGTTTATTTTCGGGAACTCAAAACACTACCACTAATAGTGCTGGTGTGAGTATAATGTTCACCGAAAGTTTTGATCATATTCGGGATTTATGGAAAAAAGATGGTAAAAAAGAGTCCAAATCAAAGAATAAATAGTACTATTTCAACTATTATGATATTTTTGTCACCCGACAGGTTACTTTTTTGTAGCATAGCAGTATAAACAACGAGTTCGTCAATGAATGATAGTCAAATATTAGGATTAATTGAAGAGGGAGATGAGCTCGCACTAGATGTTCTTTATAAGAAAAATTATAGGATGATGGTTAACTTGATCATTCGTAATAATGGAACGGAAGAGGAGGCGAAAGATATTTTTCAAGATGCGCTCGTCGTATTTTGGCAAAAAGCTTCCAGTAAAGAATTGGTTCTTACTTCTAAGATTAGCACTTATATATATAGTGTTTGTCAGAATTTATGGAGAAAGGAGTTGATTCGTAAGAAGAGGATGTCAAATGAGGAAAAAGACGGTGTTGAACTTCCTGATTTTGACCAAAAAGAACGAATAAAAGTAATTAATGACTGTATCAATGAGCTAGGAGACACCTGTCAAAAAGTGTTACGCTACTATTACTTCGATAAGTTGTCGATGAATGAAATAGCAAAGCGAATGGGGTTTTCTAACGGGGATACGGCAAAAACAAAAAAATACAAGTGCAAAAAGGAGTTGGATAAGAAGGTGAAGAGTTTGTACGATAAGAGTGATTTTTTTGATTAAAGTTTTAAGGAACTAAAAATAGAATATGAAGGATTTTTCCCAGGAGGTGTTTCAACAAATTGACAATTACTTGTTAGGCAATATGCCGCCAGTAGATGCAACTCAGTTTGAAACAAAGATGGCTTCAGATGCTGGATTACAACAGGAAGTAAATTTCCAAAAAGATTTAGTACAGCAAATTAACAATAATGAAGCTCTGCGTATAAAGGCGCACTTAAATACCATTCCTGTCTCATCTACGAGCCCATTTCTACAATCAAAATGGTTGTTTACATATGCGGCGGCTGGAATTGTTGCTATTGGAGTATCTGTGTACACTGCTTACGTACAATTCGATAATAATCCGAATACCATTGCAACAACACATTCCATTAACAACGAATTTAAAGATTTTTACTCCGGTGAAAGCAACACAAACGTAAGTAACGTTGATGTGGAGCATATGGGAGCTAATAATAATAATAATAATAATAGCGACGATGTAAATATGAATCCTGCGATTGCAGGAAACATTGGAAACAACGTAAATGTACCAGCGGCCAATAATGAAGATGGGAACAATAATGGTTCTAATGCTTCAAACCAAGATAACGTGATTGCTCCAATGGTAGGAGTAAATGATCTTGGCGAGGATGGAGTGGAAGTTGATGATCAAAATCCTAAAGATATTGCAGCGAATAACACCGATGCTGCAGAGTCTAAAATTGGTCCTTATTCAATCAAACCAAGTAAAGGATCAGGGAAGTTAAAATATTACTTCGAAAACGATAAACTTTATTTACTCAACATTAAGGATGATATGATTCCTTATAAAATGTATGATGTACCTACTAAAGCTGGACGTGGAAAAGAATACTTCATTAAATTGAAAGACAAATTCTACAAATTAGATCAAACACAAACGGATAAAACAGCAATGGAAGAAATCACTAATACTGATTTAATCGATAAGCTGAACAGTCTTCGAACTAAATAAATAAAAGTAAATTCACTGTTATAGTATATAATATAACTAGAAGAAAATTTAATTTTAAAAGGTAGATCATTTATAATGATCTACCTTTTTTTATGCCCTTTCATTCGGAACCTTCTTTGTTCAATTTAGATAATCCAATACTCGCCTCCCCCATATCAATAGACATAACTTGTTTCAATACATTATTTAAGCGTCCATTCATAAATACAATATGGAAGCCAACATATCTAATCTAATTCCCGAAACTTAAAATGCAAAGGAAACAGCTGGACTCAATTAGCATTGTATTTGAAATGGAATAGAATCGCATTGGAAATCATTGACCCAAGAAAACAAGTAATTTACTACGTACGTTCCGATCAATCTGGTTTTAACCTGACCATATCAATATTTAACACGAAATTTCTCACTAAGGAATCTTGGCAATAGTAGAAATGAGATTATTAAGTGAATAGAATTAGAATAAAGAATCGATCCGCATCAAATTCGATTCAAATGAGCAAAACGGACAGTAAATCTAAACTACTTTGCGCTATTTAACTTAACACATTCTTCTAAACTCGAAATGTATTTTTCAGCTAAATACCCACGATCGAAATTTTCTTGGGCATATTCATACCCATTATTCCCATGAATGGAAAGCTGATCTGGATTATCTAAGTACTTTTTAATTTTTGCAGCAAAATCTAATGTATCCTCTGGTTCTACATAGTATCCCGCTTGTGCTTCTTCAACTAATTTTCGAGATACTCCATCGATCACCATTAAAATTGGCTTTCGACATGACATATAATCAAATGTCTTATTTGAATAAATCGTCTTGAACGTATCAACTTTCTTTAATACAGAAGTTCCAATGTCACTCGCCAAAATATATTTGTAAACTTCCTCTTTTGAGACCGGATCTAAAAACCGAATGTTTGACAGCTTTCTCTTTTCAACTTCGGTCAACAACATTTCCTTTTGCATCCCTGCTCCTATCGACAAAATTAAGACAGGCAGTTCTTGAATAGCTTCTGCTACATCTACCAATTGAATTAGATGGTTTGCCACTCCATGCGCTCCCACATAGATGATTACTTGATTATTTCCAAACGAATGTTCGTCTCTAAAAGCTTCTCTGTCAAAATTCTGCTGCACTTGCGCTGCCATTCTAAAATCGGCCGCATTAGGTATCATTATAACCTTTTCTCTTGGTACATTTTTATTAGAAACTAGTTTTTCCTCAAAGGCAGGGGTCAATGTATTGATCAATACCGCTTTTTTGTATATAAAAGCTTCGAACCAATAGGATAATTTAATCATCAATTTGTTTCTTAACACTCCTGTATCAATCGCTGATTCTGGCCATAGATCTCTTACTTCAAAAACAAATGGAATTCGTTTGAATCGAGAAACAACATATCCTATCCAACCAACAAATAATGGTGGTGAAGTTACAAGCACCAAATCGTACTTTTTACGTGCCTTAAATAATCCACACCATAATCCCGAATACACAAATGAAAAGTAGGCCCATAATCGACCTAAAAAACTTACATTATATGCCTCTGAGACGTGGCATCTGTAAACGGTAAGATTTTCATCAAAATTGTCCTTGAAAATAAACTTTCCTTTATAACGATCCCTCTTTTTACCTGTATTGTAATGTACCATACCGGCAATCACAGTGACTTCGTGTCCCATGTCGGTCCACATTTTAGCCATCTCGTTGAATCGGGATCCTCCTCCGTCATCTTTTTCTAGAAAATATTGATGTACCAGCAAAATATGCATAGTACAAATTTAGCGCTTTCTAAAGATAAATTGTGCTACCTACCGAAAGGAATCCAATAAAATAAGTAATCTGTAGAGATATAAGAAGGTCATTGAATCGTAAAAGGATCCGAAGTTTTAGAATACTTAAGTACAATAGATGAATTCAATTCTTGATTCTTGATTCACCAATCTTACATACCATAAGATTAAGCCTATAAAAATGGTATGGAACTAAACTTCAATCAATCTCCAACACTCAACTATATAAACATAGCTAAGCGCAAAATTAACAAACCTGAATATTGTTTATTTGAATTGTATAAAGTGATTGCGATCCATAGATTCCAAGAATCGCTGTTTTTCCTCGTCCGAATGAAATCGTCTATAAACTTTCCAATCTGCGTTAGAATTAACGCGATAACGTAACTCTACCTTTCCTGAGTGAATTCGATTTTGAATCCTTGATTTAAGACTGTTCCAAATCATTGCGCTGGATTGATTATTTTCAAACAATTAACTCCCACAAATCGCAGGAGTTGTTTATCTATTTGGGCAACATTAAATCCCCTCTAATCCATCTCGCACACTAAATCACATCAACGTACCCGCTTTCCCTTACTAACAAATGTGTAAAATAAATACCATAATGAAAAACTATTTCACTAGATATTTCGACGTTAATAAATATTGTACAATTTCAGTCATTCAAAATTATATTTTACATTTATAAACATCAGTAAGCTAACAAACAAAGATGTATTTCTCTACTCACCCCTCCAAAAAGCGCCATTAAGCACCTTCAAAGCAATTTTAACAAGAATGAATAAAGGTTGTATTTTCTTAGAAATTAATAATTAAAACAGAGGCCTGTTTCTTAATTGAAAAATTGCAATTGCATTATTAAAAGCTAATCAAGCCACATAAGACTCCTACATGGTGCAATTCATACTTAGAATAGTACAAATTAAACACAGTCACTCTACCCTGACATGCTCAGATCTTCTTTTACAATATTTCCATTGGAAATTTCTTTTCTCCAACCTAGAGATTTAGCAGCAACCACCTCCGTCGTAAAACCACGTAGATTCAGAAAGAAAAATATCATCTCGATTCAAATCTTTTAATGCTTGAGCTGTTTTATCACATACCGACAATGGTTGATTTGGCATCAATACGTGTCCATTATGATCATCGAAATATTCTTGATCACCATAATAAATAGCCGTTTTACCTGTAAATACGCAAGGGCCATCTTTTGGCATTGGATCTTTAATTGCGCATACTTCTACACTTTCAATGACCATCAATTCTTTCGTATCATAATGCCCCGGATCCAATACTCTATACGCTCTTTTAGCACGCACTTCTATTGTCCCAAATCCTACGCTAGTAATCACATCTATGTAATCCTTTAAAGAAATTGCACCACTAAGACACATTGCTCTTAATCGATCATCATTTCTTAGTGAATCTGGCATTTCCTGATCACAAATAGGATCGGACATTACAAGTCTTCCATTTGGTTTAAGCACTCTGTATGTTTCAGATAATGCTTTTTTCAAATCATCTAGTTTGAAAATATTGAATACACAATTCTGAGCAGCCACATCTATACTTTCATCCTCTATTGGCAAATTGAGTGCATCTCCCTTTCTAAGGTCCACAAAGTCTGACTTAAACCAATCATTTTCTTCTTCTGCAACTTTAAAATTATTGGCAGAAGCCTCTAACATTTCGTCCAACACATCAACTCCTACTACACTACCTTTATTTCGCGAAAAATAAGCGAATTGAAGCAATTCCATTCCTCCTCCTACTCCCACATATAACACGCTCGGGTTGTTTGCCAAATCACCTGGATTCACCGTACTTCCGCATCCGTAATTCATCTCTTGCATTATCGATGGAATTTTAAGTCCAGGGAGTTGCCAAGTTGGATTAGTTGTACAGCACAATCCCACATCCGGGGTTAAAGCTGCTGCAGTATAAAGTTCGTTCGTTGCATCTAAATATGACATATCTTCAAAATCTTAAATGTTATTGTTCGTTTGAGATTGATGTTCAATACTCAATCTGTACCTCATTGCAGGTACCATTATGTTGGAGTAAACCAGAAATAACCTTTTATCGGAAATTAAGCTCAGAGCTTAAACCAAGACAGTTTCTTTTTGAGCTTCTTTTTTATTTTCTATGTTTTGGTGGGCTTTCTTTCGATCATTATCATTATTCTTCTTGTCTGCCTTTCGTTTCTGCCCACGTATGTTTACAGAATGAATCAATGAATAGAAAAACACAGATCCAAATCCAAAAATCAACATCGCGTGAAAAGGCATAAGTCCCCAGTCATTAAATTTAATTCCTAGAAAAATACCGTAAATAAAATACAGCGCTAAAACCCCTTCACCTATTACTCCTAAGTTAATTTTACCTTTTATGTACTTGTTTGAATTCCAGCTATCGGATTTATTTACCAAATTAAATTTAGGCGTTCGAATAAAAGCTGTCTTCCTTCCCATGTAGCCTTCTAAAACGGCACGTGCATTATACAATGATAAGCCCATGGACACTGATAAAAACAATGGGAATCTTCCTAAAAACTGCCCCAATGTCTTTCCATTCTGTTTGGAAGAGACACGGTAAAAAACAAAGAGTATTACGAGGCTAATTAAAAAGATACCGGCAAAATTAAACAAGACACCTAATTCTGGTAAATCATGTTTAATCATAATCATTGGCACACTCAATAGAGCCAATCCCATAATACAAATAAATAGAAAGCTGTTCATCAAATGAAAAATTGCAAATATCTTTGTACTCAATTTCAAATTTTTCGCCTTCAATACCCTCCCCAAATTCTTTCGAGCACATTCTGCTGCTCCTTTGGTCCAACGGTATTGTTGCGCTTTTAATGATTCCATTGCTGCAGGTAATTCTGCCGGAGATTCGACCTCTTCCAAGTACTGAAATTTCCAACCTTTAATCTGAGCTCTATAACTAAGATCTAAATCTTCTGTCAAGGTATCGGATGACCATCCTCCAGCGTCTTCTATACATTTCTTACGCCAAATACCTGCAGTTCCATTAAAGTTAATGAAGTGACCACCTTCATTTCTTCCTCCTTGTTCTACTGTAAAATGCGCATTCAATCCGAATGCTTGCAACTCCGTTAACATCGAATAGCCTTCATTCAAGTGACCCCACTTCGTTTGAACAACTCCTATTTTATCATCTTGAAAATGAGGAATGCATTTTTCCAGAAAATCTGGTTTAGGAACGAAATCAGAATCAAAAATGGCAATGAATTCTCCTTTACAAAATTCAGTACCTTCCTTTAAGGCTCCTGCTTTGTATCCTGTACGAATTTTTCTACGGACTTGATGGATATCAAATCCTTTCAATTTAATTTCCTCTACCTTTTTCCGTACAATTTCCACGGTTTCATCCGTTGAATCGTCAAGTATTTGAATTTCCAATTTGTCAATTGGGTAATTGAAATTAGCCGCTGCATCAATCAAGCGTTCAATAACATATTTTTCATTGTAGACAGGAAGTTGAATTGTCACGTAAGGATAATGCTCCATATTTGGAGTAGTGACTTTATTCTTTCTTCGTTTGGAATAATTAATTATTAAACCCAACTGAGAAAAACTGTATAGCAGTATGAAGGCCATAAACAACCCATAAACCACAATTACACCTATTTCAAGATAGTACAGCATTACTAATGTGAATTATATATTCTTAAAAATTGTCCAAATAATTTTATATCCGGCAAAAATAACTCCTTTAAGTGTCCCTGATACTTTTGACACTCCTATTCTTTTCTTATAATTTACCGATACTTCGGTGCATTTCATTTTTAATTTGGCTGCTTTAACCTGCATTTCAACAGTCCAACCATAATCTTCGTCCTTCATACCAATCTTCAGAAGTTGGTCATATCGAATCGCTCGAAATGGCCCTAAATCTGTAAATTGAATTCCATAAAACAAACGAATCAAATTGGTCGCCAACCAATTTCCAAATATTTGTGGCATCGTCATTGATCCTCTTTCTTTACTTCCTAACGCTCTAGAACCGATCACCATATCTACTCCATCTGATAAAATGGGTTCGCACACCTTGGTTATTTCTTCTGGATAATCAGAATAATCTGCATCCAAGAAAACAACAATATCGGGCTTTTCTTCTTTGTTATGAATATACTCAAGTCCTTTCAAACACGCTTTTCCATAACCTTGTTGAGGCTCTTGAAGTGCAGTTGCTTTATGATCTTTAATAGTTTGAAATGTGGTATCTGATGAATTATTATCTACCACAATAATTTCAGACACAAAATCTTTAGGTAAATCATCGATTACCTTCCCCACGGAATGTTCTTCATTGAAAGCGGGTATTACCACATCGATGCGTTGTCCTTGATTACCTATACTCACTTTTGAATGTTACTTAATTTTTATTCTAAATCAATCAACTTTTCACCACACGTACTGTTGTACATTTTGTTCTACTTCTAACACTGATATTATTTCCTTTGGACTCCACATCACAGTCAGATTTATTGTTGGTTTCATTTGATCTACAAAGGTAATTGAATTCATTTTAAACCTATCATCAATTTCTTTCCTACCAATATTTTTCATTAAAAAAATGAAACGTCTTCTCATTCTAATTTTTGTTCAAACAGTTTATCTCCGTTTTGTTTATAATAAAAGATTACACCATGATTAATTTCAAAAGTACCTGTTATAACTAATGTCCCATTCTTATAATAGTCAAATACACCTGCATCTATCTCATTATATTCATGGGTGGTTTTCCAAAGTAATGTTCCGTCATCCCATTCTTCCTTTTTAACCAATTTACCGTCCTCATAGTATTTCCAGTAATAGTCTTTTTTAGACTTGGAGTACTTTCCAATGGTTGTAAGATTTCCTTTAAGATCGAATGATTTGTACCAGTCATTTTTCTGCCTACCAATATAAAACGCCTGATATTTCGGCTTCCCATTTTCATAAAAATGCTCCCACCATCCATTCTGTTTTCCATTTACAAATGCTCCAGCACTCTTCAATTGACCATTCGAAAAATAAGTTTTCCAATATCCGTCTTTCGCATTTAACTTATAATTTCCCTTTTCTTTGATCGTTCCATTTGAATAATAAAAGATCCAATAAGCTGTTTTCTCCTTCTTCAACAACCAACCTTCTTCCTTCATGTTCCCATTCTCATAATAATTCTTGGTATACCAATCTCCAGGGTATTGTTGCGTACCAGATGTTAAAAGAACTAATATGAGAAGTAAACCTTTCACTATTTAATTATGTATGAATCTATTAACTGACTTAATTTTAGAATTAATTTCAAGTCTATATTTTATTTTATGTAAACAAGGATTAGCTTAATTAAGTTCTATCTACTAAAATTACTCTTGCCTCCTTCATCATTTCATTTGCTAAATCCATTATCTATCCAAAAATGGAATGTCTGCTCCAATTAATACTGGTGCAGTACGAACTCGTTCCTCTTCCGGTCCGTTTTCAAGCTTCAACACTCCTCGTGGGCATACTGCCGCACAAATCCCACAACCAACACATGACGCTCGAACTACATTTTGACCTTTTTGAGCATAAGCACGAACATCAATTCCTTGTTCACAGTAGGTGGAGCAATTTCCACATGAAATGCATTGCCCTCCATTTACGGTAATTCTAAATCGAGACTTAAATCGTTGTATAAGCCCCATGTATGCTGCCAAAGGGCATCCAAATCTACACCAAACACGATTACCCAATACTGGGTAGAAACCAGTCCCAATTACTCCAGAAAAGATTGTTCCGATTAAAAACCCATAACTGGACTTAACCGTATCCTTATTTAAAAATAGTATTTCATTCTGCTCCGTGAAATAAGAATATAATACCAATCCTGTTGTACCTATGGCAAACAGAAGCACACCGTGAATTAAATATCGTTCAAGTTTCCAAGACCAGGTTTTCTTGTTGGACAGTTGACGATATGGATCTCCTAATGTTTCCGCTAGTCCTCCACATCCACAAACCCAACTACAGTACCATCTTTTTCCAAAGAAATAAGAAAATACAGGCACAATAATCAACGTTAATAAAATCCCCCATCCAATCATGAAAATTCCTAAATTTCCACTGGCAATCAAATCGTCCAAATGTTGTTTATAAAAAAAAGAATAATCTAAGGGCCAAGCACTTTTAAAGTCCATGCTTGGTTTATTAAAAAAGGCTAGAAGTTGAGGTATCGCAAAGGCAAAAGCAACTTGAAAGAACAACACAACCGTTGTACGAACCATTTGATATTTATTATGGCGATACTTTATATACATTCTGATCCCCATTACTAACATCACCACACAATACAATAGTCCATACAAAAACCATTGACTAGCAGGTCCTCCATTCGTAAGATATGAAATAGGGTCTACTATTAGAATCCAGTTTGAAATGTAATCTGGTGAGATGTATAGAAACACATAAAAGACTACCAACCATATAAAAACAAGGATTCCAACCCAACCTCGACTTGAAGCTGGTTCAAAGAATAATCCATTATTTTTAATCCCGGGGCTTCCTAATAAAACTACGTTTGGTAAAATATACATTATACCTCCTATCATCCCCAAACCAAATGTTAGAAAGAAGAACAATCCTTTATTGTTTGGAATCATTCCAATCGCAGCTGCTTTTATAAATGGATAAGCAAACTTATGAGGACTCTCTCCAATTTTTTGACCCCACATTGCATTTGCTTTTGAAGTAGCGGCCTCTGACTCTTCTTTCTTCCCTTCTTCCTGACTTAATTCCCAAGCTTTAGTACTTAACTCGGTCGCAGAAGCGATTACGCGAGCATCTTCTTCTTTGTATATTTTTCGCAAATCCCAAGATAAGGCAAAACTGGAACCATAGCTTTTTCCCATCAATTCCTTTTGAAAGCGTTCCAGCATAACTTTATTTTTACCAAAATCGCTTTTCCCTTTAACCACTTCATTGACTACCTCCTGAGTCAACTTAAATTCCCCGGTAAAAATGAGTCCTGTAAACAAACAAACCGCGAAAACAAACACGATCAACCCAATATTCTTTATTAGTTTCATGTATATATAGTATCCTTATTGATTATCTTTTATTGTTAGTTTTATCCCTTGATTAGCTTGATATCAAATCACCTAGCTGATCCAATTTTGCTTTCTAAAATCCAGAATTCTCCGCCAACTTTTCTTTTTTGACTTAAGGGAAGTTCCATTTTCCTGATTGTATTTCTCTAAAATATCCGACTCGTATTGAGTATAAAACTCTGGATCAAAATTGGCGTCTTTCAAATGTTCTAAAACAAATTCCACATGTTTTTTTGCCGAAATCCAATTATGAAATAGTTCATGTCGAATACGGATTCCAAATACATTAACTCCTAAAATGTGTCGATCTGCTTTATCATATACCAAGCGCATAGATAAGTTTTCTGTTGGATGCTCCCAATAAAAGGTAGTTTCCTCCTCTACAGGTGTGCTACGAACAAATCCATAGGTTTGATATTCTATATCAAACAACTTGGCTGAATTAAACCATACATTGGGCTTATACTCCGTTCTATTTCCCAAAGTGGTACGTGCTACTGCTTCTCCCATCATTCTTCCGGTATACCACACTTGTTCAAGTGGTCTTCTCCCACGAGTTGGTTCTCTAAATTCAGCACAATCACCAATCGCATATACGTCAGGCTGACTGGTTTCTAAAAAACGATTCACCAAAATACCTCGATTCAACTCAATATCGGACGATTTTAAGAATTCAATATTTGCAGACACGCCAATGGCTATCCCTACAAACTGGCAATCAATCACCTCATCCTTACTCGTTCGAATTCCTTTTACATTTCCTGATCCATCATCCAAAATTTCTTTTAGCTCCGTTTGATATCGTAAATCTACATGATGATCTTTCATCATATGTTTTCCTACCATCTCGGCTTCTTCTTGAGGTAATACATTTCCCCAAAACTTCAATTCTCGAACCATGAACGTCACTTCAATACCCCTTGTAAGGAGCATTTCTGCCATTTCAACGCCAATCAAACCTCCTCCAACGATTACGGCTCTTTTAATACCCTTGGTATTTTTCTCCATCTTCTCTAGGTCTTGAAAACTAAACAAGCCTTGAACCCCGTTTAAATTTCCACCTGGCCACCCCATCATATTTGGTTTGGAACCTGTCGCCAATACCAATTTATCATATTGAATCGAACCTCCGTCGGAGTAATGGAGTTGTTTTGTTTTACAATCTACTTTCTCAACCCACTTTCGAACCAGATCAATTTTGTTTTTTTTCCAAAATCCTTTTTCATAGGGCTGAGTATGTTCAAATTTCATATGCCCCATATAAATGTACATCAATGCGGTACGTGAGAAGAAATAATCCGTCTCTCCCGAAATAACCGTAATCCTATCTGTACCTCCGTTTTTTCGAATATGGCGCGCGGCTGTAATTCCTGAAATACCGTTACCAATTATTACTACATGTGACATATTATATTCGTCCAGTTTTATTGTATTGATGTGGTTGTGCACTTAGAGCTATCTAATCACACCACGCTCATTTATATTATTAACTTTCAAACGGATCTAATCATTAATCCTAGTATGGATGCCGTCGAACAACCCTATTTATGAATTAATCATAAATCCATTGTTAAACCAATCCGAGAATAAAAAAGTTCCATTCATTCCCGTTATTTAACGACCTGCACCCAACCTTTTATTTCACTATTATTTCCAAATGAATTTGTAAGAAGAATGGAGTAAAAATAGGTTCCATCCACTATTGAATTATCATTCCATTCAAAATTTGGATCATTCGATTCATACACTTTCGTACCCCATCGATTGAATATTTGAATTTGGAAGCTTTCTATACAATCGTAAGAAATAAGCTTAAATGTATCATTTTCTAAATCGTCATTGGGCGAGAAAATATTTGGAAGCACAACAGAACCAAATCCCGTTTCGACAGATATTGGAATAACCAGTTCACAGTTAAATAAATCAACAGTTCTCAATTCATAATTTCCTCTAGCCAACAAAACTCCATTTGTATCTTCAACAAGTACATCCCCATTAACTTCCCAACTAAAACTTTTATACTTTTCAGGATTTGTAACTTCTACAGCCACCTCATCTTGATCACAAACATAGTGCACATCTGCTACGTTTGGAGCAATAAGTATACGTTCCACCACAGAGGTTGAATCAGTACTTGATCCGCAATCCCCAACTACATTAAGCCAAAATTCATCTTCTTTATTTACTAAAATCTGTTTAGAATCTGCTCCTGTACTCCACAAATAAGTGTTATAAGTACCTACCGGACCAATCCCAATCACTGATCCTGGACAATAACGAAAGGTATCTGGTAAAAAATTGATTGGTACTGAATCTAACACCACAACTAGTGAATCATTATTCTTACATGCATTGGTATCAATCATATTTACAAAATATTTTCTTGTTACCTCCGGATAAAAATAAGGTGAATGAGAAGTAATATCAGAAATATCTAAATTTGGGCTCCACAGGTAATTTACAGTTGAGTCTAATACAACTTGTGCAGAATCTCCAAGACAAATTTTCGTACTTGGTAGTGCCGCAGTTGGCAAGCCCCAATAATCCACAAAAATAGAATCCGAATATGTACATCCAAATGCATCCGTTACAAGGAGTGAATAAAGACCGGAATCTGCGTTTATTAGTGCTACCGATTCTCCAGAACTCCATTTATAAATTAATAAAGGCTGAGAGATTCCAATTTGCAATACTTCGTTTTCACATCGGCCTGTATCATTCCCCAAATCAAATACAAAAGGGGATATTAAGCTAGTTATCAACACCGTATCACTACTTGTCAAGCATTGATTCTTTGCTTCTACATAATACTTCCCGACTGAATCTGCTGTAATAGATTGCTGATCAGAACCGTCTTGCCAGGTATAAGTTATGAATCCTTGTCCCGCATCAAACACAATAGAATCTCCTTCACAAATTGATGCATCATTGCCTAAATTTACTTGTAGGTTTGAATCTACTCTGACAAAAACATCCTTTTCCACTTTACAACCCAACCAATCTATCGAAGACACGGTGTAGGTGGTAGAAGTATTAGGGACAGCCAATACGAATGCGGTACTATCATTAAACAAAGATGCATCTGGAGACCAATCATAAATACTTCCTCCAGACACAGATAATGGCATTATGCCTCCTTGACAAATTGCTGTGTCAGGACTTATCGTCAATACTTCTGGAATTTGCTTGGCTATCGTAACGGATTCTTGTGATAGGCATTTTGTGAGGGTATCTATCGCTGTGATCAGATAAGTTGCAGTAGTATCCTTTATAATCATTGGGTTAAATGAAGTTGGATCATTTAACAGAAAGGCAGGTTCCCAACTTACATTTACACCTGGTATTGAACTAGACACATTTATTGAATGTTGATCTGTATTACATAATATTTGATCAGAAGGCACGGTTAGCGAAAAAGTGGTATCTGCTACAATTAAAATACTGTCTTTAAAGACGCATCCGGATACCGAATCTAATCCATATGCATGGAAGTATCCTGTTTTCAAGGGATTAATTTCAGCTTTGCCAGTTGGATCACTATGGGTCACATACACCGCTGGAGACCAAGTATAGGACAACTGATCTGGCTGATCTGAAAGATAAAAACGTACACCTTCCATGGTTGTATTCCAGCTACTTGCATTTCTGCCAGGGTATGCTAATCCTTCCGAGCCGTCTTTATTTTCAATCCCCATTGTATGCAGCGATCCATCGGATTCCATCTTTAATGTGTGAATCTGAATTTCATTACTACCTTCATACAATTGCAGCTGTAAACTTACTGAATCACCACTTCCTAAACCGTGAGTTACATCTCTGATATTTAAAACAAAAACTCGATTGGGAGCTGTATCTGTTACAAAGTAATCCATGCTTCCCGAATTCAAGGGTTCCAAATCTGACCAAGCATAGGCAATAAAGTTATTGGGTTCTGCTGCCGTTGGAATTAACCCTCCTTGACAACAACCATGAAATTGTCCGTCCGAAAATGTTATAAACCCGTTCGAACTAAGATAGAACTCATCATAATGTTCACAAAAGAATCTAAAATCAAAACCAATCGGAAATGCTCCTGTAACCCCTTCATTACCAACCAAAATTGGAGCACCCACTCCACTGATTGGCGCATAAGATATAGATTCGGTGTTATATTCATCACATGGAGAAATATTTTCCTCCGCATAAAGCGTTAAATCTCCGCCAACACATATGGTATCTGAGGGAGATGCGGTAATTCCAACATTAAAGTGATCTGGGAGCGCGATCATTATCGAGTCCTTTATGGTACAACCTGAATCTGATTCATACCGAATATGAAAAACAGTACTATCTGGTACAAATGCCAATGTTTGCTTTGCAAAAACCTTATTGACCAATGTATCAGGCGACCATTCATATGACATTCCCCCTATATAATCATGCCCCGCATCCAATGAAAGAGTGGTAGATTGACAAACAATGGAATCATTGGAAGGAGTAACCGTATACTTTGCTCCTACCCTTATTTGCACACTATCATCCACGGCACAAGCTGTAGCTGAATCTCTAAGAGATAAATAGTAAGTAATATTTTGACTAGGTAAAGCAAGAATGGATAATGAAGTTGTATCAACAATACCTGTGGTAGGAAACCAGCTAAAATTCAACTTGCCATTGCCTCCCGCCGGCACGCTTTGGATCAAAATTGAATCCCCTCTACAAATACCCGTGTCCAATACTGACAAGTTTGATACAATTTCGGGGGTAACTACCACCAATATTTGATCTGTTTTTATGCATCCTGAATCGGATACACTTTCTATAGAAAAATTCGTGGTGGAAGTCGGATTTACGAATGTTGATGTCGTATCATTTTGATTCGTATAAACTGCAGGACTCCAAGTCGTTGATACATCCCCCGAATAATCATTAAATACAGAAAGTAACACTGGATCTGCAAAACATTTAAGTGTGTCAGAATCAGGAAAAGTGTTGAAAGTTACTCCAGCGTTGACCTTTATGGTGTCACTAACTACACAGCCCGAAGCTGAATCTAATATGGATATGAAATAGAATGTTTGTTGAGCCGGTAATACCGTAATTTGAGGATTGATCGAATCTGAAATAGTTAGTCCAGTCGATTGATTCCATAGATAACCATACCGAGATGCATCACTTCCAGACCGAATATGAACGTCTTCCAATGACCAATTATCCTGTCCTCCACTATTAAAAGATACTTGCCGCCAACGAAACATCGTTTGATTGGAACGAGCAGCATTAGGTATATTGTAATTGTAATTGGAAAAAATTCCTAAATTATTCAAGGGTACATTGGACAAGAAAGTCCAACTAAGTCCTAGATCTAATGAATATTCAAGCGTTACAAACTCTCCAGCATCCACATCTTCGCAGCCTAATGTTGCACCATTTGCGTATTTCAGCCAAAAATCAATCGACCCACCTGCGATCGTATTTAATGCTATGGTAGATATTAAGCGTACGGACTCTCCAGAAAACCGAAGGGCCTCTCCTGTTCTTGACCCACATATTGAATCAACATCCGCCCCAAAAATTGTTGCCCACTGAGATGAATCAAGTCCATTATTAAAATCATCTTGAATATCATTTTCAACTTGAGCTTCCATGATTATCGAATCTCCAATACAAATACTTGTTGCGCTCGCATCAATCTTGAGTACGATTGGAGGTGGCAAAAACACTGTAAATGTGTCATATTCTGTACAGCCTGAATCTGATGTTACTTTCACCCTAAAATCTGTCGTATCTATTGGATTTAATGTTGGATTTGAAATGGAAGTATCACTCACGTAAGCTTCTGGTCCCCAAACGTAAGATTGAATATTTGAATTGGACGTATTAACAAATGCTTGCATACCGTCAATGGTACAAATTGTAGTGTCACTTGGAACCGTTATCGCAAAATGTGCCCCTGTATTTATGCGTTGACTTCGTTTTACAACACATCCGGTAATATCAGTCAAACTAAGTTCATAAATGGTAGTTGCACTCGGGAATGCTTTTGGATTTTGTATGGTATCAGATGAGACTGAAGCAGACGGAGACCAATCGAACGTAAAATCATTCGGATTACTAACACTTGTTATAACTATATTTTCCAAAGCCCAATGATCCCATGCTTCTCCATCCCAATGTGATTGCCTCCATCTAAATCTTGTTGAAGGTGTTTGAGCCCCTGCAGGGATCGGCACGGTTACATTGGTAAAAAAAGTAAAACCTGACACTATTGAATCAAAAATCGCAATCCAAGTAGCTCCTCCATCATTGGAATATTCAAAATGTATTGGATCGTTGCCATCGACTGCATCGCAGGGTGCAAAACCTGATCCACGAATCAACATAAAACTCAACGTTCCTCCATTGATCGTATTCAAATCAATTGTTTCTGCAAAGCGATCTGTTCCTCCATTGAAATATAGGGCGTTGCCCGAAACCGAACCACATAATGATGAAATCGCAGCCCCTGCAATCTCAGTCCAAAATTGGGTTTCTTGAATTGGATCAAAATCGTCATTCAAAAATGTTTCGCTAATGGAAGTAGTAAATTGAATCGTATCTCCGATACAAATTGCAGTATCACTCGCTGAAATCACCAACTCTGTTAAGAAATTAACAGTGGTTTTAATTGTATCATATTCAATACAACCGTCTTCTGAGGTAACGCTTACTACAAAATCTTCTGTCTTTTTCAGATTCGCATGCGTAACGGACGAAAATGGATCAGATACAAATTCAGCAGGTTGCCAAAAAAAAGTATAGTTCCCCGAATCTTCCGGCATTGAAAATAGCTCCAATCCATTCGCATCACAAATAAGGGTATCATTCGTTGAGTTCAAATTGAAATGTTTGCCAATTCTTAATGTAATTGTATCTGTAACCGTACAACCATATAAACTATCTGTTATTGTCAACGTCACATTTGTCAAGGAGTCTGGTATCGCCTGTGTATTCAATACTGAATCATTTGTAAACAATCCTGAAGGACTCCAGGAATACGAAAATCCCGTTGTATCATAGGTCGCAATCAAGATATCTTCCAATGCCCAAACGTCTAATCCTCCACCCGAAAATGAGGGTTGAACCCACCGAAGCCCCACTGATGGCTTCTTCAAGTAATTTGGTAGATCAAATTCTATTTTGGTAAATCCATCATATGCCCAAGGATAAAATGTCTGAAAAGTAATCCAGGTGGTTCCACTATCCAGCGTATATTCCAATAGCACTTCTTCGGTATTTTCTGGCATATCAACTCCAAGACTTGAATCCCGAATATTTAAATAAAAAGTAATCAGTCCGCCATCCGAAAAATCGAAATTTGGTGTTTCCAACTCTCGCATTGTCCCACCAGAAAACACAAAAGCGCTTCCGTTTATACTTCCCAATAACGAGCTTGAAACTACTCCCTGAGCATTTGGCCAAAGACTCACTCCTGAATTAGCTTCATCAAACCAAACTACTTTTAACACTTCTCCCGTTAATTCTATGGTATCCCCAACACAATAATTATTTTGATCAGACTCTGTTTGTGCTGAAACCAATTGCGCATTTTGCACCGCTAGTAATACAGAGTCAAGATCTTCAATACATTGACCGTTTCCAATTGCACTCACTCTACAGTACACCCATTGCGTAGACGCCGGACGAAATAAAATTCGATTTGTATCGCCAAATTGATCTCCCCCTTGCGTAAACCACTCAAATACATAATTAGCAGAGTCATTATTCACATTCGCAATCAATTCAGTTTCTTCATAGCGGCACAATACTATTTTCGCTGCATCTATATCCAATCCTATTGGCACGGTTGATTCTACTAAATGATATTCCTCTTCCGTACAACCGTCACTAATATTTTGCCCGGCATACACATAAACATCTGTGGTTGCAGGTGCATTTAATACCAAAGAATCCGAAATTCCTAGAATCGAAGTTGGATAAGACTCGCCAAACCAATATCCATTTTGTAAATTAGAGTTACTATTCAATGTAAAAGGTCCCGTTCCACAATTTTCAGAGACAAATACTTTTGGCGCTTCTGGAAAATGAGCACCGAGCACAAGCGCATAAGATTCGGGCTGGCTCAATCCTGTTCCCAATCCATATAAATTTGCTACAAGTCCTTGACTACATGAAAGTTTATGCGTCCCTACCGAAATCGGGATCGTGACCGTTGCGTATTGATTGCATGCTGAAACCAATTGAAATAAGGATGGATTTATCAACTGACCATCTATCATCACCGATCCCATCGAACTGGTCGCTACCGAAATATTTATGAAGTGATTCGTCACCAACGTTTGATCTTGCACTCTAAATTGAACTTCTTCTACTGCATTTTCCATTGGTGCCAGAAAAATCATGGCAGGATCCCCATTTCCTGCACATGTATTCCCTTCCATAAATTGAATAACTTGTATGGGTTTATCTGCCGTAATGCAATACGTGGTACTTAATCCTGCTAAATCTGAAAATTGCCCTCTATTTATTATTGCTGGAGATGCTCCATTCACACTTACCAACGTATTGTCTTCTCCTGCTAAAATTCGTAAAGAATACCTAGAGGTTAGTTGAAATGGTGCTAACACAAAATCAGTCCCCCAATAGTTTACAGGAATATTTTGCTGATACAAATGATCACAAAACGTACAACCAAACGGTACACGAGCACATTCTACCCCAGAAAAAACAGCTATAGGGCTACAAGCTCCCTTTTGCGGATTTACAGAAACTACACTTCCTGTAATATCCCCTAAATCCTCTGCTTTTAACTGATACGAATCTCCTTCATCCAATGTGATTGAATAAGTTAAGGATGCTGGTCTCCCTGATAAAGTATTATCGGCTGGAGTAATGTCTATGACTGTATTATTTGCCGTTGCAATAATCAAAAGCTCTGAACGATACCCATTTACAGGTCCTTTAAACGAACCCACTATGTATTCCATTCCTAATTTTGAATCTGGTAAAACCGGTGTTGCGTCACTGCTTTTTTCCTGATAACTCAACACGCTGACAGTTACATCCTCTGAACTTTCTATCCGAATGGCTTTGTTATCAATGGTCTCATTACTTAAATGTTCGGCTATTAATGTTGGGACGCTAAGCTCAATTGTTGAGTCCGGCTGAATCGAAAAGAAAAGATTAAAATTATGTCCTGGAACAGACAAATTCCCTATCGTAAATTGCTCTGCACTAATATAAACCCGGATATCTTCCGATAATGAGCTCGCTGCATTTTCATTGTTATCCATGCACCCAATCCAGAATTGTGTCCCTTTCATGCTGTTTTCCGGTTGTCCAAAAACATGGAATCCACTCGCAAACGTAAGTACAAAAAACACCCAGAACAGGCTATTTTGAACCGTTTTATTTACAAAATTATTTTTTATGGGACACATCATTCCAAGTATAAAGATACGAGAATTAACCCACCATAAAAAATTTGCACTTTACTAAGTTCTAATGTCAGTTTTATCATTGAGTTTTTTAGCAAAAATTAAACATGAAAATAATAGATACAGCAAATAGTTACCTATTTAATTCAGATACAAACCTATTCCGGGAATGGTAGAAAACTTGAAAAATACCGTGTTTGTTTCATTATCTTTTTTACCTTTAAAACCCAACAAAATACGTATCAAGTTCTATACATAATCAATTAAAGGTGAGTAAACGAAAAAAGGGCAAGGTTATTCAAGATCTGTATTTAAGGCAAAAAAAGATCTTTAGAAATGCGTGCTACGGAACGGCTATATTGTTGACCGCTTTTGCAACCCTTTTATACTTTCATTTACAAATAGATTGGTTTTTACCTTCCATTGTTCTTGCTTATGCAATATTGGTTTTATTAAATATCATCGCATTTGAAGCGCATCGCCACATCGTTCAGGCATGGTTCGTGATGATGGCAGTCATGTACACATTTGTCATTCATACCATTTATTTGACGGGAGGAATTAAAAGTGGTATGAGCACTGTTTTAGTTGGCTTTTCATTTGTAAGCTACGTTTATGGAAGAAAACAGGGCCGAATTGGTTTTGTGATATCCATCTTAATCTTCGTTGGTTTCATTGTAATGGATCGATATAGCTCCTTGCAATTCCCAAATATGATTCCTGAAAGTTCTATCACAACTTTCAATTTGTACGCATTATTATTATCCTGTATCACACTTGGTTTATTCTTTGGTGAAATGATGGCCCGAACAACCTACAATGCTTATAAGAGCAAGCAGGAAATTGAAAATCAACATATCATTATCACGGAAAAAAACAGGGAAATTGAGATTCTGTCTGTAGTAGCCAACCAATCTGATTTGTCTATGTTGGTTATTGATTTGGTAGGAAGGATTATTTGGATGAATGACAGCGTTCAAAAAAAATATGATACGGAAAAACAACGAATCCTAAACCATGCTGGGGAATCTAGAAGTGACAATCCTCTACCTTATGGGATGATTGGAGAACTGGAAGAACTGGCTCTTAATCGAGATTATGTAACAGATCGAATTACAATCTACGACTTGGCGATCAATGTGGACTTAAGACGACATATTTCACGTGTCAAAGAGAAAAAGAAACCGTTGGCCTATGAAACTTCTGAAAAAACGGAGAAAGGTGATGAACGTTGGGTTTTATCCACCATTACACCCATATTTGATCAAGATGGACAAATTTTCCAGATGTCTATTGTAGATACGCAAATCACGGAACAAAAACACATCGAAGCCGAGATCAGGACAAAAAGTACAGAGCTAGTAAAACAGCGAGACGAAATTGAAGAGCAACGACATATTGCTACGAGTCATAGAGACGAAATTCTAGCTTCGATTACGTATGCAAAAAAGATTCAAAGTGCGATGCTTCGCTACGAAAGTCGGATTACAGAGAAAGTTCCAAATCATTTTATATTATTTCAACCAAAAGATATTGTTTCCGGTGACTTTTACTGGATGATGCAAAAAAACAATCACATCTATCTGGCTGTTGCGGATTGTACGGGACATGGTGTTCCTGGAGCCATGCTAGCAATGTTAGGTGCTGGATACCTCAATGAGATTTGCTCCATTAATAGGGAGTTACTACCATCCTTTATTTTGGATGAATTAAGAGATAAATTCATGAATGATCTCGAGCAAGATGGGAAAAAGAATTCTCGAATGGACGGAATGGACATCTCATTAATCAGATTAGATTTGGATTCGGGAGCATTGGAATGGTCTGGAGCTAATAACCCTATTTTACTGATTAGAAACGGAGAAATGGAATTTGTAAAAGGAAACGTTCAACCCATTGGATTCAGTGAAGACGCAACCTTGTTCACCAATCATTCATTTCAGGTGAACAAAGGGGACGGAATCTACCTTTACTCGGATGGATACTCCGATCAGTTTGGGGGACCATATAGACGAAAGTATGGTAATAGGCGTTTTCGCGAACAAATATTAGCAACACATTCATTAGATCTTGCTGCTCAAAAAATTCGTCTTAGCAACAATCTAGAAAATTGGCGTACTGAAACAAATGAGGAACGAACTGATGATGTATGCGTACTTGGAATACGGATTTAATACAATGAAATCTTCTAATCAATAGATGTAGATAGATTTATTATCCGACCTTACTCATCTTGGTCTCTTTTCTAGAAGAAATAATCTTATATAAGCTATATCTCAAGAGGTTGCTTCAAAAGTAGTTTAATGCGACATCTTTCTCTCGATCGAGAGAAACTACACACTCGTTGACTTTTGAAACAGCCCTCCAACCAAATAATCCCTACTTAAACATTGTCCAAACGTACTTCATGCTTTCGCTATCGTACGCTCCATACAAGTATCCATTTTTAGTTTGAATCAATGTACGAACCATTTTTGGTGGATCAAATCGCTTCTTTTTTGAATTTTCGTAGTTCTTTATTGCAAGATAAATAGAAAGGTTGACTTTTACATCTGGTTTATGGGCCAAGGTCTTAGGATCAAATGCTCCAAGTATAAATTTAGTAGTCGTTACCTTCTCCTTTTCCAAATTTAAAAACGCTTGAGAGCCATTCACCATTTTTACAGGTTCACTGTCACTCCCTCCTTTACTTCCGCCGCCACCGCCGCCGTTTCCACCACCACTACCTCCTCGACCGCTACCGCCGCCATTTTGACCGCCTCCGCCGCCACCACCACCGCGCGATGTTTTTCCTTCTTTTTTTCGTCCTGCCCCTACATAAGTCAGTATAGATCCATTTTCTTCAACCATACACAATGCCGCTGATGCCTTGGTAGCAGACATATTTCGAAGCAACATAGTCGTAGATATCAGCATCACACTTTTGGCTTTTTTCTGATGATCAGGCACATTTAAAATGTTGTCAAAGTTCTTAAAATCAACAACGCTATCTTTAGTCACAAAATATTGCTTGATTAACTTATTCCCCTCATTGATATCGTAATATGCTAATCGCATGCTTTGATCACAAACATGCACCTGTGCTAGTAAATTCTTATAAACATAGGAATTCACACGAATCACTTTGTTCATAATCTTATCTGTAGGAATATCTTCCGCCTTAATAAACTGTACACTATTGGTAAGACTTTTTAAATTCATTTTAAGAAGATGAGTTCCTTTTAATTCAGAATCATCTAATGTTAGAACGACACTTGATCCATCTTGATAAATTTTATTCTTTTTACCTGCTATCACAAGGGCATTCACCATCGTATTATCTACCTTCCGAACTTTATTCTTCTTATTTGGCTTGGAAGAGATCATCTTGCTTATCGTATTATTCGTTCCAAATTTTCCAGATGAGAAATCCCATTCTTTCACTTTTTTAAACTGAAATTCATTGATTTTATACAAAACCAAAACAGAAGACTGATCTTTAACCGTTAACAAATAAATAACTCCTTCATTGGAAAATGAAGACACGTATTTCTCACTTAAAGGAATAAGAGATACTTCATTAGTTTTCCAAGTTCCACTTTTCAAATCCATGATGCCCTTAAGAAAACGATCTACTCTTTTGTTGCTAAACAAAAATTCAATACCATTTGACGTAATGGCGTGGTTCTGTAGTCGTTCAAAATTAGATGTATTAACTTCCGCTTTACTCGATTTTAATTTCGCTCCGTTTTTATCAAACAGCCCCATCCAAATCTCTTTTCCAGAAAACATAAACAATCTAGTTTGATCCTTTGATTCGTCATAAATAGGATATGTGTAACTTTCTTGAGTAGGAGTAAATCCTTCTGCATTCAAATTAAATGAATTCAACATTTCCTGACTAAAACCAGAAAATCCCATCGATAAAAATAACATCATCCAAAGTCCTGACAATGCTTTTTTGCAGCTTAAATTTAATGTATTCATATTATTTATAATCATTTTCATTTGTTCTTGTTCTAGGATACAAAGCTATGCTCCTATTTTCATTTAATCTAATCTCAACAAATAATATCCTGATTTATGTATTATTTATTCAATGACCAGAGAGCATTTTTCATGCCATTCCAAATCTTTGAGATTATTTCGACTTTTCTTTACTGACTCCTTTTTCATCACCGGAACCATTGCCACTTCCCTTTCCTCCTCCATTTCCTTTCCCACTTCCCGTTCCTGACCCGTCATCTTCGACTTTACTCTTCTGAGTAAAATCAAGTTTATGTTTTATTCCTAGCCATATAATATTGGAATACCGATAGTTTGCTGGAGAGTTTCTTGATCCATATTCTGCCGTGTATGTAAGAGAAAGAGTTAAACTTTTATTAACCTGAAGTGCTGGTCCCAGTAATAATCTATTTTGATTAAACAGATTGTAAACTACATTGGAACCTCCATTGATAAAAATTTCATCTCCCATATTCCAAGAAAGAGCCATGCTCTTATTTTCACTTGAAAGTTTAAGCAGTGGAATATTCATAAACATACGATATCGATAACGTATATTCCATGACATATCACCTGTACCCAACGTTTTAAAACTTCGATACTCTATTCTCGCTCGATGTTGCAATTTAAAACCCGGATACTTATTATTGATTACAAGACCAACATATGGCCTCCATTCTACTCTATTTAACGAATCTCCCGCATAAAACCCCAAATGAGCAACTCCTACTGCAAATTGCATGTGATGCGGTTCCAATTTATAAGCAAATGCCATTCGCGCAATGTATTGTGAAGGATTCCCAAAAGTTATTTTTAACGCGATATCCTCCATCGGACTTCAGGACTACTTTCTTTAATAATTTAGCTGTATTGTAATATTGAATCCATTGTTGGTTCGAATAGGTGGTGCTTTTCTGACCATATACTATAGTATAATTGCCCATGAAGGCAACGGTAATTATGAACAAAACAAAATTGGATTTCAACCAGGATTTCATGTTATTATCTTACTTCTTAGTCCGTATTTGATTCTAAAAATAAAATAGGTTCAATTACATTAATAATTCGCACCCCTCCTTCTAAAACACAAATTTAATCTAATCTTCATAATGATCATAGATTTTCCATTCAACTATTATAAAGATTTAAATAAAAATCAGGTGTCCGGAGCCTTAGGTTGCTTGGTGTGCAGATTAAAAGCCTCGCTTTACACATAAAATTATGCAAAGTTTTGTTTTGGATTATGATATGAATGGTAAAGCTATTGCTTTGGTGGAACTACAACACAATGTTTTTATAATTCAACTTGCCAATTTCTTGTTTGAAATTTTCCGTTGTAATCAATTCCTTACATTGATGATTTTTCAACCACATTACTTGTTCGCAAAGGGCAAAAATATCATACACATCGTGTGTAACGATCAAAATAGTAATTTTTCAAGTTTTTGATTCAATTCTGAAATTAGCTTGTACAATTTCTGTTTTATTTCCAGATCAAGTGCTGAAAAGGGTTCATCTAACAATACCAACCTACATTCCATTGCCAATGCACGCGCCAACGCTACTCGTTGTTTTTGACCTCCGGATAATTCCCTTGGATATTTCTTTAAGAAAGCTCCCATTTCTACCTGATCTAAAACATCCGTTAAATTAATCCGCTGTTTTTGCTCCTTTGATAAAGGATACATTATATTTTCCTCTACCGTGAAATGTGGAAACAAACTATCCTCTTGCAGTAGATATCCAATATTTCGATGTTGAGGCTTTACAAAAGTCTTTTTATCTGCATTAAACCACTCCTTATCTTCAAATTGAATTTGTCCTACATCCGGTTTAATCAACCCACAAATGGAATTAAAGATCGTTGACTTTCCTTCACCTGAATTCCCAAAGATTCCTAGAATAGATCCTGTCTCCAATGCTACATTCACAGTTAGGTCAGTGGCTCCGAGCGAAGTATTTATATGTTTGACAAAATCAACTTTTAACATGATGTTATATAATCTCCTTGATGCGGTTTATTCTATGTTGTCTGAATATTCTTTTTGTTAAGAAAATTGACCAATGTGATGATAAT
>CBDICC010000034.1:0-491366 GCA_965277185.1 Cytophagales bacterium | reverse complement strand
AGGATTTTAAAGAAAGATACAATGACGGACTTTCCAAAACATCATTGCGTGGAAGTACAGAGTTGAACCATAAATTTAATGCTAAAAACAAATTGCAAAGTGGGCTGATTTACACGAATTTGAATTACAATTTGACGGGAGAGTACTTGGATGAAACAACGGATCAATTCGTGAAAACGTTGAATGATAAAGGGAATACGGGGTACTTTCAGGCCTACTCAAGTTGGAAGCATCGTTTAACCAAAGACATCACATTTGTAGGTGGAGTGCATTACATGCATTTAATGTTAAACAACACGAATTCCATCGAACCAAGAATCAGTGCCAATTGGAAAATCAATAAAAGACACACGGTGAATGCAGGGTTTGGAGTGCATAGTAAAGCAGAATCTTTATTAAGTTATTTTGCCCAAGTAGAGGATGAGAGAGGCGCTTCGCTCATACCTAATCGGGATTTGGAATTACCTAAAGCAAATCACTATGTAGTTGGATACGATTATGCAATCAATGAAAACGCCCACGTAAAAGTGGAAGGATATTATCAGCAATTGTATGATATGTGGGTAGAAAATGATGTAAACAGTTCATTTGCCAACTTGAATACTTCTGATTGGTTCCGACGGGTAGAAATGTCGAATGCAGGAACAGGACGAAACTACGGAATGGAACTTACAGTAGAGCGTTTCTTCGCAAAGCAATTTTACTATTTGGTAACAGCTTCATTATACGATTCAAAGTACACCGCAATGGATGGGGTGGAACGAAATACTAGATATAATGGAAATTATACCACCAACTTTTTGATTGGAAAAGAGTTTAAGTTGGAAAGACAAAAAACAAAGTATTGAGTACGAACACAAAGGTGAGTTACATAGGCGGAGGAAGATACACTCCAATCGATGCGCAAGCTTCATTAATTCAAGATGAGGCTGTTTTTGAGGACAATCCATGGGGAGCAAAAGCAGAAGATATTTTATTCTGAACTTTGGAGCTACCTTACAAATTAACAGAAAGAAGACAACGCATTCCATTAAATTGGAAATATTGAATGCAACCAATAACCAAGCAAAACTATATGAATATTGGAGTGGTAGCAATCAGGAAGTACGTTACGGAACACAATTGAACATGATTCCAAACATCATGTATCAAGTACAGTTTTAATGCACTGCTAATAAGAATCTTCATAATCAAGGAATAAAGGATGGAATAGTTAAACATCTTTTATTCAATTCAACAAGCAACACCTTCAGGCGAAATAAAAGGGATTCCCTTTCCTTATATTTCAATGCTTGGAGGTGTTTTTGATTTCAATGTTAAATAATTTGTCGGTGTTACAACCTTTGTCGGTGTTATGACCGACAAATAAGATCTTCAGATCAATATGTTCGCACCGCGAAACCCAGCAGTTAAACTTAAAAGATAAAGTAAATAAAGTCCAATCGTGTTTCTACAACCTTTGTCGGTGTTATCACCGACAAATAAGATCTTCAGATCAATATGTTCTCACCGCGTAACCCAGCAATTAAACTTAAAAAATAAAGTAAATAAAGTCCAATCGTGCTTCCGCATAAGCAATAGTCATTAACAAAAGCAACGATGTAATGGAAACCTGTTTGAGGACCGATAGGTTGGTGAAATTATCACCGACAAATAAGATCTTCAGATCAATATATTCTCGCCGCGAAACCTAGCAGTTAAACTTAAAAAATAAAGTAAATAAAGTCCAATCGTGTTTCTACAACCTTTGTCGGTGTTATCACCGACAAATAAGATCTTCAGATCAATATGTTCTCACCGCGTAACCCAGCAATTAAACTTAAAAAATAAAGTAAATAAAGTCCAATCGTGCTTCCGCATAAGCAATAGTCATTAACAAAAGCAACGATGTAATGGAAACCTGTTTGAGGACCGATAGGTTGGTGAAATTATCACCTTCAAAGAGCCAACTAATTTTACGATGAAAAAGAATAAACCCAATAACGGTAAATAACAATATCTCTAAACTTGCCAGATCAATTTCATAAGGAGGAGCAAGCAAAGCCCCGAAAAAATCCAGAGCGTTGTTAAAATCAGTTGCTCTAAAGAATACCCAGAGCAAAGCCACTAAGTGAAATACAATAATCATTTTGACGTAACGAAGCACTTTGTTTTCAGTGTAAAGTACATTTTGCCCAAGCCGACGTTCAATTGCGAGCCAAAGTCCATGTCCTAATCCCCAAAGCAAAAAATTCCATCCCGCTCCATGCCAAATCCCGGCAATGGTCATCGTAAGAATTAGATTCTTATATACCACATACTTTCCTCCTTTGTTCCCACCAAGTGGAATGTATAAATAGTCTCTAAACCACTCCGATAAAGTAATATGCCACCTTCTCCAAAAATCTTGACAGGATTGAGCGATGTAGGGCAGATTAAAATTGATAGGTAAACTAATGCCATACATTAAACCGATACCCACAGCTATCGTAGAGTAGCCCCAGAAATCACATAATATTTGAATTGAAAAGCCATAAATCACCAACCAAGACCAGCCTGTGTTTAATTCAGAGATATGGGTAAATCCATGTTCCACAAATTGAGATAACACATCGGCCCCACAAATTTTAATAAATAGCCCAGCAACAATTAGAAAGAATCCTTTTTGAAATTTGATTAGGTCGAATGTTATGCCCTTTTTCAACTGAGGAAGAAGTTCTTTTGCCCGTACAATAGGACCTGCAATTAATTGAGCATAAAAACTGACAAATACAGCAAAGAACAAAAGGGATTTTTCCGCTTTTACTTCTCCGCGATAGACGTCAATTAAATAACCTATGATTTGGAATGTGTAAAATGAAATACCCAGCGGTAGCCAATAATTACTAACGGGAATTTCCAGTGAAACCCCTGTTTTTGAGACCAACCACACAATGTTTTCAAGTAAAAAGGTAGAATACTTAAAATAAAATAGCAACAATAAATTGATTGAGACGGCTACTCCCAAAACAGCCTTATCTCTGTTTTTCTCAATGACATGACTAAGACCATAGTTGATCAATGTGGTTACAGCTAATAAAATAAGTCCGGGCCAATAGTAAGAACCATAAAAAATCATGGAGGCAACCAGCAAAATAGCCGCTCGAATCTTTTGAGGCTTCACCACCCAGTAAAGTAAGATGGCTACAAAGTGGAATAAGAGAAATGTTAAACTATTAAAAAGCATTACCTACACTGTTTTTCTATTTTGAAATATGATAACTTTCTATAAAATCGTCTCCCAAAAAATTGGAAAACAGTAGGCGACCTTTTTTATTTAAATGACTTTCATTGGCAAAGATTTCATCGTCCAATTCCAGACAAGCATAGTTGTAAATTTTATTGTTAGTAGCGTTAGCCACTTGTTGATATCGGTTTAGATCATAATTTCCACATTCTCTATCTCTTCTTTTTTTCGCCAAAGGTGGAACCACAAAAACCACATCTATGTTTTTGCTATTTGCAGAATCTTGCAAGGTTTTATAAAATTGGGCAAAGCTACTGGTGGGTTTGTTCAGTATCTTGCTGGCTTGCGGAGAAATAACAGATCTATTCCATTGAGCACACGTAGCAGCATCCAAATTGACCGAATCTGAACTAAAATAATCTCGCACTAAGTTTTTACGGAAAATTTCGGAGCCTTCAAATTTGTCGGCCATTAAGATAATACCTGCGTAAACAATGTTTTGCAGTTGGAATGATTTTCTCCAATCGGCTAGTTTAACGTTTTTGGTAGCGGTACATTGAAGATTACCTTCTATCGTTGAATCACATGTCGTTTCTCCAAATCCCAACGGACCTTCCACTAATAGAGGATTAGAGACTTCCACAATTAATGCGTTAATGCCTTCTTTATTTATGGTTTCATTAAACATGTACTCAAATCGACTTAAGTTAGTGCCTGAAATGGCGGCATTGAAACCGTTGATTTGTGTTCCGTTTTTTGCGTTAAATTTATTAATAATGATGTTAGGTGAAACACCATCTCGAAATCTAGAACTACCAATCATCAATACATTGGTTGCGTCTCTATGATTGAACATGGCTCCTTTGATGCGGGTTCGATCTGTTAGATTTGAGAAGATATTTTCATTGCTTCGAACGAATATCTCAAGCCCAGCAAAGAAGAGGATCAAAACCAGAAAATAGAGTAGTGGCTTTTTCATTTATCAATTCATATTGACTTTCAAAAGTCAAATGTAGGAAAAGTAGTTTAGCAATTCAATTTAGCTTTATTGTTTTGATGTTTTAACCTTTGACAATGTTTTCACTGCCATGAAATGAGGTTAAAGTAGTTCGAATCTTAAACTGTAAAAACGAAGGATCAGACCCTTTTAATCAGTACTTGGTATAAATATTAACTATAATGAGATAGAGTATATCAATTTGATCAATAAATTAATTGACCGCATCTTTGTAATGTTCAAAGCACAAATCAAATTTAATCAATCGAAAGACAAAACTTGAATGTGACAAGAACGGTTCGAACCAAATCAATTTTAACCATAAAAGAAAAGATGATATGACTACTAAGAACACGAATAACTCAAATTCAAATTCAAATTCAAACTCAGCTCAAAAAACAACGGCTGCCAATGTATATTTAGAGCATGCCAACATTACGGTAACCAATTTGGATGATACGATTCAGTTTTTTCAGACGGCGTTTCCATCATTTAAAGTACGAGGTGGCGGCACAAATGAAGGACGTAAATGGATTCATTTAGGAGACGAACACACATATTTGGCAATTAATCAGGGAAAAACCGAAGAGAAACCCGGTCATCCGAATTACCATGCAAACGGAATCAATCACATTGGATTTGTGGTTGGAGACGTAGGTGCAATTGCCGAAAGATTGTTAGCTGCTCAATACAAACGAGATTATCCAAAACAAGTACAGAAATATAGAATTCGCGATTATTTCGCAGATGCAGATGGAAACCAATATGAATTTGTACAGTATTTATCCAATGTTTTGGAAGAACGGAACAGTTATAATGACTAATGAAATAATGCATACAATAAAACCTCAAATTTTGAACCCTTGTTGGTATTCTCACCAACAAGGGTTAATGTGGGGACCGATTAGAAATAGCACTTTAATTCAATCATATTATTATATTTGACCAATAAATACATAAGAAGCATACTAACATCAAGTCTGAATTCTACATTCTGAATTCTTACTTCTATTAATAAAAACATGAGCACTGAAGACAAACCACATATATTTAGAAAATCCTATGGTCCTATTGCCGTAAGAGGCGACATCGAATTACGAGATGAAGAAGGAAATGTAATTGAAACCAATCCGATTTATTCGCTTTGTGGATGCGGTCAATCCCTCAAAATGCCTTTTTGTGACGGAGAGCATAAGAAACTGCCAGATTATGTAGTGCCGACGGCTAAGTAAGATCAATTAATGCTTTCAGATGGGGTTAGTTCGAAGATGGTTTATCCTTTTGATGTGCTTAGCAATGCTGCTTTTTGGCTGTAGAAGCAAAAAATGGGAGAAATTTCAAGGGCTTCGAATAATTTTCCCTAAAAAAACGACCAAAGAGATCATAGATTCGGAAGGAGGGTTCATAAAGGTGGTCAAAAAAAGAATTAGAGAGCATAATTTTTTTAAACATCCACATAATGGAAGCTCAATAAAACGGGTAATAACATATTATGATCAAGATGGGTTTCCAAGAGAATCTGTCAAAACCAAAGGAATTTTTGGTGGGAATGTGTTTTTTGTAAGGCATTATAAAAAGCGCACCTTAACCTGGACAGATGGGAAGAGAATTCGAAAAAAAGAACGTCTAGGAAGAGTGGCTCTTGAACGTGGAATGCTTTGAGTATTGACTGCACCTAATTAAAATAAGAATAAAAACTATAAAGGCCGAACAGCCTTCACATACCTCGTTTTATAATAGTCCTGATTCAAGTTATCCTCCACTACACCGCGCGAGGAAGAAGAATGAATAAAGGTAGCATTACCCTCTCCAGCTACCTTTGTAACCAAACCAACATGCGTGATTTTAGTCTTACTACTTCCAGTAGCAAAGAAAATTAAATCACCTGGCTGTAATTGACCAATATAAATTCGTTTACCAACCGTACTTTGATCTACCGATCTTCGTGGAAGAGTCACTCCGGCAGATTTAAAGGAAGTACACATAAGACCACTGCAATCCATACCAGATTTGGTAGTTCCACCATATTTATATTTCGTACCAATATAAGATTTGGCCGTTGAAATCACTTTTTTAGCCTTTGGAGAAGCGTTGGAAGCAGTAGTAGAAGTAGACGGTTTGGTCGTTTTTGTAGTAGAGTGATGACTCTTTTTGGTAGAGGCCGGTCGATGTTTCGCATGCGTCTTTTTTCCATGTTTGGAACCCTTGCAGCCTGTAAATACGATCGATAGGATCAACGCTGATCCAAGGAACGCGAACGTTCGAATATTGAATTTCATAAATTAAATTACTGATCTCAACCCCGATTAAATGAGGATATTATTATTATCGGTGAAATTAGCAAAAACCATGCTATTTTACACATAAGATCAATTCAATTTATGAATCAGTAGAATAATGACGACAATTCACGGTTAACTCGTGCTTATTATTTTGTATTTGTTTCAAAGTGGTATTGAAGTTTTAAGCAGTTGTGTACTTTTGTGGTTTAACAGATCCATCTAAAATATTTTAGTAGTAAAACACGTTTCAACATGGACTCTTTGTCAACGGATAAATAAAAAATGGACCACTAGTTATAATATGTTTTTCATTCTTTCGAAAATATTTCATTTCCTATTAATGCCTATAACATGGATTTTAGCTACGTTATTAGGCGGAATAGTTAGCAAAGATAAACATCGAAAGAAACGGATGTTGATCACTTCAGCATTGCTATTACTGGTTTTATCCAATCCATTTTTAATGAATTCATGGATGACAGCATGGGAGGTAGCACCAGTGGAATTTGCTTCTGTAAGCAAACATGACATTGGAATAGTGTTGACGGGGTTGACCAATTTGCAAAAAGCGCCAACGGACCGAGTATATTTTAATAAAGGAGCCGACCGGGTATATCATGCGTTGTTGTTGTATAATAAGAAAAAGATCAGCAAGATTCTGATTACCGGAGGAAATTTGGGTTTTGATCCAGACAACAAAGAGCGAAAAGAGTCGGAGATGCTGAAAACGTATTTTTTGAATTCGGGTGTACCTGAAAAAGACATCATATTGGAAACTAAGGCTCAAAACACGCATCAAAATGCCAGTTTAACCAAAGAGAAATTAGAGGAACTAGGTCTTTTAGATAAAAAGCTAGTATTGATTACCTCCGCTTTTCATATGCGAAGATCGATTGCTTGTTTCGAAAAAGTAGGATTAAAAATAACCCCATTTCCCGGAGATTATTACACAACAGATGGTGTAAGTTGGGAAGACTTCATTCCAGATCAAGGAGAGTTAAGCACATCAGCAGTAATTTTGCATGAGTGGTTCGGTTTTGCAGTTTATAAAATAATGGGCTACGTATAACCCAATGGAACAAGTAGCCAGAGCAAGCCAAAGGCAAGCGTAACCCCTCTAACTCCTGAACTCCTCTAACTCCTCTAACTCCTTTAACTCCTTTCTTTACCTTCTGTAATCTAAATCCCCCCAGAAACTCTTCAAACTTCTACAAAAGTTGGTATATTTAAACATCTCTAATTCAAAAATTGAAAAATGTTCAACTTCTTTAAGAAAAAATCTGCCGAACCCACAAAACCTCGGATAACGATAAATGATGTTCAAATTCCAGACTTAGGTTGGGAATTAGCTGAAAGCAATGAGCAGGTGAAGGTTTGGGTTAATTATGAAAAAGGGATTGCATTTTCGATCAACTTTTTCGATATCCCACCTGACTTGATGAAAACAAATGATATTGATACTCATAGAATGTTGATGAGGTCAAATATTGCCCAAGCGAAAGGAGGAGTATTAGTACTTGATTTTAATGAGGTGAATTCAATTATAACACTGTTGAAAGGGTTGAAAATTCCAATGGAGCCGGGTGGTATGCAATATGTATGGTCGTACACGATTCCATTTGTTTCATGCAGTTTTGTATTGAAAATTACGAGTCAAGAAATTGGTACTACAGGCATGAGAGAAGCGGTGATTGTATCAGATCTAATGTCCTCAGGAGAAAAGAAAATAACAAAAGAAGGCATTGAAGGATGGTTTGAAGATCCATATGCACCTGAATTTTCAGAAGGGACACCAATGAATATGGCAGAACAAGAAAAGTACGATGAGCGATTTCCTGATCATCCACTTTCATTGGCCAGAGAAATGATGAAACAAATAAAGTCCACCGTTACATTTTCGAAGTCGTTATATGATTTGGAGCCATTTTTTAACACTAAATAAAGTAGTTAAAACAAGTCCCAAAATGTTCAGATAGCGGAGTTCCTTTCTTTAGTTAAAGCGCAAAACAAAACCAAACAACCAAATAACCGAACAACCAAACAACCGAAGAACTGAACAACTGAAGAACTGAACAACCGAACAACCAAACAACCGAAGAACTGAACAACCGAAAAACCGAACAATTGAAGAACTGAACAACCGAAGAACCGAACAACTGAAGAACCGAAGAACTGAACAACCGAACAACCGAAGAACCGAATAACCGAACAACCGAACAACCGAAGAACTAAAGAACGGCAAAGCAAAGCTGAGAAAACCGATAGTCCAGTTAACTCTTTCAACTTTCCCTTCAAATTATGTATCTTTGCGGCATGGAAAATGTGGCTACTGAAATTAAGAATGATTTGTTGCTAAAAGCAGCGATTGGCGAGAAAACAGAACGTCCACCAGTATGGTTGATGCGTCAGGCAGGTAGAATTTTGCCTGAGTATCGGGAAGTGCGTGGAAAGTTAAGTGGATTCAAAGAATTAGTAGAAACACCTGAACGAGCTTCAGAAGTGACAATTCAGCCTGTAGATATCCTTGGAGTAGACGCGGCAATTATTTTTTCAGACATTTTGGTGATTCCAGAAGCAATGGGATTGGAGTATCAAATGGTTGAAAAGAAGGGACCTTGGTTTCCGGAGACAGTCAAAACAAAAGCAGATGTAGAAAAATTGAATATTGCTGATGCAGGCGGAATTCAATATACATTAGACGCCATTTCCATTACCAAAAAAGCATTAAACGGAGACATTCCATTAATAGGTTTTGCGGGAGCACCTTGGACAATTTTCTCTTACATGATTGAAGGACAAGGATCAAAGACCTTTTCTGAGGCCCGAAAAATGTTGTATACACAACCTGAATTAAGTCATGCCTTATTAGAGAAAATAGCCTTAGGAACGATTAATTATCTAAAAGGACAAATTGCTGCAGGTGCGGATATTGTGCAGATTTTTGATTCGTGGGCAGGCATATTGCATCCAGATCAATACGCAGAATTTGCGGTGCCATATATCAAAATGATTTGTGATGCGATTGACGAAGTGCCTAAAATTGTATTTGCAAAAGGAGCATTTTTCGCGATTGAAGATTTGGCAGCATTAAACTGTCAAGTAATAGGAGCGGATTGGAATATGAATTTAGCAGATATACGAAGCAGAATTGGTTCTAAAACAGTTCAAGGTAATTTTGACCCATGCGCGTTGTATTGTGGAGAAGAAGAACTAGTTCAAAAAACAAATCAAATGCTTTCCACATTCGAAAACGGGCGACACATTGCCAATTTAGGACATGGTTTATACCCAGACACAGATTGGAAAAAGGTAAAATTATTCATAGATACGGTTAAAAGCTTCAAATACTAAAAAATCTCTAACTCCCAGTTCTACCATCAAGCAGACTTTAACTCCTCTAACTCCCAGCAAGCCAAGGGCAGCGATAACTCCTTAACTCCCTTCTAAATTCTGAATTCTGAATTCTTACCATAAACACAACTACACGCCCCGCCCACAAACCTTCAAAACCCACAACAAAAAACATCCTCCATTTTTCACAACCCAACACAATAATCATCCATATTTTGCAGGATTCCCCACTCTAACTCCTCTAACTCCCAGCAAGCCAAAGGCAAGCGATAACTCCTTAACTCCCTTCTGTATTCTGAATTCTAAATTCTGAATTCTTACCATAAACACAACTACACGCCTAACCCACAAACCTTCAAAACCCACAGCAAAAAACATCCACCATTTTTCACGACCCAACACAATAATCATCCATATTTTGCAGGATTCCCCACTCTAACTCCTCTAACTCCCAGCAAGCCAAGGGCAGCGATAACTCCTTAACTCTCTTCTAAATTCTGAATTCTGAATTCTTACCATAAACACAACTACAAGCCCAACCCACAAACCTTCAAAACCCACAGCAAAAAGCATCCACCATTTTTCACGACCCAACACAATACCAACAAGATTTTGCAGGATTCCCCACTCTAACTCCTCTAACTCCCAGCAAGCCAAGGGCAAGCGATAACTCCTTAACTCCCTTCTGTATTCTAAATTCTAAATTCTGAATTCTTACCATAAACACAACTACAAGCCCAACCCACAAACCTTCAAAACCCACAGCAAAAAACATCCACCATTTTTCACGACCCAACACAATACCAACAAGATTTTGCAGGACATCCCCACTCTAACTCCTCTAACTCCCAGCAAGCCAAGGGCAGCGATAACTCCTTAACTCTCTTCTAAATTCTGTATTCTGAATTCTTACCATAAACACAACTACACGCCCAACCCACAAACCTTCAAAACCCACAGCAAAAAGCATCCACCATTTTTCACAACCCAACACAATACCAACAAGATTTTGCAGGATTCCCCACTCTAACTCCTCTAACTCCCAGCAAGCCAAAGGCAAGCGATAACTCCTTAACTCCCTTCTAAATTCTAAATTCTGAATTCTGAATTCTTACCATAAACACAACTACAAGCCCAACCCACAAACCTTCAAAACCCACAGCAAAAAACATCCACCATTTTTCACGACCCAACACAATACCAACAAGATTATGCAGGACATCCCCACTCTAACTCCTCTAACTCCCAGCAAGCCAAAGGCAAGCGATAACTCCTTAACTCCCTTCTGTATTCTAAATTCTGTATTCTGAATTCTAAATTCTAAATACCCAATCGCTCTCGCAATTTCGAATCCGCATTCCCATGTCGATTCCAGTAATCACTCATGATGGTGTTAATGCGTTTAGCCTTTGTAGTTAGCTTCTTTTTATCTTTCCCCCATCCGCTTACATACGTTTCTTCCCATGAAACAATCTCATAAGGAAACCCTCTCTTATGTTCTATTTTAAGTGTACGATCCAGATCAGGGTAATTTAGAATATATTTTTGAGTAGACTGATCTACAATTTCGATTGTAATCTGACAGTCATATCCCTGTGCTTTTTGGTGCCCGAGTCGTAAATAGAAAAAGGACGGAATCATTTTGACTTTTCCTACAGGTAAATCTGCTGGACGAGTACGGATCATCGTCCAAATATCATCTTCTAAAGGAAGTTTCTCAACTTCGGAAGTAAATGATTCACCTTCAAAATAAGAATTTAAGCTAAGGTCATATTTGGCACCAGGCTTATTCTTCATTTCCATAAACGTGTGTCCACACCATTCCTGAGACGAAGAAGAGATTTTGATAGACGATTCACCATGCTTTTTATCAACAGGCAAAAACGTACTCGTCATCATCGAATACGGATAAACTCCGGTATTAAACTTCTTGGTGAAATTCAACTTCATTACTGGCACATCCTGATCCGTTGGATTATCCGCTTTAGTCCAGCTAGACTTTGAAAAAGGTTCTGTTACAAAAACCAAAACGGCTTTTCCCTCGTGTAATTCCCCATATCGCGCCTGAGTCAGTTTATAACTGGTTATTTCGGCTCCACCCGCATACCAGTAATTTTGAATTTTACCCGCAGGAGGATTTTTGACACCTTCATCTCCAGGTAAGGAAAGATTAGTTCCTGCCGCTTCAGAATCAAAATAACAAGAATTAAACAGGGCACAGGTGCTTAGTAAAGCGCAGGATAAAACCAACGTTTTTAAAGAGAATGAGGTGGTATATTTAGCCATGATCAATATTGTGGTTTATTTTAATTTGTGAACATTAAAGTTGTTAGATAGGTTCCTTCTTTACTTACCTAATTAGGAGTTGAGTCGTAATCTACGGGATCGGACGGAGGAATTTGGAGAGAATCGAACTCCACCATCCTTGTGAAGTCTGGTCCGTAGTTTAACTCATATAAGGAGTCATACAATGAATGGAGGTACGTACTTCCTTCACGTAATTCAATTTGATGTTTTAAATAATCCAATGAAGCCGAATGTTTTTCCGAGAAATCGTTGTTGTAAAAATATAAACTATTGGATTGTACGTCGGAATAAACCATTGACCACCTTTCCTTAACAACCGTTTTCCCTTTATCTGTTTGAATAGACGAAGGAGAGTCGGTAAAGAAATAATCAATATTTTTCAAAAGATATACACGCTGACCAGATCGCAATTCGTATTTATCCTCAAAATTTGGCCTAAATGCACTAGCATAGGTTATTTCTTCCCAAATATACAATCCCGCACCATCGACATCATAAAGTCGTTCTGGGGCTTGTAAGAGATCAAAGAAGCCATCTTCAATCACAATTTGATCAGTGGCGTGTGACTTATTTCCAAAGCTGCAATCAATTGTATAGGAACCAACACTGAAATTGGAATCAATTTTTTCTCCAATGTGCAATGTAAAAGGAGCTTCTCCATTTATACTAATCTTCGCAATGTGTGGAGATTGATTTGAGAAATAGATCTTTTGAGAACTTCTTAGATAAAAATAAAATAAAGAAAACACTAAAATGGCACCAATTCCGAGTGTTGCAAGCAGAATCTTATCAGCAATTTTACGCCGATGCCAAGGGAGTTGTTCAATTAGTGAATCCGTTATACCCAGCTCTTTTTCACATGTCGCGATACTTTTTCTGTAATTGAAATTTTGGATTTCAGATACGTCGTAAAGCTCAAGTATATATTGATAAACAGGATAAGCTTTATTATACTCCATCTTAACCATATGTGATTGAGCATATTTCATAAGCCCTCTTAAGATTTCAATATCATATTCAAGCAACTGATTTAATTCCTTTTTGGCTTTTTCAAATTCACCCAACTCTAAATGTTGTAGTGCGGCAAATCTTGGGAAATGGTTGGTTTCTTCCGTTTGAATTTGTTTTCGAAAAGTCTGTTTCAGAAGATCCGCCTGTTCATAAAGTTTAACACTGGTATACCATTTAACCAAGTATGCAATAACCTCCCTAGAATTTTCATGCGTCTTTTGTATATGAGCAGCAATGTCAATAGCCTGGCGGAACGTCCCCAAGGAGGAAATAATGCTATGTACTTGCATAGCAGAGGCTGGGTTTGTATCCGAATCTAGCTGATACGTTTGCAAGAGTTCTTCTAACTTTTGTTTGTATGCAATCCATTTTGCGGGGTCCCAAACGTAATATTTTTTAACTTGGTCGCAAAAATCAACAATGTGTCTTTTTCCGCCCGGAAAAGCAATGATGAAATTGATGTGATTTAAGAGAAAAGCGTCGAATGATTTCAATTCGTGTACGACACCACAATGTGGACAGTGCCGTTCTTTAATTTCAATGTTCTTTTTGCTAAGTAAATAGTGGCCAGAAAATACGAGCATTTTTTTTAATTTGGTGTAGGAGAAATAGTTGAACTAATAATATTTAAAACAAAATTCATCAATCGTTAAATATAGGAAATGATGGAATAATAATCCAAAAAATAGTATTAATGTGAAATGAACCTTGTATTTATACGTTTGGAAAACCAGTTCCGATAATTGTTTATGGAAAATCAAGACGATAAAACACCCTTCTATAAAAGGGTGGTCCTAATTTTATTTCTAATAACACCCCTATGTTATAATCAATCTTTTTTTGATCCAACGCTTCATTTAAGACAATTAGTATTGGGGATTGGACTGGTCTTCATCCTATTCCTCATTAGAAAAGAAACACTGTCTTTTACCAAATTACAGCTTGTTAGCATGCTGCTGGTGCTAGGGACACTGTGTGTTTCCAGCTTAGTTGCGCTGAATTTGGGGGAGGCGATTGTAGCAAGTTTGAAAGTATTGTATTTTATTGTGTTTGGTGTTGTTATAAAACAGCTTTTGCGGAGCATTCCAGACTTATTTCAAAAGATCAGTCTTGCTTTTTCTATAAGCCACATGTTCATTCTAAGCATTGCGATTTATCAACATATCAATTTGTCTGGTAAATGGAATGCCTTGTATGAAATTCAATCGGTATTAGCGCATAAAAATCAATTCGCAATTTATCTATTACTAACCCTTCCTTTTCTATCTCAAACGTTGTTTTACGCCCGAAAAGAAGGAAAAAAGGCATACGTTGTATTAGCTGGAATAGGGATTGTGGGATCCATATTTTACATGATATTTACTCAGACAAGATCAGTCTGGCTCGGGGCAGGAATAGCAGGAATTTCAACTGTGATCTTCATTTTAATAAAGTCAAGCAGTAAAATGCTAAAGATTATTAGCGTAGGTATTGCTAGCTTAACCTTAATTACATTGTCGTTTCTCGTTTTTAAAGCGGATAAATTTTCCGAAGTAGTCGACCAGACTTGGAATTACCAAAAACATAAAACCGTATTGTCAAACAATGTCAGAACCCGTTTAGGCCTATGGCAAGGAACAATGGATATGATAAAAACACATCCATTAGGTATTGGAGGCGGGAACTGGAGAATAAACTATCCTCTTTTTGATAAGGACACGGAAGGGGAAAGTAAAACGGTGTTTTTTCAACGACCGCATAATGACTTATTATTGTACGCTGCGGAATACGGAGTGTTGTTTTTGGGTCTGATGTTGTTTGGTATATCGTTGGTAATGGTTCGATTGTTTCGTTCTAAATTAGAAGAAAATGAGCGATTCGTCCTGTTTTTCTCCTTGATTGGATTTAGTGTAACGGCTTTGTTTAGTTTCCCATTAGAACGACCCTATATCCTAATGTTGCTGATTACATTGTTGATGTATTTGTTTAATACGGATGTTGCAGATAAAGGTAAGGTTGATAAGGCAACTAATCTTGTTCTAATTAAGAATGGATGGTTATTGCTGCTTGTAATTCCGTTTGTATTAATATCTACGGTTCGACTGCGGGGAGAATACTATAGCCAAAAAGCAATGCTCCATAAAGAGCGAAACAGGCCTAAAAAAGTGATCGAATTTGCACAAAAATCCCATAATTATTTTTATTCGCTGGACCCATTTAGTACCGCGCATTTTTATTATTCAGGGATGGCGTTATTTGAAACAGGCCGTCAGGAAGAGGGATTACAGGATATGAGACAGGCATTGGAATACAATCCATTTCATATTCATGCGTTGAATAATATGGCTTCTATGTACCTGGTTCAAAATAAATACAGCGAAGCGGAAGCGTTGCTCCTAAAAGTGATGGAGATAGACAATGAGTTTAACGAAGCTATTTTAAATTTAGCAACGATTTACGTGAAAACCGAGCGATTTGAAGAGTCGGGAAAAGTGCTTTTTACCATAAAAGATGAAAACGTAGGGCCGAATTTCCCGATTCTATTGCGAATTACGTTTAATAATTTGGAACGGAATAAATCAAAATCAGTTCGGGTAACAAAAGATAATGCGCTTGTGAAAAGAGCTTATTTTCGAAGCAACGGAAATAAGGCTTTATTTGAAAAAGAAGTATTTGTTCTAAACCGTTTGTGAGTAAATTACGACCGATTATTAGTTAAAAGTAACCAGTAATAAAATTGTGGTTGTGAGCGAAGTAATGTTTTCATATTTTTATCAACTATTAACTTGATAAAAATTGTTGGTCCGTAATCTTAATTAAATATTCAAAGTAATAGACAGGCCTGTTTTTTATTTAAAACCCCTTAATTATGAATAAGTATATATTGTTTTTTTGTTTGATCGCGGTAACCAATGTGCTCTTAGCGCAAACCTATACCATAAGTCCAACACAAATTGACCAAGGTGAAAACCTTACCGTTAATTTTTCCGGAACGGCAACTAATTTTTCAGCGGGAACGTCCACATTTTGGTTTTCAAAAGGGGGATCGACGATTCATGGATTTGAAAATATATCTACAAATACTTCTGCTTCGCTCTACATAAACGTCCCTGCTGATAAAGATACGGGGTATTATGATGTTAATTATCAAAATTCAGTAGATGGATTGGTAACGATTAACAACGGTTTTTACGTGAACTTGGTTCGGAGAATGACTTTTGCGCTTCATTCAGAACCATTTGGTCAGCAGGGAGACACGGTGCATGTGACGGTTTTAGGTTATAAAACACGTTTTAACCAAGGAGTTGGTAGTTTTCAATTAACTCAAGGAGGAACAACGATTAATAGTCTGTCTGAAACTGTAATTACAGATGAAAGAATTGATTTGTCATTTGCGTTGCCGGCAGGAACAACTATTGGGTTTTACAATGTCGAATATAACAGTTCGTTGGATGGAGTACTTTTGATAGAAGATCAATTTTTAGTAGGGTCAACAGCTCCAAAGCAAATTGCAATTTCACCCAATTCTGGCGAACAAGGGGAAATCCTGACTGTCAATTTTTCGGGTACCAATACGACTTTCTCTCAAGGTACTCCAACGGGAAGTTATACCTTCTCAAAAGGAGGTACAAGCTTTAATGGTTATGGATCACCCGTAAGTTTCGTGTCTAACAATATTTCATTGAATATCCCATTAAATGCTGATACTGGTGTATATGATGTAACCTATCATAGCGATTTAGATGGAACTGTGCAGTTGATGAACGCATTCACGGTATTACCTGCTCCAGATCCAACAATTTCAATCACACCGGATAATGGAAGCCAGGGTGAAACATTGACAATCAACTTTTCAGGAACACATTCTCATTTTCAGCAAGGAACTCAAACGGCAAATTTCTGGTTGTCCAACGGGAATTATAGGATCGATCCCAATAATGAATCCGTCTTTAATTATACGTATGCAAATATTACGTTCGACTTGCCTGCAAACGCGGATACCGGGTATTATTCGGTATATGCAAAAAACATGTTGGATGGGACGATTGAATTGTCCGATGGATTTTATTTGGATGCATTGCTTGGTTTTACCCCTCCACCTCCCTTGTTGAATGTAAATGTAACCACAACAAGTGTGACAGGGCCATCTGATTGTGTGGGAACAGCGTCACTTGCAATTTCAGGAGGAATCGCACCTTACTCCATTGAATTCTTTGATGGGTCAACGATGTCAACCATAGGAAGTTTATGTCCAGGTGTTTATTATGTGGATGTCTCTGATGCAGATAACAGGCATGTCAGGACACATTTTGTGATTGCGACCTCATCCAATGTGTTTGTAAATGTAAATGATTATGCAGATAGCACGCTGTCTGGTGTATTGTCCGCCTCGAGTGAGGAGATTTGCGATTTAGATTATGATAATATTTCTTCAGTAGAAATCATCAACGTTGTTTTGCAGGATTCGTTATTTACAGGAGGAAGCAGTGCACTTACAGTTGATTGGAAAGTAAGTTTTACAAATGGTTCGGATACGACAATTATACAGGAATATTTAGTTGACTCAGCAGGTACTTACGAAATTCATTTCAGTATTTACTGCGCTGAAAAAGCACCAGTAGATCAGCATTTTCAAGCGATTGACTACATAAATCTAACCAGTACAATGGTTGGAATTAGTTCTGCAGATTTAACAAATCCAATTAGTCTGGATATATATCCAAATCCGTCTACAGGACAAATTAATTTACAACTTCTTTCAACACAAAAAGCAAAAGATGTTCAGATTCAAATTATCAATCAATTTGGACAGATCACCAAAGAGTTCATGTTGGATCAGGTTAAGCAAGAGATTATGTTGGATGAAGGGGTATACTTTATTCGAACAAGATTAAATGAATGGTCGGAAACGAAAAAAGTAGTCGTTATTCACTAATTCAAGCTAATGACGATATAAGTTCAAGTGGATTTATGCTTGTATTTTCTTAACAACCTCCTTTACAACATTTAGTTTAAAGGAGGTTGTTGGTTTTTAAATAGATGATCAACATAGATTTCCTTTAACCACGTTATTAATTTGTGTAAATTTGCACACATATTTAAGTATAGACGGTTCCGTTTCATATGCGTATAGACATCATATCAGCACAACCTAAGCTTCTTGAAAGCCCTTTCCAGCATTCAATATTAAAACGTGCGCAGGAAAAAGGAATTGTAGAGATTGTTACACATGATTTACGAGATTACTCCATCAATAAACAACAGCAAATAGACGATTATGCCTTTGGAGGAGGAGCGGGCATGGTACTTCGTATTGAACCCATCGCTAAGTGCATGGAACAATTGCTGGCGGAACGTTCCTATGATGCCGTCATTTATATGACTCCAGATGGCAAGACATTGGATCAACAAACATCTAATAATTTCTCATTGGTTAACAATATTCTTATTCTTTGTGGACATTATAAAGGAGTAGACCAACGGGTGAGAGATAAATATATTACCCATGAAATAAGCATTGGAGATTACGTTTTGACAGGTGGAGAATTGGGAGCAGCAGTGTTAATAGACTCAATTGTACGTCTGATTCCTGGGGTGATAAATGATGAAACTTCAGCCCTAACTGACTCATTTCAAGACCATTTACTAGCTCCGCCAGTGTACACCAGACCCGCAGAGTATGAGGGGATGAAAGTGCCTGAAATATTGTTGTCTGGGCATCTAAAAAAAATAGATGAATGGCGATTTGAACAATCTGTAGAACGAACAAAAGATCGAAGACCTGATATTTATGAAAAATATAAGGATTAAAGACTTTTTTTTACGGATAGTCTTCTTATCTTTGCACTCCATTTTGGAAAATCATCTGATAATAGATCCGTTATGAGCGATTTAATTAAATTTGTAGAAGAAGAATCTAGTGCTTTAAGAGCAAACTTGCCTGAATTCAAGGCTGGTGATACGATAGTCGTACATGTGCGAATTAAAGAAGGAAATAAAGAAAGAATACAGCTTTTTCAAGGAGTTGTTCTTCAAAGAAAAAACAAAGGAACCAATGGTGAGTCATTCACCGTTCGAAAAATATCCAATCAAGTAGGTGTTGAGAGAATCTTCCCGGCTTTGTCTCCAAATATTGAGAAAGTGGAAATGATTCGTCGAGGTAACGTAAGAAGAGCAAAATTGTTCTACTTGAGAGATAAGCGTGGTAAAGCTGCGAAAATCAAAGAAAAAAGACGTTAAATTTAATTTAGGATAAACGAATTCGTCCTGCGATTTGAATGATTTATTGTGAAATGAATCTTTTCGCTGGGTTTGGAGTGGTTTATTTACAAATAAAAAGTTAGCATTGAGCCTTGTAACTTCGGTTACAAGGCTTTTTGTTTTGGACAAAAGGCCTTAGCTCCAATCCAAAAACTGGAGTATTTGCTTTGTACTTCCCGCTCATTGAACCGGAATGGTTTTTGCTCTTAGAACAGTTAAAATCTATTTTACCGGATCTTTTATGCAAGCATTTGTGCACTTCATTAGACTTGTGTTTCAATACACAACTAAATGGCAATCACCAAGGTTCGTCCTAGCAGGTATAATGCTCTTCGTTGCGTTGAAGCCCCTTCTGGCATTCGATTATTACACATCTCAAGAAATTCCGATTTTCACAGAGGAAGAGCGAACGCTTTTTGATCGTTACGAGCTCCAATTCAAGCCAATGAATTGGCATTTTTCCGTGAATAAGCACAATAATGAAGTATTAGGGCTTATTAAGAAGTTTGGAGCACAATGGAAATCAGAAATTATCTTTGATCTAGGAGGAGATCGTACGAAGCCAATTATTAAGTTTTTACACGGTCTTGGAGGGAAACATGTAGTAAACCTGAGTAAGAAAAAACACATGGTTTTCTTTCATTATAAGAATGGCTTGATCTCATCCCGTGCAGTTGTAGACGATTCCAAAAGTAGAGGCATTATGATAGATCGAACCACCACAACAACTATTTGGGATAAAACCGGAAAGAAAAAAGATACCTCTACCAGTTATATACAAGGAAACGGCTGTTGCTTTGCAGGCTCTACACTGGTAACGATGGCAGACGGCAGCCTTAAGCCAATTAAAGAAGTCCAAACTGGAGACAGAATTCAATCGTATGATGAAGAAACGAATACACTAATGCCGGCAACGGTACAGAAAACGATTGCGGTGAAACATCAAAATATCGTAAAATTGAATTTTGAGGGCTTTACAATAGAATTAACCCCCGATCATCCGCTGCTAGATGCAAAAGGAATGTGGAAAACATGGGATATGGCAAAGTCGGCCATTACCTTTCCTCAGCTTGAATTGCATCCTTTAAAAATAGGAGATGAAATCACTTTTGTTGGAGCGAATGGAGTTACAAAGGCGAAATTAATCAGCATAGAAAAACTGAACAAAGTTCAAACCATGTACGTGATTAACAAGTTAGATCATGGGAATACTTTTATCGTAAATGGTGCGATAACAACTACAGAACCGTTGACCGAGGACCTTTGGGAAACGATCCAACCTCAATTATAATTTTAGAGAATGGCCCATTAAAGTTGATAATGGGATTCTTTTGTCTTAAAATTATTTCTTCAATTTTTTGGGTGACATTTTACACGTTTTGACATTAATTGATGTGAAGGCATTATGTCGTAGCTTGTAATAGTCAGAAAATAAGTCAGTTAAGGTAAGTTTGTAACGATATAACTGAAAGGGCGTTATACAACTAGACAGGGGACTATTCACGAAATCAAAAAGAAGGAAAAACTATGAATAAACAGATTGTAAATTTTAGAATTGGAGTAGCGGGATTAATGCTTGCCTGCTTTACATGGTCATGCGATACCGTAAAAAATGCAGACCGGGACAAAATTGAACCCCCATTTGGCGGAATTCAGATTAACGGTACATCGAATTCCTTTTCCTCAACGGAAGGAACGGTACAAAATCAAGAGACAGGAACACGGATTACCATTCCTTCGGATGCATTTGTATTGGAAGATGGGAGTAACTATGAAGGAGAAGTAGAATTGAAATTTGACGAATATCACTCTCCGTCTGAAATTATCTGTAGCGGAATTCCTATGTATTATGAAGGTGAAGGAGAAAAGGGAACATTTACTTCGGCAGGGATGTTTAGCATCGATTTTAATACGCCTCAAGGACAGAAGTTGAAATTGAAAGAAGGAAAAAATGTAGGAGTAGATTTAGCTTCCAACGTGGATGATCCAAATTATAACTTCTATCGTCTGGATGAAACAAACGAGACGGAGCAGTCAGCAGCACTTTTGCAAATTCAAGCAGTAAGTTTAATTGGTTCTAATCCGTTGGCAGGCCGTTGGAGAATGTTATCTAAAGCACCCATTCCAATGCCCAATGAGAATCTAGCAAAAGCGGATGCAGCGATTGAAAAGCTTCCTTCTGCACCAGTTCAGCCTCAAGAAATGCTGGATGATGCGTATAAATTTGAAATTGATGCAAGCCTAAAAAAATACCCAGAATTGGAAGGATTCAAAGGAATCATTTGGCAATACAGTGGAGATGCAAATCCAGAAAATGATCCAGCTCAAAACGATTGGATCAATGCGCACCCTTGGGATGATATTAAGATTGAACGTCGAAAAGGAACATTTCTAATCCATCTTTTCTCCAAAACCAAAGAATTTATAACCTCTGTGAAACCTGTATTTAGCAAGTCTGATTTGACCAAAGCAGGAGCCAATTATGATAAATTAATGAAAGGATACGACGAAACGCGTAAAAAGAAAATCAAGTTGGTGCGGCGTAAGAGTTTACTTAAGCAGTTTTCAAGAGCGGTGTCAGTAAGTGCGCCAGGAACCTATAATTGTGATGTATTACCAAGGATTCAAGCATCGAATATGCAATTGGTAAGTAATTTTGATCTGACAAATGCAGGAGGTAAAAAACCAAAATTGTTTTACGTAATTACCAAGTTAACTGGGAATGCGCGGTACGTAAACTTAAAATACAACTATTCAACAGCAGATGAATTTACCGTAAATGGAATGTCTAGTAATGTAATCGTAGCCATCTTTCCAAATGGGAAAATAGCCACATGCGACGATGCAACATTAAAAGCAGCAATGGAATCGGAGAAAAAGGAATCAAGCTATAAGATACCACTCACAGCTTCCGACCAAATTATTTCGGATTCAAAAGATTTGGATAAAGTGATTAAAACCTTGTTTTAATAGACGTTCAAAGGAACAAATAGACAGTCAAAACAATCAAATAAGGATATATCTGAATTCGAAACATGGTAAAATGTAATCCGTCATATCAAGTAAACTTACTAAGGAAAGCTGCTGTGCTGCATTTTTGGCTGATTATGACGGTGTTGATGGGAACATATGTTCAATCAAATGCTCAATTGATTCCGTTTCGACAAGATTATAAGTGGGGATTTAAAAATCTAAGATCAGGAAGCGTTCTTGAACCCAAGTATGATTACGTTTCAGATTTTGATGCATTTGGTAATGCAGTAGTCACATCCGAAGGGAAAGATGCAATTATGGATACGAGCGGAGTGTTAAGAACTTCGCTCTTTCCGGGTGTCTTAATTCCTTTCAATGAGTCTTTTTATTTAGAGGAGAGTTTAAAAGATAATCGACGACGATTAGTGAGCTATGCAGATGGTGAAACCATGCAAGACAGTATAAAAAGTTATAAATCCTATAGAGCAAATCGTTGGATTGGCACAAATTATACACAGGTTGAAATGCCAGGTGGGAAAGGATTAATGAAGCAGAATGGCGAAATGTTTATTCCAGCAGCGTATAGTTCGATCACGTTTCAAAGCGATCGGTTTTTCGCAAGGAAAAATGCGGTAACCCACACCTATGATCGAGAAGGAGTCTTGATTGATTCTGGTCGATATAGTTCCTATCGGGTATTGTCTGATGGAACATATCGAACCACGGGGTTTTCCGGTAAGAAGATAGGTGTATTGGATGCGAAGAAAAAGGTGATTGTGCCACCAAAATGGGATTATGTGAACCAGACAGATTATCCAAATTTCTATGTAGTTTCTAATCGGGAAGGGAAAACGCATTTGTTTAATGTTACCCGGCAGGAATGCATTGATCCGTTTCCATTTGTTTCGTTTGTGAGTTATAAAAATGGATATATAAAGTTATACAATGGTAAGAAGTATGGCTTGATCAATTCTGAAGGAGAAATTATTTTGAAAGATACCTTTGAAATCATTAAGCCATGGACAAAAGAAACGGTGGTAGCAAAAGCATCCAATCGCTACGGCGTGTTTACGTCCCAGGGTAAATCAGTTTCCGGATTGATCTACAAGCTGATCGAACCAATTAGTTCGCACAAGGTTGGATTATTTATAAACAAACACGGAAAAAAAGGATTGTACAATTCAAAAGGGAAGAAGATAATCCCATGTAAATACGATCAAATTGAACGCTCAGGAAATGTATTTAGGACCAAAGTCGGAGATATTACAATGCACTATACATTGGATCGGGAAGGAAATATTACCTCTTCTAAACAGATCAAAAATCTTCATGTACTGTCGATCAAAAAATTTAAGCTTCGTGATAATTTTGAAGAATTGGGTTCCGAACCAAGTGTGGAGGATTTACGAAGCTTTGATCCAAAACGTCTAGTGAATGATAGCCTGAGAATTTACTTGGAATTACAAGGGTCAGCCCGTACGGGTTACAGATTATATGATTTAAAAAAGAAAAAGGGGTTAACCGACTATATTCTCAAGTATTTCGATTTGAGGCAGTTGGTGCGTGGTAATGTCGCGTTGGTTGGGATTCTTTCTAATCGCCGGAAAAACATTCTTGTAACGCGAAAGGGCAATTTTAGAAACACCTATAAATATAAAGGTAAAACCTATCGGGTTTCTGATTTAGATCAATTTCAGGATGATTACTTTAAATTTGTGAGCAATACGACCAAGGGGCTTTCGGGAATCATTAATCGAAACGGGAAAATGATTTTACCTCCATTTTATGAAAAAGTTCAAAGTGTCCAAGATGATCGAATCATTGCCAAACTTCCAAGAAAAGGATGGGGCATGATCAGTACAAATGGAGAGGTGTTGATTCCATTTACATTTATTGAACTAGATTATGATAATAACCAAAACCCTCAATTTGTAAAAACATATTCCGATTGCGGGAAGGCAGGTTTTGTCGATTCGATAGGGCATGAAATTACTGATTTGAAATACGTGGATGTGCGTCCATTTTCAAATGACTTTGCAGCCGTTAAATACAATAATAGATGGACTTTTGTAAATCAAAATGGAAAGGAAATGTCTGAGCCAAAATACGAACGAGTTCAGGACTATAGCGATGGATACGCAGCGGTTCGAATTTCAAATCGATGGGGATTTTTAGACAGCACGGGTAAAGAAGTTATTAAGCCACAATATCGAAATGCGTTATCATTCGGTTCTGGATTGGCTCCAGCAAAAATTGAACAGCTTTATGGGTTTGTAAATAAGAACAATCAGATGGTGATTCCAATGAAGTTTAAGAGAGCTTTTTCATTTAAAAATGGATTGGCAATCGTTAAGAAAAACAAAAAATACGGGATCATTGATACAACAGGCAATTGGGTGGTGATGCCAAGGTATCGAGCAATTAAACCAATAGGTGAAGGCTTTGATTTAAAAAAAGGGCGTATCCGACATTATATAGGAAACAATAACGGAGAAGTATATAAGAAAGAATATTTCAAGATGGTTTGGGATTTGGGTGAAGGGCTTTATGGCGTTAAAAAACGTAGAAATCGGAAGGTAATTGATGGAGCAGGAAGATCAAAAGTAGCGCCAAGACTATTGGAAACAAAAAAGTTTCATTCGGGATTTGCATGGATGAAAACAAAACAGGGATGGGGAGTAATTGATACTTCAGGGAGTTTTGTAGTGCCGGATACTTTTGCATATATAATTGATTTTAATCTAGAGGGGATTTCGTTGGGATCCAAAAAGCGAAATAAAGTCAAAATTTGGGTTGTAGATGGGAAATTGAGACTTGAGACAACCGAAGATTGGTGGAACGCTGGCAACAAGTATTTAGGCCAGATTGGACAAAATAAACGGTATATAACAGGGAACTATAGTCAAAGAAAAGGAATTGTTGACGAGCATAATCATGTTATTTTGGCGAAGAATTATTCCTATATTTCTCCGTTTATCAATGGTTTTTCTGCGGTAATTATGGAACGATCAGTTGGAATTTATCAATTGGATGGGACCAAAACATGCGATCCTGTTTATGAAGAGGTCGTTAAAGTGAAAGGTAAGAAGCTCTTTCGGGTGCGAAGAGGAGGGAAAATAGGTTATTTAGATGAGAATGGAGTATGGGTGATGCCCATTCAAAATTAATTCAATGAAGGCCGCTTAACCAGCCTAGTTCAACTTCTCAATCATTCTAAAAATGGAAGATTCGGGCTTTTCAGCTATTAAGGATTCAATAGGAACCCATTGAATATTTGATACTTCTTCATTTGGTTGCAATACTTCCAGCGGATCGCCGTAAAAATGAAAGCGAACGTCCAGATGATAGTGAGCAGGGATTTCTTTTCGTTCTGGAATTTTATGAACGTCCAAATCGAAAATTTGATTGGAAGCAGGCTCTATGTTTTTTATTCCTGTTTCTTCAAGTGCTTCGCGTAGGGCCGCATCGTAAAAACGTTGATCTGAATCTTCAATGTGACCTCCGGGTTGTAACCAACGATTCAATTTTTTATGATGGATCATTAATACTTGATCCTGAGATTTATTCGTTATCCAGGCTGAAGCCGTAAAGTGTCCAAAAAGATTAGCTCGACTAAATAGCACATCATTCGATTCTAGAAAGTCAAGCATGAATTTCTGATGTTCCCGCTCGGTGGAGTTAAACGGATTGACATTGGAAATTTGAGAAATTAATTCCTGTTTTGGGCCAGTAAGTAGATCGAAATTTGGATTCATGTATGCAAAATTAGCATAGTTTAGTATTATTGTAAGATAAATGAACCTTGAATTAAAGTTTAACATAAAATTAGATCCTGAGCTCATTGTGATGTCGATCCTGGCGTTGATCATTGCGATTACTTCCATTGAAGTTTTATTTCGATCAAATGAAGAAGCTCCACCTACGCCAGTATTGGGCTTAAGTGAGGAATTTTGTCCACATCCGGATTATTTTGATGGAGCAAGGGATAATGCAGGCTTCCGATTACAAGTAAACGATATCCGGAGATATCAGATTAAAGGATATGAGAAAGTATTCGTACTTGGAGGAAGTGCAACCGAAGCATATTATCTAAGTGAGCATGAGCGATGGCCATTTATGTTACGAGATCGATTTCTGGAAAACGGAAAAAAACTTGAATTTGTAAATGTTGCGCATAGCGGATCTACCTCTTTTCAGCATGTTCGAGATTTAAAAGCAGTTTGCGATAGCTTTCCGACTTCAAACAAAATCATTGTAAACCTAGGAGTTGCAGATATGTTATTTGTACTCAGTGGTCGGAGTTACAGTTCATTGGGTGGAAGCATTCTGGACCATAGTGCGATCTTTCGTGATCGAAGTTTAATTGTAGATGTAGAAGAACGTAAAACAAAAGGTCGACACAGTGATTTTTCACCGGTAGGATACATTCAACGACGAGAAAACCGTCGTAACGGAACGTTAATTAGAACACTTCCAGATGTAGATAGCGAGCTAGATGATTATGAAGATAATATTATCGATCTCATCGAAATGGCGGAAGAACGCGAGAAAACAATCACATTTGTAACACAGCCCTTTCTTTGGAAAAAAGATCTTTCAGAATTGGAGCAAAAACTTCTTTGGACGGGCGGTTATTTTGAGGATGACGAATTTGAAACAAATCAATATTATGATGCCGCAGTTTTGGCAGAAGCAATGCAGTTATTCAACGAAAGATTGATCGCAACATGTGCGCAACATAATGTTCCATGTGTAGATTTGGATGCGAAAATGGAGAAGAATACACGAATATTTTTTGATGGATATCATATGCATGAATCCGGACATTATCTGGCATCAAATATCTTGTATCAGCAGCTAGAATATTAGTTTCCATTCGTTGATCAAATTAAGTCTAACTTGATCAAAACAAATTTCCATAATGTACGTTTTAGTAAGGTTGTCTTAAGGCAGACATTCGCTCTAACCTAAGTTTTACTAACACAATTCAATTCAATTCATCATGGTAATCTCCAATTTATTTCGAAGAAAAAAGTTAATTATATGGATGGCATTATCCTCCTTAATGTGTGTAGGAATGTCATTTGCTCGAATCTTCTATACCGGTCATATCACATTAGGTTTTATGATGTGGAATCTGATTTTGGCAATTATACCATTTGGAATTAGCCTTATCATTGATGGAATGAACCCTGGAACTGTTTCCAAAGAAAATGAAGAGAAGGATGACGTTTCTCGCCATGAAAAAAGGACAAAGATCACTATGGTGTGTTTGGGTTTTGTATGGTTAGTATTTTTTCCTAATGCACCATATATGATGACAGACCTGTTTCATTTGCATCCAAGAACCAATGTTCCATTTTGGTTTGACCTAGTTTTATTAACTACTTATGCTTGGAACGGCCTTTTGTTAGGCTATATTTCCCTCTTTTTAATTCATCAAAAAGTACGATTGTTTTTTGGTAAACTTACTGGATGGTTGTTTGCCTTTAGCTGCTTATCCCTATCCGGCTTTGGTATTTATTTGGGTCGGTATTTACGTTGGAATACGTGGGATATCATTACCCATCCCATGCATTTGTTAAACGATATTTTGGATCGATTTATTCATCCGTTTAGTCATCCTCGGACTTGGATGCTAACCATTCTGGTTTCTATGTTTTTAGTGCTAGGTTATGCAGCGATCCATCAGCTCACAAAATTGCGTTTAAACGAATCAAATTAGACCGTTTAACGGCATTTTAATATTAGATGTAGGAATATTTATAAGATTGATTGAATATCTTGATAGTAAAGCGGAATTGCTTTGATTAAAAGGCGAATTGACCTATATTTGTTTAGGTCCCTTCAACATGTTCTTTTCATATAGGAATATGAGACGTTTGGAGGGTTAAACAAAATTAAGATTAATCTGGTAGAAGCAGGGATATGGGCGATAATGATATGAAACGGTTGAAGTTTGTCGAGTATCTCGAATTTGTAAAGCAGGCGCATTATGAACATAATCAGCAGGATGTCATCTTGATGTATGAGGGACCGATTAATCAAAACATCGTAAAATCTTTTGCCTATCTAACAGAGTGCAGATTGGCCGCCGAAGAAGAATCTCGAAAAACAAGCCGCGTAGTATATCATGTGATGTTGGAATCCCTTCAAAATGTGACTAAGCACGGATATGACTTTTCAAAAATGGCCTCAAGTGATTTGAAAACCGGACTTTCTAAGTCTGGAATTTTGATCGTAGGATTGGACGAAGAGCGTTGGTATGTGACCACAGGTAACATGGTACGAAATCAGGGATTAGCTAAAACAGCAAATCTGATTGACCGGGTTAATTCATTAAATGAGTGGGAACTAAAAGATTTACACAAAGAAACATTGATTAAAAGTTCCATTTCCGAAAGTGGAGGAGCCGGATTAGGTTTAATTGATATGGCTAAGAAGACCAATAATCCGCTGAGATACAATATTGAGCCAATAGATGATGAATTTTCATTCTTCATTTTAACCGTTATGGTGCACAAAGGCCGCTAAACAGGAAAGTATTTTTCAATTCTGGCACGAATTTGGTAAAACCTATTGTATAAGTGAAAGGTTAATACAAATCGAAAGCCTTAGATCTTATCTATAATAATATCAAAAAACAATAAACGTAAAGAGAAACACATGAAACTAGTGAATTTAAAATGGATGTTGACCATGTTAATGATGGTTGGAATTGGAATGACGGCAATGGCACAGGAAGAAGAGGTGGCCGAGAATCCTAAATATGCAAAGCAAATGAAAATGATTGAGCGTAAATACATGCAATCAAAGTCAGATGCGAAGGCAGTAGAACTTATTAAAGCTACAAAAGAAGCGAAGAATCAGAAAGATACTTATGTGAAACATAAGCCTGGTTATGGAGCTGCAGCAACGGATGCAGCTAAATTGAAAAAATTCAGAGCTAGATTGCGAAAAACGGATCCTGAATTTCAGAGATTAGTGAAAGTACAGAAGCAAAGTAAAAAAGCAAAAAGAGAATACTTCAGTACGATTGATGAAGACTATAAAGTAGCTTTCGATGCTCTTCGAGCTGAAAAAATGGCAAATAAAGGGAATAAGAAGAAACGTAAGTAATTTACGTTCACCCCCGAAAGTACATTAAAAGTACATTATAGGACAACCTGCATATTCATTATTAGAAGAGTATGCAGGTTGTTTCGTTTTGGGATAAATAAGCAAAGATTGCCCCGCGAGTTATCCTATGAATATTAAGTTAAACCCTTGTTTTAAAGAGAAGTCTTAATGCCCATTTTCACATCAGTAATTTCTGTTGTAGAAGGTTGAGTCAGAGATGAACAATGGTGTTAAACTTGTTCCCGGATCAAATAGTACTTTGCATTTTTCCCATTGATAAGAACAGTTATGATAGCCTTATTATTCATGAACTCAAAATCGAAGAATTCAAACGGTTTTGCGGAGACATCACTAATTGAATGAATAAATGGATATAATACAAACAACAGAGAGGGAAGTATGATTTACAGTCTGGAATGTCGATCTTGTAAGAACATATCCGCCATAACTAAATTCGCCATTGCATCCACAATTGGAACTGCGCGTGGCAATACACAAGGATCATGTCTTCCTTTACCAGTCACAACCGCAGATTGACCTTCTGAATCTACCGAATCCTGATCACGCATGATGGTAGCAACAGGTTTAAATGCCACTTTAAAGTAGATGTCGGCTCCATTGGATATACCGCCTTGGATACCTCCAGAGAAGTTCGATTTTGTAGTAATTTGTCCACTGGAATTAGTCGTAAAAGCATCGTTATGCTCACTTCCTAGCATTTTTGTACCTTCAAATCCACTTCCATATTCAAATCCTTTTGCTGCATTGATGGAAAGCATAGCTTTTCCAAGTTCCGCATGTAGTTTGTCAAATACAGGTTGACCTAATCCTGTTGGAACATTTTTGATGACACAAGTAATGGTTCCACCTATGGTATCTCCATTTTTCCGTACTGAATCAATCAGTTCGTACATCTTTTCTGCAGTATCTGAATCTGGACAACGTACGGCATTGGAATCAATTTGAGTAAGATCTAGCGACTGATATGGCTGATCTAATTCGATGCTGCCTACCGAGGACACATACGAGTATACTTCGATTGCGGAGACATGCTTTAAAAACTGATTAGCGATGCTTCCTGCTAGGACCCGCGCTACTGTTTCTCGGGCAGAACTCCTTCCACCTCCTCGATAATCTCGGGTTTCCTTCCCATACTTTTCAGAATAGGTAAAATCGGCATGTGAAGGGCGATACAAATCTTTGATATGATCGTAGTCTTTGCTTCGTTGGTTTTCATTACGTACCATCAATGAAATTGGAGTCCCCGTACTTTTGCCTTCAAACACGCCAGATAGAATTTCAAATGATTCCGACTCTTTTCGTTGAGTTACAATTTTAGATTGTCCAGGTTTTCTACGTTGCAATTGAAGTGCAATTGCCTCTTCATTAATAGAAATTCCAGCAGGACAACCCTCAATAACCGCGCCTAATGCAGGCCCATGAGATTCTCCATACGTATGAATCTGAAATATTTTGCCAAATGAACTACTCACGCTTTTGTTCGGTTTTAGATTGTTAAATTATTGAAGGATCTTGGTAATCAATTAGCGAATCAATCGTTCATTCATTCATTCACAAAATGAAACTGAGTAAAATGAATTTGAAAAATCAATTTCACCTTTTCTTTTCTTTCTTTCTTCTTACATAAACCGCCAGAAAGATTAGTAAAAGAATGCCAGCAGCCATTGTTCCTTGTATCCACCAGATAAGATTGTTGTTAGAACGAAGATCTATTGGTTCCGTACTTTCTCCATCAATGCGATCATAATAGGAACCCAAATCACGGGCCATAATGGATGCATCCTTTTTACTTTCGCCGGTTGCCGTAAATGACTTTTGCGCTCGGAGTGTGTCATAGGCCTTTTTGCGAGGATTGAAATAAATCCATTCAAAATAATCACCTAAATCAATGGTTCCTGGTTCGTTTGGGATGAGATAATACTCATAGGTTTCTTTTCCGTAAACTTGCCCTCCATTGGTGCTAATACGCTGTGTGGAATTTGGTGGATACACTTGTATCGTGTCATTTTCTGGAACGATAGGGGGGCTTATAGCCATCACGTTTCCAACTCCTTGAATGATAAACTTGTAGTTTAAACTGTTGCCTGTTTCGCATGTGGTTTTATCCAACGATTCTCTTAGTTCAAAATCGCCTACTGCCACCTGATCTTTAAGAGGATGGGCGGGCAACGGGTTTACCTTGACTGTTTTTGCACGTGAAAAATACGAAACCTCTTCTCGTTTTACGTTATTTCCAAAAAATGATGGATTCTTTGCTCTGAGTTCTTTATAGGCCTTAAAAGTGTAGGAAGGAATCTTTATGTCTTCATCCGTTAATGGGAAATAGGTAGATTGAAACAACAATGTGCGATGATAATCTTTACCATTTATTTTAATTGGAGTTGGGTTCAGGTCTTCAATGGGTGTTTTTTCTTCCAAAACGTGTTTTGGTTCCAGTTTCTTATTGATTTCACCCATTTGAGGTACCACGTCCGCACTTAGTCGAGCCTTGTTTGCAGTCGAAACATAGAGTGCCGCGGTTATCGTAACTCCTTCCCCTTCATAAATTTCATATTTGTTGGGTGTAATGGCAAAAAAAGCGTCATCCTTTACGTCAACATATTCCTGTGGACCACTGTTAGGTTGTCGATTGAACATCCGTCGAAAATCAGCAAAAGGGTCGTTGCTGCGCTGTTGTTGTTTGGGTGCACCTACGGTAATAGTAGTGCCATTAGAAGCTATTTGCTTCCCGTTTATAACCATTTTAAATGGCGGTAACTTAAACTTACCTTGCTTAGTTGGTTGGTAGTTTTGAGTATAGGTTACACTTTGTGTTCGACCGTTGGAGCCAAAGCTAAACTGCTTACCAGTAGATATGCCGGCTTTTTGGAATCCGTTTATATTAGGAAAGTTAGGGACCTTTTGAAACTCACCATTGGTAATCGTAGCTCCAATTGTAAATAATTGGTTCTGACTAATGCTGTTAGCGCCTAATTTAAGTGAAATTTGTTGTCCGTATAACGTGAACGAAACAAAGATCATTATTAGAATAGTTATATTTTTTATGATTATTTTCAAAGTTCTACTCCTTTATATTGGTAAAAATAGTTGTTTTGTTTCAATTTTGTAACTAAATTGAACATTCAACGTACAAAAGGTCGTTGGAAAGAATAAAATTTTGATGCGAATCGATGCCGTAAAACACCCAACAATAAGAACAAAGCAATGCACGTTTTACCCATCATCAATGCGGGTTCAAATCAAAGGGAAAGAGAAGAACGAACTAATCAACTATGCTGGATTATGCTAAAGAGATTCTGACTAAAGTTAGTTTTAGCAGGACCTTGTTTGAAAAGGAACTATTTAAAGCAGCCAAGGCGTTGGCGCGAGATGAATTGGTACAGTTGAGAGACTGGTGTTACACCAATTTTTCAGATGTATATTTAGAAGAACTAGAACGGTTCTTTAATAATTTCTAACTATACGCACTACATACAGATAAATTAGGTCCATTGAGGGGATTATGAACTATCCTTATACTCAATAGGAATTCACGTCTGCCTTTTGGTAGTGGACCGTAGAAATTTAGTTGAAAGCTATTTCTTGCTTCAACCAAATCAAACCATCATTGGTTTTTACCATCAAGAATTTACTACTTTAAATGGCCTGACTAGTACTTTAGTACGGATTAAAGATTGTAAAAGGTGTTTTTCACTTCTTTATAAACTCAATATTACGTTTCAAGCCACTGAACTTAGTGCGTTTAACGGCAGCTTTTCGGAATATCTCTGAAAAAATTTCCTGTGTAATCTCCTCCCAATCATTTTTAGAATAAGTAATTAAATCAGGATGCGGATCAAATTGACTTTCGTTATGCGGTGTTGAAAATCGATTCCAGGGGCAAACGTCCTGACAAATATCACACCCAAACATCCAATCTTTAAACTGACCATCGAAAGCTTCGGGAATAGCATCTTTCAATTCGATCGTAAAATAAGAAATGCATTTGCTTCCATCTACACTATAGGGCGTAATGGCTTCTGTAGGGCATGCATCAATACAGGCAGTACATGTTCCGCAATGGTCCGTTTGCATTGGAGCATCCTGTGTCAATTCAAGATCCACTATTAATTCTGCAATGAAATAAAAACTCCCCTGACTCTTAATGATCAAATTGGAATGTTTTCCGATCCAGCCCAACCCTCCTTTTTTTGCCCACGCTTTATCTAATACCGGGGCAGAATCGACAAATCCTCGTCCATTTACTTCGCCAATCTCCTCTTGAATAAAAGAGAGTAAGCTTTTTAACTTGTCCTTAATTACAAAATGATAATCCTTGCCATATGCGTATTTGGAAATTTTATATGAATCCGGATTTTGCTTTTGTTCAGGGAAGTAGTTCAAAGTTAGCGAAATAACGGATTTAGCACCCTCCATTAACTTGGTTGGATCCAAACGCTTGTCAAAATGATTTTCCATGTAAGACATGGAGCCATGTTTTCCTTGGTTTAACCAATCTTCTAAGCGAGGAGCCTCTTCTTCCAGAAATTCTGCTTTCGAAATTCCGACATGATTGAATCCCAATTCCAATGCTTTGGCTTTGATTAATTCAGCACGGTGGTATTTCTGATCAGTCGGAGTCAAGAGTCAAGGATCAATTTAATTTCAAAGGTTGATTCTAAAGGTTAGAATTGGTAGAAGGTTTAAGCCCTTTAATTTATTTCTTCGAACAATGTGCCCATTCGATTAGGAGGTTTCTTTCCTAAGTGCTTATACGCTAGTTCTGTCGTTTCTCTTCCTCTAGGAGTTCGTTTCAAATAACCTTCTTTAATTAAAAAGGGTTCGTAAACTTCTTCAATGGTTCCGGCTTCTTCGCTCACTGCAGTAGCAATCGTAGTTAATCCTACAGGCCCACCTTTAAACTTGTCGATAATTGCGGAAAGAATCCGGTTATCCATGTCGTCCAGGCCATTTTCATCTACGTCTAATGCATCTAACGCAAAACGCGCAATTTCTACTTCAATTTCCCCATTTCCTTTTATTTGAGCAAAATCTCTGGTTCTTCGAAGAAGGTTGTTGGCAATCCGAGGAGTTCCACGGCTTCTTCGTGCAATTTCAAAAGAAGCCTCTTCGTCAATTACGGTTTTTAGAATCCCACAGGAACGATTAATAATTTTTGAAAGGGTATCTGCTTCATAATATTCCAAACGAGCACTGATTCCCATACGAGAGCGAAGGGGAGCAGTCAACATACCAGCTCGGGTAGTAGCTCCAATTAGGGTAAATGGATTGATTTCAATTTGAATGGTCCGTGCGTTGGGTCCGGATTCCAGCATGATGTCAATTTTATAATCCTCCATAGCAGAATACAAGTATTCCTCTACAACTGGACTTAAACGATGAATTTCATCTATAAATAGGACATCATTTGGTTCCAAATTGGTAAGTAAGCCAGCCAAATCGCTTGGTTTATCCAAAACAGGTCCAGAAGTGGTTTTAATATCCGCTTCCAATTCATGCGCGATAATGTAGGAAAGGGTTGTTTTACCTAATCCTGGAGGTCCATGCAATAGTACATGATCCAATGGTTCTTCCCGTTGTTTGGCCGCTTGCACAAAGATTTTAAGGTTCGCAAGTGTTTTTTCTTGACCTGTAAAATCTTCAAATGAAGGTGGACGAAGCGCCCGTTCTATGTCCTTATCCGTGCCGGAAAAGTCTTCATCTTCGGGATTTAAATATTCTTCTCGCATGTATTCATTTAGTCCTTTAGCACTTTTCCAGTAAAGGAACGTTGAGCTGTATTTACTTTAACAAAGTAAACGCCTTTCGACAAATTTTCCGGCAATTCAATTTGAATATTTTGATCCTTAAACTCTTGAACATAAATAATACGTCCAGCTAAATCTTCCATGGTGATGCGAACTGGTTCGTTCAAAGACCCTCTTATATCTAAATCCAATCTGAAATTATTTTTAAATGGATTTGGATAAATATGTACCCATTCATTTCCATTTTTAGCATCCAAAACTCCTGTGTTTTCCTGTATATCAATGCAATAATCCTCTACTTCTCCAAGACCAAGAATGTCACAAGCCGAATTGGGTTGACTTTGATATTTAAGCATTACACGCATTCGGGTAATTCCTAATGGAAGATCGCTTGGTACAGTGAAAGTACCAGTTACTGCTCCTGATTGTGAATCGTCGGTAGATAATACCAATTCGTCCGCACTCGAAAAGGATCCATTTTGATTAAAGTCAATCCAAACATAGGTATGTGCGTTGTAACTGAATCCATTATAGCCTGGCGTTACGGTCATGGAATAGCTTTGGTTTTCTACTAAACTCGTAGCAGCTGAAAGATTATCGCCATAACCATCGTCATCCCCTGACGTATTATCTAACGTGTTTAATTCAACTTGCTGAATATGCAAACTTGAACTTGTGGATCCTTCAGAACTGCAATACATGAAATCAGTACAACTTCCACATCCCTCGGTTCTAAATGTTTTAACAGGAGTATATGCCGAAGCTCCAGTATCGCATGTGTTTTGCACTTGAAATTCGTAGATTTGACATGGTTTAAGATTTGTCAGATCATAGAAGGCATCATTTAAATTAACTTCAGTCCAATCCACTTCCGACGTAGATTTGAAGCGTAAAACATAGTTTGAATCGCTCAATGAATTCCATTTAAGCTTTGCAGTTGTTTCAGTCACGTCAGAGCTACTTACTGCAAATGGAGTCGTACAAACAGTAGAATCACAAGCCGCTAATAGAAATTGCAATGAGTTATACACGTTGAGACGTCCTCCGGTCACTGTAATGTTACTTAGACTGCTATTTAGGTCGACTCCATTTAGAATGGATTCCTTCACCATCAATGCGGCTCCTCCAGGATTACTCTGTGCTAAGCTGGCAAAATCAGGGCAATTTAAGGAATAAAGTAATCCGACCGTTCCAGCCACATGAGGTGTAGCGCCGGAAGTTCCTCCGAATCCTCCATAACTGTTTCCCAAATCTGTCGTATAGGTATCATCTCCAAACGCCCCTAAATCGATGGTCGTTAGACCATATCCAGCAAATTGTACTTTGGTGTCGGTTCGATCCATATTGGTTACCGCAATTAAATAATCGCTAGGACAAGCGGTAGGTAAATCTCCGTCTACATCAATGTTGTAATTCCAATTGGCAGTAGCCCCACAATTTAAAATTCCGGCAGCGCCAAGCGTATCATAAAAAGCACACCAAAGAGGTGAACTGGATGGTTGTCCTTGATCAATTCCCCAAGAGGCATTGGTCGTAACCACAAAAGCACCTTCCGCACCACTGGATGCATTATACATTCTTCGCATCACTAATGGATAGGTGTAAGCGGCAATTACATCGGCTTCATCCGTATCAAAGTCATTTTTAACGACCATTACTTTTACATTCCAACTGATTCCTGATACGCCTCGGTTGTTATCGCCTTTGGCTCCCATAATTCCAGCAACAGGAGTACCGTGACTTCCTCCAGCGATGTCATCATCTAAAGAAGAGATGTTCCAACCCTGATAATCATCAATGTATCCATTGTTGTCATCGTCTATGTTATTGTTTGGGATCTCTCCGTGGTTTACCCACAGATTATCTTCAAAATCAGTGTGATTAAGGTCAATTCCATCGTCAATAGCACATACGACAATTGTATCTCCTAAAGCGGTTAGACCACCTGTAGTAATATCCCAAGCATCATCCATGTCAATATCTGCATCGACTACACCTCCATTGGATCCGGTGTTTACATATTGCCACTGATCATTAATATCCGTGTCGTTTGGTAAGGTTCCACGTAGCGTAACCAAGTGATTTAATTGAGCAGTTTCAATGCGATTGTCTAACTGGAGCTTTTCCAGAAGCACATATTCATTGAATTGATCCGGATCAAATTTGATTAACCAAATGTTTAAAGGAGCTGAAACATCCTGCGATATTTCAATGGCTCCTGAAGGATCGATTTCACTTAATACGTTGGATAGTGCACTTTTTTGTGCGCGAACTAATAATTCACCTGCTCGGTATTTTTCCTTATAAACAGGTTTGTTTTGTCCATATACAGAGGGTGTAATAGACAACCCAATGCTTACGCAAAGGATAAATGCAATAACTCTTATAACTTTTTTCATAACACAGCGAAAATACAAATTTTTAATGAGAAACGCTTTACATGTTTTGTGAATCAACGCGTTTAATTCCCTTAAGCGTACTATAAAGGAGTATAAGATGGTTGAAAGACAAAAGAAAATAGAAATATGGCCCATTAAAGTGAATTATAGAAGATTGGTGTGCTGCAATTCTTATAATTGTAAATTTCCAACATCTTAAATGTAAAATTAATTGTACATTTGTTTCGTTTAACTTAGCAAGGGATAAAAATAGTACGACCTATTTTATCCGAAAAATTAATATTATGACATATATACCTGTTTCGGTTAACTCAATTGACCAAACGAAAGCTTTTCGTCAAAGTAGAGAGATTAATTTACAAAGTTGTAAAGTATGTAAACATAAGTTGTTTGATCCTGAGCGTGGAATTGTGTGTCGATTGACCTTAGTATATGCTGATTTTGAAGGAGAAAATTGCGAATACTTCATCCTTAATGCCGTGGAAAGCGATTTTTATGGAAAGAAACGTAAGTTGCAAGTTCAAGAGGATCGATTACGTTTACGTAATGCGATTATAGGCATGATAATAGGAGTGTTAGTCTTTATTTCAGGATTAGCATTTCATGCATCGCTGTTTGGAAGAATTCCACTGGTTATTGGGTTATTAAGCTTTGCGGGAAGCCTGCCTGCTTCGTTACGGGCGTGGTTTATATGGAATAGGAATCAACCTTTACACCGCCGAATGATTGTAAAAAGTACTTCGACCTCATAGAAACGAACTTCCTAGCGTAATTAAGAATAGAAAAGTGACAATTAGAATGTCCGTAATGAAGGTGCGATTGTATACTTGAGTTTTCATTGGATCATTGATAGATGGGAGACATTTGATTTGAAAAATGTTGAAAAATGATGGTGAAGCTCTTTAACAAGTTTCTTTCGCAAGTTTATTGTTAGAAAAACATACTAACTAAGGTGACCAAAAACAATGTTGCAACGATGGAAACATCAATAGCCAATGTACGATTCGTAGCCTTAAAATTAGATTTGATGAGTGTGAACATAGCGTGCGGGTTTGTTTGAGGAATTAATTAATTAGATTGTTTATATTATTTATGTAACAAATCTAGTTCGACTTCCAGGATGAAACAATACGTATAAAGTCGTATTTTTGGTAAAAACCTTTTTTAAATGTCTCATAAGTTCATTTTAGGTACCCTTTGCCTCTTGTTTTTTGGTTGTTCGTTTCAAAAACAACCTAGATTAGAGGGTGATTATCATGCTTATTGGGCAGAAACGCATTGGAATTATCATTTTGAGGATAACGGCACATTTCGATTTGAAACTTCCGGACATTTTGGGGATGCACATTCAGCCGGGCTTTATCAAGTCAATGGAGATACGTTTGTATTGAATTCAGATCCTAAGCCGCCGAAGGTAGAGAATCACGAATATTTAGTATTTAAGAATGATCTATTTGTGTTGAGCGATTCAGCTGGAAATTGTTTTCAATCCTTAACAGAAGGCCCGGAATATGAATACTGTCATGAATCTTACAACGCTATAATTATGGAAGAATGAATTTCAAACGTCCCCCGAAATACATTCTTTGGATCATAGTGCTTGCGCAATTTAGTTGTACTTCTTTATGGTTTGCAGGCAATGCGGTTATGCCGGATTTGGTGCGTACTTTTTCATTGGATTCAAATGTAGCAGGTGATTTAACTTCTTCCGTTCAGTTTGGATTTATTTTTGGAACATTGGTGTTTGCTTTTTTTGCAATTGCAGATCGATTTTCGCCATCTAAGGTATTTATGGTTTGTGCGTTGCTTGGAGCATCGGTCAATTTTGGGGTGATTTGGGAGGGTCATTCATTGGTGTCAATTTTGGTATTACGATTTTTAACAGGATTTTTTTTAGCGGGGATTTATCCAATTGGAATGAAAATCGCGGCGGATTATTATGACAAGGATTTGGCAAAATCATTGGGCTTTTTAGTTGGAGCATTGGTGTTAGGAACGGCATTTCCACATGCTTTGAAATCCCTGATTGAAGCAGGCAGCTTTGAGGATTTGAATTGGAGTTATGTATTGATTTCAACATCGGCCTTAGCTACATTAGGAGGCATAAGTATAGGTGTATTTGTTCCGGATGGACCCTATCGAAAGAAGGCTGAGTTAACTAAGTCAAGTGGTTCTCCTTCTTCTTCTTCAGGATTTGGTTGGGGAACCTTCAAAACCGTATTTGCAGAAAGATCTTTTCGTGCGGCGGCAATGGGTTATTTTGGTCACATGTGGGAGTTGTACGCATTTTGGACGTTTGTGCCATTGTTGTTGACATACTGGTATATGAAACATCCAATGCAGCATTTCGATTATGCGGGGAAAATACAGGATGGAGTAATCGCGATGTATTCCTTTTTGATTATCGGCATAGGAGCATTGGCATGTGTAGTTGGAGGGTATTTGGCCCAGCGCTTTGGGGCGCGAAGGATTGCGGGTTGGGCCTTGGGGCTTTCCGGATTGTGTTGTGTGCTGCTACCGCTTGTTTTTTCATTTGGCCCAGGTTATGATTGGGTGTTTATCGGTTTCTTAATGATTTGGGGGATGGTAGTCATTGCGGATTCGCCTTTATTTTCATCGTTAGTAGCTCAAAACGCGCCAATTGCGTTAAAAGGAACCGCTTTGACATTGGTGAATTGCATTGGTTTTTCGATTACGATTGTAAGCATTCAGCTGTTAGGAATGTTGATTAAATGGTTTGAAAATAGTGCATTTGGGCTAGATGCTCAAATGACGACTTTTATGCTTTTAGCGATTGGTCCATTGATTGGATTGTGGAGTTTGGTTCGTTTTGGACGATTAAAGTCTAATTAGTAGAGGTACATTTAGTAACTTACGATTTATTAAATTTAGTCAAAAGAAGGTCAATTAAGGTCGTTCTTCATAGTTTGATCCCCAGTCTTTTACTGAAAATTGACTTAGAATTTCTACTATTTTATTGGCATCGCTTTTCTTGATTTTATATATGGTGTTTTCATTGGCAAAAACGGAAGTACTTACAACTATATAGGCATTCAAATCTTCTTTCTGGTCTACTTCTTCTGTTAGAATAAGTGAAATTCGGTAGAATGTTCCGCTTCCTTTAAATTGCCATCGCAAGGAAATATTTTCAGGCTTTCCATTGTATCGAATAATATCATTTAGAATCGTTTTTTCAGCTATTTCAGCATTTTTTAAACTGTGAAATATCGAATTGAAGTCATTGGTCAAACCAAGCGTTTTTATTGAATCCTTTGTTCCACTAACGGCAAAAACGGGCTTATTTTTGTTAATAATATTTCCTTTGCTATAATAAATTCTCCAATTTGATATAGAGTCAAGTCCAAAATTAAGCGAGTCTAGAAACACTGCGCTTTCTGTTGTTAAATTGCTAATAGCAGCGTATTCCATGACATTAAAACTCGCAATTTTTAGATTTCCGTATTTTTCCATAAACGAAATTTCAATGATGCGCTTAGGCATGGTGTATTTTTGTTTTGGGGCTGGAAAAGGAAAGGTAATTGATGTGATTAACTTGGGTCCCTCTTTTGTGACCATCATAGTTGCTTTTGTCATTAAAGCGTCGTCATCGGGAATCCCATCTTCAGAAATATATTTTGCCCCTAAATCTACATAGTACTCAAGCGTTTTATTTGGGATCGTGGAGGCAATTTCTTTCGGGAAAGCATTCAGAATTTGTTTGTATTTTTTCGACTTAATGAAGTTAACCACTTTTTTTGCAGTTTTTAGCTGGTCTTGATTGCTTTTACTATCTACTTGAGCGTGGCTAATTAATACAGCGAAAAGACCTACAATGGAAAGAATGAATTTAAGTTTCAAGTTGTTGGGTTTTTTATTTAGATTTTGAACTATTAGGATTTAAAACTATATAATTCTTAGGCTACTTCCAAGTGAACTTACTTTTGAAAAGGTGGTATCAAAAATTGGTAAATGAATCAACAGTAATTATTTCTGTTTCTTCTATTTCAACACTCGACCCATGCCTGGAAGGTTTGAAAATACTTGAATCTTGTATTTCTATGGCGGAAAATGTTTCGGAGCCCCATTTTGTTAATGAAATTTTAGTTTTCCAAGTGTAGGAAGAAGTAGCAATTACGCCATATTCTTTGGTGATCAAAATGCACATCCCACCATCCATTGGAGGCATTACACGCTCCATTTTATAGACAGTCAATTGTCGTTTGTTAAAGTTAAGCGAAAAGGTATCTACGACCATTAGTGGATCGCCCTCCGGTAATGTTTGAATCAGATCAAATGAATTGTGGGCTATTGAAAAGCGATACGACATTTTTAATTGGTTGTTGTTCCAATATTGAAATGTAAGCAAGCTGTCCTCAAACTGTTCTTTGATAAGAGTGAGGTCCACCGATTCTGAAGGCTTGTGGAGCGCAGAATTATCTTTACTTGTATAGAATACTGTTAACGTGTCGCATTGATGAATGGATCGGGGCTGGTCTGAGCTGGAATGAGCGGAGTCTTCATTCATATGGGAACAGGCTGTCCAACACAAAGTGGTGAATAGTAGGAAAAGGAATGGGTATGCTCGTTTCATTTCATTTGTATCGAAAAAGATAAATATAGATCGATTCAAGTTATGTCAATTCCTGATGGACTTTGGTTAAAACTTCTAACTGATTCTTGCTATTTTGATCATTTGTTGATTCAATATGATTAGTTAAAACTGCCCTGAATTGTTGGTAGATTTCTTCAAATTTTGGATTCTCGGCAAGCTTAGCGACTATTAATTTTTTATATAAAAGACCTTCCGGTTGAAATGGAGGAGATAGTTTAAAGTTTAATGGATCAGTATTTAATTGGGCGTCTAACCACGATAGATCTTTAGCTTTTTCTATGAAAGGAAGGAAAAGATTTTTCACATTATAAATGATCTGTTTTTCAAAGTTTTCAACTTCTATTTCGTTTTTTAAGGAAACCCGCGATGACCCTAAAGCGGAATGAAGACCAGTATCCATTTTAGAGTTGAAATAAGAATCGGTAAATGTCATAAACGACGGAACGGGTTGATGACTTGAATTTAATTGATTTCGATGGTTTATCCATAAATTATCAATTGAGGGTAATTTTATAGCATAAATACTTTGTCCACTTAAATCATCTTCCGAATAACCTTTTACATTAAAACTGATTTCAGCGGTAAGGTCGGAGTTTTGAAATCTGAAATTGAGTTCACCTTTATTTTCAAATTCCTCACCAATTAACTTTCGATTCAAATTATCTTCGAGTCTATTTTCCAGTTCTTTCTTTGTCATTTTAAAAACTTTTCTGATCTAATTAATTCAATTTGATTGGTTATTACATCTGTTCCAATTTTACTGATTTCTGAAATTGTAATCTTTTGCCCAATTTCTAAGAAAAAAGATTGGTTTTCTACAAGAACTTCTGCTCTTCTTACAACCTCAATCTCAACGGCGTTGCTAGAGGCCTTTAGGGTTTTGAGAAGCTCTCCTTGAGCCGTACTAAAAGCACTTTTTACGCTAATTTTAGCATCATGATAAATTACGTCACTTAAATCCAGAGTTATATTTCCAAATGCATCTGAATTGGTTTTAAAAAACAAATAATCTGGTTCTGGCTTATAATTTGTTCCAGGAACACTAATCTTACCTTGCTTCGCAAACCCCTTATATCCCAACCCATAAATCCCTTCATAATACTGCTTCAGATCCGTTGGAATATCCGCATTTTGAATCCCGGAAATCCCGCCATTCCATGCGTTTTCTAAAATTCCATCCATCGCCGCTTCCAACGCTTTTCCAAATTCACTACTCGGATTCGAAGTCGTCAATCCCTGCCGAATTGTTTCTCCGGGTCTAAATTCCAAATCTTTTAATACTTCCGCAAAGTTTTCGGGTAAATTAATACTTCCTGCTCCTGTTACATGATACGCTCGAGCCAATCCCAATCGATACCACCAGTTCGTATGCAGTCCTTCAAAATGATTTAATAAGTCAAGTTCATCCTTTAATTCACCTGCCAACTCCGGATAAATCCGCAATGCTTCATCTAGATGTTGAATCAATGGCTCCGCCCAATCATCTATATGAGCTAAAATCGTCGGGTCCAACTGTGCAATATGCGTAAATGCATCCCATTTGCTTGTAGAAACCGCAACACCGGCCAACTCCTCACTGGCATCCAATAACTTTTGGCAATCTTCACTTATTTCGACCAAAGCTTGTTCGGAACGGGCTGCACGCGAAACATCATCCGTCACAATCAATGGCTTCCAATTTTTTATATTGGCCAACTCGCGAATGGCTTTCACGCCACTAGGTATAGACCGTATAATACTAGGCAAACTCACGCCCATTCCAATCAAATCCATTACCATAGTGGCATCCTTAATTGATTTCACCATTTTAGGATCGAGTATCTCCAAATCTTCAAGCACCGTAACCGTTGCATTCGTTATCGCACTTGCAATCGAAGCCAATTCAATCGCAGCGACCAATGGTGAAGCCATTCCCAATGTCGCCACAGACAAAGCAATGGTAGCACCGTCAATGACTAAATCTTGGTAATAGGTAAATCGCTTAATGCCTTTGTCTCCGGATAGAAATCGAATATAATATGCAGGATAAATGGCCGTTTTTGTACCTAGTCGAACTACCATGAAGTCCCGTAAAGGATGAAAATTTGCCCGGACTTCATACGCATTGGGTATTTGAGAAGTAACGGCTATTCCACCAGGGATAATGCTGCCACTCACAAGGACGAGGTTGTTTAGTGCTTCACCTGTAAACCCTTTGACAATTTGAAAGTTCGTTTGATATTCTATATATAGTTCATTCGCACCTTCTGCCGTAAAATCAGATTCGTATTGATGTACCTTATATCCCCATGATGTCTCGTTGTATTCATAAAAGTAAATGAAGTTGAGTAAGTTATTTGGTTCTTTGAGCTGTGCTTCCAGCTTAGACGCTTCATAATACGTTTCCGTAGCCATGGAGGAAATCAAAGAGGCAAAGGCATGCCACAAATCATTGCTTCCGGTCACATGCGGATCATAGAAGGCCTCGTCCAACACTTCTAATAATGTTTCTACCGCAGGACCATCCGAATCGTTTGGAGATTCCAGCGCCAACAAGAATTGCGTTCGATCCGAATCAACTTGTGAAAAGGTGCCAACCAATTTGAGCGCAGCATCCTCCTCATTGCCAAATCCATCTTGCGCAAGTATTTTTAACAATCGAAGCCGATCATCATATGATACAAATTTGACCAATTGATAGTTGGTGAAATAAGAAAGTAGCGATTCTGCCAATTCATCTTCATCGCCATCTGACATGGCTTGAAGCGATGTAACAGAACCAGTGAAATGGGTAAGGCTAGCTTGAACAAATTCCAAATAATCATCCCAACTGATTTTGTTTTGTAGGACATCAATGGTTCGATCTTGTTGCAAATGAATCGTTCGATCCCAAACGCCCAGATACCAATCTTTATATGTTACTTCTTTGTCCGCAGAAGCCAATTCTTTAATTAATTTGTAGTCCTCGTTATCATATAATTGGGCAATTTCAATAAGCACTTCCCATTGAAATTTATTCACTTTCGGCATAAAGCGATCTAAGAATATTTTTCCATATCCGTTTTGAGCATAAATGGTTTGAATGGCGCAACTCAGCTCATTGCCAGACTCCTCATCGTCCTCATTTTCGATTAAATAAGAGGTGGTAATTACATTGTAATTCTCCGCATTCGCATAATCCGGTCGATGAGGCATCTGAAATCCTCCAGACAGACGCAAAGGTCCATCGGGTCGAGCGGCTACTTCGCCAAATTGTTTGACTTGAGCATGTTCAATTTTGCATGTTTCGAGATTTAAAAAACCACCAAAGATTAAATCGCCATCCTGTGCAAAAACATATTCCCTATTTTCCTTTGCATAGCGATCCTCTGAGGCAAAAAGTGCTACATCTTCTAAGGAAACGAATTCATCACGGGTGATTTGTTCGGTCAATTCGCGTGTCCAAAAGCCTAAAAATGAAATTCCCGGATTGGATTGCACGCTGCCGGTTTCTGCATCATTGTATCGATTTGGCATGATTGCATAGGTCGCCTCATACGTTTTTCCACTCGAAGAAACCCCGGAAATAGCGTCAAAGGCGTTGTAAGAATAGAATTCTGAACCATTAATCGACTTGATAGGAATACGGGAAGCGGTATACAGTTTATCGTACCACACATTGATATCCACATCAATGGTGGAATGACCTAAAAACGCGCCATAGCCCTGTTGCTTTAAATGTTCCGTATTATAAAAATCTCCTGGATGATTAAACGTACTCAACATAGTAGTTACCGGCATTTTTTCAAACTTCTGGACATCTGAAATCTGATCCTGAAATTTGCGAATGACTTGCTGGAGAATTGAGAAGATTTTGGTCTCCGAAGAAATATTTTTCTGCGGATTACAATCAGCGTAAATTTCAGGATGTTCCCCACCATGGGAAATTAGGCGAGTGACGTCGGTACTAGGAGCCAGTTCCTCATTAACAAAGGATTGAACGATTACCAGTGAGATGTCTGCTTCCGTGGCTTTTTTACTTTTGAGGTAAATGCGTTCAGCCAAACTGGCAATTTCCGTTTGATTGTAAACGTAGTCCGTTTCAAAATATACAATGTAAATAGGATTGGAATAGTGTGCCCCAATTTCGGCTAATTGAGTGTTGAAATGTTCGTAAATGCTGTTTTTGAACTTCTTTTGATCCGCATCTAATACATAAACGGGCGGACCTCCGTTTTGATTCTGAGTGATTGCCTGATCGAGATTTTGAGCAATTTGTTGCACATTTTGGTCGTCGTATAATTCCTTTAGTTCCTGAGTACTTTCCAGAATAGCACCCCAAATCCGATGCATGTAATCATTGACCTTATGATAAAACTGTTCTACAACCGCATCAATATTGGCCATGTTTGGCTTTTCCATACGTTCGTGGGTCCCATTAAATAGATCAACGAGAACTAGATTTAACGTATCTTGAACCGTATCTGGATTAAACTGGAGTCCTTCCAAAGTCGCAATGAACAGGTCATTGAGTTTCGCAGTAGGAGTTACTTTAAAGTGATTGCGATCTTCGAGGGTGTCAAATCGAAAGGAGAGATCGATCCCATTTCCTTTGATAAGGTAATTGGTATCTTGTTTTCCTTCTTCAGTATACTTCCATTTCCCGGTAAGCCAGCGCGCCCAAAGTTCGTCCACATGCAATTTGGAATACACGGTGAGTCCAACTGGAACAACAGATTCGTCCTTTTCGGCTTGTTTGGCCATTTTCTTAATTTCCCGAACTTTTCCCTGATGTCGAACTTGAACGGAATGGTCGAGCAAGTTTAAATCCGTAAATTCTTGAAGGAAAAGTTTTACTTCATCCTGAATCTGATTGAGTTGAGAATCTTGATTTTGAGTGGAATCAATAGGTGTATCCTGTCCAAAGAGGGAGAATGAATAAAAATAGATGAGGCAGACGCCTGTGATGCGTAGAAGGAACTTTAATCTTAAAAGCATTATAATTTAAATATTAAAATGCTTAAAATTATATTAATTATTTAAAATAAAGGTAAATTTATTACAAATTATAAGTGTATGACTTCCTTTGAACCAATGTCGGTGTTATCATCGACAATAGGAGTTTAGATTCTTCACTAATATAAATTGGTGTAAATAACCGAATATGGATTAAAAGCCACCGGATATGGAATAAAACAAACCATTGGTACAACCTAAATTTGATTAGTTGAGAAATTAATTATATTTGGAGTGTTACTATTGTATAGTAATTCAATGGTATTATCTGTAGCATCTTATCTAATCTAATTTAAAGTTCAATGAAAAATCAATTCTCAAGAATAATATTGTTAGCTGTGTTTTTAGTACTAGGAAATGGAATGCTTAGCGCGCAAGCTCTCCATTTTGACTGGGTAAAAACGGGGGGCGGGCAGTTTCGCGAATCAGCAAACAAGGTGGTTAAAGATGATCAGGGTAATACCTATATTTTTGGTGGATTTAGATTGGAGATGGATTTGGATTTTTCAGATGGAGAGCAAATTGTAACCTCAAATGGAGGTAGAGATGTCTTTTTTGCAAAATATGGCCCAAATGGAGATTTCAAGTGGGCAAAGTCATTTGGGGGAACGGATGACGATTATGTTTTTGATGCAATATTTTTTGAGGATGAAATTTATTTCACTGGAAGCTTTCAAAATACGATGGATCTTGGATCAATTCAACACACGGCCGAAGGTGCAGAAGATGCGTATACTGGGCAAATAGATACTTCAGGTAATTTCATTACATCCTACAGCTTCGGCGGCCCCAATGGCACTAGTGTGGGGTTGAAACTTTTCGTAAGTGAATGGGGGAATATATTCTTATCCGGTTATTTTACAGGGACGATCAAGTTTGATCAATTTAATAATTTTTCTGAGCGAACAAGTTCCGGAAACGAGGATGCGTTTCTTGCGGAGATAAATGGGTCGTCGGTAGGTCAAATTCACATTCTTCAAGGATCTGGTTTTGCGTATATTAAGCATGCCGTGATTAAAGAAACGGGTATGGATACCAAAATTTGGCTCATGGGCACGTATGTGGGATGGATGGATTTTGATCCAGTTTTTGGAACAATGAATATACTTTCTGGTGGTTATTCAGATGCGTTTGTTATTCATTTTGATGATGTAAATGGATTGAACTGGGAAAAGCACACGACCTCAAATACAAGCGTACATTCCAATGGTGGATTTATTGATGAAGCAGGTAATATGTATATGTTTGGCTCCTTTGGAGATACCGTATCGTTTACTACACAAACGGGATCTATACAGTTAGAGGGTCAACTAGGAGTTTATGCCACTGCTTTTCTTACCAAATTTGATCCAAATGGAAATGCAATATGGGCAACTAAAATTAGCAGTGAAAAGAGTAACTATATTTGGGAAGCGAAATTGGTTAATAATTCAATTTATACATCTGGTTGGGCAGAAGGGGCCGTAAGTTTCGAATCTACCGGTGGATCCGTATTGATGAATACGGATAAGAAAGATGCCTTTGTTTCTGCTTATGATACGAATGGGATCAATGAATTTATTACACTCATCAATTCGTCAGGAGATCAAGCTGTTTATAGTATGGAGGTAAATGATGCAGAAGAGGTTTATCTGCTAGGAACGTTTACTGGAACAACGGATTTTGATCCTGATACTTCTTCGGTAAGTGTCTTAACAAACGGACAAGAAGATGTATTCTTATTGAAGTTAAATCCTACAAAACCACATACGATTGGAGTTGATGAATTGGGTAAAGTGTCTGATTCGTATTGTTATCCAAATCCTTTTACGACTACCGCTAATTTAGATTTAGGGAAAACCTATGAAAACGTGCATGTAGAAATTCGAAACACACTGGGAGTATTAATCGAGTCCAGCGATTACGTCACAGTCCAACAGATTATTATTGGCGAACAGTTAAATTTGATTTCAGGTCTATATACGATTCAGGTTTTAACAAACAACAAGCCCCTTTTTAATTTTAAACTTTTGAAAGAGTAGTGTAATTTCTCAAACCTTTTGTCGGCGTGATCACTGAAACGGAACAATTGTAACCGCCAATGTGAACGTCACTGGGTCCTTGCGTTTAAGGTAATGAAGCCTTAAACTAAATTAAACTAAACTAAACCAACTCCTCACAAATGAATCCGCCTTGCGAAAGTCCATATACAACGGAAGAAGTTACGTTTCGTTTGCTTTCAATTCGAAGGATGTTGTCGCAATCTTCAAAATCAAAATTCCATTTCGCATCGGGAAGCAAATTATTCAAAATGGGTTTTACTTTCTGAAATTGAAGTTCTTGTACGGATGTTTTATATACATATACCTCTGGTATTCGCGGAATGGGCTTAGTTTTAGGTACAACGTTCGCTGAAATCTGCATGATAGATCTATGTTTGATTCTTTATGTATTTATATCGAATATTCAGTTGTTTTCCTTCACTGAAATTCAATTATCGTAGTTCTTTATTTTAACCATTGTCGGCGTTACCACCGGCAACATGGCCGTATTCCTTAGCAAGAAGTTCGTCTTTAATTAAAAGACGATCGTTCAGACTTTTTGTTACGTCACTTAATTTACTTTATATTCCAATCAGTAAATTACATACATGTTATTTCTTACCACATCATCCACACCATTGTCGGTGTTATCACCATTGTCGGTGTTTTCACCGACAAGCAATCCGACAAGCAATCCTTCACAGACAAGTAATCCTTCACAGACAAGCAATCCCTCACCAACAAGCAAGTCCTACAACAAAAAGGTATTTACCGTTAACTCAACCCACTAAATTTCATTTCATTCCATTCTATTCTATCAATTTCAAATCAAATCAAATCGATTTACAAAAAAAGTGAATGTAACATAACAAAACATAACATAACTCAAATCCATAAGATCTCTGTTACTTATGTAGGAAGACGAATGAGATTCTAAGATATTTTAAAAACGCGTAATAATCTTAAAAACAAAATGAAACAGGGTTGTTCTAATCCCAATCTTTGAAGGCGTTATAACCAGTAAAAGAGCTTTATGAACAATGCATTCAAGGGGACACTTTATTAAGACCTCAAATGCAATTGAGTTTATAGTTCAATTGGATCAATGATTAAAATCAAAAACCTATTCAGAATAAGTACCTTGAACCTGTGGTTTCAAGATCTTTTTATCAATATAAATGAAGGCAAATGGAATAATGCACGACAATAAAACCTTCCATGTTGTTTTACTGAAAGACCACTTGGATTGGTATGCAACCAAAAAAGTCATTATCAAAAACAAGATGAATAACCCTCCGTGCAATGGTCCAATTGAAGCCGAAACTTCATGAATTCCCCACAGTTTCTTCACCGGCATTCCGATAAAAAGTAAAATTAAATAGGTCATTCCTTCAGTAAAAGAAAGAATTCGAAATAGGCCAATGGATGTTTTGAACATAGTCCCTTTTTTAAATGATTCCAATACAATAAATAAATGTTGATTGGATACCACAAAGTTACTTCCGCCGAGTCGATTTATAAAGGAAATTGTGCAATAACCTTAACGCTCTTGTTATTTGGTTTGGAAGGACTTAAGTTCTAATCGAATGGAATCGTAATACGTGGAATCAAAAGGATGATGATCATCATAAAAATCTTGTTCCACATTTTTCAAACGAATAAAATGCTGGAAGATTTCGGCTAATTCTTCCTCACTGTCCCAAGTTGTTCGGTTTATAGAATCAAGCATTTTATGTCGATGCAATTCGGTAATATCAAAATGGAGTTGTTCGTGGTTTAGAAGCCGGGCATGACCCACTTTATCGCTTTGAAACCAGCTGTCATTTTGTTGCATAACGGATGTAACGCGTACTTTTCCTGCGCAGCCAAACAAGTTTACATGATAGTTATAGTTGGTGCTAATTACCGCATTGGAGCCCAAATGTGCTTTGGTAATAGTATCTGCTTTGAAATCTGAAAAGTCAACTTGTTGATAGGGTATGGCATCAGATGGCAAATGGTAATTGGCAATCCATGGATCTGGAGCAAATGAAAGTAATAAGGCTCCCACTGAAATGATGATTGAAAATCCATTCTTAAATTTAGTAAAAACAACACCTACCAATGCAAGAACAACAGCGGCGATAATAATCGGCAAACATTGCAGTTCGTACACCAGATTGCTAATAAGCGCAATTATTGAAAAACACACAACCGCTTGAGGAATGATTCTATTTTTTGACATTCCTCGGATTAAACCAAATGTAAGACGAATGATACTTACAAAAAATAGAAATCCAAAGCCAAGCAGCAAACTGGCTATTATAGCCGATTGCTGCCCGAATTTGAGGCCAAGATGAACAAAGATTGTCGCCGAAAAAATCCCAAAAGAGATCCAGTCGAAAGGTGACTTCTCGGTATTTTTGTTCGATTCCAGTCCAGCCTGCGTTAAAAGTTAATTAGCTAATTATTTAATATGCCTTAGCAAAAAGGACGCGCTGCTTAGATGGTTGGCCAGAGTAAATACAAATTCCGTCTTCCAATTTTGAATCCAATGGAATGCATCGGATTGTCGCCTTAGTCTCTTGCTTTATCTTTTCTTCTGTTTCATCCGTACCATCCCAATGAGCAGAAATAAATCCACCTTTTGATTCCAATACTTCTTTGAATTCCTCGTAGGTATTTACCTCTGTGGTTTTTTCAGTTCGAAAGGAAAGCGCTTTGTTAAACATGTTTTCCTGAATTTCAGCTAACAATCGTTGAGCTGTTTCCAGTACATCCTCCATTTGAACAACTTGTTTTGCCTCCTTACGATCTTCAATATCCCTTCTCGAAATTTCTACGGTGCCGTTTTCTAAATCACGTTCCCCAATAGCAATTCGCAATGGGACTCCTTTCAATTCCCACTCAGCAAATTTAAATCCAGGCTTGTAAGAGTCTCTGTTGTCGAATTTTACAGAAATGCCGTTGGCAATCAATTGCTTCTTTAATTCTATTACTTTTTCAGAAACTTTCGCCAATCCTTCTTCTCCTTTATAAATAGGAACGATGACCACTTGAATAGGGGCTAGATTTGGAGGAAGTACCAATCCATTATCATCCGAGTGAGCCATGACCAAGGCACCCATTAATCGAGTAGAAACACCCCATGAAGTACCCCAAACATAGTCTAGTTTCCCTTCTTTATCTGCAAATTTCACATCAAATGCCTCCGCAAAATTTTGTCCTAGAAAGTGGGATGTTCCAGCTTGTAGTGCTTTTCCATCTTGCATTAATCCTTCAATACAATAGGTCTCCAACGCTCCAGCAAATCGTTCGGTTGGCGTTTTTATACCTCGAACAACCGGTAAAGCCATCATGTTTTCTGCAAACGTAGCATAGACATCCAGCATTTGTTCGGTTTCTTCAATTGCTTCTTGTTTCGTGGCATGTGCCGTATGGCCTTCTTGCCAAAGAAACTCAGCAGTTCGTAGAAATAAGCGTGTTCGCATTTCCCATCGTACTACATTCGCCCATTGATTGATCAATAGTGGTAAATCACGATACGATTGAATCCAGTTCTTATAGGTATTCCAAATTACAGCCTCACTAGTAGGTCGAACAATCAGTTCTTCTTCCAATTTAGCATTTGGATCCACCATTAACTTACCCGCTTTATCTGGATCGTTTTTTAATCGATAATGCGTTACTACTGCACATTCCTTGGCGAAGCCTTCCGCATTTTTTTCTTCTGCTTCAAATAAACTCTTCGGAACGAATAAAGGGAAATAGGCATTTTCATGTCCAGTGTCTTTGAACATCTTATCCAGTGATTGTTGCATTTTTTCCCAAATTGCAAAACCATATGGTTTGATAACCATGCATCCACGTACTGCTGAATTTTCAGCTAAACCGGCACGTTTTACTAGCTCATTGTACCACAGTGAATAATCTTCCTCTCTTTTTGGTAATCCCTTACTCATTTTCTATTATCTTTAGAGCGTTAAATATAACCCGAAATCTCTCGGGTGGACAAATTAAATGAATATTCGGTAAATAGTGAAGTATCGCGGGAAAATAGGATGGATTATTTATTTATGTTGTCTGGGAATGATCGCTCCGATATCCACATTTGCCCAAACGATAGAGGAGTTGGCTTTTGTCGGAACTCAAAATTTACCCGGCTCAGCTTATTCTAAATCGATGGGAGGAGCACAATCCTCATTTGGAACTCTTTCTGCTACAACGATAAACCCAGCTGCGGGAGTGGAGGTGAGAAGTTCCGCACTTGTTTTCTGTCCAGAATACATCATTCGGAAGTCAAAATTCGACTTTTTAGGGTCAAGCCAGATTGAATCAACTTCTAATTTCAATACAAATACATTTGGGTTCATCATAAATAGCCAAGGGTTGGATGATATTACTTCAGATGATATAAGTGTAGATGATGCATTCGAAGAAGAACCTCGTAAGGAATTTGCGTTTGGAGTTGTTTGGAATCGATCCAATAACTTCAACAGGGAATATGGTTACGATCAATTCAATTACAAAAATTCTGTCACGGAATATTTTGGAGATTTATCAGAGCAATCAGGTTTGCAAAAGGATGTTTTAATCAATATTCTAAATTTATATAAGCTGGATGAATTGGCTTTGATCACCTATCTGACCAACTTGGATTCCAACGATATTTATTCAATTGGAGCGGCCGAAGGAGAAGGGATCTATCAAACATATCTAAGCCATGCCGATGGTTCATTGAATAATTTGGATTTTTCGTTTTCGAAGGAGTTAAGTCCTAAATTGTCGATAGGTGTGGCAAACAGTATGCGAGTGTATCGCTATAAGTATACCCGAGAAATTACAGAAGCGGATTCGGAGGATGTATATCCATACTTTTTAAACCTAAAGTATGTGGAAAACTTTACGACCTCAGGAATTGGTTTTAATTGGAAATTTGGAGCTATTTATAAACCTATTAAGGGACTTAATGTTGGATTGTCATATCAAACAGGAAATCGAATAAATTCAAGTCGTGAATATTTTATTTCGTTGGAAGGCAATTTTATAAACCATCCGGAAATCATTCAAGACCCAACATTGGGAGGAGATACCGTGAGTCATCAAGAGGCACGATCGGGTTCATTGGACGCAGCATATGGAATGAAAACACCTGGAAGATGGACTGGAGGCTTGACTTTGCATAACGATAAAATTGGTAAGATATCAGCCGATGTAGAGTATCTTCAGTATGGAAACAATCCATTTAAGGATAATGGATCAGACGATCCTAATTTAAACTATGACGTGTTGAATGAAACCGCCAGAATGCGTTTAGTTTCAAATGTAAACCTACGATTAGGAGGAGAGTTGATTTTAAATACCAATCGGATTCGATTGGGAGCTGCTTTTTACAACATGATCGAAAACGACTATATGCCATCAAGAACGTACTTAACAATAGGTTATGGAATTGATAAGAAAACGCATTTTTTTAATTTTAGTTATTTGAAGCAATTTAGTACAACCATTTTTAATTCATATCCAGTAGATGGAATTCGAGAACAGGGAACCATTAAGTCGATTGGCACAGATATTGTCGTCAGCTATGGACTTCGTTTTTGAAAATTGGAGAGGCCATTCATTTTGTATTGGAAGTGAATTTTAGCGAATTTTCGAATAAAAATAAATGATTATCAAATTAGGGTAAAGTAAAGTTAAAGCGTTTCTTTGTAAACTACAGGAAGAAATATATACATGTATTATCATTTCAACATATCAATTCGCACCTCTTTTCAATTGCTGAAAGGACTGCTTATGATGTGTTTGATTTTTGGAATAGCTCATGTGAGTTTAGCGCAGGAATCTGGAGAAGAAGATAGCGATAAAATGCCGATGAATGAGGGCTTGAAAGAGATGATCGGAAAGCCTGTTCCGGATTTGGAATTACCTAATATGGATTGGGAAGAAGTGAAGCTTTCTGAGGTGGAAGGGAAAGTTATTTTAGTGGACTTTTGGGCTTCCTGGTGTAGATATTGTAGAGGATTCAACCAAGAAATTTCAGATTTATATTACACATATAACAAACAAGGATTTCAAATAATTAGTGTATCCTTCGATTCTGATTATTACAAATGGAAAAAGGCTACTCAAGTGGATGAAATAACTTGGATCAATGTGAACGATCGGGAAGGAATGGACTCTGATCTAGCCAAGAAATTCAACATCGATCACACTCCAACTACCTTCTTATTAGATAAGGATAAGAATGTGATTGCCATTGATTTGGAAGGAGAAGAACTGGAAGATAAAATCAAGGAATTACTCAAATGACTTGCAAAGCATCAATTAAATTAAGTATTTTATTCCTTTGAAACTGTTCAAATACATAGTTGGTCTTTATTTTTTATGTGTTCTACCCATAAACGCAATGGCTTTTGGTCAGGCAGAATTGGGACAAGATGCGCCGGCCATCAGTCTAAAAGATCCGACTGGAAAAACCATCTCATTAGATAATTTAAAAGGTAATATTGTATTGCTCGACTTTTGGGCATCGTGGTGTGCACCTTGTAGAGGAGCCAATCCCGAATTGATTGATTTGTATCAAAAGTATGCTACGAATGGTTTTGAAATATTAAGTGTTTCGCTCGATGAAGATAAAGAACGATGGAAACAAGCGATTCAACAAGATGCATTGCCTTGGGAAAGTCATGTGAGTGATTTGCAGGGATGGGATTCTGAAATTGTTCAGAAATACAACGTTCAAGGGTTGCCAGCACAATTTCTAATAGATCGCGAAGGTAAAATTGTAGCGTTGGATTTATCTGTAGAAGAATTAAGTGATGAACTGGAACATCTATTGATTAATGAGGCGGCGGTTTACCCGATTAATGCATCCTCTCATTTGTTTATGAATGTATTTACCAAATACGAAATTAAGAATGAAAAGGGCAAAACGGTAAAGAAGGGCAATGGAGAAGAAATTGATATTAAAAAACTTCCACTAGGTAAGTATAATGTGATTATCAATGAAAAAGACCATTGGTTTCATAAGGTAGAGGAGCGGAATATGAATGTTCAATTCTATCCTAAAAGCGTAGTGAAAACGATCAAAATGACCAAAGCGGTGAAGTATGAAGTTTCAAATATGAAAGGGGAGGTGCTACTTGATGGTTCAGGTTCTGAAATTGATGTTTCTCGATTGCATATTGGGGTTTACTATATCAATATGGCTGGGGATGTCCACAAATTCCTCAAAAAGTAGCGAAAATACGTACGTTCAATCCCGTGAACCGTCTTTTTAGTTAAAACATCTTTCGATAAGGATGAATTTCCATGAAAAATGCACTCAATCATCGACTTATTCAGCAACTCGAAAAGAGGAAAAATGAAAATGCGTTTCGCGCATTGAATGAGTTAAACCCAAAAGCGATTGATTTTTGTTCCAATGATTTTCTCGGAATCCGAAAGAACTCAGCACTAATCAGCCAAATACGGGATCAAATCAATCACTCAAATTTTACACATTTAGGAGCAGGGGCCTCTCGCCTTTTAGGTGGCAATAATGCTTCGATGAACCGAATTGAAGTACTCCTGGCGAAGATGTTTGAATCGGAAGCGGCGCTTTTTATGAACTCCGGTTATTTGGCCAATCTGGCTTTTCTTTCGACGCTACCTTCTCGCAACGACGTTATTTTCTATGATGAGCATTGCCATGCAAGCATCAAGGATGGGATGCGACTAAGTCTGGCAGATAAGAAATCCTTTCGGCACAACGACGTAGTGGATTTAGAAAAACGTCTTCATCAATATGCGGACAAGGTTAATTCTAGTTATGTAATCGTTGAGTCATTATACTCTATGGATGGGGATTTTTGTCATTTAAAAGATGTGCTTAAGGTGTGTCAAAAGTATAATGCATATGTCGTAGTAGATGAAGCTCATTCCACAGGACTTTATGGAGAAAAATCGGGTAGCTGGGTGGTAGAGCAGAATTTACAGAACGATGTTTTTGCGCGAATTCATACGTTTGGTAAAGCCGTAGGAATGAGTGGAGCATGTATTGTCGGGAATGAAGATTTAAAAGATTATCTGATCAATTTTGCAAGACCATTTATCTATACAACTGGAGCAAATCAATTGACGACGATTGGATTAGAAGAAGCGCTGAAATTTGTTCAAGACACGGATCAAGGTCGAAAGGATCTGCATCAAAATATCGCTTATTTTAAGGATTCAGTAAACACTACATCAATTTCAGCGATTCAACCCGTGGTGATTGGCGGGAATGAAAAAACAAAGTTTTTAGCTTCCGAACTGCAAGCTCAAGGATTTGAAGTTCGGGCCGTATTGAGCCCAACGGTATCAAAAGGAACAGAACGTTTACGAATTTGCCTGCACAGTTTCAATACGAAGGAGGAAATTGAACGATTGACAAGTCAAATACATGAATTTCAGGTAAAGAATAAAATGCAGTATCATGGAGGAGCATAAAGGGATTAAAATATTCGCAAGTTCTGAAGAGTTAATGGAGTTTTTACCCATGCAATCCATTAAGAAATTGCAAGTAGGAGAAAAGGACCTATGCCTTGCTCGGAATAAAGAAGGAATTTATGCATTTGATAATAAATGTCCGCATTACAGTGTTCCATTGGATACGGGTAATCTAAATTTTATTGGAGAAGTGGTGTGCTCATTACATGCCTACCGCTTCAATTTACAGGATGGATGGGAAACAACAGGAAAGCAATTGTGCTTGAAACGTTATAAAGTGCATGTTCAGGAGGACGGTGTATTTATAGAGGTTTAATTATGAATGAATGAATGAATAAATGAATAAATGAATTAGAAATATAATATGGGAGCCGAAATCGAACGCAAATTTTTACTGGATCAAGCCAAGTGGGAAGCATTTACAAAGCCAAAGGGCAAGGTTATTAAGCAATTTTATTTATTGAATGAAATTGAAAAGAATGTACGTGTCCGAGTAAAAGGAGACAAAGGGTTTTTAACTATAAAAGGTAAGACGGAAGGGATTTCACGGGCGGAATTTGAATATGAAATCCCAGTGTCTGAGGCGGAGGCCATGTTTACGCAATTTGCTAAAAAAGGAATTGACAAAATACGATATGAAATAGACCATGCCGGACATATCTGGGAGGTTGATGAATTTCATGGAGACAATGAGGGATTGATTTTAGCTGAAATTGAATTGCAATCTGAATCCGAATCATTTGAAAAACCAGACTGGATTACAGAAGAAGTTTCATTGGATCCACGTTATTATAATGCACAGCTAATTTCAAATCCCTATAAGGCATGGTCCGGATCAGAGTAATAGGTATTTCTTTATTTGCACTCTCAATGCAAACTATTTTTGCATCCACTTCCCTATTCGGTCAAAATTCGAAAGATGTAAAAGGAAGCTTTTCCTTGTGCAATATGCAACACCTTAATAGCACGGTATCACGTATATTTTTACTTGATTCGGATAGCATAAGAACAGAAGAAGTGACTGTGAAAGACAATGAGAAATTTGTGCTTTCGGCCAAACATATGCAAAATAAATGGTTGATGTACCATAATTACATGGGGCATGAAATTATCGTATTGCTGGATACAATTGTCGATGAGAAGCGGGAAATTAGGCTTTGTAAAGACCAAAATAAATATGAGAAGGAGGAATCGTTTTTAACGGAAATCACCGGCGAGAACTCCTTGATAATTGCCTTTGAAACGGACGGTTGTTTAAGTGATTATTCGGAATCAATCCAAATTAGATTGGTTGAGCCGGGTTCATATAAGGTAACATATACAAATAGAGATAACATTGCCAATTCTATTTATGTTTCTGGGGCTCAACTTGATCCGTTTTATACGTTTGAGCAAGGTCTTTGGAATTTACGTCTATCTAAGACTGTGGGATGTACAACTCATCGTAAATATAAACTGACCGTTGGCAATTCAACATGTCGAGCGGTTGATTTAGGCTGTTTTTGGAATGGTTGGCCTCAGTTGATAACTACCTGGAAATTATTCAAAATAGAATGAAGTGCGCATGTTCAATAAGCAGTATCAAAAAGTAAGTGTCATTCTGTTGTGTATAGTGTTGTGTGCATTAAAGATAAACGCACAAAGTGCAGTGCACTGTAAGTTGGTCAGTTGTCAATTGAAAAAGAACTACCCAGCTACCTATGATTACTTTTTTATTGTGGATAAAGATCCCGTTGCGCGAGACACGATTCGATTAATTGAGGGCCGTGAATTTGATCTGACTGTAGAGCAATTAGCACAGCGATGGTTAGTATATGACAACATTGTAGGCAATCAAGTTTGGCATGATATGCGATTAATTAGGGGACAGGAGGATTATAAAGTGTGCTTTGACGCAGGGATGAAAGATGGATTGTTTTTATTTCATCAAATTTCCGAAAAAAGACCTCTAACAATTGAACATGTTTCAATTGGATGTTTTCATTCCGATGCATCCTCAATATCGATTGAATTGAAAGATGGTGAAAAGAAGTTAACTTTATTTGTTGGAGGCAAGAAACGTCGATCAAAAATACTTACTGAATCGGAATGGGAAAGGATGTTAAGATTTGAGAGAACAATGCATAAATACGGATTAAAAGTATTGGGAGGCTGCACTACAAGGGAATATTATGAGGTCAAGTTGGGAGACAACCATTACTCTTTTGAAGACGGATCGTGTGATTGGCGAGGGTGGATGACTTTATTAGAATCCCTACATATCTGGAAAAAGAGGTAGTTCTGGATGCCATTGAATTTTATTCTTATTAATTTTGTATTGCAGTAATCAAGGTAAGAAGAAATCACTTATTTTTATTTAATTCGAATCTGGATCTTAAATTATAACACTTGTTGTCATGTTAGCCATTTTATCCCCAGCCAAACGACTGGATTATTCTACAGAAATTCCAAAGGCCGATGTAACGACGCCTGACTTTTTGGATGATTCTCAAAAGTTAATCAACAAATTACAGAAGCTTTCGAAAAAGAAGATTTCATCGTTGATGAGTGTAAGTGCGGATATAGCATCGCTGAATCATGAGCGTTATGCGGAGTGGGCTTTACCGATGAATCCAGAAAAAACGAGAGAAGCATTGTTCATGTTCGACGGAGAAGGGTACAGAGGATTTGATCCATATACCTTAACACCAACACAAATCGAAAGTGCAAAATCCAGACTTCGAATACTATCTGGTTTATACGGGGTATTGAAACCGTTTGATCCAATTTTACCTTATCGATTGGAAATGGGAACTCGATTTGGTGCTGGAAGGGCAAAAAATTTATACGAATTCTGGAAAACAAAGATTACAGATAATCTGAACGAGGCTATGGCTGCGCAAGGAGATGATATTTTGGTTAATTCAGCCTCTAATGAATACTTTAAAGCAGTGGACCCTAAAAAAATTAAGGGGACCATTATCGACATCACATTTAAGGAATTCAAAGACGGTGAGTTTAAATCAAAGATGACGTTTGCAAAAATGGCTCGAGGAATGATGGCTAGATATGTTGTAGACAAAGATCCTAAAACGCTAAATGATTTGATGGGATTTGATTACGGTGGATATATGATTAACGAGCGTTTTACAGAAGGAAATCATTTGGTCTTTACAAGAGATCAGCCGGCTCCACCATCCAAGAAATAGCCGGATAAGTTTCTAAACAAATCGAACAATCTCCGTAAGAATGGTTCGATGTCCTTTTTTAACAATCGCTTTCTTCACATGCGGAATTTTGGATTCAATTCCTTCAAACCATACCGGTTGAATCACACTATCATATGCTCCAAGCACAAGTTGCAATGGGATTGCGTTTTGATTGATTAGTTGAATTGTACTGCGTTGCAAACCATTGAATTTTCGGTATTTGATCCAAGTATTCGCAACTTGTTCCCGTTTAGCAGCTGTATCCATTTGAAAATAAGCAAATCGATAAACCGTTTTCGGAATGATTTTAAATCGCAAAGCAGTTCGAAGCAACGCAAAGTAAAAACCAGGATTGGCGACTGAACGTTGAAACAGAAATCTGCCTAAAGGATTACGGGAAGAAAAGTCATAATAAAAATTTGTTTTAGATCCATCTGGAGCACATAAGATAAGTTTCTGGACTTGTTTTGGGAAATGGTCAACCAATGAATAAGCCCATTTTCCACCTAAGCTGTATGCTACTACTTCAAATTTATCGATTTGTTCCGCTTCGAAAAGTTTCGAAATGAGGACTCGAAAAATGGACGTGGAAATGAGTTGATTCGAATTCCAATTACTTTCTCCATGGAAAAAATGGTCCAACGCGTAAATAGTGTACGAATCTTCTAGCGGTTTAAGATATTCTAGGAACTCATTACCACTTTGTCCAAATCCATGTAATGCGATTAAGACGTTCTTCGAATTACGTGAAGTTGAAGTTTTTATGTAGGATAAAACATGGCCCTGAAACTCAATTTGAGATCGATGTATTTTCTGAGCCAAAATAAATCCCGAAGGTCCGTTTGTTTGTTTATTTACTTGTTTAAGCCTGAAACCCCACCAGAAACAATGAATTTCATGTAATCCACAGCAGGTACGTCTACTTTCTGAACGTTTTCAATTGGGACAATAAATACATTGCCGGAAAAAGCATAGGAAAGAGGTAGGTATACAGCCACTTTTCCAGCCATATCAATTTGGTCTAAATTTTCATTGGTCACAAATCCAGGTTTGTATAATTCCATTTTTGGGTCAAACTGTACCATTACAGGGACCGTAAATTTATTCTTTTCACCTGCAAAGGCATGGACTAAATCTTTAGTAGAAGTGTACAAGATATTTACCAATGGAATTTTAATCAGTAGTTTTTCTAAGAAACTTACAATAGGGGAAGAAATAACCAATGATCCGATAAAACCTAGGATCGTAATAGACATCAACACCAATGCAATACTGACTCCAGGAATTTTAGATTCAACGATACCATCTAATTTGGTAATGATATAGTGAAGGGTATATATTGTAACCGATATGGGCGCAAGATAAATAAGGCCCCGGATAAAATATTTGCTAATTCGTTTCATGATTTGGTATGATGTGGTGTGGTCGAAATACAAAACAAATGTAACGCTAAATCCAGTGATTTGAAATAAGACTTAGCTGAAAAAAAATATTACTGGATTAAATGACTACGCTCTTTATCAGAGTACAGTTTGGTATTTCTTCCACATACAAGCGTATGATTTTCAGGCTCATGTCCAGTTGGGAAATCAAAGATGACCGGAAAACCATAGTCTTTGCTATGTTCTAATATAATCTCTTCAACGGATTGCCCAAATGGAATGGGGTTGTCTTGCATTTTTGAGAAATGACCGACTACTAATCCTTTTAATTTCGCCATGCTACCAGATCTTACCAGCTGAACCATCATTCGGTCTAGATGATATAAATACTCCGTTAAATCTTCAATAAACAAGATTTTGCCTTCCATATTTAATTCCGAACTCGTTCCGATGGAATTACAGATCATGGATAAATTTCCCCCTGTTAAGATTCCGCTTGCATTTCCTGTGACATTGAGTGAATTTGACTTAAGCTCATACTTCAGTTCCTTGCCAAAAAATGCATTTCTCAGATATTGGATGGAAGGTTCCGTTAGACCCAAATTAAAAAAAATCGGCATGGGCCCGTGTAATGATTCAACCCCTAATTGAGTGATTTTAGAAAGTAAAACCGTTATATCACTGAATCCACATACCCATTTTGGATTTTTTGCAAAGGAGGAAAAGTCAATGTTGTCGAGAATTCGGGTTGTTCCATAGCCTCCGCGCGCACAAATCACCGCTCGAATTTCAGGGTTATCCAATGCCCATTGCAAATCTTGATGGCGTTGTGCATCCGTACCCGCAAATTGATGATGACGGTCAAAAAGATGTGAACCATAGACAACTTCCAAACCCCAGGATTCAAAAACGATTCTTGTTTTCTCAACATCCGCTTTTTCAATCGCTTTTGCCGTGGCAATGATGGCTATTTTATCTCCTTTTTGGAGCGCGTTTGGTCTCATTAATCAGAAATTTGGAATGGGATTCAAAACCTTAAGTTATGAAAAATACAAGTTAGCCTAAAAGGATCGCTTATTTACTTACTACTTCACGATTTTCCGAACTACTTTTCGATGTTGATTTTGCAACGTTAAAAAGTAACTTCCATTTGCTAGGTTTGACGTGTTGATTTGTAATGTTTGAGAAGCCAAGTTGCGGTTGAAGTTTCCTGTTAGAATCACCTGTCCTGCCAGATTAGAAATCTGATACGTCCCTTTTTCCATAAATTGTTCAAAACGAATGAATAAAGTCTTTGTAGTAGGATTTGGATAAATAGTAACCTCGTGATCTCCGTTTGCAAGATAGGAGGACAGTCCAGTCGTATCTAAGGAGTCCGATGGATCAACGTAGGAGGTATCATATTCTAATAAAAATGTTTTGTTACTTACGGTCGTGTCTTCCAAAATCCCGCCGGCGATGATAAACCGAGTGGGTGAAATCTGAACAATGTTGCGCAAATCCATTACTTTAAATGGAGTGGTGGTGTGCTCATAAAATTTACGTTTACCAGGATTCCATTCTAGAATTCGATCAGAAGGGTCCACAGGTGCATTGGAAGAATAACTTAGACCATCATAATTATACGCTGCAATTGCTCCTCCAATCCAATAAACACTATTTTCAACAGTTAACGCAGCGGATCGATACATTCGGGTACCGGGATTGGCGGTATCCAACGTCCAAGTTATTTGAGTGGGGTCACTTGCGTCAATTTCTCCTTTTCGAATCACATTACGAAGTCCAAAGGAAGTGTGATCTGCTCCTCCTCCATAATAAATGGTATTTCCTAATAAAGCACCGGAGCCTCCAAAGCATTTATATGAGTTGTTGTCTGGAGTAGCTGTACCGGTAGTCCAGGTATCCATTGAGGGGTTATAAATTTGCACTTCATTTGTGTTTTGATCTGGATTCAAATCACTTGTCCAACCTGTAATGATGTAAATAAGGCTATCATTGTAGGCAAAATGCACGTGATCGTCAATGGCAGTAGGTAAGTTTGTTCCTCTTGAGTAGGTCTCCGTTACTGGGTCAAAAATATGTACTTCATAGGAAGAAATTTCGGAATGATTGGCATACACATGGTATCCGCCAATGATGTATATTTTGTCTTTAATGGTGGTTGCCGAAGACGCAATAACTCCTCCAAGACTGTCGGGCAAATCTGGAATCGAAGACCAAGTATTTAATACATCGTTGTATTTAAACGCTTTCGTGTGAATTCCAGAATAGCTTTTTGTAGAGTCAATCCCTGCAAAGGAATAGGAGAATGTGGTATCAGCTATTTTTACGGAAGCAAGGCCATTATTACCCGTACGCATGGGCATATTGGCTTTTTCAGTCCAAGACCAACCTCCTTGAGCTATAATGGATAAGCTTGTCAAAAGCAATGCGGCGCTAAATACTATTTTTTTCATAGTTTTGTGGTTATGAATTCTCCCTTCAAATATATTCCTTTTCTGTGGATTTTACTCTTGATATGCAGTATTTCCAAGGCTGGAAAGTTGGATTTGATCCTTCAATCAGCGCATTCTAAACCTATTTCTTGTCTAGCGGTAAGCCCGGATGGGAAATATTTTGCTACGGGTGGGGAGGATCATGTAATTAAACTATGGGATGCTGTTTCAGGAACAGTCTTACGGAATTTCACAGCACATAATTCGACAATTACACATCTTGAATTTTCAAAGGAAAACTACTATTTGGCGAGTTTGTCGGAGTCTGGACAAGCATTAATTTGGCGCGTTGAAACAAATCCAGACAATGAAATTATTGATCCATCAACCACCTATAGTAATACACTTCAAAAAAAGTACACCCTAACGTATAATAACCATGAAGAATATAAAGGAGCAGGTCAGGAAACAGCAGGAGGTTTTCTGAAATCATATAAAGGCATTACGTCAAGACCCAAGTCAATGGCTTTTGGAAGTGATAAAAAATATGTCTTGGCCGTTTGCGATGAAAAAGGAAATTATCTTTATTGGGATACCAAGCTTTCAAAACCAAGATCCACATATACTTATAAATCAGGCTTAAGTCCTGCCAACGCAATAATATTAATTTCGGGAGGGAAGAAAATAATAACGCTTGATGGGAAGCAACTTACATTACGTAAAATAACAGGCGAGCCTATATCTCATGTTTCATTATCAAAAGAGGCTAAATCTGGCGTTTTACTTCAAGGAGGGAAGAAATTTGTCGTGAATTTTGACAACGGAGAAGTAGCGGTTTTTTCTACTTCAGATTTAAAGAAAATAAAGACGATTCCAATAAAGGTGGAAGGAGCCCTTTCGGTAAATAAATCGCAATCTGTGCTTTTTGGAACAAATGATCAGCAAATAAATGCTTATCAGATAGAGGAGGATAAAACATTGAATTTAAAGAATCAACAAGAAGATAAAAGTGATTGGCTCCATTTAGGTTATGCTTCATCGGGCTTATTGATTGGAATAACTCAATCGGGTGCAGTAATAGCGAAAAGTCCACAAAGCGGATCCACAATATATCGTCGAGCGCAAAATAAAGCATTTGATAACATCAAAATAAGCCCAAATTGGAGGTTTGTAGCGAATATTGATTTGGCTGGTAATTACTTACAAGTAACAGATTTGTTTCATGGGAATACCTATTCCGTTCAACCTGATAAACGCTTTCAATCAAAGAATCTGTTGGTCTCAGCTAAGCATGTGGCCATTGAATTACCGGGAGAGATGTACAATTTGTACGACTTAGAAAATGGATTTTTGTGGAAGCAGACGAATCAATCAGAAGCCGAGCGTTTATTGGATTTAGACAATGCAGAATTAATGCAAGAGGAACCGATTGTAGAAGTGAGAGAAGAACGAAAATTAACTCAAAACCAAAATAAAAGCATCTTCCCTACCACCTTTTCACCGGATGGGAAATGGCTGTTTATGGTGACCAAGGACAACGAAGTTCAATTTTATAATTGGACGGAAGACAAACGTTTTCGAATGTTGATTGATGCCAGAGGAACGATTCTTGTTTCTCCAGAGAACAATTATTTTGAAAGTGGAAACGGACATGAATTGGTGTATTTTCGATCAAATGATGAAGTGTACTCCTTTGAACAATTTGATTTACATTTCAATCGCCCTGATAAAGTGCTTAGGAGACTAGTCTTTCCTCCAGCATCGATTTCAGAAATGTATAAAAAAGCATATGATTTGCGACTTAAGCGACTTGGATATAAAAATTCTCGTGTTGGGAATAGTTTTCACGTGCCGAAAATAAAAATAGTGGCTCCTCCTGGTCAAATGATCGAAACGACCAACGCAAATGAACCAATCACAATAAAGGCATGGGATACAAAATATAAACTCAAATCAATTCAAGTTCGAATCAATGGTTCCATAGTGGAAACGATCAATGTCAAGTCGAAAGCAGTATTGGAATTAGAGCAAAAATTGACATTGTACCTCACTGGAGGGACCAATCGAATTGAGGTAGTGGTAGAAAACGAGAAAGGAGCTCGTTCATTAGCGGCGAGAATTTTTGCGAAACGAATTGGAGAATTTCCAAAACCGAACTTGTATGTGTTTTCAATAGGAGCATCTAAATTCGTAAATGAATCAATGAATTTGAATTATGCTCGAAAAGATGCGTTGGATGTTGTAAAGGCTTTTGAAGGGAAGTCTACGGCATTTGAAAAAGTCTTAACCTATACGTTAACGGATGAGCAAGTAACCTTGGAAAATATTCAAAAAACGATTGAAGAAATCAAAAAATGCCGTCCGGATGACCATTGTTATTTATTTGTAGCAAGCCATGGAATATTGGATGAACAATTTGATTTATACTTGGCAACGCATGATGTTGATTTTAGTAATCCAGCCGAAAAAGGATTAGCTTATGCTAAATTGGAAAAAATGTTGGAGGAAATTCCATCAAGACATAAGTTGTTAGTAATGGATGCTTGTCATTCGGGGGAATTGGACCAAAGCAAAGTGAAAAAGGTCGTTGGAACAAAGACCGAATTTGGAAATGTCGTGTTTAGAGGGGAAGAAGGGGCGTCTGTAGAAACGACGGATGATATGAATTATCTGGATTTAATGAAAGGGATGTTTAATGAAACACAAAAGAGTTCGGGAGCGACGATTATATCATCTGCCGGGGGAACTGAATATGCCATGGAAGGTGCAAAATGGAAGAATGGAGTGTTTACCTATGCACTTTTAAATGGACTAAATTCAGGAGCCGCAGATTTGGATTATGATGGAATCATTTTACTCTCAGAACTAAATCAATATTTAGTGAAAAAGGTGCCGGAACTAACCAATGGGAACCAAAAACCTACTTCACGTACCGTTAATGCGAGTGATGATATCCCTTTGTGGAACCGAAACGAATAGTAATATCACCGTTGCTAACGGAGTGGTAAAGAGTCAATAAAATAAGAATAAACACGTTTGTATTGAAGGAACCAATGCTTAGTATTTGAAAGAACAATGATCAGTAAAAACAAGGCTCAATTAGTACTCAACCGGATTATATGTCGGTTATTCCCAATAACAGTGCTATTATTATTGGGTGGGTCATTGTATGCTCAAGTAGCTCAAACGCAACGCGTAGAAATTGAGTTAAAAGAAGAATACACAGGTCAGAAGGTATATTTATTTGGAAAGAAAGGACTGATCTTACTGTCGAAAAGTTACGAAGCAGCGGCAAGTGAAATCCGAATGAAGTTTGAGCACTTCAACACCGATTTAGTAAAAACTTCGGAAAAGGAAGTAGCCCTTGATTATATGAAAGGCTATAATATCACTTTTGTGGACAACGATCGGCTTTGGATTTTCTTTCATCATTATCGCAAAGGCAATTTCACCATTGTTGAATTTGATCCAGTTTCTGGGATTATTAAACGGCACACGGGCAATTTAATTCCAAAGTTTGATGTAGATTATTTTAGAGTCCTCAACAACCAGGCATACTTTGCTGGAACCTATAAAAAGCGACCAATGATGGCGCGGCAAAACATTGGAGAATCCGTGATAGATTATCCTGACCTTAGTGATGTACCTAAGTATGCAGACATTATAAAATTGAAGATAACAGATGATAGCACACAAGTACATTTATTACTAAGCGCGTGTAGAACAAAAAAGGATTGTGAATATATTCTGATTCCATTTGATCGTAGTGGAGCTTCGCTCGCTCACTCCATTAAAATACGAAATGAGGATGATAATAAATTAGGTAAATGCTCTACATCAGGATTGAAAACGGGAGACTATATGGCAGCGGGAACATATTCAAATAAAAGTTATTCAACCGCTCAGGGGGTGTATGTTACCCGGTTCAATGAATCAAATAGAGAGTACATCAAATTCTATAACTTTTTGGAATTTAAGAATTTCCTATCCTATTTATCGAAGCGAAAGAAGGAGAGGATAGAACGTAAGAAAGAACGTAAATCTGCTCGAGGGAAAGAACTTAAATTGAATTATCGAATGGTTATTCATGATTTGATTGAACGAGAAAATGAGTTTATTTTTATTGGCGAAGTGTATTATCCAACGTACCGAACGGAAAGCTATACTTCGGTAGGGCCTAATGGAGGATCGATTACCCGAACACGACGTGTTTTTGATGGGTTTCAATATTCACATGCTGCCATTGCAGCATTTGACGATGCGGGAAACATGAAATGGAGCAATACTTTTGAAATGTGGCTGACTTACAAACCGTTTTCATTAAAGCGATTTCTAACGGTAGCTATTAAGGACGACACCATCAGTTTAATGTTTGCGACTGGATCTAAAATTAAATCAGTAGCATATATAAATGGAATTGAATCGGATTCTCGTGATGTAGAAATTGTAAAGACCGGGGATGAGGAGGATAAGCTTCGTTGGACCACATCATCAGATGTGGATCATTGGTATGACAATACATATCTTGCGGATGGATTTCAGAAAATTGTGAATAAGAAAAAGGAATTTGGAAAGCGAAGAAGGAAAGTCTATTACTTAAATAAAGTAGAGTTTTAGACAGCTAAAGTTCAAATAATGACATAAAATCCATTTTTTTGTTAAAAATAAAAGCCTCGATTGACCGATATATGTATCAGTGAATCGAGGCTTTTTAAAACTAAAATCCAGCTAGGCTTATTGCGCCTGAGAGATTGCGATTTTAGTTTAAATCTTTAGTCAGATTCGAGTTAGTTTACAACTGGAAAATCAACTTTTACTTTGGTTAATGCATGTGCATAGTTGGTGAATGTTACTGCAATTACGACTGAGACTAAATCCATCAATGCCTTTTCATCATATCCTTGAGCAAAGAATCGTTCTCTTATTTCCTCATCCACATGGCCCGCTTTTTCAGCTATTTGCTTGGCAAAATTGGTTAGGACATTTAATTTTTCATCTGCAATAGTTGCTTTACGTAATTCTACCGTTTCTGCATCAGAAAAACCATTCATTTTAGCGATCGCAGTGTGAGCAGATTTACAATAGATGCAATTGTTTGCTTCGGATACTGCGAGTTTAATTGCTTCTACTTCTTTGTTTGAAAAAACGCCTTTAGAAGCAGAACCGGAGAGTGTTAAAAAGGTAGATAATGCGTTGCTTGAATATCCAAGAGTGGCATATAGATTTGGAACCATTCCTAACTGACCTTTTAAATCATCAAAAATTCCTTGACTAGTTGAATCTACTTGTTCTTTCGTTGGTACTGCAATATTTGTTATCGTGTTCATAATATTTTCGTTTAAATGATTTAAATTTTTGTTTTCGTTTAATTATGAAACAAAGATGTAGGATTGTTTAGCCGAATGGAATGTTGGTTTTTCCCGAATACTTGTACATTCTTCCTTTTAGGATGAAATCGCCTCTTTTTTGAAGGCATTTGGGCTTTTTCCGGTGTGTTTTTTGAAGAATTTGGAGAAATGTGCAGCATCACTATAGCCTAATTCGAAGGCTAATTCTTCGATTCCCTTATTTGTGTGGGAAAGTTGACGTTTGGCTTCCAACACGATTCGCTCATTGATAACTTGAAGAGGAGTTTGATTGTTATATTGTGCAAATAGATTAGACAAGGTTTTGGGTGATTTAAAAAGCAATTCTGCATAGTCTTTTACCTGATGCATTTCCTTAAAATGCATTTCCACTAATACATTAAACTGTCTGACGACATCTAAATTGGCATCATTGATGGTAGGGTCAGTTAAAAGATCACGCGTCAGACGGACACTTTTTATTAATAAACGCTTGAGCAACATTTGTAGCATTTCACCTTGAATATGATCTCGAAATTCAAATTCTTCCCGGAACACGTTGAACAGTGCATGTAGACTTTGTTGCTCTTTTTCGGATAGATCGACAACGGGTGGGGTAGCAGAACCATAGAAAAGATATCCATGGCATGACACTTCATGATCATGACCTTTGATACAATAAAATTCACGATTGAAGGATAATGAAATTAGTTTTGTATGTTCTAAAGGTACCTCGACATGGTTATGTGGAGTTAAGAATAAGAGCTGATTTCCTTTTATAGTGAGCGGAATCGTATCCACCTTAAAATCTACACTGCCTTCCAATACCCATATAATTCGGTACAATGACTGTTGATTCATTTCTGAATTTTCAATTGGGCACGTGAAATCGCTCAATTGAAACTGACTATTTTCTTTTGGATCTGTAAAATTAAATTTCATGCGTATGTATATCACAAAACAAGTTCCATAGGAATAAGTTCCCTTTCACTAGAAGAAAATGATTAAATTCGCTTGTTGAAAGTATTCTGAATGGAGGGAATTACGTACATAGAAACGTTTTTAGATGATTCTAAGGAGTTATTTGAAGTTCTGAAAGCAAATGTCAAATGGGATGAACGGATGGTCGCTCGTAAAACAGCAAGCTTTGGAAAGGCATATAACTATTCCCAAATGCACTATCCATATCAGAAATTCACCCCTGAATTGCAAGGTTTGGTTCATCAGATTAACGACTCAATTGGTTTTGAATCAAATAATTGCCTAATCAATTATTATTTAAATGGTCAATCGAAGATGGGATTTCATTCCGATCAAACTGACATTTTGGAAAAAGGAACAGGTGTGGCCATTGTTTCTTTAGGTGCAACAAGAATCCTTCGCTTCAAAAACATTAAAGATTCGACTGATTTACAAGATTATGAATTGCCTTCTGGTTCTTTGATTTATATGATAAATGAACTTCAAAAGGAATGGCAACATTCAATACCAAAGTCTGAAACGGATCAAGGACGGATGAGTTTAACTTTTCGTAGGATGATTTGATTTGACGGAAATCTCGAAAACTTTAATTAAAAAACTAAGTTTATTATAAATGAACCTTTCTGAAATTCAGGTATTATTACAAAATACAATTCCCGATTGGGATTTCATTCTCAAGTATCATGAACAAGGTCGGTTTAACTATATAGAAGTGTTTGTAGGGAAATTGAATGGGCCAATTGTACGTATTTTCCAGAAAGAAAAGCGGATTTTTATAGAAGACGGTTGGGCGATAGAGGAGTCAGGATTCTTGGGTCGAGGTTTGTCAATAGGTATTGATGTATCAGCAACTCGTAAAAATGTGCGAAGAAAAATTTTTGATACGATTAAGGAAGGCACAAATTATAAGTAAATAGAAAAGGTTTTGAAGCTTAACCTTCTTACAACCGAAAAACTGAAAAACCGAAAAACTGAAAAACCGAAAAACCGATTAACTGAATAACCAAATAGCTACAAATCAAAACTAAACAACCCGAACTCCAAGCAAACAAACATCATCAATTTGCTCATCACTCCCTACTTCAATCCAGTCATTAAAAACATGTTCTAAAACGTCTTTTTGTTCATCTGGACTTTTATCGCAATGCGTTTGCAACAAGTCTCTAAACTGTTTATACCCAAATTTCTTATTACGTTTACCTCCAAATTGATCTGGGAATCCATCCGAAAATAAGTAGATCATATCTCCAGATTGGGTTGCGACCGTTTGATCGATATAAGGTTGCAGTTTTCTATGATAGCTCACGGACTGCTTATCCGCTTTGTAGATGGTGAGATTGTCAGGATTACATACATAAATTGGATTATTGGCTCCGGCATACATTGTTTCCGATCCATCTTTCTTTATCCGAATGAGAGACATATCCATCCCTTCTCGAATTGAATGCTCTGTTCCTTCATTCCCGTGCCCTAATTCACTTATTAAATTGCTCCTGAGTTGATTTAAGATAGCAGCAGGGGTTGGTTCCTCTCCATGGGTCATTACTTCACGGATTAATGATAAAGCGAGCATACTCATCACGGCACCAGGAACACCATGTCCTGTACAATCTACCACGGAGATATAATAAAAATCTTTGGAGATATGAGACCAATAAAAATCACCACTTACCACATCTCTAGGTTTGAAAAAAGCGAAATGCGAAGGCAATAAGACTTTTTCTCGTTCCTCTGATTGGAAGAATGCAATTTGAATTCGTTCCGCAGCCATGATACTCTCATGCACATCATGGTTTTTTATTTCCAATGCTTCTCGTTGCGTTTCGATTTTATCTCGCTGCGCTAGGATCTCCTCGTTTTGTTGATTTAAAGCATCATTTATCTCACTTATTTCCTGTTGTTTAACCTCCAAGGCGTCATTGGCTTTTCGTTTCGCAATCAGATTTTTAATTATAAAGCCAATGAAGACTAATAAAATAACAGCAGCTAAAAGCACAATGAATTTTATATTCTTTTGATATTCTACTTCTAGATTGGCCTTCGAAATTTCAGCGGTTTGTCCTTTAATGATAGACTCCTTTTCCTGTAGTTCTAGTTTTTTTTCTAGTTCAGAAATCTTATTCAACTTGTCAATGCTATACATACTGTCTTTTAAGGAATAGTACGTTTCGGAAGCATTATAGGCCTTTTTGTAAGCTCCTTTTTTCACATACAACTCTTTTAAATCGGCAAGTAGTTCAGATTCTTCCATGGGAAGATTGTTTGAACGAGCCATTTCTAGACCTTCTTCAAAATACGCCAATGCCTTCTGATCCAACCCCATTTTAGCATAGAGCCGAGCATGAAAGTTAAGACAAGTAACGACTCCATCTGTATTCTTGTATTTCTTGCCAATCATTAAGGATTGGCTAAGCTTTGCCTTCGCCTTTTCAAATTCGCCTTTTAGAATGTAAATATTTCCCATGTTAATATAGGTGTAAAACAAACTGCGTTCATCTCCCAGTTTGATATTTAGCTCTTCGGATTTCAATAAATATTCCTCTGCCTTGTGGTATTGCTTCATATCTGTAAAGTGGATCGAAATGTTGGCATACATGGTTGCGAGTCCTTCTTCATTATTAGCCTCTAGTTGGATCTCTATAGCTTTCTGTAAAAGCAATACTGCTTCTTTGTGATCATTAATTCGGCCCCTTAGAATTGATTTTAAGGAATAAGCATTGGCCAATCGATTCAGCGCTTTATGTCGCTTGAAAATATCGATGGCTCGGTTAATATGATAGTCTGTAGCTTCAATATTGCCACTTGTGATATAAGCTTTGGCTAATTCACGTTGAGCAATTCCCTCCTTTAGTTCCCACTTGTTTTCTTGGGAGATCTCAATGGATTCTTTTAACCATTTGATAGCCAAATTCAAGTCTAAATTATAGACACTGTCTGCTTTGGACATGAGCGTTGAATAACGAACAGAATCGGGCTGGGAGCGTGCGATTGTAGAACATAGATTTACACCTGTTAGTAGAATTACCAATATGATAAGTTGAATCTTGTTCACCCTTGCAATCTAGCAAAATATGTGCGAATTGAAAGAATTATGAAATACTAAAACGTTGAAGTGATGCGGAAACTAACAGCTAGTTATTGAACAATATTAATTGCAGTGAAAATGAATAGATTCTAGACATTTTGAAAAACCAATGACAAGAATAATATTCTTCGCAATGCATAGATGCGAGGAAGAAGAGTTTAGTTCAGTTTAGAGAAACGAACTACAACCAAGAAAGAAATTGGGAAATTTAGGATGAAAACAGGAAAAAGAATTAGAAGTAACCTAACCTACTAAACGTATTAATAAGGAATATGAGTAAACTCCATTCCAACCATCGTTTGCATTTCAACACCACGTTCTTTGATAAGATCGTCTTCGGTACTATAGTGCCAATTAACTTTTAAGTTATCTTTTCGATTAGCATCTTCAAACATGAAGAACATTTTAAGAAGATATTTAGAGGTGGTGGAATTAAAGTACTTCAAATCCAGATTCATAGTCGTTTCACTGGTTGAGTTTGCAAGATATTTCGAAACCCAATCCATAACCGGATCATAAAAGGTGGCTGCATCCTCCATGTAAGATTTACCATTGATTCCAATAGTACCAGTTGACGCGTCCAATATTACCGCAGGGGTGTCAGTTGTTTCTTCCAGTTCCAAGTTATCCATCCTAATTTTGTTCAGTACTATTAATATATCAACGAAGAACCTAAATAAATGTGTTCTATGTTAGCCAAGTGGTATTTATTCTATTTAAAATGCGCGGTAATGGAGAAAAATGTTCCGTTTTCATCCACGACAGAGTCGTACTCCATGTTTTTCGCAGAAATCCGAGCGATGTCGATCATTCCAACATTTCCTCCTCCCGATTCTTCCCTTGCACTTGCTCGTAATGTTTCCATATACAAAGCATCTAGTCCTTCTGGCGGAAATCCATTTAAATGCTCAATGCATTCGGAAAGATACTTTCCTTGTTCTTCCGTAACGTAATTTCCTGTCGACAAAGATAATAATTCGCCGTTAACAGCCAGAACAAATGTCCCAAATTTTACGCCATGAAAACTAGCGCCGTGCCGAATCACATTTTGAAATAATTCAACTGCAATATGATACAACTTGCTGAATTTCTTTTTTTCTACTAATGAATTCTCTGCATTTCGTCTTAGTATATCCAATACAGGAGCAATGGTTTCTTTAGAAAAATCCCCATTGAAAAGTAAGATAACGTTTTCCTTTTGTAAGGCTTCGTGCAAAGCAACATTCGAATGAAGTGATAGCTTATCTGGTTCGTTACCCAACAATGATTTGTCCATCAACATATCAATTTGAAGACCAAATCCGCATTTTTCATCAGTTCCTTTAGCAGGGACAATGGCATGTTGCAAAGGTTGTTTTGACTTCCTTGCCATTTCAATCAGACCAAGTCCTGCACCTCCTTTATCTGAAATATCTCCGTTTTTAAGAATTTCGATGTATTTTTTATTCAAATCATCAAGCCCCATGTTATCAAGAGAGCTGAGTTTGCCATGCAAAAGCTGTCCTGTATCAGGGTCAACTTGATTGGAGGAAAAGATATGCATAAACGGGCCGATATTCCGAATTCCAAATACTTCTTTCGAAACGCCTGTTAAGCTGTTTTTATCTAATCCATGCTTTACAATGTTCTGGAAACTTTCCGCCATCAAAAATCCCATTCTGTTCTTTCCAGTGCGATTTGTAAGTGTTTCAGATGCATTTCGAGCGAGGTCGATAATTAAGGCGGTAAACTTGTGATCAAATTTCCCTTGATAAAAAAGAGATAAGTTATCACCATCCAAATGCTCCCGTAGGATGCTTATTACATTTTTATCGTTTGTAGCCATTTGTACAAACATAAAAATTTTCCTTAAATAAATCTACAAGCGACACCATCTAATTCCTTAATTTCATCATAAAGTTCTTTAGAAGGATCAACGAGACATTTTCTAGAGAGCATTCCCAGCTTCATTGCTTGGCCATCTTCGTTTTTAGCATAAATATCTACACGAAGCGGTTTTTTACCCTTATGACGAGCGATAACATCGTCCAAACGCTCCACCATATCCGCCGTAACCATTTCTGCAGAAATGCCTAAACGCATCCCTCTGGACACTTTATCCATCACTTCGTCTAGCAAATCCATCGAAGTAATGTTAAGCGTAAATTCTTTTGGACCAGCATAGTCTCGGCCTCTAAATCGCTCCTTTATCTTACCCTTAATGAAAAGAAATGTGCCCGCATTCATAAATCGTTTATACTCCAGATAGTTTTCAGAGAAGAGGAAAAATTTATACGAACCTAAATAGTCTTCTAGCTCAAAAGCGCCATATTGTTTTCCAGCTTTACTGATTAAATGACTTGCAGTAGATACAATTCCAGCCAAGGCATAATCTTTCCCGTTCATGTCCTCCGTAATGGTTTCCAGTTCCGTAAGATTGCCTTTTCCGTAAAATTCGATAGTGAGTTTATGATTATCCAAAGGATGACCGGAAATGTAAATTCCTACCACCTCTTTTTCTAATTTCAGTTTTTTGATTTCTGGCCAAGGTTCAATGTCTGCAGGTCTAGGAGCAACCAACGTTACTTCTCCGCCTCCACCACCAAATAATGAATGCTGATTGGTTTCTGCTTCTGCTTTTAACTTCGCACCGTATTTTATCGCTATTTCGATAAAAGTGGTTCCATTATCTTCAAAGAAGTATTGAGCGCGATGAATTCCCTCAAAACAATCAAAACCGCCCCCTTGCGCAAGACTTTCAAACGTTTTCTTATTTACAGTTCGAAGATTTACTCGTTTGGCAAAGTCAAAAAAGTCTTCAAATTTTCCGTTTTCTTCCCGTTCTCTAATAATGTCGGCTACAGCTGCTCCACCGGTTCCTTTAATGGCATTCAGTCCAAATCGAATCTGACCTTCTTCATTTACAAAGAAATCACCTCTACTTTCATTTACACTAGGTCCCAACACGTCTAATCCCATTCGCTTACATTCATCCATGAAGAATGTAATCGAGGTAATTTGATTCATGTTGTTACTCAGCACGGAAGCCATGTAGGCAGCCGGGAAGTGGGCCTTCATATATGCCGTTTGATATGCTACCCAAGCATAGCATGTGGAATGCGATTTGTTAAAAGCATAGGACGCAAACGCCTCCCAATCCTTCCAAATCTTATTAAGTTTTTCTTCCGGATGTCCATTTTCCTTAGCCTGGTTAATGAACTGAGGTTTCATTTTATCCAGAACCGCAATTTGCTTTTTACCCATGGCCTTCCGCAGAACATCTGCTTCACCCTTGGTAAAATTGGCCAACTTCTGAGATAAAAGCATTACTTGCTCTTGATAAACCGTAATACCATACGTTTCATCAAGGTATTCTTCCATGGCAGGCAAATCATATTCGATTTGCTCACGTCCGTGTTTCCGATCAATAAAGGAAGGAATATATTCCATCGGACCGGGTCGATACAGGGCGTTCATGGCAATTAAATCTGCAAAAACCGTAGGTTTTAGGTCTTTGAGATGCTTTTGCATTCCCGGAGATTCATATTGGAACACACCAACGGTTTCTCCTTTTTGGAATAATTCGTAGGTCGTTTCGTCTTCAAGCGAGAAATTATCAGGATCTAGCTCAATTCCCTTTGTTTGGCGTACGATTTCAACGGCATCCTTAATTAAGGTAAGCGTTTTTAATCCAAGGAAATCCATTTTTAGTAATCCTGCACTTTCCACAACGGAGTTGTCGAATTGAGTACAGTACATTTCTGAATCCTTGGCCGTTGCGACTGGAACGTGATTGGTAATGTCATCGGGAGTAATAATAACTCCGCATGCATGAATCCCCGTATTTCTCAAGGAACCTTCTACGAGTCTTGCCTGATTAATTACTTTTGCCTCCGGGCTGTCGCCTTCCGAAACCTGAATCAATTCCTTAATCAATGCAATGTCTTCAGACCGAAACTTAGCTTTTAACTCTTTGTCGGTTTTGCCGAAGATCTTCTTCATGCTGGTTCCTGGAGTTGCAGGAATCAAATTGGCAATCCTTCCGGTATCTTGCAAAGGCAGTTCCATTACACGCCCCGTATCCCTTACGGAGGATTTTGCAGCCATGGAACCGTATGTGATAATTTGTGCTACCTGGTTCGATCCATATTTATTGATTACATAATCGATGACCTTTTGGCGACCCACATCATCAAAGTCAATATCAATATCGGGCATAGATACCCGTTCCGGATTCAGAAAACGCTCAAAAAGTAGATCATACTTGATTGGATCAATATTGGTAATGGCAGTACAATAAGCCACCGCAGAACCAGCCGCGGAACCACGACCTGGACCAACACTAACACCCATGTTACGGGCCTCTCTAATAAAATCTTCTACAATTAAAAAATAACCTGGGTAACCTGTATTGGCAATTACTTGTAATTCGAAGTCAAGTCGCTCTGCAATAGCATCGGTGATTTCACCATACCGTTTTTTTGCCCCTTCGTAGGTAATAAATCGTAAGTAGTTATTTTCTCCTCTTTTTCCTCCGTCTTCTTTGTCTTTAACGTCTTGAAACTGTTCTGGAATATCAAAGGCAGGAAGCAGTACATCTCGAGCCAATTCGTATTCCTCCACCTTGTCCAAAACCTCAGAAATATTAATGATAGCTTCCGGTAGATCTGAAAACAACGTTTTCATTTCGTGAGAGGATTTTAAATAAAATTCCTCATTTGGAAATCCATATCTGAAGTCGCGACCACGTCTTCCGTAATATTTTTTTGGCTTACTTTGATTTTCGGCATCGCGCACACAAAGCAATATGTCATGTGCATTCGATTGCCCTTTATTGGTGTAATAGGTGTTGTTTGAAGCAACTAATTTGATGTCATGCTTTCGCGCGAATTCTATTAAAATAGGATTAATATGCTCCTCTTCTTCAATATGATGGCGGTTGATTTCAATATAAAAATCTTCGCCAAACTGTTCTTTCCACCAAAGACACTCTTCTTCGGCTTTAGCTTTTCCTTCTGTTAAAATGGTATTTGGTACAGCACCCCAAAGACCTCCCGAAAGAATCATCAAATGTTCTTTATGTTTTAAAAGAGCCTCTTTGTCAATTCGCGGGACATAATAAAAACCATCGGTATACGCCAACGATGCAAGTTTGGCTAGATTATGATACCCTTGTTTATTTTTAGCAAGAATCACGACTTGAAACCCGTTATCCTGTGATTTTTTATCTGTTAAATCTCTACAAACATTCGCCTCATATCCAACAATTGGTTTGATGCCTTCTTTTAGTGCAGCCGTAACAAAATGAAACGCCCCCATCATGTTTCCATGATCAGTCATAGCAACAGCGGGCATTCCTAATTCTTTTGCCGTCTTCACTAAAGCACCCGCATCGGTAGTGGATTGTAGGATGGAAAATTGACTGTGACAATGCAAATGGGCAAAAGTCGCTTCGGTTAAATCACCAGAAATTGCGGTCCCGACGTCGGTAGCAACGGGTTCTTTTTTTGCCTTTTTTCCAGTTTAGCACTTTCTGCTGCCAGATTTAAATGCTTTATCCCAACAGGTGAAATCGTGGAAGGATTTTGCTCCTTGAACTCAACTAAATATTGGTCATCCGATTCTAATTCTGTTGCAGAGTAGTGATCTGTACGTAGTAATTCGAAAAAACATCTTGCGGTGGCCTCTACATCGGCAGTGGCATTATGTGCTTCTGAAAACTCTTTCCCAAATAAAAAGGAATGAAGTTCCCCTAATTTAGGAAGTTTAAATTTGCCGCCTCGGCCTCCGGGAATCTGACATAAACCTGCCGACTTTTCTGTACATGTATCAAGATGTGTTTTTTCGGCTAAAGTGGTTTCAATTTCCTTTCGATAGTATTCACTACCAAGCACATTGATGTCAAATCCTAGGTTTTGACCTACGATGAAGTCCGCACGACTCAACGCATCATTGAATTCATTTAGCGCTTCATCAATTGTTATTCCCTGTGTTTGAGAAAGCTCATTGGAAATACCATGAATCTTTTGCGTATCAAATCCAATTTCAAATCCTTCATCCAGCGCAACTAAATAATCTTTGTGCTCAACGCATTTACCGGACCGATCATGTAATTGCCAGGCAATTTGACATACTTTCGGCCAATTGTCCACATCTGAAATGGGGGCATTCCAATTTTTTGGAAGTCCAGTGGTTTCGGTATCAAAAACTAAGTACAACTTCGGTGATTTATGGTTTGTGAATTCAGTCCACAAAGGTATAAATTTTCACCCGAATTTGGCGACCAAAAAACACTTAAAATAGATTCAACTAAATGGAGGTTAAATAGGAAGGAAATGGATAAAAATAGAGGGGATTATACAGATTATTATGCTTTGTATTATTAAATACTTGGTCCGATAGGGGGGAATATCAATGAATTTTTATTTTTTTTGGGGTAAAATAGAATATTATGTTGAACACTAATTCTTCTAAAACACTAGTTTTGTTGCTTTTGATGGCGCTGGGAGTCCATTTTCCAGCTCAAAGTCAAGAAGATCCTAAGGATCATGCAAAGGCTTTGGTGAAATTAGCCAATGAAATTTACGCATTTGGTAGTAAGTTGGATGCACTGGAATTGTATGTTTCTGCTTTAAAAGAAGATTCTACCAATGTAGAAGGAAATTTTATGGCAGGGATTTGTTATTTGGAAACGAATAGTAAATACAAGGGGTTGCCTTATCTAATGAAGGCGTACGAATTGGATTTTAAATTCCATCGTAAAACACTTTTTTATATAGCGGAATGTCATCATTTTTCAAACCAATTTGAAGATGCGATTGTGTACTATAAGCACTATCGAAACAAAACCAAAAAGGATTTTGCAAAGAAAAAAATTAAAGAAGATGAGTATAATTCAATTAATGCTGGAATTAAGCGGCGTATTGAAGAATGTCATCATGGAATCCACATGATTAAACATCCGGTGAATATTGAGATTATGGATATTGGAGACAATGTAAATTCTCGTTTTCCAGATTACACACCTGCAATAACGGCAGATGAAAAGACCATGATCTTTACTTCCCGAAGACAAGGTTCTACAGGAGACTTATTACATAGTGATCACCTTCACTACGAGGATATTTACATTTCTCACATGCAAGATAATGGACACTGGTCTAAGGCGGAAAATATAGGAGTAGATATTAATACAATACAGCATGACGCTGTAGTGAGTGTGTCTCCAGATGGAAAACACCTTTTTATCTACAAGGATAACGGTGGGGGTGACCTTTATGAAAGTCGGATGAGCGAAGGTGGTAAATGGTCAAAACCAACTCCTATTAAAGCAGTAAATAGTAAATCATTTGAAGGACATATTACTGAATCGAAAGATGGAGATTATTTCATTTTTTCCAGTAATCGAAAAGGAGGCCATGGTGGACTTGATTTGTATATGATTACGAAAGATAAAAAAGGAAAATGGGGAAAACCTGTGAATTTGGGGAAACCAATTAATACAAAACACGACGAAGAAAGTCCATTTTTGGACCTTAACGGAAACTTATACTTCAGTTCTAGAGGACATAAATCGATGGGAGGATACGATATCGTTCAGGCTACGCATGATAAAGTTAAAAATCATTGGAGTCACCCTCATAACCTTGGTTTTCCGATCAACTCTGCCGATGATGATTTATATTTTGTACTTCCGGGAAAAGGGGAAAGAGGATATTTTTCTTCATACAAAGAGCCTTCTTATGGAGGGAAAGATATATACATGATCAACATGCCGAGAAGAGACGAAAAGGTAGAGAAAGTAGAATCTCGACCAATTACGCAAATCCATGATCATGATGCAATTAAACCGTCTTCTATGGGGGAACATGGTGAAAATGGAATACGTATTTCTGGAGCAATTACTAGCGATGAATCTGGAGAATTTGCAGAGTTAAATGTAGAAGTGACGGACGTTGCTAACGGTAAAACGGTTAGTAAGGCAAAATCTAGTGCTACCGATGGAACGTATGAAATATTTGTTCCGAAGAATGGAGAGTATATCGTTTCAACACATGGAAAAGGATACTTGTACCAATCACAAAAAGTAAGTACTATCGAGAAGGAAAATCAGAAGCCAATCACAATGAATTTCAAAGCACCTAAGGCGAAGGTAGGAGCGAAGATTGTAATTGAAAATGTATATTTTGATCCAGATCGAGCTTCTCTAAGAAGAGATTCGTATGCGGCATTGAACAGCTTTCTCGAAGCCATATGGGATTTGCCTAAGTGTAAAATTGAGATTTCAGGTCATACGGATAATATGGGATCAGATACACACAATAAGCGACTTTCACTTTGGAGAGCGGATGCAGTTGTAGAATATCTTCTTACGCACGGAGTGGATGTGCATGAGTTGGTTCCAAAGGGATATGGATTTACGAAACCTATCGCATCAAATAAAACAGCGGCAGGACGTGAAAAGAATCGTCGTATTGAGATGAAAATTATCTCAGGATTGTAGAATAGAATATAGAGAAAAGATAAAGTAGATTGGATTAGCCAATCGCTATTAAAATAGCATTCAAAAAGCCCCATTTTTATTGTAACATAGAAATGGGGCTTTGCTTTAGAAGTAAATTTTAGGATTTCAATCTAGAATCAAAATGGAAATCTTCCTTATGCACGATTTTAACTGATTTTAAATAATCAGGATGTTGCGCGTTGAGCACAAAAATATGTGCCGACTCAATAATGCAACTAGGAACTTTGAGCGCAATGGATGAATTGCTTCGAATCCATCGATTACCAATCTCTGCTAAGATTGTTGGAGCGGGGTATCTTTTCCAGTTTGATGGGAGTTGATTGAGTTTAATTTCCTCAATGGAATCGTCCGGAATTTCCAACGTAACCATTACTAAAGAAGGGGTAAGCATCGGCGGGGTGTGTACGACTGTTTCTAGAAGTGCGATTTCCTGACTTTCACCGGTATAAAGCGCAGCACTGCCTTTGTTATTCCATCTGCCACCATATAGGTTTGCTCCAATCCCAGAGAGATCCGATTCGTATTTTTTACTTGTCAGACGATAGATTAACACTGCTTCCTTATTTTATTATTTATTTACTTACTTATTAAATTTTGACACAACCTCTCTTACCTTCTTCTCGACTCTCAATGCACCTTAATTTGTATTTAGTTTAATCCAATTGTTTTATTTTCTGTTAATAAATAATTAGAATGTGTGTTGTATTTATTCCTGAAAAATATTTACGAAAACCATCTGTCAACGCATTATTAAATTATTATGTTTATTTATTTACTTGCTTACTTACGTATTTAACCTAAAGATTATTTGAACTAAACGCTTATCTACAGCTGCTTATTGTCATGTGCCATGAGTCAGCCTAACTGTATACTCCAAATTCGATTCTCCCGAGTACGTCACGCACTTTTGAGATACCTCCGGGGATGCCAATGAGATCGGATGGTTTCATGCCTCCTAAGACGCTGTTTGGTAATTCAATCCATTTAAAGAAGTTCTCATTTCCTCCAAAAATGTCACATCCGTAGAGGAATAGATCTGTTACTTCGAATAATTTGACCGAAAAATTGCGTTCTAAATTTTTATTCTGCCCCAGCCAGCGATATAAAGTGGGTTCCGATGTATCTAAAAAATGGGCTGTATTTTCCAATGTAACATCAAAATAGGAACGAAAATTGGTAATAATGTTTGCGTTTATTCCCTCTTCGGCAAGTTGAATAAAGTCAAATGGAGATTCTACATTACTTTGCACATATTCATTCCCAAGAATCTCGACCAGCTGTTTATACCGACTCGTAGTTTGTTTTTTCTCTACTATCATATGATAATATTATTTATTAGATAATACGAAAGTAGAAAAGATATGTTGCATATTCGAAGAGATTTATTTCTATACTTATCTTAATTATAGGTAGTTGTAAAAAAAAACATCCCGAATCCGATTAATTCGGAGCGGGATGTTTTTCATCGTTTATATATAAAATAGGTAGAAAAAATTTGATTGAAGTTTGGGTCAAATGAATGAGTATTCCAAATTTCAATTAATGATTCATACAGTACTTAATAATAAGTCAACTAAATTCAATTATTGATTAACTACCACAAGCTACGCATGCATCTGGATCATCCAATGAGCATTGCATTGCCTCTAATTGTTGTTCTTTCAATGATTTTTCCTGAATAGCCTCTGGTTTAGGTTGAGTCATTTTAGCAGCATCAACTGTAAATTTAATAGCATCAGCAGCAGCTTTTGTTCTTAAATAATACATACCTGTTTTTAACCCTCGCTTCCAAGCATGGAAATGCATTGAAGTAATTTTTCCAAAGTTTGGATCTTGCATGTGAATGTTCAAGCTCTGGCTTTGGCAAATGTATGCTCCACGATCAGCAGACATGTCAATAATTTTCTTCTGACTAATTTCCCAAACCGTTTTATACAAGTCTTTGATGTTTTGTGGAATTTCATCAATGCTTTGTACAGAACCATTTGCAGCAATAATCAATTGCTTCATGTCCTCATTCCAAAGACCTAACTGGATTAAATCCTTAATTAAGTGCTTGTTTACAACAATAAATTCACCAGATAATACACGTCTAACGTAGATGTTAGAAGTAAATGGTTCAAATGCTTCATTGTTTCCTAAGATTTGAGCAGTAGATGCTGTTGGCATAGGAGCAAGTAATAATGAATTATATATACCATGCTGAATAACCTCTGCTTTCAACTGATCCCAATCATATCGATTTGAATCTGGTACTACACCCCACATGTCAAATTGAAATATTCCTTCTGACGTAGGAGATCCATCAAATGATTGATAAGGACCATTAACTTTAGCCAAATCTTTCGAAGCGGTCATTGAAGCGAAATAGATCGTTTCAAAAATTTCCTTGTTCAATCTTGAAGCTTCTTCTGATTCGAATGGCATACGAAGCATAACAAACGTATCAGCTAATCCTTGCACACCTAAACCAATTGGACGGTGACGCATGTTTGAATTTTCAGCTTCAGGTACTGGGTAATAGTTGATATCAATAACACGGTTCAAGTTCTTAGTAATCGTGTAAGTAATATCATATAATTTTTGATGGTCAAATTTACCGTCAATAACGTATTTAGGAAGAGCAATAGAAGCAAGGTTACAAACAGCCACTTCGTCTGGAGAAGTGTATTCCATAATCTCTGTACAAAGATTACTTGATTTGATTGTACCTAAGTTCTTTTGGTTTGACTTCTCGTTAGCAGCATCTTTATAAAGCATATATGGAGTTCCAGTCTCTGTTTGAGACTCCAAAATAGCATACCATAATTCCTGTGCTCTTATAGTCTTACGTGCTTTTCCATCTCGCTCGTATTTTTCATACAAACGTTCGAAATCATCACCATACGCATCTGATAAACCAGGACATTCGTTTGGACACATTAACGACCATTCAGCATCTTCTTCTACACGCTTCATGAACAAATCAGGAGTCCACATTGCATAAAACAAGTCTCTTGCACGCATTTCTTCTTTCCCGTGATTCTTTTTCAATTCAAGAAAGTCAAATACATCTGCATGCCATGGTTCCAAATAAACAGCAAATGCTCCTTTTCGTTTACCACCACCTTGATCTACATAACGTGCAGTGTCGTTAAATACACGCAACATAGGAACCAAACCGTTAGATGTACCATTGGTTCCTTTAATATAAGAACCTTTAGCACGCACATCGTGAATGTTAATCCCAATACCACCAGCGGCTTGAGAAATTTTAGCAGTTTGCTTTAAAGTTGAATAGATCCCATCAATACTGTCTTCTTGCATTGATAAAAGGAAACAAGATGATAATTGCGGTTTTGGAGTACCTGCGTTAAATAATGTTGGAGTAGCATGTGTAAACCACTTCTCAGACATTAAGTTATAAGTCTCAATTGCCGCATCAATATTGTTAGAATGAATACCAACAGCTACACGCATCAACATATGCTGTGGACGCTCAGCGATTTTACCATCTACTTTAAGAAGGTATGCACGCTCTAATGTTTTGTATCCAAAAAAGTCATAAGTGTAATCTCTTTTGTAATCTACAGCTGCATCCAATCGAGCTGCATTTTTACGAATTACCTCGTAAATTTCTGGAGCAATCATTGACGCATTTTGTCCTGTAATAGGATCAATATACGTGTACAATCGTTTCATGGTATTTGAAAACGATTCGCTCGTAGTTTTGTGAAGATTCGAAATAGCAATACGTGCTGCTAATACCGAATAATCTGGATGAACAGTAGCTTTTGTAGCAGCGATTTCTGCAGCAAGATTATCTAACTCTAGGGTAGATACTCCATCATATAGGCCGTCAATAACAGCTCTTGAAATATCGATTGGAGCGATAAAGCTCATGTTCAAGCCGTAGCATAACTTCTCAATACGAGCAGTTATTTTGTCAAATTTTACGGATTCACGTCGTCCGTCTCTTTTTAATACAAACATTTTTTTCCTGGTGGTGTTTAGTGTGTTGTAGTCTTGTTATTATCTTGTTGTTTCCTAGTGTCTCTTTTTATGACATCAATTTGATTGCGATGATTTTTTCTTTTCCTAGTTGTTAAAAATCTTCGTCGAAACTGATTTTTTGATTCTTTCCAGAATTCATTACTCCCGCTTTTTGATATTCCGCAACGCGTTTTTCAAAGAAAGAAGTTTTACCCTGTAAAGAAATCATTTCCATGAAGTCAAAAGGGTTGGTTGCATTATATACTTTAGCACATCCAAGTTGTGATAACAAGCGATCTGCAACAAATTCAATATATTGAGCCATTAAATTGGCATTCATTCCAATCAATGAAACTGGTAAAGCATCTGTTACGAATTCTTTCTCAATTTCAACTGCATCTGTAATAATCGCTGTAATACGATCAGCAGGCACCTTATTTACAATGTGATCGTTATGTAATAAACACGCAAAATCACAATGTAATCCCTCATCTCTTGAAATTAATTCATTCGAGAATGCCAATCCAGGCATTAATCCTCTTTTCTTAAGCCAGAAAATAGAACAAAAACTTCCTGAGAAGAAAATCCCTTCTACCGCTGCAAAAGCAATCAGTCGTTCTGCAAAATTGTCACTTTCTACCCAATTTAAAGCCCACTCTGCTTTTTTAGCAACACATGGAATCGTATCAATAGCATTAAACAACTTATCTTTTTCTGCCGGATCCTTGATGTAAGTATCAATCAGCAAAGAGTATGTTTCCGAATGAATATTCTCCATCATTACCTGGAAACCATAAAAGAACTTCGCCTCAGGGTATTGAACTTCTGATAAAAAGTTTTCTGCTAAATTTTCATTTACAATACCATCACTTGCTGCAAAAAATGCCAATACATGTGAGATAAAATGACGTTCACCATCAGATAAATTATTCCAGTGCGTTAAATCTTCAGAAAGATCAATTTCTTCTGCCGTCCAAAAACTTGCTTCCGCTTTTTTATACTCTTTCCAGATGTCATCATGCTTGATCGGAAAGACGACAAAACGCCCTTTGTTTTCTTCCAATAATGGTTCTCTCATGTCCATAGTACAATACTGTTAAAAATGTGCCTAAAAAGTGAAGTGGCCAGTACTCCAATTTCGGGTACAAATTTGGGCAAAAACATTCTATTTTGCAAGCAATATACATACGTTCTTTGGAAAGTGCAATTTTGTTATCCACATTTTTTTCTTTAGCCTAAAATGTTGCTCTACAGAAAGATAACAAATACTTCACAAAGTTATCCACAATGCAAATAGCCCCTTGTTGTGTATATTTAGTGTTTAATAAATTTTCCCCAAGGGAAAAGAAAGTTGAAAGAATACAAAAGGGTATTTCTTGTTGAAAAATTGGGGATAAAAAACGCATTAAATTGTTGCGTTTCTAAACAAAAATTGTCAACGAAAAGAGTCCTCGAAATAACAAGGTAAAGCTAGTGTATTATTGTGATATGAATGGATCGTCCTTTTAAAACTGATTGCAGTCGAGGAGGTACGATTGTTAATGAGTTCATACCTATGAGTTTGGGGTTAATCTCCACTTGAAAATGAACTTCAAGTTAAGTGAACGCAAACCGTTTACTCCCATTTTCATGCCGCTAAAAAAAATCTACAGTTATCCACATTCTATTTAATTCTTGTTTGACATTTTGATTTGCTCGTTGAATTGTTACTTGTTGTAAGTGGAGAAATCTGAAATTAAATGAGATTGTCTTGAACGTGTTTTTTAATAGAGTAGCATAGAGCGGGGTAATTTAAGTTCGTTTGCTGCGAGAATATTCTGTACTTTTATACCTGTTATTTTATTTAGTTCATTTCAATTAACAAACAAAAAATCATATCATTGATGATGAAGAAATTTTCGTTTTCATTATTTCTCGCGATTTTGATGACCCTTGCAATTAGTTGTAAGAAGAAAGGGTGTACGAATTTTCACTCGGAGAATTTCAATTCTAATGCCGTGGTAGATGATGGGAGTTGCATATATCTTAGAGAGAAGGTGCTTGGGCAGTTTGAGATAACGGAGCCTTTATTGGGGGGAAACACGGACACAACATATGTAATAGAGATCGTAGAAGGTACTGAAGCAACGAATCAGGTGGTTATTTCGGCCTTAGGGAGTGGGAAAGTAAAAAATGTAAAGATGTATGTGACCAAACAATCGAGATATGTTGTAGACTTATCTGCTTTGCAGGAATTAGTGTACGACGAAGATGGTAATCGATGGGAATTTAATTCAGCTTCCATTATAGGAGGGAGCTATTATATCCATGATGATTCCGTTTTTCATTTGCATATTACTCCGCATCGCCTTAATTTCGAATACAACTTGGATAATCATGATTATGCAAGCGAAGACAGTGTGGAAAGAGTAAGCTATTATTCAAATGGAGGAGGTGCAAAAATTTAAATCTTTGATACAAACGTTAAGGATCCCGATGTTACTTTTAGTGCTAGGGTTGATTGCGCTACCAGGGTGTGAAAAAAAGTGGGGTAGAAAACAATTAATAGGTACGTGGAAATTAGAAAAATCCATAGGTTATAACTTCGAGTATAATTCAGACTCCACAGAAGTTACGTCTAAATTCGAAGTATATAGTACAGATTGGGCAGTTGATGCTCCGTTAGATTCAAATATTTATGTCTTTACGAAGGATAGTTTTAAGTTAATATCGACGTATGCAAACATTACTAGTTATGGAAGAGATTTGTCAATGATCAATGAGGTTGCGTTTGCAGATTATTACAATACGCATGTTTGGGGTGATACAAATAGTGTTAAGTTGAATAAAGCCCGACTTGATCATTACTCACCAGAATTGTTTTTTATAACGTCAAATTTAGATGTGGATCAAGCCTATGGTGCAACAATTATAGACGAAGAACTGCATATATATCATTATAGGGAGGAATTAATTTTTACTGAAGTTAAATAAAATCAGGTAGGGATTTATGGTTGTTTTTGATAATACTTTAAAATCTTTTCGATGTTACTTGTAATATTAATAAATAGTATTACTTTTGCAGTCCGAATTTAAGTTAAGGCACAGGAATGTACGCAATTGTAGATATCGCAGGACAACAGTTTAAAGTAGAGAAAGATTCTTACGTTTATTCCCATCGACTAGAAGGTGATGAAGGGAGCAAGGTCGAGTTTGACCGAGTTCTTCTTACCGATAACGATGGTAAAGTAAACATTGGAACTCCAACTGTTAAAGGAGCAAAAGTAACGGGTAAAATCGTTTCTCATTTGAAAGATGACAAAGTTATCGTTTTCAAAAAGAAAAGAAGAAAAGGTTACCGTAAGAAAAATGGTCACAGACAAGCGCTGACCAAAGTTTTGATTGAGAAAATAGCTTAATAATTTAAAGCAGAAAGTTTTAGGATATGGCACACAAAAAAGGAGCCGGTAGTACGGACAACGGTAGAGACTCAAGGAGCAACCGTTTAGGTGTAAAGATTTATGGTGGTCAAGGAGCGATCGCTGGTAACATTCTTGTAAGACAAAGAGGAACGAAGCATCATGCGGGAGAAAATGTTGGAATGGGTAAAGATCATACTCTTTTTGCATTAAGCACCGGAATTGTAACTTTCAAGAAAGGAAAGAACAACAGATCGTTTGTATCGGTTGAACCTATCGCAGTCGACTAGTTTTAGTTCGATTTAAGATAAATAAAATTTGTATTAGCCATTCATCAATTCGTTGATGAATGGCTTTTTGTTTTAAAAGAATATCCAACACTTGATAGGATATATAAATGAAAATTTCTTCTATTTTTGTCAAGGTTTGCTGCAATTGAAAGAAATGATGAACTACGGAAAGCGTAATTCAATTTTATAGCGCAGCTAGGCAATAATAATAATATAGAAAATTAATATACTCAAAAGAGCGATGTACGGAAATTTACAAAAAGAACTGCAGGACGAGCTTCAAAATATAGATGAAGCAGGACTATATAAAAGAGAGCGTATTATTACTACACCCATGGGAGCCGAAGTACAAGTGAGTACTGGGGAGGACGTGATTATCATGTGTGCTAATAATTATTTAGGCCTTTCCTCACATCCAAAGGTGATTGATGGAGCCAAACGCGCATTGGATTCTCATGGATATGGTATGTCATCTGTTCGCTTTATTTGTGGAACACAAGATATCCATAAAGAATTGGAAGGAAAGATTTCTGATTTTTTAGGAATGGAAGATACCATTCTATACGCAGCAGCATTTGATGCAAATGGCGGTGTTTTTGAGCCACTTTTTGGAAAAGAAGATGCCATTATATCAGATGAATTAAATCATGCTTCTATTATTGACGGGGTGCGGTTGTGTAAAGCAGCGCGTTATCGATATAAGAATAGCGATATGGCAGATTTAGAAGCACAATTGATTGCATCCCAAGCTCAACGAAACAGAATTATCGTAACCGATGGTGTGTTTTCTATGGATGGATTTGTAGCTAAATTGGATCAAATTTGTGATTTGGCAGAGAAATATGATGCATTGGTGATGGTTGATGATTCACACGCTACAGGGTTTATTGGAAAGACGGGAAGAGGTACCCATGAGCATAATGATGTTATGGGAAGAGTAGATATCATTACATCTACGCTAGGTAAGGCGCTGGGAGGTGCGATGGGTGGATTTACTTCTGGTAAAAAAGAAATCATTGACATGTTGCGTCAGCGAAGTCGGCCATATTTATTTTCAAACTCGTTGGCACCTGCGATTGTAGGTGCAGCCATTGAGGTATTTAACTTATTAAGTTCTTCAACCGAACTAAGAGATAAATTAGAGAATAACACCAACTACTTCAAAGAAGGAATTCGGAAGGTAGGATTAGAAATTTCAGATGGAGATTCCGCCATTGTTCCAGTGATGCTGTATGATGCAAAGTTGGCGCAGGAATTTGCCAATGAACTTTTGAATGAAGGTGTGTATGCCATAGGGTTTTTCTATCCAGTAGTGCCAAAAGAAAAAGCACGGATTCGAGTGCAAATCTCAGCAGCACATGAAATCCATCATTTGGACAAGGCGATTGCAGCATTTGATAAAGTAGCTCGGAAACTAGGAGTACTTAGTTAAGTTAAGTTAAGTTAATTTAATTCTACAGAATAGAATAATTAAAATGATGACTTGTTCTTGTTTCAGGCAACTTGTGCTTATAAAGAACTGTCTTAGTTATAAGATTGAATCTCTTCTTTAGGTAAGTAAAACAACGAGTTTCATTAAGCCGTAACGAGAACAAGTCCATTCAACCAATATTTTAAAATCAAATCAGGTATGTTAATGTTAAATCAAAATAAAAAATCATCTCCGTTGGTGTGGATCGTTATGTTATGCATTACAACATTATTTATTATTGGATGTCAAGAACAAGATTCAACCAATACAGATGCGACAAGTGTTGTAAGTGAAGCAGATTCAACTAAGTTAGCTATGGAGGCTAAAATTGATAGCTTGAATAAAAAAATGATGGATGTATTCCGGACTACCGGCAAACCGGATATGAAAACGTCAATGTACGCAGTTCAGGCATACGAGTATTATGCACATGATTACGAAAAAGACCCAAAAGCAGGAATGTATTTGATGAAAGCGGGAGAGATTTACGAAAATATTCTAAACGATAAAATACGAGCGAACCGTAGATACCAGTCTGCTTATTTGCATGAGGAGGACTTTAAAAATAAGCCTATGGCATTGTTTCGCTCTGCAAATTTATATGTAGAATTAGATGATACTGCTAGAGCGATTCAATTGTTTGAGACCTTTACTGAAAAATACCCAGAACATGAATTTGCGGATGATGCAGAGAACATGATTAAAATAACTAGAATGGGGATGGAGGAGTTTTTGAAACAAGCTCAGCAAAGTCCAGAAGAACCGAGTTGATATCGGTTTTTAAGTTTCTTTAGTGCTACTACGTTTTTGTGGATGATAACGGGTTCACAAACGATTAGTCAAGAATCCGATCAATGAACTTTCGCAGCTATTTATACTGCTTGAAGAGGATTATTGGATTTGATTTGGAAGGGGGCTTTTCAATCTAGAAATAGTAATACCCATCTATGTAGAGTGCACTCCAAATGCTAACTCCGGGGATAAGGAAGTTACCTATCCCAATTCCGCCACCATACATTTCAGTATAGTAACGACCACCAATTAGTGGGAAATCAGGGACGCCCTTATTGGGGACATTAACTTGACCAGGTGTATTGAAAATCCCATTTATCCACCAATTTTCTGAGATCAAGGCAATTTGTTCACTTAGTAAAATAGACCCTGACATCGTATACACATATCTTAGCGAGGTAGGATTGAATGCGAATAGTTGTTTTGACGAAATAGAACCTAAATAAGGTTGCCCAATACTAGCTGAAAAATTGGCGATGGAATAATCTGCACTGGCTGCGATGTAGGCGTAATGAAGCATTTGTGAAGAACCTAAATTGGTACCCAAAATCGTTTTTGGAGTTCGCAAGCTGACAGTTCCCACTGCTACATCAAGATATTTTCGATCTCTAATCTTATATTTTGTGGACAAGGAGAAGAATTGGCCATTGATATTACTTCCTCCGCTTTGATTGTCAAAATCGGGTATTAAAGTAAATCCAACTCCCATTTGAAGTTTGTCTGTGATTCCTACTGCCCCTTGGTAAAAAAGGAGGTAATGAGAAGACAAGTTGATGCGTCCGGCTTCAAGTGTTTGGGTTGAAGGAGAAGCAAACATTTGCACGTTATTATCCAAGTACGAGTTGTGATCCTTATTTAAACTAAAGTAAGGCTTGGGAGCTTGATTAATGCTTCGAAGTTTGGACTTGTGAAAGTGCTTTATTTGAGTAAGGTGGTCAAAGACTAGTGAATCGTTGCTCCATTTTATGGGTGCTCCACGATACGAAACTTCTTTATTGCGAATACGTAATTCTTTATCATCTGGGAATACGTGGATTTTGGAAGTAGTACGTGTATTATAGCGAACATGATTGTTCAAAGATCTTTTGTTTTGACCAAATAGGGGATTGATGGAGCAAACCATAAGGAATGCAACCCACATTAAAAATTTTATTTGGATAGTGGTTTTCAAAACAAGACGGCTATTTTAATAGCTAGACTAAAGTACAATATCTTTGTTGAAAAAGTGCGTTTGGTAGGTAAAATTTCCTAGATTTGAGAAATAAAGTCATGGAAGTTACCTTCATTATATTAACCCTTCTCTTAGGAATCACATTGATTCTGGTAGAGATTTTTTTTATTCCAGGTACTACCGTGGTTGGAGTTATCGGTATGTTGGTGGTTGCAGGAGGAGTATGGGGAACCTACGACCATTTTGGAAGTACCGCTGGAACTTATACCATGATAGGCACTTCCATTTTCTGTTTGGGAGCAATAATATACAGTTTTAGATCAGGTACTTGGAGTTTTATGGCCCAAAAACAAGTGATTGATTCTAAAGTGAATGAACATATAAACCTTGGATTGAAATTAGGGGATGAAGGAATTACGGTGTCTTCTTTAAGACCTATGGGGACTGTTTCGTTTAATGATGAACATGTGGAGGTAAGTACGTTGGGAGCATTTATAAATGCCAAAGAAAAGGTTAAAATTATAGAAATAAACTCCAGCGGAAAGGAAGTCAAAGTGGAACCCGTTAAGAGTTAATTTGGTCTTAACTCTAAGTTTAGTTTTGGAGGGATACACTTTTCGAAAAAAGATTGACCTATCCTAAGTTAATCCAATCAATAAAATGCTTTTTCACTTAAATATTAGGTGTCATATCAATAGCAGATTCTAATTTTAGCATACGCTTAATATTTTTTCATTTCGTGAAAATGGGTATTTTGATGAATGGGAAGTTTTTCAGGACTTGAATTAAATCTATCTAATTTGATAGGCTGGCGCATTCGAAGAACAAGAAGAAATTAGAATGGTGGAACTAAATTCAGACGAGAAAAATAGTTATATCGAGATGGCCAATTCGTAATCAATAATTTAGATTGATTATTGATAGGAAAACAATAAATAATTGAATTAATTCGTAAAACACTATACGGTGTATTACTAACGAATTAATAATTAATCAATTATAGCATAGATCATGACTGCACTTTATTTAATGCTGGCAGGTGCCATTCTCGTAACCTTAATACTATTTTTATATTTCGTACCAGTTGGCCTTTGGGTAACAGCTCGATTTTCGCATGTGAAAGTAGGAATCCTAAACTTATTTGGAATGCGGATTCGTAAAGTGCCTCCAAGTTTGATAGTGAATCAATTAATTACTGCTACCAAGGCAGGATTGGCATTGAATACGGATGAATTAGAGACGCATTATATGGCAGGAGGACATGTTCCTTCTGTAATCAAAGCGTTAATTTCTGCTGATAAAGCAAACATAGACTTGACATTCAAGCAAGCTACTGCGATTGACCTTGCAGGTAGAGATGTATTTGAAGCAGTTCAAATGTCGGTAAATCCAAAGGTAATTAATACTCCTCCAGTTGCAGCAGTAGCGCAGGATGGAATTCAGTTAGTTGCAAAAGCAAGAGTAACCGTGCGAGCAAACATACAACAATTGGTCGGTGGAGCAGGAGAAGAGACAATTCTTGCACGTGTTGGAGAGGGAATTGTAACCTCAATTGGTTCTTCCAAGAATCATAAAGCGGTATTGGAGAATCCTGACTTGATCTCACGTTTGGTTTTGGAAAAAGGATTGGATGCAGGAACAGCATTTACAATTTTGTCCATTGATATAGCAGATGTAGATGTAGGGGAGAATATTGGAGCGCAGTTACAAACAGATCAAGCGGAAGCGGATTTGAAAGTAGCTGAAGCGAAAGCGGAAGAGCGTAGAGCGATGGCCGTAGCGCATGAGCAAGAGATGAAAGCGAAAGCGCAGGATGCGAAAGCAAGTGTGATTATGGCAGAAGCAGAAGTTCCAAAAGCTATGGCTGAAGCATTTAGAAGTGGAAACTTGGGAATCATGGATTATTATAAGATGCAGAATATTCAATCAGATACGGATATGCGAACTGCAATCGCCAAGCCAGATTCTAAATCAGATAAAGGCAAGAAAAAATAATTTGAAGGCAGAATAATTGGTTTGTAATAGAAACTAATGGTTGAATTTAGACTTCATTTAGTACAAGAAAAGCTCCCAATAATGGCGGAGCTTTTCTTGTTTTGAACGATTAATATTTGTTTCTTTGCACAAAATTTGTGGATTGATTTGATCGATTGCAACCACAGACTGTCTTTGGTCAGAAAAAGTGCTAAAACATTCTATTTGCATCAATCATTCGTTTCAAATTTTAAGTTTCAAGCAGTAAACCGGTACGGAGGAATCGCTTTCGTTGTTTCTCAGGTTGATTGAAACTATAAGTAGTACTATTAATAGAAATTAAACATAATTTAGAATGTCATATTTATTTACATCTGAGTCCGTTTCAGAAGGACACCCGGATAAAGTAGCAGATCAGATTTCTGATGCTTTAATTGATAATTTTCTTGCTTGGGATTCCGATTCCAAAGTTGCTTGTGAAACATTGGTAACAACTGGTCAAGTTGTATTGGCTGGAGAGGTAAAATCAAATACCTTTTTAGATGTACAAAAGATCTCTCGTGACGTAATCAATAAAATTGGATACGATAAAAGTGATTACATGTTTGATGGAAACTCTTGTGGTATCTTTTCTGCAATTCATGAACAGTCTGATGATATCAATAGAGGAGTTGATCGTGAAAATAAAGAAGAGCAAGGTGCAGGTGATCAGGGGATGATGTTTGGATATGCTTGTCGTGAAACAGCTGATTTGATGCCATTGGCATTGGATTTGTCACACAAGATTCTAATTGTATTAGCTGATTTACGTCGTGAGTTGGATGAAATTAAGTATTTACGTCCTGATTCTAAATCTCAGGTTACGATTGAATACGGAGATGATAATAAACCATCAAGAATTGATTCTGTAGTGGTTTCAACACAACATGATGAGTTTGATTCTAACGATGAGACAATGTTGGCCAAAATCAAGGATGATGTAGTGAACATTTTGATTCCACGTGTGAAAGCAATGTGTACTCCTGAAGTTCAAGCATTATTTAATGATTCAATCAAATACCATATCAACCCAACTGGTAAGTTTGTTATTGGTGGACCTCATGGTGATACTGGATTGACTGGAAGAAAAATTATTGTAGATACTTACGGAGGAAAAGGAGCCCATGGAGGTGGAGCTTTTTCAGGAAAAGATCCAAGTAAAGTAGATCGAAGTGCTGCATACGCTACACGACACATTGCAAAGAATATGGTTGCTGCTGGTTTATGCGACGAAGTATTGGTACAGGTGTCTTATGCAATTGGAGTAGTTGAACCAATGGGAATCTTTGTTGATACTTATGGAACAGCTAAAGTGGATATGAAAGATGGTGACATCGCTCAAAAAATTGGAAAAGTATTCGATATGCGTCCTTCTGCAATTGAAACACGATTGAAGTTACGTCAGCCAATGTATCTTGAGACAGCGGCCTATGGACACATGGGAAGAAAGAATGAAACAATTACTAAGACTTTCTACGATGCCAATGGCACTCAAAAAGATGTGGAGGTTGAATTGTTTACTTGGGAAAAATTAGACTACGTAGACAATGTTAAGTCTGCATTTGGATTGTAAGAATTATTCAATCTAATTATATTAAAATTGAAGCCTCATCAGATTATTTCTGATGAGGCTTTTTTTTAGTCTGATTCTTGGATTCTGCTTTTAGTTCCTAATTTACGGGATGTTTATAGCTAAATCAAAATTCAAATCGTGGTTAAAACAGTCTGTTTAATCGTAATAATCTAATACTCGTTTCGTTTTTTATGAAATCACTAACTTGCCATTGTTATGGGATTGCTGAATAGGAAGAAAATATATTATTTAACATTAATCGCTGGATACCTGATCGTATTTAGTTCGTGTACCATAACCAAGTATGCTGATTCGTCTTATTCATTAATGGAAGAATCTCAGAATGCATCCTTTTTGGTGAAGATTAAGAAGCAAAATAAACATTGGCAAGCGCAATTTTATCCACAGTCAACGAATGGGAAGGAGCTGGTCATGGAGGGGACTTTCTTGACCAAACAGCTGGAAATGCGTGATGGGATTTTCAAAACGTATCGGTATTCCAAAAGAACCGAAGAGGAGCCACAGAAAATATTGGTAGGAGAAGAAGCATACCAAAACAATTTAAAACATGGAGTTTCAAAATTGTACAAGCCGAATGGAGATTTACATCAAATAGCTAATTACAAATTGGGTAAATTAGATGGAAAGAGGACACGTTATTTCTCATATCCCGATCGTATCAATGAAGTAATGTCGTTCCGAAATGGTCAAAGGCAAGATACGTTTGTAAGCTATCATGGAAACGGGAAGGTGAAAATGCAAGGCTCCTATTCACTTGATAAACAAAATGGTATTTGGGAAGCTTTTTTTGAGGATGGAAAATCTTACTTGTATAGTGAATGGTCTTTTGACACACCAAATGGAATACATAAGGAATGGTATCGATCCGGCAAGCTTAAGATCGAAAAGTCGTATTCAGGGGGTAAATTAGAGGGGACATGGCAGATGTATTATCAAAATGGAAAGAAGATGCTTCTTATGACGTATGAAAATGATGTGTCGGATGGCTATTCAAGTAGTTGGTATCAAAATGGAAATAAGAAAACATCTGGTATGTATGAGGCTGGAGAAAAATATGGTATATGGGAATTTTTTGATGAAAAGGGTGTTCTTGAACTCCGAAAACGATATGAAAATGGAGAAGGTACCGTGATCTATGTGCGGGATACTACGGCTGATAATGCTACAGCAAAGCAACAATTGGATGTGTATGATTTTGTGGATCAGGAAGCAGAACCAAAGATTGGAATAGATGCTTTTCAGAAAGAAATTGAAAAGTATGTTGAGGAACATTACCCACCAAGGGCCAAACGAGCATCGATTCAAGGACGTATTTTCATTGAATTTATTGTGGAATTGGATGGAAGCATATCCAATTTAAAAGTGTTAAAAGGGATTGAAGCGAGCTGTGATTTAGTGGCAATAAGTGCGTTGAAATCAGTAGGGAAATGGAATCCGGCAAAAAAGGATAAAAAAAATGTAAAGCAACGGATGCGCGTTCCAATTAAGTTTATGCTACGATGATTGCCGATATCGCAATTTTCAAAAAAAGAAATTCATAAAAAGGAAAAGGAGCCTCAAGCGACACAAATTGTCCTCCAGACTCCTTTCAACCTTATTTGGTAGGGTACTTATTTAGGTACTTACCTTAACTTATTATTTCTTCATTCGTTTAAAAACGTATCGAGTAATAAAGATTCCGTTGTTATCATCTTTACCCGCTTGGCTTTCTACTCCACTGGAAACAAATGCCAATTCCCATCCATCTGCTGCCATTTGATTTAATTTTGATGAAACCATTGCATCATTGGAAGCAATGTTTTGCATGTTAATACCTACTCCGCTATAAAAGTTAAGAAGTTTTGTTTCATCTAATGCGTCAATTTTTGCTTTTCCTCTTGAAACACCTCCTGATTTAGAATCCTTTCCACTAGATCGGGATGTTGTAAACTCCTTGTGATCCACAGGTTGTTGATGTTCCACCATTCTAGATCTTCCCATTCCCATAGGAACGATAGATTCAACGGTTGTTATTATTTTATATTCTACTTGTGCAGATGCCATAAAGGCAAATCCTAGACATGCTGCGATTACGAATGTGATTTTTTTCATAATAAATTAATGTAATGGTTTTAAAGTGTTTGAATTAAATGATATACTAAACTCATGATATGGTTTTAAATATAACTGGATTAATTACGAAAACAGTGCCAACCATCAATTTTTGGTCAGGAAATCAATCAAAAATTGAATTACAAAGAAACTGGACTTTGGTAGGTGCAATTGAAAATGTAAGTGGTGTGTATCCGGCAAATTCTCCGTCAATATCTAATGGAATGGGCTGCGTTTTGTGCTCTACGTGGATGGATTTATGTTTTGAATACGTGACTTTTTCATGTTCTATTCGTATGCCTTTTTTAACTTTCCCGACATTACGAATGTAATCCAACATACTAATGTCTCCAAGGACAACCACATCCAATAAACCGTCACTTGGTTGGGCTCCAGGAGCGATACACAATCCGCTTCCAAAATAACGACCGTTTGCCGCGATCAACGACATCGTTTTTCCACTGTGAATGATATTTCCAGTAGAATCAACACAGTTTACTTCCGTTTTTTTATAGGTGACCATGGAAGTAGTGATGGTTTTTAAAAAGGTGAGCTTCGGACCAAGCCATTTCGAACTTTCGTTTACCTTTTGAACTACATATCCACCTAAACCGATATCCGCAATGTTTAAGAAGTAGCGTGTCTCTTTTTGATTTGAATGATTGACATAATCTACTTTACCAATGTCCAATGTTTGCGTAGTCAGGTTTTTCAAGAGGTCGAATAATTCGTTGATATTGGATGTTATTCCAACCGTTTTCGCAAAATCATTGGCTGTTCCAGCTGGAAATAGACCCAGTTTCGGGTAAGTGTTCACGTTTGAGAGTACAATTCCATTGATTACTTCATTGAGCGTACCATCACCTCCAACGGCAATGATGGCATCTGCGGTAACACTTGCGTTCCTTGCTAAATCAACCGCATGCCCGGCGTGTTGTGTTTCTAAAAATTCAAATACATACTGACTCTTATCAAAGTCGCTCATGCTATTTTTTAATAAAGGGATCCATTTATCTCTTCGTTGAATCGTAGATTTTATGATAAATGAAATTTTCAAGTGTTTGATTTTAGATATGACAAAATAGAAATGAGCAGTTCAAATATATGATTTGGATTTGACTAAAGCAATGTAATATCCAATGGGAACAATGACTTTAGGAAGTTTACATTTGAATAAACAGAATATAAGTAATGAACTTTTGTAACTTTGAAAAGAAATGAAAACGATTATTCGTACATTTTATAGCTAAAGTATTCAACACACTTATTAATTAACAAAAATGAAAGGATTAGATGAAGTTTATGAAACCAAGGAAAAATTGGACCCAATTAGTGGTGCAACAGAGAAGTATAGAGCTAAATTGAAGATTCCTTCAATCCATCCTGGTCAGCGTCTTACGCATTGGATTGTAGATTCAATGTTTTTAGCTTTTGTAAGTATGTTTTTTGGACAATTTGTTGGCTTTTTGTTTGGAATGATGTTTGGTGGATTGTTTATATTAATGGGAGCCCCAGAAGAAAGTATAGGAGGAGGCATGATGTTTGGTGTTATTATAGCGGTGATAGGGATTCATGGGTTATATTATTCATTATTGGAGTCGCTAGGAGGATTTACGATTGGTAGATTAATTACAAAATGCGTGGTAATTGATCGTTTTGGAAATTTTCCATCTGGAAAGACGTGTGTTCTACGTTTTCTAATACGACTTGTCCCTTTTCATCCGTTTTCTTGTTTAGGGACAGAAAGTAGAGGTTGGCATGATGAGTGGACCGGTACGTATTTAGTTCCGAAGGAAGAATTGCCTCGTTTGCGGGCGTTATTGAAAAAGGAAAATGGTGATTCAGACGAACCAGGTTTAGAGAAAAGTTAGTCACCTAGGAGGTTGTTTTTTACAATGAATCGAACCAAATCAGCTACATTGTGAATATCTAATTTAGACATGAGGTTATAGCGGTGGGTATCTACGGTACGTGTACTGATAAAAAGCTGCTCCCCAATTTCACGATTACTCATTCCGGTGGCAATTAATCTAGCGATTTCGATTTCTCTTCGGGAAAGTTCTTTAATTCTCGAATCTTGAACCGCACTTACTTTTAGTTTTGGATTTTTGGACAATGTGGAGGTAACGTCTGAGGGGAAATAACTATGCCCCTTGTTAATTTGACGAATGGCTTCTTCCAATTCATTTACTTCAATTGTCTTAAGGAAATATCCTTTTACACCAAGCTGAATCAACTTTTCAATGAGCCCTTTTTCATCATGCATTGTGAGGATGGCAATTTTGAAATGAGGGTATTTAGTGAGCAATGTTTCAGCGCATTCGATTCCATTCATCCCCGGTAAATCAAGATCAAGAAGTAGAAGATCCGGTAGTGGATGTTCTAATTGATTTACAAAATCTTCGGCACCATGAAAGACTTGAGCAATTTCGATATCATCAATAGGTGCCAGCAGACTTGTAATGCCGTCGGTTATTAATTTGTGATCGTCTACAAGGGCAATCTTGATCATATAAATGTTATAATTCTACTTTCTTTTATATTTATTAAACCTATTCCAAGGAGGTCTTAACGGTTACCAAAGTACCTTTTTTAGGGGTTGATTCAAAATTTACGGTTCCATTTAACATTTCCATTCTACTCTGAATGTTTTGCAATCCAATCCCTGCATTAGGATTATTTTGCTCAAATCCAACGCCATCATCCTCACAAATCATGATTAATAGTTTTCCCGTTTTTAGAACTTGCAAGCTGAATGTGGAGGCTTGACTATGCTTAACTGCATTGTAAGCTAATTCTTGAGCGATTCTAAAATAATTGGACTCAACAGAAGGCGGAAGACGGTCGGTGATTCCAAAATGTTCAAAGGAATGATTGATGGAGCTACTTGTAAATAGGTTATCCATCATATCTTGAATGGTTGGAACTAGGCCAACTTCTTCAAGTGATTTAGGCATCATTTGATGCGAGAGTGTTCGAAGTTCTTGGGTAGATTGGTCTAGTAGATCTAAGTATTGATTGGAATCATCGCTTTTGTGGTTGTTAAAATGGCTTTGCAATCCAATTTTTAATCCGCCAAGTTGTTGTACAATCCCATCATGCAGTTCTCTGGAAATCCGTTTACGTTCGTTTTCTTGAGCGAGAAGCATGTTCTGCATTCCTTTTTGCTTTTCCTGAACACGTACATTGCTCAGTTTAATTTTTTCATTTTGCTTTATTCTGATGAACACAAATAAGACTGCCAGCGCTGCGATAATAATTCCACCGGAGATTAGAAGGATGACGTTATTTCTTCTGGACAATTTGAGTTCGGTTTGCACATTTTTTTGTTGAGCCAAGAGCAATTCCTTTTCTTTCCGTTCTGTTTCGAATTGAATTTGTAAACGAGATATTTCTTTGATCTTAGTTTCGTCTATTACACTGTCCCGCAAGGTCACAAAGGAATCCTGATAGGCGAGTGCTTTTGAAAGTTGATTTTGTTCCCGATAACATTCGAATAAGATTCGGAATAATTCAGATTTTTCACGCGTAGCACCTATCTCTCGAGCGAAGGTTAGGCCTAATTTTGCCATGGCGATGGCATCTTTAAATTGATGTAAGCGTAGATAACATTCCGCCATATTCAAATAAGAAATTGTCAATCCAAATTGATCATCCATTTCTTTCTGAGCCACGGTACACAACATGAAATTGATTAATGCCGAGTCCGGTTTGCTTTCTTCCAAAAGCATTAATCCAAAATTACTGTGTGCAGTGGCCCATGTACGATAATCTGGATAGGGACGAGGTTTGGTTAAGTCCAAGATTGCTTTTGAAAGATAAGATCGAGCCTCCTTGAATTCATGTTTGGAAAGATAGGCCCCTCCTATGGCTACAAGTGATTGATTGATGAACGTTGTGTCTCCAATTTGTCTACGAATGACTAATGCTTCTTTGTAATATTTTAGCGCTTCATCTAGATTGTCAATTCTTTCATGAATGTTTCCAATGTTATGAAGCGGATTAGAGATGGCGTATTGATCTTCCGTCTTGCGTCCCAGTTTTAAAGAGGCTAGATAACTTTTTAATGCGTCTTGATAATTACTTTGTTCCGAATAAATGAGTCCTTGAAGATTGTACACACTGGCTTTACCATACGCATCATCTTCTGGGTAATAAACGATGGCACTATCTAATTTTGCCAAGGCCGAATTCATATCCCCGGTGTAGTATCCAAAAATACCGTAGTAATAATAGCATTTAGCCATTTGGATGTTACTTTCATTTTTTTGAGCTAATTCGAATGCTTGGTTTACACATAAATTAGCGGAATCCAGGGAATTGTTTTTTAGAATCCAACTTAATTTGAGCAGTGTTTGAAATCGAATGCTGTCCGGAATTTGACCCGTTAATTTTTCTTTTAGAACGTCACTTTCAGATACTTCCGCTGGTGAAGTTTGAACGTTTAAAAGGATTAGGCAACCGAAAAACAGGAAACATAGACGATTCATATGCCCAAAATACATCATGTTTTGAATATAAACGTTGATTGACCGTGTTTTATAAAAAAGAGGCTACCCCAAAAGTAATTAGAATCGAATCATAGTTTCGTTTCACTTTTGAGGTAACCTCTTTAGAACTGATAAATTTAGCCAATTAAGAAATCTTCATTTGATCGGCCTATCTTTATTTATTTGATTACACCGTATCTGGTTTTACCTCCTTTTCTTGAGTAAAATACAATGTCAGCGCCTTCTTCACTTTGCAAACTAGAGTAAGGAATCATATAGGTGACTTTATCGTTTCCTCCTTCAAAAAGTTCCATCTTCTTTGTACCATTTTTGATGTCAATCGTACATTTTCTTAAAGTTGCAGAAGTTACATTGTTCATGGTTTTAGTTTTTGTATCAGCGGTATATTCGTTTGGATTCTTTTTGTCGTCATAAAAAGAAATAACAAGTTTTCCATCAATTAATCCACTCACAAAAGAATAATTACGAATGTATTTGGAGGTGTTGACATAAAGTAAGTGAAGTCCTCTGGAAGAAGCTGCGATTGGCCCTATTAAATAGTTCCATGAAAATTGTTGGCTTTTTGGTATTCTATGAGCCCATTTTAGATTGCCATCTTTATCACAATGGATGCTTACTATGCTTCCATAATTAAATGTTTCACCTCTTACTGCTCCGTTTTGATCTTCATATCTATAGTATGAATATGATTCTCCCGTAAGAACGATTCCTCCATTTTTCAAATCCAGCATGGACATATTTCTGTTATAATTATCTTTGGCATTGGAAGATTTCCCTTTCTTTTTTTGACGAGCGGTTTTAAACTGGTCTAAGAATTTGTTGTCAAAGTAACTTAGTTTTGCAACGACTTGCTCCTTGGATTCATTATCAATTCGAATAAAATAGCAACCTCTAAGTTCAAGACGCGTTCGTTTTTTACCTGCTTTTACTTGAGTCGGAGAGGAAAAGTATCCTGCAAATACCAATTCATTTTGAGCATTGATACTTAAACGGCCACTACCAAACGCATAGCCTGTTTTTTGACCTTCTAATTGAATATCCTCTTTCCAATGTTCATATTCTTTAAATGCATCAAACGACGCAATGTAAAGTCCGGTAGTTTGGTCCCATCCAGCATAGAAAATAGAGCCATCATTATCGATTAGAAAATGATAAGGGATATTTTCATTGGAATCCACTTCTTTCTCCATTAACGTCTTAAGTTTATCATCCAATAGCACATATTTTCTAATTCGTTTGTTTTGTTTTTTTGAAAATACGTCGTGTACAATTAACAATTTGCTTTGGTCTTCAGATGAAATAATATCGAATCTTCCTCGCTTCCCTCTTCCCTCTACTTCTGCTTTGAAAATTTCCTGATTTGCAATCACTTGCGTACCCGTATTTTTGTCATAAGCAGATAACTCGATTCTGAATTGTTTTGTGGCTTTTTGGTAATATGAAATGGCAAAAACATAATAATCACCCACAACACGCATTCCTTCCGTCCGAGTGAGAATTCCAGACTCTTTTGGTATTTCAAAAGTATTGAAGAATTTGTTAGTGTAATTAGTGGTTTTATCTACGGTACAGAAATTATAAGTTAGTTTTTTCGTTTGTTCCGAGGTGAATACAGCCTTGTCTGATTCTCCTAGGAGGATCGGATTGTATTTGCTTTTTTGAACTTCGCCCCAGACTAATTCTTGTGCATTTAACATTGTAGAATGGGAGAGAATCAGTAATCCTATACCACCTACATAGGTTAAAAGGCTTTTTATTTTTTGTAAAATGTTGTACTTCATGCTTTGCGTTATTTATTATCGTTTATGTTTAGTTGATTAAGTATTGGCTTATTTTTTATTTATTTTCTTAAATTGTTTGTCAAATTCGGACAGCAATACGGATGGTTTGCTGGAATATGAATTTTTACTTCCATGGTAAAGGATGATTCCTGTTTCAATATCGAGTAAAGTTAAACTGGTTATGTTCAGTCTGTAGGAAGATTGGAAGAACAAAAGGTAACGGTCCTTTGGGTAATATTTCCGAATCAAATCCGATTGTAAAACTTTGGCATCAACCTTAAAATGTTGATAAGCATATTCGCGAATCCAGCTGTTAAAAAAGCTTGCTTTGTTGTAGAAGTCTGAATTTTCCTTTTTCAATTCCTGTGTGGAAAGCAGGGTTGCGGTAGGGCAGTTTGTACCTAAGTAATTTTTTAATTTTGCATGAAAGTCGGCTTCAATTGATTTGTCTTTCAATAAACGTTCTTCTTGTTCTTTTGCTGTATATTGCAACCATGGTTCAAGGATCACAATGTTATGTCCAGCAGTAAGATACCCTTCCTTTTGAAGTTGTTTTGCAGCTGATTTGTCCGATTTCATCCGTGCCTTATGTCCCATCTCTGCGCGCATTTTTTCGGCTATTACTTTGATCATAGCCATTCGAAACAAGCGACCTAGCTCGGGATTTGTATTTTTCTCGTCGTATAATACATAGGAATATAGATCTCGGCACATATATCGTTTTTTAGCCGGGAACATTTTTTTGTCTGCGGAAGCAAGTTTAATCTTCGTTTCAAAATCCATCATGGCAGGATCATTTTTAGAAAATCCATCCAAATCAACTCCTTCCTCTATCATGGCACTGGTCATGAGATCAATGCACAAAGTGTCCACAAAACGCGCATTATCTACTCGGTTTCGAAGTTCCATTATTTTCCGTAATGCCAGGCCACTAAGTTGTTTTGCAGTTAATTGCTTAAAGAAATAATTTACCTGCTGCGTCTGTCCGCCATAGTCTGTATAAGAGTCCCCTACATGATAATATCGGTTTTTATTTTTATAAATGGCCAAACCATATAGAACCTTGATCATTAGTTTATTTAGAAATTTGTTTTGTGGATAAGTTTCCAACAGATTATAAATGGCATAAAAGGCTTTTGTATAATCATTCGCATTGACAAGCAATAAAGCATTTTCAAACTTGGCAATTTTTTGAATGTGTAAGAATTCGCTTTCGGGGTGAATAAAATTCTGTTGTGCTGTGTTGCTAGGGAAAGATTGCATATTAAAAGCGTCTAATTTATCTTTTCGCTTTTTATTATTTGGATGTGTTTTATAGAGGTCGTTTTCCTCCCATTTTTGCTCAATTTCGTCCAATGTGTCTAAAAAGAAACAATTGGGAATTTCAAATTTACCCCATTGGAAAAAGGTTTTTGAAAAAGTATGTTCATTAGGTGGATGTCCGCTTGTAGCAAACAGATTGAGAATATGTTGATAGGATTGCTTATTGTATTTTGTTTTGGAAAACAGAATGTATCCTAAGGAGTCGGCTTGTAATTCTGATTCTTTTGATCTGCTAAAGCCGATTTGCAAAACATTATCAATGGATACGTAATTTTTCTTTGTACGCAATTTTTCGATTGTTTCTTTCCGATAGGAATAATCTTTAATCAAATGCTTTAGAAGGTAGTGACTAACTTCATGAGACAATACAAAGGCCAACTCTGCTTCACTTTTAATTCGTTGAATCATTTGCAGCGTAACAAAAATGTTTCCTTCATGGGTGCAAAAAGCATTGGTGGTGGGCGACTTGAAGGCAAAAAACTGCACTTTTCCTTTAAGTTCTGGGGTTGTTTCCAAAATTTCATTTCCCACCTTGCGGATGTAAGCAGTCACTGTGTCTCCATACAATACACGGCCACTGCCAACTAGCGCACTTAAAGACAAAGTACTTTTCGATAAAAATTCTTCCTGTACTTTTCGTTTTTTAGCATTGGTTGAGGAAAGATCTCCAAGTTCGCTTTTGTTTTTATTGAGTTGTTCCGAAGCATTGAGTTTAAGTTCGGCTGGAATTGCGCCTTTGCAACGAATCAGGTCATAATCCGATTGAAAGTTTTGTGCTTGAGTTTGGTGGAGCGTCGATACATATAGGACGATTGTAAAAAAAATAGTTGAAAAACTAGAATGGTTAAATAATCCTATTTTGGACATAAATGTAGTTATATAGCGTAGTTTAAACCGCAATCTAAGATAAAGAAAGTAAATTTTCCGTTCGTATTTGAATAAGTTTATGAATGGTGTAAATTCTTGAATAAACGGTAGGTTTTAGTCAATATGCGGCAATCTAATAAGCAATAAACTTGTTGCATTAGATTGGATTTTTAAATTACTTTTGCATTATGGCAAAGAAAGAAGATAATTCCCTTGAAGCTACGGGTCTGAAAGACATCATTGCGTATGCTAAGAAATATGGTTTTGTGTATCAATCCTCTGAAATTTATGGTGGATTGGCAGCAGTGTATGATTATGGAGTTTGGGGCTCCGAATTAAAAAATAACTTAAAGAATATCTGGTGGAAATCCATGACGCAATTGAACGCGAATGTGGTGGGAATTGATTCGTCTATTTTCATGCATCCATCGGTATGGAAGGCTTCTGGACATGTAGATTCGTTCAATGATCCGATGATTGATAATTTGGATTCAAAAAAACGTTATCGGGCAGATGTATTGGTAGAAGATAAAGCATTGGCAATGGAGCGTGAAGGTGATAAAGCCGGAGCAGATGCATTGCAGAAGGAATTAGGTCAGTTATTAACTGCCGAAGACTTAGCTGGTGTGAAGTCATTGATAGAGCGGAATGAGATTGTTTGTCCTGTTTCAGAGACTTGTAACTGGACAGATGTGCGTCAATTTAATTTGATGTTTTCTACCCAAATGGGATCTGTTGCGGATGATTCAAGCACAATTTATTTACGCCCAGAGACGGCACAAGGAATTTTCGTAAACTTTTTGAATGTAGCTCAATCGGGAAGAATGAAGTTGCCTTTTGGTATTGCACAAATTGGTAAAGCATTTCGAAATGAAATTGTAGCAAAGCAGTTTGTATTCAGAATGCGGGAATTTGAGCAAATGGAAATGCAATTTTTTGTACGTCCGGGAGAAGAGGATGAGTGGTATGAGCATTGGAAAGCGAACAGAATGCAGTGGCATAAAGTGTTAGGGATTCCAGAGGAAAAACTACGATTTCACGATCATGAGAAATTGGCACATTATGCCAGCGCTGCAGCGGATATAGAGTATGATTTCCCATTTGGATTTAAAGAAGTAGAAGGGATTCATTCGCGTGGAGATTTTGATCTAACCCAGCATCAGGAACATTCTAGAAAGAAGCAGATTATATTTGATAATGTACTTAACAAGAACGTGACTCCTTTTGTAGTGGAAACGTCCATTGGTGTGGATCGGTTATTTTTAATGACTTTGTTCAATGCATATTGCAGTGAAACGACAGTAGATGAGGAGGGGAATGAAAAAAGTCGGACTTATTTGAAGTTGCATCCTGCATTGGCACCAATAAAGGCCGCTATTCTTCCGGTTGTTAAGAAGGATGGTTTACCTGAAATTGGAAAAGAAATTTTTGAAGCATTACGATATGATTTTAACGTATTGTATGATGATGCTCAAACGATTGGAAAGCGGTACACGTTGCATGATCAAATTGGTACTCCTTACGCGATTGCGATTGACACACAATCCAAAGAGGATGGAACCTTTACAATTCGTTATCGCGATACGATGGAGCAAGAACGGATCAATTTAGATCAATTGAGGGAAATTTTGGCTCGTGAAACGGGGCTAGGAAGTTTGTTTAAAAAGATGTAGAATTCATCGACTAGCTGTGAGCGTAATTTCTACGTTCACAGCACCTCCGACAACACATTTTATTAAAGTACAACAACATGATAGGATTAAGTCAAATAAAAATGGAAAAAAAGGCCGCCCATCTGGAGTCAGGTGTGGATGGCATTGCCAGAGAAGTAGTTCGAAAATATAAAGTCAATCTTAAAGTTCAGAAGATTGGACCAGGATTGCGATTTGTACATCATTTGGTTGATCATACGATACTAAGTTTTGTTTATTTTGTTCTTTTTATCCTTATGGATTTAACGGCGTTTGGAGGCAATGAGTATAGTAACGAATCCAATTCAATCTCAACAATATTAATCTGGATTCTATTAATGATTTATCCTTTGTATTATACCTTGATGGAATACTTTCTAGGTCAAACGGTTGGTAAGATGGCAACAGGTCATGTGGTGATTAACAATTTTGCGAATCGACCAGCGTTAGGCGATTGTATTTTGAGGACATTAATTCGTTTTGTGCCATTTCATCAATATTCTTGTTTAGGTAGTCCTAGTCGAGGATGGCACGATCGGTGGACGAATACTTTCTTGGTAAAGAAAGAGGAAATCCCTAAACTTAGAGAGATTCTACGAATTGAGAATAATATTGAGGTTTGATTTCGTTGCTTGACTTTTTAAGTCGAGCGTTCAATCAAAATTACGCCAGACGTATTTGCAGGCCAAGGTCCGATAGGGTTTCCATTGGTCTGCGATTTTTGTTAATGTAGCATGAAGTTTCTTTTTGTTTTCTTCGGTTACTCCATACATGGATTTCATTCCATTCACAATTCCTAGGTCATCAATTGGAAAGACATCTGCGCGATTCATTGGGAACATCAATAACATTTGAACCGTCCATTTACCAACTCCTTTAATTTGCGTAAGATGTTTGATGATTTCTTCATCACTCATGGATTTCAATTGAGCATGCGTCATGTTATCACTTAAATGAAAGTCGGCTACTGCCTTTAAATAGGAGGATTTTTGGCGAGAAACACCAACCTCTCGAAGGGATTCATCATTTAATTCAACCAGCGTTTGCGGATTAGGATATTGATCCTTAAATAAATTTAAAAAACGTTTAAAAATCGTGGCAGCAGCTTTTACCGAAAGTTGTTGAGAAACAATGGATCGCAGTAAATAAAAATAAATATCCTCACTTGGTGCTGATGGGATTACACCAACCTTATTAATGGCCTTTTTTAGTTCGGGATCTTGTTTAAGATGTGTGATGGGCGCACTCATACTTTTCTTATTTCTTTCTTTCGTTTGATTTGCACACCCAATATATTGAAATTAATGAGAAAAAGGACCTTCTTTTATGAACTCTGGACCAAAAATCAGGGAAAAACCTATCTGTATTAATAAAAAGTCCGGATAAAGGCATATAGCAAATGAGAAAAGGAATTACCTTTGCGCGCTATGGATTTAAATGTGACCGGCGCATCCGTTATTTTTTTCATTACCCTGCTTGCGGGGATCACGGCTTATATGCTGGCAACCCAGATGAAAGACTGGATCAAATACCTCCTTAGTTTTAGTGGAGCATATTTATTTGGACTAACGATTACGCACTTACTTCCTGAGATGTACGAGCATTCTGGATCACAAACATGGCTTCCAGTATGTATCTTGATTGGTTTTTTCGTTCAGTTGATATTAGAGCAATTTTCCAGAGGTGTAGAACATGGACATATTCATGTGCATGAGAACGAGCGCTTTCCCGTGATGCTTTTGGTTTCATTATTGATTCATGCCATTATGGAAGGAGCATTGCTCAGCGATCATGCTCATGGCGGTCATGAAGATGGGTTTGGATTGAATTATTTGTTCGGATTGTCGATTCATAAAATTCCAATTGCTGTAGTACTGGCAATTTTATTGAGAAAAAGTAAAATATCACGGATTGGCGCGATCATTGTGTTGGTAATGTTTGCACTGGCGACTCCAGTTGGAACCATTGCAAGTGGATATCTTACAATAGAGATTGGATCCGTATTGATGGCATTGGTAGCAGGAAGCTTTTTGCATATTTCCACGACTATTTTGTTTGAATCCACTCCGAATCATAAATTCAACTTGTTGAAATTTATGCTCGCTTTAGTTGGCGCTGCAACTTCCTTTTTGATCTAGTAGGATCTAGGTTTGGGGATGAAAATGAGTTGTGATGACAACAAATAGCGTAAAAAAACGTATACTTAGTGACTGGAATGGATAGTCCTATATTCGAATGAAATTAACCTTACATAGAATAATAAAAAAAACACATTTGCGGACTGCGATTTGGTGTATGCTGTTGCTCTTCTTTGTTCAAAAACAAGGGTATGGTCAAATTCATAATCCAGTAGTACAATTTAGTGGAGTTATTACAGCGGGAGATAGTTTATATGGCTTGGGTGGAGTACATATAATAAATAAGAATTCTAGAAAGGGATCGGCCTCAGCAGAACATGGCTTTTTTAGTATTCCTACCTTGGAAGGAGATTCGATATTGTTTTCTTATGTAGGATTTAAGTCTTTATATGTTCAAATCCCAGAAGATTGCGAAGACAATAAACTTACTTTGATCGTGGAAATGGAATTGGATACCACAAACCTTGAAGCGCTAGAAGTGTTGCCTTATCCAAGTTTACAGCTCTTCAAAGATGCTTTTGTGAAAACAGAATTGCCGGAAGATCCATTGTATTCTAATATGAATAAAAACCTAAATCAAAAAATGTTGCGCCGCATGATGCGCGAAATGGATATGACTGCTAGTATGAATTATAAGCATTATTCGTTGGAGCAAATCAAACAATACGAACAACCCAATTTCCTTCCTAGCACCCAACTTGTCAATCCTTTGGCGTGGCTTAAGTTTATTAAGGCATTAAAAAACGGCGACTTTAAGAGGGATGATTAGTAAAATAAAAGAAGCATCGATTGAATGCCTTTATCGTTGTTGAAGCAAAAATAAATCTTCCTGTTTAACCCATTTATCCATTAACAATCCATAAGATAAACCTGTATTCCGGTATGGAATGAGTGGATTACCTTTGAAATCGTAAATGGCTTGTTGACGATCCATTTGATGTACAGGGTCTCTCCATTTTTCAAGTAATATTGCTCCGCTTATAAAGTGAATATGCGACTGTTCAATGGGGATGATAATCTTTCCATGGATATTAATAACTCCGAAATTATACCCTTTTTGCACTAAGAAAAGATTTTTTGGTTGGATTGATAACCCACCGAAATTGGAGGTTCGTGACCAAATAGGACGCAGGTGTATATTATCGTATTTCAAAGGAATGAGTGTGTCTCCTTTTTCGTTAATCAACCCTTTTAAAAGGGGTCTGTAGTTGGAATAAGGCCATTCCATAAGTGCGGCAATTGCGTTTGGTTTGTCTTCTTTAAATTGCCCCACGATGATCAGGTTATGATCTATCTTTTCTTCGTAATCGTATTTTTTTCTTTCTGAATGTCCTTTGGTTAAGGTAAGTCTAAGCTGCTGATTGAATAAATCGGGAAGAAAGAAATTGGGACCTTTGTGAATGACGGTTTTTGAATCATGGTAGTCGGAGTAATATTCAATGGTTTTGGTGAACTTAAATTTTTCTGAGATCCGTTTGCCATGTCGGTTAAAAAAGAAAAACGTACCTGAATAGTTATATCTGGGAATACCTGTGTTTAAGGGAAATGTCCCTTGGAATTCAACAGCAATGCCAAGTGTGTCTGATACGGTTGCAATTGCATCATATTTATAAGGCAGAACTTGCCTTCCAACGGAATCAATAAGTCCCCAGTGCTTTTTGTTTTGTGTAATGAACAAGCCTTGATTCAGATATTTCAAAGATGGATATTTTTGGGCAAGGCCTTTTTCTTTATGCTCCGAAATAGTTCCAGCCTTGCCTCCCTTGGAAACAATGTATTTGGAAATGGATGACGGTATCGCAATGATTGAATCGTATTCTATCGGAATAATAGTAGTGCCTTTTTCATCTAATAAACCTTTTCGACCTTTCGACCAAACCTTGAATCTTTTTGGAGATAGCCTTGAAAGGCTGTCGTATTTAAAAGGGATTAATGTCTCCCCGTTGAGCCCTATCAATCCCCATTTGCCTTTTTTTCTCGCTGGAGCTTTTTCAAATTGAAATGGATGAATTCGTTCAAATTCATAGGGGATTTTCAATTTACCTTGCGAATTAATACATCCAAATAAATAGTTTCGAGCCTGCTTTTGGTACATAACCGCACGATCGTTCTGAAACTTAAATAAATGGCATATGTATTCATTTCCAAGATAGAGTTTAATTCCATTACCAGATTCACGGATAATTCGTTGAGAAGTTTTATCCTTATAATCCTTTATTATTCGAATGCTTTTGCCGTTTGCTTTTAAAATGCCATAGTCATTTCCTTTTTTGTAGCAAGCAATTCCATTAGTGAAAGAGCCTATGTAATTAAACTTTTGCTTACTTACGATCTGCTGATCCTTTGTGGAAAAAAGGGAATACCCTGCTCCATATTCTTCTGTGACGGCTAATAATGACTCATTTAAATCTTCAATGCCTAGCAAGGTTTGTTTGTGGATGAACTTTCCAAGTTGATCTATTAAACCAACTTTGTATTGAGTTTGAACGGACCAAACATTATCCGACAAGCTATGGACTTGATGATATTTAGCGGGACAAATGATGGTTCCGTTTGTATCAATCAGCCCTACAAATCCTTTTTGATAAAACCGCGCCGTACCATGTTCAAATAAATCAACCCAAATAATAGAATCTGTTGGAGTGAACTGATTGGTTATACAGCTATAACTCCCTTCGAGCTTCTCTTTGGATTTTGCGCACGCATTAATCTGAGTAGTTAGAATTAAAACCAAAACCAATACGGTCGTTCGAAATGGATAGTTAAAGAATTGTTGCATGAACGATTTTGTGTATTGATTTTGGTTTAGCTGTGGTTAAACGTAGTACGTGTTGCCCGGATTATTTCTTGTTTTGGACAGGAATGGTATTTTCTTGTTGGTAATTAAGTCGAGTCGATGGTTCATAAAGTAAATTCCCATTTGGTTCATATGCATTTCCTTGACCTTGCTGAGCTTGAGTACTGTCTTTTTTCATGTAATTTTTGTGTACCCAATTGTGCTCTGTCTCATCATGCGTAGAGAATAGTAAGTTTTGCTCTTTGTCCTCTGTCGTTTCAAATCGCGTCGCTTTATTCAAATTTTTATTGGAGATGGTTAGTTGTGTTTTATCCTGATTTTGTTCCAGTGTTACAATGGTTTTCGCCATAGATTCGAGTGCAATTGGAATGGTTGGAATCGTATCCTTTTCGGATATGGCCTCTACTATAATGGATTCCAGAAGCTTTCCCCAGACATCATTAAATAATGCTCTGTTATTATAAATATCTGCTCCGTAAAACGTTCCATTGATAGCGTAAGCATATCCAATTGCATCTGGATATTGGTTTGCGGATTGCACAAATACCTCTTGCATTGCTTTTTTTGCTTTCCCCAAATCTTTGTTCTCTAGTGCAAGTTGCAGGCTTGATTCGGAACGTACATCGTTTACTACTACATCATATCCATTGGTTTTGGATACAGAGGTATTGAGTTTGTTTTGTTGGTCGGAGACGTTGGCCCACACTTTCCCTTGATTTCCTTCGTATTTAGCAGCCAATTTCAATTTTCTTGAAGACAACATCATTGTGTTTGAACCGAAGTTAGATAATTCTTCTCCACTTCGTTGCTGCCAGCGACCGCTTTCTACACAGAAGCTACCTAAAGGAACGTTTTTCGAATTAGGAGGAATAATCATATCATATCCAATAGTTCGATCTTGTTTACCTCCTTTTACAATGTCTCCCGAATGGATAAAGACAAACTCATCGGAATTATTATCGATTGAAAGTTGATTAACCGATCCGGTTTCATTGACCGTCACCACTTTCTTTTCCATTGCTTCAGAAAGGGCCAGGTACTTATTTCCCTTGATTTGTTCTTTGCCCGTAATATAGAATAGTTGCAGGTTTTCAAATGAAACGGCCTTGTGTAATGAATAAGAATCAAAAAGTTGAATTGATTCAGCAGAAGGCTCCGATAGTATAGTGGTGTCTGTTGTCTTTAAAGGTTGGTTGGCAACCGGAGCAGTTGTTTGTGCTCTATTTGAATCTTCAGAATTGGATGTTTTATAAAGAAAAGTTCCGGCCGCAATAAGTGAGAGCGTACCTGAAATAAAGAGGAGCGTGATAAAGCTATGTTTTTTCATAGTTGGATGGATTTGTTGATTTGAAAAGTTTAAATATGGGATCTAAATAGCTGATAATCAATCTGAAATTAGGCAACGGGTCGTTTGGCTAAGGAAACGAGATTGATTGATAAGTATGTTTGAGAAGAACGAATGCCTTATGAAGTAAATAATAGTTTTTTGGACCCATATATATGCCGATCAATATTCCTTTTTATTCCCATTTAATTCGTATTTTTGAACTATGGAATTAGCGGATACGCTGACGGCGGCCAGATGGCAAATGGCGACCTCTTTGGGGTTTCATATTGTCTTTGCATGTATTGGGATGGTAATGCCATTTTTAATGGTGATTTCTCATTACAAATGGTTAAAAACCAACAAGCCAATCTATTTAGAAATCACAAAAGCCTGGCAAAAAGGCGTAGCGATATTCTTTGTAACGGGTGCAGTTTCTGGAACGGTCCTTTCTTTTGAATTGGGATTGTTGTGGCCTACGTTTATGAAACATGCCGGTCCGATTATCGGAATGCCTTTTTCGTTAGAAGGTGCGGCCTTTTTTACAGAGGCAATCGCCTTTGGATTTTACCTATACGGTTGGAATAAAATTAAAAACAAGTGGTTTCACTGGTTTACAGGTGTGATTATTGGTGTTTCAGGAGTTGCTTCTGGAATTTTGGTAGTTTCAGCTAATGGTTGGATGAATTGCCCTTCTGGATTTGATTTTATAGATGGACAATATTTGAATGTAGATCCGATTGGAGCGTTATTGAATCCTGCTTGGTTTACACAAGCATTGCATATGGTCCTTGCAGCCTTTACTTCCGTTGGATTTGGCGTAGCAGGGTTGCATGCGATTCAAATTTTAAGAAGGAAGCGAGTAGAAGCACACAAACAAGCATTTAAAATTGCGATGATTGTTGGTTCGATTGCAGCGTTGTTGCAACCGATTAGCGGAGATATTTCGGCCAAAGATGTAGCGGAAAGACAGCCAGTGAAATTAGCCGCATTGGAAGCTCATTATGAAACAGAGAAGCAAGCTCCTTTGAGAATTGGAGGAATTGTAGATGAAGAAAAAAAAGAAGTTACATGGCAAGTAGAAATTCCAGGCGGACTTTCTTTTTTAGCTTTTGGAGATTTGGATGCGGAGGTAAAAGGGTTGAATGATTTTCCGAAGGAGAATTTGCCTCCTGTGGGAATTGTGCATTATGCATTTCAATTGATGGTAATGATTGGAAGTGCGTTGGCGTGTGCTGGATTATTGTTTTTGGTTTCGTATAAATTTAAGACATTGCGCGATAAGCGTTGGTTTTGGTGGATGTTTGCGTTGTTAACTCCAGCAGGATTTTTGGCGGTGGAAGCAGGTTGGGTGGTAACCGAAGTAGGACGTCAACCTTGGATTATTTACAACATCATGCGTACAGCCGATGCTGTTACTCCTATGAAAGGGATAGGTTTTAGTATGATCATGTTTTTAATGATTTACTTTTTGCTAGCGTTTGCAGTTACTTGGTTAATGAGAAGGCAATTTAAAGTTTTCAATGCAGCAGTGGAAGAAGTAGAAGCGAAAAACACAACTACCTCATGAAAGTGATCTGATTGATTTGACTTTTTTTCAAACCATAGTAATCCTATTCTTGTTTGTATCGCTGTTTTTCTATGTGTTATTTGCCGGAGCGGATTTTGGTGCAGGAATTTTAGAATTGTTTTCTTCGAGAAAGAATAAAGAACTCACTAAAACGGTTGCATATCGGGTAATTGGTCCAGTTTGGGAAGCAAATCACGTGTGGTTGATTTTAGTCATGGTAATTCTTTGGGTGGCATTTCCCGGTTACTTTAATATTTTGGCGGTGCAATTACATATTCCACTTACGATGCTTTTGTTGGGGATAATAGCACGTGGAACAGCATTTGTCTTTCGACAGTACGACGCAATTAAAGATCCGAAGTCACAGGCATTTTACAATGCCGTTTTCAGAATTTCAAGTGTATTTACGCCATTTGTTCTTGGAACGACGGCAGGTGCGTTTTTCTCAGGAAATTTACAAACAGCGGATACCATTCAATATAGTTCGTTTTTTGATGCCTTTATATTGCCTTGGTGGAATGTAACCGCTTTAAGTATTGGTGTATTTTGCGTAGCTATCTTTTCATTTATTGCGGCTGCATTTTTGGTTGGAGAAACAGACGGGGATGTGCGGAAGATTTTTGTGAGAAGAGGTTTAAAAGCATTGGTCGTAATGGTGCTATCTGGATTAATGGTGTTTGTATTTGATGCGTTTAGAGAAGCTCAATTAGTTCAAGGTTATTTTTCAGATTGGAAAGTATTGGTGATGTTAGCTGTTTCTGGGGTGCTGTTATTTCCCCTTTGGAGCGGCTTAAAAAATGGAAATCGAATTAAGGTTCGAATATTGGTAGGCGTACAAGTGTTGTTGGTCTTGGGAGCTTGGGTAGTTTATTCGTTTCCAAATCTAATTTTAACAAGACAAGGAAGCCTTAGTATCTTAGAAGGAATTCCAGGTGACGCGGTGTACAAATGGATGGGGATTGCACTGATTGTAGGTTCCTGTTTTATTTTGCCGGGATTGTTTCACTTGTTTAAAATGTTTGGATTGATTTTTAAGGAGGAGAAGGATGATGGGAGTTGAGGAGTTAGAGAAGTTAAAGGAGTTAGAGGAGTTAAGGAGTTAGAGAAGTTAGAGGATAATTAATCTTTGAAAATTGAGTTAAGAATGAACTAGGTGAATGGAATTAGGCGCTAGTTTTCCTTTATAAATTTCGAAGGTTTGAAAGAAGTCGAGACGGAATTGAAAAGAAGAATATTCAGTGATTAGAGAAGTCAAAGAAGGTGAAATGGAATAACTGGAGAACCGAATAACCGGAAAACCGGAAAACCGAATAACTGGAAAACCGAGTAACTGAAAAACTGAATAACCGAATAACGGAATAACCGAAAAACTGAATAACTGCGAAGATGAAAGTACGATTGATACAAGTTGGACAAACGGATGAAGCTTATCTAAAAGAAGGGGGTCAAAAATATGTCGATCGTTTGAAGCATTATTGTAAGTTTGAGCAAGAACTAATTCCGGATTTAAAGAATGTAAAGAACCTTAGCCGCGACGATCAAAAGCGGAAGGAAGGGGAATTGATTTTAAAGAAGATTGACAAGAATCAATTTGTGATGCTGTTGGACGAGCGAGGAAGAGAATTTGACTCAAAAGGATTTGCTGGGTTTCTCCAAAAACGCATGAACACAGGGATGGATTTAACATTTGTCATAGGAGGACCATTCGGTTTTTCAGATGAAGTGTATAGTCGTGGTGACAGCAAAATAGCCCTTTCTCAAATGACTTTTTCCCATCAAATGGTTCGATTGTTTTTTACGGAGCAGTTGTATCGAGGATTCTCAATTTTAAAAGGAGAGAAGTATCATCATTGATCTAAACGGATTGTACTTATCGAATCAATTAGGACTGTCCTTTGTTTTCATTGCTTAAAAGGACCCAGCCAATAAAGCACCAAAAGTATCTAGTTTCCCAGTTTTCGCCATAAAACAGAGCGCCATTTCCAGAATAGACTGTAGCTTTAAAAGGAGCATTGAATTGTATTTTGTATTCTATTGCGTAAATGGAATCACTAACACGATAATTTGAATTCCAGTCAATTGAATCACTCACAAACACTACACGATCATATTGATTTTTTAACGAGTGCCGGATTTCCTTCTTCTCACTGTTATTGAATGGATGAATTGTTAAAATGCCAACTGCCGTTTGTTTGGGTACATAATTTTCGTGATCTGCAAAGTAGTGTGTATGCAAACGATTTTTACCAATTAGGTAATAGGTTAATGTGTTGAATAGTGCGATAACTAACAATAAGGAAAATGTTATTAGAAATCCTTTTTTCATGTAGCGTTAAATTGAGTTCAACTCCGATTCAAATTAGATTCCAGTTCCATTACTTTTCGAATCGGAATACTTATCGTATCGAACAGATTCGCGCTCCATGTATTTTTTAAACTTGGTGGGAACCTTCATTTGAGCGATATGCGAAGAATCTGTTGCAGGGTGTATGAATTCCAAGGCGGTTGAAGCAAGGAAAAGTCCTTTGTGAAGCAACGTATTGCCTTCCTCTCCATAGAGCACATCTCCAATGATTGGATGTCCAGCTTGAGCCATGTGAATTCGGAGTTGATGGGTACGTCCCGTTTTAGGAGAAAGTTCTACAAGCGAAACGTGTCCATGATTTAGGGATTGGCATGATTCAATTGTCTTGTACTTAGTAAAAGCTTCTTGATCTTCAATGGGTGATTTTATTTTGCCAGATGATTTAGGCTTGCCTGCAACCACTGCATGATATGTTTTTTGAATAGAACGTTGTTCAAATTGTTGTCCAAGTTGCATAAGGGCCGTGGCCGTTTTTGCGACCATTAAGAGGCCTTGCGTAGGACTATCTAGTCGATGTACCGGGCGTGGCCATTTTAGTGCATCAGGTTGGTTTGATTCGAAAAGGTTGGACATCAGTGCATTTTGAATGGTCCGATACTGATTTCCAGAGACTATGATGCCTGCAGGCTTATTGATTAGGGCCAATAGTTCATCTTCATAATGTACATCGAGGTCTAGATCGTATGATTTAGGAGGTGTATCTTCTAAGTCTACTAGGTCGATTTGATCGTTTTGTTGAACATACTTGCCTGTACCAACTTTTTCGTTGTTGAGAAGAATCATACCTCGTTCGATGGCTTTTTTGACTCCTTTGCGGGAAGGCAGTTGAGGAAAAAGGCCAATGCAAAAATCATAGATGCGGGTGGGGGCATCTAGTTCCACTATTGTATGGGAAGCAAGAATGATCATGTCATCTCAAATTATATCACCGTGTGAAAAAGATTCTTCCCACAGGATAACGCATATATCTTCGATCCATATACCTGGAATTTCGGTGAATGTAATCCAACTGAGCAACATGGTTTTTAGCAAAATCTGGTTCTGCTTTTTTCTTTTCATTTAGTTTGCGTGTCAATTCAGGGTCTTTCTTGAGAATTTCAATCGCGGTCTTTTCAAAAGCAAAAGATGAAAACCACTCTTTTTGTTGCATAATGTTATCAAAGAAGTTCCAGCAGAAATAAGAATCATGTGCCTGAGGTTCTAGTGTTTCGATGATGAATCGATTCCGAGTTTGATTCGTTGGAATCAGGTAATCTCCTTTTTTATAGTTCCATGTTTGACGCTTAGGAGTCACTTTTACATCGTAATGTAGATAATGTCCTTCAAACGGAGTTTTGACCGTCTCATAAGAGTCTATAAAATAGGTTTCTACGGTAATGGTAGTGTCTTTTTTCAATGGAATCATGTTGACTTTATTCCATTTTAGACGATCTATCACATCTGACCAAGCGCTTGGAATGATGTAGTATTCTGGTTTCCGAATTGTTATGTCGGTGTTGTATTTGTTGTAATATTTAATGGTTTTCTCAAATGGTTGAGATTGATCGTAATACAAACGTTCCGCTCCAGTTAATTTGCTGGTTTCGTATTTAGCTTCATATCCTTTAAAGGTACGATCTACAAATACGGAAGTGTCCTCCTTCCAATGAATGGGAACGTTTTGTTCGATTTTGGCCTGGTAGTTTGCTTTTGCACGCGTTGCGATAATGGATTTACCATCTTTTTGCATCCAATCCAATATGGAGTTTAAAAATTCATAAGAATATTCTACCCGATCCTTGTACGGTTTGTATTTGTGTGCTTCCGTAATGAACCCGAATACATTGAACAAGTTTGCGTAACCAGTTGAGTATCTTGGAGAGTCCAAAAAAGTTTTGAGACCATCTTCTGGAATTTTGCCCTTACCGTAGATATAGGGCGTAATTTCTTTTCCTTTCTTTTTCATGGAGCCATACAGTCCAGGAAGTACTTCGTCTTCAAAATATGGACGCATGGAAGGATGAATTTTGTCTAAATGGGTGTTTAAGAGGCCTAGTGAATATTGATAGTCATAACCATTAGTTGTATGTACATCTACAAACACATCGGGATTACAAGCGTAAAAAAGACTGCTAAACGCTTGAGCATTTTTACTGTCACACTTGATAAAATCGCGGTTTAAGTCCAAATTTTTGGCATTACCACGAGATCCGTAAGCCTCAGGACCGTCCTGATTAATCCGGATATCTTTATCTCGAAGCAATGCTCCACCTACATTGTACATGGGTACAATACAGACCATAACTTTATCAAGGATCTTGCTTTTTTTCTTATCCGTCAGCAATTCATAGGCAAGCTTTAGACTGGCATCCACGCCACAGGGCTCACCTGGATGTATGGCGTTATTAATCAGTAAAACAGTCTTCCCTGGTTGATATTTCCCAATTTGGAAAAGGTGTAAGTCCGTTCCCGCATCCGTTTTCCCATAAACTTGCAAGCTGGCATTTCTATGTTGATTGGCTAACTTTTGGTATTCGGAAATGATTTCAGCGTGGGTATACGTTTTGTTCTGAAGGTACTTCCAGTTTTGAGCAAACGTAGCAAGATTAAAAAGCGTAAGTAAAATCGCAAATATCAAGGAGCGTTGCATTGTGCTAGAACCAAGAAGAATGAAACTTGTCAGATTAGTTTTCGTCTTCATCACCTATTTTCTTTTTAAAACTAGACCACAATCCTTTTATCTTGTCTTCAGCATCATGCATTCCAACTTCAAATTTGGCTTTGTATTCACTATAAGTATTTGAGAGCTGTTTTTTGCGCAATGCCAACTCCTCGTCTAATTCCGCTTTACCGAGTGTGTAATGAAGTCTGACAACATCCATTTTGGATTCGAAATGCTCTGTTTCATCTTCTATTCCGTCTTTGAATGACTCCCATTTGTCGCCACTTTTATGTTTGTAATGACTAAACGATCCCTTTACATTAGAAATACCCTCCTGAATGTTCTTCTTTTGATGTAAAAATTCTTCTTTTCCATCCGCTTTTCCTAAAGAAAGCTGAAGTTCTAAATGTTCTAACCCACTTTTAACCTTTTGATAATTTTCTCCGGTTTCACCTTCCATTTCATCGAGTTCCTGTTTTTTCTGAGCAACCCAGCCCTTTAATCGCTCCTTTTGCCCCTCGAACTCATCCTTTATTTGATCTGTTTTTAAATGGAGTTGATCTCCTAATTCATCCGCTTGTTTCTTAAAACGGTCCATTTTACGCTCTTTGCTCATGATCTATGTGGTAATGTGTGACTTCCCTTTGGTATAATATATCTGCCTTGATTGATCTTTAATCTGGGTCGGGGTGTAAAACAAAGCCACGGCCAGAAATCAAATCTTTCCTAACAAATTTAACATAATTGAATAAAGTTGAGAGGTCAAATTCCGTTTTTTCATTTTGATGCAAAATAATTTAGCTTTTAGACTAGAGCTCTTTGAGATGGTTAATGGGGCTCTTAACCTCTGAAAGTTCCTGATTTAAAATCAAGTAGTGATGTTAAATGATATTATGGTGAGATGCAGATTGATTAAACGCTTTTGTTTTGATGGAGATGTAATTGGTCAAGGCACCGAAAAACACGAATTAGTTCAAGTAGTATTATTGAAATATGAATCAAATAAAATAAAGGACTTATGGTTAATTAATAATTAATTGAAAGTTTTTTGACTTAAAATGAAACTAAATAAAGTGTGGACTCGTATACCAATGTAAGAGGTTTAAGTTTTTCGAAACTAACTTTTATTGAGATGAAAATTAAATTCAAAATGCACTACAAATACTATGGGGGAAGATGGGTATCATATAAGATATAAGTAATCTGATTTAGGTCAGATATTAGTTGAATTGAGAATTACGCAACCAGCCGCTTTTACACTTCACCCGCTTTAGTTCAACAAACGAGGCAACTCAATTTAACGACTTTATCAAAAAAATGTCCATATCAAACGCTCTTCAGTCTTCATTAAGATTGGGAGCGTTTCTTTGCGTCTAAAAGAATAGAATTACTCTGAGCCGATACAAAGTCGATCCCAGCGGATTTTAGATGCTGTTGAGCTTCTTTTTCCAAACAAGCAATTAGTTTGAAATAGGGTTTTTCAAGATTTTTTTCAAGGTTGGTATCTTTTAAAAAAGCCATCATTTTATCTCGAAAGATTACGCGATCATGCCATTTGCCAATGGACTTTAAGTTTTGAGCTAGGCTTCCACTTTGGGAATATTGGTTTTGATTAGGGAATTCGATATGGGTAAGTTCTTGAGTAAAGTAAAGCTGTTTCAGGATTTTTCGAATGCTGTGAATTGTTTCTTCCTCATGAATATTGTTTCTTAAATCCTGATAAATGGCGGTTTGTTCTTCCATCCAGCGGGTGGTCCGATCGATTAAGAATGCTTTGTCCATTGACTTTAGTGTGTTGATCAGATTTAAATTGATTTTTAAGAAAGTCAAACGATTCATTTTTTCAAAAGCGGCTTTGAAATCGGATTCGAAGGATGTGTTTTGCTGTAATATGTGCGTACGAAATTCAGGGCAATCGACCGAAACGATTTGTTCATATTTGTCCAGAAACTTGAGTGTAAGTTCACTATCTCTTAGCCCGCCAGAAGCACGAAATATCTTTTTGAATAATTTAAGATCGACAACAAAATGCGTTTGTTCGGAGCGATGGTGTACATAAGTAATATAATCTGTGAGCAGGGCAAAAGTCCGGAGGCGCTTGATGGTAACGCGAAGGTCTTTGAGTCCTTTTCGGGTAATTTCAGTACGGAGTGTGCGCAGGCCTTTCTGCGCTTTCTCGTATGTTTCTTCTAAAAAATCCCTGTTGGTGATCATGTTTATGGAGCTAATAGTCCTATTAAATAGGCAATGATGAGTTCTCTTTATTTAATAATAATAAGATTAATCAATTACCATTACCAATACAACTATATCCTCTTTGCCTTTACAGTATTTCACCATTGGTTTAAAATATTTCTTTTGTTGTTTTGATCCATATTCTTTAGTCACGTAATTGATTAATACATAGTTGTATTTTTTGTAGTCCTCAAGGTTAATGCTTTCTCCATCTTTGTTTTTGGCGCCCGACAAATGGCTGGAAAGAGTCGCTAGATCAATTTTTAATGTATCCATAGTTCCCGTCCCGTTGGGGAAAATCCGAAAGATTTGTTGATTTACGGATATTTGCCTTATTTGGTTTTCATTTTCGTATGCTAATTTCAGATCACCCAAATTGGATGAGTAGCACCCTAAATAGACTAAGGAATCAGGTTTGTTTTTTTGGAAAAGATAACAAGAAGGTTGAAGTTTTATTTTAGCATTTGGTTTATAAATCACCTGCGATTCATTCAGACCGAAATATTTGGCGTAATTTTTTTGAGCCGAGCAAAAGAAGGAAGCGGTGATAAATAGTGAAAATAGAATGTATTTTTGAACTTTGATCATTTTCAAATCTAAGAGTATTATATTGATTTCCAAAATTTTGCTTTATGGTCATATGTTGTATGAAATGGATTTATGATTAGTCTAATTTATCTTGATAATAATGTACAATAGAGCATTACATTAAAAGCTTCAATCGTTCATAAAAAAAAGTGTTTTTGTATATTGAAATGATTTAGTAAAAGAAAATAAAGGATACATGTTACTGCAAGAATATAAATCTGAATTGTTCGCAGATTATTATCAATTTTATCTACAAGATGAATCCGTTTCTGGAAACCTATCAGATGCATGGGGAGAAGAAGCGGTTGAACGGCTTTTGGCATTAGAGGAAGGAACGTTAGGTGTTGGAACAGTGCGAAATATGGATGTAGAAGTTGTGGTAAAAGTATTTTCTGATGACCCAGGAATATTGGCTAGTGACTCGATTCATCAAATAAACGAATGCGACTTGGAAATGAAAACAAATAAACTTGTGATTGCAGGGTGCACGGATTATTTTCCGGACGCTAAACGACTTATGTTGGTTCCGGGAAATTATAGAACAAGAATATATTATTTGGATTTGGACAAAATTAGCAAGGATGGATTAGATGGAGAAGATTCGTATATAATTCACCTGTGGTTGTCAGGTGATCCAAAAGAGCTGCAAGTGGTATTGAATCGGAATTGGATCAATTGAAAAAAATAAAAGAGTAATGGAGAACGGCTTCGATGATGATTATTGCTGGCAGTAATTTGGTTTTTTACGATGAAATTGTAATGATAAATCAGAGGGTTTCGCACAGGTAACACTCACATGTGATCAATGTTTCTTTTGATATGAAAAAGCTAAATCGGACTAAGTAAAGTGGATCTGCCGTTTAAATGTTTCAATTAACTTGTACAAAATCAATAAGCCAAAATGATGAATGCATATACAATCATAGTTTTTATAGGAGGAGCACTGATTTTTCTGGCACTTGTTTCAGCATGGAGCAGAGCCTTGTTTGATCGCAGAAGCAGCAAGCAAGATATTATGCTAGGCACTTACATTTTTAAATACCCTAAATCGCTTATTACATTAGTCGTTGGGATTATATTGCTAGTAGTGGCACTCTGTATAAAACCAAAGGAAGAAAAATACTCCACGTTCCCTCACCAAATAGAGGAAAAGCCTGCAGACACTTTAAGCGCGCTGAAAAAAGAACAATAAAAACTGGAGAACGCCTGCTTTCCTCCAAGGAGCGGAGGCCAATCAATACTAAGATTCAATGGTTTTATATGCTATTAATAGGTCTAAATCCTGTTTCATCGGCTGATAAGCGTTAGTTATTTTTAGAGTACAAAATTTTGAAGGTACTTTGCCTGAATATAAAAAAGAATTACATTGCTTAGATAATAAATGTTCAACATGTCCTATTCCGCTTAAATAGGTAAATTTCTTTTGGTTCAATGAATTCACGTTATGTTTCAGGACAAGTAAATGCTCCTGCTGGTTATACCAAACCCAAAAAGTCCTTTACGTTTCATGTATTGTTAGCAATGCTAGCTTTGTTGGCATTTGTTGCAGTGTATTTAGGTTTAATGATTTGGTTTGGAAAGATGGCTTACGGTCTTTTTGAATTAATGCTGAACGGAGGGGAGCATCCGTTCTTTTTAATCGTAGTGGGAGGTTTGCTTTCATTCTTGAGTGTTTTTATGTTCAAGTCGCTTTTTATTTTTTCTAAAAATAAGATCAATCAAGGTCAGGAAGTCAAACAAGAAGAGGAGCCTGTGCTGTTTGATTATTTGTACGGAATTGCAGATGAAATAGGCGCGCCTAGACCTCATAAAGTGTATATAAGTCATTTTGTAAGTGCCGCCGTATCTTACGATTTGAATATTTTTAACCTATTGATCCCATACAAGAAAAATTTACATATTGGGCTGGGCTTAGTAAACATGGTAAATACAGGTGAATTTAAATCTATCCTTGCACATGAATTTGGTCATTTTGCTCAACGATCCATGCTTTTGGGTAGATATGTGTATGTAGCACAGCAAATCGCTATTAAAATTGTGCATAAACGGGATGCATTGGATGATTTCTTAGCGGGTTTGTCTAGTATAGATCTTCGCGTTGCATGGATAGGATGGATTTTGTCCATTTTAGTTTGGGCGATGAGAGCGTTAATCCAAACATTATTCAGTGTTGTCTCATTAGCAGAACGTGCACTGTCAAAAGAGATGGAGTTTCAGGCTGATATTGTAGCCGTTTCTTTAACGGGGAGTGATGCATTAATTCAAGGTTTACATAAGTTAAGAGCTGCAGATGAGGCTTTTGGAGCCTCTTTGGATGAAGTCGATCGGCAATTGAAAAAAGGCAAGGCAGTTCCAGATTTGTTTACATTGCAAACCAACTTTGTAGAACAAGTTCGAGTGATTCGAAATGATTCTTCCATTGGGGATGCGCCGATTGGAGATCGAAATGCGTCTTTTCGAGTGTTTGATTCTGGTTTGGTGAATCCTCCCCAAATGTGGGAAACACATCCTTCAGACAATGAACGAGAAGAAAATGCGAAACGGGACTATCTATATGCAGAGATTGATACCAACTCTGCTTGGGATTTATTTAAGGACCCGAAGGAAATACGAGAAAAAGTTACAGCAGATTTGATCAAGTCTACAGAGGTGAAGACGGAGCGGATCAGTATGGAAGAGAGTTTAAATGAATACAATGAGATTGCTTTTAATTGGCAGTTTTTAAAACCAAAATATAAAGCGGTATATGCAGATCGTTTTCCGTTTCTTAATTTTAGTACAGTTAAAGAAGCGTATGATTTTGATTTGCCATCTAATCAATATGCGAAAATTGCAAACACTTTATATTCGGATGAATTTGCTAAGGATGTAGAACAACTTGCAACGTTAGAACAAGAAATCATCTTATTAACCAGAGTGCAAAATGAGGTACTTACGGTTGAGAAAAGAAGCTTAATGCATCGTGGGAAGACCATAAAACGTCGAAATATTCCCTCGTTAATTAAAAAAAATAGAGCGGAGGAGGTAGAATTAAGAAGGAAGGTGTCCAAGCATGATAAACTTTGTCGAAAATTACCATGGGAAATAGCCCATCAAATTGATCCAAGGAAAGCATCTTATCTTACATCTGTTGCGGAATTAGTGCATTACGCAGAACATACCTATTCTGATTTGTCAGACTCCTATAAGAAATATGTAAATGTTTTCAATGTGGTTGTGGCGAGTGGAAGGGTGAGTAATTCTGATCTAAATGAATTCTTGAAAGCCGCTAATTCAATGCATAAGACGCTGCGAAAAATATATGTGGATTCTACATCGGTCAAGCTTAATAAAGCGATGAAGCTCAAGATGGAAGTGGAGCATTACAAAGATTTATTTGAAGATTTCAAAATCCAACCGGCCACTGCAGCGAATGTAGAAAGCTGGACCCAGTCAATAGATGGATGGATTGATGCTGCGTTTTATGGATTGGATCAATTAAGACATCTAAGTTTAGAGCATTTATTGCAATGTGAAGAAGAGCTAATAGATTATATTCAGGCAAAGAAGGAACCGGTATTTGAATTAGAAGAGGTACGCACAGTAGAATCTTATAAAACCTTATTACCCGGTACTGAACGGAAGTTACAATGGAAGTTAAGTCTGTGGGATCGCTTCCATGCAGCGGATGGTTTGTTTGGATCTGTTGCTAAATTCTTGGTATCGGGAATAATGATATTTGGAACTGTTTATTTGGCGTTCTTTCTGAGATCTGCGGTCTTATATGTGTATAACGGTTTGGATATTCCAGTAAAGGTGAAATATGAAGGGCGAAATCACATAGTTAGGGCAAATGAAAGCGCAGATTTTAGAATTACAGGAGATGGAAAGTTGGTCACAAGTACAGAAGGTGGAGAGGTAATAGAGTCATTTATACCTGAAACGTCCTTTGGTGATCAAAATTACGTTTATAATGTTGCAAATGCGTCAGTATTGATAGCTCAAACCGCTTTTTATGGTTATGAACACAATGTTCCAGATGAAATACTAGGAAATGCTCGTTGGTCGACGAGCAATGCTGATTTCATTTTTGAACCAGCACCATCATCAATAGAAGGATCCTCTTCTGGAGGAACAAGAGACGTGCTTTATGCCGTTTCTACTGAACATCCTTTTAGTATAGTGGAAGTACTTGATTCTACACATGCGTTGAAGGAAATAGTGTTGGCACATGCTACATGGGATGCAGTTGGCAGTCCATATTTAGCGTATTGGTTCAATTTGGCAATTTCGCATGATACTGCACTGACTTTTGCTAAAAATAGAATTTCCAGAAGTCCAGGAGAAGTGATTTCTTATCGATTGTTGATGGACCGTAAAAAAGGAGAAGAGTTGGATGAGGTATATGAAAAAATCAATAAGAATTTCAAATCAGATACGAATTCGGCCAACTTCTTTTATCTAAATGCTCGAATGCAAAGCGACAAGACCAAACAGGATCTTTTATTTATTGAAGGAATGAAAAAATGGCCTGATAATAGATGGATTTCGATGGCAGCGGGTTACACTTTTGCAAAGAGACGAGATTGGATGGCGGCGTATGAAGCATTTGCCAATTCGATGAAAGAAGGTGTTCCAGATGCTCAACCATATACAATATCGGTAATTAAAGTACAACCTGAGTCTAGTTCAAATAAGGAAAAAAAGTATTTTATAGAATTGTATGCTCCCTTTTTGGAAAGGATTCGAAGGTATCAAATGTTATATGATAAAAACATTGATCAAAATTATGACATTTTAGATAAGCACCCGCTAGTAGAGTATTATCGAAAGCTAGAGTCGAATGATGATTCCTATTTTACAGAACCTTCGGATGTAGCATTGGAACAATATTGTCATGGAGAGTTTCAGGAGGCACTTGCCACAATTAAAGAGGATAAAGAAATTCAAGATCGATTGAAAAGAATGATGGTTTTTTCAAATAAAACCATCCCTGCCATAGAAAAAGAAGTTTTGGAGTGGCCTGCGGATCAAGCGATTACTGCCAGTACAATATGGCCAGCTATTGCGCTACAAATGAAGCATAAAAAAGATTACTCAGAGTATGTTGAACAGCTTTCTTATTACATTTCTTTAAACGATGAAAATAAGGACACGGTGTATAAGGCTCTTAATTTGATAGCAAGTGAAGAATTAGATCAAGCAGGAATCCTTATTAATGAATTAGATGACTTTATGTTGCAAGCGCGCATGTTATCTATAGTAATGATGTTGTATCCCGATGAAATTCCTGATGAATGGAAAAAAAGGGTAGAAGGATTATTGTTTCAGCATGAAAGGCCGTATTTAGGAAAGTGAAGTGGTTTTTTAGATTAATGAATTTCGGTGTAGTGTAATCCACTCTTAAATAAGAATAAGATTCAAAGGCATTACTTTAATTATTTGTCGGGGTGACAGGATTTGAACCTTTGACCTTCCCGACTTTCTGTCGGGATGCGTTACTGGAGACTATTTAATTTTTAATTCAAAAAAGGCCCCCACTCTTATGAAAAGACTTTTTACTAAGTCGGGGTGACAGGATTTGAACCTGCGACCTCTCGGCCCCCAGCCGAGTGCGCTACCGGACTACGCCACACCCCGAATATTAAATTTTCCTACCTAAGTATCGGGCGTAGTTTATCCCGACTTCAGTCGGCGACCACACCCCGAATATTAAATTTTCCTACCTAAGTATCGGGCGTAGTTTATCCCGACTTCAGTCGGCGACCACACCCCGAATACTTAATTTTTCCTACTTAGGCGTAGCTTATCTCGACTTCAGTCGACAACTGCATACCTATTTTTACAAAGCAAATATGATAATTTTACCGGAATTATCATATAAAAACAATACCAGCCTTTCATTGATAGGTTATCGAGGCTAGTTCTTGTGCAATTAACATTTTGTTAATACGCTGATTTTTTTATATTTGTGATGCAAAATTTAAGAATATCAAATAATTTAACTGTTATGAAAAAATATTTTATTGTGGCTTGTGCCGCAGGAGTAATCGGTTTCGTTTCCTGTAAGAAAAAAACAGAACCTACCGTGTGCATTAGTGCTGACCAAACAGATGTATTGGTAGGTGAAGTAATTCAGTTTACAAATTGCTCTGAAAACTACTTGAATTCTGAATGGAATTTTGGAGATGGAGCAAATACAAATGTAACAGACCCAAGTCATAGATTTTCTGAAGCAGGTGAGCATACAGTACACTTGAAAGTGGTTGATATGGAAGGAAACAGCGAAGCTTCTTCTTCTACCATTACGGTAAATAACTTACGATTGAAGCAAGTGGATATCGTAGATGCTGATTTAAGTAATGCTGCTATTCGATTTGTTCCTACGGTAGGAGGATTGGATCTTTCAGCCAGTTCAAACGTAACAACGACCAGTTCAAGCGCGATTATTAGTTATATATTTACCAGTCCAACGTTAGTTTATGATGCTGAAATGGATTTAGATATTGCCAAGCAAGAAGAAATGCAAAGCCAGTGGTTTGGTGCGTTTTGGGAAACTACCGATGAGTATGCTTGGAAAACAAATCCTTTTGATGAGTTGGGTGAAGACCTTTCATTAGAGTATGAAAATAGTTTAGAAGGGCTTACTGTTACGTTGACGTTCGAACGAACTACGGAATAAGCAAGCAAAACGAACTTGTAAAGTTAATACTAAAACGGACAGGTAAAACTGTTCAAAATACTTCTAAAATTAAGCCCCTTACGGAATGAAATTCCATACCGTAAGGGGCTTTTTCGTGCAATAAATAAAATTAGATAATGCTTTGAGAGTACATTCTTTAATCGATGTTCCAGCTCTTGTCTTGAGTGGATTAGATTCAAATAAATGTGCGGCTAATTATAATTCCCCATCCAAGTGACTAACTCTAGCATGGAGGCAAAATAAATAAAGACATAAAACCAGGTTTTAACATCGTCGTATTCAATTTTGAAATAGATCAAAAGGAGAATCACTACGATAATCGGACAAAGTGCCCTGCGTACATAATACGCGTGTTTTATGGTGTAAATAGTTTCACCATAAAAAGTAGAGGGTTCTTCCGTCGTATTAATCAGTGCTTTTTTAAAACCGAAGATGTATGTTTTGCAAAGTGTAGCTTTTTTGGCATCTAAAAATGGTTCTACCTCATCCCATGGAGTCGCGAAATAATAATTTTCGAAATGGATCTCAAATGTTGCTAAGGATTCTTCTGATGCACCGACATATACCACATCCTCTTCCACTTCATTTAATGGAAGAATGACATAATCAATTACAAATAGTAAATTGAGTGCAATAACTGGATAAGACATAACTTTAAAGATGTCTAAAATCCGTTTTAGCATCTTTGCAGCATTTCGATTTGCTTCTTTTGATTTTTTTCGGGCAAATGAAGCAGCTTCTTTTTTCTTCTTATGGTAATAGGCCTTTTTCTCAGTGTAAGAAGTTGTACTGCTTCTTTTTCGCCCTCCGCTTTTGCTAGTTCTGAAGGTGGGGCCTCGTCCTGTTAAGAACTTATAGGCATGATTAAGACGAATAAAGGCATCTTCCGCATCAGGTGCGTTGTTTTTGTCCGGATGGTAGACTTTAGAGAGCCTTCGAAACGCAGATTTAATCTCAGCTTGCGAAGCGCCCCTTTTTAAGCCTAATATTTTGTGGTATTTAGACAATTACAATTTAATCAAATACAGCAAGAATAAGGAAGTACTGATACTTCTATTTATTTCGAGTCTGAAACTATCTCGTTCACTCCAATACTTAATTCGTTCAATTGCGCATTGTCAATTGGAGAAGGTGAATCAATCATTACATCTCTACCTGAATTGTTCTTTGGAAAAGCAATGAAATCTCGAATCGAATCAGATCCACCCATTATAGAACAAAGGCGATCAAATCCAAAAGCAATTCCTCCATGTGGAGGTGCACCGTATTCAAATGCACTCATCAAAAATCCAAACTGAGCCTGCGCTTCTTCATCCGAAAATCCAAGTAGTTTAAACATTCGAGCCTGAATGTCTTTGTCGTGAATTCGAATAGAACCACCTCCGATCTCTACGCCATTGATTACTAAATCGTAAGCATTGGCATTTACGTCGCCTGGAGCGGAGTCCAACTTGTCCATGTGCTCTGGTTTTGGTGAGGTAAATGGGTGGTGCATGGCGTGATAACGTTCCGTATCTTCATCCCATTCCAACAATGGAAAATCAACTACCCAAAGCGGATTAAATACCGCTGGATCCATTAATTCCAAATCACGTCCCATTTTCAAGCGCAGTTCACTCATTTGTTTTCTAGTGGCATCCAATTCACCAGATAAAACAAGGATTAAATCTCCTGCTTTTGCTCCTGATTGTGCCGCCCAAGCGCCTAAGTCCTCCTGCGAATAGAACTTATCTACAGAAGATTTAAAAGTGCCGTCTGCGTTGCATTTGCAATACACCATTCCCTTCGCACCAACTTGTTGACTTTTTACGTACTCTGTCAACTTATCAAGTTGCTTTCGAGTATATTCTGCTGCACCAGTTGCTACAATTCCTAAAACAATTTCCGAATCATCAAATACTTTGAACCCTTTATTCTGAGTAACGGAATTCATGTCTACAAACTTCATGTCAAAACGCGTATCCGGCTTGTCATTTCCATAAGTCGCCATAGCATCTGCATAGGTCATTTTTGGGAAGTCAGGTAAATCTGCATTTTTCACCATTTTAAAAAGGTGTTTGGTCAGTCCTTCAAAGGTGTCAAGGATATCATCTTGTTCCACAAAAGCCATTTCACAATCAATTTGTGTAAATTCAGGCTGACGGTCTGCACGTAAATCTTCGTCTCTAAAGCACTTTACAATTTGATAGTATCGATCATATCCACTAACCATCAACAATTGCTTAAAAGTCTGTGGAGATTGCGGAAGTGCATAAAATTGACCCGGATTCATTCGCGAAGGAACCACGAAATCCCGCGCCCCTTCTGGAGTTGATTTAATTAAATAAGGCGTTTCAATTTCGAAAAAATTGATCGTATCCAAATACTTTCTCGTCTCAATTGAAACTTTATGACGAAGCGCCAAATTGTTCTTAACTGGATTTCTTCGTAAATCTAGATAACGATACTTCATTCGTAAATCTTCTCCACCATCAGTATTATCTTCAATAGTGAACGGAGGCGTTTTAGAAGCGTTAAGAATGGTGAATTCGGTTACATCAATTTCAATGTCCCCCGTATCTAGACGTTTATTTTTACTTTCACGTTCTTTTACAATTCCTTTTGCTTGAACGACAAATTCTCTTCCCAGTTTTCGTGCTTCAGTACATAGGTCGGAATTTACCTCCATGTTAAAAGCAAGTTGAGTGATGCCATACCGATCTCGAAGATCTATAAACGTAATTCCACCTAAGTCATGGGATTTTTGAATCCATCCGCTTAGTGTTACCTCTATTCCTTCATTTTCAAGTCTTAGTTCTCCGCAAGTATGTGATCGTAACATCGTTTTTGTGTTTTTTGTAATTGGGCTGCAAATATAAGTAATCTTAGCATACGCATTCCTTCGTATATTGATTTTTAGTGTATGAACTAGGAGAAATACGAACTATTTTTGGATTCAAATCAACTTAAATTCGTTTAAAACGACACAATTTAAACAAGCATAACCAATTTAATTATGGACATTCTATTTTCACTTTTGTTACTGGCACTATTAATTATGTTCATTGTTGGAATGATCAAACCGGCCACGATTGGAATGAAAGGAAGAGGAAAAGTGCTTCTTTTCACCCTGCTGCCTTTTATTGTAGTGTTTATTTTGTTTGGTTGGTATGGCCGTTATGCAAATGATCAGGCATTGGAAAATGCGGATACAGCGGAAGAATTATCCTTTTTTCTCAAGAAACTTGATCAAACACCCGAAGTTTTGCGTGAATGCAAAAAACTGAAACGCCTGAGTTTGAAAAAGAATAACTTGTCCACATTGGATTCCAGTATTTTTATGGGACTAACGACATTGGAAGAACTAGATTTATCCAAAAACCCAATCACGGAATTGCCAAATTGGTTGTTGCAGTTGCCCAATCTTAAAAAAATTAAGGTAGACGATACTAAAATCGAGGAGATTTCAACAGCCTTTACAGATCAGCTAGAAGTGAGTTATGACGATACTCCATTTATGGCAAAAAAGATAGAGAAAGAGAAGGAATTAATGCGGGCGATGAATGTGAAATCATCGAATTCGGAAAAGGATGAAATGGATGAAGACGATTCATCATCCGAATCACTAGGGGAGTTTGCTTGGCGCAATTTGAGTGGGAAAGAAAATGGGTATAAAGTAGAATTTGAAACGAATGATGAAGTATTTTATGTGAAACCGGTTACGGAAGTGCAAGCAAAAGAATTAGGTACATTTTTACAGGAAATGGAATTCTTTAATGCAAGCAATGAGGCTTCTGTTCAATTGATTCGAAATACGCAGACAGAGGCATATGAAGTTCGTTTTGTGGTGGATGAAGACAAAATTAACCATGAATCGATTGGAGCGTTTGAGTTTATGAGAACATTAATTAAGACATCTGTTTTTAATGATCAAAAAACGCATGTTATTTTGTGTGATAACAAGTTGAACGACTTGAAGGTGTTGAATGAATAAGTAAATAAAAACTGGGTTATTTTAATCGAATAGATTAAATAAGACTTGTTCAACCAATTCAATCTGTGCAATGAAAGATAATTCAAGTCGAGCTAAATGGTCCATCATATTGATGTGAGGAATGGTTGCTACTTACGTTTTATTAGGATTGCTTAGTATTTATGATCTGATGGAAACTGATGGATACCATAATAAGGAAGTAGAGGAATTAAGAATGACCAATGTAGGTTTTTTACTGCTGATACTTGTCGCTATACCTACGCTTATTGTCTTTATTGGATGGTTTCGTCGCTCCTACTATAACATTGGGCAGATGGAATAAAACAAAGTACAAAGATCACGGCGCGAGTAGTTGTTGGTTTATTCCAATACTTAGCTTGTATAAGCCAAGGCAAATAATGAAGGAAATTCATGTGTCTACAGTATCTCTTTTAGTAATTACATTTGATGCAATCTCATACGGGCTTTCTGTTATTGCATATTTTCATACATTAAAAGTTATAAAAACGTATCGTATTTTGGAACAACAGCTATATTCCACTAAGGATTTAGACGACTTTGGAATAGATTTAGGGGCAAAAATTCAAGATGTTAATACGGAGGCTGAAGAAGATGCACGAAATAGGGAGGTTTCAGGGCAAGCAAAGGATTTATGATATAATTTAAGATTGTAAAGCCTCCTTTTCCTTTCGTTTATCAATGGAAAACCAAAATTCTAATTCCTACGAGTAAAGAAATTGCTTTGAGAGCGGCATATATTTCGTTGGAAAAAGGTTGTAGCCTCTCAAGATCAAAAGAGCCCTGATTCACTTTGTTAACAAGAAAGAATGAACGATAATATAAGATCGTTAAGCGGCTAATTCTTCTTTTGACAGAATTGTTACTGGTTTTTCTAAATCACCATAGGGATGAATTTCTGTTTTCTTTATAATCTCTTTGGACTCTGGATTTAATACTCCCATAATGGCTTTTATAACTTGGGTATTCCATAACATTCGATAGTGTCCCACATGCTCAAAAGTAATAAGTTCCGTGCGAGGTAAAAACCGGTTGAACAATTCTGAATTCCGATAAGGAAGCACCTTGTCAAATTCATCATGGATCAGAGTTAGTTTATTGTATTGAACATTAGAAGCTCTTTGTGTAATCAGAATACTCTCTACATTTTCATGAACAATCCGATATGCGTGATCCATCATTTCCTGGTAAGCATCATTGCTCAGGCCAATCATTTTCTGAAAATCACGAAATATCTTACGAATAGAATTAGGTGTAGTTAAAAATATCATGTGATCAACTTTCAAGTCACTCTTACTTAGTCCAAATGCGGTAGTCGCAGATCCAAATGAATGAGAAACGATCGAAATGGGTTGATCATTACGCAATTTTAATTTAGCAAATACACTTCGGACTGCGGTGCCGGTTACATATAGATTGGCAAGTTTTTGAGACGATTTTCCATGACCAGGTAAATCAAATGTAACAACGTAGTAACCGATATCTACCAATGAATTTCCAATCCCAGACATACTTCCAGCATTGGATGCCCAACCATGAACTAAAAGAATCGTCTTGCCATTGGGATCTCCTTTATCGTAACAAGGAATAGGTCCAATTTCACTTTCTATAGTGAATTGATTCCATGTTTGGTAAAAGTGTTTGTCGCGCTTTTTGAGAGGAGCCTTTTGGGGCTTTTGAAATAATATAAGCGCTTTTTGACCCGCATAGCGAGGGAATAGAGCGGATAGTACTGTGAAATACCATTTTATAAGAGTGAGAATAAACTTTTCCATGGGCTTTATATCGTAGTTTACTTGTTTATACCAATTGGTATATTTTTACATAAATTTTTTTAACGTCCGATTGCTTGAATGTCTTAGGTAATTCGTATTTCTTTTTTTATCATATCATCTAGGTGGTCCATCATATCTAATAAATGAGCTCCATTTTTCAACATAACGGTAGTAAACATACTGCCTTCAATAATTGAAAAGATTCGTAATGCAAATACACCGGGATCTAACTCCGGATGAAATTCACCTTGTTCCTGACCAAGCACAATAATATCTATTAAACGTAATTTTAATTTCTCAATTACACTGCTTACCCGTGTCCGCAACATTGGATTCAAATGATTTGAATCGACTCCTACATTTAAAATTGGGCAGCCACCAAAAGTGATGGTGAAATCGTAGTATTGTCTATAAAAGTCTGTCACTGCTTGTAATTTTGCTGTGGCAGAGGGTTGTTTTTCGGTTTCTTCAGCAATCAATCCAACGACGCGACGCACATTATAGTTGAATGCTTCAATGGCTAAATGTTCTTTGCTCTCAAAATTGCCATATACGGCACCCTTAGTCAATCCAGTTGCTTCAGTAATATCAGATAAACTGGTACCCACATAGCCATTCTTATTGAAAACCGGGGCTACGGTTTCAAGAATAAATTGAGTCGTTCGTTCTGCTTTTGAGGCCATTAGGCAAATATAGGGAATAAATTATACCAATCGGTATAAAATTAACGTATTATTCGTTCTTGTACGAAGAAAAGGAGATTAAGTTGCGTCTGATTTACTAATCGAAGGTTTGAGACCTTAATTGGTTGCGGAATCTGTTGCCATTTTCCGAATAAGATTTAGACAAGCCTTGGTCGTAAGTGTGATATTGGATAGTCTCCCGGTGTCTCCAAGCGTAAGTTTTTTAGCTTTTGCTTGATGTGCATCCGCGTAAGCAATCCAAACGGTTCCTACTGGCTTGTCGGGGGTACCTCCTCCAGGACCCGCTATTCCAGTACTGGAGACACCAATATCTGTTCCTAGTCTTTCACGAACCCCTTTAGCCATTTCGATAGCTACTTCTTCGCTTACGGCCCCTACCTCATTTAATAAATCCATTGATACGCCAAGCAGGTTACTTTTGGCATCGTAGGAATATGCAATTATACTCGCGTTAAAGTAATTTGAACTTCCTGGTACGGAAGTAATGGTATTGGCTAATTTCCCCCCGCTACAGCTCTCGGCGGTGGAGATGGTTAATTCTTTCTCCGTTAGAATCTTGCCAATTTCTGATTCCAGCGTTGTATCACCGTAGCCAAAAATGTATTCGCTGGCTATTTCTGTAATTTGGCGAGTAAATATGGCTAAATCTTTTTCCAACTCTTGTTTCTCCTTGCCTTTTGCAGTCAAACGAAGTTTTACCATGCCTAAACTAGGTAAATATGCAAGGCTAATATGGTTAGGAAGTTGTTGTTCAATATCTTGAAGTAATTCGGAAAGCCTGATTTCGGCGATCCCAATGGTGTGAACCATCGAATGGACAATTACCGGTAATTTTAATGTTTCCTTAATTTTTGGAAGAACCTGTTCCTCCATCAAATGCTTCATTTCTCTCGGTACACCAGGCATTGAAACATAGATGGTGTTATTCTCATAAAACCACATTCCAGGTGCTGTACCCAGTTTATTAGTTAGCTTGGTACAATTGGCTGGAATGGTAGCCTGAACCAAATTATCTTCCACCTTTACGTAAGGCCGATCCTTGAACAATATTTTCAAGTCATCAATAACGGATTCATTCAGAAGCATTTCTACACCAAAGTAATCCGCAAGAGTACGTTTGGTGATATCATCGTTGGTAGGTCCTAATCCACCCGTAATCAAGATCACTTGCGCGCTGCCTTCAGCTTGCTGGATTGCCTGATGAATAGCAGGGCCGTTGTCAGAAATCGTAGTGATTTTATTCAGACTAATTCCGAGAATACTTAATTGTTGTCCGATCCAAGCAGAATTTGTGTCCACGGTTTGTCCGTAAAGCAGCTCATCTCCAATCGTAATGATTTCCGCACAAATATCTGGCATAGTTTTCGTAGGTTGAGTATCTTGAACGCGAAATTAACAAATTGACCAAAACAAATTGAATAAGATGAAAATTAATAAATTAATACTTCCGGCAATAGCCATATCAACTGTGTTGTTGATGGGAAGTTGCATAGACGATATCGCCAAGACGGTGAATACAATGAGTTCAGGAACCCAAACTGCGGCTTTAACAGAAGGAGAAGTTGTGAGTGGATTGAAAGAAGCTCTTGTGAATGGAACAAACAAAGGTGCAGCGCAAGCATCCCGTACGGATGGTTTTTTCAAAAATCCTAAGTTAAAAATTCCATTTCCTCCGAAAGTACAGAAGGTTGAAACGAGATTACGTCAATTGGGTGCGAATAAATTAGTAGATGATTTTGTTTTGTCTTTGAACAGAGGGGCAGAAAAAGCATCCGCTGAAGCTAAACCAATTTTTGTAAGTGCGGTGAAATCAATGACGGTAAAAGATGCTTGGGGAATTTTGAGAGGAAACAACGATGCGGCTACTCAATATTTAAAGAGAACAACATCGTCTCAGTTAGAAGCGAAATTTAAGCCTGTGATTAAAAAATCATTGGATGGAGTAGGAGCAACGAAGCATTTTACATCTGTAGTAACGAGATACAATAAAATTCCATTGGTAGATAAGGTAAATCCAGATTTGGAAGATTATGCTACGGACAAAACAATGGATGGTCTGTTTTTATTGATCCAAAACGAAGAGAAAAATATCCGTGACAATCCGATCGCTAGAACATCTGACTTATTGAAGAAGGTGTTTGGAAAACAAAACTAAGATTGATTTTATATAATATAGTCTAATTTTAAACAGATCAAGACTACTTTACTTCAAACCACATTCTATTTATTTAGGATGTGGTTTTTGTTTTATGATTAATCAGTTATTAGGAATCCAGTTAGTAACCACACAACTTAGTACGAACCGAAGAACCGAAAAAAAAAAGAGTTATTCAGTTGATCAGTTATTCAGTTGCTAGTTAAGAAAGTAGTTAATGAATAATAATTGAACAACCGAAGAACCGAAAAAAAAAGAGTTATTCAGTTACTAGTTAAGAAAGTAGTTAATGAATAATAATTGAACAACCGAAAAACCGAAGAACTGAAGAACTGAAGAACCGAAAAACCGAAAAACCGAAAAACTGAAGAACTGAAGAACCGAAGAACCGAAGAACCGAAGAACCGAAGAACCGAAGAACCGAAGAACTGAAGAACTGAAGAACCGAAGAACCGAAGAACTGAAGAACCGAAGAACTGAAGAACCGAAGAACTGAAGAACCGAAAAAAAAAAAAGAGTTATTCAGTTGGTCAGTTATTCAGTTGCTAGTTAAGAAAGTAGTTAATGAATAATAATTGAACAACCGAAGAACTGAAGAACCGAAGAACCGGAAAAAAAAAGAGTTATTCAGTTGGTCAGTTATTCAGTTGCTAGTTAAGATAGTAGCTAATGAATAATAATTGAACAACCGAAGAACTGAAGAACCGAGGAACCGAAAAAAAAAAAGAGTTATTCAGTTGGTCAGTTATTCAGTTGCTAGTTAAGAAAGTAGTTAATGAATAATAATTGAACAACCGAAGAACTGAAGAACTGAAGAACCGAAGAACTGAAGAACCGAGGAACCGAAAAAAAAGAGTTATTCAGTTGATCAGTTATTCAGTTGCTAGTTAAGAAAGTAGTTAATAAATCCAATTCACCTTCACCCCTTTATTTTCCAATTCTATAAACTTGGAACGATAACGAACTTCCGAATTGATGATATGCAACGATTCTAGCTTTGGAAGTAATTTAATCAATTCTAGTGTGTTTAAATCAACATGAGAAATCCATAAAGTTCTTAAGTTGGTAAAAGAGGAAATCGTCTCAAAATCTTTGAGGAAACAATGTTGTATATAAAGCGCTTCAAGTATTTCCGGATTTGGGATGTACGATAAGCTGTCCAGATTAGTATGTGAAATATTCAAGGATTTGAGCTGGTTCAATTTGTATAAATTGATTTCCTTGATGGTTTTATTGCCAGAGATATTTAAATGTTGGATTCCACATGTGTCAGATATTACAACTCGCTCCAATCGATTGTCTGATACATTCAAGTCTCTAAGGTTAGTTAGCTCCACAATTGAACTTAGATTGGAGAGTAGATTGTTTTCAACGTCGAGTACTTCCAGATTTTTATAAGTTATCAAATCATCCAATTTTTCGATATGGTTGGTTCTGGCAATAATCGTCTTTAATGCATGATATGCATTCAAATTCCCATATGGATTGGAAATATTTTCGAAACTAGGAAAGTGATAGAGTTCATTTTTTGAGACATCTAATGATTGAATACGCGGTGTTTTTTCTAATATTTCTTGTAATCTGGTTTTACCTGTTTTATTGTCTGAAATATTCAATGTTCTTAAATTGCCCATTAACGGAAATTCACCCTCTAATTCTACTTGATCCCTAAGGTTTAGAGATTCGAGCGCAGGGAATTTTTCTAATCCTTCTACGGTCATCAATTGATTCGAACTTAGATCCAAATGGCGCAGATTACTTAAAACTGGAACTTTCCATAAGCTATTTATTTTATTATGTGAGACAAGTAATGAATCTAAATTCGGGAACTTTTCTAAAAATCCCAATGCGAGTAAGTTATTGTTCTCTAAATTAAGAAATGTAAGATTTGGGTGTGCGATGACGGTGTCTAAGGAATTAAGATCACAAGAAGAAGCATTTAATTTTCGAAGTAGTAAAAAGGTATTGAGACCACCAATATCAGCTTTTGATAAACTGTTATAGCTAATCGTTAATTCTTCTAATTTTTTGAATCGCATGATTGGAGCCAAACCAGACTTATTTTGGTTTGCAGCGTTTGATTTTCGAAAAACATATTGGTATTTACCTTGCAAATTAATCGTACGGAATCCTCCGTTTTCATACAAGGTGTTTATTTCATTCAATACTCTATTTTTTCGTGCAGAAGTGGAACGCCAATCCCCCTCATTCAGGTAATCTAGAAAATTGTACGTTTTCCAATCCAACCAATTTTTATTGCTTTGGTAGCCATCCGGACCATAGGAATATACTGAGTCGACCTCGAACCCTGGTTTATTCACCAATCCGTACAAAGCGGAGATGTTACCTTCTGAAAGACTGAGGAGGTAATTTTTGTCATATCCAGAGATGTCTTTCACTTTTGTTTGAGACATTTTATTAATATTGAAATTAGAAATAACTTGATCCCAATCGAGCGTCGCACTAACCACAAAAACCGTTACAATAAGCACTAATTTATATCGAATAATAAACCAAGTTGATTTAGCCTTATACAATTTAATGATCGTTAAACTAAGTCCGATTACAGCAAATACTAACCATGCAAATACGCCAATTCGTTTATATGTCAAGAGTGCTTCATTAACATACATTTGATTTCTGATCCAAGTCGATAAGATCATAAATAGATTTTGTCCAATCCAAACGATCGCAAGGATTTGGGAGAACTTGTTCGATGAATCAAAGTTTAACTTTCCACGAAAAAAGAAGAGAATAATCGAGACACCAGTAAAATGGATAAAATCAACATGCTTACGCCATTGTGGACAAATCCTTTATGCGTTACCCCTTCTGGCATACCAGCACCTAAATACAAGTAGTTAATATCCATCAAATTAATTAACAGTAACATTAAGTTTACCGCAATAAAAAGGATGGCAATAGATCGTTTCTCATTCCATTTAGATGGCTTAGTTTCCGGTGTATCTGTGATAATTAGAGGGAACTCAGATTCCCATTTGTCAATTGGTTTAATTCGACTATGTAAAAAGTAACCCCAAAGAAGAAAGAATCCGCCCAGCGTAAAGAAGATCCAATTCCAGCTAACAAAATCAAAATTGATACTTTCTGTTAACTTTCCGAAAAGCGGATTCATGCTTTTGTAAATAAAGAAAAATACAATGATGAGTACTATGGGCGCTCCAATAGCTAGGATTTTCCAGCCTCTACCGGAGCTGGTCTTTGTTTTGTTTTGAATCATTCGCAAGACCATGAAAACCACAGAGCCCAGTGTAGAAAAAATGGATGTAAATAAATTTAGGATGACTGAATTTTCACCTCTGACAGCAAAGGCAGGTAGCAAAAACAAACAAATGAAGTTTGCCCAAATGGCCAGGTAAGAATTATGTAGGTAAACAGAAACGGCCGATAATAATGCTAAACTTGATAAAAATAACGCATGTTTATCCTTTAACATCGATTTGTTAGAAATTATTAGAAGGGCCACGACACTTGTAGTGAAGAGAAGGAAATTTATTCCCGCGGATTGATTAAAGAATAGGAAACTGTAGATGGCGGTTCCAACTAAAATAAAGATCCAGCGAAGGGAAATGGATTGAGGCTGCATGGAGATGTTTTTTAATTAAATTGTCGTGGTCCTAACGCCTTAATATTTAATTAATTGTACGCAGTTAAATTAAAATAACACCGCTTAATTAAGAACTTGATGTTCTTTCAATCAAATAGGAATCAATACTCTTCAAAAAGTACCCTAAAAAGTTATATGGAAATATGTAACTTTATGCATCCTTTAAACGTCTTTGTTTAAACAGATAAGACAAAGTTGATTAAAGATTTAATCAACTTGACCAGAATAAATCTTTTTGAGGGTTACAAAATGGGGAGAAAATCATTAATAAAATATACCCAAAAAAAGGTTAAGATCTTTTTATAATTAATAAAGCATGCGTCTAAAACTTCTTTTACTATTTCCATTAACGATTCTTTTATTGATCGGTACGCCGATTACAATAAAGGCCGCTGGAAATTCCCATGCAAAAGGAGTTGTAATGGATATGACCGGTCAACCACTTCCGTTTAGTACGGTTTATGTGAAGAATTCGACGTACGGGGTGCACACAAACTTGAAAGGAGCCTATTTTATTGAACTAAAGGAGGGTACACATACGCTCGTATTTAATTTTATAGGATACACGTCGGTTGAAAAAACGATTACTGTAGCTGAAAATCAGCCTAAGACGGTCAATGTCAAACTCAAACAATCTTTGACGGATATAGCCGCTGTAGAAGTTGTACTTAAACCGCGTAAAGCCGGAAGAGGTGTAGTGCGTAAAGCCATAGAAAAGCGAAGGGAGTACCTCAATAGAATTGAGACTTATGAGTGCGAAACCTATCTAAAAAGTTCCCTGAAAAAGGAAACACCAGAGAGCCTTCAAATTCCAGATTCAGTGCCGAATGCTCAGTCAAAAAGTAAATTTTTGGCAGCAGATATGAAGAAGATGTTTAGCAACGAGAAATTGAATTTGTTAGAATCTATTTCCAATATTTATTTTAAAAAGCCAGGTCAGTATAAGCAAGTTATTAAAGGTCATCACGATTATTCTGAAAAGGAGGAGAGCAATACCAATGTGGTGATTTCCTATCAGGAGGATGATGTGATTCCAGAGCAAAATATTGAACAGAATCCTTATATCGTGTATAAAGATGTGACTAGTGGAGAGTTTAACTTTTATAAGAACAGCGTCAAGTTTCCAGCGGTATGTCAAAAGCCGATTCTGTCGCCTATTGCAAGTACGGCAATGTTGTCCTACAACTATGAATACGATCAGGCGTTTATAGAAAACGGGAAGAAAATTTATAAGGTGAAGGTAATTCCTCGATTCAATACGGAAGCATTGTTTTATGGATACATCTATATTGAAGATAGCACTTGGGCCTTGGTTTCGGTGGATTTATCGATCAATCAAAGAGCAATGTATATGTGTAAAAACTTTCAAGTAATTCAGAATTATGAGTTAATGGAAGATCAATATTATGTGCCTGTAAGACGAGAGTTTAGCTACACAATTCAAGATGGAATTTTACAGGTGATGGGAAATACACGAGTGCATCATGAAAACTATAAATTCAATCAAACGTATCCGAAACGGTTTTTTGGAAATGAATTGATCCGATTTGAGGATGATGCTTTTGATAAAGATTCTACGTATTGGCAAGAACAACGACCAATTCAGCTTGCAGAGGACGAATTACAGTTTGTTGAGCGCATTGACAGCATTGAAGAGTATTATGCAAGTGATGAATATTTTGCCAAACAGGATTCCATTTTTAATAAGATTAATTGGTGGAGCTTGTTGAATGGATTAGGTCATCGAAATCGGCCCAAAGGAACCGAATGGTGGATTAATGGATTGTGGGATCAAATTAATTTAGTAGGAATCGGAGGATATCGACATATGCTTAGTGGCAATGTGAGCAAGGAATTTAAAGAAAGCAAGAATAAAATAGAAGCAGACGGTTTTATCGATTACGGATTTCGAAATAAAGATGTGAAAGGGGAAATAGGCGTAGGATTTAATTATAAACCACTGAAATTTATGCGAACCTACGTACGTGTGGGAGATGCGTATGATATGATTAACAACTATGAATCCATTGAAGCTTCATTTAGACGAAGTAATTATGTCCGTAAAAAGATATTTTCAGTGTCACAAAGAATGGAAGTAGTGAATGGGTTATTTGTGGAAGGTTCATTTAATTTCTCAGATCAAATTCCGATTAATAATATAGAGTTATCCAATTGGTCGAATTCGATATTCGGTGCAGAAAATGCCGCTACTCAATTTGTACGTTACAAGAAAAGCGAGGCAAAATTGGAGGTACGATATCGTCCTAAACAGAAGTACATAATTAAGAAAGGGAAGAAGTTATTATTAGGAAGTAAGTATCCAGAATTTGCCATGCAGTATCGTAAAGGTTTTTCAGGTTTATTTGGAAGCGAGGTGAACTATGATTATCTAGAATTGAGTGCAAAAGACGATATAAAATTGAAACGCATGGGCTCCTCAAGATGGAAGGTGTCGATGGGAACCTATTTAAATGAATCAGATTTACGTTTGTTAGAATATAAGTTTTTCCGTGGATCGGATAGTTTATGGTTTTCCGACCCGATTCAATCGTTTCAATTATTGCCTAGAACCATGAATACAAATAAGGAGTGGTTTTCAGCCAATTTTATACATCATTTTGAAGGATCCATCATTAGCAAAATTCCAATTTTAAACAAGATGAAGCTTCAATTGGCAGCGGGAACCGGTACATTACTAATCCGGGATGCCAATTTCGCTCATTTTGAAATGTTTGCTGGAGTTGAACGGCCATTTCGAATTAAAAAAGAATTGTTTCGAATGGATCTATACGCAGTAACATCTAGTAATACGATTCAGCCAGGAATGGATCTCCGCTTCAAATTTGGAATTACCTATTACAATGCGTTTACGCAGAAATGGGGATATTAAATTAGATTAAATTCGCTAGACTCCAATTTCCGTCGCATCCAATAGCCCTTTCGTCGTGATAGTCAAATATTTATCGAATGAGTTTGTCGATCTGTCGAATATTCTTGTCCAATCTTACTGATACTGATAATTTCGTTATAATATCAAATCAAGGTACGTAATATACTGTAATGTGATGCAACAGGGAATGATATCGAATCGATTTTCTCAAATCATAACAATGTAATGTAATGTAATGCAACAACTAGCCAACGAGAAGTAAGAATTCGATTTCATTCATAATAGAAAAACAGGTTTATCAAATTTTCATACTCATACTAAAAGATAAATAAAACCCGAAAATTAGCCTGGTGTGTGTGTAATACAACAACATGTCATAACACAACAATAACAACAACAGACAACACGCACAGACATTTATATTTATATAAAATTAACCTGATTCGCATACACATCAACTAATTTATCCGTTGAATTCGTATTTAAGTATACAAATAAAATTGGGCAAATAGATTGTTTGATATTATGTAACCAACTAAAAGCGGTTCTGCAAGATGTGCAGAATCGCTTTTGTTTTATAAGGCAATTCTTTCCTTTTTTTTCCTAAATTGAACCAACTTTTAGTTAACAATGCGAATCACCTTGAAAGGATAATTGAATGTATTTCAAAGAATAAATTATGGTAGAGCAACTTGTAACCTATTTGGATCAAATCGTTCCGCTCGAAGAACGAGAAAAAGCATTTGTCCGAACGGAAATTCCCATTGTTACTTTTAGTAAAAAGGAGTTTTTGCTAAAAGAACAGCAAGTTTCGGATCGATTCTATTTTAATATTTCTGGAATGATCCGAATGTTTTATACGAAGGATCCGGATGAAGTAACAACCTATTTTTACCAAGAAAATGAATTCATCAGTGCATATGAAAGTTTTGTAAGGCAAACTCCTTCTAGGTTAAATTTACAAGCAATGGAAGACACGACAGTGGCGGAAATTAGTTTGGAAACTTCCAAGGCGATGTTGGAGTTCTCCGGTAAATTTGAAGTGATTGCGCGAATAGCCATGGAAGAAGAAAATATTATTAGCCAGCAAATTATTGCTTCCCTACTCACAATGACGCCTGAAGAACGTTATGATCAATTGATTGAGCAAAATCCAACAGTTTTGCAGCGAATCCCTCAACATTATATTGCTTCCTTTATTGGAGTTCGGCCAGAGTCCTTAAGTCGGATAAAAAAGCGAGTTGCACAACGCTTAACTTAATACTCACCCTCATATCAAAATCTAAAATCTTAACCAATGTCAATAAATTTTTATTTTGCCCCTACATACCTTTGAGCATTAATTTAATGTATCATCAAAAAATGAAAGGAGCTATGAAAAAGGTTTATTTAGTATTGGCAATTATTGGTTTTATTCTTCCAAATTATTTTGTGATGTTTGAGTCTATAGAGACAGGAAATGTATTGTTATACACCAATATTTCCGCCACGATTCAAGGTATGTTTGCGAACCGAATTTCAACAATATTTGTAATAGATTTGTTATTCGCTGTGTCTGTTTTTTTTATTTGGTCTTGGGTAGAAAGTAAAAGAATGCAGATAAAAGGAATTGGTTGGGTTTGGGCAAGCACAATGATTTTTGGTTTGGCTGGCGGTTTCCCGTTGTTTTTATACCTGAGAGCACGACAAAATCAAGATTGAATTACCCTTGATAATAAACCCGCTTTACTCGCTCACTTACACTTGTTAATACTTCATAAGAGATCGAATCCAACTTCTCTGCCACAGATTGGATAGAAATGTTAGCGCCAAATATTTCCACTTCATCACCTTCTATGCATTTGATTTTAGAGATGTCCACCATGATCATATCCATGCATACATTTCCAACAATTGGAGCCATTCGACCATTGATATAAACAGATCCCACGCCTTGGCTTAATCTGCGATTTAGTCCATCCGCGTAGCCTATTGCAATCGTGGCAATTTTCATGTCTTTGTCTGCCATTCCTGCCCGCGAGTAACCAATAGACTGGCCTGCTTTTACATTTTTAATCTGGGAAATAATCGATTTTAAGGTAGTAGCGACATCTAAATTGTCTTGATATCGGGCACTAGGATCAATTCCGTACAATCCAATTCCTAATCGAACCATATCCATTTGCATCTCGGGAAAGTTGAGGATCCCACTGGAATTAAGGATGTGTTTCATACAATCAATGCCCAATCCATGTTCGATTTCATTGCACATTCCTTTGAACGTTGTGATTTGTTCAAAAACAAACGGTTCGGTTTTAATGTCATCGGCCGTAGCTAAATGAGTAAATAGAGAGGCGATCGGGATTTTTTGAGTGCTATTTTTAAGTGCAGAAATTAAATCGGAGATATGTTCATTTTCAAATCCGAGTCGATGCATTCCTGAGTCAATTTTCAAATGGATTTTTACTTCCACTTTTCGCAGGTTGACAAACTGAATCCATTGATGCAATATTCCGATTGCATACAATTCAGGTTCAAGATGATAATCCACCATGTTAATGAAATCCTCTTCAGTTGGATTCATTACCATTATTGGAATGTGGATGCCGTTTTTTCGTAATTCTACGCCTTCATCTGCATAGGCTACCGCAAGGTAATCTACTTGTTGATATTGAAGTAGATTAGCGATTTCAAAACTACCTCCTCCATAAGCAAAAGCCTTTACCATCACCATAACTTTGGTTTCAGGTTGAAGAAAGGAACGGTAAAAATTCAAATTACTAACCAAGGCTTCCAAATTGATCTCCAAAACAGTTCGATGCTGCTGATATGTAAGATTTTTTACAATTTGTTCAAACTGGAAATCTCGAGCACCTTTTACCAGAATAATCTCATCTTTAAAGGTAACGACTGCACTTAAAAAGTGTTCTGTAGATTTAAAACAACTTACTTCTGGCCCAATAATCAAATGACTATGCTTCGTAATTCGACTTCCAATTCCAATGACCCGATTCACCTTTTTAGAGGCAAGCATTTCGCTGATTTGAGCGTACAAAGTAGGATCATCTAATCCCGATTGATAAACGTCGGAAAGGATGACGGTACGTCGTACACGTTGGTTGTTTTGTTCCAGAAAGTTCAAGGCAATTTGCAATCCACCTAAATCATTATTGTATGAATCATCAATAACATAACAATTGTTTTTGGCTTTCTTGACCTCCAATCTCATGGAAACCGGTTTTAGTCGGTTAATCCGAGATTGAATTGCTGCAGATGGATAGCTTTTTAAGACTAAAAAGGCAACGCAATGCATTAGATTTTCAATGGATGCGGCATTGGTAAAAGGGAAAATCAAATGAAACAATTCGCCTTTATATGTAAACTGAAACTCTTTCTCAGAATAACTCGCACTTAATTCCTTGACGGTTAAATCACAATCATCTGATTCTTTTTCAAAGCTCCAACTCAGCGTAGGAATTTTTGAAGCATCAATGGATTCGGCCAATTGCCCACGTTTTCGATGAAAAATGATTCGTTTGCAATTTTGAAACAGCTGTAATTTTTCCTCGATCTTATCACGAGTCGATTGAAATCCAGAATCATGGGCAGAACCTATATTGGAAAAGATTCCAAACGTTGGATCAATGATGGATTGCAATTTTTCCATTTCATTTGGCTTGGAAACGCCTGCTTCAAAAATAGCAAGTGTATGAAATTCCCGCATTTCAAAAATTGAAAGAGGAACTCCTACTTGAGAATTATAGCTTCCTGGACTTTTTACAATGGATTCATCATCTTCAAGTAATTGTCCGAGCCATTCTTTAATAATAGTTTTTCCGTTGCTTCCCGTAATTCCAACTACTGGAATATCAAATTGTGATCGGTGCTGAATGGCATCTGCCTGGAGCATTTGAATCGTACTCTCCGTGGATTCAAACTGCGCTTCGGGAAAGTTGGATTCATTTAAATTTCGCTCGATTACAAAATTACGAACGCCCTTATCATATAAAAAAGGGATGTATTCATGTCCATCATTTCTCGCTCCATGAATGGCATAAAATCGTGTTTTAGATGGATTGACGATTTTTCGGGAATCTATGGAAGGAGTTAACAAAGACATAAAATTTACCGATTGAATGGAGGTTAAGTTAAATTGGTATAATGCGGAAAAAGTTTCCTTTGAATAATTAATTCGAAATAAATGGATTAACTAAGAATTTCAAATTTATCGGCGTCTAGGTATGCTGGGAATTTGGATCGAAATTCTTGCATTTTGGTCTTATCCAACGTAATCGTGTGTACATCTGGTTTATCATGTTTAAAATAAAGATGATCTCCCAAATAATTTAGTACGGTCGAATTTCCACAATAAGAAATTTCATTTCCATCTTCTCCAACTCGATTTACACCAACTACATAAGAAAGGTTTTCAATAGCACGTGCCTGAAGTAAGTTGTCCCATGCGGAACTTCTTCGATTAGGCCAGTTGGCAACATAAATTAATAAGTCATATTCCTGATTTCGATTTCGGCTCCAAATTGGAAAGCGAAGATCGTAACAAATCAACGGACAAATCTTCCATCCTTTCAATTCCGTGATCAATCTGAAATCCCCACCTGAGAAATGACGTTCTTCTTCAGCCATTCGAAACAAATGGCGTTTGTCATAGTGTTCATACGTTCCATCTGGATGCATCCAAATTAACCGATTATAATATTGAGAACCCTCTTTCAAAATAAGACTACCCGTGATGACTGCTCCCGTTTTTGCACTTTGCTCCTGCATCCACTGAATAGCAGCAGAATCTTCAATTGGCTCAGCGAGTTTTTCCACTTCCATAGAGAAACCAGTGGTAAACATTTCCGGAAGAATGATTAAGTCTGTTTTCTCTTTAATAGAGGCAATTTTGTCCGCAAACATGACTAAATTGTCGTATTTGTTTTGCCAGAAAAGCGAGGATTGAATTAAGGTAACGGTAAGGTTTGAATCCATAAATAAGGTTAATCAATTGATCAAAGGAATGTATGTCTTAACTTAACCAAATATAGTTGAACACTTATTAAGATGCTACCTATTTAAAGGAGAATTGGGGGGTAAGTAATGCGAACTTGATGTTGAATGGAGGAAAATGTAATAGAAGTGAGTTTATTCCATTAGTAAAGCATCCCATATTTCTTTTTCTACCTGATAGGAGTCCGCAAGAGTACTCGGAGCAAACCCTTCTTTTTTGAGAATAGCGATTCCTTCTTCAATTTCAGCAAGAATCAATTCGAAACGTGGTGGTTTTCCTTCAAAATTAAATTCGATGTCAAGTGAATTAATGGACCAACTCAATTCTTTTGCAGCATATTTAGCATTCAACAAATCCAATTGATCTTCTGTCATAAACTGACCACTAATCTTTGGTTTAAATACAATGTTTGCAAAAAGTTTACGAATGTTTCGGTTTGCATCTATGTTATAGCCTAACAAAACCTGATAGTCGTCTAACTTTCCATTTAAATACCCGTTTGCCACACAAAATCCACGCGAAATAAAGTTTCGGAATGGTTTTTTCTCGACTAATTTTTCGAATTCAGCAGGGAAAAAGAATTTATCCAAGAATAAATGGGCTGTACCTAATAGAAACGTTAATCCGACAACTAAAAATATAAGCATTCCAGCATGCGTCATAAAGTGTTTTTGAGTATTCAAATAGACTATGATCCAAAAAAACGCAAAAAACGTAAGGAAGGGACGCAGATAAAAGCGCAAAAACCAATATTTTAACTTACCAGACACAAACAGTGTTTTATTAATGTAAAGTACTTTACTTTCTAATAGTATATACTATAAACTTCATAAAAGTAAACATAATCTTGAAATAAACATACTTATTCCTCTTAATGGTACATTTAAAAGAGCAGCTAATGCCAATATTTGTTGTTGATTAAATAAGTTTTTTTATGAATATTGCTGTAATTTTAAATCCAATGAACATTTACCGCGAAATTGAATTGCATGATGGGAAGAAAGGCTTGGCTTTGTGCACGATTGTGAAAACGGTTGGGTCGTCGCCTCGCAAGTCTGGTGCAAAAATGTTAGTGTGGGAAGATGGCTCTATCGCGAAAACGATTGGTGGTGGAGAATTGGAAAACAAGGTTATTGAGAACGCAAAAGTAGTCATTCAAAATGGAGAACCGCAGCTCTTTGAACATCGCTTAAATGTGGATCATGGGATGTGTTGTGGAGGTACAGTTTCAATTTTTATAGAACCTATTGTGGCAAAAAAGAAAGTATACATATTTGGTGCAGGACATACCGGTAAAGCCCTTGCTGCGTATGCTCATAGCTTAGAATTTGAAGTTACTTTGATAGATGAACGCGTAGAAATCGTAGATGATCTGGTTTTAAGTGAGGATATAAAAGTGATTGAAAAAGCCCATATGATCGCGTTGAAATCAATGGAATTTGATATTAATACGTATGCGGTAGTCGTCACACATAATCATAATTACGATAAGGAAATTGTGGCGTATTGTGCGCAACAATCTCATGGCTATTTAGGAATGATCGGATCACAACGAAAAGTAGAAGTAGCCAAACAAGCATATCGAGCAGGATCAATTCTTACAGAGGAACAAATGGCAGGAATTGATTGGCCGATTGGAATAGATATCAATGCGAAAACACCTGAGGAAATAGCTATTTCCATCTTGGGTCGATTAATAATAGAGCGAAATAAACAAGAAGTCGATGAAAAATAAAATTCAATTTGTACTAAATGGGACCTTTACGGAAGTTGATTTTGAGAAAGAACAATTGAGCCCAACCACGACCGTTTTGAATTATCTGCGCGGGAGTGCAAAGTTGACGGGAACAAAAGAAGGATGTGCGGAAGGGGACTGCGGAGCATGCTCTGTTGTTATGGTTAAATCCAATGGAACAGAGTTGAATTATGTCGCGGTGGATTCTTGTTTGATGTTTTTACCGATGATGCATGGCAAGGAATTGATTACCGTTGAGGGCGTTGGTTGTTCGACAGACTTGCATCCTGTTCAACAAGCAATGGTAGATAGCGATGGGAGTCAGTGCGGATATTGTACTCCAGGATTTATTTCGTCTATGTTTGCGCTGCATCAGAATACGGAAAACCCTTCTCGAGCGGAGATTGATGATGCGTTGACAGGAAATCTATGTAGATGTACAGGCTATCGACCAATTGTTGAAGCAGCTGAAAAAGCTTGTAATACGCCAGCAGTAAAGGAACGAGACGATTTTGATACACAAATCACATTAAACTCGATTCAAAAGACGACTACGATTGAGATTGAAAATGAAAGTCAGGCATATTATAAGCCTTTTACCCTTGATACGTTATTGGACCTTAAGAAGGCATATTCGAAATCGGATGCATTGCTTGTGAATGGAGCAACAGATATAGGATTGATGGTAACCAAGCAAAACAAGTTGTTGCCATTATTGATAGATATTTCAGATGTTGCTGAATTGAAAGCAATTGAAGAAGATGAAACAGAGGTACGATACGGAGCAGGTCTAGATTTAGAAACAATGCGAAGACATTGTGAAAAATTGTTTCCGGCAATGTACGATATGCTTACTGTATTTGGTTCCCGTCAAATTCGTATTTTAGGAACCATTGGTGGAAATGTGGCGAATGCATCTCCGATTGGAGATACCCCACCCGTATTGATGTCATATGGTGCTAAAGTAGAAGTAGCGTCGAAAGAAGGTACACGAATCATGGATTTAGAAGATTTTATTACCGGATATCGAACAACGGATTTGAAGGAAGACGAAATAATTACGGCGATAATTATTCCAAAATCGGATGGATCGCGCAAGTATAAATCGTATAAAATCTCGAAACGAAAAGACTTAGATATTTCAACGGTAAGTGCAGGGTTTTCAGTACAGTTAACGGACGGTGGAAACGTAGATTCTATTGATTTGTTTTATGGTGGGATGGCAGCGGAAACAAAACGAGCAGCCCAAGCAGAGACATTTCTTACAGGAAAAACTTGGGATCGGTCGAATGTAGAAGAGGCAATGCAATTAGTAGATTCGGAATTTACACCGATCTCAGATGCACGCGCTCAAAAAGAAGGTCGAACTGTGATGGCGAGAAATCTTCTATTGAAGTTTTGGAGTGAGACATCCTAAAATCCTTTTGGAACTTTAAACATTGTTGGTGTTTTTACCAACGATGAACTGCTTAAAATAAAAGACGGTAAAACGTAACAATAATCTACTTTTGCTTGTTAATCAAGTCCTATTCGTTTACGTTTTTCAACTTCTTTGTATATTAGACTGATTTTACATAAATAAAATCAAATTCAATTCAGGCAAATTAATTTAATATGGCAAATCAGGCGCACGAATCCGCAGTACTCCATGTTTCGGGAGAAGCAATTTACATCGATGACATTCCGCTCTCGGATAAGGCGTTAGTTGGATATGTTGTTTATAGTAAAATTGCGCATGCCAAAATCAAATCATATGATTTGTCAGCGGCTAAAGTATTGGGAGGAGTACATGCCATCTTAACCTATAAAGATATTCCTGGTGATAATCAAATGGGGCCGATTATTCATGATGAGCCGGTTCTTGCGATCGATGAGGTAACGTTCATTGGGCAAGCCATATTTATCATTGCGGCAGAATCAGAAGAAATAGCAAAAGAAGCGGAAAAGCGAATTCAAATTGAGTTCGAGGAATTGACAGCAATTACCTCGATTGAGCAAGCAATGGCGGATGGAGAGTTAATTCAACCCGCTCGCTTAATCCAACGCGGAGATGTAGAAAAGGGATTAGCAGAATCGGAACATGTGTTTGAAGATCAAATTGAAATTGGAGGTCAGGAACATTGGTATTTAGAAACCCAAACATGTTTGGCGGTGCCGGGTGAAGGAAATGATATGACCGCCTATAGTTCTACTCAAAATCCAGCGGAAACACAGGCAATTATCGCAGAAGTATTAGGCCTTTCTAAAATGGAAGTAGAAGTTCAGACTCGTAGAATGGGAGGGGCTTTTGGAGGAAAAGAGACGCAAGCGAATCATGTTGCGTCGTGGGCATGCGTTTTGGCAAGATATACGAAACGACCGGTGAAGATTCGATTGTTTAGGGACGATGATCAAATCATGACAGGAAAGCGTCATCGAATGATTATTAAATATAAAGCTGGGTTTAATTCAGATGGAAAGATACAGGCGGTTGCATTTGAACAAAATTGCGATGCAGGTGCGGCAGTAGATTTAACCATGGCCGTTTTGGAACGAGCCATGATGCATGCTGACAATTCATATTGGATTCCAAATATCAAAATTATTGGAAATGCCTGGAAAACGAATATCACTTCCAATACCGCTTATCGTGGATTTGGAGGACCTCAAGGCGTGGCAGGAATCGAGGAAGTCATTGATCGAATTGCTCGTTTTTTAAAGAAAGATGCATTTGATATTCGTGTCAAAAACTTCTACGGAATGGATGATCACAATGTGACTCCTTACTTTCAGACGGTTGAAAATAACCGATTGTTTATGATCAAAGATCAGATTTTAGCATCATCGGATTATGAAAAGCGTAGAAAAGAAGTAGATGCATTTAATGCATCCAATGAATTTTATAAAAAAGGTTTAGCGTTGACTCCGATTAAGTTTGGAATCTCGTTTACGACTTCATTTTTAAATCAAGCAGGAGCATTGGTAAATATCTATAAAGATGGAACCGTATTGATCAACCATGGAGGAACAGAAATGGGGCAAGGTTTGAATACCAAAATTCAGCAAATTGCAGCGCTGGAATTGGGAATTGATATTGAAAAAACCAAAGTAAACGCTACCAATACTTCCAAAGTACCAAATACTTCTGCGACAGCAGCTTCAGCAGGTACTGATCTTAATGGAGCGGCCGTAAAAAATGCCTGTGATAAGTTGAAAGACAGACTTGCTCAGTTAGCAGTGGAATTGTTCAATGTGGAATACGCGGAAGAAGATCCATCGGTTGTAGAAAACATCATGTTTTATCAAGGTCAGGTAGTGGATACAATTTATCCGGATCGCAGCTTTGAGTTTGCTGATTTATGTTTAAAAGCCAATTTTAATCAAGTGAGTTTAAGTGCCACAGGATTTTATAAAACACCAGATGTGCATTTTGATCGTGAAAAGGGTCAAGGAAAACCCTATCACTATTTTTCATTTGGAATGGCTTGTTCAGAAGTGAAAATCGATACGTTGACAGGACATGTAAACATTGAACGAACCGATATTGTACACGATGTAGGAGATTCCATTTTAACCAATATAGACATAGGACAGATTGAAGGAGCCTTTGTGCAAGGAGTAGGTTGGTGTACGACAGAAGAATGTAAGTGGGATGATAAGGGGAAATTGTTAAATCATTCACCGGATACTTATAAGATTCCGGGGATTCAGGATATTCCGGACGTGTTTAATGTAGCATTGTTGGAAAATGCACCAAATCTAAATACGATTCGAAGAAGTAAAGCGGTAGGCGAGCCACCGTTCATGCTTTGTTTTTCAGTATGGCTTGCCATAAAAGATGCCATTTCAGCGGTGGCCAATCATGAAAAAGAACCTAAAATTCAAATTCCTATGACAAATGAAGCAATCTTATTGAGTTTGGAGGAGTTGAAAGGCTGAATAAATACGTAAAAGATTAGATTGTCTGTTCGAAGAAATCATAAAGAAACGGCTTGGAAAAAGAGCCGTAAATTCGGAGATGTTAAAGGAGGGCGTCGATGGCCAAAAATTGTAGACAAGGTGTTTAATCGCATGCATAGCTTGCTTCCACCAGTTCAAGGAGAAAAAACACCCTTATTTATAACAGAGAATCCTTCACGAGATTTTTACTTTCCTATTGATGAGTCCGATGTGAGGAAGGTTTTAGAAAAATTACCTGCTGAGCATGTGCAGGAATTAACGCATTTTTGGTTTCGAAAAACAACATCTAAAGATTACTATTCTTTAAAAACTCCTCAAGGAATGTTTCTCACTGGAAGTAACGTTCGCATTATTATGCTGTATCCGATTCCGAAGGATTTGAAAATGGCATTGGGAACTGAAAAACCTTCACAAAAAACGTTAAATTGGTACTTGCCTTTTGGAGCTCGACTCATTAATGAAAATAACTCTTATTTTTTAGAATGGACGAAGGAAGGAATTCGTCGCTATTACCAAGAAAGTCTATTATTACATGAAATAGGTCATTTGGTAGATAGTCTTTATACCCGTTTTTGGAGTAAATCATATAAAAATAAAGCGGAGAACTTTGCTAACGAATATGCTTATTCTTGGGGAATTAAGATTCGTGAAGAAGTTAATCGTGAATGATTTACAGGAGGTATTCGTAGTTTCAATCAGCTTTATTTCAACACCCCATTTTTATAATACCAAGTATTAATAATTTTTCCAGTAGACTCTCCATATTCTTTTGTAGCACCATTTAGCGCTCCATCCACGTACTTCCACTCATAGCGGACCTTTCCCTTTGGATAATACTGCAAGCTAATACCGTTTAATGTGCCTTTTTCGTACAATAACTTTCGATAAAGACGCCCGTCCGTTTTAAACTCAGAGGTGAAGCCTTTCAATTCATCATTAACATAATTCCATTTATATCGCACTTTACCGTCTGGGAAAAACTCATTGGAAATACCTTCTCTCTTATCATCTACGTAGACTAATTCCCTGAAAACTTTTCCATCCTTCGAATATTCGGTCGATATGCCTTGCTTTAATCCATCTATATAATTGTATTGATATCGTTTCTCTCCTGTTTCATAAAAGCCTTCTGCATTTAGAATCGTGCCTTCTTTATAATACCATTTGGTTTCCTTTTTGCCATTTTTGTAATAGCCAATCGTAATTCCATCTCGCACTCCATTTTGAAATGTCCCTTCTTGTTTCACGGAACCATCAGCGAAATAAGAAGTACCGCCAACGAATTTTCCAATATGATAAATCCATTTTGAAATGGAGCCATCCTCCTTATATTGAATACTCGTATCCTCTAACTCTCCATTTTTATAATTCCATTCATATTTCAGTTTCCCATTAGGATAAAATTCTTTAGTTACACCGTGATGTTTGCCATTTTTGAAGGAATATTCGAAGCGTAGTTCTCCGGTTTCATAATATCCCTTACTGCTTTGACCGAAAGCCTTGGATCCAGTACCAATCCAGGTTAGACTCAATAATAAAATTGGAGTGAAAACGAATTTTGTGATAGTTTGAATAGAAAGAGGAATCATGAAGCAAATGTTAAAACCGATACAATATGAATAGTTAAAGGTACCAAATTTTCCTTAGTCTGTCAATAGCCAAATCTTGATGTAAAATAATTTTAGATAATCATCTAGCAACCATAGGAAAACGTTATATAAATCAACTTTTCTTCTATGATTTCCCCTGTTTTGTTCAAACGTACAACCTTTAAAGTCATACCATCTTCACCGGGCACATGACCTAAATGGTATGGTTTGCTTTTGGCAGGAAGGATGGCACTTCTAAGCGCTTCAGATAATGCAAAACGTTTTGGGTCATGTTGGGGCCATTGTTTTTGCTTGGGTATTTGAAATACATTCCAATACGTCATTGGAATTTCAATGAAATCACTGTAGACCCGTATTCTTGATTCATCCTGTTTGTTGGCTTTATTGTAATATTGGTTAAAAGTATTGTAAAATAGTTTGTAGTTGTTTCCTTGTTGATGATTTCGAATCCGTAAAACTCGCTTATTCATAGAATTAAACACATTTTCATGTATTTCAACCGTGTCTGAAGAATAGTAAGAAGCATAGGGTTGGTCTGGATAGTTCATTTGCATCTTATAATTGTATAAGATCAAATCAAAATTTTGGAAAGATACTTTCGAATCGTTTTCCCGAAAATTTTCGACAAGCGAAGATTCAATGAGTGCGGATATGTTTTTATTTGGAGAAAATGCAGGTTTAATACATTGTATTCCTTTTGAGTCAACGTCGATTGCAGTTCCACTTGTTATTCCTGAAAAGGACAGTTCATCTCCTAAATCATAGCGGGGCAATTTAGATTTGTCGTGATTCTTGATGAAAACCGAAATTTGTCGACCATTAACCATAACATTAAATACATTTCGTTTGTTTCGATATGTATGCTTAAAACCATTAAATACGGCTCGTTGTACGTGCATTTTGGAGCCAATTAAATCCAAATTTGATTTTCTTAGTGTATCCAGAATGACTAGATGCTTTTCTACATCAAGACGTTTGTTCGTTGGAACAATTTCGGCTGTGTAGGTATTTGGAACGAAATATAAATTGGGGTATTTGAAATTTCCTACTTTGATTCGAATTACATCTCCCACATCATGTTTTAGTATAGTATCTGTTTGAATTAATTTGGCTGATAATCCGTTATGTAGTGATTGAACGAGAAAATGAGTTCTATTGTAACCCTCAATAGCTGGTTCTTTCTCGACAATGAGCCATGGTTTGGACAAAATAGTATCTTTTATTACTGTATTATTGGCTTGGGGATAATTAAAACTCATGCGTCCAATTTTTTTTTGAAAATTGGTATAGTGATTTGAAACTTGTAGGAGTTCAATCTTAGTTTCCTTTGTAAATTCCAGTTTCGGATAAGTGCTGGTAGTAAGACTCAATTGCATTTGCGTAATCCGGATTTGATCATGAAATCCAATAATTTTGGACCTTGGGTTTTCTTTGGATGCAGGGTGAAGATTGTAATAACTTAAAGGAAGCGTGTCTTGCATTTGGGGACCGAAAACAAACAAATAATGTCCATATGCATAACGAGGGTGTCGATTGTAATTCCTGTAATACGGATTTGCAATGACTTTTCCTTCCGCTTCAATTTGCATGAATTCCCCCTTTGAATTCAGATTTTTTCTTAAAACAGTAATATGATTTAAAAACCCCTGAGAGCGATGATTTGTAACGGTGCCTTTCTGAAAATTATAGGTGTAAATTGGTTGGCTAGGTTTGGCCACACGAATAGAGCAGGTTTCGATGTAGTTTAAATCAACTGTATCAAGTAGGTAATATTTATTGGTATCGTTTTTAAGAAAAATGAAATGATTCGCATAAAAGGCATTGAAATTTTTATCTCGGAAACTCATCATTTTAACTCCTCCCCGTACAACAGGACCCTGTACAATCAAGTCTAATTTAGGATGCGCTTGTTTCATTTTTTGACACAAAACGGAATCTTGTGCAGTGGCTGCATCAAACCATACCATGGAAATCATAAAAATCAAAAAGGGAAGTTTAGTTCGTTTCATTTGTTCAAAAGTACCCTCTTTCATTCCAGTATCTAAAGCAGATTTATTATTCGCGAATACTTAGCTATTATTTGATTTTGACTTATTTGAGGCGTTTCATTATCAATTTTTACCCTAACTTTAAGACGTTGCTTATTACATCTAGTGCTTCGTTGGATGTATCAATCAATCTTATAATATGTGGAAGAACGTACTTTTATTGTTTCTGCTAATCAACGGCATACATTTAGGTGTAAACGCCCAGAATGATTCTTTTTACTTGATCGACACCACGAATTTCAGTCAGTTAACCCAGCGTGAACGCGATTTAATGGCCGATTTTCTTCCAAAAATTAAAGAAAGTACCAACGACAGTATAAAAGTGAAGCTGTTGCATGAATTGTACAGTCAATTTAATGACAATGATGTATGGGGTTTGTATTTGGAATTGATTCGGAAGACGATAGAACAACCTGGATTTAAGAAACGGTATCCGGAAGTATATGGAGATTACTTAATCCGATATTACAACGATCACGGCTACTATTTGAAGAAAGTGGGACAAACTTCTGAAGCATTGGATAATTATTTTGAGGCATTAAGTAACATTGAAATTATTCAGGATGATACGTTGCGAATGGAATTGGAAGGAGGTGTGTTAAACAACATTGCAAGAATCCATTTCAAGTTAAAAGAATATGAGAAGAGTAAGCAGTATCAACTCAAAGCGCAGGTTTTGTATGAAGCATTGGACTTACAAAAGGAGATTGCGATCAGTGTAAATAATCTAGGCATTTTGTATCGATTTGAAGATAAAGATGATTCTGCGCGCATTTATTTTGAACGAGCAGCGCAGATTATGACCGAAAACAATTTGAGGAGACAACATTCATCGACACTGATTAATTTGGCCGAAGTATATGCCGCGCTGGATTTGAAAGAAAAAGCAGACAGCGCGGGACGATTGGGTTATAAATTGGCTATGGAGCAAGGTGATCTTTTTTGGCTTAGCAATGCAAGTAATTTTATCGCTGTTAATTTCAGAAAAGCAGGACAATGGGATTCCGCTTTTTATTACGCTCAAATAGGACATGAAACCGCTACGAAATTGGGTGCACCTCATGCATTAGAAAAGTCTACTGATGAATTGTACAAATTGTATAAACAATCCAAAGACTATGGAAAAGCATTGGAGATGCATGAGGCATTTATGTTCAATAGAGATAGTTTGGTCAACGAAAAACTGCATCGGGAGGCAGTAAAAAAAGAAGGAAGATACCAATATGAAAAGCAAAAAGCATTGGACGATAAAGAAAATGAAAAGAGAATCGCATTGGAGCAACAAAAGCAAGCACAACAATTTCGAATTCTGATCTTGATTGGATGCGCCGGAGTAGTGGTGTTTATTTTGTTGATCGTAATTTATCGACGATTAAAGCTGACCCGGAAACAAAAACTGATCATAGAAGAACGGAATGAAGAAGTGGAAGCACAGCGCGACCAGATTGAAGTTCAGAAGGATACAATAGAAGAGAAGCATAATGAAATTCATGAATCGATTAATTATGCCAAGCGGATTCAATCAGCAATTTTACCTCCAATGAAGATGTTGGAAGAATTGTTACCTGAAAATTTCATTTATTATTTGCCCAAAGACGTAGTGGCTGGAGACTTTTATTGGATGGTACCTACAGAGACCCATGTATACTTTGCGGTTGCTGATTGTACAGGTCATGGAGTTCCGGGCGCGATGGTAAGTGTGGTTTGTCATGGAGCCTTAAATCGATGCATTCGGGAATATAAGTTGAAATTGCCTTCAGAAATTCTGGATAAAACGAGGGAATTGGTGTTGAATACATTTGAAAACAGTGAAGAGCAGGTAAAAGACGGCATGGACATTGCGATTTGTAGATGGGAGAAGAAAACCGGAAAAGTGGAATATTCTGGGGCTAACAATCCATTATACATTTACAGAAAAGCCGACGAAGAAATAGAAATTATCAAGGCAGATAAAGAACCGATTGGGTATATGATTGGATCCACTCCATTTACCAATCATAGCATTGAATTGTTAAAAGGAGATGTGTTGTATTTATTTTCGGATGGCTATGCAGATCAATTTGGCGGCCCAAAAGGGAAGAAAATGGGCTATAAAAAGTTTCGGGCCAAGTTGATGGAGGTACAAGGTCAAACCATGAAAGATCAGAGTGCTTTGTTGGAAACGTATTTTAAAGAGTGGCTAGGTACAGAGGAGCAGATAGACGATGTGTGTGTGATGGGCTTGCGGGCGGAGTAGACAGAGTCGCCTGTCCCGAGCGCAGCGTGGGAATGTGTGTGTGATGGGCTTGCGGGTAAGTTGAGTAGATTAGTCAATTTTTTAAAAGATAAAAAACTTAAACCAATTCATCGTCAATCTTAGAAATAACGAATAAAATAGTTTGAATTAACAGCAGGGAGATTGCTTCTAAATTTCGATATTTGCTTTAATTGCAATCAGGTTTAAAACAATAAATAAGGATGGATCGAAGAAATGATTTATTTCTTTCCCAAGCCAGGCAGTATGTCCGAAGCCAATACCGATACAGAGCAAATTAAGACACCAACTCCTAAATGGGTGCTTCAAGTATTTACCCTTGTAGTTCCTTACACAAAAGAGGAAAAATCATTTGAAGATCGTAAAGATCGTTCCCAATGGAATTCCTATACAGGAAGTTCGACCTCTCAATTGAAAGTAAATCCGGATACGGAAGAAACGGAACTGACGTTATCTTCGGAACATACGTTTTTAGACATTATGGAGAATGATTTGATCGTGTTGAACGATTCGAATGATGAATCGGACTTCGGATCAATCCATTTTTACAATTTGAATAAAAAGCATGGCAATATTCCCTTTAGTATATTCAAATTACAGAAGTCTAAAACACTAAATGATTCGGGTGGCTTAGAGTTAGAATTAGAATTGCATCTGAACTACAACGAAACAACTATAGGAGATCCTAAAAGAGAGAATTTTAAAATTGCCAATCTCCTACCTGGCAAAACGATTGAAGTGAAGGTGAACGGAAAGTTCGATTTTTCAATGACGGGAAGACGTGAACGAACCTATAAAGAACAGATCTTTCGTTTTCAATTATGCGGTCCCGTTTCGAGTATAGAATTTGCGCGAGTATCTCCCAATTCATGGGTAAAAAAAATCCCCCAACCGAATAAAATCATCGATTTAATGAAACAACTGTATTAAAATTAATGCAATGACTAGGCAGAAAGACCTTGAAGGGAACTCCGATGTTAATTTACCGGTATATCAAGTGGACAAAGTATGTTTACTTCAGAAATTCCCAGGAAAAGGAGGTTGGACCTATGCGGAGATTCCAGAATTTACTCAAAACAAAAACAATCCATTTGGATGGGTAACGGTAAGTGGGTTAATCGATGGATATCCATTAAAGCAAAGCAAGCTACAACCCATGGGAAATGGGAAGCTCTTTTTATCGGTTAAATCAGAAATTCGTAAAAAGATTGGAAAGCAAGCAGGAGATGAAGTACATGTTAAGTTGCATATAGATAACGGTCCCCTAGAGCTTTCTGAAGAATTAACAGAATGTTTTGAATTGGAGGACCCACGATTATTAACAATATTTAGATCATTCACGCATGGAGAACAAAAATCATATGTGGATTGGATTAATGAGGCCAAAATGGAAAAGACGAGAATTGAGCGCATTATTAAAATGATGAAACGTCTAGATCAAGGCCTGCGGCGGAACGATAATTTCTAAAAGAGACTGATTAGTAAGGGTTTTTACGGATGGCAGATCGGGTATTTACGGATGTTTTACAACATAAATTGCGTTTAACTTGCAATACTATGTTTAGCAAAACCCCACGATCCCGATTTATGGATTAGTTTACGCATTAATCTATAGACGGGGCCGCTTGGGGATTAAATAGTCTCAAGCAATTTTTCAGATTAATAGGATACAATTGTTCCCCGACAATCCTTATTCACGGTTGATATTCGTTCAACAAAAAAAATTATTTTTTATCACTTGCTTGAAACAGCACTTTTTTCTCCTCTGCAGACAAGCTACTATAACCGGATTTTGCAATTTTATCTAAAATAGAATCTACCTCTGCTTGTGTAGGCACATCAGAATTGGAGTAGGACCTAGAAGATGAAGACGAACTTGTTCCCGATGAACTACTTTTTCCACCATAACTAGAGCTCATTTTAGGTTTTCGCTTGAACATACCTTGAACTCCTAATAAGATGGCTGATACCCATTTTCCAATATTTCTCCCTCGTTTGGTTTGAAAAACAAAGAACCAACCCATTGCAACACCTCCCAAATGGGCAACACCTCCACCAAAATTTGAATCCATGGCGATGCTGATATAGGATGTAATAATGTAAATCAGTACAATCCACTTTATTTTAACTTTAAATACACCAAATATGGCGAATTCGAAGTCCGGCATGTAAGTCATTAAACCAGTAGCAATAGCCAACACACTTGCAGATGCTCCAACCAAAGGTATATGTCTGTTCCCCAAAGAAGGAACTAAATTATAGACCAATAAGAAGGCGATTCCACCAGCAAGTCCTCCTAAAACATATAAATTGATGAATTTTCGTTGGCCCAGGAAATTGATAAAAACTTTACCAAAGAAATAGAGCCCAATCATATTTCCAACAATATGAAATATATCGCCAAGAGAATGAGAAAAGAAATAGGTGATCAATCCCCAAGGCTGAAGAAGGAAATCAAAAAAGTTAGAAGGGAGTGTGAAGATCTTTTTATACAAAGCAGCTCCCACATCTTTACTAATTGCATTACCGATAAAGTATACGGTAACACTCAGTAAAAAGACAACTACATTGATAATGACTAGCTGTAAGTGGCCATTATCAGGTCTTTTAAATGCGTTTTTAATATTATCCCAAATGCTCTCCATCCACTTCTTAAATACTTATTTAATAAAAATTTTGTCTGCTACTGTTCCATACTTTTATCAAGATGAACGCAAATAACATTCCTCCCAAATGTGCCCAGTGTGCGGTAGAGTCAGAAGGGTCATTAATTATTCCTCTCCAAATAGCATATGCTCCTAGTCCCAATGCGACCCATTTCATCTTTACTGGAATGAAGAAATAAAGACGAACCTCTTGATTCGGAAAGAGCATTGCAGCGCCTAATATAATCCCATAAATGGCACCAGAAGCACCAAGAACAGGATTGTTAAGATAGGATTGATAAATAGAAGATACCCAAGACTTGGTTTCCGAAATGTAATGTGCATTTGTAGGAGCATCCTCAAATGCCTTTAGGTAATCAAAATTAGCATCAAATGCTTTTGGACTAAATCGTTTCAAGAAGTCCGCTAAATCACCGGCATTTGGTTGAAGATTGTAGGCGTCCAATGCACTTTTAACTTCATATAATTCCCATGTTTGTACACCTAGGTAAAGTAAGCTGGCACCGAAACCACATACAAAGTAAAAGATATAAAAGCGTTTTGTTCCCCAAATGGATTCAAGTAAAGGGCCTAAAAAGAGTAAGCCCAACATGTTTCCAAAGATATGTCCTATATCTGCGTGAAGAAACATATGTGTTAGAAACTGAAAGTACATGAATTCATCCGATAAAGGATTTCTCAGCGGTCCGAATTCTTGGAGCGGATGCCAAACCGAAGACAGCACGAAGAAAATCCCATTGATTATCAATAGATTTTTAACGGCGGGTGTAAGTCTGTTAAACATGTGTATCTATTCGTGTTGTGTTATATTCTGTTTTTTTATCCATTAATATCGAAGAATTACTCTTGAAATCATAAACATCTAGGTTTGTCAAAGTCACTTGTTTCGCAATTTAGGGCAAAATATGGACTCCTGACTAACTAGCAATTTACGTTACCCAAACAATCCTAGAATTTGAGTTTCGTTCAGAATGGTCATAGTTCGTTTTCCATCCGATGAATATTCGGGTGTTTGGCAAGCAAACAACTCATTGATAATGGTATTCATTTCCTCGCTATTCAGTTTGGATCCTTCTTTGATTGCGGAACGTTTTGCCAAAGCGCGCGCAAGATTTTCCTGCGTATTCAAGTCTAATTCTTGATTCTCTTTAAATGACTCAAGTAATCCTTCAAATAATTCCTTTTCTTTTCCGGAAGGAGCGTCTGCTGGAATTCCGTTCAAAACAATCGTGTTTTGTCCAAAATCATTGAAGACAAACCCTAGATTTTTAATATCCTCTTCTAATTCCATTACCAAACCATAGTCTGATGCACTTAGTTCAATGGATTGTGGAAATAAGAACTGTTGAGATGCCCCATATTTGTTTTTCAATGTAGAAATATATCGTTCAAACAAAACGCGTTGATGTGCCTTATTTTGATTAATAAGTAACATCCCTGATTTTACCTGTGTCACAATATATTTACCCAATACTTGCATTACACTTCCACTTCGTTCTAAGTGGCCAGATTCTACATTATTCCCATCTGCTGGGTCATTCATTTTGCTTGAGAAAGTAGTAGAAGAACTATGTTGGCCTTCTGTGCTGGAGGTAAATAATTGTTCTTGCTGTGATGATTCGGAACTTTCCGTGTCAGTATTTTTTTGCAAACCTGCATAAAGCTTTTCCCATCCTTCATTCTTGTTTCCTCCAGAACTGGAGAAATTACGAGGATTGAATGCGCTCGCTTGATTTTCTTGAGAAGGTGTTTTATTTAATGTCAGGTTGTCCACTCCAAAATTTGTATTCGTGTCAGATTGAAAATCCAAAGAATGTGCCAAATTATTAAAGCCAAGTGATTTTTTTACAGAAGAATTTAATATTCCGTAAATTAATCGATCGTCGTCAAACTTAATTTCAGTCTTGGTTGGGTGCACATTGATATCGATCATTTTAGGGTCAATATCAATGAAAATCACATAAAATGGGTAGCTGTCTTTTGGGATCATACTCTCAAATGCAGTAGCTACCGAATGGTACAAATAAGGGCTTTTTATGAACCGATTGTTGACAAAAAAGAATTGTTCCCCTCTACCTTTTTTGGCATACTCAGGTCTGCCAATATATCCGGTTATCTTCAAATCTGGCGTTTCCTCTTCAATAGGAGCAAGTTGTTGCTGGTAGTTTTTGCCAAAAATAGATATGATTCGCTGACTCAACTTGCTTTTGAGCACGCTAAGTAGCGAAAGATCATTGTGATATAGTTCGAACGAAATATGTGCGTGCGACAAGGCCAATCGTTGAAATTCTTCTGTGATATGGCGCATTTCCACTGCATTACTTTTAAGGAAATTACGTCTGGCAGGTACATTGTAAAATAAGTTCCGCACAGCAATTGAAGTCCCTTCAGGGCATGTATCTTCAGATTGGTCCTTAATCTCGGACCCTTCAATTTTTATTCGGGTACCAACTTCAGCGCCATGCGGTCTGGTTTTAAGTTCCATTTGTGCAACAGCAGCAATCGAAGCCATGGCTTCCCCGCGAAATCCTTTGGTATGAATCGAAAATAAATCTTCCGCCTTACGAATTTTGGATGTCGCGTGACGTTCCAAACTCATTTTAGCATCGGATTCAGACATCCCAATACCGTTATCAATAACCTGAATCAGTAATTTACCCGCATCTTTGACGATTACCGTTATTTTAGATGCTTCCGCATCTATAGCATTTTCAACCAATTCTTTCACGACAGAAGCTGGACGCTGAACGACCTCTCCTGCTGCTATTTGATTGGCTACTGCCTCCGGTAATAATTTGATAATGTCGGACAAGTCGTTTTTCGGATTAAATTATTGGAATTTGATGTTTGTAATCTGTTATGAAATAAAATGCAGAACCGAAAAACTCAAAATGTCATTGAATCAGCAAAGTGCGTTTCAGCTACTTTGCCGCTTTTTCTTCTGATATTTATCAATTCTATACCAAACATACAAAATTGCGATTTGGGAAAATACAATTAATTGAAAATCCGTGTTCCAACCTATTTGATAATAGAGGAAACTGTTCCCGCCCAAAAACAAAATGATAAATAACCGGATCATTAAACTTTGTCTAGAAAGCGAACCAGAGTTTCCTTTTCCAGTGGGTCTTCGAAATCGAATTCGCTCTGATCGAGTGGTAGTGTCGTTAGGATCTACGGTCGCCCCCATTTCTCGTTTTATAATGTCGACACGAGTATTCAAGTCCTCCATGTCCTCATCATAATGTCGAGGCTTATATTTAAAACGTTTGTTTCCGGGAAGACGTACAATGCTTGGAAGTTTCATAATAGTAAATTTATCAAATAATAATTAATATGCTACACAAACCGTTCCCCAGGGTTCAAATAATAATTTTGTGCTGCCAAACCAACTATAAAGTATGATTATGCAAAGTTAATCTATATATTTAGCATCACAAATCAATTTAATAAACGATCGAATGCATCGAAAAGTTTACGTTTCACTGTTTTTTTTATCCTTAGTCCTTCTAACGTCCTCAAGAACAAAGCCATTTGCGTCTTCAGAAGATATTCAACAAGATCAATGGGTGGATAGCTTGTATAATTCGATGACACTTGAACAAAAGATTGGACAATTGTTCATGGTTGCAGCTTATTCCAATAAAGATGCAAAACACGAAGATGAAATTGCGGAGTTGATCACCAAGTTTCAAATTGGTGGATTAATTTTTATGCAAGGTGGGCCTCAACGACAGATTCGATTAACAAATAGATATCAGCAGATGTCAAATGTGCCTCTTTTGATTGCCATGGATGCAGAATGGGGATTAAATATGCGTTTAAAGGATTCTACCCTGCGATTCCCAAGACAAATGACCCTTGGAGCCATTCAAAACAATGATTTGATAACGGAAATGGGGGTGAGCATGGCTGAGGAATGTCAGCGAATAGGAGTCCACGTCAATTTTGCTCCTGTAGTAGATGTAAATGTAAACCCAAATAATCCAGTGATTGGAACTCGATCATTTGGTGAGAACAAGGAGAATGTTGCCCAAAAAGGAATGGCGATTTCCAATGGGTTACAGTCCAAGAGGGTAATGGCGGTAGCAAAACATTTTCCTGGACACGGAGATACAGACAAGGATTCTCATTTGGCATTGCCGATAATTCCACATTCAATAAAACGATTAAACGAGGTAGAATTGCATCCATTTAGAAGCGTTTTTAAAGCAGGAATAAAAGGAGTGATGGTGGCGCATTTGCATATCCCTGCACTCGATGCTCGGAAAAACAGAGCTACTACGCTTTCAAAAAATGTAGTAAGTGAGTTGTTAATAAATGAAATGAAATTTGACGGTCTGATTTTTACTGATGCATTAGGCATGAAAGGAGTAAGTGACTTTAATAAACCGGGAGAGGTGGATTTAGAAGCCTTAAAAGCAGGGAATGATGTATTGCTTTTCCCTGAAAACGTACCGTTTGCAATTCAGAAAATAAGAAAAGCCTATAACAAAGGAAAAATATCAGAGGAACGATTAGCTCAAAGCGTTAAAAAGATGTTGGCGGCAAAATATTGGGCAGGAATTGAGAAGTATACACCCATTTCTTCGAAAAATGTACACACCGATTTAAACAGTGAAGCGAGAAAACAATTAATAGAAAAACTTTATGCGAACGCGATCACCTTGGTTCGAAATGAAGAATCGATCCTACCAATAAATAAAAACAAGTACAAAAAGATAGCATGTGTTAACGTACAATTAGATGGGCGTTTCGGAGAATTGTGTAAGCAATATGACAAGGTAGATGTATTTAATATTTCCAACTTGAATGATGTACAGGCGGTAAGTGATTTAATGAAGCGGCAAATGGAATATGACTTGGTGATTGTTGGAGTAGGAACAATGAATAATTCAAGAGGTCGAAATTATGGGTTGAATGGACAAGTTATGAATTTTTTGAATCGGATGAATAAACGTAAGAACGTTGTTTTATGCGTTTTTGGGAACCCATATAGTTTGAAGAACTTTGAATCTTTTAAAAATGTCGTTTGTGCTTATAAAGAAAATGAATATACGGTAAAACACGTACCGAATGTACTATTTGGAATCCGGAAAGTCGACGGGAAATTACCTGTTACCGCCAGTGATGGTTATCCTGCAGGAGCTGGAATTACCATCAAAGCACAAGGACGAATGGGGTATGCACAACCTGATTTAGAAGGGTTTAATCTTGATACATTAATGTTATTGGATAAAATTGCGAATGAGGCAATAGCGATGGAAGCTACACCAGGATGTCAAATTTTAGTAGCCCGGAACGGGAACGTGATTTATAATAAGTCATTTGGGTATTATACCTACGACAGCACTCAAAAAGTGACTATCAATACGTTGTATGATGTGGCTTCAGTTACGAAAATAAGTGCCACGTTGCAGGCCGTGATGAAATTACACGCGGAAGGAAAAATTGATGTAAATAATCCCGCATCTCAATATTTAGAAGAGCTAAAAGGCACCAATAAGGAATACATGACGATTAAAAATGTATTACTGCACCAAGCTGGACTGACTCCATTTTTATTGCATTGGCGGAAAACTGGAAATGCGAAAGATGCACTAGGAGAGCCGTATTACAGTACAAAAAAGACGGAGTTATATAATCGTCAAGTGGCAGATTCTGTATTTACAACGGCAGCATTGGAAGATTCCATTTGGCAATGGACAATTGATTCTGACTTACGAAAGCCCATTAATCCTCCTGTCAAATCAGCTAAATCAAAGAAAAAACGCAAGAAGAAAAAGAAAGGAGGAGAAGAATCGAAACCACGAATGGATACATTGAGGTATACCTACAAGTATTCAGATTTGACATTTTATGTGATGAAAGCAATGGTAGAGCGGATTACTGGAAAGCGATTGAATGAATATATGCAGGAGGAATTTTATACACCAATGGGATTAAATAACTTGCTTTTTAATCCATTAACATCCTTCGCAAAAAAGGATATTGCACCTACCGAAAAAGATGTGTTGTTTCGTAAAAAGCAAATTCAGGGGACCGTGCATGATCCAGGGTCGGCGATGTTAGGAGGAGTAGCAGGCCACGCAGGTGTCTTTTCCAATGCATTTGATCTTGCTCAGTTGATGCAAATGAATATGCAGGGAGGTTACTTTGATGGGAAGAATTATTTTAATTCAGATACAGTTGTACCCTATTTTGCGGGCAAGCAAGTAGAAGATAATCGAAGAGGATTAGGGTGGGATAAGCCATTTGAAGAGAATAGACTGCACGGAAATACTTCTCCGAGAGCCTCAGCGCAGACTTATGGACACACAGGATTTACAGGAACCGCTGTGTGGGTTGATCCAAAGTATAATTTGATTTTCGTTTTCTTGGCAAATCGAGTGTATCCAGACATGAACCATACAAAATTAGGGTCGGAGAATATTAGACCCAAATTACACGATGTAGTTTATCGGAGTTTGGGGATAGAGATAGTTCCTGATTCGAACTAAGGAGTAATCATAGACTCATACAACCAATCCATCTTGAAATATGTCTTATTAAAAACAATACAAAGAAGGCCTATAATTTCAGAAGACACAAATTATGTGGATTTGAAAAGGGTGCTATCCTTGCTGTAGGTGTTTTAAAAAGGAGATCATGAGACATTTAAACTTGAGTTCGATCAGACCAATATTGAAATTAGTTGCTTTGATATTATTGTTTTGTGCTAATCATAAAATGACTGCGCAATCAGTTCCAAAGCAGATTGAGGTAGAATTACGATATCCAAAGCCTATAGGTGATCATTTTTTAGCTAAAGGTTTTGGCAGCGGGTATACACCCGTGATAGATCTAGGTTTAGGTTATAGCATCGCTCGATTACGAAAGCAAAAAGTAGGGTTTGGATTAAAAGCCAACCTTGCATATTTGATTTTACCTGAAACGAAGGTGCAAGCATTTATTTTTAGCCCGAAAATAGTAATTGATGGGCGGTTTGGATGGAAGAACTCAAAATTAAAAGTCATTCCAGAAATAGGATTAGGCTATAGTTTATTGACTTTTAATAAATCAAATATTGGTGGGCGCGGAGATGGACTACACCCAGGAGATGAAATAGAAATGGAAGGCCCTATGTTTCGATCCGGATTCAAATTCTTATGGAAGAAAGATCGAAAAATCCATTTGTTTTATTCGCTTTACTATGAATTTATTAAAATCACCAATTCGGGATTTGATATGTTGGATGTTCCATATAATACGAGCTTACATATGTTTTACCCAGGAGTAGGAGCGGTATGGAATTTTAATTAATTGAGCGCCAATTTCCTATTCCTTTACTGGAATTGTAAACATGGTAGTAAATGATTTTGGAGCTCCCTCTTTACCATCAACAACTCGACATATTTTTTTAATTTCAATTAATATGCGATCTCCGTCTTGTGCATTTTTTCTAAAAGACTCCAATCCAATAATATTTCCTTTTCCACGGGCTCGCTGAACAGGTCTGTTCCCTCGAATCAACATTATGTTGCGATCAGATACTTGCCAATCACCAGATGAAAATTGAATAAAACAAGTGTCTGGGTTTAGCGTGTCGCTTAAACTGAACCCAGCATTTCCCAATTTAGAATCTCTAAGGAATAAGGTCGCTTTTGGTTTGCCCTGAGCGAACGTATTATGTGAAATGCCGAATGCAATAGCTATAAATGCCAATAAGAATGAATATCGCAATAAATTAACGTGTTTGGAATTGAAATTTAACATGATGGAGTTACACTAATTTTGGATTCTGATTTATAAATACGAACTAAAGTTACACAGCTAATTTGGAACGTATCAAACAGAATGCCAAAATAAAGTTAACATTAAATGAAAAATAGGGCAAATGACTTATTTAATTTCCTTTGCAAAATCATCTTTCGTTTCTTTTAGCGCATTATTAAACGCTTCTGCTTGTTGAACATCCGGCATATGTGTTTTTTGATATTCGCTCATTAGTTCCATTGTTTTCACTACTTTCACCGCAGTCATGATGTCTCTAATTGAAGTCATTTCAGCTGTATTTAAAGAGTCTAAATCTGAGAAAGCTTGAGTGTTAGTTTGAAATTTCTCCTTATGCGAATCCAGCTTTTTACGGATGGTTTTAGACAATGTAGAATCCTTCATATAGGTTAATTGACTGATAGCCGATTGATAGTAGCTATTACTAGTGAAAACTGGTTTTTGCGCTTCTTTTCGAAATTCGGAAAGTTGATTGTTTAGTGAATCATAGGATTCTAATTTGGTTTGTAGACCTTCGTTTTGTTCCAAGTAAAATTGAAAAAGTTCATCCACTTTGTCTCCTCCGTAGCTGTTGCCATACATATCCATAGATTTAGATCGAAGGGATTTATTTCCTTCAGCCACGTTTTCTAATTGAAGAGCTTGTTCATTTTGATCTTCCACATTTCCACTGGAACAGCAAAAGAAAAACGTGGTTGTAAGAACGGAGGTAATAAGAATGAATTTTAGTTTTTCCATGAGATATAATATTTCGTTTCTAGGTTAGAAAGTGTAGATTTAGGTATCGTTTTTCTTCACTTTAATGACATATTTATTTTAAAGGTCGAAGTTTTGTCATAACCATCCAACTTATACTTAGGATACGGTCCAATTGACTTAGTTAAATAAGTTAATTGGGCCCTTTTCATGGATTCAGGGAAAAAAGTACGATGCTTTTGTGATTTGAGAACTTGAATTGATGATTAAAAAATGCCTCAGATGACTAGATAGTCATCCACATACCATTTTTGCTTCTCAATGTTACCAGTGGATCAGGGATGGGCTGAAATCCTTCTTTCTTTTTGAATTTGAAATTTTGATAAAGTTTGGTCAGAATGATTTGCATTTCCATAATAGCAAAATGGTTTCCAATACACAATCTTGGACCCCCACCAAAAGGGAAATAGACATATTTATGGATGTCTTTTTTCTTTTCTTTAGTAAATCGTTCAGGATCAAATTTTTCCGGGTTCTCCCAGTAAACTTCTGAACGTCCCATTACGTAAGGACTAATAAAAATGTTGTCATTTTTACTGATTTTATGACCATCAATCACGTCGTCTGTTAAAGCTCTACGTGCAACAATCCATGCTGGCGGGAACAATCTTAACGTTTCTTCCAATACTTGTAAAGCATAACTAAGTTGTGGAATATGTTCCATTTTTAATGCTTTTCCTCCGGTAACTCTTTTCGTTTCTTCAATAAGTTTTAGTTCTACTTCAGGATGATCGGAAATTAAATGGATGGCCCAAGTTAGAGCGAGCGCAGTAGTTTCGTGCCCTGCAAATACCATGGTTGTAATTTCATCTCGAAGCTGTAGATCGCTCATCTTTTCACCGGTGTCTAAATCTTCGGTTTCCATGAGCATTTCAAGCAAATCACTATGTTTTACATCTGGATTTTTGCGACGTTCTTCGATTACACCGAAAAGAACGCCGTCGATATATTGTTTTGATTTTTTGAATTTCAAATGTTTAGGCAGCGGCGCCCACATTGGGAAGTTATAAGCACTCCGAATCCGATCATTGCCCTCTTCTATTAAGAAGGTAATTGCTTCCCCTAATTCCTTAGAGTCTACCGCAAGATTTTTGCTTAGCAATGTTTCCCCCACAATGCCAAGTGTTACTTCCATCATTTCTTCAGAGAAGTCAAACGCTTCTCCATCTTTATAACTAGATCGAATTTTATCAATGCATACATCCGTATATTCGATCATGGTTTCCATGAATCCAGCAATTTTTTCTCGGCTAAAAGAAGGCTGGGAAAGGCGACGTTGATTCCTCCAAAAATCTCCTTCACTTGTTACCAGACCATTTCCAAGAAAGTGTTTTAGCTCGCTGTACTTTTTTCCTTTGTAGTAATTCTTATTGTTTTCTTGTAGAACATACTTTATATAGGAAGGGTCACTAAGTAAATTTACATGCCAATGCGCGAACTTAAATTTTGCAAGTTTGGGGAAATCTTTTGCAGTTTTAGTTAAAAATCCTAGTCCGTCTTTAGCATAAAGTGGGGCTACGCCTAATATAGGGTATCCCTTTGGCCCTTTTTGATCCATTTGGATGAAATGTCGTTGAAAATGGTGATAAATGTAAGAATTATTTACCTTTGCGCCCAAATTAAAGAACCAATATTATGTCCGGAAAAAACACAGACTACTACGGGATTAATGATCTTTTGACAGAAGAGCAGAGAATGGTGAGGGATGCCATGCATGATTTCGTAAATGCAGAAATAAGACCAAGCATTGAAGACTGGTGTCAAAAATGCCATTTCCCTTATGAAATTGTGAAGAAATTTGGTGATATGGGAGCGTTTGGACCAACGATTCCAGCTGAATACGGAGGTGGAGGAATGGATTATATTTCTTATGGATTAATGATGCAAGAAATTGAAGCTGGTGATTCAGGAATGCGATCAACCGCTTCGGTTCAGGGATCATTGGTAATGTATCCGATTTATAGATATGGAAGTGAGGAGCAAAAGAAAAAATACCTTCCGAAATTAGCTAGTGGAGAATGGTTAGGATGTTTTGGGTTAACAGAGCCTGATTTTGGTTCCAACCCTGGAGGGATGTTAACCAACATTAAAGACATGGGAGATCATTATTTATTGAATGGATCTAAAATGTGGATTTCAAATTCTCCAATGTCAGATGTAGCTGTAGTATGGGCTAGAAATGAAGAAGGAAGAATCAAAGGATTGATTGTTGAAAAAGGGATGGAAGGATTTTCTGCCCCTGAAATTCACGGTAAATGGTCATTAAGAGCAAGTATTACTGGAGAGTTGGTATTTGACAATGTAAAAGTTCCTAAAGAGAATTTGATGCCTAAAGCGGACGGGTTATCTGGTCCTTTAGGATGTTTAGATTCTGCTCGATTTGGAATTGCATGGGGAGCTACCGGTGCAGCAATGGATTGTTATGAATCTGCCAAGAAATATGCCATGGAGCGTATTCAATTTGGTAAACCAATTGGATCGTTTCAGTTGATTCAGAAAAAACTGGCTGAAATGTTAACAGAGATCACCAAAGCACAGTTAATGAACTGGAGATTGGGAACATTGTTGAACGAGAATAAAGATGATATTTCGAAAGTAACAGAGAAAATCTCGATGGCTAAAAGAAATAGTGTAGAGATCGCATTAAATGTTGCCCGTGAAGCTCGTCAAATTCACGGAGGAATGGGAATCACTGGAGAATATCCAATTATGCGTCACATGATGAACTTAGAGTCTGTGGTAACGTATGAAGGAACGCACGATATTCATTTGTTGATAACAGGTTACGATATTACTGGTATCGGAGCATTTAAATAATCATAAAAATAAAATAAAATAAAAACTGTTACATAGGCCGGCAGGCCTACGTAACACTAAACCTTCAAGGTTTTTAAAACCTTGAAGGTTTGTTTTTTATTTTTATTAATTTTTTTAATTAAACTTCACCTTATTTATCTTCGCTTTTTATCTTATCGATAATCGAAGAGGTTGAATATCCCTTTACTATTTCTACGGTTTCCACCGATCCTCCATTAGCAATCACCTCCTTTGATCCTACGATTGAATCAATAGAATAATCATTCCCTTTTACCAACACATTGGGAGTTAATTCGTTTATCAGATTCAAAGGGGTTTCTTCGCCGAATAAAACAACTGCATCTACAAAAGATAAAGCTGCTAATAAACGAGTTCGCGATGTTTGATCCGTAATTGGTCTAGATAAACCCTTAAGTCGAGACACGGATTCATCTGTATTTACTCCTATTATTAGGCGTGTACCCAATTTAGAAGCCTTCTCAAGGTAGTCGATATGACCTAAATGCAGAATGTCAAAACAGCCATTGGTAAAAACTACTTTTTGATTTTCTTGAAACCAAACTGTTCGAAGTTGTTTTAAAGCGTGTAGTGTGAGAATCTTGTCGCCAGTAAATTGGATATTGTTCGATAACATTAGTTGCAATTATATTATATTAATTAATGTAACGCATTGTTTCATCCCTTATTGAATGAATAAAATAGAATAGATAAACAAATAAATAAGCACAAGACTTAATCAACCGTGGGAGCTTGCTTCTTGGTTTGTTCTTTTTTTCGTTCCCCAAGAACCGTGGTCATTATAAGTGAAAAGGCTCCCACCATTATTATAACCATCGTTTGCCATGCATGGAATATAAATGCAAATCGCATTGCATTTTTAATTCCATAGAAATTCTCCATTACAAATGTAACTAGCATATGATAGCTACCAGTACCGCCAGGTAAAGGTAATGTCATTGCAACACCTCCAGTCGTAAATACGGTAACTGCTCCAAGTATACCGACTCTGCTGGTCTCGTCAAATGCCAATACGACTGAAAAAGTCATTAAACAATAACAAATCCAAATTAACCAGGAATAACCAATAAATGCGGCTTTTCGTTTTAGTTTAAAAATAGCCAGAGCACCATCTTTTACTCGGCCTAAGGTTGTTTTGATCTTTCCTCCAAGAATTTTTGCCTTCTCAGGGGCAGCCAATCTAAAGACGACAATTCCAATAATAAATATAACGAAGGCTCCTCCAACATAATACAATTTGTAAGTTGGTTCAGTCGCTACAACCTCACCTTGATTCATAGAGAAGTTGCTTAATAGTTCAATCAAATCAACTCTAAACATCTCAATGCTACAGGCAATTGCTATAAATATGAGCATGAAAATAAAATCAACAATTCGCTCGGCAACCACCGTTCCTATAGAAGTATCAACAGGAACTCCATCCATTTTATAAACACTGTAACAACGGTAAATTTCTCCCCCTCTAGGAACTCCTAGATTCACAAAATAACCGGTCATTACGGCTAAAAACCCATGCCAGACATTTAATTTATATCCGAGAGGTTCAAGTAATATTTTCCAACGTATGGCGCGGACCCAGTGGCTTGCAAGACCTATCAGAACACATAACGTTAAGTAAAACTTATTCGCCGAACTTAAAACAGTCGTAATTGTTTCCCATTTGCTTTGACCAGGAGCTGTTTCTATTTTACTTAGCGCGAACCATAGTAATACACCTGTAGCCGAAAATAGGACTAAGTATTTTAATATGTTAAGGAGTTTCTTGCGCATGTTTAATGTCTATTAAGACATATATATATTATGAATGTGTGTATGAAATTAATCGTCTTTGTTTGAATCTATTAGTTCAATTTATTTCCATCAGCGGGAAAGATAAACGAGGGTTTAAATTTTCGTGCCTCTTCAAAATCCATTATCCCATAAGATATAACAATAATTACATCTCCAACAGCTACTTTTCTAGCAGCAGGTCCATTCAAACACATTATTCCTGAACCACGTTCCCCTTTGATAATGTACGTTTCAAATCGCTCTCCGTTATTAATGTTTACAATCTGAACCTTTTCATTTTCAATCATATTAGCAGCATCGAGTAAATCTTCATCAATCGTAATGCTTCCAACATAATTTAAATCCGCTTCTGTTACCGTTACCCGGTGAATTTTTGATTTTACAACTTCAATTTGCATGCCATTTTTGATTAACCTTTCCTTCGGAAAAAGACTATTTTGCGCAAATGTACAATTAATATTTTTTAGAACTATCTACTGAAATTAGTTTTACACTTCGGAAAAAAGAATAAGACCAGATTTACGGCGTAAGTCTACTCAAAAATAACATTGTCAATAAGTCTTACTTCACCTAAAAAGGCAGAAACGCAAATTGCGCATTTTTGTCCTTTTTGATAAGAATCTAGGGGAGCCAAGGTTTCAAAGTCAACGATTTTAAGATATTCTAAGTTGAATTCAGGGTGAGATTGGAAAACATCTTCGCCTTCTTTTAATACTTTATCAATTGTAAAATCAGCCTTTAGCATCTTTTCTTTGGCTTGTTCCAGTACATTATATACAGTAGGTGCTAACGAGCGATGTTCCGGGCGAATCAGTAAATTACGGGAGGACATGGCTAAACCATCCGTCTCTCTTAATGTGGGACAACAAACCAATTCAATTTGAAACGATAAATCTTTTACTAATCGAGAAATCAACGCAAATTGTTGTATGTCTTTTTGCCCGAAATAGGCTATATCTGGGGAAACAATATGAAATAATTTTGATACAACGAGTGCAACACCATTAAAATGGCCCGGTCTATGGAGTCCTTCCATTACTTCTTCTAGTAATCCAAAATTGAATTTTAATTGCGGTTTGGAAGGATACATTTCTTTGGCATCCGGTATGAAAACAACGTCGCATTGAAGTGATTCCAGTTGAGCCAAATCTTGTTCCATTGTGTCAGGATAATTGGCTAGATCGCTGGCATTATTAAATTGAGTTGGATTGACGAAAATGCTGCAAACAGTAAGATCATTGTCATTTACTGATTGATTGATCAATGAAAAATGCCCGGCATGTAAAGCACCCATGGTAGGTACAAATCCTATTGATTTTCCTTCGCCCCGAACTCGGTTTAAGGTCGCTCTAATAAGGACCGTACTTCGAATAATCTCCACACTAATAGAATGAATGTAAAAATGCGGCAAGTAAACAATAAATTTGATAACTATGCCTTTTTTGGGCGAAATACTTGAAAAAAACTAAAAAAATGACTACTTTTGCAAATGGAAACCAGACACAGTTAACTAATATGGAAGACAACAAATTGAAAATTCTTTATGCATCTCCAGAGATAGATCCGTTTCTTAACACAACTAAGGTTGCGGACTTTGTACGTAAGTTGCCGCAGTCTATGCAGGAACGAGGAATGGAGATTAGAATACTTGTACCGCGGTTCGGATTGATTAATGAGCGGAAGAATAGATTACACGAAGTTGTACGGCTTTCAGGGATTAATATTCCTGTAGGAGAAGAAGAGAAGCCTTTAATCATTAAGGTAGCTTCAATTCCTCAAGCGAAAATGCAAGTGTATTTTATAGATAATGAAGATTATTTCAAACGTAAATTCGTTTTTGAAGATAAAGAAAATAACTTCTATTCTGACAATGATGAGCGAGCGATCTTTTTCTGTAAAGGTGTATTGGAAACAGTGAAGAAACTTGGTTGGGCGCCAGATATCGTACATTGTAACGATTGGATGTCAGCCCTTATTCCAATGTATTTGAAGACTACTTATAAAAATGATCCTGTTTTTTACAATTCAAAGAGTGTTTTCACCGTTTATAACAATGCCTTCGATTTCAAGTTTGGAGAAGACTTGTTAGAAAAGGTGAAAATGTTGGATATCGAAGACAATATGCTTACGAGTTTAGAGTCTGCGGATTACAGCGGTTTTATGAAAATTGGTGTAGAATATGCAGATTCAGTAGTATATGCAAGCGAAGGGATTGACAACCTTGATGAAGTACTTGGCGATGTCGATAATAATAAAGTAGAGCAAATTAAAGAAGGAGACGATTATCTTGAAACACATTTCAACCTTTATAATGAACTGGCCGGCAAAGCGGAAGATTTGGCTTGCTAGTAGTGTTGTTTTATTAATCACTGTATTATTTTCTTGTAAAAAACCTGACAACTTCGGTTTTGACGACGGTTCCCTCGGATCGGGATACGTAGATACGCTTAGTATTAACGTATCTACGGTGCTGTTGGATTCTTCCAGAACGGATGACGTGGATCGTTTAATACTGGGATCGTACGATGATCCGATACTTGGAAAAGTACACGGAGCAACTTTTTTTCAATTGAGACTGGATGGAGATGGCATAGCCATTGGTAATAATCCGCAATTGATTTCATCAAAATTAGTGTTAGACCCTAATCCCGACTACTATAATCGGGAAGGAGATAGCTATCAGGTGAAGTATAAGGTGTATCCTTTAAAAGCTCCAGTGTTGGAACAGGCTTATTATTTGACTGATTCCATCGCATTTGATGAAACAGACATTGTTTCTGCGGCGGATAGAACAGTTATTGATCCGATGTATGCACAGCAAATGCTGGACGCATTGGCGAATGATGCAAGTCAAGCTACATTTGATGCAAATTATCCAGGAGTAGTGTTTATGGGAGATCCTTCCATCACAACGGCTGTAATGCGTTACCCATTGACCAGTAATCTGGATTCTTCTGGAAACTATATCGAATTGGATTATAGTTACATGGATTCCATTATGGTAATAGATATGGTTACAAATGATACATCCTTTAAGGATACAACCATTTTTGGCACATATCATTTGATGTTGGATGAGTTTAGTAATCATTTCACTAGATATTGGTCTGACAGAGAGGGTACAGCTGTAGCTGGGATTAAAGAAGTAGGAGATATAATATCAAATAGTGATTCTACTTACTTACAATCTGGAGTAGGGATGCGTCTTCGATTAAATATGCCTACGTTACAAAAGCATTTTGAAAATGAGGGTAGAGTGATCTTTAAAAAGGTTGAATTAAGTTTCACCATAGAGGATGCACCATATGAGGCTCCTTCTTCCATTGGAATAGGCAATATTGATGGGACTCGGTTTTATGATTTTGCAGGATTAAGTAATAATACATACATCTTTGCTGATCAAAGTAATGCTAATCCAGATAATAATCTATTAAAGCGTTTTCAGTTTATGTATGATTCGGGGAACTATGAAGATTTAGTGATATCCTCTGTTGTATCAAATAACGTAGAGAGAGCGGTGATTTTTAATAATTCGGAGAACCAAGCATTTAGTTTGAAGATTTATTATACCATTTTGAATGACGATTAATAAATAGAATAGAATAGAATAGATTCGATCCGAACAAATGATTAATTTGTTCTTCAGATCAATTAAACTATATTGCTATTGCTTAATCAAATAGAATTAAGATTGCTACCATTAATTAAATAAGGCAAGACTTAATTTCAGTACAGATTAGATTGTACGTTAAATCAAATTTAAACTAAACGATAGACATCAACTATGTGTGGAATTGTTGCATATGTAGGTAGTCAGGAGGCAGCTCCGATTATTATAAAGGGATTAAAACGCCTCGAGTACAGAGGATATGATAGTGCAGGAATTGCCGTGCTTAACGGAAACCTGAATATCTATAAGAAAAAGGGTAAAGTGGCCGATTTGGAAGGTTTACTTGAAGGTAAAAAACTGGAAAGTACGATTGGTATTGGTCATACTCGCTGGGCAACCCATGGCGAGCCGAATGATTTAAATGCACATCCGCATTTTTCGGGAGAAAAAAAATTGGCTTTAATTCACAATGGAATCATAGAAAATTATGAATCCTTAAAAAAGGAATTGGTCATTCGTGGACACAAATTTGAGTCTGATACAGACTCAGAGGTGCTGATTCACTTGATCGAAGATATTCGAGAAAATAACAATTGTACACTTGGTCGGGCTGTTCGTTTGGCAATGCAACAAGTTATTGGTGCATACGCCATTGTAGTTATAGACAAAGATGAACCAACCCAATTAATTGCTGCTAGAAAGGGTAGTCCATTGGTAATTGGAGTAGGGAAGGGTGAATTTTTTCTCGCTTCAGATGCTACACCAATTATTGAATATACCAATGAAGTAGTGTATTTGGACGACTTTGAAATTGCGGTAATCAAAGACGGCGTGCTGGAAGTGAAATCCAAAAAGGATGTTCCTAAGACACCTTATATCCAAACGCTGGAAATGGAATTGGAATCTATCGAAAAAGGTGGATACGAACATTTCATGCTAAAAGAAATTTTTGAGCAAAGCCGATCAATTGGAGATTGTTTACGAGGTCGTGTATACTGGAAAGAAGGAGAAGTTAAACTTGGCGGTTTAAGAAAACATGGAAACTTAATCGCCAACGCAAATCGGATCATTATTGTAGCTTGTGGTACATCTTGGCATGCAGGATTGGTAGCAGAATACATAATCGAAGAATTAGCAAGAATTCCGGTTGAGGTTGAATATGCTTCTGAATTTAGATATAGAAATCCTGTAATAAATGAAGGGGATGTGGTGATCGCTATATCTCAATCTGGTGAAACGGCAGATACAATGGCAGCCTTAGAGTTGGCCAAAAGTAAGGGAGCAAACATTTATGGAGTATGTAATGTAGTAGGTTCTTCAATTGCTCGTTTGACGGATGCAGGAGTATATACTCATGCGGGACCAGAAATTGGTGTAGCGAGTACTAAAGCATTTACAGCTCAAGTAACGGTACTTACCATGATTGGGGTAATGATTGCTAAGAAAAGGGGTAGTTTATCTGATAGCAAAATCCAAGATTTATTAAAGCAATTAGAGGCTATTCCTGAAAAAGTAGAAGAAGCACTAAAAAACGCACCGGAAATCGAACGAATTTCTGAAATTTATAAAGACGCAAAGAACTTCTTATACTTAGGAAGAGGCTTGAACTTCCCAGTTGCGTTGGAAGGAGCGCTAAAATTGAAAGAGATTTCCTATATCCATGCGGAAGGTTACCCAGCAGCAGAAATGAAGCACGGTCCTATTGCATTAATTGATGAAGAAATGCCTGTAGTTGTAATTGCAACGCGCGATTCATCGTATGATAAGGTCGTTTCAAATATCCAAGAAGTAAAAGCTCGTAAAGGAAAAATAATTGCCGTTGTTACAAAAGGAGATGCATTAATCCCCTCTATGGCAGATCATGTAATTGAAGTTCCAGATACGGATCCATTATTGATGCCATTGGTATCGGTGATTCCATTGCAATTTTTGTCTTATTACATTGCCGTTATGAGAGGATGTAACGTTGATCAGCCACGTAATTTGGCGAAGTCAGTGACTGTAGAATAAAGAATCAATTAAATTAGAGCTAAATAGATCGACGGCTTAATGTTAATGTTTGAACACCAGTCGATTTATAATAGATAGAACTAAAAATAGAAAGCCTGCTTTGAAAATATTCAAGGCAGGCTTTCTTTCTTAATATTGAATCAATCTAAGTCAATTCAATTAATTCATTCATCGTTAATTAAATATTATCTACTAATACGAAGCCACCCTTTATAAGCTTCTCCACGTGATCCTGGTTCTGTAATTACATAGTAATAATTCCCGTCAGGTAGATTTCCTCCATCCCAAGTTCCATCGTACTCATCGTCTACTTTTAGAACGCGTTTCCCCCATTGATTGTAAACGCTTAAAATGGAATACCGTCTTAATCCTTTCACCACAAACAAATCATTTTCTCCATCACCATTTGGTGTGATAATGTTAGGCAAGAGTAAAGGCATAGGTACTTGAATTGTAATGGTATCCGTACACCCAATAATCTCATCTACCGCAATTTGAGTTACATCATAGTATCCAGGCTCCTGATATTCGTGTTGTAAATCTACTCCAGAGGCAGTTATTTCCGCAACAGACCCGCTGTCTCCAAACAACCATGTTAAACTAGTAGCATCATTACTTGAATCACTAAAGAATACGTCATTTGGAAATCCATTGTCTTCAAATTCCCATCCAAAGTTGGCTTCTGTACTAGATCGGTAGATATACAAGGAATCATAAAATGTACATGGTCCATTTTCTACAAAAACATAAACTAAAGTTGTGTCTTCATCTACAATATAAGTCTGTGGTTTTTGAAGTGTAGAATCTACAAATAATTCACCTGGACTCCAGTAATATTGTAAACCACCTCCGAAAATTGCTCCATCATACGAAACGTCAAGGTCTACGGAATCATTTGCACAAACAACGGCATCGCTCACATTAATATAATCTGCATATACATTTGCTGTGGATTCGGTAAAGTCAATGGTGTACCCATTTACTGAGTTTGAGTAGTTCGTTACACAGATAACATAGGTGTGATTACTATCTACTGGGATCTTAGAATTAAAGGCATCAGTATACGTGGCACAACTATTTCCTTGTCCGTTTGGTCCGGTAGGTCCGTCATCTCCAGACCAGTTGCAACAAATCGCTCCATCGTTAAAAATGGTAGCGCATGATGCAGGTGGAGTAATATCAAAAACTACCCAATCATAATCGTCTGCGAATACTTTAGGAGTTAAAGTGAAAGCTAGATCTCCAGCGTTAGGAGTCGTAAAAGTATACCATACACTATTTACTTCAACGTCACCCGTTACAAATGAGGTACCAAAGCAAGTATTGTTTGTCGAAAATTCATTTGTTACATTACCGATTCCGGCGTATGAAGTATCCTCATCATATAAATCAAGACATAGAGGAATCGCTCCAATACAATCTGAATTTGATAGATATTGACAACCGCCATCATCTATCACGGCATTTGAATCGTAGTTTAATGCCGTAGGGTCTGTGCAACCTGTTGGAGTGCAAGAACCACCAGAAAGCAGGATGCTGAAATCCATTACCGTTCCATAGCTAAAAGACGCACAAGGATTAAGCGGGAGGCTACCTGACTCTACTTGCATAACACGAAGACGCGTAGTTCCTGGACAAACAAATGTTGGAACAGAAAAGTTAAAGTTTGACGTAGTAGTAGGGGAGCCAGACCAAGTTCCAACAGATTCTCCTGTAGAAAATGCATCGTCCATATTCCAGTCAATCCAAGCTTCTCCAACCCCGCTAAATGAGCCACCACCACAATCGGAAAATTCAACTGAAAGCGAGTAACTATTTCCTGCGATAAGATCGGCAGACTGAGAAGCGGTAAGGTCATCTACTCCCGTTATTCCAGGGCAGGTTTGGGCAATGCTAATGGAAGTGGTCGCTCCAACTAGGTTTATAGCTCCTAATTCTGAGTCAAACGTACTTGTCGGTCCACCATTGGTACAGTATTGTGCAAAGGAATTGGTTGAGCCTATTCCAATTAGCAACATTAAAACTGATAAAGTGATTTTAAATTGAGTGTTTTTCATAACAAAGAGAGGAATTATTATTCCGTTAAAGGATTGAATTCAATTCTAAAAGTGAGATGATAATTTATTCAGTTTACTAGTGTTGCATGAAGTAAGACTTGCTCAAAACACGAATAGATAAACTCCTTATGTCTAAAGACTGACTTAAGAGTATCGTTCTAAATTGATCTGCAGTCATCTCTTTGGATATTTCCATGGTGCAATCTCCATTTGATTTATCACGGATAGTAAAGTTGGAAATACCTTCTGAATTATTCATTTGCTTTGATAATTCTTGGGTATCTATAGATTGTAAATCTCCAGTAATGAAAAGCTTAACGTAATCATGGTTTTCTCTCGCGTATCTGTATTTGAATTCGATTTCTTTGGCAAGTTTAGACTTGGACGAACGAGTTGTTTCTGCTGCTTGTGCATTTGACGTGATTTGGATACCACATATGAAACTAAATGCGAATAAGGCAAAGATTATTTTTTTCATAGGACAAATTTATGATAACAATTAATATTCAAGTAAGGTTAGTTTAATTTAATATTCAACCATTACTTGTTCCAATGCTTTTCTGTTAATATCCGGAATCGTACAGTTATCTTCTGGGTAGCCAACAGGTAATAATAGGAAAGCACGTTCGTTCTCGGGCCGGTTTAATACTTTTTGTAAGAAATTCATAGGGCTTGGCGTATGCGTTAACGTAACCAATCCTGCATTATGAATTGCTGAAATAAGCATTCCTGCTGCCAATCCTACAGATTCATTCACATAATAGTTATTAAGTTTTTCACCATTAACGGTTTCGTGAACTCGTTTAAATACGACAATCAAATAAGGAGCAATTTCTAAAAATGGTTTTTCCCAAGTAGTTCCAAGTGGTTCCAGGTCGCGAAGCCAACGTTCAGACATTCGATTGGAATAACTTTCTTTTTCTTCTTTTTCAGCTGCAATACGAATCTCTTTTTTGATTGCAGGATCCGAAACTAATGCAAAGGTCCAAGGCTGATTGTTAGCGCCTGAAGGAGCAGTTGAAGCCGTTTTGATGATGTTTTTTAGTACATCTATCGGAATCGGCTGATCTGAAAATTCTCGAACACTTCTGCGCTGATTTTGATGTTCAAAATGTTCCTTGCTTCTTTTGAGCATTTCCTCTTCACTCAATTTTGCATGATTGAGAGGAATAAAATTGTATGTGTTTGGTTTATTCATTGATTATAACTTTTCCCGTAACAACTCGGGTATTTTTTTGGATTATTTGATAATGATAAATTCCGCTGCTTAAATCTGAATTAGGCGTAAATAAGTAAGATTTAGATACCATTTTGTCACTATGAACCAAGGTTCCTTGATTATCATAGATTAAAATTTTCCAATCGCCTAATGCCATTTTTGCCAGATTCTGACCTCCGTTAATATGGAAAGTAGTTGATGTATTAAATGGATTTGGGCTAACGATCACACTCATTTCGTCTATTCCATTATTTACAGAAGCAGCTACTCCTAGTTGTAGCACCGGATCTCCTTCTAAAATTGTATCGTGTACTGTATTTAAGGTTCGATTTGTTTCAACGGCTTCGTTAAAATCGAAGTATATAAACGCATTATTCTCGATCTGTGTTCCCTTCATGTTCGTTGGCGACTGATTCAATTTGAATTTAACAAAGCCATGACTCATTGGCTCATTAATATTGCTGTCTGGTAAATAAATGTCCGTAAAAGTCCATTGCGCGATTCCTGCATTCGATATTTCTAAAACAAATCCATGTGAAGCAGATAACATCCGTAAACTTGAAATATCACATACGTCTTGATCAAGTGTGTCTATGATGAAAATGTTAAAAGCAGTGTCATTTCCAGTGTTTTGAAATCGGATGGTGTATTCAAGTTCAACGGATTGCGATATGTAGTTTTGATCCGTAATCCCAGCCGGAACCGCTCTTTTGTCATTTGGATCAAAAGAAGAGGTGACCTCTGTGCAGCTGATTTCAACATGATCGTCTAAGTCATCTTGAGGAACTTGTAAAATGTATCCCAAGTCCTTATCTCCAGTTCCACAAAGTTCGACAGACGCTCTTGGTTGACTATTTCCAGGATGATTTGCTGGTTGATCAACCTCTAATCTAAGTGTAGCTCCGGTAGCTTCAAAACATAAATCCTTTGTAGCTCCTGCGTTTAATTGAAATGCACCGGTTTGTACCAATTCATTGTTTGCATACAATCTCCATGGGCCACTAAATGTCATATTTCCAGATCCAGAATTGGTAATGGTAAAACAAATTGCCGTGTCGTTTACACAAGATCCATTTACGGACATACTAGATCGATCCCAACTTAAGTTTGGCACGGCACATCCAACATTTGGTGATATTTCTGCGGAAGCACACAGTGCTTGACCGTTAACAACACTGCAAGAAACATCTCCGCTTATCGTGAAAGAACCACAATCTCCGGAATTCAAGGTGCCGATGTCAAAAATATACGTACTTCCGTTGCTCGAGCTTTCAGTAAGACTAGATGAACTGAAGGTGAATTCAGAAGGTAATTCAACCTCAATGCTTGTATTTGAAGCATCGGATGTTCCATTATTACAGTAGTTTACATAGTAAACGGCTGTACGACATTGACGTACTCTTGTAGAAGCAATATCAACTACTAAATGTTCACAGTTTTCTACAATAGTGAATCCAAAATCATTATCGGTGGATCGCTCCAATGGATTGGAAAATGTAACAGTCTGATTGGCACAAGTAGAATTCCACTGACTGGTAACAGGAAGAGCAGCTATGGTATAGGTGTTTATTTCACATTCAATTTCGTAATTTCCATTTTCGTCTGTGGTGGCATAATAAGCATCTGTCCCCAGAGGGCCAGGTGTCACTTTTACCATCCATCTAGCAGAACCAGTTGTATATAATCCTTCTTCAGCTGCATCTTTGATGCAATCCACATTTAAATCATGATAGACATTTCCTGAGATTGAATTGGTAAATGTGTTTCCATCCTGATCAGCGGCTAAAATGTAGGATTGTTCGTTATTGAAACCAAAACTAGAGGTTTTACCTGTCGCTGCGAATCCTTCTCCCATTGTTGCGCATATTCCATATCCAACATCCGAGCTGATTCCTCCATAGGATTTAGACCAGAGCATGTTAAAAGAATCGTCCATTTTTACTACTTCTGCATCGATTCCTGTAGTAAAAGAGAATTTTTTCACCAATGCATAAACAGCATCGTTCTGCGTAACTGCCAAATTCATTCCTTGATTGGTGACGTTTTCTAGAAAGGTTTTGGAGGAAAGTTCAATCCCCATGGCGTCTGTTTTAAGCATCCAAAGGTTAAAAGTGGAATCAATGAAACTTCCGCATGCTACAATACTTCCATCTGATAATTCTGCTAATGCACTTGCTCCGGTTATCTGTGATCCGTATTGATGTTGCCATAGCTCGTTGCCATCAAAATCGATTTTTAGTAAATTGGCTTTAGGAGTTCCCAAAGAGGTGTATTCCCCACCAATTACATATCCGTCTGAAACTCTAATGAGATCTAAACCTGTTTCTACTCCGGATGTTCCATAAGTTTGAAACCATACCGAGTCTCCGTTTTGATCAATTTTATAAACGTAGATGTCTATATTTCCACCACCCATGTTTACTTTTCCAGTGAATACGTATCCACCATCTTCAGATTCTACAATGGCTTTCCCACTTAATGGGCCTAAGGAGCTAAAAGGTAATTTCTCCCATTCTAATGTTCCTGAACTATTTAATTTGAATATTCGTGGCGCACCGCCATAGCTTGAAGTTGCTATAAATCCTTGATCTGATGTTGGGATAATGTCATGTGTTTGTGTGTACAAACTTTGATTGTTTGTATATTCCCAAAGGGTATTTCCATGTTTATCCAGTCGAATGACATAGTCGCCAGGTTCACCGAAGACGGTATCTGTGCCGTATGTCCAGCCTCCTACAATGTAACCTAAGTCGTTTAGTTGTGTGATTGATCGACTCTGATTATCAAAATATAAACTCCCCAGCGCTCTTTCCCATCCCTGTGCATTCATGTGAGTAGTAATCCCCAACGAGAGAAAAACCATCCAAAATAAGATTTTTTTCATGATACCTGGATTTAAAGTTTTTTGAAATCAAGGCAATAAAATTAGGAAAAAGTAAGCACATTTCAAATAAAGGGGACTGATTATTGGTATTCGTAGGCTCCAATGTCCGGGGATCCATCGTTTCGTGTTCCAGTACCTGATAAGTCATCAGAGATGGCATTGATGGTAGTTCCTGCATCGATCGCAGGTGATGTAGAGAGTAATGTGTATTCGTAGTGAAACTTGGTGCTGTCTTTTGTTGGAAACATGGGGTCCTGATTGAATGAAGATCCTGATAGTAGAATATCATCTGGATCTAAGGTCCGAATGATGTTGTTATTGCTCGCTACGTCCATTAAATACACATAAGTAGTGTTTACAGGTGCGAGATACATTTCTTCCTCTGGATCATTGAATCCCTTTTCTCCCCAAACAATCGAATTGGACATTCTAAACGTAAGATTACCTGATAAGTGACTTCCGTCTGAAAGTTCTACGTCATTGGATACAAAAAGTGAAAATACTTCGTCATTTCGAGTGAAGTCGAACGCATATTCAGCAAACGTACAATGATGAATATTGTATGATCCACCTGCAATACATGCTAAGGAATTCTGTCCTGAATTAGTTACTAAGCAGTTGGTCATGTCAATATCGGCTGAAATGCTGTATACTCCATAACTTCGTTGATCCCTTATGATTGTGTTTTCCATTACGATATCAGCAACGTCATCCGTTGGTTTGCCAATGGCAATAGCTGTCATAGTATTGCTTATTTCAGCCCATTGAATTAGATTGTTTTCTGAACTTGCCAGAAATTGAATGCCTCCCCAAAGTCCGGGACGATGTTCATATTCTTCTTCTAAACGATCATCTGTAATAGAAACCGGTCCAGCTTCATTGCCTAATACTTCGAGCGTACCTCCAATGAGCATTCCATTTCCGGCCATAAGGACGGTGTCTGTGGAGGCGGAGTCTCCAATTAACACATAAAACGGGAAGCTGCCTGGATGCACGTATACCTCGGTTCCAGACATTATTGTCAACTTACAACCGGGTTGTACATATACTAAGTCTAGGATGACATGTGGTTTTTCATTGGTCCATATTTCATCGCATAAAACGGGATTGGATGAGGTGTGAAAAATGGCATCTCTACCCCAAGAAAGTAGTTTAACGAATTGCTCGCCTCCGTTTGTAAGAAATTGAACGGAATCTTCGACGATGAAAAAACCAGCATCATTGTTTTTTCCTAATTCTGCTTTTACAAGGATCAATACATTGTCTCCACCTCGTAAATAAAAATCTTTAACAGAGTTGGTTTCTTCTCCGTTTATAATCAGTGAGTAAGGTGAATTTGGATTGACGTAAATTTGCGCTATGTTGACGGCATTTTTACTGTTGTTAGTGACAACCAATCGCTTGGTAATACTTACTGTTTCTGTGAATACAGTATCAAATAACACCGTATCTACAGAAAAACTTAAGTCGACTGGATCAGTCGTAAGAATCTCATCTTTTGGTTTACAGCTATAAAATGCTGAAAAGCCAGCTAGCACAATTGCTAGGAATCCGATATGAGAAGATTTGATATTCAATTTCACGTTTTGTTAACGCACCTGATTAGGCTTTAGTATGATGTTGATGTATTTATTTAGATTTTAAAGTAAAAGGTCGTAACTGAATCATGAAAAAATGAATGATTCAGTTTTGACGTTTAATCATCGTCATTCATTTTTTCGGCATTATCAGCAATACGAAGTTCTTCGGTGAATTTGTGTAAATCACCATCCATAACAGAAGGAAGGTTGTAAACGGTTAATCCTACACGGTGATCTGTAACTCGACCTTGTGGATAATTGTACGTTCTAATTTTATCAGATCGATCTCCAGAACCAATAAGTGACTTCCGTTCTGCTCCGATTTCAGCTTGCTGTTTTGCGGATTCAATCGCGTGAAGTCTAGATTTAAGTTCCTTTAACGCTTTGTCGTAATTCTTCAACTTTGATTTTTGATCCTGACATTGCACAACCAATCCAGAAGGAAGGTGTGTTAATCGAATGGCTGAATAGGTTGTATTTACCGACTGCCCTCCAGGACCAGAAGAGCAAAATTCGTCTCTTCGAATTTCATTCATGTCCAAATGGATTTCGACATCATCTACTTCTGGCATTACTGCTACTGAAGCTGCAGATGTATGTACTCGTCCCTGTGTTTCAGTTTGGGGTACACGCTGTACTCTATGTACACCGGATTCATATTTCATTGCGCCATATACATCCTCTCCTTGAATAGAAGCTACAAGCTTACTGAATCCTCCCGCCGTGCCATCCACGAAATCGGAGATGGATATTTTCCAGTTATTTTTTTCCGCATATTTTTGATACATGCGAAAAAGCTCTCCAGCAAAAATAGAAGCCTCATCTCCTCCTGCACCTGCTCTAATCTCCAAAATTGAATCTTTGTCATCGTTTGGATCTTTAGGAATTAGTAATTCTTTGATGAGTTCTTCAATCTCATTTCTCTGAGGTTTCAGTTCATCCAATTCCATTTTGGCCATGTCCTTGAATTCAGGATCTGACTCCTCGCGTTGCACGGTTTCGGCGTTTTCTATGTTTGACAGAATGTCTTTATACGTTTTGTACGCTTCTACAATTTTTCCAAGGTCTTTATATTCCTTGTTTAATTTAGCATAACGAGACGTATCCGTAATCACATCAGGTTGAATGATGAGTTCACTAACTTCTTCAAATCGTAATCGTATGGTTTCTAATTTGTCAATCATGACGTACCATTGGTTTTTAAAATGTCCGCAAAGATACGATAATTGGGGTAATTTGGACGGATTTAGGTCGAAAAGTCCCTTGGTAAACGGAATTATTACAGAAAGGTAATGAACAAAATGTAACCCATTAGTACGGACATTAGTAGATTTCCTAATATAAAAAACCACTCACCAAGTGTGGTGTCCCATGAGATTAGTTTGATGGATAAGGAAGTGCCAAACAGACTAACGGCCAAACATATGAGCGCTGGCGCAAGAAGAAACACAGGCTCAGAATCGGGGTGCGTACTGCGAAAATAATTAAAGCCTAGCCATACGATTAGCGATATGACAAAAGTGGCAATTATGATTCTATTTTTATTCAAAAGAAAAATGATTTAACGAGTGTTGCTTAAGTAATTCGAAGTGAGAATAGGTCATTGATGCAGGCTCACTTGATAAATTTGGCTTATTTCTTTATTTTATTTTTTAAATATCATAAATAAGACACGACCGGTCATATATTCCCATTGATTGTGCACCGAGAAGTCAATTTTTTTGACTTTGCAGTACAACCACATCATTGGAACAAGAAATACCGAGTAGATTTTAGAAGTAGATTGTTTCCGATCTACTTTCACATCAATTTCACTGAATTTATTGACAAAACCCAGGTTTTTATATTGATCAATAGTTAAGCTAGAAATGTGTTGTAATCCATCTGTTTGCTCATGTTTTAATGGTTGAAAAGAGTAGAAGAACCCTGAATATAGAAATCGAACTCTCGATTTTAGGCTAAGTATATTTGGAGTAGAGATGACCACGATGCCACCCGGTTTTAAGATGCGATTACATTCTTTGAAGAAGATATTATGGTCATGGATGTGCTCCATTACTTCAATCGCTAAGATAATATCAAATGTATTGTCTTCATAAGGTTGTTTATCGGTGAGATCAACCTTGATGCATTCCATTTTTTTGAATTTGAAATACTCTGGAAAAAGATCGTTGGCATGCACATCGTAACCTTCGTCATGTAACTTTTTTGTAAAAGCGCCATGACCAGCTCCAGTTTCTAAAACTTTTGGATTTTTGTACTGCTTCGCCAATGTTTGAAACAACCCAAAAAATCGTTCGTGGATTCCTGGTATTGCAATTGGGACAATTTCTTCCTGATTTGACGCTTCTTGTGATGCTTTCATTACCTATTAAAAATGCAAATATACCTTTCTGACCTCACATTATAAGACTAGAAGGCAATTGTTTAGAGGTTGTATCCATTAGACTTCCAATTTTTCATCGGAATGATTGTGCTCGCTGGCTATAGTTTCATTTGGAAACAATCCAATATACGCTATGAGCGTTATAAAAGCCATTAAATCTACTTGCTTAATAAATATGGCATCCGTGGCCATGCTCACTAAGGTGAAAACCGAAAATACGATTCCGTAAGTTAAAACGAATTTATGTTTGTGTTCTTTGATTTTCCAAAGCCAATAGGCCCAACTGATAAAGAATACAGAAAATCCGAGTATTCCCCATCCTGCTAATAAATACAGATACTGAGAATGAGTATTAACCGGGAAAATATATTGATCCTCCTCATATTTTTTTTTCAATGCACTTTTCACGTCTCCGGTTCCAACTCCAATGAGCGGGTTTTCCTTAAATATCGAGCCAAGGTGCTGCCAGGAAATAATTCTTCGTACACTCGTAAAATGTTCGTAATCGTATTGTTTGTAGGTGCCATTTTGGAATGTTTCCAATTCCCATCTCATTTGATCGTACCTGGCATTGAGTGATTTGTTATATTTAAGCATGACCACTGGGATTGTGATTAATCCTACCAGAATTATTGTAATCAATAAAAAGCGCGCTCCTCCAAGCGACATTTTTTTGGTCATTAATGGAAGTACAAATTTGAATAGTAGGATGGTTAGATACAGGGCTCCTCCAATAAAGAGGGAGATTTGTCCGCCTCTTCCTCCCAAAATAAGGGTACAATAAGAAATGGGGATTAGAATTAAGAACAGGCTTTTATGTGCCTTTTTGCTGGAAACGAGAAAAAAAGTAGCTAACGCAGAAAGTCCTAGCAAGTTGCTGAATTGAAGCCGGTCTACAAAGGGAGAATATAATCCGAAATGAGCGTTATTGCCTGATTTGGGATAGGGTTGAATAAGCGGAGCATTCTCTGAAATCCAAATTACATTATCTTGGGGCATCCAGCTAAAAATAACGGTGATGCTCGCGGCCAGTCCTGCGGTAAGCACAGTGCATATTAATAGTTTGGAATAGTATGGTCTTAATAGGTCTAAATTGACTAGTAGCAGAAGGGGAATTACTAACCAGCGATGATTATGCTTGACAATCCGAAATCCTTGATGCAGGTCTGACGACCAGAAAAGGCCAAGAATAAGAATTAATAGGAAGGTACAAAAAACAAATATGAATTTGAATTCTTTGATTTTTTCAACCTTTGGTTTTATAAGGATTTTGTCCAGACTAAGAATTAGAATGGTGATTTCACATATAGTAACTAAACCCTTCGAAACCGAAAGTGCTCCGAAAAGGAGAAAAAACGAGAACGGGATTAATGTATTCCTGATTAAATTTATTTTGGAGCTAAACAATTTTTCCTACTTTAGCATGCGTAAAACTAGTACAATTTCGGAGAACGAAAAAGCATACGAATTAATTGATTTTGCAGAAAGCAGTTTGAGTAAAACGGAAAAAATATCAAAAGAGGAAAAAGATCGCATCTACGAAGAGCATTTTATGCCCCATGCAGATGCCCTTTATAACTTTGCCTACAAGCTTGCATTCGATGGAGATGAGGCAAAAGACCTCTTGCAGGAAACCTTTTTGAAGGCGTATCGTTTCTTTGATTATTACGAGCAGGGAACTAATGCGAAGGCTTGGTTGTTTAGAATATTGAAGAACACGTTTATAAACGATTTTCGAAAAAAGAGTAAGCAACCACATAAGGTAGATTACAATGAGGTCGAAGAGTATTATAAGCAGGAGAACGTTACCGTTGATTTGCGTAATAAATCGGCAAGGGAAGCGTTAGGAGACGAGGTTTCGATGGCTATAAACGCGTTAGCCGTTGAATTTAGAACCGTGATAATTCTATGTGATTTGGAAGGGTTCACTTATGAGGAGATGGCAAAGATTTTGGATATACCGGTTGGAACTGTTCGTTCCAGATTACACCGGGCTCGAAATTTATTAAAAGAGAAATTGAAGGGTTACGCGGACAAAAAAGGGTACTCGATTTAATTATTTTTTTCATTAAAAATGGATTAACCTGAGATTAAGGGACTCAGGAGAGTTTAAAGTAGGACTATGAATTGCAACGAGGCAGTTAAATTATTGGATTCCATTCTGGATTGCCAGGCATCAGATAAGGAACGGGAGAAATTCTTCAAGCATCTTGATAAGTGTGCTCCATGTTTTGGGCATTATGAGTTGGATAGGTTATTCACTGAGTTTGTCAAGAAACATGACGGTAAAAACTGTTGCCCACCGGAATTAATGAAGGATATCCGTGATCAAATCAAAACACTTCCATAATTTAATAAGGTATAGTATATTATAATAATATTTAAGTCTTTTATTGGCGCATGCATTGTTAGAAATGTTTTCCAATTTGCGTGATAATTTACTGATTGATGCCATTTCATTTCGGATTCATTTCATTTGAATCCAATCAACTTTTACTCAAATCTTGTAAACGGGTTAATTTTCTCTAATTTTGTAGAAGAAAATCGAATGAAGCCGTACTAAATTAACTTAGATTAATGTCAGCATTAAAAGGAAAAGCGATCATATTTTCTGCACCTTCGGGCTCAGGAAAAACGACGATTGTGAAACATTTATTGGCAACAAATGAAGATTTGGCCTTTTCGATCTCTGCGTGTACACGAGATAAAAGGGGGAGATCGGAACAACATGGGAAGGATTATTATTTTTTCACGCCAGAAGAATTTAAAAGTCGGATCGATGATGCTGAATTTGTGGAATGGCAGGAAGTATATGCCGGAGCATTTTATGGAACGCTGAAGTCAGAAGTTGAGCGGTTGTGGGATGAAGGGAAAACGGTGCTTTTTGATGTAGATGTAAAAGGTGGAGTTAATTTGAAAAAATATTTTGGAGAAAATGCGCTAGCCGTATTTGTAAAACCTCCAAATGAAAATGAGTTGCGAAAACGTTTGATTGGAAGAGGGACGGAGGATGAAGATAGTATCTCAAAACGCCTATTTAAAGCGCAGTTTGAAATGCAATTTGAAAGTCGCTTTGATGTAACATTAGTAAACGATGATTTGATTGAGGCATTTCGAAATGCTCAAAAATTAGTGGATGATTTTTTAGGAAGGACGAAGGCGTAATTTTGTATTCAATTAGAAAATAAATTAATGAAAGTAGGGTTGTTTTTTGGGTCGTTTAATCCTATTCACATAGGTCATTTGATCATTGCCAATTTTATGGCAGAGAACTCTGATTTGGAAAAAGTGTGGTTTATTGTTACTCCTCAAAATCCGTTCAAAAAAGATACGCAGGATTTATTACATGATTTCGATCGATTAGACATGGTACGTGCAGCGTGTTATGAAAATGCCAATTTTGATGTCAAGAATATAGAATTTAATCTTCCAAAACCGAATTATACAGCCAATACACTGGTACGATTGCAGGAGAAATATCCGGAGAATGAATTTTCTTTAATTATTGGTGAAGATAATTTGGCCTCGTTCCACAAATGGAAAAACTACGATGCGATTTTGGAAAATTATAAGCTTAAAGTTTTCCCAAGAGAAGGTTCTAAGCCAGCGGAGTTAAAAAATCATCCGAATGTAGAAATGATAGAATCTCCATTATTGACCATTTCTGCTACGTTTATCCGAAAATGTGTAAAGGAAGGAAAGTCCATTCGATATTTGGTTTCGCCAGAAGTGGAGCAATTTATAAAGGATAAGGAGTTCTACATGTAGGTCGATATGCGTAAGTGGGTAGTTAAAGCATTGATTCAGAAATTCATTTCCTTTTTGCCATTTGCGCATCGGATTAACTTTTGGTTTCAGAAGAATATTACAAAGGGGGTAACCCTGTCAAAAGAGCATTTCAATGATAAATTGGTTCATTGCTCGGATCATATAGAATTTTACCGTGTCCATTTAGAAAGAAACGAATTGAAGGCAGATTCGAAAGATAAATCGATGAAGGACTCCGTGGTTTTTGAGTTGGGAACAGGTTGGTATCCGATTGTTCCAATCGGTTTTTATTTATGCGGGGCTTCCAAAATTGTCTCTTATGATGTTTCCGCATTGTGTACAAATGAACGGTTATTTAACACAATCGATGAGTTTAAAATCTGGAAGGAGAATGGTTCGTTGGAGTTATACATTCCGGAAATAGACGAACGTCGTTGGAATACATTAATTAATCTAGATCGATCATTGGAATTTGAGGTCTTAATTGCACAGCTTGGATTCGAATTCATCGTAGGTGACGCACGAAAAACACTTCTTACAGATGATAGTATTGATGTTTATGTGTCGAACAACGTTTTGGAACATATCTACGCAAGCATCTTAAGCCCGATATTGAAGGAATTGCATCGAATCGTAAAATCGGATGGATTGCAAAGTCATTTTATTGACATGTCAGATCATTTTGCGCACAGCGACTCGTCAATTACGGTCTATAACTATCTAAAATACAGCAAGGGGGCTTGGAAGTGGATCGATAATTCCGTTCAACCACAAAACCGAATGCGATTGCCTCAATATCTTGAATTATTTGATCCTTATCAACTTGATATAAGGTTGGAACGACAACGTAATGGCGATTTAAAAAAACTCAATTCAGTTGAAATCGATGCATCATACAATTCCTTTAAAAAGGAGGAGGTCGCGATTACGCATGTACATTTGCTCGCTTAGGTAAGTAAAGTACTAAAATTTTTTACCAATGGAAAAGGCTGGAATTGGATGAAAACTTGAAACACATCTGAGACAGCGTACGAAATTGATATCGTCTAGGATTGGTGTAAAAGCTAATCGATAAACCAGATTGTGTTTTTCACTATCCATTCGAAACCCTACTCTGATTGCGTACAAAAGGTAGAAGGGCAGTTCCTTTTGGGATGCGGTTTTAGGAAATAAATAATCTTTCATCAAAATGATTCCACCTCCAAATTCACCAAATACTCGGTTTTTAAGTCGAAAAGAATGATTGATCGTCGCAGGAACCCATAGATTAATGATTCCACCACCGGGATAATAGGAGGCGTTCAAATTCAAACTGGTGCGGGCATTTTTAAATTGAAAAATTTGCCGTTCATAACCTAAGCTATACATTAATCCGTGGCCTCCTAATTCTACGAGCGCCACATTTTTACGATGTGATTTTTTTAAGGAATCAGTTTCTAGTTCTCCTTTTACTATATGAATCGAAAAGAAGACAATGATAAGAAGCAGGCTTTTTTTCATAATGTAGCAAGTTAATTTTGAGATAAACGAGTTATGCTACGTTATAGTGTGATATTTCAGGAAATTTGTATCGCTGTTCCTTTGAGGAATTAATGCGTTTGATCTCTAATATGCTCCTCCTTTCAATTTATTCTCTTGCCTATTAATTCGGGATGTTGCTTGAAAATGGACAATAAGACCTTTCGCTTGGTATTCAGTTTTTCGGTTTTTAATTCTTCATAACCGATATTAATCCAATTGAGTGCCTGCCATGCTTTGGATTCGTCACCTTCAATAAAGGCTTTGATCGCTATAGAAATCCCATAGTGAGTACAAATAGGGTAGGCAGGTCCATCGCATCGTTCATTAACCAATAATTCCCAGAGTTGCGAAGTTGCCATTTCTGAATCCATTTTTATAATGCGTGAATGTACTTTCTCCTTGCAGGGATCCTCTCTTTTACTAGCTTCAATGTATAAATACGCGCATAAATCTCGGGCCATGAGCGTATTTCCATTTTTATATAATGAATCAATTCTGGTGCAAACTTGGTCACATTGCAAGTCCCTTTCTTGATCCCAAACAAATATTTGGCCTTGACTTGGTATTACCAGCCCTAGAATGGTTAGAAAAAAGGCAATATACTTTAGCATGTGTTGTTTTGTGATTGCGTGATTCAATCAATGAAGCATGACTTGTCCAGTTTAAATGGATTTAATCCAATCGGACCAACCTCGAACGCGAAATAGTACCGTTTCTTTTACTTTCTACGATGTAAATCCCTTCCGGTAAATCCGAAATTTCAATTTCAACATTATAACGATCGGAATCAGGTATATGTATTTTAACAAGTTGACCCCAACTATTAAAAATAGTCACCAATTCAATGGGCGTATCGGCTTGAACGTGAAATGTATGTTGTGCTGGATTGGGATAGGTTTGAGTCGGATTTGACGTAATTAACTCATCTGCGGAAGTGATGACACATGCACCTAACTGATCTTTAAACTGGGAATAAGGCATTTCGGAGCTATTGGGATTAATAGGACCACGAACGATATCATTTTCTACAAATAAGTAATATTTCCCACAATAAGTTACATCTGTGGTGTCAAAATGAATGGTATCTACTACAGTAAAAAATTGAAATCCAAAAATTACCGTGTCACTTGGTGCAAAATTCCAAAGTAAGATGTTGCAATTCTGTCCATCTTGCCCTAGTATTTCAAATGTATCTGAAGTGATATGATGCTGCAAATTTTCAATAAGTTCTACTTGCATGTAGTTACCTTGAATTTTCAAGACTTTTACTAAAGCAATGACGTTTTGATTGTTGTTGGTTTCACAGAAAGTTGGTGCGTTATCAGGACATGAACAAGCAATGAGTTGCGGTCCACTAAGTACTATGAGAAAAAAAAGGATGAGGAATTTTCTCCAGCCGTAACGTTGTTTGTTGGAATTAGGCATTATTAAAAGTAGAGAAAACGCACGTTAATTCCAATAATAGAGTGTATAACCTTTATTTTAAACAGGTGTTTCCGTGCGAAAATCGCTTTGTTCAAAATCCTCTACAGATTGTAACCAGGACTTTGGAATATGTTGTTCTTCTGTGGACATGATTGTAATTCCTCCAACTATCGCACAAATTGTATCTCGATCTCCAAGGATGGAAACTGCTTTCCAAAGTGATTCTTCAAAATTATCCAGATTATGGGCTGCACACCAGATTGAAAACGGAACCGTATCTTGAACCATGATTTTTGTCCCATTTCCTAAAATGGATTTTACGGAATCAATATTATAACTGTATGGGACCGTAAGAGATTTTTTTATTTTGGAACGAGTATCTGTATCGGGCAGAGCTTCAATAATCTTCTCTATGAATTCTTCCGGGCTTAATGTTTTATGCTTGAGCTTAATTTGAGTGGCCAAAGCGGTTGCAACAGCTACTGCAATGCCACCGGTAATTCCTTCTATATTCATATGGGTAACTTCCGCAGACTTGGTAGCTAGTTCTTTTACCAATTCAATATCATCAAAATGATAGGCACCGATGGAACTCACTCGCATAGACGCTCCGTTTCCCATAGAACCCATCCCTTCAAATACGCCCAAAGAAATCGTCTTCCAATCACCACCTTCTCCGATTTCGCGAAGAATTCGGCGAGCAGTGGCACCATAACCACGGTTAACATCTTTATCATGATTAAGGATAAACTGCTTAATTAATTCATCTTGATTGATGCCTTCGTGTTTTTCCAATTGTTCAAACACAGCGATGGCCATCACGGTATCATCTGTGAATTCCCAGGATGTTTCAGGAATTGTCCGCTGATCGACATGATTCAACATGATATCTGTTTCTCCGAAGAAACTTTCTCCAAATGCATCTCCTACAGAAAGTCCTTTCAAGGATTTCTTAGCGAGTTGAATTCGATCTAATTTGTTCATATAAATATTCTTGTATTTGCTCCTATTCTGGGATGCTACTATGGTATATCGTCAATTAATTGATCGTATTTTTGCACCATTTTTCGGACAAGCAGACCTATCCATGGCACGGATTGAATGAATATGAACAGAATAAGTCCTCGGTAATCGTGGCTATAATATTCATGAGCCATGAAAAAAATTATGACTAATATGTACAAAACAACTTGTACTATTCTGAAAGAAAAAGCCGCACTTGATTTTTCTTTTTTGCGGAGCGTTCGTATTCTCCATTCAATTAGAATAAGTAAGAACGCAAAGAAAGCCCAGAAGATGAATGGAGCATAGAATGTTTCCAGTCCGAAAGGATCAAGTAGGGATTGGTAAAGATTATTGATAAACGTTTTCATCACTGAGGTACAAGTAACTCATTTTTTAGTTCTACTATTTGCTTTTTATCGAATAAATCTGTCGAATCCAATTTGCTTCCAGCATAGTAATAAGTATTTTTATCTTTGGCAAAACAGTCGCTTTTGTTGATTAATTGAAATGAGGCATAATCAACTTTTAAAGGAGTAGCGTGTCCATAATAATAAAAGTGTTCATTGTCTTTTGCATAGCATTCTGAAATGACCTTAAATGAAGTAATGTTGGTCGAGATGATGTTAAACCGGCCATCTGAACACATGGATGTATGTGCATAGATATGTTTTTTATCGCCATAAAAATTAGCACCTAAATATTTAAACGTAGTAGTGTCAATTGTGGAAGAAAGTGTAGTCGTATCTCGATAGCCAAAAGTGGTAATGAAACTATTGGGGCAAGCTTCGGGGTCTAGTTTGGACCAATCTATATTTACCGTACTTGGATTACTTGCCAAACCGATATCTCCCTCTGGGCTTTGGTATAATCCACATTTCATTTTTCGCCAAATGCGCGTTTCATATTGTGTCTTAGAAGCGTTTAAAATTGCTTGTGTTTCTGCTTTAATACGATCAGAGTCTGAGGGGAAGTGAGTAAATTGCTCCATGGATTTTGGAGATTTCTGCTCTTGGGTACAGGCAGAAGAGTAAATAAGGGCGAACAGTATTGTCGCGGTTAGAAGAAGAGGTAGATATATTGGTTTCGTGGTTAAATTAAAACTCATAGTTCGTACCAATTTTATTCCAGTTCAATTTCTGGATTTGCTCCAATATATCAGCTTGAATTGGAAGCGCAAAATGATCTTGAAACCAGATTATTACCCCTTCGGAATAATCATATTGCAATTTCTTTTGTTGAATTACATTAGATTCGAAACGAGCTATGCATTGTGTTTTGGGGGCGTATTCTTCCCATGAATTATTCGATTTTGGATATTGAAATAAGTAAGGGGTCGTGCAATCGAATAAATCTTCTGCTTTTCGAATTGCATATTGCTCAATCGAATCGATAAATATTTTGGATAAATGTCCTTCCAACATTCTACCTACTTGATCTTGATGCAAGGCGGTAAGTGTAAGGTTTCGATCCTCGTATGTTTTGATTATTTTCATTTCAGATTAGCGACTTTGACCAATATGCTCTTTCCAATTGAAAGCATCGTACTACGTGTTTCAGTATTATATTCACCTATTTCTCGAAGGATAAAATTGATGCGAATCAGGGAGTCTTTTACTTTTCTAAACGTTTGAAAATAGTATTGAGTTTCTTCATCTACTTTGAAAGCTTGATAGACGAAGTCTTCTCCGATGAGTTGATCATTGAGCGGAATATATCCCCCTTCTTTTTCAAAGTTGTCAAATAATGCGAGCACTTCCGGTTTTAACTCAATGATAGAATACGAAGGAACTGTTTCAATTGATTTAGCATAATTGGAAGCGGAAAATTGAATCGATTCAGAAGTTGTTTTCATGCGAAAGCGATCACTTTCGTATTGTGTCCAGTCTTTTGGTACACTGAGCAGATAAATGTTGTCTACCATGACGATTTTTGCTCCATCGGTGGTTGGACCAGATTTATCGTCTTTATTGCCTTTTAAGAAGTCAAAAATTCCCATGAGTAGTTTGTTGTGTTGACTTTAGCGGTTATTCGTTGGTGCGTTTGGAGATGCAGGATTCTATTTTTTCTTTGATCAGCTTTAGCACATCTGTACTTCGTTCCCGAATAATAACGGCGTGTTTCTTGTTTTCCAATAGCTTGGTGAAATGATTGTCTTCAATGTTTAAATCCACCACATATCCACCGTACCGCAAGGTAGTTCGAGCGATTTCCATAGGGAGATTGGTCGCACCGGATGTACCAACTATAAAAAGGATTCCACTGTTTTTAGCTACTTTTAATGCGCTAAATTTTTTATGGGTTCGTTCGTCGTAAAACTCGTCAAACCATAAAATATTGGGTCGAATCCAATCCCCACATTCTGGACATTTAAGTGCATCAAGTTCTTCAGGAAGTAATTCTTCTTTTAAATCTTTTCCATTTAAAATGGGTGGAATGGGTCGAATATCCTTGCAAGATGTACTACTACACTTTACTTCACGATAGTTCCCATGAATTTCATACAGTCGTTTATTCCCCGCTCTTCTATGTAGGTTGTCAACGTTTTGAGTAATCAAATGAAATCGATCGTCCAATAGTTGTTCCATTTCTGCGAGAATAAAATGGCTTTCATTGGGTTGCGCATTTTCGATCATTTTCTTTCGAAATAGGGTGTATTGCCATACTTCTTCTTGGTGGGTTCGGAAGTAATTGAACGTTCCAAATTCCTCTGGTTTGTGAAATTTGGTTCCTTTGACCCAAATTCCATCTGAGCCTCTGTATGTTGGAATCCCACTGTCAGCTGAAATCCCTGCTCCAGTGAGGAAAGCAAATCCGTTTCGTTTTTTCTTGGCAAAAACCTCTTCAATTATGTCATTTAGTTGTTCCACAGGAATAAAGATAGTTTTTATTCTTTGAAAATGATTGAATACAAGGAGTCTTGTTGATGTAAATATCAACGGTCGTCGAATTCAGCGCAATCTAAATTGGGTTGGATTATTTCACCATTTTTTCAATCCAGCTCCAATCTTTTTTCCAATTTACATTGGCTTTTTCAAACACTTCTTTGATCAAAATAAGTTCATGGGATTCAATTTTGAAGTTTAATTCATCTAAATTGGACAGCATTATTTCAAAACCTACATACCACTCGCCATGTTGGATAAAATGGGTGGTTTCGTTGAGAACTTGTAGAATTTGTACAGCGTTTATTTCAGAGGACTCGAATCGAGTTTTGAGATCCTGAACTAATTTTTTCACTTTTCGAGCACCTGATAAATCCAATTTTAGGGTTCGAGATATATTGCCCAAATTTAAATCAGCTTTGGCTTGAATGGATGAATATCCATTGTTCAGCGCGAATAATATAACTTCTCGTGTTACATAGGGGGTTATGATAAATGGATTGCTGGAGGCAGTACTATCCGCTTTTTCGGTGTTGTAATCGAATGAAGCTAAGATCTTTTTGCCGTTATCTTCGGGTGCGATGATCAGGTTGATATTGCGTGGGTTTTTACTTGCCATCCATCTATAATCGGCGTTGTTCACTTTGATTCCTCTACTTCCTTTTTTTGGTAATGCCATTTGATTGGAGATTGTTTTAACGCTTTTATTCTTGGCGGATTCGCAGAATATCTTGTTGATTTCGTTTTAAAAATTTGATCAGTACTTGTAGGTCTTCTTGCGTCATTTTGATATAGTTCTCACTCGTCGATCCTTTTGTTAAGGAAAGAGCTTCAATCGTATCTTGAATATCTAAAATGATGGAAGGAGTTTCGTCAAGGTCATTGAAACCAATGCATTCGTTCCATTCTTTCAAAATTTGAATGTATTTAGAATCACGTTTCATCCAGTTGTCAAATAACTGGTTAGTGAGAAATTCGAACTCTTCTGGGCGCATGGCAAAACGCTCCATGTTTTCAATGGCTTCTATATACACATAGTCATCAAATGCACCGTAGGGAGGTGTCTCCTTGACGGATGCAGTTTGAAATTCTTTCATGTTTTTAAAGTAGGTGATTTTTCGTGTAAAATCTAAAACTTGTCTGTAAAATCGAAATGATCTGGTAGGATATTGGAACATTCATAAAATTGAATGTTTTGAGGTTCATGATGAAGTTTAATCCCTAGTGATTTAGCTAATTCTAGCACTTTGCTTAACGTGTCTTCTTGATTTAAACAAGATGCTTCTTTGGGTAGTGGAGCGCCTTGATTTTTAACTAAAATCCCATTTGTAAAGTGAGGATCTTTGATAATATATTCTCGTACTTTTTTACCGTTTTTATAATAGGTAAAATCAAATGAAGCATCGATGTCTCCTATCGAGCAAAAATAGAGTTCATATTGCAAGCCAATCTTAGCTAGGTTAGTTCTAAATGGCTTTGAAGTCCAAAGATTATAGAAGAAATTATCCATGAGATGTATCCAAACGCCGTCATTGATGATGTAGAAATCAGAATCTCCTCCTGGCTTTTCTAAGTCATTTGTTCCTTGTTGAGCCGTCTTTTTGGTGTAAACTAAACCTAGCTTCTTGAGTAATTGATCTTCATCCAGTTTTCCTACGCACTTTACGAAAATATAGAATGGTGCAAGAATAAAGCCATCATGAATGAGAAGATCTATACCGTATCTAGCCATTAATTAAGAGCTTTCGTTTCTAAATAAGAGGTTACATTTTCGTTTAAATCTTTTACGCGCTGTAGGAAGCCAGGCTCATCGAAAATAAGTAAATCTGCCGAAATTCCCATTGGAGCAAAATTCATTTCAGTTATGAAACACCCATTAGATAATTTTAAATAGGCAGTTTTATTGGCGACACCTTCTGAATCTACATTGCAAAAGTAAATGTCTTCGATAGATTGATTTTCAATCCTACGCTTTCCCAATTCATTTATATTATCTCCTTCATTGAAACATTGATTAAGCCAGGCCTTGTTTTCTTCATTTAGGAGGATGAAGTTTTCGTTCTTATGTGTTGGGAAGTCAATAATCACTCCGTTTGATAATTTAAAATAAGTGTAAAACTCCTGCAACCCATATTCGTTTTCTGATATATAGGAATAACGAACTTGCACAATCGCTTGCCCGATTAATTCTGACAACGTTAAATACTGCATAAGATAAATAAAGTAGAACAATGAATGCAACAAGGTAATTAAAACAGGTCCTTATTCAAAAAATTACCCTTGCCAAACGATAAACGTTTAACAAGGGTAATCTGATTTTGAAGACTATTATTTGGCGAGGGCTTAAATAATCATGGCAGCTCCAACGGTTTCGTTGGTGAATTCATCAATGATAATCACAGATCCAGTGGAACGATTTCGTTTATACGCATCGTGAAACAATGGTACGGTAGTACGAATTTTAATTCGTCCAATGTCGTTCATTCCGATGTCTAAATCGTCTTCTACGCGATGTAACGTATTCACATCTACTTTGTAAAAAACTTGTTTTATGACACATCTAGCATCTCTTGTAGTATGTTTGATCCCATATTTCCCTCCAACTTGAAGTTTTTTTGGATTCAACCAACACACCATCAATTCAATATCCTGACTCACCTCAGGTTGATTGGTAGGTTTTACGATCATATCACCTCGACTGATGTCAATTTCATCTTCCAAGGTAATGGTTACAGCCATAGGTGCAAAAGCTTCGGAAAGTTGCTCTTGATGATTCTCAATAGATTTAATTTTTGTGGTAAAACCAGAAGGTAACGCCATAATATCATCACCCGGTTTAAATACACCTCCTTCTACACGTCCACTATATCCTCTGAAATCATGGAATTCGTTAGAATGAGGTCGTATAACCCACTGTACAGGGAAACGAGAATCTACATGATTCAAATCACTGCTGATGTGCACATTTTCCAACGTATAAAGCAAAGTGCTTCCGTTGAACCAATCCATTTTCTTGGATTTATCCACAACATTGTCTCCTTTCAAAGCAGAAATAGGAATGTATCGGATATCTGGAATCTCTAATTTGGCAGAAAATTCCTCAAATTGATCTTTAATTTTAATAAAAGCATCTTGTGCATAATCAACAAGGTCCATTTTGTTGATGCAAATCACCAAATGCTTAATTCCAAGTAGGGAGGCAATAAAAGAATGTCGACGAGTTTGCTCAATTACTCCATGCCGTGCATCCACCAATATAATGGCAAGATTGGCAGTTGAAGCCCCTGTTACCATGTTTCGTGTATATTGAATGTGACCAGGTGTATCAGCAATAATAAATTTACGTTTTGGTGTAGCGAAGTATCGATAGGCTACATCAATTGTAATTCCTTGTTCTCTTTCTGCGCGAAGTCCATCAGTAAGTAATGCAAGATTGACGTTTTCGTCTCCTCGATTTTTGGAGCTTTCTTCAATGGCTTCCATTTGATCTTGGAAAATTTGCTTTGTATCGTACATCAGTCGTCCAATCAAAGTTGATTTTCCATCATCCACGGATCCAGCAGTCGTGAAACGAAGCAAGTCCATATCTAAATATGCTTCGCTGTCTAATTTTTCGGTTGTATTTTCAGTTGTAGTGTTCATTGTGTGTTTTTTTTAAGAGGTCAGAATTAAGAAGTCAGAATTCAGTGTTTTCCGTATTCTCTGTTCTTTTTGCTAAATTCTATTTTCTAAAAATATCCTGCTTTCTTTCGATCTTCCATTGCTGCTTCAGAGCGTTTATCATCTGCTCTTCCACCACGTTCTGTTTTTGTTGCGGAGGCTACTTCTTGGATGATATCTTCCAATGTAGCAGCTTCAGATTCTACAGCGCCAGTACAAGTAATGTCTCCGATCGTTCTAAAACGAATGGTTTTCTTTGCTGCTACTTCAGTATCTCTTTTGTTAAAAAATTCGGAATCAGCTAATAACACACCGTCTCGTTCGAATACATTTCGTTGATGAGTGAAATACAAATTTGGAATGTCAATGGATTCCATCGCGATGTATTGCCAGATATCCATTTCAGTCCAGTTGGAGATTGGGAAGATTCTAAAGTGCTCACCCATTTGCTTTTTTGTATTGAACAAATTCCATAACTCTGGACGTTGATTCTTCGGATCCCATTGTCCAAATTCATCCCGGTGTGAAAAGAAACGCTCTTTTGCTCTGGCCTTTTCTTCATCTCTTCGCGCTCCACCAAATGCAGCATCGTATTTTCCTTCTTCTAATTTTTCTAAAAGAGCGACCGTTTGCAATGCGTTTCTACTTGCATTAAATCCTGTTTCTTCTTTTACTAGACCTTGGTCTATTGCGTCTTGCACAGAAGCAACTACCAATTGAGCTCCAGTTTCTTTGACTAACTTATCTCGAAATTCAATGGTTTCATCAAAGTTATGTCCGGTGTCGACATGCAATAAGGGAAAAGGAATTTTACCTGGGTAAAAGGCTTTTTTAGCCAAATGCACCATTACAATGGAATCTTTCCCTCCTGAGAATAGCAACACTGGTTTTTCAAAACTAGCTGCTACTTCGCGCATCACAAAGATGGCTTCGGCCTCTAGTTGTTTTAAATGAGTTAAATTATAGGAATGCATTACTTCTATTTTGGTGTAATAATTTTATTAAATGGTAATTTTCTTAAGAACCTCTTGATACAAAAGGTCCAATGATTCTTCTATTGATAAATTGGTTGTCTTTATTTCGATATCGGCATTTTCAGGTGCTTCAAAAGGGGAGTCAATTCCAGTAAACCCTTTAATTTCTCCTGCTCTTGCTTTTTCATATAACCCTTTTACATCCCGTCGTTCACATTCCTCTAACGAGGTGTTTACATATACCTCAAGGAACTGTTCAGTGCCAATGATTTCTTTTGCATTGGATCGGATTTCATTGGTTGGACTGATAAAGGAACAAATCGTAATCACTCCGCAGTCGCAAAACAATTTTGCTACTTCAGCTACGCGACGAATATTTTCACTTCGATCTTCATTTGAAAATCCAAGGTTGTTGTTTAATCCAACTCGGAGATTATCTCCGTCCAAAAGCTTGCTAAGGTTGCCATTTGAATGAAGTCGTTTTTCCAAACCTCTGGCCAAGGTGCTTTTGCCTGAGCCGCTCAATCCTGTCATCCAAAGTACAATTCCGCGTTGATTTAACAGTTTTTCCTTATCTTCTCTAGGAAGAATGGTGTCAAAAATGGGATGGATATTGTCTGTAGACATAATTTAATGTGAGTTAATTTTATTAAATTGTAATGGTTTGATTGACGTCACTTCGATTGGTTATCCAAATTTTACTTCTTCAAATTCAGGGAGTTCGACGCCTTGATTCTTGGTGTTATCCAAATAGAGAAGACGTAGTTTTTCAGTTAGTGGACCACTTTCAAATGTTCTTCCATCAATGTCTATTATAGATGTTACTTCGCCCATGGTTCCGGTGATAAAAACTTCGTCGGCACTGTACATAGCAGCGATGCTTACCCGTCGTTCTTCCATTGGAATGTCATTTGCTCGTGCGATTTCAATCACTTTTGCTCTCGTCAAGCCAGGTAAACACGCATCGCCAAATGGAGTAAATACAACTCCTTTTTTCACAAAGAAGATATTACATGCATTGGTTTCGGCTACAAAACCTTCTATATCTAGCATTACGGCTTCGTCCACACCTGCTAAATTGGATTCGATCTTAGCAAGAATGTTGTTAATCAGATTGTTGTGGTGAATTTTGGAGTCCACACAAGATGGAGTATTTCTTCGAATGGTGGAAGAAATCAGTTTTAGTCCTCTTCCTTTAAATACCGGCGGCTTCCATTCTGCAATTACAATTAGTGAACAGCCATATTTGTTCCAATGTGGACTCATTCCGGAAGTCACTTTTTTTCCTCGGGATAATGTAATTCGAATGTGTGCATTATGTCGCATTCCATTCGCTTTGAGCGTAGCAAAAATGGCTTCTTTTATATATGCTCTAGAAGGGACGCGCTCAAAACATAAGACTTTGGCCGAATCCATCATTCGATCTATATGTTCTTCTAATTGGAAAATTCGTCCGTTGTATACGCGTAATCCTTCCCAAACACCGTCACCTCCCTGTACCAAACTATCAAAAACCGAAATTTTGGCATCTTCCCGATCAAATACTTCACCGTCGATCCAAATTTTGATCTCGCGGTTTTTTTCCTGAGGAAGTGGAACGTTTTCAAACGCTTCTAATTTATATGAATTGGATTCGGTGCTCATAATGCATAGTTAATTAAGTGAGAATAATACTCCTGACATTCATTTAGTAATTCTATTAAATGAGCAGGAACAACTTCATCTTTTCGTTTGTAAGGTTGAAACCCAGTTGATTTATGAACTGAAGCATACCAATATGGAGCCCAAACCCCGTCTTCTTTTATCGGACCTGCGGCCCATTTCAACATGGATTCTTCAAATTCAATATCTAGTGCCAAGCATAGTTTAGGTAAATAGATCGAAGGGTTTTCTAATAACGTTTTAGAATCAATGACAATTGGTTTTTGTCCTGCTTCCAATTGCTGATTTAATAAATCAAACTGATGTTTGTATGCGAGATCTTGAATAGTTGGATTTGGAATCTGTTTGATAAACGATGTGATCATTTGATCTGGTTCTCGCACTAAAAAGATATTGATCATTTCATTACTAAAAGAAGTATCTAGATGTTCTGAATGATGCGCCATGTTTTTGATTAAAACATGTTTGTCTGCGGAATGAGCATAAATCTCATTAGTTAAGACGGTTTTAGAATCTGTAGATTGACCTTCCAATACTTCTTTTCTTCCTGGATGATCTAATCCTGTTTTAGCAAGATAATGGGCGTAAAATGGTTCATCCACTACTTTGAAATCACTCCGATTCGCAAAGGAATACATGAGTGCAGTAGAGATGTTTCGTGGCCCAGACCAAAGATTAATAATCATAGCACAAAATTAAGGGATGAATACACATTATTTATGGGGTTAATTATTTAATAACTATACTATCTTAACCTGTATATTGTATTTTAATTAATAATGATGTTAATTTGAATCATGAAACCGAAATTATTCAAGATTCCGAAGAAAACCAATCATCCGATTAGTGCTCAGTACGAATACTCGGAACGTCAATACAAGAAATTTCATTTCCACGAGGAAATTCAGATTACATTGGTTAAAAAAGGACGAGGAATTGTGCTTTGCGGCAATACGAATGTAGATTTTAAGGAAGGATCTTTATTGATCTTTGGATCGAATGTTTCGCATGTATTTGTAGGGGAAGGGGATGAGTCGATTGAAAGTATATCAATTTATTTTAATCAGGATTGGTTACGCAGTGTATATCAAGAGAGTCATTTTTTAGAACATTTCATTAAACAATCTCAACGCGGAATTCATGTGGAGCGTTTTAAGTATATCAAACAAGTAGAGGAGGTACTTAATAAAAGTGGCTTGGTACGAATTATTTCTTTCTTTCAACTTTTAGAAAATATTGGTGCTACACCTGCAAAAGAGTATATAACATCTTTAGGGACGCTCAACACGTTTGAAAGTGAGTTGGATTCAAGTCGATTAAATGTGGTCTATGAATACATATCGGCTAATTATACCCGCGAGATCAAATTGGATAAAGTGGCAGAATTGGCAAACATGACCCCTCATGCATTTTGTCGATATTTCAAACAACGAACACAGAAGACGTTGACACAGTTTATCATGGAGCTTCGAATAAATTATGCTTGTAAAATCTTACAAGAAACGGAGTTGTCTGTGGAAGAAGTGTGTTACAAGTCAGGATATAATAACTTCTCGAATTTCATTCGACAGTTTAGAAAGATAAAGAATCTGACACCAAAAACGTATCGAAACGATTTGAAACAATTAATTCACGCATAAATCTCGTGTATTATTGGATATCAGAAAGAGCTCGTTAAAAATAATAAAATTATATAATTTAATACTAATACTTAAGCATCGTGAAAGCAACACAGACAATTAATTCAGGGATGGATTTAAAAAGGAAAACGGAAGCCACTGTGGAAACAAATGAGGAGGCGAGAGAATCTAAGTTACGAAGTTTCTTAAAGGCACTTTCATGGCGATTGATTGCTACAGGAACTACCTTTACACTGGCGTACTTTGTTTTTAAGGATACAGAAGGCGCAATGCAAAAATCCACTATAGTAGCGGCGATGGAATTGGTTTTAAAGTTGGGACTTTACTATATGCATGAGCGTGGATGGCAGAAATTACCTTCCGGAAGTATTCGAAGAATATTCAATAAGCAATAAGATTATATATATACATAGGTTTGAGAGAATAGTGTTGTAATTTTCCATCTCATCCAATCTAGCAAATCCAAGGCTACCAACATACATGTATAGAAAACAAGTGCAGAACTTACCGAAATGGGCTAAAATTTCAATTGCCGTTTGCTTATTGATTTTAGCAGGGCTTTGGGGGAAACGCATGATTGGAGACAGTGCAAGGGAAGAACGATCTGAACTTGGATGTATGTCTGGTGATTGTGATGATGGACATGGAGAAAAGCACTATTTGACAGGCGAAACCTATGAAGGGCAGTTTGAAGATGGAAAATTACATGGAAACGGAGTGTATACCTATCCGGACGGAGATGTATATAAAGGAGAGTTTAGTGAGGGAGAGCGCCATGGATATGGAACCTATGAGTATGCTGATGGAGATAAGTTTGAAGGGTCTTGGGAGTTAGGTGAGATTAATGGAAGTGGTATTTTTTACTTTAACACAGGATCTGTTTATACCGGACAATTTAAAAACGGTAAGCCAGATGGAGTAGGAGAATTGGTTGATTCGAACGGTGTATATTCAGGCAATTGGCATGAGGGTTCGGAGCATGGACGAGGCACCTATACTTGGAATGTAGGAGATGTATATGTGGGACAATGGAATCACGGTGTTCAGCATGGGCTAGGAACCATGAAATATTCTAATGGAGCTAGTTACGATGGCAATTGGGATCATAATGAAATGCATGGTCAAGGAATTCATATTGATTCGATAGGTAATAAATTGGAAGGACGATTTGAGCATCATGTGTTTGTACAATGAGGTATCTTAGCTTATTGAAAGAATAGGTTAGCAAACGATAGAGCACCATTTATTCTAGCTTCAAAAAAAAATCTTAAATTAGACCGTGGAATTTAAGCAATTATTGAAAAAAATAAGGCCAATAATACTTTTGGCGTTAGCTTGGTTTCTGACGCTAGGTTCGGAAATTTCTCTTAATGCTAACGCTAATGCTGATCCCGTAGGATTGAAAACAAATACAATAATCCTTGTTGTATTAACTTTGATTTATGTAGCGGTAGTTCTAATTGAAAAGTTACCAATTCGGCTTTCACATCATGCAAAGAGTGAAGGTTTTTTTCCATATAAAATTTGGTATGCCCCGGCTTATTGGGTGATGGGGATGATTTATCCATTGCTAATGGGTGCCATATTTTTATTAGGGGATGATTATTTGGAAGGAGCAATCACATTCTTTTTGGTCGGGTTTCTTTGTGTTCAAATTCGGTTAGATAAATACAACCAACGTTATTATGTTTTGTTCCAGAAGGATCGAATCGTATTTAATGATACACGTGAAAAGGTATTATTGATTTCGGATATCACTTCGATGGAAATACGTGAAAATGATTATTACCTGATTTATTCTAGAAAAGGGCGTGATAAGTTTCAAAAACACTGGCTTTTGATAGATCGAATTGACTTGAAGTTTAGAGAAGCATTTAAGAAAAAAGTAGAAACGCTATATGCGCATTACGGGAAGGATGAAAACTAAAATATTCTCTTTGTACTGATTGAGCTAAAAGTCGTACCTTTCGCCTTTAAGATGGAATATCGCTAATTCCAAATTCGTAAAACCATTAAAATAAGATATTAAGCCATGGCTTTAACCAACAACGACATTTTTAAAAAGCTACGCGTAGCACATAAGATGACTGATCAGGATATTGTAGAAGTATGTAAGCTGGTCGATTTTAACGTATCTAAAAGTGAGTTAGGGGCTTTATTTAGAAAAGAAGACCATCCAAAGTACATGGAATGTGGAGATCAAATTTTACGTAATTTCCTAAACGGTTTAGTGATCCATATGCGTGGACCGATGCCTGATAAAAGGCCTGACGCTGCGAAACAGAAGTAAGATCTATCGTTATCCATTCGATCTTAAAGAATTAAAATTCAACAAATAAGCAAACATGGAAATAGATTTTACTCAACAAATGATCGAAGATGCAAAAGAATGCGTCGATCATTACAGTCAACGATTCGGTAATCGATTGGATTATTCTGTAGAGAGTTTGGAGCTGATTGATGAAATCTTGGAAGAAGCGGCTGACTTTTATGAAGATATGACGGAAGAACGTCAGAATTGGATTGTATTTCGTATTGGGACCTATATATTGGAAGTAGCACGAACCAATTTTGGAGGAGCGTACTTTTGGTATGCCAAATTGGAACAACCTGTTCTAGTCACTGGTCAACCAGATTATGAAGTTTCTATTTTGGCATTTGAAAAAGTAAAAGGTCGAATGGTGAATGGAGGAGAAGACAATATTCCATTCTTTTTTCGAGGATATACGGAGAAATTGAAAACGGTTCAAAGTGGGGAGACGGTTTTATTTGTTTAAAAAAAACGGTAACTTGCGATAAGTTCAACAATTCTTCATCGTAATGAAAACACTTCTTAAAACAATGATTGTCATCACAATTGGGCTTTTATTTAAGCCTGAAGCTGGTGCTCAAATTTTTATTGATACTTCCTATACTGCTCAGGAAATGGTGGAGGATTTTTTTAATGGACAATGCGTGACCGTTTCAAATGTGAGCCACGTAGGAGATGCGAGTTCGATCGGATATGTAGATGATGGGCAGTCAAACACAAATATTGGTGCAGGGATATTGCTTTCAACTGGGAATGTAAAATCAATTTTTGGTCCTAATAATAATACGATGGCGGGAACAGGGTTTAATCTTCCAGGAGATGCTGATCTTGATGCGCTTTCTGGTGATTTTACGAACGACGCGGCTATTCTAGAATTTGATTTGTTAATTGGAGCCAGCTTAGATTCTGTTCAGTTTTCGTATATGTTTGGTAGCGAAGAATACCCTGAATATGCTCCACCCAATGGATCGATAAATGACGTATTTGGGATTTTTGTCAGTGGTCCAGGAATTTCGGGGCCGTTTTCGGATAGTTCAAAAAATTACGCCCTTATTAATAATCTTATACCAGTTAGTATAAATAATATTAATGCGTCAACTAATTCGGCTTACTACGTGACCAATGGAACTGGAACCACGGGAGAACCACAATTTACGGACCAAACGGTAGTTCAATATGATGGTTTTACGATTCCCTTAACTTCTACCATTCCAGTGGTTTCAGGGAGTACGTATCATTTTAAATTAGTGGTTGCAGATGCCTCCGATGACATATTGGATACAGGAGTGTTACTAGGCGTGAATAGTTTTTGCAATAACGGTTCGGTAAGTCAAGCAATGGCGTCGGCTCCGAGTGCTACGGGTAATTTATCCTACGATTTTAGCGGAACAACAAAATATGCAAGGAATGCAATTTGGGATTTTGGAGATGGATCTCCTCAAGTGTCAGGTTTGAATGTAACCCATGTTTTTCCGGATGCCAATGGGTATGAAGTTAAGTTTATAGCTGAAAGTTATGCTTCCGATACGGCGAGTTTCCTAATTAATTCAGTAGGGATTGATGAAAAGTTGAAAAGTGAATATGTCATTGAACAATCATTAAATGAAATCCAAGTTAAAGGAGTAGAAGCAAATTCAGCGTTCTCGGTCTCTGTTTGGGATCTATCCGGTCGATTGATTCAAACCATAAGTAATACCAATTTTGCAAATTTTTATTTAGGTTCCAAAGGAACTTACATCCTGAAAATTGTGGGTAGAGATTCCACAGTCACTAGCAAAGTCATTATCAAATAATAACTCGTCTATTTCAAATCATAAAAGCCTACTAAAACGTAAAATTTTCCTTAAAAGCTTCCAACTCGCTTTTCAAATCGGCTTCTTTCAACCAAGGCATTTTTGGATCGGGTTTTACGGTAATACTCTTAATCGGGAAATCTTGATTACGGAATAACATTTCTGTTCCGGGATAAATTTGGTGGATAACATCGGCTACATCTAGGATGGACCAGTTACTTTCTGTCAAATTGTATACTCCTTTTTCCAGTGATCCGTCCACGATTTTCGCCAAGTTTTCAGACACGCTTTTTATGTGAATAAAGGTTCTTTTTTGAGCACCTGAACCTTTTACCATTAACTTTTTATTGTAATTGGCTTCAAACATAAATCGATTGATTACAGCGTCGAACCGCATACTCTTATTATAGCCATATACATTTCCTGCCCGGAAAATGTACGTGTCTTTTTTATCAATTAAACGCTCCACATGTTCTTCCCCTTTCCTTTTTGAAATCCCATAATACGTCATTGGATCAGGAATGCCATCTACCGTTTCAATTACTTGATCATTGGCACCATAAACCGAAACGGAACTTAAATACACGAATTTTTGCACGTTGGAATTTTCAACTGCATAAACCACTTCCGATGTTCCCCAATTATTAATTTGCTCAAACTCATGCGCATTCGTATCCATAAAAGGAGTAGTTACTTTCGCCGCTAAGTGATATACAATGTCCGCTTGATCAACCAATTTTTTCAATCGACGGGAATCCAATATGTCTCCATGCGCAAATTGAACTTTATCATTCAATTTGGAATGACCGATAAACATATTGTAGTTGTCTCGACTCAAATTGTCAAATATGACAATGCGATCAACTTCGTCTTGATTTGCAAGTTGGTAAACCAACTCCATCCCAATATATCCTGCGCCTCCTGTAATTAATATGTTCATGTGCTTATGTGTTGTATTGAATCGTAGAGTATTCTTGCTTACTTGTATTTATTAATTAATTGTTTTTTTATTTACCAGCTAGATCTGTGTGCAAACCACATTCTGTCTTATTCATTCCCTGCCATCTTCCCTGGCGATCCGATCCCGCTTCTAAATCAAATTTTGCGGTACACGGAGCACAGCCAATACTAAAATATCCTTCTGCTTCCAAGGGATTATCTGGCAAGTTATGTGCGCTTTTATAACGGTAAATGTCTTGCTTACTCCAGTCCAACATCGGATGAAATCGCAAGGTATTAAACGGAGCTTGTTGTTCTATTTTCATTGCTGCTCGAGTCGAACTCTGATCTGCTCGAACTCCATTGATCCAAACGTCATGTTGGATCATAATGTTTTCCATGGGCTTCACCTTGTTTAAATAACAGCATTCATCCGGGTCGGAAGCGTACATGAAGTTTCCGTTTCCATCCAATTGTTGAATTTTTGGAACAATGGGCACGGTGTCAATCACATTCACATTGAGCAATTCCGCAATATGGTCACGGAATTGAAGCAGCTTTGGAAAATGAAATCCAGTGTTGTTAAAATAAACAGGAATCGTATTATCAATTTGACTTACGATATGGATTAATGGAATACTATGGCTTTGGAAAGAAGATGTCAGGAATAATGACTTTCCATCTTCTCGATACCTTTTTATCCACTTTTCAATGTCTTTTACCTCCATTTTTAATAGTTTCGTGCAAATTTAATTAGTTCTTTCGGCAATATGATATTCAACATTGGTTAATTGCTATATTGTATTGACCTAGCGTAACACAAATTTAACTTCAAATAATTCCAAAAACATGAGAAATGTAATTGATATCCAAATAATTAACAAGATAGCTATAGAAGCAGGCGCATTAATTATGGAGGTATATCAGGATCCAAATTTTGAATCTACGATTCAATTGAAAGGAGATGAATCTCCCCTAACAAAGGCGGATACGGTTGCGAATGCACATATCGTAGCGGAATTAAAAAAATATTACCCCAACATTCCCATTATTTCGGAAGAGGAAAAAAACCTTGAGTATGATGTGCGAAAGACTTGGGATGCATGTTGGATTGTGGACCCTTTGGATGGAACAAAAGAATTTATCAAGCGGAATGGAGAGTTTACGGTGAACATTGCTTTGGTTGAAGGTCAAAAAGCGGTTGCGGGAGTAATTTTTGTGCCGGTTATGGACAAGTTATACTACGGTACGGAGGAGATTGGATCTTATTCTAAAGAAGGAACAGGCGAAGCGGTGAAGATCAAAAGTGATGAATACAAAGAGACAGATGAAAATTTACGTTTTGTTTGTTCACGTTCTCATATGTCAGCAGAAGTAGAAGCTTATCTGGACAAATTCAAGAATCCGCAAACGGTTTCAATGGGAAGTTCTCTTAAATTCATGTTGCTAGCGGAAGGAAAAGCGGATGTGTATCCTAGATTAGCTCCGACTATGGAATGGGATACATGTGCAGCTCAAGCGATATTAGAGTTGGCAGGAGGAGCAGTAATTGACGTAGAAACAGGAAAACCAATGTTGTATAACCGAGAAAATATGTTGAACAATCATTTTATTGCTAGAGGTAGCGTACAATCTTAGTGTTTTATATATTCAAAAAGTTCCTTATAATTGTATTCCGCACGGCGGAAATCTAAAGTAATACCAACAAACAAAAAAAACAAACGACGATTAACCTCCTTAGCCATGGCTGATTTATTTACATTAGAAAATTTACTATCTCTTTGCATGCTTGTATTGTTACAAGCTGTTTTGGGATTTGATAATCTTTTATACATTTCGCTAGAGTCAAAAAATGCACCAGAAGAAAAGCAGCCAATGGTGCGAATGATCGGAATAGGTGGTGCAATCTTCCTTAGAATAGGATTGTTGTTTGTATTAGTAAAACTAATTAAATTGTTCCAAGAGCCATTTTTAGAAATGGACAATCATATATTACATACGAGCATGAACGTGCACAGTGTGATCGTACTGGTAGGAGGAGTTTTTATTCTCTATACCGCAACAAAGGAGATCTTCCATATGTTTAAATTGGAAGAAGCAGAGGAGCAAAAAGAGGTGAAAAAGCAACCTGTGGGCATGGTGATTTTTTGGATTGTGGTAATGAATCTGATTTTTTCATTTGACTCGATTTTAAGTGCAATGGCACTTACAGATAATCTTTGGGTTATGACGATTGCCATTATAATCGGTGGAATCTTGATGATCTGGTTATCAGGAGCGGTGTCCAATTTTCTTAAGAAAAACAGATTATACGAAGTACTTGGGTTGTTTATCCTGTTTGTTGTTGGGATTATGCTGGTAAGTGAAGGCGGGCATTTGGCACATATTAAGTTTTTCGGATTTGAGATTACTCCAATGAGTAAAGCGACGTTCTATTTTATCATAGCGATTCTGGTATTGATTGATGTTGTGCAAGGGAGGTATCAGAAAAAGTTGACAGCCGAAAAAACAGCGTTAGTAAAAGAAGAATCGAATACAAATACAAATACTACAACTTCCACTTCCAATTCAAAAGAGGCTAGCAATGGAAAATCCGAGTAATCAAACGTTTGAATTTTTAGAGGCTACCGAAGCGTTAAATTCCGCTTTAGTTGGAAAAGAACTTACCAAACTCTTTGTCTACAATGTAAGTGACGACTATTTTCAATTAAAAGAGTTTAATGAACTAGCGGTTGACGGAGGGATTGAATTGTTGTTAGGTGAGGAATTGTTTTGTCTGGCATGGAATGACGAACGCGAGTTATTTGACTATCGTTTTGGTCCGATTCAAACATTGTCTGGAGAACAAGACATATGGAAAATTGATCTGGAAGGATTTGATGAAGCACATAGTTATATTGGTAAAAAGATAACAGAAGTTCAAATTGATTGGAATTGGTTTTTCGATTTGGATGAAGAATTTCAACCAGTAGAAACACCTACTCCCATTCCAAAACAGCTTGTTATAGTGCTCGAAAACGGAATGAAAATCCAAATTGTACCATCGATGTTTACGATTGAAAACGATCAATTGAAGGAGGCATATTTCAATTCGCAAGCAAGACTATTGGTGAATTTTAAGGATATCATCGTGATTTCTGAATACGAGGGTTAATCGGATTCCCAAAAAACTTTGTATCTTGTCTTGAATTGTATCAATTAATCTCCCGTGTATTATGACTATTTCCTGGCAAGAAGAACTACGTCTACGCTCTGAAAAGTACCACCGTATTGGAGCTTGGGTGGCTGTGATTCTAAATCCAATTTGGGCAGTAGGCGACTATTTTGAATTGCCGGACCATTTCATTGATTTCTTCATATTTCGATGTGCGGTAGCATTGATTTCACTGCTTTTGTTTTTTCTATATAAACCTTTAAAACTGGGACCAGAATGGTTGATATATGTGCCATTTTTGGGGATAGCGATTCAAAATGCCTACATGTATTCCGTGATGCCAGCAGATGTACTTCAAAAGCATACTTTTGCCTATATCGCATTGTTTATTGGTGCAGGAATGTTGGTGCTCTGGAAACCCATTTATACCATTTCAATTGTCGTATTAAATCTAATAGCCAATCTGATCTTCTTTTATTTTGATAGTCATTTGGAATTAGGAGAAGTGTTGATCAACGGAGGAATGTTGACATTTACCGTGTCTATTTTCACTATATTATTGATTCACACTCGCTATAATCTGACCAAAAAGGAAATCATGTCTCGTTTGGCATTGGAAGAGTCCAAAACGAAAATAGAGAATCAAAAACATATCATTGAACATGCGCATGAAGAAGTAAAGGCATCGATCAACTATGCCGAGCGGATTCAAAGTGCATTGTTGGCAGGAGACGAAAGTTGGGACCGAATCGGGTCGGATCGATTTATCTTATTTCGTCCGAGAGATGTAGTAAGTGGAGATTTTTACTGGGCTTTTGCCAATAAAGAACTAGCAATTTGGGCGGCTTCAGACTGTACCGGACACGGAGTTCCAGGTGCTTTCATGAGTATGTTGGGAATTGGTTTTTTGAATGAAATTGTAGCCGAAGGAGGGGAGACGAATGCAGGAAATATACTAAATCAATTACGTAGTAAAATAATTAAATCTCTCGAGCAAAAAGGCGACAATAAACGGAAAGATGGAATGGATATCGCCATGTGTGTATTGAATAGAAATACAAACGTTTTGCAGTTTTCCGGTGCGTATAATCCTTTGGTAATCGTTGTTCAAAATCCGGAACGCGCTCTTAGTTTTATCAAAGATAAACCAGGTTTAGAAAAGCGTTACACCATATTAGATATGGGAGATGAAGGTGCCGAAAAGAGATTCTTGATTGAAATAAAAGCGGACAAGATGCCAATTGGTTCACATGTGCATGAGAATAAGGAATTTACTACGCTAGAGATATTACTTGAAGAAGGCGACTTAATTTATACTTTCAGTGATGGATATCAAGATCAATTTGGAGGAGAAAAGGGTAAGAAGTATATGGTCAAAAAACTGAAAAAAACCTTGTTTTCACTTCAGGAAGAGCCATTAACAAAACAGCATCGTTTGCTGAGTTCGGAATTTGAATATTGGATGGATCAAGGTAAAACCAAACAAATTGATGATGTTTGTTTAGTAGGAGTTAAGGTATAATTTCAGGCTTCTTATTTCTCAAATAATTATTTTTTTAAGTTCTTTTTTAAATATCCACAAAAGGCACGTAACTAATTATTCTGCCAATAACCTGAAAATCAATCATGACAGCAACGACCAACGAAGCTCGATTTGAGGAATATGAAGAACGTCTTACTCAAGTTCGCAAGGGAAAGGAATGGATTGATATTGCAAACAAATATGGTTGGGAGTTAGGAAGATTAGATCCTCGTAAAGCACTAAAGATAGCTCTGGAAGCGCGTGAGGATGCATTTTTATTTCGATATAAAATCGGAAAAGCGGCTGCTTTCAGGAATCTAGCACAATGTTATCGATTGCTCTCCGATTATGATCTGTCGTTAGAAATGTGTTTGGAAGCGATAAAATCATGTGAAGAAAACACGGTGTTGCGTGCACAAGTAGTGAATCTATTGGGTGCAGTATACGTCCACGAGGCCGATTACGAAAATGCATTAATCTATTATAATGAATGTCTTAAAATCAACGAATTTCATGAAAATGAAGTAGATGCCACAAAGGTTAAAAATAGCATCGGCGATCTATATTTAAGAAGTGGAAATTACGAGAAAGCGTTGGAATATTTTCAGGATTGCATGAGGTCTGAAGGAATTGATCAGATGTTTGAAGGTATTGTGAAGTACAATGTGGGAGAAGTGTTATTCTACCTGAAAAAAAATGATGAAGCAAGAGCATACTTAAAGGAAGCAGTTGCAATAGGAAATCAGCTTAGTTTTAATTTGATGACGGTATATTGCGCTTCCTTGGAAGGTGAAATTTACCTCAGCGAAGAGAATTACGATGCTGCTGTTGCTTGTTTGAATGAAGCTCTGGAAGTTGCGATTTTGGTAGATGCAAAAGAACGTTCATATCGAATTTATAAACTGTTATCCAAATGCTGCAAATTGAAAGGCGATTATGAAAATGCATTACTCAACTATGAGTGCTTTCATAAAATGAAAGAAGAGGTCTTTAATGATGATAAGAATAAGAAAATTAAAAACCTTCAATTTCAATATGAATCGGAAAGCCTTCGCAGGGAAGCCGAATTGGAACGAACAAAAAATGCGGAAATAACGGAGGCTTATGATCAAATTGATGCACAAAATCAAAAGATTATAGCAAGTATAAATTATGCAAAAAGGATTCAGCAAGCGATTCTTCCGCCGGATAAAACGGTAAAATCATGTCTTCCTGAATCGTTTGTCTTGTATGATCCTAAGGACATTGTTTCAGGGGATTTTTATTGGTTGCAAGAAGTAGACGACTGGGTATTTTGGGCAGTAGTTGATTGTACAGGGCATGGAGTTCCTGGAGCACTAATGAGCATGATTGGAGCCAATGGGTTGCAAAAAATAGTCTTAGATCATAATGTAAAGGAGCCAGCTGAAATTTTGAAACAGCTTACACACCATGTTATGAATTCCATTCAGCAAACGACAGAAGGAATAGATGTGAAAGATGGAATGGACATCGCCTTGTGTGCTTGGAATCGTAAAACAAATCAATTGAAGTTTTCCGGAGCATATAACCCCTTGTATTTGATTCGAGATGGAGAAATTCAAATTATTAAAGGAACAAAACGGCCAATTGGTAAATTCTATGTAGAAATCCCCATCGAATATGAGCAGCATGAAATACAATTAAATAAAGGTGATATTGTAATCACATTTACAGATGGTTATGCGGATCAGTTTGGAGGAGAGCGATCACTTAAATATTCATATCGAAGGTTACGAGAATTGCTTGTTGAGAATGCAAACTTACCTTTGGTAAAATGTAAAGCAGCTTTAGAACAAGCACATTTGGAATGGAAGGGAGGAGAAAGTCAGATTGATGATATTTGTGTAATGGGCGTTCGGTTTTAAGAACAATTTAAAATGAATACATTTGTACACTTCCTAAATCAATTTGCAATTCAGGAAGTCAAATAGAATAAATACAAACAAACGAATGATTTTAAAGAATATGATCCGTAAAATACTTTTTGTACTAATAAGTTTTGTCTTTATATCATCTGCTTTTGCGCAGAAAGAGGATTCCATTATTGTACGTAAAATTTTTGATGAAGCTTTGGTGAATGGAAAAAGTTATGAAAGTTTACGTTCGCTTTGCAAAGACGTTGGTGCCCGGTTAAGTGGATCACCAGCAGCGGCTAAAGCAGTGCTTTGGGGAGAGAAATTACTGAAAGATAATAAATTTGACAAGGTATGGTTGATGCCTGTTAAGGTGCCAAGATGGGATCGGGGTTCGAAAGAAAAAGTAGGATTTTCTTCCGCAAAATATTCTGAATCCAAAAAGCAGGATATGCCCGGTGGATTGTTTGATGCAAAGACCTTAGGAGGATCAGTTGGAACAGGTGGTAGATTGGAAGGTGAAGTGATTGAAGTGCAAAATTTTAAAGAGCTGGAAAAATTGGGGCGAAAGAAAATTGAAGGTAAAATTGTGTTCTTCAATCGGCCCATGGAACCTAGATTGATCGAAACCGGAAAGGCATATGGAGGTTGTGTAGATCAACGGTGGGGAGGAGCCATGAATGCAGCAAAGTATGGAGCGGTAGGTGTAATCGTACGATCCATGACCCATAAATTTGATCATTTTGCCCATACTGGATCCATGGGGTATGAAGATTCGATTCGAAAAATTCCGGCGATAGCAGTCTCGCTTATATCTGCTGATTTGTTGAGTTCAGAGATTAAGAAAAATCCAAAACAGAAGGTATTCATGGAAATGGATTGCAAAACTTTACCGGATGTAGATTCCTATAATGTAATTGGTGAAATTACGGGTTCTGAAAATCCAGATCAATATATCGTAGTAGGTGGACATTTGGACTCATGGGATGTAGGTGAAGGAGCCCATGATGATGGAGCAGGAGTTGTACACTCTTTTGAAGCACTTAGAATTCTTAGAGCGATCGGTTACAAACCTAAAAACACCTTAAGAGTAGTATTTTTCATGAATGAGGAAAATGGAAACAAAGGAGGAAAAGGATATGCGCAAATTTCTAAAGAAAAAGGGTGGAAGCATGTGGCTGCGATAGAAAGTGACGCGGGCGGATTTGTACCAAGAGGATTTGGGGTGACAGGGACCGACGAAGCAATTTCAAAGATTCAGTCATGGAGTACCTTATTAAAATCATATAATTTGCATCACTTTGAGAAAGGCGGTGGAGGTGTAGATATCGGACCTTTAAAAGATCAAGGAGTAACGCTCATAGGCTTAAAACCAGATACACAGCGTTATTTTGATTTTCATCATACGGATAATGATATTTTCGAAAATGTACATAAACGAGAGTTGGAGTTAGGTTGTGCATCGGTAGCATCGCTGATTTACCTCATTGATAAGTATGGCCTGAAGTAGGAATAAGTCATTGGAGCTTTATTTAGCCCGCTAAATGAAAAATAGAACCGAACCCATGTATCGATTATGATTTGAAGAATAATTTATTTTGGTTAATTAGTTTAGAATTAAGTTCAACAAGCAATTCTAAACTAAACGAATGTGAAATCCAATATGATAAGATCAGCCTAAAGTTTAATTAATGGGTAATAACCAATTTATATATCTCCGTATTTTGCTATTTGTGTCAATGACATGGATAGGAAATCTATGATGGCTATACCCAAAATTCCACCTATATCAATTTTACGGTTCAGGACGGACTACCAAGTAATGAAACCTATAGTGTTTTCGAAGATAAGGACGGATACATTTGGATAGGGACCGACCGGGGAGTGTGTCGATACAATGGGGAATCATTTGAAACATTTACGACTTTAGATGGACTTCCCGGAAACACCGTTTTCAAATTCTATGAAGATCACAAAGGAAGACTTTGGTTTTTGACCTACAATGGAAAAGTAGGTTTTTACCTTGATGGTGCTTTTCATAATCTATCAGATCCGGCTTGGGATCGATTCTATTTAGGAGGGATTACCGTTACAAAAGAAGACAGTGTTTTTACTAGCTTGGCATGATCATTTTGGCCCATATAGCAAATTTAAATTAGGGAAAAATAACAAAATCGTGGGAAATGTGCTAACCAAAAATTTGGATGAAGTACTGGATCGTAAATCGGGATTCAATTTATGATGCAATTGATAGAAAAACGACCCTACAAGATATGATCAATTATAATCCTTCTCTTTTCGAATTTCGGTACCGTTTAGACTTCATGCATCAAAGAGGATTTGTTAAAGGATTGGTGATGAATAGATTCAGAGATGGAAACGTCCTATTTGTATAATAGTGATATGCAAGTGATTCATAGAATTGACAACCCAGCTGGTATTCCCCTAATAAATGATGTAGGAATTTTGGATAGTAATTTTTTCATAACGGGATCTAATCGAATAGCAATAATTGAATCCAAGAAAGGGTTTAAACTTATTGACAAAGAGCAATTTAAACTGTTTGATCCAACATTTACAACGATGGACCGATTTGGGGGCCAATGGATTTCGACACATAATAAAGGGATACTGTATAAGCCTAATCCAGAGCTGAAATTAGAAGATTTTTATCGTGGATAAAGTCCTCAACAATGCGTTCATATGCTAGAAATGAGCATGTTCAAGTTTTTGCAGATGCAAAAAATAACATTTATCGATTAGCGCCCAATGGATCCAAATTATTACCAACATTGCATACCGTTAATAGAATCCAAAAAGTTAAGTATGACAAAAAATTAGGTAGGTTTTACATCACTGCCATGACTGAGTTTTACATTTTGGACCATTTGGGAAATGTAGTAAGATCGGAAGAAGAGACCAGTAGAATCTATAACGAAGCAAGAAAAATTAAGGTAACGGTTTCCTACAATGACATGTTGGAAACAAGTAAGGGGGAAGTTATTGGCTCCAAACGTTCCTATATTTTTTTCGGTGACAGTTTACGGATCTTTAAGGATATAATTCGATCCTCTTGCATAATTAGTGCGGATCCTGCAAATGACACAGTTTGGGTAGGCTCAAAAAATGGTTTGTTTGCCACATCCATAAAAGAGAAAAAACTACTTAATTTAAAGAAAGATACTTTGTTGAGTGCCAGTATCGTGGAAATGACTTTTTTAGAAAAGAAGCATTTGGCATTGATTACAAATGGGGAAGGTCTCCTACTAAAAACAGGTGATACAACGCATCAGATTACGGTTAAAGAGGGTCTGTTGTCTGGATTTTTAAACCACATTGCCTCTGATGGCAAGCGGATTGTTTGGGTGTCGAGTACAAAAGGAGTGAACAAAATTGAATTTGATTCATTTGATCCTTTAATCTATACCGTATCCAAATTGGACGAACGAGATGGTTTGCTCAATAAAGAAATCAAAGACTTAAGTTGTTTTAATGATTCCCTGTACATATTGTTAGAGCATTCTGTTCTAAAGTTATCAAAAGACTATGCGTTTAAAACGGCGCCGCCAGTTTTACATTTTAGACAGCTGAGGGTAAATAGTATTGATACGTTGTTTGCAAAGGATCTTTGTTTAGGAAATAAGTTCAACAATATAGAGATAGATTTTGACGCGCTGTATTATCGGAATCAGAATGATTTAATTTATAATTATTCGCTGGATGGAGGAGAAACCTGGCAAGTAGGGAAGCTCAGCAAAACCATTCCATTTTTCAATTTGTCTCCTGATGAATATCACTTTATGCTTAAGGCAGAAGATGCAGATGGTCGAGTCAGCAATGTGCTTTCATATTCATTTGAAATAATGCCCCCTTGGTGGCAACGTTGGTGGGCTTTTCTAGGTTATATAGGTACATTGTTAGGAGTATTCTATGTCGTTTTTATGATTCGCAATAGAAGAAAATTGGAAAAGGAGGAAGTACGTAGAAAAATGGTTGAAATGGAATTAAAAGCGCTTCGTTCGCAAATGAATCCACATTTCACATTCAATACTATGAATTCAATTCAGCATTTTATCAATGCAAATGAACCGGAAGAAGCGAATATCTATATCTCTAAATTCTCCCGATTGATGCGAATGATTCTCGATAATTCAAGAGAAGAATTTATAACAATTGAACAAGAGATGGATGCATTACGTCTATATTTAGAAATCGAAAAATTACGTTTTTTTGGTAAGTTTGAATTCGAAATTGAGATGGATGAAGAAATAGATGAGGCCTTCGAACGAATTCCGCCAATGGTAATTCAGCCATTTGCGGAGAATGCCATTTGGCATGGTTTGATGACCAAAGATGGTCCTCGAAACTTAATCATAAAGCTCGAACTCGCAGATGAAGATGGAATTCTTTGTGTGGTAGAAGACAATGGTATTGGTCGAAAAAAAGCAGGAGAAAATAAAAGTAAATTTCGAACCAAACATAAATCGCATGGAATGAATATTACCCAAACTAGATTGGAATTGTTGAATTCGATGAATAAGAATAAACTCGAATCAAAGATCATAGATTTAACCGATGAAGAAGGCATTGGGCGAGGTACCCGTGTTGAAATTTATATTCCTATCAAATAAAAAGTATATAACGGAAGAAAGAATTGTTGGAGAAGCTTTTAGAAAATAGAATTAATCGATTATTGGCGCTTTGCATGGTATTTGGCTTGTTATTTCTTTGCAAGAATGGGAGGGCTCAGTCTGCGGTTTATTCTCAATTTACGATAGAAGAAGGACTGCTTAGTGACGAAACCTACGCTACTTTTCAGGATTCAAAAGGATATATATGGATTGCTACAGACCGGGGAGTCTGTAAATACGATGGAAATAAAATCAAAACATATACCTCCAAAGATGGATTACCCGATAATACCATATTTAATTTTTATGAAGATGAGCAGAATCGAATTTGGTTTAACTCTTTTAATGGACGATTAGCCTACTTTAAAAACGAAATCTTTTACCCCTTAAAGGTTGAGCAAAAACTGGGATTAATTTGCTCCATTGTGGTTCAAAGAGATACACTGATGGTGCTTCATTCGGGAAATAAATCAATAATAAATGAAACATTTCTAATTGAGGATTCGTCGTTGGTATTAATTTCCAGAAAATCCGTAGAGGAGATACTGACGGTGTCTTCATCTCAGATAGACTCTGTAAACACAAAAAGTTGGAAGGGTTTTATTAGACCAAGAAGAGCGGGTATGAAAGCGAAGATAGTTCCTCATAATGGATTTGTCTTATCAAATAAATTTAATAAATGGTATGGAGAGGATACCCTTTGCATTGGCTATTTGGGTTGGTTGGGGTTTTACAATCATGGTTCAAAGGTCACTATGTATGAACATGTTTTTGATAATTACATCCGAAGAGTAAAAAAAATAGGAGATCTCTATTACATCTTGATTAGCAAAGATGGATTGTATGAATTGAAATCTGATTTAGCAGGATTAAGGAAAGTACTTGATATACCGTTTGACGCTTCGAATTTTATGTTCGACAATACAAATACCCTTTGGGTTTCGACGCTTACTTCAGGGGTATTAAGATACAATTCCATTTCAATAAAAAACCACAATAAATTAGAGAATAAGTATGTGGCGGGCATATTTAACACTAAATATTTATGGGTTGCAGCGGACACATCGATTTATCTTCAAACGAATGAAGGCTTGAAACCTAAAGGTAAATTAATTGGGAGTGTATTAGGTGGTTTGGATTATAAGGTTGATTCCAATTTTACTGTTTTTTCGAATACAAATTTTGTTTTACTGAAGGATTCTACTATAACCTCGATAAATTCAACGCTCTATACTCCAGATGCGGTTGCGCCGCTTGGAGAAGATAGTTTATTGTTGAGTTGGTGGAAAGGATATACAATCGTTAAAAATTCAAAATTTCAGGGACAGCTTTCACAGGATCATTGGGGAACATACCCTGATTTTGTAGGAAGAGGAGGATCGGTATTAGCGATAGATGGACAACGGTTTTATTTTGGAACCAATTTAGGGTTGTTTCTGTATAACCATCGAGAGAAAAAATTTACCAGTTTACAATTAATGTCGCCCGCATTGTCTGAGAGAATTGTACAAATGGAGCATTGGGATGAAGATTATGATGTGATTGCAACGAGAGGTATGGGGCTGGTCTTAGGGAATTTGAAAGATGGCTTTGGATCAATTTCGGAGAAAGACGGTTTAGTGAGTGATTTGATCAATAAAATATATGTGTCTGGAGTCGATTCCGTCATATTAGTTGCAACAAATAAGGGACTATCAAGAATCTTTGTGAAGTCAATTTATCCGTTATCTTATACCATTGAAAATCTGACCAAAGAAGATGGCTTATCCTCCCGTCAAATCAACGACGCACATATTTTTAATGACACTATATACATAGCCACAAATAAGGGAATGAATTATGTGCCAAAATCATGGAGAAAGAGTCGATTTGAGCCTGAAATTTCTATTACGGAGGTTAAAGTAAAAGGGGAAAAATGGAAGTTGGATTCATCCTATACGTTCTTGTATAATCAAAACATGATTGATGTTCGATTTTTCAGTCCAGTTTTCCGAGGACCTGGAGGTATGTCGTATAAATTTAGATTGTTAAAAGACGGAAACATTTCTGAATGGACAACAACGGATATTCCCTCCGTCCAATTTGCATCCTTATCACCTGGCAATTATAAGTTTGAAGTGATTGCAGTGTTACACGATGGTCAGTCTACACCAAAACCTGCAGTGATGTATATTCAAATATGTCCACCGCCTTGGTTGAGTTGGTGGGCATTTTTGACTTATGGATTGATTATTGGATTGGTCTTTTACATTGTTTTTAAAATTAGACTGAATCGGAATCGTGAGAAAGAAGTAATACGAAGAAAAATGGTTGAAATGGAATTAAAGGCACTTCGGTCTCAAATGAATCCACATTTCACATTCAACACCATGAATTCGATTCAACATTTTATCAATTCAAACGAACCCGAAGAAGCAAACATCTATATTTCCAAATTTTCTAGATTGATGCGATTGATTCTCGATAATTCAAGAGAAGAATTTATAACCATTGAACAGGAGCTGGATGCCCTACGCTTATATCTAGAAATCGAAAAACTGCGCTTTTTTGGTAAGTTTGACTTCCAAATTCAAATTGATAAAAACATCGATGAAGCCTTTGAACGAATTCCACCGTTGGTAATCCAACCTTTTGCAGAGAATGCCATTTGGCATGGCCTCATGACCAAAGAAGGGGCTCGAAACTTGACGATAAAATTAAAAATGCAGGATAAGGACGGTATTATTTGCGTTGTAGAAGATAATGGGATTGGTCGAAAAGAAGCAGGAAAGAACAAAAGTCAATTTCGTACCCGGCATAAGTCACATGGAATGAACATTACTCAAACCAGATTGGAATTGTTAAACTCTATGAGTAAGAACAAACTCATATCAAAAATCATTGACCTAGTGGATGAGAAAGGAACTGCAATGGGTACCCGAGTTGAAATTTATATACCGATAAATTAATCATTGTTTGGTTGAAATGAAATTGCAAATATCGTCACTCTCAAGCTTTCTTCTTTTTATAGTTTTAGCAAGCATTACCGTTGGTTTACGGGCCCAATCTGCGTCTTATTCTCAATTCACGAATGAGAATGACCTTCCGAGCAATGAGGTTTATGCTGTTTTTCAGGATTCTAAGGGGTATTTATGGCTGGCAACCGATAGGGGTGTGAGCAAATACGATGGGAATCAATTTAGAAATTACACCTCAAAAGATGGATTGCCAGATAATACGATATTCAATTTTTACGAAGACCAAAAACATCGAATTTGGTTTTTAACGTACAATGGGGAGTTGGGATATTATAAAAATGGACACTTTCAGAAATTAAAAAAGGAACCTGAAGGCGTAAAGATGGGACATGGATTGATTCATTCAATTTATGTGAATGCCGATACCCTTCAAATTTTGGCTCGAGGAGAAGATATTATGACGAATAATGTATATCAAATTGGAGACAGTACTAGTCAATTTATGTATCAGCAAAGAAGTGAATCGGCAGCGGGTTATTATCCTTTGGAAACAGATGAAGTTTTAATTCGTGGAGTAAAAGATACGGCCAGTTTACGTTTAGCGGGGTGGTTTAGGATCTTTCCTCATACCGAGTATGCAGGTTCTTTTAATATGAATAAATGGATCGGAAAGAATTATTTGTATTTAGCAAGAGGAAATTGGTTAGGATTGTACGAAATGAAGTCAGATTCAATGCTTTATGAACACCATTTTAAAAATACAATAAGGCGTATTATTGATTATAAGTCTAGAATATATGTTTTGGTTCGTAATGAAGGTATCTATGAACTGGATTCGGTCACGCATAATCCAAGAAAAATTTTAAATATTGGAGTCGATATCAGTAATTTATTGGTAGATGAAACGGGAGTGCTTTGGGTTTCCACTTTAACGTCTGGTGTATTGAGATATAATAACCTTGAAATTAAGGAAGACCCTTCATTGTCTGGTAAAAATGTAAGTAGCATTTTTAACAATAAATATTTGTGGATAAAAGCAGATACAATGCTTTACTTTCGCTATGGAAATAAGTTTAGAGAAAAGAAAGGGGTTATTGGTCGAGATCTAAGAATGGTATATCAGCTAGACTCATCAAGATTAGTAACTACATTTACTAAGTCATATATAATTAAAGATACCATACTTTCGAAATGCAATTTGGGTTATTATCCCACTTCAATTGCTAAATTTGAAGAAGATTCATTACTGCTCGTACATGATAGTAGGATCCTCAAATTAAAACAAGGTCAAAGTGTGAGTGCCCAATATTCTGACTGGAGGATTTTAACGATTGAGATTGGAAGCGTAAGGCATTGCATTGAAATGAATCGGAATAATGTGCTGCTTGGAGGGCTAAAAGGAGTCTTTCAATTCAATGTTCAGTCAAATGAAATTAAGGTTCTGGGTGAAAAGTATCCAATGTTAAAGAACCGTATCGTATCCATGAATTGGTACGACGAAAACACTTATGTTTTTGGAACGCGTGGTGTTGGCCTTATTATTGGCAACCTGAGAAAAGGCTTTAAGTCTATTGGTCAAAAAGAAGGCTTGTTAAGTGACTTGATTGGAACAGTCAAGATTGATAAAGATCATTCGACCATTTGGGTAAGCACCAATAAAGGTCTTTCTAGAGTAATGATAAACTCAATTGATCCACTTTCTTATTCAATTGAAAACATAACCAAAGAAGATGGTTTAGCTTCAAGACATGTAAATGATGTGCAGGTTGTAAATGATACAGTCTATGTGGCAACAAGCAAAGGATTAAACTATTTTCCAGTTAGTTTTAAAAAACAACAATTTTATCCAAAAATAGATATTCAATCTATTGATGTGAACAGTGAACCTGTCAAATTGGATTCTTTATATGAGCTAAACTACGATCAAAACACCATTGAACTTTCGTTTTTTAGTCCAACTTATAGAGGAGAAAAAAGCATGTCCTATAAATTTAGAATGATTCAAGAAGAAGGTGGGACAGAATGGTCTGAAACAAAAAATTCCTCAATGCAATTTATTTCCCTTTCTCCAGGTAGATATATATTCCAGATCAAGGCTATTTCTCATGATGGATTAGAATCTAAAAGAATGAAGCAAGTTATATTTAATATTAAACCACCTCTTTGGTTTACATGGTGGGCTTTAGTTCTTTACACGGTGGTAATACTATCGGTATTCTATTTAATATTAAGGACGCGTATCGAACGAAACAGAGAGAAAGAAGCAACTCGAAGAAAAATAGTTGAAATGGAATTAAAGGCACTTCGGTCTCAAATGAATCCTCATTTCACGTTCAACACCATGAATTCGATTCAGCATTTCATCAATTCAAACGAACCCGAAGAAGCAAACATCTATATTTCCAAATTTTCTAGATTGATACGCATGATTCTGGATAATTCAAGAGAAGAATTTATAACCATTGAACAAGAACTGGATGCCTTGCGCTTATATCTGGAAATCGAAAAGCTACGTTTTTTTGGTAAATTCAACTTCGAAATTCAACTTGATAAAAAAATTGATCAAGCCTTTGAACGAATTCCACCGTTGGTAATCCAACCTTTTGCAGAGAATGCCATTTGGCATGGCCTCATGACCAAAGAAGGGGCTCGAAACTTGACGATAAAATTAAAAATGCAGGATAAGGACGGTATTATTTGCGTTGTAGAAGATAATGGAATTGGTCGAAAAAAAGCAGGAGAGAACAAGAGTCAATTTCGTACAAGACATAAGTCACATGGAATGAATATCACTCAAACCAGATTGGAACTGTTAAATTCCATGAGTAAGAACAAGCTCGAATCAAAAATTATAGATTTAACGGATGAGAACGGAAATGCAATGGGTACCCGAGTTGAAATTTATATACCGATAAAATAAAGCCAAATTGGGGGAGCTAAACAGATAACTCAAAATATTAATGTGGGGTTCATCTTGGAAGCTAACAAAGACTATATAAATTTGCACCCATATTCCTATGGAGCACGATTCAAACTTTAATTATCCGCATCTTTTTGTAACAGCAATAGGCACTGATTCGGGAAAAACGGTGGCCTCTGCAATTTTGTGTCAAGCATTGAAAGCAGACTATTGGAAACCCGTTCAATGTGGTGCACCAACGGACACAAATACAGTCCGTTCCTTAATCCCTGAATCCAATAGTTTCACACGCTTTTTTGAAGAAACATATCTTTTAGAAACACCTGCATCACCTCACATCGCGGCTGAAATAGAGCAGCATGAAATTTTCATTCCTGTGATCAAAGCAGAATACAATAGCCTAAATCCTTTGCAACCAACGATTATAGAAGGAGCGGGAGGATTAATGGTTCCGCTTAATGAAAATGACTGCATCATTGACATCCCACGTTTGTTGGAAATTCCAGTCGTTTTGGTTGCGAACTTGTATTTAGGAAGCATTAATCACACGCTGCTAAGCTGCATGGCTTTAAAGCAACAAAATATAGAAGTAGCCGGAATTATTTTTAACGGAGAAGATCCTCAAAATACAAAGCCTATAATTTTGGAAAAATCTGGCTACCGAGAACTATTACATATCCATCAAGAGTCGGAAATTACACCGGACTTAATCGAAAAATATGCAAAAGCATTTAGAAAAAACATCCAATCTAATAGAGATTGACCGTCAGAATATCTGGCACCCATTTACACAGCATTTAAACGTTAAAGATCACATAGTGATCGAGCGGGCAGAAGGAGTTTGGATCTATCAAGAAGATGGAAAAAAGATTTTGGACGCCGTCTCGTCGTGGTGGGTGAATTTATTTGGGCATAGTCATCCCGTAGTGGCAAAAGCGATCGGAGATCAGGCGAAAAAAATGGAACATGTAATCTTTGCAGGATTTACCCATAAACCAGCCATTGAATTGTCTCAAAAACTGTTAAACATCCTGCCAGATAATATTTCCAAAATATTCTTTTCTGATAATGGAAGTACAGCGGTAGAAGTGGGACTAAAAATGGCGCTTCAATATTGGTTTAATAAGGGGCAACAACGTAAAAAACTCATTGCGATTGAAGGATCATACCATGGTGATACTTTTGGAGCAATGGCAGTTGGAGATCGGAATCCATTTTCCGCTCCATTTGAGGAGTTGATGTTTGACGTTCAATTCATCCCATTTCCAAACGGTGAAAATGATCAAGAAGTAATAAAAATGTTTTCTGAATGGGTAGAACAGGATGATGTGGCTGCGTTTGTATTTGAGCCTCTTTTGCAAGGAACGGCTGGAATGCGTACTTATTCTGTTGATACGCTGAACCAATTAATGGCTAAAGCAAAAAAACATGATGTGTTATGTATTGCGGATGAAGTGATGACCGGATTTGGTCGTACTGGAAAATATTTTTCGGTACAGCATCTGAACGTAGAACCAGATATAATGGCATTGTCAAAAGGGATAACGGGAGGCTTTTTACCATTGGGTGTAACGGTAGCAAGTGATAAAATTTACGAAGCATTTTTAGCCGAGGATAAAATGAAAACCTTTTTTCATGGACATTCATATACCGGTAATCCAATTTGTTGTGCAGCTGCGGTAGCAAGTGTAGATTTGTTATGTTCAGATGAGATGCAAAGTAACATTGCACGCATTCAACAACGAAACCAGTCCTTTTTAGATGGATTGAAAGCCCATCCTGCAATCGCCAAAATAAACTCAATAGGGACCATTTTTTCCTTGGAAATAAAGCAAACGCAGGAAACGTCATATTTTAATTCTATCAGGGACTTTATGTATGAGGAAGCAATGAGTCAAGGAGTTTTACTTCGGCCACTTGGGAATGTGATTTACATTATTCCACCCTATGTTATTTCAGACGAAGAGTTGAATTTGGTGTATGACGTTATTTTAGGAATTCTTGATAAAGTACAAAATATTAACAAATAGGTTACACTTTCTGGTTAATTGCTAAAAAAGGCTTTGAGGTTCCGTTATTAAATATTATCTTACGGTAGCCTCAAAAATAATGTTCAAGTTAAACTGGAAATATTCGTACTTTGTTATGGTCGTTTTTTCGACGATGATGTGTGCGCCTAATCAGCTACAAGCGCAGCAAGCTCCGAGGTTTACTCAATACATGTTCAATCGAGCACTGTTTAATCCGGCAGCATCTGGGGCAGAACACGATATTCTTGCAGCAACATTTGGTTTTCGGCAGCAATGGCTAAAATTTGATAATGGACAAGCGCCGCAAACGTTAAGTTTTAACAGTCATGCTTCGTTTGGAAGAGGTCGTAGAAACGTAAGCAAACACGATCCTTTAGGCGCAGGTATGACGGTGATTCGAGAAACGCTGGGTATTGAAGAACGAACGCATGTCAATCTTGCATTGGCCTACCACATAATTCAACGTTCAGAAGTACTCCGAAAAAATGGAGATCCAGAACTTTCCTTTGGAATGAGTGCAGGATTAATTCAATATCAATTGGGTTCTGCATTTGATCCAAAACATCCAAATGATCCACTCTTGATCGAATCCAATCAAAATGCAAATGCGTTTGATATGGGAGCTGGATTTCTTTTTGAAAATAAAAAATGGGAAGTGAATCTTTCTGTGCAGCATTTAACGCAATCTACGCTCCAATATAATTCCCAATTATCCGGAAATCAAAGTCGTCATTACTTCTTATCAACGGCTTATAAAATTAATGGTAAACAAGATAGTAAATTGGTACTGATTCCCTCCTTTTTGTTTAAATATGTACCTGATGCGATCTCCCAGTTGGATCTGAATTTAAGGTTGGCAAGTGCAAACAATGAAGCGTTTTTGGGTTGGAGGGAGTTATCGACATTTGGATGCACTAAGTGTATTAGCCGGAATCAACATTGCAGATTGGGGAAAAAATGAAAAGGATCGAGATCAGAAAAAAATAATTGCGTTTGCATACGATATTCCATTCTCGAAGATTAGCACTTTAGCCGGTCCAACCTATGAAATTGTACTCATGTTTGATGTTGACGTAGGTTTTGGCCATGCAATAAGCCGTTAATGAGTATGATTAATTACCCTAAGTCACGGTTTATTTAAGCAGAGCTATTATCCTTGTAAAGGACGAATTTCAGGCTAAATTTTAGATGTCCATGTTTTTTGCAACATTCTTTTCGTTTGTTTGCTCGTTCAAAAGTTTTATATTTACATGTTATATCAACCAGTAAAAACGCTTAATTATTGAGAATGAGTAGGTTAGTAATTAATAGAAAGACTCTTGTGGTATTGGCAGCAGTCATGTTAAGTCAATTTGTAACGGCTCAACAAGATTTGAACTTTAGTCAATTCATGTTTAATAAGGCAGCACTTAATCCCGCTTTTACAGGTGGAGATCAAACAGCTACAGGGACGACACAAAATTGGCATGCAGTGATGGTCCACCGTCAGCAATGGTTAGACTTTCCAAGTACAACCTATACTAGGACAGGAGATGATGCAGCTTTCGCAAATTTCAATAAAAGACCAGTAACAACTACATTCAACCTTACTAAAGCGTTCGGAAGAAAGAGTATTGCAGATCCGAATCCATTGGCTTTCGGTATAGTAGTAGCCCAAGAACAACTTGGATTTGAAAATAGATTGTCATTTCAGGGATCACTGTCGTATCACATTGAACTGTCGAGTGAGGCAATGTGGAGAAAAGGAAATAAACATTTGTTTTTCGGAATCAATGGAGGGATCAAGCAATTTGGATTAGGCTCAGGAAACTTTTATCCTCACCAAGCCGATGACCAAACGATTCTAACGGCATCTACTACAGCTACAACTCCAGACATGGGAGCAGGAATCATGTTCAAGAATGAAGGCTTTTATCTTGCTGCGTCTGCCACACATTTGATTGAAACAAATATTGAATATTCATCATATACTTTTGGAGTTCAACGAGCGCAACAAGTTCGAGGATATTATTTTATGGGAGGGTTGTTCCTACCATTAAGAAACAAAGAAGGAGATGTAACAAAGATCATTGCGCCAGCGGCTTTAGTGAAATACACACAAGGCGTTCCAGTACAATTTAACGGAAACATTCGGCTTACTTCAGCAAATAATGATGCATGGTGGTTTGGATTCTCTTATCGACAAAATGATGCTGCGAGTGTGCTTGCAGGAATTAACTTAGCAGCTTTTGGAGACCCAGATCGGGAGAATAAAAAAATGTTACTAGGGTATTCATTTGATTTTACGACTTCTGCAATAAACAGTTCAACCGTTCCAACATTAACACCAAACGGTCCCTATAACGCAGGAACGCATGAAATAATGCTGACCTTCGACATTAATACGGAAAAGGAGTTGAAGACCAAATACGATGGTGGTCGAAATGGGCTTAGAGAGCGTTAGAATCGTATAGATTTTACTGATACATAACTTATAAAACAGTATAGATTGATAAATTTGAAAGTAGAGAACAAAAGATTGCTAAAGAATTTTGGCATCGGGCGGATAAGCTTAATTGTTGTTGTTTGTTTTGGAATATTATTGACATCTAATGCGCAAGTAACCGATAACTTTACGGACGGAGACTTTACAACAAATCCGACTTGGGAAGGTGACACATCCAGTTATGAAGTAGACGGAAGTTTTCAATTGCACTTGAACGCAATCCCTACAGATTCTACCACTTCACTGACAACACCGAGTCAGTCTATGATCAATGCGACATGGGAATTCTGGGTAAATATGGGGTTTGCCACTTCTAGCAGTAGTTATATTAATTTTTATCTTGCTTCAGACAATGCAAACTTGCAAAATGCGGTAAATGGGTATTTCGTGCAAGTAGGAAACTCGGATGACGAAGTCAGTTTGTATCGACAGGATGGAGCAACGAAAACAGAAATTCTTGATGGATTGAATAAGCGAGTTGGAACATCTAGTGTTACCGCTAAAGTAAAGGTGACTCGAGACAATTTAGGAAACTGGGAAGTGTTCGTCGATTCTACTGGAGGATCAAATTTCGTTTCAGAAGGTACCGTATTAGACAATACCTATGGTACATCGGAATATGTCGGAGTTCAATGCGTGTATATTGCTTCACGTTCAACAAAATATTATTTTGATTCGATTAGCGTTACAGGTACGTTTATCGTGGATACTTTTCCACCAGAAATCATAAGTGTAAGTGCTATTTCGGATACTTCGATTGACGTGTTATTTGATGAAAATGTGGATCAAGTTACAGCAGAAGTCTTAATGAACTATGTGGTAGACGGAGGACAAGGATTCCCTACTTCAGCGGTATTGGATGGGGCAGATGGGAAATTAGTTCATCTTGGGTTTGGCGGCGTGTTCTCCCAAAGCACAGATTATATATTAACCGTAAATAATGTAGAAGATGCCAAAGGAAATGCCATTTCCAACGAACAATTTGCGTTCAAATACTTCATTCCTGGATATAGAGATATTGTAATAAATGAGATTTTTCCAGATCCGGATCCAGTTATAGGATTGCCAGGGGTAGAATACATTGAATTGTATAATGCGAGTAGTGGAACCGTTGATTTAACCGGGATGCAATTTTCAGATGGAGGAAGTAGTGTAGCTATTTTATCTTCTTATACGCTGTTGCCGAACGAATTCGTAATCATTTGTCCATCTGGGGAAGATACAGCATTTGCCTCTTGGGGTCCAGCAATGGGTGTTTCTAATTTCCCATCACTTAATAACAGTGGCGATGCACTTCAATTATTAATGAAGGATAGTACAGTTATGGATGAGGTGACTTACTCGAGTAGTTGGTATGGAGATGCGATTAAAGATGACGGAGGATATTCGCTGGAGTTAATCGATCCATCGACTCCTTGTTCAGGTCAAACAAACTGGTCAGCATCTGAAGATGTGGCAGGAGGAACACCTGGAAGGATCAATTCGATCAAAGCGTCCAATCCAGATTTAACAGCACCAACAATTGCACAAGCAGTTGCGATTAACGATTCAGAAGTATTGCTTCAATTTTCGGAAAAAATGAATGTGTCTACAATCATTCTTCAAAACATTACCATTGATAACGGAGTGACCATTGATTCACAAATTATCGGATCAGGATTAAGTACCGATACGTTATTTCTAGGATCTATATTACAGCCAAAAACAGTGTACACACTTACCATTATGAATGCAACGGACTGCAGCGGTAACATGATGAGTAGCGATAACAATACCGTTACATTTGCGTTACCCGAGGAAGCAGCTGTGGGAGATTTAATTATTAACGAAGTACTTTTCAATCCAAGATCAGGCTCCAAAGATTTTATTGAAATCTATAATAACTCAGATAAATACATTGATCTGAAATATATTGATGTGTTGACCATTGATACAGGAGGATACGATAAGTTTAAAATTAGCTCGGATTTTCTGGTATTGGCACCAGAATCCTACCTAGCTATTAGCGAAGATATTTTAGATCTAACAACCCAATACCCAAATGGTCACTCTGAAAATTTTCATCAAATAGCGGATTTACCAAGTTACAATGACTCTGACGGAGAAGTCTTGATTGGCAGAATTGATGTAACGAATCCTCCCTCAGGTATTTTAGTATTAGATAGTTTTTATTATGAAAAAGAGATGCATATCGCATTGTTGGATGATGAAAACGGAGTTTCGCTAGAAAGAATTGATTTTGATCAACCTTCAACTAATGCAGAAAATTGGCATTCGGCGGCTGAAGTAATTGGTTTTGCAACACCTGGTTATTTAAATTCTCAATCATTTACAATAAGCGGTTTAGAAGGTCAAATCGTGATTAATCCGGAAGTGTTTACTCCAGATGGAGATGGAGTGAATGATTTCACCAGTATATCATATGATTTTGAAACGAGTGGAAATATTGCCAATATTACTGTTTTCGATTCTTATGGGAGGTTTGTGAAATACATTGCCCAAAATAAATTATTAGGTACAGAAGGCTTTTTTCAATGGGATGGAATCAACGAAGACGGTCGTAAAGCCTTGGTAGGGAATTATGTGGTTTTATTTGAAATTTTCAACACAAGCGGAAATCGACAACAATTCAAAAAGATCATTTCGGTAGGAGCTCAATTCTAAAAACCGAAGAATTGTAAAAAAAAAGAGTTATTCGGTTGATCAGTTATTCAGTTGATAGTTAAAGAATAATAATTGGAAACCGAAGAACCGAGAAACTGAGGAACTGAATAACTGAGGAACCGAAGAACCGAAGAACCGAAGAACCGAAGAACCGAAGAACCGAAGAACCGAAGAACCGAAGAACCGAAGAACCGAAGAACCGAAGAACCGAAGAACTGAATAACTGAGGAACCGAAGAACCGAAGAACCGAAAAACCGAAGAACCGAAGAACTGAAAAACTGAGAAACCGAAGAACTAAAATTTATGATTTGGAAAATTCTTCCGTAACCATGCATATTCTTCTGACACTCCCAACTATCACCACACAGGCATTCGAAGAGCCATTTTGATTTTTTGTTAATTGACTTTGAGTTCATGCAATAGGGTAAATCAAGAACAATTTTATCGTTAAATATAGTTATAAAAGTTTATCTTGGCTTGGGATAACATTCAATGTTATCTCAGATAATTTGAAAACACTGATTCGAATGTTTTGATAATTCATTAGAAATGTAAATTTTTGCGGATTATTCATCTTAATACAGCAAATGAAACTTTTAGAAGGAAAAACGGTAATTGTAACAGGTGCTTCCAAAGGAATTGGAAGAGCTATTGCAAAAAAATTAGTGGAACATGGAGCGAATGTAGCATTTACGTTTCTTTCTAGTGTAGAAAGAGGTCAAGCCCTTGAAGCCGAGTTAGCTATTGGAGATTCAAAAGTGAAAGGTTATCGTTCCGATGCTTCCGATTATGCCTCTGCTGAAAAATTAGTAGAAGATGTTGTAAACGATTTTGGAGGTTTAGACGTTGTGGTTAATAACGCAGGGATCACCAAAGATAATTTACTAATGCGAATGACTGAAGAGCAGTGGGATGATGTACAAAGAGTAAATCTTAAATCTGTATTTAACTTAACTAAATCCAGTATCAAACCAATGATGCGGGCACGGAAAGGATCTATTATTAATATTTCGTCCGTAGTTGGAGTAAGTGGAAATGCAGGACAGGCTAATTACGCTGCTTCTAAAGCAGGGATTATTGGTTTTTCTAAATCCATTGCACAAGAAATTGGTTCACGGAACATTCGTTGTAATGCGATTGCACCTGGGTTTATTGAAACCGAAATGACAGAGAAATTGGACCCGGCCGTAGTGGAAGAATGGAAAAAAGACATTCCAATGAAGCGCGGAGGAAGTCCAGAAGAAGTAGCGAATGCGGTAGTGTTTTTAGCATCCGACATGTCAAGCTATATTTCTGGTCAGGTATTACAAGTAGATGGAGCGATGCTAACCTAAGAGTTAATTGGATATAACAGAAATCATTTTAGAAAAATCGCCCTGGTTCATCTTGCTTTGCATTTTGGCTGGGGCGATTTATTCGTATTTTCTTTATCAAAAAAATAATACTTGGTCAAAAACGGTGAACCTAATATTGGCGGGGATACGTTTTGTCTTGGTGACCATTTTGTGTTATTTGTTACTGGTACCATTAATCAAGCAAACGAAAAACTTGATTGAAAAGCCCATTTTGGTAATAGCCATGGATAATTCGCAATCCATGTTGATTAAGGATTCGTTGTCCACAAAAAAGGTGCTCAATCAGTTAAAACAAGACCAATCTAAATTTCGAGCAAAAGGATTTGAAGTCGACTTTATCTCATTTGATAAAAAGGTGAGCGAATTAGATAGTAATAAGTTTAATGCACGAAAAACCAATATCTCAAGTTTATTAAAACGCATTCGTACGAAATACGAAAATAGAAACCTAGTTTCCGCTATTTTGGTGTCAGATGGAATAAATAACTATGGGTTTTCTCCTGAGTATGTAAATGTAGACTATCCTATTCAAGTGATTGGAGTCGGCGATACGTCGATTGCCAACGATGTATTTATTCGCAACGTTATAGCCAATAAACTTGCCTATAAAGGGAATAAATATCCCGTAAGAGTCGAATTTGGCAACAAAGGATATAAAGATTCAAAAGTCAATATCACCCTTTACGTAGATGGAATTAAGAAGGATCAAAAGACGGTGACCATTTCCTCTGAAAATGGAATTAATGATGTAGAATTCCTTCTTACTGCAAATGAAATTGGGAAACATCAACTTAAAGCCGAGGTAAATCAAATGGAGGATGAGTGGAATGTGCGCAACAACCTAAAAGAAACCTATCTGGAGGTAATTGATGGAAAACAGAAAATCTTATTCTATGCACATTCACCACATCCAGATCTTAAAGCATTGAAAAATGTAATAGAAGAGCAACAGAATTATGATTTGTCGATAAGATATGAAAACGAGAAAACTCCAGTAAACAATAAGGAAAATTATGATTTAGTAATCTTCCATCAGATCCCTTCGGCACAAACCAACATTGTAGAATTAGAGAAAAACTTCAAGAATAATTCAAAATGGTTTATTACAGGTACTCAAACCGATTTCGTTAAATTAAATAAAGTTCAAAAAGTACTTTCGTTTCAACCAAAAGCAGGTCAAACGGATAATGTATTTCCAACATTTAATCGAAATAATGATCAATTTAACTTTTCTGCAGAGCATGCAGGAATGTTGGCCCAGTACCCACCAGTGGAAGTGCCGTTTGGCGATTTTAAATTGGCAGAGAATGCAAAGGTAATCTTGTATCAGCGCGTAGGAAGTATCGATTCAGACAAGCCTTTGTTAAGTGTCGCTCCAACGGACAATTTCAAAACGGCCGTATCATTTGGAGAAGGGATTTGGAAGTGGAGAATGATGGAATATGCTCAAAACGAGAACTTCGACGCATTTAATGCCTTAATGTCCAAAGTTTTGCAATACGTAGGGAGCGCCAATGACAAAAGAAAGTTACGTGTTTTTCCAATTTCCGATGAATTTTCAGTAGATGAAAATGCCCAGATAGATATTGAGGTTTATAATGATATTTTTGAGCCTCTATTCGATAAGGAAATCACCGTAAACTTGATCAGAGATGGGCAAACAGTACAATACAAATTTGTGAATTCAGAAACCTCTGTGAATGGAGACGAAAATGGAACCCGATTCACCCTAGGTAATTTGGAAAAAGGAATTTACAACATCATGGCATCTACCACGATCAGTGGAAAGAGAGAAACAGCTACAGCTTCCTTTATTGTAAAGCAGTCCAATTTAGAAGCGTTAAATACCAGCGCAGATTTTAACATTTTAAGAAAAATTGCTCAGAACAATCAAGGGGAATTTTTTAATGCAAACGAAAGCGAAAAAGTGTCAAAGATTTTTTTAGAAGGAAGCTATCCAGATAAAATTATTAGCACGTTTGAAGAATTAAAAGAATTGATTCATGCCAAATGGATATTCTTTCTCCTGTTAGGGCTGGCAACAATTGAATGGAGCATTCGTAAATACAATGGTGCAATTTAAAAAAATGAAAATCCTTCGTAACTCCATTCCGGTAGTTATACTTTTTTTAGCGGCAATAAGTTTAAGTGGTTGCAAGAGCACCAAAGATCTAGGTAGCATAAAAAGTCCTCAAGAAATTTTAATAAATCCAGAATCCGTAACGTTAGGCAACCCTAACACGGATATTGGCGTCTTTAAAGTAGAACTAACCGGCGATGTACTAATGATCAAATTTGGACAGCATAAAGTATTAGAACAAATAAATACTTCATCGTATGAATTGGCTACATTTCTTCAGGTGAATAAGTCGAATCCCGTTCAGCTGATTATCACCTTACGGAATCGAGATTTAACGAATACAGGATTAGAAAGTGAAGACTTCATGGGAACAATGTATTTTGATTTGACACCACTTAAAAAACAGTTTAAAAATGGGAAATTTGAATATGATAAGGTAATTTTAAACGTGAACGGTAAAAATTATTCTGAGTATAAATTAAACTAACAGCCCATTCCCATGAAAAAGTTACTGTTTGCTGCACTTGTATTGATCTCTGCTATTTATCCTTCCTTCGCTCAAATAAGTTTTGGAGATAAGCCGGCTTCCTTTACAACCACTGATAACAATGGACTAAACGTACAGGATCAATTACCTGTAATTGAAATGCCTTCTTTTGATTTGAATCGAGTTTTACTTGAAGATGAAGAAAGCAGAAGAAACTTTAAAAAAGCAGTCCCTCAACGATTTGGCTATCCATTTGACGTGCAATTGACATTGAAAGAATCTGGCAGCGTAGAAATGATCTCATCCAATAAGGTAGTTTGGAGACTTGTCCTACGTTCAGCAGATGCACAAACCATTAACTTGTTGTTTTCTGATTTCCATTTGGACACCGAAGCAAAGTTATTTATCTACAACAAAGACCATTCTCAAATTTTGGGAAGCTTTACAGAGCGAAACAATAAACGATCTGGTGATTTTGCGACCGGATTGATTAAGGGAGACGAGGTGATTTTAGAATTCAATGGAACAAAAGACGAATTTACTAAAAGTAGATTTACGTTGAATCGATTGGTGCATGGATATCGTTCTTTAAAGTTAGGTTTTGGAGATTCAGGATCTTGCAATAACAATGTGATCTGTCCAGAAGGAGATCCGTGGCGAAATGAAATTAGTGGGTCTGCTATGATCTTATTAGGAAATGGAACCCGTTGGTGTTCTGGAAGCATGGTCAATAATACACGGGAAGATGGAACCCCTTATTTTCTTACGGCAAATCATTGCCTTACATCCAGCGTAACAAGTTGGATAATTATGTTTAATTATGAAAGTGCCGATTGTGCAGGTAGTATTGATGGACCATTAAATCAAACCGTGCAAGGCGCTACATTGGTAGCAAATGCAGATAGTTCCGATTTTGCACTTCTTCGATTGGATGATTTACCACCAAAAAGCTATAACATCTATTACAATGGTTGGTCTGCATTAAATGAAAAAGTAGATAGTACCATAGGAGTACATCATCCAGATGGAGATGTGAAGAAAATTTCTTTTGATGCAGATAGCACGGAGCATTCCGGATATTTTGGATCTGGAAATACACATTGGGAAGTATTGGATTGGGACGATGGAACAACGGAAGGAGGTTCCTCCGGATCGCCTTTATTTAACAAAAACGGCCAAATCATAGGACAACTACATGGAGGAAATGCTGCATGCGGTAATAATCAAGAAGATTATTACGGAAAAACATGGTTTAGTTGGGATCGAAATATTAAAAACGATGAACAACTTAAGCATTGGCTTGATGCTTGTGACGAAGGAATTTTAACATTAGATGGACGAGATTTCAATGTGGCACGGGATAGCATAGACCTAGCTATGAACTATGTGGATCCAGGAGGATTTTTCTGTTCACCAACAGTAGATCCAGTAATTCGAATTAGAAACTTAGGTGCTGATACGATCACCAGTGTTACGATCTATTACGGAATGGAAGGAGGACCATTAGATAGTTTACTGTGGACAGGAAGTTTATTATGTTTGGAAGAAGAAGAGTTGACTCTTAATACAGTAGCAATTGGATCAGGCAATAATGTTTTAAAAATATACCTTTCCGAACCAAATGATACCGTTGATCAATTTAACAAAAATGATACGATTTACAGATCCTTTGTTGGAGGTCAACAATTTGAAATGAACGTGGCAGCAGACTTCTTTGGAAGTCAAACGGCGGTAACACTTGCCGATTCTACTGGAACATTTCTGTTTAATCAAAGTGGTTTCCCAGACTTAACAACGACAACAGAAAGTTTTTGTTTAGCGGACGGATGTTATCAAGTTATTGTTTCAGATGCAGGAAACAATGGAATGTGTTGTGATTGGGGCCAAGGATTTTTCAATATGTTTTTGGATGGGAACTTAGTTACAGCAGCATCTAGTTTTGTAGATACCGTAATTGTAAATCTGTGTATTACAGGACCAACACACACAGCTGAAGTAATCATCCAAGGAATTGATGAATTGAAGAAACAAGGAGCGTTACAGGTACATCCAAATCCGTCTGAAGGGATTTTGAATGTAGAAGCAGCAACAATGACATATGGAACCCTAATTCAGATTTACACATTAGAAGGAGAGTTGGTTGCAGAACAAAGTGCAGGTCGCTATCGAACGATGTTGGATATATCCAATTTGAATAACGGGATGTACATTCTCAAAGCCCATGATAAAGATCATTGGTATACCGAGAAGATTGTTTTAATGAAATAAACAAAACAAAACAAAACAAAACAGAACAAACAGAAAACAAACGGCGAAGTCAACATGAAGTATATAAATGGATCGATCGCAGTAATGCTGATGCTTTTGCTGGTAGGATGTAATTTGAAAGAAGACCGAATTTCTGGAGAAACAGCAAAGGCGATCAAAGAAGATTTGAATAATAGGCAGCTTCGAAGAATCTCGCAAGGTGAAATAACCTCAGAAGCTTATACCAAAGGAACAGAGATTGTACGTCGCATGACTGATTCTCTAAAAAGTAGATTGAGTAAGGCAATAGAGCAGGAAGGAGTTGGAGGGGCAATAGAATATTGCAATGTGACAGCAATGCCATTGACAAAAAGAATGTCGAGTCATTTGTATGCAGATATCTCAAGAATAAGTCTAAAAAGACGTAATCCAAAGAACGCTCCAATTTCAGAATTGGAAACACAGTTGTTAGAAGCGTATCAGTTTGGAGCAGAAAGTGGAAGTGATTTGGAACCAAATGTGCAAATCTTAGATACCAGTATTTTATTTACTCAGCCTATTTTTACGAATGATATGTGTTTGAAATGCCATGGTGAAAAAGAGACAGATATTAGTACAGAACATTATGACTTGATAAAAAAACTTTACCCAGAAGATAGTGCAATAGGCTATAAAAAAGGAGAGTTACGAGGAATGTGGGCAGTTCGATTTAATAAGAAGATGCTCATAAAAAACATGAAAACGACAATTTAAACATTTCGATAAAACAGAAAAGTGCCTGGCGGACACGAGACACAAAATAAAATTGAAAAAGAACAAGTATAAATATAAGAGTAGTCTAAGGGTTGTACTCAGTCTAATGCTTATGGTGGTATGTAGCCATGCATGGAGTCAAAGAAGACCTACAGCCTATGCTTCCGATACCGCTAAGAGTATTTCCATACTACACGTATCTTATGGAGCCTTTTTTCCAGGAGGAGATATGGCTGAACGGTTTGGTTGGCATTCTGAATTAGGAGCGGGATATTGGAGAAAGACAAAATCTAACTTGATTTTTGCGATTTCGGGTTCAGTAATGATTGGAGAGAACATTAAAGACGATACGAATATGTTCGATGGACTCAAAAACTCCGAAGGTGGGATCATAGGAAACGACGGACTTTATGCAGAATATAGTTTTTTTCAACGGGGCTATCGCTTTCCCGTATTGAAAATAGGAAAGCTATTTCCAGTAAAAATTTCGAAAGCGAATAATAATTCAGGCTTTTATGGATTGGTCGGAGTAGGATTCATGCAGCATAAAATCAGGGTTACAGACCACAGTAAAAATTTCACACAAGTACAAAGTTCGTACATCAAAGGATACGATCGACTGACAAATGGCCTGATGTTTACCGAAAACCTAGGATATTTGTATTTAGGAAAAAATAGACACGCAAATTTAAAAGTGAGTTTTGAACTAAGTCAGGCATTTACAAAGAGCAGACGATCATTCAACTTCGATACAGGTTTAGAGCCTACTAAGGCACGATTGGACTTATTATATGGATTTAAACTTGCTTGGTCTATCCCACTTTATAAGAAAATGGCGGAAGGATATTTTGTCCAGTAACCCAGTGTTTTTAAATATTTTAGCATTTATTTTTTCTTATTAAATTAGAAATACTAAATTTGCAACCCGTTTTAAAAATGAAAGTGATTTTAAACATTAAATATAAGTAAAGTGACTAAAGCAGAAGTAATTAACGAAATCTCAGATCAGACTGGAATAGAAAGAAAAGACGTTCAAGCAACAGTTGAAACTTTTTTTTCCGTTGTGAAGGAATCTATGGTAGAAGGTAAAAACATTTACGTTAGAGGATTCGGAAGTTTTGTGAATAAGAAGAGAGCAAAGAAAATCGCTCGAAACATTTCAAAAAATACTTCTATCGTAATTGATGAGCACTTTATTCCAAGCTTTAAACCATCTAAATCTTTTGTTAGTCAAATAAAAGACAGTAAGAAGGTAGCGGCAATGAACGAAAATAACGCGTAAACTTAAACAAGCTATATTATGCCTTGCGGAAAAAAAAGAAAAAGACATAAGATCTCTACTCATAAGAGAAAAAAGAGACTTAGAAAAAACAGACACAAGAAGAAATAATACGACGATCTAACTATTGATTATATAGATGACGTTGATTTTAAATTAAATATTGTTTCTTTCAATTAAGTGACTAGTGAACTAATTATAAATTCTTCCAAAAAGGGTGATCGTATTGCCCTTTTGGAGGATAAAATGCTTTCTGAGTACCATTTCGAGAGTTCCGAAATTCAGTATAAAGTTGGAGATATTTTTCTTGGTACGGTTCGTAGAACCATGCCGGGATTAAATGCAGCATTTGTAGATGTAGGCCATGCTAAAGATGGATTCCTGCATTTTCATGATTTGGGTGTCAATTTTCGAACATTTGACAAATTTGTAACTCAATCACTGTCTGACAAGAATAAGTCGGCCAGTTTGTCCAACGTAAAATTTGAATCGGAGCTAGACAAGCTTGGTAAAATTTCATCTCTGATGAAAGGTGGCCAACGTGTGCTTGTTCAAATCGACAAGGAACCTATATCAAGCAAGGGACCGAGATTATCTAGTGATATTTCATTGGCAGGTCGGTATGTGGTATTAGTGCCTTTTTCAACTACGATTTCTGTTTCCAGAAAAATTGGAGATCGAGGAGAAAAGGACCGCCTTAAGAAAATCATACAATCGATTCGACCCAAGAACTTTGGGGTGATTGTGCGTACGGTTGCTCAAGGCAAATCCCTGGACGAGCTAGAAAAGGATCTTACCAGTTTAGTTAGAAACTGGCAGGAAGGGATCAAAAAACTTAAGATTGCCAAACCCAAAGACAAGATTGTAGGAGAGATTGGACGTACATCGTCTATCTTGAGAGATGTACTAAACGATAGCTTTGATTCTATTGTAGTAGATACAGAATCCTTGTATTTGGATATTAGGAAATACTTGAAAGAAATTGCGCCTGAAAAGGAGCAAATCGTAAAGCTTCATAATGGCAAAGCCAAGATTTTTGAAGCATACGGTATTGAAAAACAACTAAAGGCTTCTTTCGGTAAGTCTGTAGGAATGAAAGGTGGAGGATACCTGATCATTGAACAGACGGAAGCATTGATGGTAATTGACGTCAATAGCGGAAGCCAAAAGAACAATTCACAAGAAGGCTCAGCACTTACAGTGAATCTTCAATCTGTAGAAGAAATTGGACGGCAATTGAGATTGCGCGATATAGGAGGAATTATCGTTGTGGATTTCATTGATATGCGTTCAGCGGAAGATCGGAAGAAGGTTTTTGAGCGGATGCGTGAGGTAATGAAATCGGATCGCTCTAAGCATACGATATTGCCATTAACGAAATTCGGTTTGATGCAAATAACACGTCAGCGTGTGCGTCCGGCCATTAATATTTCGACCAAAGAAGTTTGTCCAACATGTGACGGAACAGGTAAAATCAATGCAAGTATTCTTGTTTCAGATAAAATTGAGGATACGATTGACTTCCTTGTTAATAAGCAAAACGAGAAGAAAATTTCATTGTTCTTACACCCATTCTTACTTTCACATTTTACAAAAGGAGTATTCTCCAAGCGTTACAGATGGTGGAGAAAGTATGGGACATGGATCTCTCTTTATCAAGATTCATCGTTGCCGATTACCGAATTTAAGGTATTCAATAAAGCAGGAGAAGAAATCGAATTGGTATAAAAGATAATGCACCCTTCATTTATTTGAGAGGTGCAGTGTTTTTCTTGACAACCAAGCCGCATTATTACTACATAAACTTTGTAGGAAATAAGTTATATCCATCTAATTGGGAGAGGAAGGACTGAATCCTGTTATTTTAACATTTTTGTTGATTGTAGGCATTTGGTTGGAATCTAATTCGAATAAAAAGAAGGACTTGAGGTCGAATCAATTCCACCTTGTTTTCTAAGAGATTAACTGCTTTTTTCTAAGAAAATTTATCATTATCTTCGCAGAAATTTTATAGATCTTTTGCGATATGAATTTGAATACCCATTATTCGGAACAGTTTTCTGATCGTCACATTGGACCATCTGAAAAAGAAGTTAATGAAATGTTGAGTGAAATAGGTGTTTCCTCAATGGATCAACTAATCAACGAAACAATTCCAGAAGCCATTCGATTGGAACAGGAATTGGACCTTCCTAATCCTTTATCTGAACAGGAATTTTTAGCGAAGTACAGAACTTACGCCAATAAGAATAAGGTATTCAAAACGTATATCGGTTTAGGGTATTACAATACGCACATTCCAACAGTTATTTTACGGAATATTTTGGAAAATCCAGGTTGGTATACGGCATATACGCCTTATCAAGCTGAGATTGCACAAGGTAGATTGGAAGCATTGATCAATTTCCAAACGATGGTGTCAGATTTAACCGGTATGGAAATCACGAATGCATCGCTTTTGGACGAAGCTACTGCTGCTGCCGAAGCGATGACAATGGCGTTGAATGCACGAAAAGGATCTAAAAAAACCGCTACGAAGTATTTTGTAGATGAAAAGACATTTCCACAAACAATTGACGTTTTAAGAACACGCGCAATTCCCTTGGGGATTGAGTTGGTAATTGGCCAAATCGAAATTATTGATTGGGAGGATGAAGAATACTTTGGTTTATTTTTCCAATATCCAAATTCCGATGGAAACATCAAGGATCATAAAAAGTTTGTAGCTCGTGCGCATGAGCGCAAAATGATGGTTGCTTGTGCTACGGATTTATTGAGTTTAACGTTGCTTACGCCTCCGGGTGAATTTGACGTAGATGTAGTTATAGGAACATCTCAGCGATTTGGAGTGCCAATGCAATTTGGTGGACCACATGCAGCGTTCTTTTCAACCAGAGCGCAATACAAACGAAGTGTACCGGGAAGAATCATTGGTTTATCAATGGATTCAAACGGAAACCCAGCATATAGAATGGCTCTACAGACAAGAGAGCAGCATATTCGAAGAGAAAAAGCTACGTCTAACATTTGTACGGCTCAGGTTTTGTTAGCTGTGATTGCAGGTGCGTATGCAACATATCACGGTCCTGATGGATTAAAGAAGATTGCAGAACGTGTACATGGTTTAGCTCAAACACTAGATCGAGGTCTGAATAAATTAGGGTACAAGCAAATTAATGTAACCTATTTTGATACAATAAAAATAACAACCTCTTCGCTGGACGAACAAGCCAAAATACGTGAGATATCTGAATCAATGGGAATGAATTTCCGATATGAGGAGGAATACATTTATTTTTCATTGGACGAAACCACTCGACTAGAAGATGTAATGGATATTTTGCAAGTATTTGCAAAAGTACAAGGACAAAGCGTAGATGCGGATAAAATAAACGAAGTTGCCAACGCTGTTTCAATGGATTGGGAAAATCAATTTGTTCGGACATCTGCATATTTAACGCACCCGGTTTTCAACTCGTATCATTCAGAGCATCAGATGTTGCGTTATCTGAAGAGCCTAGAAAATAAAGATTTATCGATGGTACATTCGATGATATCGCTTGGTTCATGTACGATGAAATTGAATGCGACATCAGAAATGATTCCAATAACTTGGCCGGAATTTGCCAATATGCATCCATTTTGCCCGCAAGATCAGGCACAAGGGTATGTGGAAATGATCAATGAGTTGGATCGTTGGTTATCCGAAATAACTGGTTTTGCGAAAGTATCTTTTCAGCCAAATTCAGGAGCACAAGGAGAGTATGCAGGGTTAATGGTGATTAGAGCGTATCACGAGGATCGAAAAGATATGAATCGTGATATCTGTTTAATTCCTACTTCTGCACATGGAACAAATCCAGCATCTGCAGTAATGGCCGGAATGAAAGTGGTATTGGTAGCATGTGATGAGAAGGGAAATATTGAAGTAGAAGATCTGAAGGCGAAAGCAGAAGAACATAAAGATAACTTGGCCGCTTTGATGGTAACATATCCATCAACACATGGCGTTTTTGAGGAATCAATTATAAACATTTGTGAGATCATCCATGAAAATGGAGGAATGGTTTACATGGATGGAGCAAATATGAATGCTCAGGTGGGATTAACTAGCCCGGCACGAATTGGCGCAGATGTGTGTCATTTGAATTTACATAAAACGTTTTGCATTCCTCATGGAGGAGGAGGGCCAGGCGTTGGTCCAATTGGTGTAAATGAAAAACTGAGACCATTTTTACCTGGAAGTGCGTTATTTGAAGGTTCGGGAGAAGAAAAAGCAATTACGAGTATTTCGGCAGCATTGTATGGAAGTGCAAACATTCTAACCATTTCTCATGGCTACATAGCAATGATGGGGAATGAAATTCGTAAATCTACCGAATTGGCGATTTTAAATGCGAATTATATTAAAGTAAAACTGGAGCAGCATTATCCTATTTTATATGTAGGAACGAATGGAAGAGTAGCTCATGAAATGATTGTAGATTTCCGTCAGTATAAACATGCTTTAGGAGTCGAAGTGGAGGATGTGGCGAAAAGATTGATGGATTATGGATTCCATGCACCGACCGTTTCATTTCCTGTAGCCGGAACATTAATGATTGAGCCTACTGAAAGTGAAGATAAGGCAGAATTAGATCGATTTATTGATGCACTAGTATCCATAAAGCATGAAATTGAAGAGATAGATTCAGGCGTTGCAGATAAAGAAAATAACGTATTGAAAAACGCACCTCATACAGCTGAAGTTATTATTAGTGATAATTGGGATCGACCGTATTCAAGAGAAAAAGCGGCCTATCCAATAAGCTTCACAAGAGGTAATAAATTTTGGCCAAGTGTAGGACGAGTGGACAATGCATATGGAGATCGAAACTTGTATTGCGCATGTATTCCTGTAGAGGCGTATGCTGAAGAAACAGAGACTGCTTAATTCGTGTTTTGTACTAATAATTAGCTATTTATAGAATGATTAAAACTTGTTTAACTTTTCTAAATAAGTTTTAATTGTTTTTTATTTTTTAATTTTTGAGTATACTTGATTATGGAAATTATTGAGATTGAAAAAACTGCCCATCAACCGCATATAATAATGGATCCGGACAAAGGAATACTTAGTTTTGAAGGAAACTTGGTGGTTCCGGATAGTGTCGGTTTTTTTCTTCCAATTTTAGAGTGGATTAAAGATTTTGGAGAGTCTGGCAAAAATGAATTGAGCCTAGTGATAAAATTGGCATATTATAACACAGCCGCATCCAAAATGCTTTTAAAAATGTTTACCATACTTAGAGAATTGAATGGTAAGGGGGTTAATGTAAATGTAACTTGGCATTATAATCACGAGGATGAAGATATGCTAGAAGTAGCCCAAGAAACGGAGGAAATATCAGGATTGAATTTTACTTATGTTGCGGTGTGATGAATTTTTTCGTCATGTTTGACTAAAATAATCATTGAATTATCCGTAGCTTGTCGTTAGAATAGAAACAGAGCCATGCAGAGTTAGTTGTTTTAACCAACGTTTAGCGTGAAAGCTTTAAGAAATAATAGGCATAACAGCCATAAAACGTATTTTACCTAGAGGGATAAAACACTTAGATGAAAAAAATTGAAATCAAAAAAACCTTGCATCAACCACATGTGGTGCTAAATCCAGATAATGGAACGATGCTTTTTGAAGGTAAATCGATTGTTCCGAATGCGAGTGAATTTTTTGAACCAATTTTAACGTGGATTGAAGATTTTTCGGCTATTGGAGATAAGTTAGTTGTAGATTTTAAGTTAGAGTATTTCAATACGGCTTCTTCCAAAATGATTTTACAAATGATGTTGACGTTGAAAAATGTCAATGAAAAAGGAACGAAAGTAGAATTTAATTGGCATCATTACGATGATGACGAAGATATGATTGACATTGCAGAGGAAGCTGAAATGTTATCTCAATTGAAGATAATCTATAAAATAATGGATTAGCCCATTAATCGAGCAGTTTAAAAGATCTATATTTACTTGTTGTCTATGAGAAAAATTTGTGCCCCAATTCTTATATTTTTCCTAATTGTTTTTTCCTCATTTGTGGAAAACACGTCTGCGAAAACGTATTTTGATGAAGGAGTTACACAATTAAAAGCTGAGAATTTCATCGAAGCAATTGCGGCATTTACCAATGCCATAACCGAAAAACCGAATTACAAAGAAGCCTATTTTGAACGTGCTGTAGCGAAGGAGCAACTGGCAAGTTCTATTGGCTATAAAAGTACGGAGCCCTGCCAAGATTTTGCTCAAGCCTTAAACTTAGGTGAAACACGGTCGATTGCAATGCTTAAGAAATATTGTATGAATGAATGTTACAATATGAGTAACGCATTCTTTCAGCCTGAGCTGGTATTTTGCGTGGATTTCAGCAATAAAGTATTAACCGAATTACCAGATGATGCATACAACAAGCTAATCTACGTAACTAAGTTAAACATGTTCAACAATAGAATTGTCGATATACCTGCAGGGTTTATTGATTTTAATTTATTGATTGATCTGGATATGAGTTCTAATCGACTTACCAAAGTCAATAATATGATTGGTTCACTGAAATATTTGGAAGAACTGAAACTAAATAAGAACTACATCAAAGAGATCAGCTTTGCGATTGGTAGTTTGAAAAACTTGAAGAGAATTCATTTGAAGAGAAATAAACTCTCTAAATTTCCGGACCATTTTCTGTCGCTGGAGCAACTTGAATTTTTAGATTTGGGTGATAATCAAATTACTGTCTTGCCGGAGGATATTGGAAAACTAAAAAATCTTAAATCACTTAATTTAAGAGGAAATGAAATTCCAAAAAAGGAGCAGAAACGTATTCAAAAAGCGTTGCCAAATTGCGAAGTGTACTTTTCAGAATAGAATAATAAACGAGCGTAATGGTAAGTCCAGATTTGCGTAGAAATATAAGTCAAACGTAATCACATCCATATTTTTTATTCAATACTTTATCTTAGCCGGGATTTCCAAGCGATCTAAAAAACATAGACACAAAATAATCTTTTACATTCTAATATAATAGCATCTAATGAGTGAAGCCATCAATTCCAATAAAGCACCAAAACCAGTAGGTTTATATCCACACGCACGTAAAGTAGGAAATTTGTTGTTTTTATCAGGAGTAGGACCAAGAGTAGCGGGTTCGGATAGTATTGATTCTGCTGTGCCTGGTCTTAAATTAGACAAAAATGGAAATCATCTGGAATTTGATTTTGCAGCACAATGTCGTTCTGTTTTTGATAATGTTCGCGCAGTATTGGAAGAATCAGGGGCTCGATGGGAAGACCTTGTGGACGTGACCGTTTTTCTTACAGACATGAAACGAGATTTCCAGACTTATAATAAGATTTACGCGGAGTATTTTGCGGACAACCAACCATGTAGAACGACTGTAGAGATCAGTTCTCTTCCAACACCCATTGCGATTGAATTGAAGTGCATAGCGGCGTTACCAACATCTTAAAATAAGAAACTAAATCAGCAGACTTATACTTGGCTAGAATAAGAAAAGACTAAAAAGGGACGGGAAGGAAAGGAAAGGAAGAGAAGTGTTAAAAATCAATTTTTAACTGGCCCATAAAAACATCTTTTGAACTGTTATCGTCCTCAGCTTCTCCATCTCCAAAGTTAGAGACCTGTAATCCGATTAATCGAATACCTTTTTCTATTTCAGGAATGGCATTCATTAAATTTACACTTTCCGTTCTAATTGTATCATTTGTATACTTTTTAGTGAGCGTGTGACTACGCGTAATTTGTTGAAAGTCGGAGTACTTTGCTTTGAGCGTTAGGGTTTTTCCATACGCGTCGGCTGTTTCTAGGCGCTTGATCAATGTATCTGCTACGATACTAAGTCGATCAAGTAAAGTTTCACGCACAGTAATATCCATCTCATAGGTACGTTCAGCACCAAGAGATTTCCGAATTCGATTGGGATTGACTGCGCGGTTATCAATTCCCCGTGATACATGATAGTAATAGCTGCCAGCCTTCCCAAACCATCGGATTAATGCGGTTCTACCTTGTTCGCGTAGTTGAAGACCATTAAAAATGCCTTTATCATGCATTTTCTGTGCGGTGACCTTGCCAACTCCAAAGAACTTCTCAATTGGGAGTTGGCCAATGAATTCCATTGCAATTCCTGGAGTAACGACGTAGGAGCCATTCGGTTTTTTGATGTCAGAAGCTACTTTAGCAAGAAATTTATTGAATGAAATGCCAGCGGAGGCTGTAAGGTTTAGCTCTTTAAAAATCCGGGCACGAATTTCATCTGCTACGTCCATGGCAAATTCAATGCCTTTCTTATTCTCGGTAACATCAAGATAAGCCTCATCAAGCGCTAAAGGCTCTACCAAATCGGTGTATTCATGAAATATAGCTCGAATTTGTTGAGACACTTCCTTGTATGCTTCAAATCGAGGTGGAACAAATAGTAAGTTTGGACACTTACGGGCAGCAATGGAAGAAGCCATGGCGGAACGGACGCCATATTTCCGAGCTTCATAACTGGCGGCTGCAACTACACCACGTTCACGTGAACCCCCAACAGCAATTGGTTTACCTCGCAAATCAGGATTATCGCGTTGTTCGACAGATGCATAAAACGCATCCATGTCTATATGAATTATCTTTCGGTTGTCAGTGGACATTTGTCATTGTTCCGTTGCAATCTAAAACAATTTATTGAAGTGTAAGATTCATTGATTAGGATTAATTATTTTTCGTGGCCCGTTTTACCAGAACGGATATAGAAGTATACGAACCGTTTAAACTGCATTTTTGTTATCTTTATTGATTCTAACTATGTTTTTCAAAACGACCTATAATAAAAGCGCGAGAGCAATGCTGCTCTGCATTTGTACCGTAGTCATAGTATGCGGATGTCAAGTGAAATCAATTAGTACGGTTGGGGAAGTGGACGTAAAATTGGATTCGACTTCTTTAGATGTGCTATATCACAGTCAAAATAATCCAATTGGAGAATTACTTGCATGTGGCTGCGAAGAGGGAGTAGACGACCATAAGATTTATACGACCATCTTTTATCCGGTAAAGGGAGTAACGACCTATCAATTGTACATGACCGATTCCATTGGCAAAGATAAAAATGATTTAAGGGAGTATCATAAAGTGGTTGTGAAAGTTGATTCCATGTTTCAAGGGAAATTACTTCGAATTGATTTGGAACCTCCGAAGCGCGCTGTGTATTCGAAGGTAATTGGACTAGGCAAGGATACAATATACGTTTCAGATGCCATTCGGGTGGATCTACCCATGGTATCTACCCCAAGAAGTATCGACTTTGTACATGTAGAGCAAGACACGAGTACTTTTGCACAGTTATATCAGTGGAATCATGTTCAATTTGAAAACCCCAAGGCATTTTTAACCCTGCTTTCTGATACTTCGGGAAGCGTTTATTCTTGCGCTTATACCAAAAGACGAAACTTTGTTGTGGATGATCTTTCAACTATGGATCGAGTCATTTATCCAAGAGATCCAGCTAAGAAAAACCCGGGTGATTTAAATCTTTTATGGATGTGCGTAAATTGGGATAATTGGATTACCCATTTATGCAGTAGAAAGATAGAAGTAACTGCGAAACCTGTTAAATGATTTAATCAATCGTAGCAGCTTGAATGCCAGAAATTACGTTCTCTGGATCACAATGATTAAGCCCCGCACCCCAAGAGGAGTTGAATTCGATGATAAACCAACCATGGTCTTTGTTAAACCCGATATCCATTACATATGAAGGGGGAAGATCCGTATGTTCTTCTCGTAGGAAGGAAGAGATGAAGCTTTGAGCGTCCTCCTTATCCCCTTCACCTTCATAAATTGCTAAATCTAATATGATTCCAGCAAGAATAAATGAACGTACTTCACAATCAATCTGAATGACTTCTGATACAATCAGTTTTTCATGTATTTCAATCCCACTGGTTTGGTCTTGAAAATAAGAGTGAGAAGCATATACCTCCGCTTTGAAAAGTTTTGGTTTAAGGGGTTTAATGAAAGTGGGGTATTTAAGTTCGGATGAACTTTGTTTTGTTTCAATTTGAATAGTTCGCTTTATCCATTGGGAATCTAGGGAGGCAATATAAGCTTCGCTAACGCTAAGGAGGTTTACGCCTAAGACTTGCGCCAGGACCAGTGAAAAGGTGTCATTTCCGTAAATTGAAATGTTATATTTGGGTTCAATTTCTGGTTTAACCCAAAACTTACCTATAGAAAGAACTTGACCTCCAGCAGATTTCCAAGCCTTGCTAACCAAAGATCTTTCCGAATCAATTTTCTCTGGCAATAACAGAAGTTCGTTCTTCATGGCAGAAAGTAGAGATTAACGATTCTGATTTCTCCACATTTTATATCCGGTTAGTTCTTCCTCCGCTACTTCTTCAAACCCTACTTCTTTCGGTTTCCATTTATCAAAACCTTCTTGAACCAAAGGTACGTGACCAATTCCAAAACCAGCTGGATCATCAATAGAGCCCATACCTAGTGAAGAGAGATCTACACTATCCGGACGTGTTGTATATTTGTTTTGGTAAATTTTGATGTGTACAGATCCACGGTCTATCGCAAGGACCTTGATGATTCCAAATCCACCATTGCCACTTTCAATAGTACATATGGAGCCATTTCGATAATTAGAATTAGTTGGTTCAACGTATGCAGACTCTGATTCACCTTCCTGCCTAGAAGGATTGGTTGACGTATTTTCAGAATTGCTTGTATTCTTATCGTTTTCTGTGTTTTGCTGGGAACAACTATTGAATGAAACAATAAGCAAAACGGAAACAAATAGAACAAGAATAGAGTGAAATTTAGTATTCATGATATTGGTTTGATAGTTGACTTAAATAATATTAATAGAAAGCGAACTTAATTATAATTTTAATAAACTTTGTCTCCCATTACTGGGTTTTTTAAGTCGATTAAAAAGACTTCCACAGGTTCTGTTCGTTCAACCTTTCCATTTTTGTTGTGATCTCTTCTTGCAAAAATATATACCACATCGTTTTGGTGTTCATATTCAGACTTGATCACGGAGTAATTTTTAGGGATCAATAAGGTTTGATTTTTCCCTTCCAAATCAAAGGCATAAAGTCTTCTTAAATCTTGGTAGTTAATAATAGTGTCGTTATTGGTATCCTCATCATAGACCGAAACAAGATAGAAATCACGTTTGATTGGTGTACCATTCAGCGTATCTTGTTCTTCTGCGGGGTAATAAAGGGTTTTTATAAGTACCGGCTTTGCAAAAAGATTTGATTGAGATTTCGTTTCTATGTTGTAATGGGAAACATTAAACATGTTAAATCCATATACAGCTTCGATTCCTGGCATATAATGCCCATGCCATCGGTTTGTAGAGTCTTGTTGTTCAAATCCGTAACGATATTTTGTATGATAATAGTTACCTGAGATATAAGTCCGCTTCCCATCCTTTGTGTATTTTTCTTTGTATACGGTAACCAATCGATGGTTATTATGGCTGGTTTGTAGAACGGTGTTAGGACGATTAGGGAGTTTTCCATATTTTTTTTCCCATTCGATTTCATCCTCATCCATTACATTCGGAGATAATTCCACCTGACTTACTTTTTTTGATTCATTCGAGGAGCAACTTGTAACTGATCCTCCTGACATTAATACAAAACTGAGTAAAATGAGTAAGGGAAAGAAATAATTGGAACGTTTCATAATGGAAGAGTTGATGAATAAATGTTCAAGGTTTTGAATGAATAAAGATAGAGAAATAAATTGATTTGAATTGAATGAAGGATTAGAGCTATGTATTCCAACCTCTTTTCTCAATTCTACGAACATTCGTGTGGTCCTTAATCCCTAACAAGTAGTCATGTAGTTTAATTAATACATTATCAAGTAGGTCCCCCTCAAATGCAGGAATGTAAATGGCGTTGCCGTAATTTTCCCTTGTTTTTTCTGGAGAATCATCTACAATAAGTACTTGGTCCAGTGAATATCCTTTGGACTTTACTTTTTTCAATCGTTTTTCTTGTACGTATTGATCCAGCTCGAAATTTCGAGTCATGGTGCATTTACTTCGGCCCCACACAAATTTGAATTCGTAGGATTCTCTGGAAATATGCTGCACAATATTTTCTACGTAGGCATCATCTGCCGAAGACCAAATAGCAAGATCAAAATGAGCGGATATGGATTCCAAAAACCAGTAAAGATTGGGACGAGTATACACGTAACAACCGTCCGAAATAAAAGCATAGTCTATTTTGAGTGGTTGTAACCGCGCATGAATGAGCGTTTCGTCCAAATCCAGTATGAGAAGTATCTTGTTCATTTTTGTTTCATTTATCTAATTGATAGAGGAATAGAAGCAAACACTAACACTAGGGCAAAAAAAAAGCCTTCCAAATTTCTTTGGAAGGCTTTTGTATGAATTAAAATTGTTCGGAGAAATTAACCGATTTTTACTCTTTTGAATTCTGCAACTTCCGTTCCACCATATTCTTTCAACAATGCTTCGACTGTTTTAGAACCATCTTTAACGAAAGATTGTCCAAGTAACGTATTATCTTTCAAGAAACGATTCACTTTTCCTTCCGCAATTTTGTCAATGATATTTTCAGGCTTTCCTTCAGCTACTGCTTGCTCACGTCCAATTCGCATTTCAGAAGCCAATGTTTCTTCAGAAACACCAGAACGATCTACAGCAATTGGATTCAAGGCTGCGATTTGCATAGCAAGATCTTTTCCAAGACCTACTAAATCACCTTCACCACCTTTCAACGCGATTAGAACACCTAATTTTGAACCAGCATGTACATAAGGTACAACGGTATCACCTTTCACTGTTTCAAAAGAACCAATTTCCAGTTTTTCACCGATTTTACCCATGTTTTCAGTAAGTACATCTGATACTTTAGCTCCGTCCATTTCAAGGTTAAGGATATCGTCAATGCTTCCAACAGCTGAGTTTCCAACTAAGTCAGCGATTTGCTTACCTAATCCTTGGAAATCATCGTTTTTAGCTACGAAATCTGTTTCACATTGCAATGACATAGCAAAGCCAGAATTTCCACTTTCATTAACACTAACAAATACAGCTCCTTCTGCTGTAGTACGATCTTGTCGGGAAGCGGATACTTTTTGTCCTTTTTTTCTAAGGAACTCAATAGCTTTGTCGAAATCACCATCGGATTCTACCAACGCTTTCTTGCAGTCCATCATTCCTGCACCGGTTGTTTTACGAAGTTCGTTAACTTCTTTTGCAGTAATACCCATTACTTTATTCTTAATTATTTTAATTAAATGATTTTTAAATTAATTCGATTTTGGTTCGCCAATTAAGGGAATAAATCTAATCTCGATTCGAATTTATAGTTGTTTTTAAACAAAAGAACATTGGTGTTGACCAATGTTCTCTTTAAAATGAATTATACTAAAAGTGTATAATTCAAATACGATATTTAAGAACAATTATTAAGCGTCGGCTTCTTCTTTAGCCGTCTCTTTCGATTCTTTTGATTCTTTTGAATCTTTCTCTTCCTTTTCAGCTTTTGCCTTGTCGTCAACTTTTTGCTTGCTTCGCTCAGCTAAACCTTCTTCGATCGCTTTGCTTAACGTTTTTGTTACTGCTTCGATTGAAGATGATGCATCATCATTTGAAGGAATAATAAAGTCAAGACCGTCAGGGTTAGAGTTTGTATCCACCATAGCGAAAACCGGAATATTTAATTTCCGAGCTTCATTTACAGCAATATGCTCTCTCTTTACATCAACAATGAAAAGTGCAGCAGGAAGACGGTTTAAATCAGCAATACCACCAAGGATAGTTTCTAATTTAGCCTTTTCACGAGAAAGCATTAAACGCTCTCTTTTCGCAATGTTCTTCCCAAATTCAGGATCCTTCTGCATTTTATCGATCGTACTCATTCGCTTGATCGACTTGCGAATCGTAGCAAAGTTCGTCAACATACCCCCTAACCATCTTTCGGTTACATATGGCATGTTTAAACGAGCTGCCTCCGTAGAAACGGTGACTCTGGCCTGTCTTTTCGTTGCAACAAACATAATTTTTCTGCCAGAGCGCGCAATATTTTTCAATGCGTCGGCGGCTCTTTCAATTCCTGCGATTGTTTGATTTAGATCGAGGATGTGGATGCCATTTTTCTCCATGAAAATGTAAGGAGCCATTCTTGGATCCCATTTCCGTGTAAGGTGCCCCATGTGCACATTGGCATCAAGCAGTTCTTTGTGAGTGATTTTACCCATTTTTCAAATTGATGATGATAATATTTATATTGTTTATCTTTTACTAAACTGAAAGCTTCTTCTCGCTTTTCGCTTACCATATTTCTTACGTTCCACCATTCTAGAATCACGTGTTAGCAATCCTCCTGGTTTCAACATAGGTCGGTAAGTTTCATTATCGACTTCGCAAAGTGCTTTCGCAATTGCTAATCGTAGCGCTTCCGCTTGTCCTGTCAATCCTCCACCTCGGATATTTACGTTAATATCGTATTTACCCTCCGTTTCTGTACTAGAGAATGGTTGATTGATGATTAGTCGAAGTACTTCTGTTGTGAAGTAGTCTTCCAACTTTCTTTTATTTACCGTGATGGTTCCTTTACCTTCTTGCATGTAAATACGTGCAATAGAGGTTTTTCTTCTTCCGGTTGTATTAATTACTGCCATGAATATCAGATAATAATCTACTATTTATTATAATTTAATCGAGTTAGGCTTTTGAGCCTCATGTGGATGATTTGCTCCCAAATAAACAAATAGGTTTTTCAAAACTGATCTTCCTAAAGGTCCTTTTGGTAACATTCCTCGTACCGCACGTTCCACGATACCATTCACTTCTAAACGAGCGCCATTCTTTTCTTTCGAAATACGTTCTGATTTAGCCTGCAATAAAGTAGGAGAAACAATCTTCTGACCTCCGGTATAACCAGAGTGAGAGATGTATTGCTTATCGCTCATTTTATTTCCTGACAAATGGATTTTGTCTGCATTGATAACAATTACATTGTCACCGCAATCCATGTGTGGAGTAAAACTCGCTTTATGCTTTCCTCTTAAAATTTTTGCAATCTCAGAACTCATTCTTCCTAATGTAGCTCCGTCTGCATCAACAACATACCATTTCTTTTCAACGGTTGCGCTGTTTTCGAATTTGGTCTTATAACTTAAACTGTCCATTTATAGTCTCTGTTTTTCAATTAATTACGACAGAATCACGTTCTGCTTTTTGAAAAATGGACACAAATGTAATTTGTTTATTTTATGTATGCAACCTTTTGAAGATAAAAATAATTAAAAAGGCTGTATTGAGCCTTTTTTAGTTACTTGCAGTCCCATTTTATGCAATGAAGAAGGTATTAATCATTCAAACTGCTTTTATAGGCGACGCCATACTTGCATCCGCTCTTGTCGAAAAATTTGCCGCTGCGAAGGGGCATTTCCAGATCGATTTCTTGCTACGCAAAGGTAATGAATCTTTGTTTGATTCTAATCCTCATATTGAGAAAATCCTTATTTGGGACAAAAAAAACAAGTATTCGGACCTGTTTCGATTGCTTAAAGAAATTCGAAATGAACGCTATGACTTAGTGGTAAATCTGCAAAGATTTCTCTCAACTGGATTTCTAACCGCTTTTTCGAAAGGGAAAAATAAAGTTGGGTTTAAAAAAAATCCGTTGTCCTTATTTTTCACAAAATCATTTACGCATCCTTTTGGAGACGGCTCGCACGAAGTGGATCGGAACTTGGCATTGATTGAAGAATATACAGATTCCAAAACGAATCGACCTAAATTACATCCTACCCAAGAAAACTTTGAAAAGGTTCAGCCGTTTAAAGAGGAATCTTATATTACAATATCACCCTCATCTGTTTGGTTTACGAAACAATATCCTAAAGAAAAATGGATTGAATTTTTGAATGGCTTAGCAACTCGAGAAAACACCCCAATTGTGTATGTTTTAGGAGGCCCTGGAGACGTTTCTTTGGGAGATGAATTGATAGAAAAATCGACCAATAATAAGATCAAAAATTTGGCAGGAAAGCTTCGGTTTTTAGAATCTTCAGCGTTGATGAAGGATGCACGGATGAATTATGTAAATGACTCAGCACCATTGCATTTATGCTCTGCTGTAAATGCGCCCGTAACGGCCATATTTTGTTCCACAATTCCGGCTTTTGGATTCACTCCATTATCGGATACTTCCATTATTTTGGAGACCAAAGAAACGTTGGATTGTAGACCCTGTGGATTGCATGGAAAAAAGGCATGCCCGAAGGGTCATTTTAAATGTGGGGAGATCAATTCAGAAGTATTGTTAGATCGGTTTAAATAAGCCTGCGTTAGATTATTTTAATTGTACTTGAATAAGCTAATACCAAATACTGTGACAACCTTTGGACCTAAGATTCGGGATTCCTTTTAGAATCCGATTATATTTACCTTTTAACCTAACCTTTTTGTGGAATGGTTAATACTTTAGGAATCATTACTTTAATTAATGAACGAATTATCTTACTTATATAAACTCACTTCCGATGCGCAGTTTCCTATTGCGCTTTCATTATTGCTCTTAGCGATCTTGTTATTTATTGTGACAAGAGTAGCCAGAGTAATTACAAAGAATTCGCTGAAAGCGACGAAAGATCCTAGCAAAGAGTTGCAATGGGATGTAAAAGAGAATGCATTGCTCTATTTGCAAATATCTAGAGTAATTGGGATTCTATCCTCCGTTTTACTCACAGGATATTTGATTTATATAGGGGTAAAAGGAACTCCGATGCTTGGGCATTTGATGGAATGGTTGAACATCATTGTTCGATGGGGACATGTGGTAGCTGGAGTTATGTGGATTGGTGCTTCGTTTTATTTTGTGTTTTTGGAAAACAATTTGAACAGGACCAAAGGAATTCGAGATGAATTGGCAGGGAATCTCTGGGCGATTCATGGTGGAGGGTTTTATTTTTTGGAAAAATATAAGGTAGCTCCAAAGGAGATTCCAAAGGATTTACATTGGTTTAAGTACGAAGCATATTTTACATGGGCAACTGGGTTTGCGCTACTTTGGGTAGTGTACTATATGGATGCCGATGCCTTGCTTATTGATAAAACGAAGGTTGATTTAAGTCCGGCAGCAGCAATCACGATTGGAATTTCTACGTTGGTTGGAGGTTGGATTTTGTATGCTGCACTATGTAAAATGTTGATGAATCGGCCGAAGGTTTTAGGCATCGTAGGCTTCTTATGTTTGGTTGCCATTGCTTATTTTTTAACACAGGTATTTAGTTCTAGAGCAGCTTATATTCATGTCGGAGCATTGATTGGGACGATCATGGCGTGGAATGTATATTTCATTATTATTCCTGGACAGAAAGCAATGGTGAAAGCTGCATTTATGGGCCTTCCTGTAGATCCTACTCACGGTAAGAAGGCATTGCAACGTTCGTTGCATAACAATTATCTGACACTTCCTGTGATTTTTATTATGATCAGTAATCACTTTCCTTCGACATTTGGAAATGACTATAGTTGGTTAATTTTAATCGTTATTTCTTTAGCAAGCGCTGGAATAAAGCATTATTGGAATTTAATCGAGAAAGGTCAAAGATCTCGTTACATCTTGCCTGTATCAGTCGTAGCGATGATTTCATTGGTTTATTTTACCAAGCCAAAAATGGAAGCACTGGATGAATCGATTGCGCAAGTGGAATTTTCAGAAGTACAATCCATTATACAAGCTCGATGTGTTCAATGTCATTCGTCTGTTCCTACAGATGATAAATGGACAGCTGCTCCAAACGGTGTTATGTATGATACGCCGGAACAAATCAAGCAATACGCTCAAAAAATCATGATTCGAGCGGTTCAAACGAAGACGATGCCTCAAGGAAATAAAACGGGGATGTTGGAGTCAGAGCGTGAAGTTTTGAAAAATTGGATTTTACAAGGAGCCAAAATCGATGAGTAATTCAGGAGGAATATTTGCCATTCGCAGTACACGCGTTTTGTATCAAGGAAAGCTGCAGGAAGCTACTGTGGTAGTTAAAAACGGAAAGATTGATAAAGTGATTCCGGGAAGGACTGCAATTAAAGAATTGTTGACAGAGGATTATGGTGAAATGGTGATCATGCCTGGTTTAATTGATTCGCATGTACATATCAACGAACCCGGAAGAACTGAGTGGGAAGGGTTTGAAACAGCAACCAAAGCGGCTGCAGCGGGTGGAATTACGACATTGGTAGATATGCCCTTGAATTCGAGCCCGGTTTCCACAACGTTAGAGGCATTGGAATCAAAATTGGAAGCTTCAAAAGGTAAACTGAGTGTTCATTGCGGGTTTTATGCGGGTTTGATCCCGGGCAATACAGCAGATGTGGATCAGATGTTGGCATCAGGAAAGGTGATGGGTGTGAAGGCATTTTTAACGCATTCTGGAATTGATGAATTTCCCAATGTAACCGAAGAGGATTTGCGAAAAGCGTTGCCAATAATTAAAGCCCATAATTCGGTCTTGTTGGTACATTGTGAACTGGAATCAGAGAACTCTGATGCCTATTTACTGCAAGAGAATCCAACGAATTATCAGGCTTACTTGAAGTCTAGACCTAGGAAGTGGGAGGATGATGCAATTGCGATGATGATTGGGGTGTGCCGAGAATTTGATGTACGTATTCATATTGTACATTTATCCTCGTCGGATTCGATTCAACAATTACAAGAGGCTCAAAAAGAAGGATTGAAGATTACTGTGGAAACCTGTCCGCAGTATTTATGTATTAATGCAGAGGATATTCCAGATGGTGGAACCCAATATAAATGTGCTCCGCCGATTCGAGAAAAGGAGAATAATGATTTGTTATGGGATGCTGTACGTGATGGATTAATTTCAATGATTGTTACCGATCATTCTCCGGCACCTCCGGGGATTAAGGAATTGGGCAGTGGTGATTTTTCCAAGGCATGGGGTGGAATTGCCAGTTTGCAATTTAGTTTACCAGTTTTTTGGACAGAGGCAAAACAAAGAGGCTTTTCGATTGAAGAAGTAGCCAAATTGATGTCTGAGAATGTAAGTGAATTTTTGGGGCTGCAAAATAGGAAGGGGAAGATTGAAGAAGGCTATGATGCAGATTTAATTGTTTGGAATCCTGAAGCGGAGTTTGAGGTGAAGGAAGAAGATATTTTATTTCGACATAAGGTGACGCCATATATCGGGATGCCATTGTCAGGCAAGCTTGATTCTACATATCTAAACGGAAAGTTGGTTTTTCCGGGCAACGATGAAATGGAACCTCTGGCAGAGGTTGTTGTTCATTAATCGATTTTATTCTTAGGCTTTCTATTTTAACTTGTGGTAAGAAATAATTAGGGTTTAATTAATTCGGTCATAAAATGATTCCCGATAACTTTCTGAAATGGGAATAACTTCAGCATCAATATAAATTCGACTTCGCTCAATGGACTTGATGTGATTGATTCCTACCATCCAAGATTTATGTACTCGACATACTTTTGCTGGAGTAATCATTTTTTCCAGTTCTGAAAATGTTTGCAGTGTCATGATTTTTTGAGAAGCAGTATGGATGCGTCGATAGTCTCGCATGCCTTCAATGTAAAGAATCTGATCGATTTCGATCTTCTCTAATCGATTCTCTGTTTTGATGAAAATATTATTGGATTGGTTCGAACTTTCAGTGATGGCAGTTTGATTTTCGATGTTTCGTTTCGCTTTATCTACTGCTTGAATGAAGCGTTCAAAAGTAAATGGCTTTAGCAGATAGTCGGTTACGCTTAGTTCATATCCTTTCAACGCATATTGATCATACGCTGTCGTGATGATGACCTGTCCATCTATTTTTACGTTTTCCAATAGTTGAATTCCATTCAATTGATCCATATTAATGTCCAGAAAAATAAGGTCAACCGAATGACTGGAAAGGAATTCCATGCCCTCCAGGGAATCATGAAAAGATCCGATTAAGTTTAATGCGGGTAGTTTTTGGACAAATGAGCAAGTCCGTTCCATAGCCAGCGGCTCGTCTTCGATGATTACACAATTCAATTTCATGGGGTTGCGTTATTAAAATTTTTGTTTAGCACTTGTATTGATGACGGTTGACGTAGGTGTACTTCGTTAAAGAAACTAGAAATATCACTAAGAAACCTTAAAAAATAATAATTGAACGAATTCGCGAGGTAAGAAGCGATCTGTATAATGTAAACAGTGGATGTTATATTATACAGATTATCGCGTTTTCCTCGCAAATCGGTTCATTTTTGAGATTTCTTTAATTAAGACAATTCAACGCTTAACTCAACGGAATAAACACCATTGGATTTAGAAGTTTTTAATTTCTGACGATTTCCGTAAAGTAATTCTATGCGTTTCGCAATAAGTTCATTGCCCAACCCTTTATAGGAATGGTCAATTTCCATTGTTTTTTCATCGTAGCGATTTTTCACTTCGAATTTTAGTTTAGATGGTTTCAAATCAAGGTTAATCTGAACGGACCCTTCCTTTGTCTTCGCTGATACATGCTTGAATGCATTTTCTAAAAATGGAATGAAAAGCATAGGGGCAATGTTGATGTAATCACTACTTCCATTGACATTCATTTGAATGTAATCTGGGTTTGCACTTCGAATGCGTTGTAATTCAATGTACTTTTCTACATATTCCAATTCTTGCTTCAAAGGGATGCTATCTGACTTGGTTTCATATAAGGAAAACCGAAGGATATCTGATAATTTATTAAGATAATTCGAAGCCTTTTCGGTGTCCTTGAGTATTAAAACGTCGATATTGTTGAGTGTGTTAAACAAAAAGTGTGGATTCATTTGAGCCTTTACAAGGGCCATTTCTGTTTCGTGATTTTTTTGTTGGAGTTCCTCGCGCATTTTCATTTCACTATACCAAGTGACAAATCCTTTGATGACTAATCCGACTGTTCCAGAAAGTACAGCCACTATGGATGTAATGGCTGGTAAAAAGATCGCCCCGCGCAATCCAGCAGCAAATGTCATTTTGAGTCCAATGACTACAATGATCGTTAACGTACCCAAAATTGCCGAGCAAGCGATTGCGATGACATTCCCAATGATAAATTGCTTGAATTTGCGGGTTTTCAGGTATCGTGTAAAGAGAATACTATAGTTTCCATAGAAGGAAATGAAAGCCGGAATGATAGCCATACCGGTAAATAGTCCTATTACCATGACATAGTCGTTATTACTTGAATCTCGCTCTGAAGCTGCAATAGCACCAACAAATAGAAAGATTAGAAAAACGAAGCATGCCCAGAATCCCACATGCAAAAGAGTGATGATTGATTTTTTCATATTGTTTGTTAATTTTAAAATTACTGAATTAATTTATTTTATTGATGCTCAAAATTGGGATGAATTCAGTAGCTGTAAAAAAAGGATATGTCTATTGGAGTTAATTCTCTGCCAAATGGGTCTTTTTATCTTTGAATGTAGGAAATGGATATTTATGGTTAAGAAGTGATATAGACTTAAATAAGTGCTCTGAGAATCAATAATGACTATATGTAGAAAATGAAGGGGGGATTCTAGTCAATCAAAAGCTTTAGAAATTGATGTGATAGGAGTGTTGTATAGGCTTTCTGGTAAGAACGAATTGGTTTCCTTCGACGGTAATGAATTCGCTTATTATATACTTAAAATCAATAATTTAGACTTTCGTATTTTGAGTATCTACTTGGCATAACAGGGATGTCAACAATCTATTTTTCCGCTTCAAATCGGATTAAATTGCCATCCACATCTATTCCTTCAAAAATAAGTATGCTGTCCGTTAATTCCACAATTTCATAATTCATGGTGCAGTTAGATTCACAAGACACTAAAGGACCATCACCGACGAATCCGTTCCCTTCGGTATTGCTAATCTGGTTAACATGTGTTAATTCCAATTCGCGGCCTTTATCACGAACGAGGTAAGTTATTGTCTCTCTAGTGTAGGTCTTACCTCCTCCGAATTGAGTGAAAACAAGCGTTTCATTTATTTCTCCTGTGCAATAGTTATCCTCCGTTTCGTCCAAATCACAAGCGTCAAATCGGATCGATTTAGTGCCTTCTGTATAAAAATCATGTGGAGTAAAATTGGTAACGGTCCATGTACCTTTCAATTTGTTTACAATACGCTGATCTTTGGAGCAAGAAAAGAGAAGCAGCGCGAAAATAAAGGGGACAATATACAGATGTATTAGTGATCTTTTAGATGAGCTGTTGAACTTCATGGTGTTATACTTAAGACTGTAAAAGGCAAGATAAGTTTTACTCTTGTAAATCGTTTTTCATTTTTATTGATTATTTTAATTTGGAATAAAACCTATTTTAACTCCTAATGTACCACATTTTTAATAAATTTCAGCGTAATTAGATTAACCGGATGGAAATCAGAATGAGAATCAAATATCCCATATTTGTTATTGCGTTAATATTAGCATGTTTTGTTAATAGCGATTTACTTGCTCAAAACGATTCTTTATGGTTCGTATGGAACAATGAATCCTTGTCAGATACTACCCGATTAAACGCAGCCTTCGAAATTTGCTTTGATCAGGATGAAATCCGATCTGGCAAAGCATTGCAACTAGCTAATGATGCAGTTATGTTTTCCAGTCAAAAGAATTTGTCTAAACAAATGGCATACGCTATTTTTCTTCAAGGATATTGTCAACCTAAGAACGCAAGTGATTCGATTGTTTTTAAGTATTATCGACAGAGTATTGCTTCGTATGAGCAAATCAAAGATTATCAAGGGATGTTTGATATTTATCGGGAAGCACTGAATCATTGTTATACGACAAGTAATAGTGAAGAACTTTTTACCTTTCACCGAGATCGACTGTTGCTTACAAGAGCCTACAATCAAAACGACGACTATTTCAACTCAATGTTGGAAATGCAAATGGATTTAAACTGGGAACAGCGCTATTTGGAATCTTGGGATACGCTATTTACGGCATTGGAATTTGCGCAAGCACAAAGAAACGAATTGCAAATTGCGGAGGCTTATCAAGCCATCGGAATTACGTATAAGGAAATGGGTGAATATGAAGCGGCACTTAAGTTTTTATCAAAAAGTTTGAATTATAAAGGGCAGGAGAAATATATGACCACCCAAACATGGGATAATATATTGCTTTGTATGCTGAAATTGGATCAGATAAAGGAATTTGAGTTGATTCAAGATACTTCAACCCAAGAATTAAGTAGCACCGTATTGGCAGAATATGCAAGCCGAAAAGGAGATCATTTGGAAGAACTGCGTTTTCATAAGAAAAATCTAAACATCACATTATTGAAAGGAATTTTCATTGAAAACTTCCCTAAATATCTAGAACGCTCGTATGAATTAATCAAAACGGATACAACCGGATTGGATAAGAATGGCCTACTCGATTCACTGAATGGCCAGCTATATTTGTACGGAGAATTATATGGTTTTAACCCTAAAAACCCGATATCAGATCATTATGATGTGCCAAAAGTTAAGATGGCGCATTTGCAAGGGTTTATCTATTTTGCGAACAACGAATTTTTGAAGGCGCTTCGCAATTATGAAGTTGCTTATTTTAATTGTGAAGAACGAAATGTGGGGTTGAGGTTGCAAATAGCGGAGGATATGTTTCAGGCTTATTATAAGTTCAATAGGTATGAAGATGCTATTACTTGGCAAAATGAAGTGGTGCGTCTTTCAAAGGAAATAGCTGAAAACGAACAGGAACAAAAGGTATTTAGTAAATTGGTCAATTTTGAATTTGAGCAAAAGCAATTACGAGAAGCGCGCGATCATGAAAACGCATTGGCTTTGGAAAAAGAGCAGCAGGCTCGTCAAAAAATCATCATATATTCAGTCGTAGGAGGTCTTTGTATTATTATATTGTTTTCCATTTTCCTTTTCAGAAGACTTCAAGTAACCCGTAAGCAGAAGAAAATCATTGAGGAGCAAAAGGATGTGGTTGATACAATGAATGAGGAATTGCATCAATCCAATGAAGAAATCATGGCGCAACGGGATCAGATTGAGTCGCAAAAAGCGAAAATTGAACATGCGCATGAAGAAGTAAAAGCCTCCATTAATTATGCAGAGCGCATTCAAACAGCGCTGTTGTCTACAGAAGAACATTGGCAAAATATATCTCCGGAACACTTCATTTTATTCAGACCGAGGGATGTGGTAAGTGGAGACTTTTATTGGGCATATTCGAACCATGATCACGTCTTTTGGGCTGCAGCAGATTGTACTGGACATGGCGTTCCAGGTGCATTTATGTCAATGCTCGGAATTGGTTTTTTGAATGAGATTGTAGCAGAGGGAGGAGAAACAGATCCGGGAAAAATATTAGATAAACTGCGTACGAAAATCATTCGTTCACTGGAGCAAAAAGGCGATGAACAACGAAAGGATGGAATGGACATTGCGTTGTGTGTGTTAAACAAGAAAACAAATGAGCTCCAGTTTTCAGGGGCGTATAGTTCATTAATCTTGGTCCGATCATCAGATGGGAAAAACCTAGAAGGATTTGAGAAAAAACTGGAAGGAGAGCAGGGAACACATAATCTTTATGAGTTCAAAGCAGATCGAATGCCGATAGGTAAATTTCAATTGGAGAATGAACCATTTAGTACCCAGCAAATAAAATTGGTAAAAGGAGATGCCTTGTATTGCTTTTCGGATGGATATCAGGATCAATTTGGTGGAGAGAAGGGTAAGAAATTCATGATCAAGCAAATGAAAAAGCATTTATTGTCTATGAATGAGTCGAATCTGGGAATGATAGGGCAGGAACAGAAACTTGATGAGGAATTTAAATTGTGGATGAAGGCAGGTAACACTGCACAGATTGATGACGTTTGCATTGTAGGCGTTCAGATTTAATAAATTACTGAAGATAATGCCATATTATAATCTTGTATTTCCATATTATTTATGCCAATGGCTTGATGGTGTTTGTTTGGTATACGTTTTTTCAGTAATCATTTATGCTTTCTGGAGAAAGCGTTTGTCGGGAGAACCAGAGGCTACAAATACTTTAGCAACTTATCTGCCAAAAGTCGCTCTGGCAATTGCAATAACCCAAAGTATATTTGTTGCGATCGACTGGATAAATAGGCTTAATTTAGAAATAGGTGTATCCGTTTTAATTCCTTATCTAAAAATACTTCCAACAGTTTTGATAATCTATTTAACGCTCTTTTCTAAGAGAAAGGAAACATATAATGTTTTACTTGCTAGTGCGCTCTTGATTGTGTTACAACCTGTTGTAGTATATTTTGATTTTGCATTGGGTTGGTATACGAATATTCCAGAAGAAGCAGTTTATTTCACTTATTTTAATGAATATGCAAGCTTCCCTTTTTCACTTACTACGTTGATGCTCCCGCTTATATTGATCACGATGGCACTAAGAACAAAATAGGCCTAAAATCGGGTATGGATTTATCGTTCTGTTTCAAATCGGATAAAATCACCGAGAGAATCAGTTCCTTCCAAAATAAGCGTCGTATCCGTTAATTCTACTATTTTATAATCGACTACGCAGTTTGCACTACATGGATTTATCACCGGATCTCCATCAATACTGTTTGCAGTGTATAAAAAAATAATACTTGAAATAGTGATTTGTACGGTCTCGCCATTGTCGGAGACGATGTATGAAAACGGAGTAGTGGTATTCGTACGATCTCCACCGTTCGGATTGAAGAAGTCTAGTTTTTCCATATGACCGACACAAGAGTCGTCTTTGTTTAATTTGCAAGCATCAAAGGTTATGGAAAGGTCTGATTGAAAAATAGTACTGTCCGTGAAGTTAATTGCAGAACCATTAACGTATTTGTCTGTAATGGTCCATTTCCCCTCCAGTTTGTTTGCGCTAATTTGATCTTTACTGCAAGACGTCAAAAATAACGTGACGCAAATTATGAGATACCACCGGGACATTTTATTGAATGAGAAGGATTGCTTATTCATGCATGGGTATCTTTTGAAGATTTATAATATGCTACATGATACAAATAAAAATGAATTGTATCAATAATTTAAAACTTCAATAGTTGAGATTGTTTCCGTGCCAAACGGAAAAAACTTCGGATTATTTCAATATTTCGACTTCTTTCGTTACTTTAATCCTTCGGATTTATAATTATGTCATTTGCATTGAATTTTTGATTTGAATAACCTCGAAAAAATAAAGCATTACGTTCGTTCTTCCAGTCCTATTAAAGGATTGCTTTGGCTTAGCTGTATGCTGGTGTTATCTCTAGTTTATGCTCAGGAAACTACTCCCAAATATGGAGATAAGGATGTTTATCTAATTGATTCCGTTCCACTTCATCAATTAGGGAAAATGGATCGTTATATGCTTGATTCGATCGTAGCTGTATATCCAACATTGAAAGATGACACCTCTAGAATCCGAGCGTTACAGTTCCTAGGAGAAAATATTCGACATCAGATTTGGGTGGAATATAATAATCTGTGCAGGGAGCGGGTAGTACTTAAATTAAAAGAGGAGTTGAATCCGGAAGAGATTTTTTTTCTATCGATTGGCGGAAGCAGATGCTATAAATAATTTAGGATATATTAATGATATTCGGGGAGAGGTTTTGGAGTCAATTAGTAATTATGAAGCAGCCCAAGCTATTTATGTTTCAATAAATGACAAGGAAGGAGTGGCTACGGCGCTTGGTAATATTGGAGCGGTATATTATAAACAAGGGAAGGTGGATTTGGCCCTTGAAAACTTTAATGAAGCGTTGAAGATTCAAGAGGAACTGAAAAACGAAGCTGGTATCGCGACTTGCTATCATAATATTGGAGCGATTTATGGACACCATAAAGAGCATAAAAAGGCGAGAACGTATTATTTGAAGGCACTTGAAATTCGGGAACGTTTAGGTCTTGACTTGCATATTGCAAGAACGCTTTCGAATCTCGGGGTAGAATATCAAGATTTGGGAAAGTTGGATTCAGCTTTTCTAATTTGGGACCGTTCGCTAGCACTTAAAGACAAACTGGGAGATCGAATTGGCGTTGTGACTCTTTATTTAAACATTGGAGATGCCTTCAGAGACCAACAAAATTTTGATTCTGCTCTAGCACTTTATACGAGAGCCTTAAAGATAAGTGAGGAAGAAGCGTACCAACGAAGTATTGCTGCTTGCTTAAGTAGATTAGCTCATTTGGATTTAGAAAATGGTAAGATAGGGGACGCCAAGGACTTCGCTGAGCGAAGTTTGGATATAGCCAGGAAGATAGGGAGTCCCGATCGAATCGCAGATGCAGCAGAAATGTTGTCATTAATATATGAGCAAGAAGATAATGGAATGGTTGCATTGGAGATGTACCGACTTTATTTGTTGATGCACGACAGTATTTCTAAAAGCGAACATCGAAGAGAAGCCATCCGGCAAAGTTTGGAATATGAGTATGCAAAAAAGAAAGCAAACGATCGGATGGAGATAGAAAAGACAGCTGCAATAAATAAAGAAGCAGAAAAGAAAAGGGAATTAATCATCTATTTTGTAGTAGCAGCATTGCTTTTGGTAACGATATTTATGATTGTTATATTTAATCGACTAAAAGTTACCAATAAGCAAAAACGGATAATAACAGATCAAAAATCTCAGGTGGATGAAGCAATTAAGGAGTTGAATCAATTCAATGAAGAGATTATACAACAACGGGATCAGATTGAAACTCAAAAAGGAATTTTAGAGGCAAGTAATGATCAGTTAAACAAAACAAACAAGCAAATAAACCACAGTATTAATTATGCTCGGAGTGTTCAAGAAAATGTATTGAGTACCATTGAAGAGGTTCAGCAGCATTTTCCAAAATCTTTTGTACTAAACATGCCAAAAGACATTCTAACGGGTGATTTCTATTGGATTCGAGAGCAAAACGATTTAATCTATTTGGTTGTTGCGGATTGTACTGGACATGGAATTGCCGGAGCTATGTTGACGATTGTTTGTAATAAAATTTTGGATCAAGCGATTTACTTAGAAAAACTTACGGATCCAGCAAAACTATTGGATTATGTGCATGAAGAAGTAGTTAATCGTTTGCAGCGAGCGGATAAAACCGTAGATGGAATGGATTTAGCTCTTTGTATTTTTGATCAAAGTAAGCGAAAGTTGAAATATGCCGGTGCGCACAATGAATTGCTAATCGTTCGAAATAAAGAATTGATTACCTTAAAGGCAGATGTCCGACCAATTGGTTATTTAGCTAAGCCTAATTTTTTCCCCAATTTCACAACCAAAACCTTTGATTGTGAAGAGGGAGATAGTATTTACATGACTAGTGATGGTTATGTAGATCAGTTCGGGGGCGCAGGAGGAAAAAAATTATCAACCGTCGCATACTGTGATCTATTGATTCGAATCGCTGGGGAACCAATGGAAATACAATATCAAGAGGTTGAGAAGTATTTACAGGAATGGAAAGGAGATTTTAATCAATTGGATGATGTGTGCGTGCTTGGATTCCAAATTGAGTAAATTAGTAAATTAGCCTTCGATTGCCACAAAAATATAAATTAGCCCTACTAATTCACGTAAATCCGTTCGGATCCAACAATTTCATTGTTACTTCGTAAGTTGGCAGTTGAAGTGGCCTTCATTGGAAGAAATTAACTTTCTGAACGCAGAAACAAACATCACATTTATTTAAAACGAATCAATTCATGGATCAAAATACCGATAACACAGCACCCGAATTCACTCATTTAATTGACCTAGCCTCTGAGAAATTGGGAGGAAAAGCGATCGAATGTACGGATGACTTCTTTGCCGAAATGGAAAATTTGGTGAAGCCTGGAAGAGGAATCTTTATTGCTGATAAGTACACGGAAAATGGGAAGTGGATGGATGGATGGGAGAGTAGAAGGAAACGAACTGAAGGTCATGATTGGTGTGTCTTGAAATTAGGGGCTGCTGGAGTAATTAAAGGTTTTGATGTAGATACGAATCATTTTTTAGGAAATCATCCTCCACATTGTTCAATTGAAGCATGTAATTCCCTTGAGGAGAATCCTGAAAATGCAGATTGGACAGAAATTTTGTCTAGATCGCCACTTGATCCAGGAAGTCAACACTATTTTGAAATTAGTAATTCAGAGACCTATACCCATGTTAAGTTGCATATTTATCCTGACGGAGGAGTGGCAAGGCTTAAAGTGTATGGAGAAGTGCAAAAGGATTGGAATGCAGTTGATACGAGTGAATTGATTGATTTAGCTTCTGCCACTAATGGAGCCAAGTCGATTCTGTGCAATGATATGTTCTTTTCACACATGGATAACCTGTTGATGCCTGGAAAAGGAGTAAATATGGGAGATGGTTGGGAAACGAAGCGAAATCGAATTCCAAATAATAGAGATTGGGTGATTGTACGTTTAGCGCACAAAGGAATGATTAAACAAGCGATGGTGGATACACACCATTTCAAAGGAAATTATCCAGATTCATTTTTAATAGAAGGATGTATTGCATCGGATGCAGATATAGCGGCGGATTCAAATTCCGTGGATTGGCAACCAATTATACCACAATCAAAACTTTCCGCTCATGCAGAACATACATTTGATTCGGAGTCTAATGAGGCATTTACGCATGTGCGGCTATGCATTTATCCTGACGGAGGAGTGAGCAGGTTAAGATTGTTTGGAAATAAGCACTAGGGTTGCTTTATACATTACTTGTTGATCATTTAGGATGAATTTAGATAAAATAAATCTTTTGTCGATAGAAGATTGTGCACGGCAATTTGAAACATGTTGTACAGCGCAATCTTGGTTATTTGGTATGGCTGACAGTCGACCATATAACACGATTAATCAACTATTTGAAGTTTCAGATAAATTATGGAGTCAAGTCGATTATTCTGGTTGGATTGAAGCATGTGAAGGGCACCCAAAAATTGGTGATGTGCAAAGTTTGGCTAAAAAATTTCAGGGGACATTGGAAATGGCTGGAAATGAGCAAAGTGGAATGGATCATGCAAATCAGGACGTCATAGAGCGATTGGCAGAAGGGAATCAGTTGTATGAAAACAAGTTTGGATACATTTTTATCGTTTTTGCCACGGGAAAATCTGCAAGAGAAATGTGTGAATTATTGGAGGCTCGCCTTCCGAACCCACCTGAGAAAGAGGAAATAATCGCCCGTGCAGAACAACATAAGATCACAACACTTAGGCTAAAAAAAATGCTAGCATTGCCTTTGGATTAGCAGGAAATGAATGCATATTTATTGATGTATATTAAATAATTAATTAGAAAAGAAACACAGTTCAGTTCGCTTATAGGCAGCCAACTTTAATAAATTGATATGAATCAAATTACTACACACGTACTGGATACAGCACAAGGAAAACCAGCAAATGGGATTAAAATCACTCTTCAACGTCCGTTGAGTCATTCTTGGGAGGACATCTGTTCGGGTGTAACCAACGAAGATGGGAGAGTGCCTGATTTCATGCAGGATTTGAGCATAGAGCCAGGCCAATATCGGATGGTATTTAATACAGAGGCGTATTTTGAAAAGGAAGGAGTAGAAGGCTTTTATCCTTATGTTCCGGTAATTTTTGAAATTCGAGATATGGAACATTATCATATTCCATTGTTGTTGAATCCATTTGGATATTCCACTTATCGAGGGAGTTGATATATAAAGTGAGACGAACGATCTGCGAACATAAAACATGAATGTCCTGGCTAAGAACCGATACAACAAGCGGGTAAATAGAACAGGAATTGTTAACACAAAATTGAGAGAATAAAATGAAACTAAGTATTAGCAACGAGGATAAAAATGAAATTTTAGGAGAGTTAGGGCTGCATAATAAAGCCTTTCAAACCATTTACCCAGGTGATTTACCAGATCGTCAACCAGTGCATACAGTGTATGGAGGAGCTGATTTGTTTAGCGCCGGCTCTGCAAAAAAAATGGGAGAAATTGCATTACGGACATTTTCGTTTCAAGCACCTGAGTTTGTGACATTGGCTAAAGCATTGGAACTAGAAGGGCATGCTGATTTACCAGATGGTGCTGCGGCAATATCGGAATTGGTAAAGAAAATGGATGGTTTATCGAAAACAGATCGGAAGAAAGAAAAAGGATGGTTGGCTTATACGGTTTACAATAAGGTAGAGGAAAAGTTGAAAACGGAAGCGATGGAAGACTTTCGAATCGATTTTGAGGATGGATTTGGAAATCGAAGTTGGGAAGAAGAAGATGCCACTGCTGTAAAAGCAGCACAAGAGACCGCTAAAGGGATGGCTGAAAATAGTTTACCTCCTTTTATTGGGATTAGAATTAAGCCTTTTACTGAAGATTTAAAAGAACGTGGTGCACGTACGATGGATATTTATTTATCGACCTTGTCTGAACTTACCGGTGGAAAATTACCCAATAATTTTGTGGTGATGTTGCCGAAAGTTTCGATTCCTCAGCAAATTTCTGCATTGATTAAAATGTTCGAAGTAATTGAATCGAATACGGAAATTCCAGCTGGATCATTGAAGATGGAAATGATGGTGGAAACCACTCAATCTGTGATCGATAAGGACGGAAAAAATCCATTGCGTTCATTGTATGAAGCAAGTAAAGGAAGAATGATTGCTACGGCTTTTGGTACGTATGATTATACAGCGTCGTGTAATATAACAGCTAAGTACCAAGATATGGGTCACGCTGTATGTGATTTTGCTCATCATTTTATGAAGGTAGCACTTGGTCATACTGGGCTTTGGATTTCGGATGGAGCGACAAATGTAATGCCGATTGGACCTCACAGAGGAGATAATTTATCAGAAGCACAATTAGCTGAAAATAAGGAGATCATTCATCGAAATTGGAAGAAAGCATTTGATCACACAAGATATTCTCTTTGGAAAGGAATGTATCAAGGTTGGGACTTAAATCCGGCTCAATTTCCAATGCGCTACGCGGCGGTTTATTCGTTCTTTTTGGAAAGTTACGATGATGCAGCTGAGCGATTAAAAGCGTTTGTAGAACGAGCGGCTAGAGCCACATTGACAAGTGATGTATTTGACGATGCTGCAACGGGGCAAGGTTTACTTAATTATTTCTTACGAGGACTGAATTGCGGTGCGTTGTCAGAAGAGGATGCAATGGCAACTGGACTAAGTATTGAGGAGTTCAGAACTAGATCTTTCTTGAAAATATTGGAGGGTAGAAGAAAATAAGAGAGAATAATTGAAGGGGTTATTCGAGTGATTTTTGAAATGGAGGATTGATTTGGCGGGTCCCCGAACAGGTCGTGGAGCGGTGTTTGTGTTTTGTGTTTATGTATTTAAAATAGGTATACTTACCGGGCTTGTCCCGGTAACTGTTGAAATTGAGTTTTGTTTATGAAATTATGAGATGGTAAACTTTTATGTTTACATATTAACCAACAAGAACAAAACTGTGTTGTATACAGGGTTTACAGATAATTTGGAGAGAAGAGTATATCAACATAAAACTAAATTTTATAAGGATAGTTTTACTGCCAAATATAATTGCGATCGATTAGTTTATTTTGAGGAGTTTGAAGATAAGGAGGATGCGTTACACAGAGAAAATCAAGTAAAACGTTATTTAAGATCATATAAAGAGAACTTGATCAATGCTTTTAATCCTGAGTGGAAGGATTTGTCTAGTGATTGGTATTAATTAAATTGAGTTGAAGGAGTGAAAGGGCTATTTGATTGAGTTGTTGGTCATTTTTGAAATGGAGGATTGATTTAGCAGGTCCCCGAACAGGTCGGGGAGCGGTGGTTAGGTTTGGTGTTTATGTATTTAAAAAAGGGCTATTTGATTGAGTTGTTTTGTCACTTTTGAAATGGAGGATTGATTTGGCAGGTCCCCGAACAAGTCGGGGAGCAGTGGTTGTGTTTTGTGTTTATGTATTTAAAATAGGCTATTTGATTGAATTGTTTTGTCATTTTTGAAATGGAGGATTGATTTGGCGGGTCCCCGAACAGGTCGGGGAGCGTTGGTTAGGTTTGGTGTTTATGTATTTGAGAAAGGGCTATTTGATTGAGTTGTTGGTGGTTTTTGAAATGGAGGATTGATTTGGCGGGTCCCCGAACAGGTTGGGGAGCGTTAGTTGTGTTTATTGTTTATGGATTTAAAAAGGAGTGCTTATCGGATTTGAGCGCGTAATTTTTGAAATAGAATTCGATTTTTGGAGCGTTTTGGATAACCTATTGAAAAAAATAATCTTCTGATCTTATACCTATTAATATCCATGGATTAATCCCTACTTTTACAATAAGAAAGGCATTTCCTCTTATGAATACAGATTTTTTTGAGCCTTATTATGCTGTTATTTTCACTTCTTATCTTACTGGAGAAGACGTGGATGGCTATGGGCAAATGGCCAAGGAATTGGAATCATTGGCGGCAAGACAAGAGGGATACATTGGTTTTGAATCTGCTAGAGAAAATATAGGCATCTCTATTTCGTATTGGAGGGATCTGGAATCCATTAGCAAATGGAAAAATTTACTTGTCCATTTGCAAGCCCAAGAGAAGGGTAAATCTACTTGGTATCAATCGTATAAAGTTCGAATTGCTAAGATAGAGCGAGAGTATGAAATGTCTTAATTTATTGAAGGGCAATACAGTAGCTCTTCATTATGCAGATAATTTAATTCAAAGAAGAAAAATAATTACATGAATATAGCACTTATTGCGCACGATGGGAAAAAGGCAGAAATAGTAGCTTTTGTTTTACAGCATCTTGATTTTTTCAAACGTTCAGAAGCCATGTTGTTTTGTACAGGGACGACGGGTGGACACGTGGAAAAAGCGGGATTAATTGTAAATAAAGTTAATTCAGGTCCATTAGGCGGAGACGCAGAGATCGCCGCGCTGGTTTCTAATCAGGAAATCGATATGGTGATCTTCTTTAGGGATCCCTTGGGAAAACACCCTCATGAACCAGATATTCAAATGCTAATGCGGGTGTGCGACGTTCACAATGTAGCGCTGGCGACTAATGTAGCAAGTGCGGAATTACTGATTAAAGGTTGCGGAATTTAACCATTCACGTATTGTGTATATATCTATTTATCTATCTATCTATCTATACAAGTGCAATAAGGTTGTAAGTTTCCAGACTAGATGCCTTTGGTGAAAAAAATAACGCTTAAAATAGTCTGGGAAAGATTGAGACATCTTTTGCCCATTTTTGCCATAGCACTTCAATATACCAGTGCCAAGATTTACTGGAGTCTAAATTATGGAATGGAAATTGGGCGTCACCTTCCATACTTCATAGCTACGGCTGGAATAGATGTATTATTGCTATGTCTACCATTGATTCTTTTTTATAAGAAAGTAAAAAGGTACTATTGGTTTTTGACCGCGCTCTCCATACTTTTTTTTATCAATGGAATCGTAAAATCATTTCATGGTGCAGATTTAAACTATTTCATAATCAATGCTGCATTAACCACGAATTCGGCTGAATTAGGAGAATTCTTAACTGGGATTCCTGCATGGATTTATATCGTAAATTTCCTGATGTTGGGAATTTATGTTATATCATTGAAATGGACTCCGAAAGATGCATTTATTACCCGGAAAGAATATTTCATAGTGATTGGTGCATTGTTGATTTTATTGTCCTCAGCAATCCTTTATCGAGGCCTCTCAATTGGAGATTCCCTTACCCGATTAAAAGAGAAAAGTATTTTTTATCAGTTTGGATGGACCGCTCAACAATGGATCAAATATCAACCGAACAATTCAAAGAAAAACTCGGATACTTACAACGCGAAATTGAATTCTACATCTCAATCGTCTAAGAGAAAAATTCATGTGTTGGTGATTGGAGAATCTTCCAGGAAAGATTATTGGAGCCATTATAAGCCTGAAAATTCGGAGAATAAGTTGAACCTCACGCCACGATTGGCCCAAGACACTAGTCTGATTTGGTTTGAGGATGTGATGGCGTCGATTAATTTTACTGACATGGCGGTAACCATGTTGTTAACACCGGCATCGCCTGAGAACTTTACGAAGCACAGTACAACGTATAGTATTGCGAAAGCATATTCTGAATGTAACTTCAACACGTTTTTTTTGACAAATCAGGCAGATCAGTTCGTGCATGAAGGCAATATGGCCTATCATCTTAATGAGTTTGATACGATTATCAATACTCGATCACATTCACTAACGAATGTATACGATGAAGCGCTTCTTGATCCATTGAAGAAGATAGTAAGTCTTGAAAATCAGAATGATCTTTTTGTGGTTATTCATACAATGGGAAGTCATTTTGAATATTTTTCCAGATACCCACGAAATCGAGTATTAGTAAAAGATTCGGTCTCTCATGATCCTCAATGGAAAAAAGCTTGTTATCAAAATTCAATATATTATACAGATTCCATCCTTGCAGAAATCATTAATATCATTGATGAAAAGGATGTTTCAAGTTGGGTTTGGTATATTTCAGATCATGGAGAAACGATGCCAGAGGATAAAATGAGTGGTTACTTTAACCATTTGGAAGCACATAAAAAGAACATAGCAATCCCATCCTTTTTATGGATTTCGTCTGAATATAAATTGAAAAATCAGGAAAAGTGTAAATTTGTGGAGCAAAATAGAACCAAGAAATTAAATTCCGGACATCTTATTCATTCCATATTAGACTTATCTAATATTGGCTGGAGAAATGCAGACCCGACGCTTAGCATTGGAAAAGACGAATGTGTTGATCATCCGAGATATTTGTTGGATCAAAATGTAAATTATGTTCACTTTGATTCCCTTCAATAAGTAACTAAATAAGCAAGGAGAAAAAGTGTTGTTTTAAAGTCACCTTATTAATAGAAGAAAGCGATATTTATTAGCCATGAAAAAAGCAAGTGAGATTATATATGATGTAGTTATTTTGACGGATGAACGATATGTAGATCCAGAAGAAACGAATACTTATGTAAATAATGTACTGTTGGAAGATGGATTGGTAGGAGAAGCCTTACAAAATCGAGGTTATCAAGTGCATCGAACGAATTGGGATAATCCTGAATTTGATTGGAGTACCACAAGGGCGGTGTTATTCCGCACGACCTGGGATTATTTTGAACGATTTGAGGAGTTTTGGGAATGGATAGAGTCGATTGAAGGAAAAACGCAATTGATCAATTCTTACGATATATTAAAATGGAACTCAGATAAGCATTACTTGCAGGATCTGGAAAAAGCAAGGATAAGAACGATTCCAACCCGTTTTATAGAGCCTGGAGAAACGCGCTCGTTAATGCAGTTGATTCAAGAAGCGCAATGGGATAATCAAGAGGTAATATTGAAGCCAGCCATTGCAGCAGGAGCACATCATACCTATCGGTTGAATAAAGAAAACGTGCATGAATTGGAAGATACGTTCACGGAATTAATAAAAAAAGAATCGATGTTACTTCAACCATTTCAGCGTAATATTCTGACAAAAGGAGAAATTTCGTTTATGGTATTTGGAGGGAAATATAGTCATGCAATCTTAAAAAAGGCAAAATCAGGTGACTTTAGAGTACAAGATGATTTTGGAGGTACTGTACATGACTATACTCCAACGGAGGATGAAATTGAATTTGCCGAATATGTTGCTTCCAAATGTGCTGAGCTACCTGTGTATGCTCGCGTAGATGTGATTTGGGACAATGACAATAAATTAGCGGTATCCGAATTGGAATTGATTGAACCTGAGTTATGGTTTAGAAATTCCCCGAATGCAGCAAAATTAATGGCTCAAAGTGTGATAGAAGCATTGAATTAGAAAATAACATCTGTAAAAAAGAGGTTGATGAAATTCATCACTTTTTACTATCTTGAATTTGTAAATTGATTCAGATAAACCTAATCAAACGGTTATGAAATCATATAAGTCAGTAGACGACTATATAGCAGGGCATCCTGAGTACAGTGAGGAGTTAACTCATTTACGTGTTCTTCTGAATTCTACAGAACTGGAGGAGACCGTAAAATGGGGAGCACCTTGTTATACGATCAAAGGAAAGAATGTAATTGGGCTTACGGCGTTTAAAAGTTACGTGGGTTTATGGTTTCATCAAGGAGTGTTTTTACAAGATAAATCAAAAAAACTGATTAATGCGCAAGAAGGAGTAACCAAAGCCCTTCGTCAATGGCGTTTTGTAGAAAATAAAGAGATTGATGATCCATTGATTCTAGAATACGTGCAAGAAGCTATTCAGAATCAAAAAGAGGGTAAGATGATGAAGCCCGAGAAGAAGCCATTAATTATTCCGGATGAATTACAAGCCGCTTTTGATGAAGACTATGTGCTGAAGGATCAATATGAAACGTTTTCTCATTCCTGTAAACGAGAATTTGCGGAATACATCTCTGATGCCAAACGAGAGGCGACACGTCTGTCTCGATTAGAGAAAGTGCGTTCAATGATTATGGCGGGGAAGGGACTGAATGATCAATATCGTTAGTAGTCCATTCACGACCTTAATTTTGTCCCTTCTTAGGTAATGTAATATTGATTTCTTATTTTAAATCAAACCCAATGTCTTGGCGATAGTTTTTTCCATCCCACTGAATGGTTTCAGCAGCTTTATTTGCATTAGCCAACGAAGATTTCATATCTACACCGCGACCGGTTAAAGCCATGACCCGACCACCATTACTTAGTATTTGACCGTTCTCTTCTTTTGTTCCAGAATGAAAAACCACTACATCATCAAAAGCTTCAATACCTGTAATTGCTTTTCCTTTTTGATATGCTTCAGGATATCCTTCTGAAACAAGAACGACAGTAGTAGCGTAATTTTCGTCAATTTTGATGTCAAACGAATCTAATTTCTGTTCGCCCATTGCCTTAAATAATTCTACTAAATCTGAATCAATTCGAGTTAGGACAGCTTCGGTCTCCGGATCGCCCATTCGTACATTGAATTCAATCACAAATGGTTCTCCATTTACATTCATTAATCCAATGAAAAGAAAACCATGGTAGTCAATATCGTCTTTCTTCAAACCTGCAACGGTAGGTTTGATCACTTTTTCTTCTACTTTCTCTAAAAACGAACCTTTGGCAAAAGGAACGGGCGAAATAGCACCCATACCTCCGGTATTTAATCCAGTGTCTCCTTCTCCGATTCGTTTATAATCTTTTGCTTCTGGTAGGATCACATAATTTTCACCATCGCATAATATGAAAACAGATAATTCGATGCCTTTCAAGAATTGTTCAATCACCACTTTGGAACTAGCAGCTCCAAATTTGTTTTCCTTGATCATTTTGGTGTATTCGATCAGCGCATCTTCTTGTGTCTCAGCAATAATAACCCCTTTTCCAGCTGCCAATCCATCCGCTTTTAATACGATCGGTAATGGGTGACTTCTGATATAGGAGATACCTTCGTCAAAGTTTTCATCGGTAAATGTCTTCGAAGTAGCTGTAGGAACTTTGTGACGCTGTAAAAATTCCTTTGTAAAATCTTTGCTTCCTTCTAATTGCGCTCCTTTAGCATCGGGCCCAACAATTATTAAGTTTGGAAATTTAGAAACAAGAAAATCACGGATTCCTTGTACCAGTGGATCTTCTGGTCCCACCACAACCATTTCAATATCGTTTGTTTGAATACAAGTTTCAATAGCTTCGAAATCGGTTACTTTGATATCTAAATTAGTCGCAACTTGGGTAGTTCCTGCGTTTCCAGGAGCAACAAATAAATGGGAACATAACGGACTTTGTGCCATTTTCCATGCGAATGCATGCTCTCTTCCACCGGAACCTAGTATTAGAATATTCATAGGACAAATAACAATTGAATTGATTACTTACTTACTATTAAATTGATACAAACTGATTTCACTAGACTAAATTCAGCTACGACTCACTAAGTCTAGTTACTTGCCGCAAATGTAATGCAATGAAATGAATAAATAAATAATAAAACGTGGGGTTTCGTTTTAATGTGTTTTAGATTTATTTATTTTAAGATAACTCATCAATCAGTATTGTATAGGTTGGATCACTTTCTGTGTCGATAATCTCCACCTTGATTTGTTCCTTATGAATGAGTCGTTTCATATCGGAGCTTATATATTTTATTTTGACCTTTTTGTCAAGTTCATTGTACTTTTCAATGATATTAAAGAGTGTTTTAGCCCCTTCGTAATCGATCACTTTTGATTCTAAAAAGTCAAAAACCACTTCGTTGGGATCACTATCTACGTCTACCTTTTGCTTGAATATGGGAGCTGATCCGAAGAATAATGGGCCATACAGTTCATAGTATTTGACTCCCGTATCGTCGATCCGTTTTCGGACTCGAATTCTTCGTGCATTTTCCCAGGCAAAGATGGAGGAGGATAAAATTACCCCCAGTACGATACCGTAGAACATGCCAATGAGTACGGTAGAAGCTGCAACGAGAATTAGCACAAATACACCCCAAAATTTTGTACGTGGAAACTGAAAAATACTCGCTCGAACAAAAGTTTCTGCCATAATCACAGCATTAATTGCGAAAAGCAGATAAATCGGAATCCAATTCAGCGAAATAGGATATACAAATACCATAACCCCCGTTAATAAGGTTACTACACCTGAACTTATTCGTTCTTTCCCACCCATGTTTAAATTTACCGTAGTTTGGGTTAGCATAGCTGTGTTTGGGGTGCCACCGACCAATCCTGATAAGATATTGGAAATACCCAGTGATAGGGTCTCCCGATTCGTTTTACCTCTTGTATTAGTTAGGTCATCTGTAAAGCTTAAAACAAACAGGGATTGTAATATGCCTGTAAATGTAAGTGCAATAATATAAGGAAAGATGATTCGTACGGTTTCCAAATTGATTGGAACCCACGGAAATTGAGTAAAATTGACAAATTTGAATGGAACTGCAGATCGAAATTTTGCATATTGAGCAAGACTAGGGGTTTCATATCCAATTAAAAAGTAGGAGCCTATAACCAAACCGATTACCACGAAACCTGCAGGTAGAAATTTAAATATCTTCGGAATAAAAGATAACCCCAACGCTGCTACGATAAAAATAACTACAACGGGAACGAGCAAAGTCATTGGCATAAAGGCATCCACTCCATGCTCGTTTGGAATCATAACGGTTTTAATAAATTGCAGGAATATAATGATACTTAAACCTGTGATAGTCCCTAAAATAACAGAACGAGGCATCATTCGAACGTATTTTCCTAATCGAAGAAATGCAAAAGCGGCTTGTAAAACACCACTTATCATTACCGTAATAAATAGGTAGTTGATTCCATATTTAGCGATTAATGGAAATATAGCCAACATGGATAGTTGAACGGGACCAGAAATCATTCCAGGACGTGCGCCGAAAATCGTAGATACTAAATTGGCGCAGCAGAAGCCTAAAATTCCGTATCGGAAGTCAATTCCTGCTATAGCACAAAGCATCAGTATTTGAGCAATGCTGGTAAGTGAAACTACAATGCCGGATAAGACATCGTTTTTAATTCCAAAAGGTGTATTTCTAACTAGTCTGAACATACCCGAGATGTTCTACTAAACTATGAAAAAAAACGCATCTATTCAAATGGAACTTGGATGTCCCCAAAAAAAAAGAAGTTGAGATGTAGGAATCTTACTTTAATTAAGAGAATCCAATTGTGTAGAGTCTGAAGATTCAAGGTAGTCCAGTGGAGTACTGGTATCATCCCCTAAAATATCTTCTACGGACATTTCTACTGGTTTCGGAATTTCTTCTTCCGTAACCAAAGGTTTCCAATTCATGTCTTTTTGATACATTGAACCATCTGTTAAATCTTCAGCTTCTTTAGGTGCATAAAAATCAACTTTTCCACCTTCAGGAATGAACCAGGTAATTTGTTTTGATTTAATGTAGTCTTCATTACTTTCAGACATACTTTCATCCCATTTTGGATTTAAGCATAGAACACATTTTTCTGCATCTAATGATTTGTAACCACAAATATCACAAGTGTCATACGATGGACTGCATGAACTCAAGATTAGAAGGAAAACAGGAACAATTAAAGAATATAAGCTAATACGTGACATCATATGTGATTCGTTTGCACTAATCTAATAAACAAAATTGGTTTTTCCTTGTGCTATAGTCAGTTTTTTAGCTCCGTCAATCGCTTCTACTCGTCCAATGATCTTTGCTTCTATTCCAAATGATTTGGCAATGTCTAGGATCGTATTGGCTCTACTTTGATCTACATACAACTCTAAACGGTGCCCCATGTTAAACACTTTATACATGTCTTCCCATAGCATATCGCTTTGACCTTGAATTAGTTTGAACAAAGGAGGTGTTTCAAAAAGGTCGTCTTTGATAATGTGTAATCCGTCATTAATAAAATGAAGAATCTTGGTTTGACCTCCCCCTGTACAATGCACCATTCCGTTGATTTCAGATTTTAATTCGTCAAAGATGGCTTTGGCAATAGGTAAATAAGTACGAGTAGGGGATAATACAGCTTTTCCAAGATCAATTGGTAATGAATCATCTCGGTCGGTAAGATTAAAAGAACCTGTATATACCAAATCTTCTGGTATAGATGGGTCGTAGGTCTCGGGATATTTGTTGGCAACGGATTTATTGAATATTTCGTGTCTGGCGGCAGTCAACCCATTGCTACCCATTCCACTGTTGTATTCAGTTTCGTATTTTGCTTGACCAAATGATGCCAATGCTACAATTACATTACCTGGTTTGATATTAGCATTGTCGATTACATCCGCTCTTTTCATTCGGGAAGTAACGGTTGAGTCGACGATGATGGTACGAACTAAGTCTCCAAGATCAGCAGTTTCTCCACCGGTACTATAGATGTCCACACCATAATCGCGCATTTCAGAAAGGAGTTGTTCCGTACCATTAATGATTTCTGCAATCACTTCTCCAGGGATGTTATTTTTATTTCTTCCAATGGTGGAGGAAACTAAAATATTGGATACAGCTCCTACGCAAAGCATATCATCGGTATTCATGACCAATGCATCTTGAGCGATGCCTTTCCAAACAGAAAGATCACCGGTCTCTTTCCAGTAGGCATAGGCTAGGGAACTTTTGGTTCCGGCCCCATCGGCGTGCATGATGTTGCAATAATCGTCATCCCCTCCGAGCATGTCTGGAATGATTTTACAAAAGGACTGTGGATAAATCCCTTTATCAATGTTTTTAATTGCTTTATGAACTTCGGATTTGGAAGATGAAACACCTCTTCCCAGATATCGATTGCTTTCCATGGCACAAAAATAAAAAAGCCCGTCGGATGACGGGCTTTTTAATCTGTTTAATTTTTAAAAGTTGTTGAAATTAACTCCTAGTTATCTTCGCTTTCTTTGAATTTTTTCTCCATCTCCTCCATTTTCTTCTTCATCTCGAGATATTTTTCGTATTCAGACTTCTCTTTGTCTTTCTTACGATCTTCTTCTAATTTCTTACGATCTTTTTCCTCACGTTCTAAACGAAGTGCATCTTCTTCTGCTTTATGAAGTTCATCTAATCGCTGACGCTCTAGTTCTTCTTCTAGTTTAGACTGCTCGTACTTCTTATGCTCTTCTTCAATTGTATTAGAAACACCAGTTACTTCGATTTCCGTACGACGGTTTGCTTGATGCTCTTCCTCTGTACATGTTACACCATCCTTACATTGATTGATTAACAAACTCTCTCCATATCCTTTTGCCGTAATTCGATTTTCAGCAACTCCATTTTGAAGAATATAGAAAACGGCTGAATCAGCTCTCAATTGAGAAAGAACCTGATTTTTAGCATCACTATCTCTACTATCTGTATGCGAACTAAGCTCCACGGTAATACCTGGGTTATCTTGCATAAATTTCACCACTTTATCTAAACCTGGCTTAGCATCTTCTCGAATCAATGCTCTACCTACATCATAAAAGATATTGTCAAATACAATAGCATTACGTTTTGTTGGCTTTTCTCCATCTTTTGGCTTAGCACCTATTACAATTTTGTTTAGGTTCACAAGTTCCGGAATTACATAGTCACCATCTTCATTGGTAGACAAGGTAGATAGCAATTGATCATTCACTGTAAATTCTAACGCTCCTGTGAAGTATAAATCTTTTTGTGCAAGGATTGTGTAGTTATAATCCTTTTTCAATTTGATATGAAATTCTCCTAATGAATCTGTGAAATCTTCACTTACTATTTCATCATTGTGTCTTAATACCAATTTAGCTTGTACCAATGGTACCGTACCGCTATCACTTATTCCTTTTACCATCGCATTAAGGAAGTAGTAAGGTTCGATTACTTCTTTAAACTTGTAAATATCATCTCTTCCTTTTCCTCCAGGTCTGTTTGAACAAAAGAATCCTTTTCCTTTTGAGCTGTAGTACATTCCGAAATCATCATAAGAAGTGTTGATTGAGTTTCCAAGGTTAATATCTTTTGTATATCTACCTCGCTCATCTTTCTCTGCTTTGAATAAATCCAATCCTCCATATGAAATATGTCCGTCAGACGAAAAGTAGAATGTTCCATCTTCATGCTCAAATGGGAACATATCGTTTCCAACAGAGTTGATTTTTTTACCCATGTTTTTTACATGAGAGAACTGTCCGTCTTTAAAAGAAGCTTTGAATAAATCAATTCCACCTCTTCCTTTACGATTTGAACCAAAGAAAAGGTGCTTACCATCTCTTGAAAATTTAGGACATCCATTCCAGTGCTCAGGATCGTTAATGGTTAATTTTTTAGGAGCAGACCAGTTTCCGTCAGGCTGCATCGTAGCAGAATACAACATTACGTCGTGATCTCCTTTTTTAGAACCGTCATTTCCACGTGCGAATACAATTGTATTTCCATCAGGAGAAATAGTAGCTTCAGCTTCGTGTGTATAATCTTGGTTTACTACGTTTTCATCCAATTTGCTTACAAACCCACTTGTTTTTTGAGCCATGTCATCATACGTAAACGTATAAAGGTCAGAAAATCCAAATCCAGTACCTCCGTATGTTTTAGATTCTCCTCTTGACGAAGCGAAGATAATTTTGTCTCCAAAGCTGGAAGGACCGTAATCGTCTCCTTCATCATTGATTTGATCAAAGTTTTCAACTTTAAATTGAGTTTTAGAGTGAGGAATTTTCTCGATTTGAGCAATTTTCTTATACTCAAATTTAGCTCTACGCTTTACTTTAGAGTTACTTCCAGACTTGGTATAGCTTTTTAATACTTGAATTGCATCTTCATACTTTCCACTGGCTTTCAAAGCAAGCCCGTAGTATAAATAAGAAGTTTCATGCGTTGTTCCAGCATCGATTGCAGCTTTATAGTAGTCACCTGATTCAGCAAGATGATTGCTTTTTCGATGAGACTCTCCCAACTTGTAATTACATTCTTTCGCATTGGCTCCTTTGCCTAAGGCTTGTTTGTAATTTTCAATGGCATATGCATATTCACCTTGCATATACTGTTTTTCTGCTTTGTTGTAATACCACGATGCCGTTTTACATGAATACATGAAAACAGAGATCGCCAGGATGGTAATGGCAACTTTAAATTTCATAACGTTTTTCATAAATAGGTTTTTATCCAACTTGAATGAGGTTCAACCAACCACTCACGGTTAAATTGATCCAAATCTGCTACTAAATTATTAAAAAAAATCTTCTTATCCGTGTTTTCAATACGATTTAGTTCTTTTTTTATACTGCTAAACGAGAATTGTATGATTTTAGTATCAATAAGGAAGCTCAATAATTGTCGATCCAATAATCCTGCGTTTAATTCCTGCTCTAGCTGCTTAATAATTGCAAACATAGAATCAACAGAACAACCGCTAGGAATTTCAGAGTCATCCGCCGCTACAACGATAAAACGGTCATGTCGTATTTCGTAGGAACCCTTAACTTCTTTACCGTGACTCATCCATCCACTTGTAAATTTGTGGAAGGCATCTTGAATCTGTTTCGATTCACTTTCCGTAAATGCTCGATTCGCCGTATAAATCCACACGCGCGAATTGTCTTTCATTTGGTCGAGTGGAAGATACATGGTTTTGAATATGTTAAATGTATAAGAATTTACCTCTGTCTATCTAAGGTTTTCAGCGCTGGAAACCAATTCTGCTAAATCAAAAACCTTAATGGACCCTTCTTTATTGTGTGCTTTTACGCCATCTTCCATCATTGTAAGACAAAATGGGCATGCCGTTGCTACAATCTCTGCATTGGTTTCAATCACATCCGATGTTCGCTCTACGTTTACATCTCTGTTACCTGGTTCGGGTTCTTTAAACATTTGAGCACCACCTGCACCACAACATAATCCATTGCTCTTGCAACGTTTCATTTCTACTAAGTTGGCATCTAATGCTTCAACTACACTTCTAGGGGCCGAATAAATATCGTTTCCTCTTCCTAAATAGCAGGAATCGTGATATGTAATCTTTTTCCCTTTAAAATCACCGCCATCTACTTTCAATTTACCGGAATCCAGCAATTGTTGCAAGAAGGTAGAATGATGAATTACTTCATAATTCCCACCTAACTCCGGATATTCATTTTTAAGGGTATTAAAGCAATGCGGACATGCGGTTACGATCTTTTTAACATCGTATCCATTTAAGACCTCAATATTAGTCATTGCTTGCATTTGAAAAAGAAATTCATTCCCTGCTCGCCTAGCAGGATCTCCGGTACAGCTTTCTTCTGTCCCAAGCACGGCGTATTTGATGCCGATTTTTTCCAGAATTCGAATGAAATCCTGTGTAACTTTTTTGTATCTGTCGTCAAAAGAACCTGCGCAGCCTACCCAAAATAAAATTTCTGGATTTTCTCCTTTGGCCATCATGTCGGCCATGGTAGGAACTTGAATTGTTTTGGTATTTGTTGTATTCTCGCTCATACTAATGTGTGATGATGTGCTTTAATAGAATAATTTCTTTTATAAATAATATAATATTTCGAAGTCCTGTTAAACTAACAAGTCTTTATGCTTTCATTTCTAAATTGTCAGCCCATTTCATACGTTCTGTGGCTGCAAATGCCCAAGGTGCTCCGTTATTCTCAATGTTGGCCATCATCATATTTAAGGAATTAGGAGCTGCTGATTCTTCCATTACTAAATATCGACGCATATCCAATATCAATGATGGTTGATCAATGTTAAGCGGACATTCCATTGCGCAAGCATTACATGTAGTACATGCCCAAAGTTCTTCCTGAGAAATATAATCGTCGCTAACCAATGCTTTTTGATCATCGAAGTTTTCGTCTTCGGCCAGAGCTGGTCCTTTTACGTCCATTCGTTTTCTCAAATCCACTAATATTTTACGTGGAGAAAGTTTTTTACCGGTAATATTCGCTGGGCAAACCGATGTACATCTTCCACAATGTGTACAAGCCAATGAATCTACGTAACTTGTCCAAGCGACATCTTCTACATCTTTCACACCGAATCTAGACGGCGCTGGTGCATCAGCAGGAGGTGCAGCATAGGGATCCGCATTTGGATCCATCATCATTTTTACTTCTTTGGTTACACTTTCCATGTTTTTCATTTTGGTAAGTGGCTCCATTCGACTCATGAAGACATTTGGTACAGACATGAACACATGAAAGTGCTTTGAGTATGGAAGATAATTTGCAAATGCAAAGACGGTAAGTATGTGTGCCCACCAGCTAATTTGTTCTACTAGATGTGCTGAATCATGCGAGGTGATCAATAGTTTAGCTAAAGCAGATGAGATTGGATATGTTCCTTCCATCACTTTTACTCCAGAAAACATTGGATTAATTTGAAAGCTGGCTGCGTAACCTATATTCATGGTGGCTAACGAAACCATCAAAAATATTATAAAAAACAAAGAGAGTGCTGCATCGAATTTAGAATGAGCAGTCATTTCTATGCCATCAAATCGTTTTACTTTTACGATTAGTCTTCTTCCTAAGAATATTAGACATAGAAATAAGATCATGTAAGCGCAAATGTCACCCGATGCCATGATGATATCATAAACGGGGCCCAATATACCCAGTGGCTTTACAGAACCAGTGAATCCTTCCAATGCCATTTCTGCAGTTCCAATCGTAACTACGATAAAACCCCACCAAACTAAGGCGTGCATCATACCTATCACAGGTCGACGCAATATTTTGGATTGTCCAAAAGCGACTAAAATTGTGAGCCAAATCCGTTCTCCAATTCGATCAATTGGGAAAGAAGCCTTAGTAATCTTGAATTTTGACCTAAGTTTTGAAATCGTGAATGTGAAGATGCCAATGGATAGCAACGCACAGGCGATAAAAATAAGTTGGTTTAACATGCCAAATCAGTTGATTTATGATCTATTTTTACAATCGTAAATTTAGTCTTTTTTAGGATAACATAGTTATGTGAATAAAAATTTAAATATTTTTTTGTGAATTCAACAGTAGTTATTACTTTTGCACTCCCTAAACAATTGGTGATATAGCTCAGTTGGTAGAGCATCGGACTGAAAATCCGTGAGTCGCTGGTTCGAATCCAGCTATCACCACTTAGGTAAAACCTCCGGAATCTTTAATGGTTTCGGAGGTTTTTTTGTTTATATAAGTCTGAGCTAGAGTGGATTACGGCATGCGAAGACTATCGAATTAAATTAATTTATTTGATTATGGAATTCATTCGTAAATACAAAGTGGCCATCTTTTCCGGATTATTATTGCTTGCAATGATATCTAGAATTACTTACAAAAATATTTTCAAACCGGCCAAGGATGCAAAAAGTAGGAGCTACAATGGAAAAAAAGGTAAAGGTTTTGTCGATGGGGAAACGATGGGAACTTGGTATCACATCAAATTTAAAGGAGATACCAATGTAATTGGTCAGCAAAAAATAGATTCTGTATTAAAAGTGTACAACCAATCCGTTTCTACTTATATCGATGAATCCGAAATATCTACTTTCAATAAAAAGGGAAGTTTACGTTTTCAATCTGGGTTTTTTAAAAATGTGTTGAGTAAGGCTCAGGAAATTTATAAGAAGAGTGGGGGATGCTTTGATCCAACTGTGATGCCATTGGTCAATGCCTACGGGTTTGGTTATGAAAAACAGCAATTACCAGATAGTTCTGAAGTGCGTAATTTGTTGAAAAGAGTGGGAATGGATAAAATATCGTTTAATCAGGACAGTGTTTGGGGTGTGAATGATTCAATACAAATGCAATTGGATTTTAGCGCTATAGCAAAAGGATATGGAACGGATGTGGTTTCGGAATACTTGTTGGCAAACGGGATTAAGGATTTCATGGTGGAAATTGGAGGGGAAGTACGTTGTAATGGAACCAACTTTAAGAACCAAGATTGGTGGATAGGGATTGTGGATCCACTTAATCTTAAATCCAAAAAGCGCACGATTAGCTTGAAGAATCAATCTATGGCGACATCTGGGAATTATTTCAATTACTATGAAAAGAATGGGAAAACCTATTCGCATACAATTAATCCGATTACGGGATACCCGGAGCGTAATGCGATGATGAGTGTTACTGTCTTGGCAAAGGACTGTATGACTGCGGATGCTTGGGCTACTGCGTTTATGGTTATGGGACCGAATAAAGGGATGGCATTAGTACCATCTTTGAAAGAAGATGGAATTGAAGTGTTCTTTATTTATCTCGATGAAGTGGATGGAGAGAAAGATGTACGAATCTTTTCGACATTGTCTGAATAGCTTTCTAATTTAATGGTTGTTGAACGGTTAATGTTGCTAATGATGATTATTGTTGTTGGTGATAACACCAACAAGGGTAATAAATAGAGAAAGATGTACGAATCTTTTCGACATTGTCTGAATAGCTTTCTAATTTAATTGTTGTTGAACGGTTAATGTTGCTAATGATGATTATTGTTGTTGGTGACAACACCAACAAGGGTAATAAATCGAGAAAGATGTACGAATCTTTTCGACACTGTCTGAATAGCTTTCTGTTTTAATGGTTGTTGAATGGTTAATGTTGCTAATGATGATTATTGTTGTTGGTGACAACACCAACAAGGGTAACAAGGGAAATGATGTTGCGTGGAAGGAAGGAAATAGGTTTATTTAAACGATTAGTTTAAAATACGTTTTTGCTTCTTTTGTAAAAAAAATCAGGATTATTAATAGACTAAAATTTCAGTCGGAAGGTTTTTGATAGGGCAAGTAAGTCTTCAACCACTTTTTGTTGAAGTACAATACCTTCTTTTTTACGAATGCTTTCTTGTTCTCTTTCCGGATCTCCTGGAATGAGCACTCTTTCGCCATCTACAGGTGTTGCTTCACGGAACGTTCGAATCCAGTTGTCCATGTGGGATTTGAAATCTTCTGCTGGTCGGAATGCATCGATGCGCATTGCTCCAAAAAAATGTCCCAGTCCTTTTCCAACTAAATTTTCTTTCGGTTGTAAAAAGCTTACAAATGGTGGAGCCCACGGACCATAATTCGCACCAGACAATACAGAAGTGAGTATGTCTACCATGCTTCCCATGCAATATCCTTTGTGGCCTCCTCGAATTCGATCTCCTCCAAGAGGTAATAATGAACCTCCATTCGCGACAGCATATGAATCTGTGGTTACATTTCCATCTTTATCTTGGATCCAACCAATTGGAGCTGTTTTATTTGCGCGCTGTAAAATTTCTAGTTTACCGTTGGCTGTAGTAGTAGTGGCCATATCAATAACCATAGGTGGCTCCTCGCCAGTAGGAAAAGCTACTGAAATTGGATTTGTACCTAACATTCGCTCTTTTGAATGTGTAGGCGAAACCAATGGACTGGCATTGGTCATGCCAAATCCAATCATATCATGCTCCAACGCCATCATTGTGTGATGACCAGCAATTCCAAAATGATTTGAATTTTGAACAGCGACCCAACCGGTACCTACTTGTGTAGCTTTTTCAATTGCCATTTCCATGGCTCTTGGTGCGACAACAAGTCCTAAACCAGCATCACCATCTACGGTACAGGTACTTGGCGTTTCATGAATGCACTTAATATTAGGGACTGGATTAATTCTTCCTGCCTCCCATAAACGGACATATCCACTCAGTCGTGCTACCCCATGGGAATCTACTCCACGAAGGTCCGCACTTAAAAGTACGTTCGCAGCTAATTCCGCGTCCTTATCCGGGCATCCAATGCTTTTAAAGACACCGTACGCAAACGCTTTTAAATCTTCATATGTATGTACTGAAACCGCTTCCATAATGCAAGGTTGCAAAGGTAAAAAAAATCTCGATATTTAAAACAGACCAAGCCTCAACATCTGTCAAATACAAAGCTAAGTGAAAATAAAGTGCTTCCTTTTAATTTATTCCAAGATTACACCATCGACAATCTTCTTTTTTGCATCCATCTGCAAATTCTAGGTTTTTTATCTTACTAAAGACGTCTGTGATTAGTTTTTTCATAAAATGTTTGTCTTCTGGTGAAATAAGCACTTTTACATCTTTAAAAGAATCTGCGTCTTTGGCCGTTTCTAGAAATTCAAAGATTACCAAGTTCACATTATAATTTAAATAGAATTCTGAATGATTGAGTAAAACGGAATAAAAAACAGCTTGTCGCCAATATTCCCCGCCATATTTTTCAATATTTTCATCTTTTGGGTATTTGTCTCCCGGACTTTTGAATTTTTCAGAATGGTACTTTCCGGTTTTGTAATCAAATACCAACAAGCTATTCGAATCTTCTTCTACTCGATCCATCATTCCTTTAAGGAGGGTATGATCGTCTATTCGAGCGCGCACATTTAATTCTGGAGTGATTTTTAGAAATTCATATTCAACTAATTTTAAATCATAATAGTGTCCTAAAAGAATTTCACCATACTCAAGAAAGTTGTCATATGCTTTCTTTGTAAGTGCATCGCGCTGTCTGTTGAGCGACTGAGTATATAATTGTAGAAACTCATCTTTTTCAAGAACCCTCTTCTCTTCTCTTGACTGTCGAATAAATAATTCAATGGCTTCATGTGTAGCGGACCCCAACGAAAGTGCTTCATGCTTTGGCTTAGGAATCCTTAAAATCTTTTCATAATAAAATCCTGTAGCGCAATTAATATAGGAATTCAAATCCGTAGGACTTAAATAGTAATCTTCCAACAGTGCGTGCATCCAATCATTCGGAATCAATGTGGGACCTGCGATTTCGGGCTCTAAAATGCATTTTACAAATTCAAATGCAAGGTTTTTATCTACGGTTGGATACTTTTTTTCGACTTCACCGGCATTCAGCAATTCATCTACAAATTTACTCGGGACCTGTGATTTTTCGAACATGTCTTCAATTCCATAGGTGATGTGTAAATTTTGTTCAGCCCTAGTCATTGCCACATAAAACAACCGTCTGGATTCTTCTTCATTGACCAATTCCTCGTCTGCTGTTTCATGAAATAAATTAGGTGGGTATTTAAATCCGCTCGTCCGCGCTTTTCGATTCCATGATTTAGAAACGGCGTTGATTAGAAACACGGTGTCGAATTCCAGCCCTTTGGACGCATGAGTGGATACAAAGTTGACTCCTTTTTTATCGATTAGGGTTTTAGAGAGTTTGATGGCTATGTTTTCTTCGCGCATCGTTTTGACTAGGTCAAATAAATCGCCAAGGTTTAATCGGGGATTTTTTCGAGTTTCACTAGTGACAAAAGTGAAGAAGGCTCTGTAAACTTCCAGGTTCCACTCTTTTTCATCAGAATCAACAATCCATTTAAGGGTCATGCAATGATCCATAACATGAATAATGAATTGAGGAAGTGTATAATTTTTAAAATTGGTTAGTAGATACTCAATACTAGCATTAATTTCTTCTAATTTTTTGATTTCGTCTTGAGAAAGATATTTACTTCCTTCTTGGACATGATTTAACAAATATCGCCAATGGTATTTTAAATGTCGATCCTCGTCTTCTTCATATACCCATTTACTCCATTCCATACGGGCCCAATAGCTAAAATTGGATACCGTTATGTTTTCTAAATTAAACCAAGGGAGTGTTAATAATTGAAAAACATCTGATTGTCTAGAATAGGGTTGATCCAACTCGCACTTGAAGTAATCAAGCAAACTAAGGAGATTTAGTACAAGGGGGTCTTGAAGGATATTGATGGATTTGGCGGTGTTAACAGGGACTTCTTTTTTTTGTAAAAACTCAATTAGGGGATTTGCATCGGCATGACTTCGATACAAAACGGCAATTTTGGTTAAATCTTCATTGTTTTTATGTGCGTTGATTAGGTAGTTAGCTACATATGCATATTCGTCAATGGCATTGGCAAATTCTAAAATTTGGGGCTTTGTAGTGCTTTTTGCTTTTTCCGGGATTCCAGCTTTTAGATTTTTTTCATCTCCATGCAATAAACGAGATTTATTGTTTCCAATCAGATTCATAGATGCATTCAGAATCAGTTGAGAACTTCGGTAGTTGGTGGTCATCGGAATGGTTAATAGATGACTTTTATATTTGTTTTGGAAGTCAATAATGTTATCCATATTAGCACCCTGGAATCGATATATGGATTGATCATCATCTCCAACCACGAATAAATTAGGGTTTTCGAAATAGCTGGCAAGTAATTCAACTACTTCGTTTTGGCTTCCATTCGTATCTTGATATTCATCTACTAAAATGTACTGGTAGCGTTCTTGATATTTTTTAAGGATGTAATCGTTGGTTTTAAACGCCTTTTTCACCCACAGAATCATATCATCAAAATCATAGAATCCTTTTTCGCGCGTACTTTTTAAGTAATTCTCAAATTCAATGGCTCCGGCTAATAGTTTATCGAACTTGCCTTTTTCTTCGTCAAACGCCTTCTGTTTAAAATCACCTTTACTAAATCCCTTGCCGTTGCGCTTATAATACATGTTTTCATCGGCTTTTAAATCTTCCAAGTGTTCTTGCACTTTGGCATTCAACAAGTCCACGGTAAGATCTTCCTTTCGCATGGTGGAGAAAAGATGCTCTAAATTTTTCGCATCATAATAGATTAATCCTTTGTATCGTTTCAAGGGATGATCTTTTTCGAATCCATCAATAATCTTTTTCAGAATGGCTGTACGTTCCAATTCATCAATTGGTTCTAGTTCTTTTTGACCAAAAAAATCTGCATTTTCCTGAATAACTTCATTGCAAAAACCATGAAACGTAGAAATTTTCACATCGTGTCCTGTTGGTCCAATAAACTCAATTAGTCTATTTTTCATTGCAACGGTTCCTGCTTCCGTGTAGGTAAGGCAGAGGATATTTTTGGGACTTGCGTCCGTTTTTTCGAGAATATAGGCGATTCTGGAAGCAATCACCTGTGTTTTACCTGTTCCTGGGCCTGCAATTACCATTACAGTGCCATCGATGGAAGTAACGGCTTCTTTTTGTTGAGTATTTAGCTTATCGAATGCTTGTTGATACGAATTCATGAAAGGGTCAAATACGGGTGAAAATTAATAGCTTTAGAATGGTGGATTCGGAGCCAATTTATCAAGACTTAAAGCTAAAAAAAAACCATCCCTTTCCAAAGAAAGGGATGGTTTACATCGTTTGATCTTTGATTCCAATTATAGAATCAAATTCAATTGTTTTTTTACAAATTCAAATTAGATCTGAGCGTCTAATTTTTGAGCAAGTACTGCTTTAGGTACGGCTCCAACTTGCTTATCTACTACTTCTCCATTTTTGAATACAAGTAATGTAGGAATGCTTCGTACACCAAATTTAGCAGATACACCTGGATTTGTGTCCACGTTTACTTTTCCTACAACTGCTTTACCGTCGTATTCTCCTGCCAATTCTTCAACCAATGGTCCGATCATTTTACACGGTCCACACCATTCAGCCCAAAAATCAACCAATACTGGCTTATCTCCTGCGATTACTTCCTCGAAGTTCCCGTCTGTTATTTCTAATGCTTGTCCCATTATAATGTTATTTATCTAATTTATTTTGATTCTATATTTTTTTAAATGAACAATACCAAATAATCTCTTGATATGGTTCGGATGTAAAACAACTAAAAAAATAATTAAGTTCAAAAGGGAAACGTTAAAACCAAACGTTTCCCTTTTTATGATTTTAATAAATGTAATTGACTGCTAATTAGATTGCTTATTACCGTTTTATAGTTTGCCAAATTCCACTTTGATGTGGTTACTTCTAATTTTTTGTGTTTTATAGAAAGTGATAATCCTTCGTGCAGATTGAATATGGATGGATACGATTAGAAAAGACTCTAATCGCTTTGGGCATTTGTTTGAATTTGTACAAGTCATTCGTTAATATTGAGCATGAATCGCTAGTTAGGTTTGTTTAATGAGGTATGAAAGTCACATAGGTAGTTGCCAATCCAGGTTGATTGAAGCCAAATTCATCCAGAGAATCTTTGTCTTGCCATGCATTTTCGTGTATCTGTTCAGCTTAATGGGGTGCCAGCAATCCACGATGGAGCGGCGGCCAGATGTTGTGAATGAAGCGGAATCCACATCTTTGTATCTTAATCATGCTCCAGAAGCTCAATATACAGGGAAGCAGGAATGTAAAAAATGCCATCAGGATAAGTTTGACACTTATATTCATACGGAGATGGGAAGGTCGATGGGATTGGCGAACAAAGAAAACTCTCGGGCCAATTGGCACAATCAGAAACCAGTTTATGATAAGGAGTTAAATTATTATTATTTACCTTTTTCGAGTGAAGGAGAGGTGTTTTTGAAGGAATATCGTTTAGATAAAAGTGGAGATACCATTTATAAACGGGTGGAAAAACTAGATGTGATTGTGGGGTCAGGTCAACATACTAATTCTCACTTTGTTTCTCAGAATGGGTATGTATATCAGGCGCCTTTAACATGGTACGCGCAGAAAAAGGAATGGCACTTACCTCCTGGATTTGAAAACGGTGCGAATTCAAGATTTAGTCGAATAATAGGAGAGGAGTGTATGACTTGTCATAATGGATATTCGGATTATGTAGAAGGATCTAAAAACCGATATGCTTCTATTTCAGAGGGAATTGATTGCGAACGGTGCCATGGTCCAGGTTCCATTCATATTTCTCAAAAGAAAGTAGGACATATTGTGAACACGCAAAAGGAGATAGATTATTCAATTGTAAATCCAGCGAAGCTATCTGTGGATTTGCAGATGGATGTTTGTCAACGATGTCATTTACAAGGCGTTTCTGCATTAAAAGAAGGAAAGGGGTATAAAGATTTTTTACCGGGAACAAAACTTAGTTCGATGCACGAGGTGTATCAAGCACGTTTTAAAGATAGCGCATCTGTATTTATTATGGCTTCTCATGCAGATCGACTACAGTTAAGTAATTGTTTTATAAAATCAAGGTCAGATGATGGTATGGAAGGGTTAACATGTATTACCTGTCACAATCCACATCTAAGTGTAACCGATGTTTCTTCAGATTATTTTAATGGCAAATGTGTTGAATGCCACGATTTAGGAATTAATAATAACAAAAATAATCAGTCGTTGGTTTGTTCAGAAAGTCAAGACGTTCGAACGGTTCAAATGGACAACTGTGTGTTATGTCATATGAAAAAAGCTTCGTCGTATGATATACCTCATGTAAACATTACAGATCATCGAATTGTAAAGCGTCCTCAATCTCGAGAAGTTGATTTGGCAGCTGTGTCACAATCTGAGGATGAAAAACAAAAGGATTTTATTCGCTTGTTTTGCAGAACAAATTTGAATCCTTCGAAACTTTCAGGTGCAAAAGCCTATTTAAATTATTTTGAAAAGTATGCTAAAAACCCTCTGCTTTTAGATTCTGCGAAATGGTATCTTTCTCGAGCCAAGGAGATGAACGAAGCACCTGATTCTATTCTAAGAAAGTACTGGATTCAATTGGACTTTTTACGTGGGGACTATCGAAAAGTGACCGAACATGGAAGTAAAACGGTCGAATTAAATGGTTGGACAGCTTATCGAATTGGTCAGTCGTATTTGAATATGGAGAAAGTTCCAGAAGCGATCCAATGGTTGGAACGTGCAGTTCAATACGAATCAGGAGATATTGATTTCAATAATAAATTGGCGAAAGCATTTCTATTGAATAAGCAATTTGAAAAAGCACGAAATATATTGGTGCGTACGATAAAAATGAATCCAAATGTAGCAGAAACGAATAATCAACTTGGGTTTTGTTTGGTTTCTTTATCATTTGAGGGAAAAGCAGAACTTAAAGAGGCGGAAACGTATTTTGAAAAAGCCCTCGAATTAAATCCTGATTACGTAAAAGCAATGGAGAATATAGCTTCACTCTATTTAAACCTGGGCGATAAAGTGCAGGCTGGGAAATACATTAAAGAATTACGGAAACGTGATCCACAAAATGCAGCGTATTTAAAATTTGAAAAGGTTTTAAAAGTAATGTGATTTTACTTTATCTGTTCGTGAATGACATTCCGAATGAGAAGTTCTAACTTATCGACACGCTCAAGCAACCTTTTTGCTTCGAAACCACTCTTAATAGTATATTGACATCTTACGAGTCTGTTTTCTTGTAATAGGTGTCGTCTATACATTCATTAATAGTATCAAAAAAAAATCATATGAAAAAAGCAATTCTTAACTCCTTTGTGATGGTTGTTGGTATAAGTGGATTGCTACTTGTTTTAGTAGCAATTAAGTCCAATAAGCATATTTCGAACGGGACAATCAATTCGATAATCGGTGATGAAAGTTACACCTCTGTGTTTGGAGAGAAGCCTAATGAATCAATAGATGATCAGCTTCGAATTAAAACGCATCTTTCATATGTTGAAGGAATGCTGCGAAGCAAGGATGTTTCACATCTTTCGATGGAGGAAAAGGCAAAAAGAAGTGAAATGCTTGATCTACTTCATACGTACTGGCAAGCTGAAAAATACCCCTTTAATTTAGACAATAAGGAAAGCAGACGACCGTGTTTTTATGATGCTCAAAATAACATTTGTGCCGTGGGCTATTTGGTTCAACAAACGGCTGGAGATGCAATGGTTCAACGTATTAATGAAGATTATAAATACAGTGAGATCTATGAAATGAATTCACCTGAATTATTGGCATGGGTAGGAGCGTCCGGTTTAACATTGAAAGAAGTTGCTACGATTCAACCTTCTTATTCTCCACCAAGTCAAATCACCACCGGTTTAGGCATTGGTACGGCAATGTGGACTGGGGCCAACCTAGGTTTAACGGCAGTCAATCTTACTCAAGGAAGAGATCAAAGAAAGATTTTTCCGATATTGAATATCGCCTCTGGTTTAGGACAAACAACCTTTGGGTTACTTAATTATCCGTACGAATCGGGCTATTGGGGTGTAAATCGGAAGCAGCAAAACTATGCATTGAAGAATGTAGGAATTGGTACGAGCAGTGTGTTGGTAGGAAGCTATCGTCTGTTAACTGGAAATCGGAATTTATCCAATGAAAAACCAACATTGGACGCCTATGCTTATCCCCAAAGTGGAGGAATGGTAGGATATGGATTTACTTTTAGATCAAGATTTTGACTTAGAAGTAGAATCAAGAATATAGCATCAGGAATTCAGAATGGGTTGTTCTGAATTCCTGAAATTCTATTTTTTATTTTTCCTGTCCCATTAAAAAGGCTTTGATGAATGGAGCTAATTCTCCATCTAAAACAGCTTGAGCATTACTAGTTTCCTCACCTGTTCTAAGATCCTTTACCACTTTATATGGGTGCAATACATAGTTGCGAATTTGCGAACCAAAATCTACTCGCATTTTACCTGATTCGATTTCATCTCGTTCTGCGTTCCGTTTTTCAACTTCGATCTGGTATAACTGAGATTTAAGTAGTTTCATTGCTGTTTCCTTGTTTCCAAGCTGAGAACGACCTTCTGTACAAGCAATATTAATTCCTGTAGGAGCGTGTTTTATTCGTACTCCTGTTTCTACTTTATTTACGTTTTGACCTCCACTTCCACCTGAACGAAATGTATCCCAGCTAATATCACCTGGATTTATTTCAATTTCAATCGTGTCGTCAATTTCTGGATATACATAAACGGAAGCAAATGAAGTATGTCTTCTTCCTCCTGAATCAAATGGTGATATTCGAACAAGCCGATGAACTCCATTTTCAGATTTTAAGTTGCCATAAGCAAATGGACCTGAAAAACTGATTGTTACAGATTTGACTCCTGCGGTTTCACCAGCTTTGAAGTCGAGCGTTTTGAGTTTGAAATCATTTTTCTCGCCCCACATGGTATACATTCGAAGTAGCATACTGGCCCAGTCATTGCTTTCTGTTCCACCTGCACCCGGATTGATCTCCATGACGGCATTTAATTGATCTTCTTTTCCACCGAGCATTACCTTGAATTCGATGTCCTCTAGGATTCCGAGTATTTTTTGGTTTTCCGCCTCGATTTCCTCTTCATCAACTTCTCCTTCTTCAAAGAATTCAAATAAGGTTTCTAAATCACCAAAGGCACCTTCTACTTTTTCATAGTCATCAGTCCATACCTTTACGGAGCGAATTTTTTGTAAATGTGCTTCTGCGGCTTTGGCATCTCCCCAAAAGTCAGGGTCTGTTGTTTTTTCTTGAAGTTCTTCAACTTCTATTTTTCGTGCATCGTAGTTAAAGATACTCCCTCAAGGCCGAAACTCTTCCCTTGAGAGATTTTAATTGATCTGAATTCATGATCTGATTATTTTTTATTGTTTGTGTTTAAATGACATTACTAAGTAAGTCACTGATATACATAATTGGTTGATTCTGCCGTCTAGATTTTAACTCTTTATTAAAGTAAATCCCAAATTAATAGAGCACAATCCATTTATAAAAGAAAAATCCTCCGCCAACATTTATAAAGCCAAAAGGCAAATAAAATGTAGGACGGAGGATTTTATTATGTCTTAAGGTTAAACTACGCCTTGCGCTTTCATTGCTTCAGCTACTTTTAAGAAACCGGCAATGTTTGCACCATGCATATAATGACCTGGTGTGCTGTATTGTTCAGATGCAGTTAAACATGCAGAATGAATACTTTTCATAATTCCCTGCAATTTTTCATCAACTTCTTCTCTAGACCAGTTGTATCCCAATCGGTTTTGTGACATTTCCAAACCGGAAACGGCTACTCCACCTGCATTCGATGCTTTTCCTGGAGCATATAAAACTCCTCCACTGATCAATGTTTCAATTGCTTCCGGTGTAGTAGGCATGTTTGCTCCCTCTGCTAACAATTTCAATCCGTTTGCTACGATGTTTTTCGCATCGGTTGCATTTACTTCATTTTGTGTTGCACATGGGAAAGCTAAATCTGCTTTATGAGACCAAAGTGGATTTGAATCTGCATTTTTATCTCTTGCTATAAACTCAGCAGAAGGGTATTTATCTACATATTCACTTACACGACCTCTTTTTACATTCTTCAATTCCATGATGAAGGCCAATTTTTCACGATCAATTCCGGCTGCATCATATATGTATCCACTAGAGTCAGAAAACGTTACGGGAACCCCTCCTAAATCAAGAATCTTTTCCATTGCATATTGAGCCACGTTTCCAGAACCAGAAACCAAACAGGTTTTTCCAGTCATGGTATCTTTCTTAGCAATCAACATTTCGTTTGCGAAATAAACTAGTCCGTATCCTGTAGCTTCAGGTCGAATCAAACTACCCCCAAACTGGATTCCTTTTCCGGTCAATACTCCAACAAATTCGTTACGAATCTTTTTGTACATACCGAACATGTAACCAATTTCACGTCCACCAACACCAATATCACCAGCAGGTACATCTGTTTCTGCTCCAATATGTCGTTGTAGTTCTGCCATGAAACTTTGACAAAAACGCATCACTTCGTTGTCCGATTTTCCTTTTGGGTCAAAATCAGCACCACCTTTACCACCTCCCATTGGAAGGGTAGTAAGTGCATTCTTGAAGATTTGCTCGAATCCTAAAAATTTAAGGATACTTAGATTTACCGAAGGATGGAAACGTAAACCACCTTTGTAAGGTCCAATTGCAGAATTAAATTCTACTCGGTACCCTCGGTTGACATGAATTTCTCCTTTGTCATCTGTCCATGGAACACGGAACATTATTGTACGCTCTGGTTCGAGCATGCGTTCCACGATTTTAAGATTTTTATATTCCGGGTGTTTTTCCAATACAGGCGCAATGGATTCTAACACTTCTTCCGCAGCTTGGTGAAACTCAGTTTCACCTGGCGTTTTTCTCTTTAAGTCTTCAAATATAGTTTGCATAATTAGCTAGCTCTTAGTGGCGGCAAAATTAGAAGGATACCTTTAACTATCAATACAAAAAAGGTATAATTTCACTACATTTGGGAAAACAAATAAAATCGAATTGGGGTTCCAATACATATTATTTAATAAACCATTTGAGGTTTTATCTCAGTTTACCAACGAAGGTCAATCTGAGAAACGCACTTTAAAAGACTTTGTGGATATTCCAGACGTATATCCGGCAGGTCGACTTGATTTTGATAGTGAGGGATTGATGTTGCTAACGGATGATAAAAAGTTTCAACATGAGATCTCAGATCCTAAGTTTAAACTGGAAAAAACTTACTTGGCTCAAGTTGAAGGAGAGATCGATGAATTGGCGTTGGAAAAGTTGCGCCGTGGAGTGTTTATCAAAGGGGGGAAAACTAAACCTGCACAAATTCAGAAGATGGAAGCACCCGAATGGCTATGGGAACGAAGCAAGCCTGTTCGATTTCGAAAAAACATCCCTACAAGTTGGGTTGAGCTTAAAATTACCCAAGGAATGAATCGGCAGGTTCGAAAAATGACTGCTGCGGTTGGTTTTCCTACATTGCGTTTGATTCGTACCGCGATTGGGCCATATGAGCTTGAAGGGATTGATGTAGGTGCGTTTGCAGAAGTTTCAAAGTACTGACTATTAATTAGCCTTGTTGTGCTGGTTAAATGTCAATTAAGTGCCATTTGTGTTTTTATGATGCTGGTTGTAGCAATATCTCGTTGGTGAAAACACTATCTTGTTGGTTAACACTATCTTGTTGGTGATAACACCAACAAGGGTTAAAGGGTTAAAGGGTTAAACACCAACAAGGGTTAAATGTCCAATGGATATCCCGTAAGTTGGTTCTGGTGTCATTTTAGAAATATTCCTAATATGTATTGATTGGCAAGAGAGACAATTGATCCGAGTAATAAAAGAAAGTATTATTGATATAATGGTCAATGGTTTGATAGTGGCAATCGTGATTGTCATTATCGCATTCTTTGTTTTTTCGGTTAATCATTAATAGGGGAATAACTCGCTAGTTACCTAACCCTAAACTTTGAAGAAAGAAGTGTTAAACATAAACGATAACTTCGTTACCTGGCAATCGTAAACCAACCTTTAAAGCTTTTTCGAGCGGTTTGGTGATTGAGTTGATAATGATACATTCCATCCGGAAGATTATCACCCGACCATTCATTATTGTATGAAACTTCCAAGTATACAGGTTTTCCCCAGCGATTAAATACTTGTAAATCCCATAGCGTTAACTCCCCTTCCATAGCCGCACTAAGATCAAGTTTCTCGTTGACCATATCATCATTTGGCGTAATGATGTTTGGTACGTCGCACGTTCGTTGTGAAATTTCCACTGAATCAGTAATGATGCAATCGAATTGATGGATTTCACCCACATACACACCTTCTTCTGTCACTTCTAAGATTCGACTTGGGGTTTCGATGCCGTTCCAGAAATAATTTCTAACACTGTCGTATTCGGGGATTTCGAGTAAAATACTTTCTCCGTGACAAAGAGTGTCTTGAGCCCAACCAAGCGTATCAGGTACGTAAATGGTGATGGTGTCGTATGTTATTAACTGACATTCATCTGTTATTTCAACCTTATACGTTGTGGTCGCTTCTGGATATACTTGAGGATTGTGAATTTTTGGATCACTGATGAATGTGGTCGGTTCCCAGTTTATTTCAACCAAATTTCCATGACCTACTTCTAATTGGATCGAATCTTCATCACATCTGCTTACATTGGAAAGGTCCTGTGCATCAATAAATGAAGTATCCAAGATACAGACCTCTTGTCGATTGTGGTAAAATCCGGTACCACCTGTTACCCCCCAAAACACTTCTGGATCTCCACCAAATATGTTATTGATGATATCTCCTTGATAAAATAAACGTACGTCGCAATCGTAATACACACGAAATATTGTTGAATCTGGATCCCATGTTATGCGAACCCAATGAAAACCACAATCTTCAATTCCATTTCCAGCAGGATGCACGGAAACAGGTCCCGCAAGATTGTCGGATGAAGCATGATTTAAATTTCCATTTTGTAAAATAGCCATGTGATCTTGTGCAGGATCATTTTTATCGGCACTGTTTTGATAGGTGTCAAATTCAACTCCCATGGAAGGAGAAATTCCTTCGTAACCTAATCCTCCTCCCGTTCCTCCTACGGAAGTACTTACAGGTTGTAAGGCTACCACAAATCCATCGGCACCTGGTTGTCCATTTGGGCATCCAAAGTGCATTCTAAATTTGATGTCAAAAGGGTTTGTTAAATTGATTTTTGAACTTGACCATATGCTCCCACTTTGGCTCATTTGATCCGGAGTGATTACATAGCAACTGTCATTTTCTTGAAAAGCGTCACCGTTAATTTGAAATTGAGCGGATCCCATTTTAGGGATTAGAAAGAAGAATAAGGCAAGTGATGTGCCGATTATCATTTCTTTTAAGCCATAAGAGCTAATTCCTTTTTGCATAGTTTCCATAACTTTGGTGATCAACTTCAACATAAAGCTACGGATGATTTTCAACATTCCAGCAATCTAAATCGTTTAAAATTGATTTTCCATCCAATTTGTACCCAGTATGTATACAGGGAAACGGTCGTTTGACGCAAAGGTATTGGTAATTAGTTGGTCGGCTATTGAAATTGAATTTTTGCTAAAAGTGGAGAATACGTATAGTTTTGATTTGATGCGGAGAAGTTTAAGCGTAATAAAAGCACATGCTTTTTTTCTTGTTTCCACTTTTGATAAACAGATTTGATTGGAATTGGAGTTCTATCCCATAAATGGGTAACGGGTACACTATATATAGGTTGATTTTGGGAATTTAAGATTTCATACTGACTATCGGAAGCATTGAAAAGGCCACATCCCATTCCATATTGTACAATTAGAAAGTCGGTTTCCAAAGAAATAGAATTGGTATCTATGTAGATTTCAGGAAGAGGCATTATACCATTCACTTGAGCAATGATTTTGTTATTCATAGAGATGTGCCAAAAATCAAGGGTGTCACATTTTCCAGTAATGAAAAGAATGCAAACGAAGAATAGAAAAAGTGCTCTTTTGATATATTGGTGCATGTTAGTTCTCTTTTTTATTATCCTTGATTTCCCATAAGACAACACCGTCTTTTATTAATCGATAAGGTGGCATGGACGTTAATCCGGTGTAATACGTTCCGTATTTGACGCAGTCAAAGATTCGATCGATTTCTGAGGATGAATAGTATTGTTCTAACGGTTTCCGAATCTTTTCAAATTTTTGCGTGCGCTCCAGAGAATCTCGAGCATATCCAGAAAAAGAGTAGAATTTATTATCTGATACAATGGCAAAATAGTGTGGAAACTTATGGGAAGTAGGTAACAACCCCATGTTGTATCGATTGTAAATGCGATAGGAGTAAAGGCCATCACATGTACCCAAATTTTGGATCATGGGATTCATTAAATATGAGGTGTTATTTTCTATTTTAGCTTTGGGAAGTTTTTCAACATGCGGTATGCTGTCGTTACAAAAGCAACGATTAATATGTGTTTTGGCCGGTTTAGCTAATTTTTTTATTCCAGAATTATCAAATTCTTGGTAGCTAGAGGAACTATATTGTATGTTTTGAATCTTGCAGGAGTTTTGCGCTTCTTTTAAATGTTTAAGTTCCTTTTTGGATGTTTTTTGCTTGTCTAACTTGGTATAAGGAAACATGCTTTTTGGTTGACATTGGACAATGAATAAGATACAAAATGCGTATAATGCGCAGATTTTAATGATCTGTTTTTTCATACCTTGATCGAGTTTAAGTATTTATGTCAACGTAACAATTGTAATCATTTAGTAAGATACCATGATTTTCTGAATTTTTTGTAATCTGGATTTTAGTTTTCAAGTTTCTTAATTACCTTTTCAACACGCTTGCGCTTACTTTCTTTTTCAATATCATCCAACCGGTTTTTTAAGGATTCAATCAGAGCTTGTTTATCGACCTCCTGTACAATAGGTAATATTCGTTCAGCATACATTGGAAGTTGATTGGTTGGACATTGGAGGAGTTGTTCCAGCAGCAAGGTCATGCAATCATTGTGATACTTTTTTGGATTGACAGCACTTAGATTAATTAAGATATGTACTGCTCCATCTCGGGTAATCACGGATCCATTTTCAGCGGTGTCCAAAATAATAGGAAGCGCCTGGTGGATTTTATCTCCGCATTCACTTACCACGCTATTTATAGCTGTCATTAGCCCCCATTGCAAGCGATTATTTTTCGTAGTGAGTAATCCTAGGATTCGTTCCAAATGGGGAGCAATCAGCGATGGATTTCTCTCCCCGATCTCATATATTACTTTAATAGCATCATTTTGAATTGTTTTTTTGTCATTCAACAGTTCTATTAAGGATTGAACGGCTTCCTTATTTTTTGTTTTCGCAATTATTTCGGCCAATTCAATGTTGGGTTCTTCATCTCGGCGATCGAGAGATGAGGCTAAATTTTCGACGACGTTTATTTTGTTCATATCTAATAATTGAAAGGGTGCAGTAAAGTAAGAGTCAACGAGCGCTTATTATTTTTTTACGTTAAAACGTAATACGGTTTTTAATTTGTCTTCAGATACTTTTCTGAAGTCCGACAAATATATTTCGCGATGCACTTTTGATACACGTTCCAAGTTTTGTGAAGTAGCGAATTCCTCCATAATTCGGAAACTTTCTGGTTCATTATCAAAACTTCCTACATGAAGCATTTGAACGCAATCACCTTCTAGGATCGATTCAAACTTGACTTTTTCCAATAGTTTTAGAGCTTTTTTCTTTTTTGCCCCCTCAAGCATTTCTTTAAAAAACGATTCCGATACAAAATCCGGTTGGCGGAGCATTAGTTTGAATACCAAATCATCCTTGTTAATGCTTGTGCCATTGTAATTTTTTCTTCCTTCTTCGTTAAGGTCCCAAATACCTTCAAGTGGGTACACCGTGTAATCGTAATATCCGGTGGGAGGTGGATCCATTTTTTTAGGGGTCATTTTGATTGCATAAGCCATGGTGTATAATGCTTCAATGCATTCTTGAAAGAAGGGACTCCCTGGATTTCCTTCGCCTTCAATTGTTAAAAATTGAAAATCAGGAATATGTATGAATTCGGGTTGATTTTTAGGGATGTAAAGATCCTTTTCTTTTTTTCGCCATTCGTGTTTTACCATAGTCAATAGTTGATGTGATTGATTTTACAAAAAAACGAACGGACACTGACAACCCTATGTCAGTCTTTTTCCTTTTTTTGTGGGGGAATAAATTCGGATATGGATTGAATGTAGCTATTTAAATCCAAATGATTTGATTTTTGAAACGGTTCGCTGCATTTGCTCAAATTCTGAATTTGCAGTACTTTGAAATCTCGGTATGCTTCTCGAAGTTGGCACCATGCAATTAAATGCCATTGATCGGAGTAGAAAGTGATTCCGATGGGTTCGATGATCCGTTTGGTAGTCGTTTTATTATTATCTATATAAGAAATTTTAAGGGTGATTTTATCTGTAATTGATTCTTGAATCGATCCTAAGTAGTTTGTTTTATTCGCATTACTATCAGGGTTATATATGCTAATTTGTGATTCAAATTCATTGATCTTTTCTTTTTTGTCATTTTTTAGAACGGCTTTTATTTTGGTCAATGCATTTTTCACGTGGATTTGAGTAGAATCATCTCCAAAACGTTCGGAAAGTTGGGCGATAAGGATTAGTGCGTTGGCTTCTTCTGTTGTAAGTGCAACCGGGGGTAAAAAATATTGGCTTACTATGGAATACCCTTTGCCATCCTCAAAGTAAATGGGAACGCCTATCTCACCAAGGGCTTTTAAATCACGGTAAATGGTGCGTTCGCTTAGGTTGAATTTGTTTGTAAGGAAGTCAATCGGTGTGCGTTTTTTTCCCTGAAGCGTGGTCAAAATAGCAATCAGTCGATCAACTCGATTCATACGAATAGTTGGATTAAATTTGTTTGTTCATACTTAAGGGAGGTCGTTTTCTTTCTCTTTCTCAATCGGACTTATGAAATCTTGTTGACTAGCTAATGAATCCAGATACTCTTGATCTACTGTTTCTTCTTCCTCTCGTAATGTTTTCAGATGTTTGAATCCATTATAAATCATGTACAATGCAAACATGTGAAATAGAAAGCCAAACATGTCTGTAACCATTAAAAATAGTAAGGAATCTAAAGCGTACAATATCATTCCTATAATAAAAGCTACTCTTGAGCGCTTTTTAGCAAGGTATCCAATTAGTACAAATCCCCCAGAAAACATAATAGTTGGAGTAAGACTCCAAAGACTGTATTCCCCTAATAGTTCATAGAGAAATGCGTCAAAAATTTGAGTTATTCCTAGTCCTGCTATAAAACCGACATTCCAATCAAAGATTAATCCAATGGAATTAATGAATGAAAGTCCGGCGATCCAATAAAACCAATGGGCACCCGCCCGCACAGATCGTTTCGGATTGCCTTTTTTCTTCGTTTTTTTTGAATTAGAGTCTTTACTTGATTTTGTATTGTGGCTTGCCACCTTACTCGATTCAGCTTCGTCCAATGCTGCTGCAATCATTCGCTTTGTTTCAAATTCTCCTTTATCATTCGCTTTATAGTCTGCGCAACTCGTTTCGAATGTGGGTTTTTCTTTTGTAAGCCCGCATACAATTCCTTTATCGGAATCAAATTCATGATTTATACATGTTTTACATGTTTTTATTCTATCTGCTTGTATCATGGAGATTGGTGGAATTGAGTTGTTGAGTTGAAGTTAGGTCGCTTTGAAATTGAAGTGCGCAATGCAAGAACAGATTACACAAGTTGTTCCCAGCATAATTGCAATGATATTGATTTGAATAGTGATATGAAATTGTTGAACGTTTAGATTTCAAATATAAAAGATACTAGCACAATGACAAAAAAATCCCTGAATCTTGATTGACAAGAGACAGGGATTTTTAAATGTATTTTATTCTATCGAGCTACAGTCGGTATATATTTATTTCTTTTCCGTAGTCTTTGATTTTTTTGATTTGAACGTTAGTTCTTCAGCATCCTTCTTATGGTCGACCACTATGGTGTCACCTTTACCTAATTCTGCTCTTAGAATTTCCTCAGCAATAGGATCTTCCAGATACTTTTGAATGGCTCGATTCAATGGACGTGCACCAAATTTAGGATCATATCCTTTTTCCGTCAAGAAGTCTTTTGCTTTAGCGGTAAGTTCCATAGTGTAACCTAGGGTTTTCACACGAGCAATTAACTTGGCTAGGCAAATATCAATAATCGAATGTAAGTGCTTACGTTCAAGAGATTGAAACAATACTACATCATCCAATCGGTTTAAGAATTCTGGAGCAAATGCTTTACGCAACGCATTTTGAATGGTTGTTTTGGTTTGTTCATCCAATCCATCAGTTTTGGCCTTTGTACTAAATCCAACACCTGCACCAAAATCAGATAAATCTCTTGCTCCAATATTAGATGTCATAAGGATAATCGTGTTTCTAAAATCGACACGTCTTCCCAATCCATCAGTTAAGATACCATCATCCAATACTTGTAGCAATACGTTGAAGACATCTGGATGTGCTTTTTCAATTTCATCCAATAACACCACACTATATGGCTTTCTTCGAACTTTTTCAGTCAATTGACCACCTTCTTCGTATCCAACGTATCCTGGAGGCGCTCCAACTAATCTTGACACAGAGAATTTCTCCATGTATTCACTCATATCGATTCGAATCAATGATTCTTCGTCGTCGAATAAGTACTCTGCCAATGTTTTTGCTAATTCCGTTTTACCTACACCTGTAGGTCCAAGGAAAATAAACGATCCGATTGGTTTGTTTGGATCTTTCAACCCAACACGTGTTCGTTGAATAGCTTTAGAAAGTTTTCCAATTGCTTCGTCTTGACCAATAACCCGTTTTCTAAGGTCATCGCCCATTTGAAGTAACTTGTCGCTTTCTTTCTGAGAGATTTTGGATACCGAAATACCAGTCATCATCCCAATAACAGCAGCAATTTCTTCTTCTTTTACTGGGTATTTCTTTGATTTAGATTCCTCTTCCCAACGTACTTTTGCTTGATCTAGGTGACCAATCAATTGCTTTTCCTTATCTCTTAGGCGCGCTGCTTCTTCGTATTTTTGGCTTTTGATAACGGCATTTTTCTCCGTTTTGATCTTTTCGATCTCTTCTTCCAGTTTCAAAATGTCCTGCGGAACGTGAATGTTGTTCAAATGCACTCGTGCACCTGCTTCGTCCAATACATCAATTGCTTTATCCGGAAGAAAACGGTCAGAAATATATCGATCTGAAAATCTCACACAAGCTTCAATCGCTTTGTCCGAATATTTCACATTGTGATGATCTTCGTATTTTTCTTTGATGTTCCCTAAAATTTCAACGGTTTCATCTACCGAAGTAGGATTAACCATTACCATTTGGAAACGACGTGCTAAGGCACCATCTTTTTCAATATGCTGACGGAACTCATCTAGCGTCGTTGCTCCGATACATTGTACTTCTCCTCTTGCCAAAGCTGGTTTGAACATATTTGAAGCATCCAATGATCCAGAAGCACCACCGGCACCAACAATTGTGTGCAGTTCATCAATGAAAAGGATAACATCTTTCGATTTTTCCAATTCAGCCATTACCGCTTTCATTCGCTCTTCAAATTGCCCACGATATTTTGTACCTGCAACCAACGAAGCGATGTCCAAAGTAACCACACGTTTTCCAAATAATACACGTGATACTTTTTTCTCAACAATACGTAAAGCTAACCCTTCAGCAATTGCAGTTTTACCCACACCTGGTTCTCCAATCAATATTGGATTGTTCTTTTTACGACGACTCAAGATCTGAGCAACACGTTCGATTTCTTTTTCTCGACCGACAATTGGGTCTAGTTTTCCATCTTCCGCATATTTTGTTAGGTCACGACCAAAGTTGTCTAAAACGGGTGTACTTGATTTTTCACCTCTTTTGGCACCTTTTGCAGGTTGATTCGGATTCTTTCCAGAACCAGAACCACCAAATAACGGTTCATCCCCTTCATCGTCTTCCATGTCTGAGTTTGAGAAAGGAAGTGATGGTTCATCGTCTTTTAATAACATTTTTACAATTTTATAGTTTACATCGTACTCTTCTAATACTTGTGCCGCAACACTATCCGGGTCACGTAGAATAGCAAGTAACAGATGCTCTGTTCCAATAATTTCAGCATTAAATATACGTGCTTCCAACGAAGTTATTCGTTTTAGTACGCGTTCAGCCTGTCTTGTAAATGGCACATTGCCATATACTTTTGCTTCGGTTTTTGAGGTATTTTGAATATATCCTTCTAATGAAAAGATGACGTCCTCCACGGAAATCCCTAGTTTTTTAAGAAGTGAAACGGCTAAGCCATCTCCTTCTTTCAAAATTCCCATTAAAAGGTGTTCCACTCCAATATAACCGTGTTCCAAGCGAATGGATTCTTCACGACTAATTGAAACGACCTCCTTAAGTCTTTTTGAAAATTTTAATTCCATAACGTAGTATCTATTTTACATTACCAAAACAATAATAGCGAAATATTCGTTCCGGTAATAAATTATTTAACAATCTATTTAATATCCCTTTTAAATACTAGATCTAACCCCTAAATATAGTTGGGACTCATGGGGCCTTCGCAAAACAAAAGATCCAGAATACTTAGTCCCGGCACAAACTCTTTGCCAAACACTTGCCAATATGCCGTATTGTCACAATCCCAATCGGATGGAGCCTTCCTTTTTTTCTTTAAATCCCTCAAATCCGTCGCATCTGAATGTGCCAGTTGAAACGAATCGGTACATTCGAGGTCCCAGTTTTGAAAAAGCCGCTCATGTAGCTTCTTTAGCATTATAACGTTGAATTGGTATAAAAGTTTCTCTTTTAGTCCAAGAATTTTTTCTATGTCTTGAATGTAATATTCGTAATAGGGTGAGGAGCTGTAAGTTGTCTTTAATGTACGTAGAATTAGTTGCTCCCAATTTTCACGATAGTCAATTTCAATTTGACCGTAAGGAGTATTGTTTTTGAATTTTTTGACAGGAATGTGTAAAGTTTGAATGCCATGGGCAGACAAAATGTCGAATCGGTTCCGATAAGATTGCTTTCGGAAAGATTCATGTGCCTCTAAGGCAACCTTTGCATAGGGTTTTACCGTCTTGAAGAAAGAAACGGACGGAAAACATTGCAGTTCAATGACTACTTTATTATTGGAATGCATTCAAAAATGTATCTTTGCACAAAAATAAAGAATAATGGTAATTATGATCGCACGTTTTACCATTGATTTTGTTGAAAAGTCGGAAGTCTGATTAAATAAATTGAATTAGTTGATGGGATATTTAAAAACAACCAAGGAATTGTTGCCTACATTTTTGTTAAAGCGGCATACACATTTCGGATTTAGAATTTTATTTTTGTTTGCCTTAATGGCAGGGATGTTGCCTGAGGTGGCAGGACAGAAGCTTACTGCCAATTTTGGGAGTGCTCGGTTTCGACATTCTGACACCTTGAGTACATTTGAGTATTATGTACGGATTCCTTCTGGATCAGTCAATTTTGTAAACACGCCTGAAAATAAACTTCAAGCGACCGTGAATTGCCAGGTTGCTTTTTTCAAAAAAGATAGCCTTGTGATGGTCGATAACTTTAATTTATCCTCGCCGGCTGTAGATTCATTGATTGCCTTTGATCACTTTAACGCGCAGCGAAGAGCCTATTTAAAGCCGGATGAATATAAAATAACGGTGGACATTAAAGATTTGAACAATAAGGAAGGGACTACCATCTCATTGGTAGACGATATTCGACTTACGTATGCTTCTGAACGAATTACGATGAGTGACATCATTTTGTTGGAAGACTATAACACTTCGAAAGTGAAAGACGCCTATTACCGCAATGGCTACCACTTTGATGTACACAACACCACCTTTTACCCGTGGACCCAAAAACGCCTTAAATATTATGTCGAAATATATAATATCAATAAAACGATTCCGGAAGGAGAAGACTTTTTGTTGTCTTTGGGCGTAGAGGATGCACAAACATACAAGCGAATTAAAAGTGTTGGAACTTTTGTGAAAAAGAAATCAAATGATAAAACGGCACAATTGGGGAACTTGGATATTTCTAAACTGCCTTCAGGTAACTATAACTTCTTCATTGAAGTAAAGGATCGGAACAATAAACTTCTTATGATTCGTCGAAAGTTCTTTCAACGTAGTAACCCTGTCTTGAACGTAATTGAAAATACAGATCCGAATACCACATTTGCTGCAAGTTTAGATTTAAGAACGATTAAGTATTATTCGGCTGCTTTCCGTCCGATAGCTTCTGAGGATGAAAAACGCAATATTGCATTGATTGTAAATACGGAGGATACAACCATGGCGCGAAGTTTTATTTATTCTTTTTGGTATAAACGACATCCTGACAATCCGGTGTATTACTGGAATGAATATAAAAAATGGGTAGATTATACGGAAGAACGATTGTCGTCGAAACGAATTCGTGGATACACGACCGCTTTAGGAAGGGTGTATCTAAAATATGGACCTCCTAATCGAATTGAAGATGAACGTAACGATCCCATGCGAGATATTCAGGGAACCACTACCCCTTATCAAATTTGGTACTACAATAATATTAAAGGGACCAATCAGCGAAATAAGTTATTTGTGTTTGTCGATCGAACGAAGTCAGGAACCAAGTACGAAATGGTCCATTCTGATGTGCGAGGGGAAAACTACATTGATGATTGGTTAGGACATACGCGTTGGAAGTCCATTTTACATAATTATGGAGGATTTGAGCGGATTGATAATAGCCGAGACGATAACCGATTTAATAACGGAACGTTTGGTTCGCCTGGACATTGGGATACGAGATGATCTTGATGTTTCTATTTCAAGGAATCCTATTTGAAAACAACTAATTTTTGTCGATCCAAAATGGAATGTGCTTGTTTCAATTGAACCACGAATACGCCTGATTTTAAATCTGTTTTTTGGACTTGAAAACTACGTTGGGCATTGGTGAGATCAAAGGATTTGATTAATCTCCCTTTCAAATCGAATAGTTCAATTTGTAAATTGGCAGCCAATAGATTTTCTGGAAAATCAATGGGAAGCGCAATATGTACTAGCTCTTGGGCTGGATTGGGGAAAATTTGCAGCACATGATTTTCATAGTTCAGAGCACTAGTTGTATTTAACCAATGCCTGCTTCGAGTTAAAGTGTCTTTACAACCAAGAATGTTTTCAACCACCAATTGAATGGATTGGTCGGTGTCAATTGCATAGGAATGGACTGGGTTTCTGGAGGTATCGATGTGTCCATCGCCAAAATTCCATTCCCATGAAATAATGGGGTTGTATGGGCCATTGGTTTCGGATTGATCGAAAAGAACGACCGTATTTCCATTTTCATATAGATTAAAATTGGCCTTTGGTCCAAAATCACAAAGATGATCTTCTAAGTTGAAAACAGGAGCAAATCCACTGAATCGGGAGAAATATAGGTTTGCTGGTGGGTTGAAATTGGTGAAATCTTTATGATATCCACCTACAAAAATGAACTCTTCATTACCGCAAATTTGATGAAGAAATAATTCGTGATTTGGATTGGCATCGACAATGGTGTCCCAAATCCGAGTTCCGTCGTTATCGTATAAATATAAAACTGAATTCTTTTGAAATCTTTGGTAGCCTACCACTAAATACGTAGAATCTTCCAGAGCCACTATTTCGTTGAATTGGGTGCCACTGCCGGCTCCAGCCCCTTCCAGTTTTGCACTCCATAATAGATTAAAAGCCGTATCATATTTGGCAATAAACCCTCTTTCTCCTGAAAAAGAGTTGCCTCCATTCACAATTCCACAGAAAACAATTCCACCATCGGGTGTAATTTGAGCGTCCAATACATTGTCAAGTTGGTTGTCATCTCCGAACCAATTTCGGCTAATTTCTTCTCCAGTTGGATCGAGTGTTCTGATTTCAATATCGCCACCTAAGTAATCGTGTGCCGTTCCTTCTCCATAAATCAGGGAAACTAAGTAATTGGTGTTTTGAGGAGAGCGCAAGATTTTTATGCTTTTATCCCATTGCGTCGGATGCCCCATGTTCTTTTTCCATAATAGATTCCCATCTGGATCTATTTTCACCAAATTGATCTCCATTGATTGATTTGTAGAATCAAATAACTCGCCTCCTGCAAGTAATATATTACCATCTTGCAAGAGCAAGATAGATTGAATATAGGTAAAGAGGGTAGAATCATTGTAGGAAAAACATTCCTGGATTTCTCCGAGCTCATTGGTGGTAATTAAATGGGTGCTTAACTTTAAACTTGAATCCGGAACATGCACTTTGTTTCCAATAAAATAAAGTTGTTGATTTATATTAATGAAATCAAAAAAACTGCCAAAATTACAGCTGTGGTAGTCTTGAAAGGTGATTGAATCTCCATCTGGAGATAGAATAAAAGAATAGGGTGCTGAATGATGCCATGGGTCGATGAACGTGTCAATACTAAATGTGGCGCCTGCTGCAATAAGTTGATTTTGTTCAAACTTTAGCTGGTAAACATAATCCTCGCTGAGAATAATGCTGTCCATTTGAGGAATATCAAAAATGCTCGTCCAATTTTGATGGATTTGAGCATGGAGGGTGATTTCTGAAAATGAGAGCGCGCAAAACAATAGCAGCACTAGTTTTAGGTTTCTGTTTCTTGTTGTATATTTTAATCGATTGTCCATTAAGGTTCGATGTTTCTATTTTAGGATGACTAATTTTTGTCGATCAAGAATATGGTTTGCTTCATTCAATGCAACAATGAATACTCCCGTTCCTAAATTATAGGATTGAAGGACCCATTGGGTTTCCTCTAATGGAAACGCATGGGTAAGTAGCAACGTTCCATTTAAATCATAAATGGACAAACTGAATTCTGAGTGCACTTTATGCTCTTTGTGAAATGTTTCTGGTATCACGGTAAATTGAATTCTTTCCCCTGCCGGATTTGGACTAATCTTTAGTTGGACTAGGTTTGACAAAGCCTCGGAGTCCTTCCTTCCTGTTTGACGAATGATTCGACTTCCGCTGGAGGATGTGCCGAATCCAGTACATCCAAGTCCTTTTAAGTTTAAAAGAGCACATGCTTTTTGATTGTAAAAAGGCGTGGAAGAAGCAGCGACTTCCTGTAAATCCAGGATGTCTTGATTGGTTAGTTCATAATGTGTGCCGGTTGCGCGACCATCCACATAGGTATGGATGCGCATCATTTGAGCAGCATGTTTTAATTCATCAATGGGAGAAGCTTCTACTTTTGCATAGCAATTCATGCTTTTTTGAATTTCATGATTTCGAGCATACGAATCTGCCAGGGCATTGGTTAAAAGACTGAATGCTCGTTCATTCATTGGTCGTAAGCGTTCTAATTCCGTTTCTACTAGGTCTTTTTTGCTTCGAGCGAATAATTGGACAGTCAATCCAATCAGCCGATTTTCTTCTTCTTCGTATTGCCCAGGTTGACTGAGTAATCGATCGATGATGGACTTAATCGCATTAATGGGCTTCTTCACATGGCCTCCTCCATTGGTGTTTCCATTACCACCACTTGAAATTGGAATACCTGCATCACCACAACTTCCGGGAGTACTTGCTAATTGACAAAAGAATGGAGTGATGTTGTTAAAAGATAAATTATTTCCTGATAGGGCTTCATTTGAATAGCCGGAATAAATAAGTGAAGTGGAACCGTTATTATCTACGGTGATCATGCTTTTGCTTGAAATAAAGTGATTTCCATTTGGATTGGAGCACGCACCTAGGTCATTCATTTTTCCTCCGGGAGCCACATAAATCCCGTATCCCGTATTCCATTGGTCATTGGTAAAGGTATTGCATTGAATTTCATTGCTAGGAGCCCCAAAACTAGTTGGAAATGCATAGATTGCATATTCACAATCTGTAAATACATTTTCTTTGATTTCTCCAATTGCCGTACCACCTCCTCGAAGCGCGATGCCCTGGTTTAGATTGGAAAAGGTATTTTCACGCACAATCGCTGCCGTATGCGGATTGGTTATTAACGCTCCGTTTTGGGCATATTGGTATGAACCGATGCCAGGAACATAAGTTACTCCCCGTTGTTCAAAAGGCTTCGTTCCATCCTGCGTTCCTATGAAAATATTGTCTCGCATATTGGCATTTCCTATGTTTGCTCCAAATACCTGCGTGCCAAGTTGAGCATTGTTTGCCAAAGGAACAAAAGGTCCTTCGGAAATTGCAGGAATGGAGGTTGGAAATTCGAATGTATTGTCTCGTAATTGAGATTCATATCCGGCCCACCCCCATTGATAAATGCCTTCCAATATGAAGTTTCGGAAGGTGTTTCGACGAATATTGAAACTCATGGCTTCTCCGCTCCAGATCCCATAAAAGCAATTTTCAAAAATGTTTCCGCTGCTTGGTTGTGATTCTCCAATAGATAGGTTTTGACCAGTAGATCCAAATAATTGAATATGAGTGGAGGCATATGGAGGACCACTAAATCGCCAATCTTCTGCAGAGGCGGTAAATAAACATTTACGGACATATTCATTCGGACTACCGTTAGATATCAAGGATTTAGCAATGTTTAGGGAAATCACATTGTTTTGAAAGTTTGTTTCTTCCACATAAAATTTCCCATAATCCAATCGAATTCCGTATCGCATATGTGCCACTGTAGATCGTATAAATGTTCCATTTAAAATCCCACCGGATGATCTAAATTCATTGTTTGGGTTTCCGTCGGAAGCGATTCCATACCAGATTCCGGGCCCGTCGCAATCACCGGCAATGGTGGCTCCATTTAATACGATTTTAGCGCCATTTTTTAAGTAAAAACCGTTGAAGTATCCAATATTAGTTGCAGAGGGTAGAATCCATAAGGATGGATCCCCTTTCATGATTAGGGCAGCGCCTGGGTCCAACGTTAGCGTTATACCATCTAGTATGATCATGCCATAGATTTCCGCTCGTTTATTAAATGTTGTATTTGTGGTTAAGGTTAACTTGGATCCTGTGGAACCCATGGATGTTTGTTGATATGTTGGAAGGCAGCACTGAAAGCCATTCACCTGCACCGTTTGATCTAAAGTGCCATTGCAAGCAGAATTTGCATTATTGAACGTATATTCAATCGTGTTTTGGCCGATGGGAGCTAAACCTGGATTAAATGTAGATCCAGATACTCCAGCTCCAGAAAACGTTCCACCCGAAGGCGTGGCGTTTAATTCAACCGGATCTTCCGTTTGGCAGTAGATATCTGGAATGTCTTCAAATGTTAATTGATCCGTGACATTTACGTTTTTAACGGTCAAAGCGGACAAACATCCAACCCCATCAAAAGATTCATATGATACGGTGTAGTTTCCTACTCCGGCCAATGCAGGGTCAAAATTGTTTCCACTGGTCCCATACCCGACAAAATTTCCTCCCGGTGTTACTCCGGTCAGAAGTACAGGAGAATGATCTACACAATAGCTGGATTCTAAACCTACAATGTCATTTATGCTCGGAGCTTCGATGAGGCTTAAATTATCTACATACTGCCAATGATCAAAGACGTTGACGTTAATATTAACGGTTGGACAGGCAATTGGGACTGTCGCAGGAGTGTTGGTTTGCACAGGAAGACCACTTAAATGTCCCAGCACTAGGAATTGTTCGTTTCCATTGGCAATAAACTTAAATGTTCTTCGAGACCAGCCTTTTGCTTCGCCAACGGTCTCTAACTCAAACAGTAAGTTGGGATTGCTCACTTGGATAGGACTTCCAGACGTATATGGTATAAATGTAAGGTCTTCTGAAAAATAGACCTCCAGTGGTAGTGCTTTTCTACTGTCACGTTCTGTTTGAGAGATGTCTATTGAAAATTGATATTCCTGACCTGCAATTAGCGGAGTGCTTAATGCACTGTACATCATTCCTAAGCGGGGAAGCGAAGAGCCTGATAGCATTCTTGGAATTCCAGCATATCCATCTCCTCCTTTTAAATCTTCTTCATATGCATATAGGTTGCATGGAACGTCAATTTGAGCAGGACTATTGCGATGAAAATAGGCGGCCCAGCTATTCGCATCCAACCATCCACATGCCTTATTAATTTCACCTAAATATTGTGGAATCGAAACATATTGTTCGAAATCACCGTTTTGAACTAGGTTGCAGGGGTCAGGGACGACACAAGATTGATCTGCAGCGACGTAGATGGTGACATAAGTTATGTTGCCCGCTTTGCTGCTATTTTTAGGTGTGTATCGAATATAATTGAATCCTGTAATTGTCGATCCTGAATACTTTATTGCGGTACCATTTGGATCAGCCAACTGTGTAGTAGGGTCGATTCGAGTGATTGTACCATTGCCAAGAATTACTTCAAGACAGGAAATGTCTGTCACTCCTCCAACGTCGTTTGCGATCAGATCTGTAGTGAAAATATCAGAGCCACTGGTTCCAGTGAATAAAAAGTTGCCATTAATAAGATCCAATCCATCGCTTAACCCATATAATGTTCCATTGGAACAAGACCCTGAATTAAACGTGACCACATTGTTTGCATTGGTACTTCCAAAAGTGTTTTGTACGGAATACCCTAAATCACACATAACAGCGTGTTCTTCTTCGGTAATACTTCTTCTGGTGGCACCTACGTTGTATGAGTTAGCCATTACAAAATAAGTGTCGCCACCTGCGGGATTTCCACTTGGATAGCATTCATCTTCGAAATGAGAAAGGCTGCTGCCAAATTCAAAACATTCTGGGGTATAAACGGGTACGATTGTTCGTCCACGGTATTCAATTGCATCGGAACAATTGGTGGTGTTCGTCGTATAGTTGGTTCCAGCTATGCATGGATTCAAAACACTAATAGGAACATTAACTGAATTAAATGTATAATTATATTGTGACCCAGTACAAGCATTTGATTGTCTAAGTAATTTATTGGTGCCTGAGAAAAGATGCAGATCATAATCAGAATAATAATTACTGAAGATAGATTGACCATTTTCAGTTATAAAACTGGTAAATCCTAACACATGTAAGGCTTCGTGCAATATTACAGTGTAAAGATCATTTTGAAGATTGGTGGCGGGTATGGACAAGTCTGTGTTCCAGCTAACGGTGTTTGAAAACTCCATGGTTCCGTGATAGAAGGAAGCAGAGTTTGATGGAGTAGGGACAAGATTATATGGATTGATTCCTGTATTTAGAAATTGCGTAATTGTGTTGGTTGCAATTCCTCCATTCGTATTAAAGGCGGGAATTAAAAATCCTGGAGTAGCAGCAGCAAAAGGACTACCTAAGGTGTTATTTGCCACTACCTGAATCGTTATTTTATCTGCGCTGCTTAGCATTTTGGGTGCGTCGATATAATTGGCAAGATCATCAAATACCTGACAAATTACATTTCGTCGTGCAATGTCAATTGTTGAGGAACTTACAATGCCATAGAAATCAATCTCAAAATAATCATTAGAACATAAAATAGGTTGTTGCGCTGGGGGAAGTCCCGTGTTGTTGGCATTCTTAATTTCCCAATCTTCCCATGGAATTAGATTTCCTTTATTGTCATATAAGACAAAATTATGAATGGTTGAATCGATTTGCGAAATGCCTTTTGTGGCAAAACAACCAATGCTAAGAAAAATGATAATCCTTAAGGCATAAAGGTTTTTGATAAAATAATACATAATGTTGAGTTGAGCTTTAGAAGTACTAATATACTAAAATATAGCGAGATAGGCAAGTGAAAATTTGAGGTTACAACCGTCACTATCGTTTTGTTTCAACGCCTCATATATAGTTTATGTTAAATAGAATAATGCATAATCGCATGGGTATGCTTCCGGAACATTATTGTAATTAGGATATAGGTTTGTGGAATAGCGTATTTAGGTACTACTGATAATTGTTTTAAACGATATGGATTTAGGATCACAAATTTCTTTCGTTCATTTTTCCTAGTCTTACCGTCGGCAAGCCTATGGCGACCGAAGGATGAAAAACGAACCAAAAAATAACGACTTACAATGGATTGTGCTAAATTTAAACCTGATACGCTGAAACCGATCAAATTCGTTACGCTCAAACAGTGATGGCTTTTTAACCGCTTCAGCTGTTGAAATTCTTAATGCATCCCTTCTAGGTCGATCCTTAAAACCTCCATTTTGATCTAAAATCTAAAATAATGAGGTCGAATAATTGAAATCAAAAAACAAAAGATTGGGTTGAATAACCAGAATGTGCTTTTTATCTAAAAAACAATTAACCAAATCACCCTATTTAGATGTCGTTGCTGCGTATATAAAAAACGAAGCAATCTGTTTACAATAACCCTAATCGGAATTATTAAACAAATTGCTTCGTTTGAAATGAGTTATGTCTCTTTTAAAAGTAATTTAATTAATCCAAAAGAGATCCCTATTAATCCTTATTTATATGATCAACATTGCATCACCGTAGCTAAAGAATCTATATTTTTCTTTTACTGCTACTTCGTATGCCTTCATCACATTTTCGTATCCACCAAATGCACAGGTCATCATCAATAACGTTGATTCAGGTGTGTGCATGTTTGTGATCATTGCATTTGGAATTTTGAAATCGTAAGGAGGGAAGATAAATTTGTCCGTCCATCCTGAATGCGCTTTTAGTCGATTACTAGCTGTTACCGCTGATTCCAAAGATCGAATTGAAGTTGTTCCAATTGCACAAACTCGTTGTTTTTGATCTAATGCTGAATTGATTCGTACCGCAGATTCTTCAGGAATAGTAAATCCTTCAGAATCCATTTTATGTTTAGTTAAATCTTCCACATCCACCGAACGGAATGTTCCCAATCCAACGTGCAAAGTAGTTGTACACACATCAATCCCTTTCAATTCCATTCTTTTTAATAAATGGTGGGTAAAGTGTAAACCTGCTGTTGGAGCGGCTACGGCACCAGTGTTTTTTGCAAAAATAGTTTGGTAACGTTCTGCATCTTCTGGTTCAGTTTCCCGATCGATATATTTAGGTAATGGAGTATGTCCCAAGTTTTCAATTGTTTCATAAAACAACTCTGGTTCATGGTTCCAAATAAATTTAATAGTTCGACCACGCGAAGTAGTATTGTCAATTACTTCTGCAACTAAGTCATCGTTTTCTCCGAAGTATAGTTTATTTCCTACTCGAATTTTTCGAGCTGGATCAACTAATACATCCCAAAGATGAACGTCTTTGTTTAATTCTCTTAACAAGAACACTTCGATTCTAGCTCCAGTTTTTTCTTTATTTCCATAAAGTCGTGCTGGGAATACTTTGGTGTCATTTGCTACCATTACATCGCCATCGTCAAAATAGTCAACAACATCCTTGAATATTTTATGTTCGATTTCACCTGTTTCCTTGTGTAGAACCAATAACCTTGACTCGTCTCGGTTTTCAGCAGGATACATTGCTAGCAAATCTTGTGGTAATTCAAATTTGAACTGTGATAATTTCATTGATTTGGCGTTTTTTTTATTTAGGGTGCAAATGTATGAAATGTTGGAGGTAAATTTTTACATTTGAATAAATTTTTACCCCATAACATGGTAGTATTTTACCAAATTATCGAAAGTTTGAAGTTTTCTCTTCGTGCATTGAAGGAAAATTTGTTGAGAACATTGCTTTCTTTGTTAGGGGTAACGGTTGGAATTTTCGCTATAATATTGGTCTTAGCGGCTGTAGACTCCCTTGAGAAGAGTGTACGGGCAAATCTAAATTTTCTTGGAAGCAATGTAATTTATGTTGAGCGATGGCCTTGGGACTTTGTTCAAAATAGAGACTACCCTTGGTGGAAATATTGGCAAAGACCCAAAGCAACTTACCAAGAATTCGCGTTTTTGGAGAAAAATGTCAAGAATTGCAAGGTAGTAGCCGTGTCTCGGTCCAAAGGAAATACTACACTTAAGAATAAAGCAAGTAGTGTGGGCGAAGTTGGAATTCAAGGCATTTCCTATAATTTTAATCAAATTTCAGACTTACAAGTTGAAAATGGAAGATACTTTACAAAGCAGGAAATGGCTTTAGGTAAGGACGCCATTGTACTTGGATATGATGTTGCCGAAAACTTGTTTTACAATCAATCTGCTGTTGGAAAGGAAGTCAAATGGAAGGGCAGAAAGTATAAGGTCATCGGCATAATGTCCAAACAAGGGAATAGCATGTTGCAAATGGGAGGAGCCAAACCCGATTTGAATTGTTTGATTCCATACAAATCATTTAATAAATCATATACAAATACAAAGCGTGGTCCTGAACCTCGAATAGCTATAAAAGGATTAGATACCGATGAAGGTCTGCTGGATTTGGAGTCCGAATTGGATGGATTAATGCGGCAGGTACGTGGTCTAAAACCTAAAGAAGACAATGATTTCGCATTGAATAGACCGGAAATGTTTACTGGTGCGTTGGATAACATTTTTGCCATGTTGGCTCTTACCGGATGGTTTATTGGAGGTTTTGCGATGCTGGTGGGTGGTTTTGGGATCGCCAATATTATGTTTGTGTCTGTAAAAGAACGAACGAACCTTATTGGAATTCAAAAATCCTTAGGTGCTCAAAACTACTTTATTCTTACTCAATTTTTATTTGAATCAATCTTTCTGAGCCTTCTTGGGGGATTATTAGGGCTAGCGATGGTTCAAGGGGCCGTAACGGCCGCGTCGAATCTTGGCTTTTTGGAGATGCAGATGTCGATATCTAATATATCGACAGGAATTTTTGTTTCGGGTATAGTGGGCTTGTTTTCAGGGATTATACCTGCTTATTTGGGATCGAGACTGGATCCGGTGATTGCCATCCGATCTAAGTGATATTAGACTCGATGGTCTATCAATAAAATCTACATTAGCTTACTGAACTTAAAACTTAGATATTTAATTGTCTACTTTTGTAGTTGAATTTTATACTGAGATAAGTATGAATTCGCAATTTTAATCTAACCTGTTTATTTCTATGCAATCTGATTTTCGCGTAAGTGCTAATATTGTTGACATTCCCAATCGTACTACTTATCCTGGGACCGTTTATATTTCTATTGGAAAAATTGAACGAATTGAGAAGGAAGAAGGGAAGTCCTACGACACTTATATATTACCTGGTTTTGTGGATGCACACATTCACATTGAAAGTTCGATGTTAATTCCAAAGGAGTTTGCTCGATTGGCAGTAGTACATGGAACAGTTGCAACGATTTCAGATCCACATGAAATTGGGAATGTAATGGGAGTAGAGGGGGTTGAATATATGATTGAAAATGGAAAGGAAGTGCCGTTGAAATTTCATTTTGGTGCGCCTAGTTGTGTTCCGGCGACTGTTTTTGAATCAGCTGGAGCAACGATTACTCCAAAAGACATTCAATATTTAATGGAGAAAGATGATATTTATTATCTGGCGGAAATGATGAATTGGCCTGGTGTGTTGGCACGTGATCCAGAGGTAATGGAGAAGATTCGCATTGCACATGAAATAGGAAAACCGGTAGATGGGCATGCACCTGGATTAAAAGGTGATATGGCGAAACAATATGCTTCGGCTGGAATAACGACAGATCACGAGTGTTTTTCACTAGAGGAAGCGCTAGATAAGTTGAAATATGGAATGAAGATTTTGATCCGGGAGGGAAGCGCAGCAAAGAATTTCGAAGCATTATACTCCATTATTGACGATTATGCCGACCGAACCATGTTTTGTTCGGACGATAAGCACCCAGATGACTTGATCGAAGGCCACATTAATTTGTTGGTAAAACGAGCACTAGAAAAAGGGATGGATCTATATAATATCCTTGGTGCGGCATGCATTAATCCAGTGGAACATTATAAAATGGATGTTGGGTTATTAAATGTGGGAGATGATGCTGATTTCATAGAAGTAGACAATTTGACGGACTTTACGATCTTAAAAACGTATATTAATGGAGCTTTGGTAGCAGAGAAAGGAGAAAGTAGCATTCAATATTCTTCAGGGACGATTATCAATAACTTTGGAATTGAGGAGATCAACGTTGAAGAGTTGAAAGTGGAACCAAAAGGTTCTCAGATCAATGTGATTGAAGCATTGGATGGAGAGTTGATTACGAACGCGATAATAGCAGAAGCAAAAATTTCATCCGATGGGACCAATACGATTTCCGATCCAGCTAATGATGTATTGAAGTTTGTGGTTGTAAATAGATATCAGCAAGAACCCCCTGCGATTGGATTCATTAAAAACTTTGGTTTAAACAAAGGAGCTATATCTTCCTCCGTTGGACATGATTGCCATAATATTTTGGCAGTTGGTGTGGACGACGAATCTATTTGCGAAAGTATTAATTTATTAATTCGTGAGAAGGGAGGAGTAGCTGCTTATGATGGAACTCAAAGCAAATTGGTATCCTTGCCAATTGGAGGAATCATGACCGATGAAAATGGGTATGATGTAGGTAAATCATATGCGGAAGCAGACGGAATGGCTAAAGAAATGGGAAGTAAATTACGCGCGCCGTTTATGTCGTTGTCGTTCATGGCTTTGCTTGTGATTCCATCTTTAAAACTGAGCGACAAAGGGTTATTTGACGGACAGAAATTTGAGTTTAAGGAATTGTTTGTGTAGTTTGGAAGTTGATCGTTTTGGGTTGAATGATTGAATAAAACACGTGTCCAAATATAATTTGGCAGTGTTTTGAGGGGATTGTTGAACGATCATGTGTATCTTCTAACTATATTGATGAACTCTTTGAAAACGTCCTGCTTAATCTTGGTTGCAATTCTTTGTAGCTTTTTATTTAATCAATCTGCGATAGCTCAGGGAGCCTCCATGAATTTGGATAGTTTGATTCAAGATGCTGAAAATGAACCTTCGGATTCAATTAAGGCAGAAAAACATCTCCGAAATTCTAAATACTTTCGAAATCACGATTTCCAGAAAAGTCTGACATCTGCGAGCAGTGTCATCGATCTTGCCAAAGGATTGAAAGACACATTGCTTTTGGTACGGGGGATGAATGCTGCAGCCGTGTCTTTAGAATATATGGATGCGTTGGATTCAGCCGTAATCTTATTAGATAAATCGTTTGAATTATCGAAAATAATTCAGAATCCACGATCTATGGGGTCGTGCAGATTGAGTCAGGGATTGATCTTTGCCAAGATTGCCAAATATGAAAAATCGATGCAATCGTATTATAAGGCCCTCGATTACTTTGATCAAGCGAATGAACCAAGAGGTGTGGCCATGACGCACAATAATTTGGGTGTTTTAATGAAAAAGATGAAGCGTTTTGACGATGCAATTCATCATTATGAACAAGTAATCGAATTGAGCAAAATTCAGCCAGGGCCGGCTACAGGGATGGCATACGAAAACATTGCAGGGGTTTATTATATTCAAAAGAACTTTAAAAAATCGAAGGAGCAGATGGCGATTGCCATTAAGGAATATGAGCAAATAGAATTTCTGCCGCGTCTGGCTGGAGCTAAATCTAACTATGCGGAGTTATGCGTTGAATTTAAGGACTATGATGAGGCGCTTGTTCAATTTACGGATGCCTTAGATATTAGTAAGAAAATAGGAAAGGAGGATGGAAGAGGGCTTATTTATGTTGGATTAGTGGATTTGTACCTTGCAATGAATCGAAAGGATAAAGCGAAGGAAATGGCGGTTCAGGCGCTCTTTTATGCAAACGATCTTGAGGATGTAAATGAACGGCTAACGGTGAAAGCTAATTTAGTTCATTTTTGGGCTTCGATAGGAGATTTCAGACAGGCTTACCAATATCAAAAAGAAAATAATCTATTGATGGATTCAATTTCCGAGGATAATAATACTCGGAATATGGCAGAAATGGAGGAGAAATTTAAATCCAAGGAAAAGGCTATGGAGATTATGAAATTGGAGGTAAGCAATGCACAGCAAGAAGTTTCCTTGAATAAGGAACGAGCAACCAATCGAATCTATATGATTTTGGTCTTAGCATTTGTGATCCTGTCAGCAATTATTCTTTATGCTTTTGTCCAAAAAAGGAAGGATAATGAAAAGATAACAACTCAAAACACGCAGTTAGAGAGTTTTAACGAAGAGGTAATGGCACAGCGCGATGAAATTGAGCGCCAAAAGGATTTGGTGGAAAACAAGCATCACGAAATTCAGGATAGCATTCGCTATGCAGAACGGATTCAAAAGGCGTTGCTCGATTCAAAAGAGTACTGGGAACAAATAGGGAAATCTAACTTTATCTTTTTCAAGCCAAGAGATGTGGTGAGCGGAGATTTTCATTGGGCTTATCAAACAAAAACTGGAAAGACGATTTGGGCAGCAGCCGATTGTACGGGGCACGGTGTTCCTGGCGCGTTTATGAGTATGCTAGGAATCGGTTTTTTGAATGAGATCGTGATTGAGGGCAAAAACGATGATCCTGGAATAATTTTAGATTTATTGAGGGTGAAAATAAAAGCGGCTTTGGCTCAAACTGCTGGGGAATACCAACAACAAGATGGAATGGACATCGCGCTTTGTGTTTTAGATGAAAAAAGATCGGAGGTACGTTTTGCCGGCGCACATAATCCATTGGTTTTAATTAGTAAAGAGAAGAAAGAACTAGATGCAAAAACCATTGAATCCACCGATTTTACTTTGTACGAAGTAAAAGCAAGTAAGCAGCCGGTTGGTTTATATAAAAATGTTACTGAAAAACCATTTGAAACAAAGGTTATTCCTGTTGCTTCTGGAGATGTGTTGTTCACATATTCAGATGGTTATGTAGATCAGTTTGGCGGTAAAAAAGGAAACAAGTTTATGTCTAAGCGTTTCAAAAACATGTTATTATCCATGCAAGAAGAAGGCCTTGGATTGGCGGACCAAAAGGAGAAACTGATTATAACATTGGACGCTTGGATGCAAGAAGGGGACTTTGAACAGTTGGATGATATTTGCGTGATCGGTGTCACGGTGTAAGGAAATTCATTGTCCTTGATTTTCGTTTTTTTTGTGGGAAGAATGGACGAAAGAAGTTGATCTTTTGAAGATAAAATTGCACTTAAATTATTCGAAGTGCGGTTATTCCTTGAATCCGAATGTCGACCTTATATATTGGTTATGATTTCTAAACATTTATTGTATTTTTGGGCATCTTAAATGTCGGAATTTAGAAGAGCATAAATGACTAAAATCTTAGTGACTGGGGCCCTTGGCCAACTTGGTTCGGAATTGGTATCCGGATTACGTAAGGAATATGGGGAGGACAGTGTAATCCCAACGGATATACGTCCGGATGAACAACAAAACTTTGAAGTTTTAGATGTAATGGATAAGCATGCCATGGAGGCAATTATTCAGAAACATCGAATCACTCAAATATATCATTTGGCAGCTATGTTATCAGCCAAAGGAGAAGATATCCCATCCAAGGCTTGGAAATTAAACATTGACAGTTTGGTTAATGTGTTGCTTTTGGCTGAAAAGTATGACATGGATCGAATCTATTGGCCAAGTTCCATAGCTGTTTTTGGTCCAACATCTCCTATGGAGAACACACCTCAGGTTTGTATTATGGATCCAAATACGATTTATGGAATCAGTAAACTTGCGGGAGAGCGTTTATGTGAATATACCTTCAAGAAATTTGGAGTAGATATTCGGAGCCTTCGTTATCCAGGATTAATTGGGTATAAAGGTTTACCTGGTGGAGGGACGACTGATTATGCGGTGGATATATATTATAAAGCAAAGGAAGGAGCTCCGTTCAGTTGTTTTCTTGAAAAGGACACGTATTTACCTATGATGTATATGGAGGATGCGGTTCGTGCCACAATTGAATTAATGAAGGCCCCAAAAGAGCAAATCAAAGTTCGAACCAGCTATAATCTCTCTGCATTTTCGTTTTCACCGGCGGAGCAAGCGGCATCGATTCAAAAAACAATTCCTGATTTTAAGATTGAATATGCGCCAGATGAGCGACAAGCAATTGCGGAATCATGGCCATCTAGTATCGATGATTCAGAAGCTCGGAATGATTGGAATTGGAAGCCTGCTTTTTCATTGGACGATATGACCAAGATTATGTTGGAGAATATTGAAGTAACACAGGAGGCTTAATTGATTTTAAGCGTTCATTGCATAATTTAGATAGATTATTAAGTTTAAGTACATTTCGTACGAAATTAGATCATGGAAAAAATAGACTCGTTAAATCAAGTAGCAGAATTTCACACCACCTTTAAACATCCGGTAGTAGATGAACCAGCTATTCCAAATGAAAACAGATGTAATTTGCGTGTTTCATTGATTCAAGAAGAATTAAATGAATTGAAAGAAGCGATTGAAGACAAAGATTTAGTGGAAGTAGCGGACGCACTTTGTGATATTCAATATGTACTTTCTGGTGCAGTACTTGAATTTGGACTTGGTGATAAATTCGTAGAATTGTTTAATGAGGTGCAACGTTCGAACATGAGCAAAGCGTGTGTTTCGGCAGAAGAAGCGCAAGCAACTTTGGACCACTACAAGCAAAAAGACGGGACAGAAGGATACTACAAGGAGGAAAATGGGAAGTGGTTGGTATTCAGAAGTGAAGATGACAAAACCTTAAAGTCGATCAATTATTCTCCTGCTGATTTGAAGACGATTTTAGAGAAGAAGTAGGATTTAGAATTTAGAATTTAGAAGGAGGAAGAGAAGATAAAATAAAATAAAAGGGAGTTAGAGGAGTTATCGTTTGCTTTGCAAACTAGGAGTTAAAGGGGGTTGGGGGTGATTAGAATGCGGGATTTAGGATTTAGAATTTAGGATTTAGAATACAGAATACAGGATTCAGAATTTAGAAGAGGAAGAGAAGATAAAATAAAATAAAAGGGAGTTAGAGGAGTTATCGTTTGCTTTGCAAACTAGGAGTTAAAGGGGTTTGGGGGTAATTAGAATGCAGGATTTAGAATTTAGAATTTAGGATTTAGAATACAGAATACAGGATTCAGAATTTAGAAGAGGAAGAGGAAGAGAAGATAAAATAAAATAAAAGGGGGTTAGAGGAGTTATCGTTTGCTTTGCAAACTAGGAGTTAAAGGGAGTTGGGGGTAACTAGAATACAGGGTTTAGAAGATTGTATTTTTTAAATTATGCTGTTTGTTTGTTTGTTGAATCTTTTATTTGAGGATGACTTTCTTAATAAAGTTGCTGTTTTTGTTTACTCCTTTTATTACATAGATTCCTTTGGCGTACTTTTCTAATGAAATGATATTTGTTCCAGCTTGGATTGCTTGGAGGAAAAGGACTTTTCCAGTTAGATCCATAATTGTTATTTCAAAGTTCTCTTTTACGTTAAGCTGGAAAGAACCGTTGGATGGGTTTGGTGTGATTTGAATATCTAACGTGTTGGAATTAGATTCAATCCCCAGCGTATAGGCTGCACCGGCATATCGTGCAATAGCATCATCTTTTAATTGATTTGTCTTTACTTCGTTAAATCCAGGAATGTTGTTAATATCTCCTTTCCACGCACCAACGAGTAAAAAATGTTCGTCAAAAGTTGGGTTAGGAGCTGAAGAAGCAGTTACCGATTGAGTATGGGCATGATAGTGATACCCAAATCCATCTCCGTGATCATGTCCTCCAAATTCGTCTAATATATCGGTGTAGCCAGCCATGAATGCATTGGAGGCATCGTATCTACCAAACAGTGCTATTCCATCTAACGCAAATCCAATTACTGGAGGATGATTCTTTCCTGAATAGTCATCAAGGTTATATAAATTGATTCCATTGCCATTAAAAGCATGACCATCAACGTGATAATGTAATTCCAGTCCTCCTCCAACATGAATTCCAGAACTTGTTACTTCTGCATCTTCTACGGCAAAACGGAGATTATTATTGTATGCGGGATAAATAGTAACACCGTCAATAGCGATGCCGGAAGAAGCTAGAGAGGCATAGTTATACACATCTTTAGTAGTTGTATTTCCGGTTTTATCATCAAAATCGGAAGCTAAGTCACCATAAACAGATAGATCATTATCTAGCAGGGTAGAAATAATACCATAGTCCTTTATCGGAATTTTCATTAGAAATTCACCCAATTTTCCGTGGCGAGTTACTTGTGATTCTGCATAACCTGGTCCGCCGGATCCTCCTGGAGGTCGATTAACGTCTAATAATAAATTAGGTCGGGCCGAGACGGCATGTGATGCAATAACCATGAACGGATGAGGTACTCCGGAATCATCTGATGCATTTGTAAAATAAACATGCTCCACCGTGTTGTTTCCTACACGACCATTATAGATATCAGTACTCGCAATAATATGTGATAACATATTTTCTCTGGCATCAAGATAAAACTGTTTAGGGTATCGAAGTGAGTCACCAGAATTTACGAGTGTTGTTTCAATAGCATCTAGCATTGCGCTGGCAGCGGTTGTTGCAGACGCAGAATGATCAAATTGATCTTGAAGTGAAACATCAATATCTTTCAGAAGATCATCGATAATCTGACTGTTTTCCATGGAATCCATGGCTGGAATGGCCGTTGTTGCATTAGGCTGATACGTTTCTCCAAGCGGATTAAAACTAGAAGCTGAGGCAATTTCAAGATCGATTAAATCGTTGGCATCCGCTAAAAAGAACGCAGATGCACTTCCACTACTTGTAGTCCATTCCAATGCATTACCATTGATCATTAAGTATTTAGTGGTCCAAGAAACATCTTCTATAACCGAATCCTGACTGGCATTGTACTCCCATCTCGTTACTGCACTAATAGTTGTAGAACTTGCAGAACCATTGAACTCTACTAATACATAACCTGTGTTTGCTTCCTCGATAATGTAAAAAGAACCACCATCCGTACAAAGGGCGTCATCGGCGGAATTGGCGTTTATGGAATAGTAACTATGTAAAACTGGATTGATCTTATACTGATCAGCTAATGGAGTGTACGTTCCACTTCCTGCTCCAGCGTCATTTTCTGAATGCGTATTTTTATCAACCAATTGAAACAGGCTTCGCATCATGGAACCATAGGTAGCGCTGGATCCACTGAGGCTATCAATTGAGTTTATTTGAAGCACAGATTTACTGGAAGGACTTATCATAATCGCTTTCGTCTGCGTTGCCTGATCCAAAATAGCTACATATGTTTTGTTTTCAATGGAGCTGACAACAGCGGGTGTCCATGAAGCAGTAAAATTTGATTTTAAAATCTCGTCAAAAGGCTTAGGACCATAATAATCAAATTGTGCAAATAATAAAGAAGGTAGGCACAAGAATAAAAAGGTAATGTTTTTCATGATCGCAGTACGTTAATCAGGATAGTTTAAACTTAAACACTTTAAAAAATGAATACACTACTTTAACCTAGACTTATTTTCGAATGTGGACAAAAGAATACATCGATGTTCTATTTGCTATTTCAAAGATTCGAACTGATTGCGATTGTATTCCTCCACCATTTCTGAATTGAAACGATAATCGCCAAGACGAAGGGAATCAAATTCATCTTTACCTTCATGGCGAAATACACCAATTTTCTCCAATACCAAATTGATTGCTTTTTCTGTAATGACGACTCCATCCGGGATGGTAGGATCGTTCAATCCGTGACTTGAATAATAAGGACCTTCAATGTTTTTTCCGTCTTCCCAATATTCGGCAAGTTGAGATCCAGTACCAAAGAAATCCGTTTCTACGTAGGCACATTTCCCAGAAAAGGATAAATCCTTTAGTTGTTTTTTTGCTTTTACGTTCAACGAATCATAGGGTGCAAGCGCTTGTTCACGAAATGCAGGTGATTGGGTCAAATCAATTGGGATGAAATGAAAATTCCCAACGAGTATGATATTGGGTAAATCGCCGCTGTACTTAAAACTAGTTATGATACCTGAAATGGAATGTGCCATTGATTCATTTGTTTGTTTATTGATTAATTCGTTTAATTGAATTGTAGTTAGAGCCTATAAGTTCTTATCTCAGTGTCTAAATTATTGTCTTCGGCATAGGCGTCCTCTAAAATGAGCGTACTATCGGTTAATTCTGTGATCCTCCAATAAAGTATAGCACTCCCTTTCACTCCGTCATTATTGAATTTGTGTTTCATTTTTAACACGGTGAAATCATCGATTATTTTCCACCGAACAGGATCTTCATTTTCTTCTGAATTATCACAGTTTTGAGTGCCGTAGTCATAGTCAAAGGATGTTTCATCTTGGAAGCTTAGCACGTCATCTAGATCACAACTGTCTGTAATTTGAACTCCATTGAGTGTAATAGTATGAAGACGCCATTGTTTTCCAGTTAATACATCAAGATCCTCAAAATTTTTGGTTTTATCGCAGCTAACTAGAGTGAATAAGCTTATAAAGATTATTCCAGTTAGTAAAAAGTGCTTAAGAAGGTTCATTAAAAGTCGAGGTAATGAGAAATAGCTAAAAAAATGTATTTTTGTTCTGTTAGAAAGGTACAACAAATATTTATTTATTTAATTCATTCAATCCATCAATGATAGATCTAAGAAGCGATACGTTTACAAAACCCACACCTGAAATGTTGGAAGCGATGTGGAAAGCAGAAGTAGGGGACGATGTGTTTGGAGAAGATCCAACCGTAAATGCATTGCAAGAAAAAGGGGCGGAGATGTTTGGAACAGAAGCGGCCTTATTTTGTCCTTCTGGAACCATGACCAATCAAATTGCCATTGCTATTCAGAATCAAACTGGCGATGAAGTGATTTGTGATCGTCTTTCACATATTTATAATTATGAAGGTGGAGGTATAGCTGCGAATGCAAATGCTTCCGTTCGATTAGTTGATGGAGAAAACGGCATCATGACACCTGCTCAGGTAGAAGCGAATATCAATCCGGTAATGGATGCTCATTATGCGCATTCGAATATGCTAGGGCTTGAAAACACATGTAATAAAGGTGGAGGGACGATTTATACATTGGACGAGATTGCGGCGTTGCATGCGGTATGTCAAAAACATAACTTGAAGTTTCATTTAGATGGAGCACGGGCATGTAATGCGTTGGTTGAAACGGGAGAAAATCCGGCGGAATATGGAAAATATTTCGATTCCATTTCAATATGTTTATCGAAGGGATTGGGAGCACCGGTAGGGTCTTTGTTGCTAGGAAGCAAGGAGTTGATTTTCAAAGCCCATCGAAGAAGAAAGATGTTTGGAGGAGGAATGCGTCAGGCAGGTTATATTGCTGCAGCAGGACTTTATGCATTGGAAAATCACGTAGATCGATTAAAAGAAGATCACGCCAATGCTCGAAAGGTCAAAGCGGTTTTGGAAGGTAAATCTTATGTACAGGCCATTCGGCCGGGAGAAACTAATATTGTGATTTTTGAATTGACATCCAATGTGAATCCAATGGAGTTTGTAGAGGACCTTGATAAGAACGGAATCAAGTCAATTAATTTTGGAGGACAGTTGATTCGATTTGTATTTCATTTGGATGTATCCAGTGAGATGACGGATAAAGTTTGTGAAGTGTTGGATGCGATGAGTTAAGAGATTAATTAGTTAACAATGAAAAACAATATGTCTACATGGAGGGTCGTATCAGGTATTATCATGCTTGCTGGACTAGCATGTTCCACCCCATCAATTGGACAGTCAGGTGGGAACGATATATTTCCGCTTCGAGTTAAGAAAGATGGAATGGTTGGCTTTGTGGATTCGCAGAACAAGTTGATTGTTCCTTGCGAATACAAATACGGGACACCCAAATCTAATTTAGGAACGGATGGCGTTATTTTATTACAAAAGGAGACAGGGGAGAAAGATAAAAATAACCGTTTCATAATGGAACATACGGCTGTGGATTTGAATGGTAAGTTTCTCATGTCCATAAAAGGCTGGCATTTAACATATTTGGATCGCAGTTTTGTAGCAAACAAAAACAGAAAAAAAATAAGATTATATGATTTTGGAGGCAAGTTGCTGGATTCTTGTACAACATGTAGGTATGCTAAGGCAATAGATTTTCCGGGATATATTAAAGTAGCAGATGACAAAAAGTGGAATAAGCAAGATGGGAAAATTGATTTTTTAACTGAAGCGGGTAAAATAAGTTATACGCTCAGAGGGATGCGAGTTGAAAGACTGAAAAAAAATACCAAATCGGATAAAATACAAGCTTCTCCAAAATGGAAACCAACGTATTTAAATTTTTGGATTACGACTTTTAAAGCAAAGAAACGGAATCCTGAGGCTGGAAGTTTTAAGAAAGAAACGCTGAGCCGAATTTATAATCTCAGAGGACAATTGTTGTATGATTCAATTCGAGGTGAAGTTCGTGTAAATAAAGAAGGCCTCATAGCGCTTAATAATTATCAAGGAGCGCAATTAGTTGATGAGCATTTTAATGTAGTATTATCTAATAAAAAAGGGTATAAATCGCTTAAACCTGTAATCCATTCTCGGTTTTTCGAAGCGTCTAAAGACAGTTTAAAAGGTGTAATTGATAAAGAAAACAATGTAATTGTTCCGCTGTCTTTTAACGGCTACTTTAGGGCAGCAAACGATTTTTTCGCTTGCTACTTGAATAAAAATTACAAGCCGATTTATTTTGATCAGAATGGTGAACGGATTTTGCCTGATTCCTTATCTTTTAGTAGCTCTACACCCTTTAGTGGTTGGGATAGTGATGGGAGAGATTTCAATTATTTAGTGGTGGGAACAGGGGAGAGGTATGGTGAACGATACGGAATTTATTCAATAAAAGAAAAAAGGCTGACGGTAGATATGTTGTATGAACACATTGGTGAAGTAAAGCATGGTAAAGCAATTTTCGTTCAAGATTCGGTAGCAGGGCAGCTAGATGCGGTTTCAGGTAAAGTAGATTTTCAAATTCTTTGTGAAGGCTTGTCTGATCAATTTTCAGGAACATATGTGGTTAAAAAGCGGGTTTCGGGAAGTAGAGAAGATTTTAAATGTGCTCGAATTACGGACAGAACATGGGCAATGGTCTATTTTTTAGCAAATAATAAAGGAAAGAACATAGGGGGTCCATATGAAGGAGTAAATGATTATTCGAAGGAAGGTGTTACGGTAACGGAAAATTGTAAATCGAAATTGATAAAGTTCGAAAGCTCTGAAACTGAAAAACAATTGCAACTTCCAAACGGGATTGAGTTGGAGTTTTATTTCGAAAAAGGGTATGCATTCATCAAAAGAAGAGATGAATGGGGAATAATAGATTCAAATTACAATGTAGTTATAGAGCCTGAATACGACCATATTGTGACAGAAAAGGGGAAAAGACAAATGCCAACAATGCATTCTCTAAGCAGGGGGAGCATGGGCAATTACGCAAGCAGACTCGTGCCGAAAGAAGTTTATGGATGTTTCATAGTGGAAGAAGACGGTGATTATGAACTTTTTGATGTACATGGAAAGCAAATAGAATTTGACTTTGGGAAGAAGTTTGTTTCCATAAAACAGATTAAGAGTAGCTTCTATTTTTGGGGAGCATATTTGGATAAAAATGGAATAGAGCAGACTGGGGTCTTTACGTATTATGGAAAAACGATTTTGGAACAAGTAGGAAATTACGGTTTCTTAATTGACGGAGATTACTTACAGGTTTACAACAGCGATGAGATCTATTATATGGATTCGAAGGGGGTTAAGCGGTATTTTGTTGAATAATTCTGTAGAAGTATCGGATCAAGGTTCAGAATAAGACAAGATGCTTGAACCTACTCTTACATTCTTAGGCAGGTGTAATTAAGTTAATTCCCGGCACGGCTTTAACTCATTAAGTTTAGTCGTATTACACAGTCAACATCGCTCTTTTAAATTTTAAATTTGACTGGGAATATGAATCGCTGGGCTTCTTTTTTATTCCATCTTGTGGCCGACCGCCATTTGCCTGATGCTTTGATTGCTGCTATAGCAACTTGATCGCATTGCGGAGTCAAGGATTTTAGCACTTCAAAATTTAATAAAGTCCCATTGGTGTCCACGTCAAATCGTACAAATACCTTGCCTTCAACTCCTGCCTTTCGCTCCTTCTCTGGATAATTTTGTTGAGTATATTTCGCTAAATGTTTTCGAAATGCAATCATCCCTTCGATCGGTTCAGCGGAAATTTCGAACAGAATACATACAAATTCATCTTGCTCTTTTTGTTCATTAACGATTTGCTCTTGACCATTACCCTCCGAATTTGGTCTATATGTCAGTGGGATTTCTGTTAAATATTCCTTCCTAAATGGTGGATATGCGGGACTATTAAAATGAGATAAGGGTTGGTTAAAAATGCAGACTTTCCGTTCGATTCCAGAAATAATTTGACCACAATTATATACTTCAGGCTCAAGGTGTTTGGTGAAATCGTAGTTCCCAGAAGTCAATTTTAGATTGGGGTAATAATAATTTGAAGAGCCAACAGGGAACCAAAGATGAAGGGTGTCTTTGTTTTGATTGAACACAATTCGTGTATATGCCACGTTTATGGGGACGGTTCCTGTAAACAAAAAACTTTCAGCCTGCTGATCGTAGGTTAGTTTGTATTTCAATCCCGATTTGGAAGTTAACACTCGTATATCCTCGTTTAAAAAATCTTCTGGAGTAACGAATTGGTTCGTGTCATTTTTTAAATTGAACCATATGTTAAAATCCCAAGTTCGTTGACTATATGCATTGCTCTTTGGTAATAAGCAACATATGCTTAGAATTAGAAGTGGAAAACATATTTTTCGAAGTCTCATGTTCATTGAGGTGACTTATTGCAATTAAAAGAAAATAAAAAGGATTACACACGCACGCTCTTGAAAGAACGAACGCTTCACCCTTTTTATTTCTCATTGATTTTATTTAGTTGAACGTTAAAATGCAATGAATTCTTTCGTTTATTTCTTTATTCTTGAATATGATAGTGTTGGCAAAATGTATCCATTCGCGTCTGATTGCCTTTTAGGATATCGTAGATTCTGCGCACATCGTTGTCTTGAATGCCTGGGAACTCACCTTCTACATAGGATATGCAGCTATTCAAAATATGTTGTCCAACCGCGTAATGGCTATTTTCGTTTTCAAGTGCCATCCGCTTTAATTCCTGAGCCATGTAAGCAATCATGTAATTCTTTTTAACTTCTTGATTATCCCAATGGTGATAGTTGCTTGTAGCTGGGTTAAGCGCAATGGTTTCGGTCATACTGGTGTTTTCCCGTTGTTTAATGTCATAATATTCCAAAGAGACTTTAATCGCACCTTCCGCCATTTCCATATTTGGAGTGGATCCACTAAATTTCATTAAAAACACTTGAGTTAAACCACTGTTGATATTGTTCAAATCTATTTCTGTTCGATTGGCATAATGGCGAGGTTGATATCCCATAAAATTGGAAACACGCATGTTTTCTGGATATTCAATTACCAATTTCACATTGCGTGCTATTGGAGAAAGTAGACTTTGTAATTCGTCTTTAAATACTTTCTGAATGTCTTCCTGATGACTTCCGATGAAGTAATTGGATCCTTTACCTTTTTTGGAGATATTAGAAAGCAATTGATAGTTTAAGTCTTTTCCAACTCCAATGGTCGAAATACTAATGCCTTTCTGATTGTAACGAAACGAGTTACTAACGATTTGAGAAGGAGTGGTCGTACCTACATTGGCAATTCCATCCGTTAATAAGATGACACGATTGGTGTACTCGTCTGAATAGTTGCGCAAGACTTCTTCATAGCCATATTCCATGCCTTCGTTTAGGTTGGTACTTCCATTGGGAGAAATTCGGGAGATCACATCTTGAATATGCGACATGGAATGGTTATTAACTTCACCAGAAAAAGCCACATGCGCTCTTGTACTGTATGTGACAATCGAAATTCGATCCTCTGGTCTCAAACCTTTCACGAACTCCCTTAGGGCCGTTTTGACCTTGTGCATCTTATTATCGGTAGCCATGGACCCACTTTGATCAATTACTACGCTTATATTGAGGGGATTCATTTTTCCTAAGTGTTGGAACTCCTTACTAGCTAATCCAATTTGCAAAACGGAACCGTCGTTTATAAATTCATTTGAACTCCAACTTAGGTCTAATGCCAATGGACTTGAACCTTTGGCTCGTTTGATCTGATGGGTATGGTAATTCATATATTCTTCTACCACAACCTGATCCGAAGCCGTAATGCCGGCTTGTTTGTATCCATTAGTCGGGTTTTGATAGGCGTTGTAATTGTAATTATTCTTATTATCATAATAGGTAGTCGAATTTCCATGATGGGTATGAGATGAGGCAGGCGAAGAAACGGGATGTCCATGATTGGAGCGGTTGTGGTAATTTGTGTTTCTGGGCGTTCGTGATGAGTGAGAAGGCGAATTGCTATGCGATCGGTTCATCATTACTGAAGAGGATGAATATCCTTGTTGGGCTTTTAAGTTCTGAAATATTCCGAGTGTTGCGATAAATGTCAGGCAAAAAAGGATGGTTTTTTGAAAAAGAATAGATTTCATGATTTTCGTTTTTTAGGGTTTTGTAAAAATGATTTAAGAATTAGTTTTGAGTTTGTACGTGACGACGAGCTCCATTGTATATTGGATTCCAATAGTAGGATCGTTTGTATTGATCGTTTTATCATAAAAAGGGGCTTCCATGCCATTGTAGTAGAACGTTTGCTTTTTACGAGCTTCTTTTTTGATATACGCTTCCGAGGAATTACGATACCAGTAACTTAAATCCGTCGATTCGAACGCATTATACTTTTTGTATTGCGTTTTAGGCAAGATGACATTGAATTGATCGTTGAGGCGTAATGGCTTTTTATCAATGGATAACTCCATTAATTTACTGTACATCGCCTTACGTTCTTTTACAATGTTCCAACTTTCTTCCAATAGTTGTGCGTAGGTTTTCATCCGTTGAGAATCTAGGTAGTCAACCTTAATGATGTCATAAATTTCTTCCTTTGCACAAAGACTGATTAGATGATCTACATTGGTAAGATCTATAAAAGTGATGATTACGTTTTTCTTGATTTCATATCCTTTTTTGTTTTGTTCGATTAGTTTGACGTCCTCACTTTTTTTAACATCGTAATCAAAGATTTCGGCCTGAGCGACAAAATCCACGTAGATGTTTGGAGCAAGGATTCCGGATTTCAACAAACTTTGTTTCAAAGACTTTATGCGGTTATTGATGTTTTTATTACAAATTCCGGCAGTTAATTCCTGCTGTTGCACTCCTACGACCAATTGATAAGCAGATGCCTTTTGGTTGATTAAAACAGAAGCACGAATCGAAATCGTCGTATCCGTAACAATGATCCGTTGAGCTGAAGAAGCGTTTGGACCATTTTTTTGGATATTATAGGCGTTACGCACATTGTTATTAGATGAATTTCCATAGACTTGGTTTCCGCTAATTTGAGCAAATGAAATACTGGCACGGTAGAGCAGGAGAATAAATATGCCGACGATTAATACTGGTTTTTGAATTGAATACATAGGAAGGTTTACGTTGAGTTTTGATGTTTACTACTTGAACTTAAATTGAGACTTGAAATAGGGTGAATTAACGAGGGAATTCAAGAAATAGGCTTGCATTGTATTTGCAGGGTGATTGCAAAACATTTTGCAAATTGCAAATAGCATTTTGTGGTATATTCTTTAAGGGTTTTTGCTAACTTGCACAACATGGAAGGAAAGGAAGCAGCATTTTTCAAAGAACTAAAACAAGCAGTTCAGAAAACCTTTCAAAAGAGATTTCCAGAGTACAGTGATTCCATTGTTAATTGGAAACGAGCGGAGATAGAACACTTTCAAAAAGACCTTAATGATACGGTTCAGGGACAAGTAAGTGAACGATGGTTTTATGATCACATGAAAAGTGAGAATCAGAAACTTCCGCGAATCGATATATTAGATTTGTTGTGTAAATATGCTGGTTTTGAAAATTGGGCTCAGTTCAAAAAAGAACATGAGAAGATTGTTTTGAATCAGGAAGATAAGCGAGGGAGTGGGAATAAGCACATTATCAAAATTGTGATATATGGTTTAATGGGAGTTGGATTAATTATGATACTGAGTTTGTTCGTAATCAGTTGGTTTTTTGTGGAGGAACCAGCGCCACTTCAATCGAATATGAATGAACAGATAGATTATCGTTTTTGTATTGTGGATGCGATAAGTATGGAAAAGATTTCTGGCAGTAAAGTTGTAGTGTTATATGAGGATCAGAAGGAGTCTCCAAAAATACTGCAGCGCAAGGAAGACGAAAATGGATGTTTTGTAACAAAGGGAACGCAAGGTGGACAAGTTCAAATTGCCATTTCAGCTCCTTATTACATTTCGGATACGATTTTCCGTACTATTTCGCTTAGTGAAACGGGGAATTCAGAGGCAGATTTACTTTCATTGAAAAGTGATGATTATGCACTGATGTTGCATTATTTCTCGAAAGAGAAGGTGAAAGATTGGAAAAAGAGAAAAGCTCAATTGGATCAGATTTTATCTGATGAAGTAATGGTTTATCAAGTACATGGGGATGAGAAATTTGGAATGGACATGATGAATAAAACGGAATTTATAAATAAATTAACCATGCCTGTTCCGAGTTTGAATGCAATTCGAATTTTGGAAACTCAGTATGAAAATGGTAAGATTCGATTTATACGATTTACACAGAAGGATGAATAAGGTACGAATCATGAAAGGAAATAAAATCATAAAACGAATATGGATTTGCTGTATTATTTGCATTGCAGGGCATATGGCATATGGACAGAATGCCGTCACGTTGGATAAGCAGTTTAGTAAAGTGGAGCCAGGCCCGTCACAACTTAATATGTATGAACAACGGGCCATCCAGAAACTGGAAGATTATGGCGCATACTTTAAGATCATTCGTTCGGAAGAGACGGAAGAAGAATTTCGAATTCAGGCGCAGAATATGTTGGCTGATTTATTTACGGATGAACGTAGATCTTTGCATTTTACGTTATCAAATGACAAAATATTGGCTAGTGTAAAGCAGTGTATCAATGCATCTGCGAAGGAATTACAATCGGTTCCTATGTTTCAATTAAGTTCGACATCTGTATCAGTAGGATTGATGAAGCAAAGTTTTTCTGGGAATTACACCGGAGTGCTTGAAATGAAATTGTATTCTGTGGAAAATGATCAAGAAAAATTTGTAGCCAAGCTACACTGCAACATGGTTTTAGAAAAGAGCAAGGTGCAGTTTGGAAAAAATGAACGGATTATCTGGAAGGTACGTCTGGGAGATTTCTTCTATGAAGATAAGTGATTTATGGAAACTAAGTGAATTTATAAAAGCAAAGATTAAACTCACATTAAACGACCACCGTTTCAGTACTACCTAATACTTCTGCGGAAAGAGGCAGGCCGCTCCCAGCTGCATAAAAAATGCGGTAGGTATAATTTTTTGAAATTTGACGGTAAACCGATTCTGTTACGATAAATTCTGCAGAATCTACGCGAATGAAGTATGAGGTCATATGTTGAGTTGACATTTCCCTTTTAAACAAAGGACCTGCAACTTCTAAAACCTTCGGATTTTTATTGATGATATTGGAAATTAATTGTTTCAAGCAAATAAAAATGGCCAGTACTCCGATTCCAGCTAATAATAGAATAATAATATATCCCCAACCTTCACCTGGTTCACCTAAATCTTCGAAAAAATGTTTTTCACTATGCAAATACCACAGGAACGTGAAGGGGCCTCCGCCAAATAAGATCAATCCAATAATGGAGAATAAAGTGGTGTTTTTTGATTGTTTAACAAGATTTGTCCGTTGATCTTCGGTCAATTGCCCCCTTGAATTGGCTTCGTAATCCTCAGAAGTAAAATTAAGAGAGGTTTGTAAATTCAAGTTCACGATTTGACGTTCTTCCGTGGTAACTTTCTTATACTCAACTTTGGATCCTTCAATGAGGCCTCGTTTTGCCAATTCACCCACAAGCGCTTCACGCGCCGGGATAGTAAGACTATTGATTTCCTCGTATAATTCTAATAATGTTTGATCTGGTAAGGAACTGTAGTTTGGAATAGAGGGGGACATGCTTATTGTATATAATTGAAGAACTTAGGAAGTTGAATTAAAGGTAGACCAAGATATAAATTAATGTGCAGATTTATGAAATTTAACGTTGAAAAGAATTGAATCACATAAAGGTTTAACTTTGTCACTTTATTTTACAATAATGATTATTTCACCCATTCCTGCATGATATGAGAGACCATGACTACAACAAATCCAGTTCTAAAGATTCCGGAAAAAATATGATTTTTGGTATTCATCCTATTTTGGAGGCTTTGGCTGCGGGTAAAGAGTTTGAAAAATTGTTTATTCAAGCGAATGCACGCAACAGCCAATTGAGCGAAATAAGGACGGAAGCCGGTAAATTGGGATTTCCGGTTCAAGAGGTGCCCAGTCAAAAATTGGATCGATTTACACGTAAGAATCACCAAGGCATCGTGGCTTTTTTGAGTTTAATTGAATATCGTTCGTTGGATAATATAGTAGATGAAGTGTATTCTAAAGGAGAGATGCCTTTAATTCTCGTACTTGATCGAGTTACAGATGTGCGAAATTTTGGTTCGATTGCCCGAAATGCGGATGCAATGGGAGCGCATGCTATTGTGATTCCAGCCAAAGGCGGTGCTCAAATCAACTCAGATGGATTGAAAGCTTCTGCAGGAGCATTGAACCATATTCCGGTATGTCGTGAAAAGTTTTTGGATCAGACGATAGAATATTTAAAAAACAGCGGTATAAAGGTAGTTGGATGCACAGAAAAGGGAGATTCTTTTGTTCAAAATCAAGACTTTAAAGAGCCTACGGCCATTATTATGGGGTCGGAAGAAAATGGAATCTCAGACAAGTATTTGAAAATGTGTGATGCACAAGTGAAAATTCCAATGTTAGGAAATGTAGGTTCGCTGAACGTTTCGGTTGCTTGTGGAATGATTTTATATGAGGTGGTTCGGCAGAGGGTTGAATGAGGAGGTGGAGGAATTGAGGAGTTAGAGGAGTTATCGTCTGCTTACGCAGACTAGGAGTTAAAGGAGTTAGAGAATTGAGGAGTTATCGTCTGCTTACGCAGACTAGGAGTTAAAGGAGTTAGAGAATTGAGGAGTTATCATCTGCTTACGCAGACTAGGAGTTAAAGGAGTTAGAAGAAAGAAACTGAAGAATTAGGGAACAGTTAAACTGCGAAACCAAGTAAGCCCATGGAACAATGGATTATTCAAGAGAATTTAATTAAGTCGGAGTTATTGGAGGCTTTTGTTTCCTCATTTGATCGATTGCATATTCCATATCAAAAGGTGAATATGATACCTTTTTCTACTGATTTGCCCGATTTTGAACCTTCCGATTGTATGGTGTTTTATGGAGCAACTTCATTAATGATGGCGGTTGAAAACTCCGAGTTTTCAACCCATTTATTTTACGACTCGATTCGGTTTTCTACCGAATATTATTCTGAAATTTGGCAAAATGCGATGCTTAATTCAGATGTGAAAATATTGGATATTAATCGCTTATCTACGATGTCCACTGAGTTGAATTCCAATGAGGAGTGGTTTATACGACCTAATGAAGATGATAAGTCTTTTTCAGGAATGGTTAAAACATCGGGTGAATTATTGGATTGGGCTACAGACATCGTGGCGAATCCGAACGTTTTATTAAGCGGAGCCACAAAAATTGCATTGTCAGGAAAGAAAGAAATTTTGAAAGAATGGCGCAATTATATTGTTGACGGTAGTATCGTTGAATCTACGCGATACTTAATGGATGGCATGTTAAGCGTCAGTTCGGAAGATGTCCCGGAAGCGATGCAAGACTTTATCCAAGAACAAATCGTAAAATATGCACCAAATGATGTATTTGTAATGGATGTGGCTGAAACAAGCAATGGATACAAGATTATCGAGTGTAATTGCTTTAACGGAACGGGGTTTTATTTATACCAAAATGAAGAAGTTTTTAAGGTAGTTCAGGCAATTCAGACTTATTTTACGAAGGTGAAAAACAAGGAAACGAACGAACTGAATGGGTAATTCCAGTAAGTCAAAACGAAGAAGGTGGATCCTGTTTATACTATTAGCAGTGTTTTTAAGTGGAATGCTTCTTCCTCAGAAGTTTAAAATGCCCGTTATTGGTGCTACCAAAAAGGATTTCAACGCCAAGTCCTTCTGGTATTATCCTTGGGGCAAATCGGTTACGCACAAAGGAGTTGATGTTTTTGCCAAAAAAGGAACACCAATCCACTCTTCTACGCCTGGAGTTGTCATGTGGACGGGAAATATTGCAATGGGTGGAAATGTAGTGCTAATTCTCGGTCCTAAATGGCGGTTACATTACTATGCGCACTTGCAAGAATGTAAAACACATATGTTCTCATTTACCAATCAGGAATTGATTGGCTTGGTAGGGGATAGTGGAAACGCGAAAGGTAAAAGTCCTCATTTACATTATTCAGTGGTTACGATGGTGCCCTTTCCGTGGCGAATGGACGATAGTAAGCAAGGTTGGAAAAAGATGTTTTATCTAGATCCGATGAGTTATTTGGAATGAAATAGATTCAATTGATTGTACCATTAAATGTGTGGATTACGTTTGAAGAAAAGAGGGAGTGTTAGATTCTTGATTTCCTTTCACAGTAGATAATAGCAAATACGAATAGAAGCTACAAAGTTTGTAGTGCTTGGGATTCTGCGAAAATAAAGTGGAAATTAGATTGGACTAGTTCAATTAATTCTGTTCAATTAATTGAACGGTATCTCCAATAATGTATTGGAAATCTTCTCCGGCATCTTGCATGTCTTCGTCATCTTCGAAGTAATGCCAAAGTATTTTATGCCCTTCTACACTTTCCATAATTTTGAAGATTTCCAAAATCATTTTAGAAGAAGTTGTATTGAAGTAATCAAGTTTGACACTTAAGTCGATTCCTTTGACTGGATTTTTTGAGTATTCTCTAAGCCACATAATTATTGGCTCGTAGAATTCAGTTGCGTCTTCAGGCATGGAACGACCTTTAATTTCAAAGACTTGATCCGTTACATTGAGTGTAACAGCAGGTGTTTTTTTACTTTCTACTATTGAAATCGGATCCATTTTGTTCGATAATGTTGATTTAGGTTGAAATTAATCTAAACTTAATCTTCAATGAGTATTATTTTCACTACATCATTTCCAAGGATAGACGCTAGGTGTTCACCAACCTCTTCCATGTCTTCATCATCCTCCATATAGTACCAATTTATGGAAACATCTGCTGCAGCTTCTCCGATTTTCTTAATTAAACCCAGAATAAGCTTAGAAGATGCGGTGTTGAAATATTCTAGACGAATTTCAAATGTAGCCTGTGATATTTTAGAGTCTGCAAACTGCAATACCCATTCATCAATGGGTTTATAAAAATCCACTGCATCCTCTGGCATTGACTTTCCAGAAATCTGAAAGCTGTGCTTTTCGGTGTCAAAAATAATAGAAGGTGTATTTATTGTTCCTTCTATTATCAACGATTCTAATGAACTCATTAATCCACGTAAATTGATAAAGTGCTAAGCTATAAAATAATTATCCAAATTCAAATTGAATTTTTCATAATATTCATTCGTAAAAGTCAATAACAGTATAGACCATTCAAATAATACCATTCTCATGAATGGATGATCAAGTTAATGAAAAATGTCATATAATTAAAATAATCTATCTGATTTAAAAGGAATTAAGTTTCTTTTTTTGAAATGAAACGCACCTTTATTTATCTTAATTAATTGTACAGCAATCTATTATGGATTAATGTTTGTCAAAAGACGAAACGCACTGTTTTTTATTAATGGCCTCCGTGAAATTGATATAATTTGGCATTCATTTTACGAATATTTCTCATGTCAAATGAGGGCCAAGATGCTTTTTGATAATATGGGAAGGGGGATGCCATTTGAACAAAATCCTGGTTGCTAAATACAATTACTCTATTTAACATGTCGTCGTTGTGATGATATCCTTCTTTCACTGCCTTTGAAGGTAATTCGGCTTGCCCAATATCTGCAATCATAAAGAATGAAGCAGTCATTTGGATGGATTCATCTTTGTTTAACTGATCATCTAGAAATATTCCGGATGTCGAACCGTTGCGAATAGAGTCAGAATCGGTTGCATAGAAAAAGTACAACTTACTAAAACTATAGTTTTTTCTAAATGCTTTGATCAATGCTAAATTAGAATTGCGCACTTGCTCTTCCTTTTTTCGTGCTGTGGCTGTATATCCATGTTTTTCCAGTTCTGAAATGGTTTTGGAGAACGTCTTTAGTCGAACTAAAAGTGCACCAGACTTTAACTTGTGCGCTTCAAAACGAGCGCGCCCTGCTTTTGTGTTCGGAAACATGGCGTATCCTGCACCTGCCATTGGAATATCTTTCTCCTTATTACCTGCTGTTGCTTTTTTAATCGTTTGTCGGTTAAAAGAAGAAGAATCTAATTTAACGTCTACGGACAATTTTATGTTCATATCGTCTTTTTTCTCTGGTTCCGAAGCGGATTGCTGCACATTGTTTGATTCTTCCTCCGTTTTAGAGTTGGATTCTAACATATATTCGTCTACTTCTTCTGCAGGAATAGAAACTCGAGGTGTTTCCCAAACATCTAACGTTTCTGAAATTTCAGACGGAATATCAATCGTTTCATTTTCAGTGGATGAGCTGGCAAAATCTTTATCATTTTCATAAGCTGGAAGTGTGAGATTGACACCGTCCATTGTTGGGGCTGAATACATATTCCAAACTACGAGGCTAACCGCAAGAATTCCGGTGATGCCTCCAGGGATCAACCATTTGTAAAGACGAGCACGACGAATGGATTTGGCTTTTTTGTCGGCTTCTACCTTGATCTTATTTTTAAAACTTTCTGAGAAGTCAGGTTGATAGTTATCAAACCGATCACTAAAAAGTTTTTCTATATCTATATTTTCATTCGAACTCATAATCCCGTAATTACGTACACAACACTGTTATACTTTACTATTAAATAACACTACTTCCCACTCCGTATTGTTCCAATATCTTTCTTAACATTCCTTTTGCCTTTGAAAGCTGTGATTTAGATGTTCCTTCAGAGATTTCAAGGGATTCTGCAATCTCTTTATGTGAATATCCATCTACAACATACATGTTAAATACCGCTTTGTATCCTTCTGGCAATTTGTTTATTATCTCTAGCAACTCGTTGGCTCCTATGTCTGACAATACTTTTTCCGCTTCGGGAAGTTCAATGTCATCCATTGTATAAGATTCTTTAAGTGATTTGTTTTTAACGCATTTATTGAGCGCAGTATTTACAACAATTCGTTTTAACCAACCTTCAAAAGAACCTTTAAAATCGTAAGAAACTATTTTATCAAAAATTTTAATAAACGAATCCTGCAAAATATCTTCTGCTTCTGCATGATCTTTTGCATAACGCATTGCTATCCCAAAAAGCATCTTTCCAAATTCATCAAAAACTTGATTAAATGCTTGGCTGTCACCTTTTTGACAGGACTTTACGATGCTGTGAATTTCGTCTGTTTCCAACGGTTTTTACTATCTAGACAAGCGAAAATAATGAAAGGTTGCCTAAAAAGGATATTTTTTTTCAAACTCAGGCAACCCTTTGGCAACCTTTTCCCGTCTTATATGTGGTTGCGTAATACAAACAACTTTCCCTAGTTGATTGAAAAAGGAGGTTTAACAGAAGGTTGGACCTCTTTTTTGTTTTTATACGATTTTGATTTACGGATAAAAAAGAGGTGATTGCGGTAAAGAAATAGCCTATTTCCGTATATAATTAATTAATGAAATTATGCACCTGACTATCACTGCCTATTCTACGGCTCTTTTTTCTACTTGGATTAATATTGAGGAATTGGGTATCTTGTTTGATGCTGGAGACGGGGTTACTTCTGGTTTGCTTCAGAAATCCCGAAAAATTAAAAATGTTTTTATCTCTCATCCCGACAGAGATCATATAACGGGATTGATCCAATTGAATCAATTAAATGCTCGAGATGGCTTTCCTAAAATTTACTATCCACGAGATTGTGGCTCTTTTCCTGCCATGCATGATTTTCAGTTGAAATTTGATCCACATATAAAAGGAACTGAATGGAAAACGTTAGTGGATGGATCGGTCACTGTATTGAACAATAACTACTTGGTTCGCGCGATTCGAAATGAACATATACAAGCTCCCCAAAATATTTCAAAAAGTTTAAGTTTTAAAGTGTCCGAGGTTCGGAAAAAGGTGAAGACCAATTACCGCGAATTAGATTCAAAAGCCATCCATGCCCTTATTCAAGAAAAGGGGAGGGATGAAGTGATGGAGGGCATTGAACAACACGTTATTTCTTATTCTGGAGATACGCCAGTGGATGTAAGTGATTACGAAAAATGGAATGGTTCCAATATTTTGATTCATGAAGCTACGTTTCTTCCCGGAGAAGGAGATACCAGAGTTGAGAGTAAAGGCAATAAGCATAGTTATTTGGATGAAGTTTTGAAAATGGTTTCAGAGATCGAAGTGGAGCAGTTAGTGTTAAATCATTTTTCGAGTAGGTATTCTAAAGAGGAAATAGATCTGGCAGTTCGTAAACTGTGCAAAGAATATCAAATTAAAATTCCCGTACGATTAATTTATCCAGGAGAGATTCATCGGGATTTACTTAATCAAGCACCAGTGAATTCGTACTAATTTCAAACGTTCGAATTTTATTTCAGATTCTTTAATAAAAATATTGTTCCTTTTGAGCTTGCAGGGTGTGTTTTTGAAATAAAATGCACTTTTTTTAAAACTCCAGACAACCTTTTGGCAACCCTTTACCGTCTTATATGTGGTTGCGTAATACAAACAACTTTCCCTAGTTGATTGAAAGAAGAGATTTAGCAGAAGGCTAGATCTCTTTTTTGTTTTTATACACTTTTCCTTTCAATGCAATCCTTCAAAATTTTTTACTTCGATTCAATCGAGCTCAACCCAACTCAATTTAATTTAATTTAATTTAATTCAACTCAACTCAATCTAATTTAATATTCGCTACAGCTAAATCGGAATCTTTAAAACCGTTCAAGCTATTCTTTGGTTTATTAATTGTCGGTATCGTTTTTCTTTTGGACAACGCATCACTTAATCCGATCAATTTTAAGGCTGCGATGGGATTTTGGCCTAACGCACTTTGTTTATTTATGAATTAAAATGGCTCATTGAGTCACTGAGAGGCTAAATAGATGAATTCTTTTTTCTTCAGGCAACCTTTTGACAACCTTTTTCCGTCTTATATGTGGTTGCGTAATACAAACAACTTTCCCTAGTTGATTGAAAGAAGAGATTTAGCAGAAGGCTAGATCTCTTTTTTGTTTTATGCCCATTCCCAGATATAGATAGATTGGTTTGCATTGATTTTAAAACAGGTATATTTACCAACTATCTTGTCCTTCACTTTTATTCAGTCTATTCCATGTCGGTTCCTGCTGAACTTCATTTAACTACTTTTCCTTTCGAATCTCATGCTTTGTCTGGATTTGAAGACTTTTGTTTTGAAAACGAATCTAAACCATTGATCATTGAACTGGAGCGAGGTGAGTCTACCATTCAGCCAATGCTTACTAAAATCATTCACGCGGATAGATTGCAAGAAGCAATTGAATATGGCAAAGTATTGGTTGGAAAGATGCAACAAGCAAATTTCGGAGTCTCTCGGTTGAAAATAGAAATCCCATATTCAGAATATGAGCATCCGTTGTTTATTTCATTGGATAAGGAATTCAGTCCTTACTTTGAATGGCATGGAAAAGTAGAAGTTACAAAGGAAAGAAAAGCGCGACTTCTTGAACTATGCGAATTGCACTTGGTGCATTTATCTATAAATAGCCTTAAGAAAAATAAAGGCCAACGTTTCGTGACCTTGCGAGAATATGGTAGTTCGGATCAATTTGCAAACCGTGTGGAGCTTCTTACCGAAGACTTACATCAAAATGCCTGGGAAATATTCAAACCTCATTACGAATATTGCGTATATGATTCGAATGAGTCATTGGATGTGGGTTGGCTTTCCGTAATCGACAGTTAACGATTCGATAATTGAATAACGTGAGACAAAGAAGAAATGGTATTTTGAGTTAATTAAGTTGTTTAATGGGAAACAGTAAATTACCAAAGCAAAAACTCCTTGCGTACGAAGGATTGATTCGTAGATCTACCGTCACGAAGTTTTCATATATGTTGAAATGAAGCTTTTTGATCGGGTAGTATTTATCAAAGGAATTAGTGCCCATGCTGGAGATTTAGATTGGATTATCCTTCTTAATGGACGGCCATAGATATTACTGATCCAGACATTTTACCTACACAAATGGATGATTTCTTTGCCATGTTTGAACTTGAAATGCAGAGTGCCGGAATCACGAGAGAAGTTTTACTTGAGCTTTTCCCACGCATTGCTTCTGAAAAGGGCGTGTATCGAGGAGGATTTGACATTATAGAGTTTGAATAATAAAGTAGATGCGTTAATTTGCCAAAATATGGAATTAAATGAGGAGCGGAAACGGTTATTGATGGGGTATGAAGCAGTGATTCGGAGGTCTGCCTTGACCGGATTGCCTTTTATGCTCAAGGGGAGTTTTCTTACGCGACAATTTTTCCCTAATGAGGTGGAACGGATTCCAGTAGATTTGGACTGGATCTATTTAGAACATCTTAATAATCAAAGCGAGGCCGAAAATGTATTTAATGAATGGGCGACCAAATTTTCAGAAATAGCTGCGAACGATGAGGTAGATTTTAGAAGTTTTAAAGAGAATCAATTTTGGAGATGCATCGATTATGCAATGGAAGAGGATTTTCCTACCGTAAATACAGATTTGCTTTGCTACATTGATGAAAAAGAGCTTGAGTTAGGACTAGATGTGTCGTTTAATTTGCCTGTAATTCCGTCGGTTAATCCGTTGACTTACCATCCTTTATTTGGAGATTCGTTTGAGTTGAAATATTCGGTGCCTATTGGAACACAAATAGGATGGAAGATTCATCAATCGTTGGTTCGACCACGGTTTAAAGACTTTTTTGATCTGATCTATTTACTTGTTCATCCTTCATTTGACGAAGCTCAACGGTCGTTAATGTTTATTGGATTGGCGAAAGAAATGAGAGCGGGATCTGTACCATTCAACCGACTAGTTACTTTTCTAAATTTTGATTTCGAAAAGTTATTTCCGGAAATTCAGGCAAGAGAAGATTGGAGCATTTGGCGATGGAAAGATGAGATTCAAAATTACAGTCGATACGCTGTATTTGACCGAGCAGAAGAAATAACCAATGCGCATCACCTTCCTGAAAAGTTATCAGATTTTTTTCTTTTGTTGCAGGAAAGTATGGTGGAAGCGAAGTTAACAAAAGAATCTATGCAATTGTATATTCCTGATTGGGATGAAAAACCTCCTAAAAGTAATGGGTTTTTAGACTTTTTTAAATCCAAGTCGTAAATCAAATTGCTTTTGTTCTTAATTTGTGCCTATATTTAATTGAATAACGATTCAAACAAAAAAACGATATACCTGATGCTCAAAATTTATTCTATCCATCTTTTGGCATGGTCCTTTTTACTGTTGATTTCTTGTGAAACAACGTCTAAAAAAGATACCACTGATTTGGAAGAGACAAAAGGACCGGAAATTTCCATTTCAACTAACATTGTATATACCGATTTAAGCGGGAATAAAATAACACAGGATGAATTGAAATCAAGTACAGGAACTTATAACTGGCAGATAATGGATAAAGACAAAAATATATCAAATGAAGCACGCACCTTACACAATGAAGCACGTGTACTTGGTTCGGAAGGTAAGTATGAAGAAAGTATCGAAAAGTTGACTAAGGCAATGGAACTCGCTCCGGAATGGGCATATCCTCGTTATGATCTTGCATACACGTATCTTTTGCAACAAAACTATATCCAAGCGTTGAATTATTATGAAGAAACAGATCGCTTGGAACCAACTGGTTTTTTCACTGCAAAAACGGCGTGTTGGTCGCTTCGTAAAGAGAATCAAGGATTGTTGCCGGCTGGACTTTACTTGGCGTATTTGAAAATTGAATGGGCCGAATCGGATGAGGAGAAATTATCGATTGCTCGTGCGTTAGTGAAACAATTTCCAACCTATGCGCCTGCATGGAAGGAAATTGCTGCGAAATCTGATGACTTAGCTGAACGAGAGGAAGCCGCTGATCAAGGTTTGGCTGCAGAACCTGATTTGGAAACCAAGGGTGTTTTATTGATTAACAAAGCGTTGGTTTTACAAATGAAGGGGAACCAAGAAATGGCTGTAAACGTACTTGGGGAGTTGATTTTATCGACTGAAACAACCGTTTCCAATAGAGAAATGGCAAAGTTTGTATTGAATTCGATTACGGAGGCCGGCTAAATTAACTTAGTTAGTTAGACTTCAATCATGCCATCTTTCATGGTGATGAAACGATCGCTTTGTTGAGCTAATTTATTGTTGTGCGTAACAATTACAAATGTTTGCCCCAGTTTGTCTCTTAAGTTAAAGAGAATGTCATGTAAGTCTTTGGCGTTTTTGGAATCCAAATTCCCACTTGGTTCATCCGCAAAAATGATTCCTGGATTATTGATTAATGCTCTCGCAACAGATGTACGTTGTTGTTCTCCACCTGATAATTGAGAAGGTTTATGGTCATAACGATTGGAGAGGCCAAGCATGTCCAATAACTGTGCTGCGCGATCACGCACTTCTTCTTCCTCTCTTGCTTTGTTCAGAAAACCAGGGATGCATATGTTTTCCAATGCGGTAAACTCTGGTAATAAGTTGTGAAACTGAAATACAAAACCAATATGTTCGTTGCGAAACTTGGCAAGTTGTGTTTGATTTAGATCGGAGGTTATCTCATTATTTATAGATAACGTGCCATTATCCGGAAGATCCAGCGTACCTAATATATGTAATAATGTAGATTTTCCGGCTCCAGAACTTCCTACAATCGATACGATTTCACTTTCCTTTACTTCTAAGGTGATCCCTTTAAGAACTTGTAGGTCTCCGTACGATTTGTGAATGTTGTTGGCTTTGAGCATTGTTTGTTTTTGTATCAGTCACGAAGATACATGAAAGATTTTAATTTTTAAGAAACGGAAAGTACGGTTTGGTTTATGAGTTACGCTGTTGCACATTGGCTGCTAAATTGCCTTGAGTGATTTGGGCTTGTAGAAAGTTGCTCAGCTGCTCGCTTTGTTTTTGATTTAATTCGACCTCATAGCACTTAATTTGAACTATTGGATCTGGAAATGAGGTGATCAAAAGGTGATCCGGATGAATTTCGATTTCATTAATTTTTTGGGAATCAATCGTTGCTATAATGTCGGAGTTAACCTTAATTATGCAATGGTCTTTATTAAGAGAAAATGTACCTGAATATGGACGTAGAACGCTATTTGAAACACCAAGAAGGCCAACTAAACGGATGTACAATGCACAATTAAAGGGATGGTAATAATAAAAAATATCAGGATCAAGTAATTGAGATATAGCCGCTCCTTTCCAAAGAAGAAGAAATCCTAGAATTAGTGGTGTGCCTTTCCAAAAATAGTCATTTGATGTGCAAAATCGGATCAAGTCTGAATTTTGCTTCGATCGTTTTACAAGAGATCGAATGATTTGAAATAATTGAATTCCGACAAATAATATCAAGACTAATTCTGCGAGTGGGGGAAGGGTTCGCTTCTGCAATAGAGCTATTAATAAATAAGGCCCCAGAAACAAGAATACGATGGTGGATAAAATTGCTCTGGCCTTGAATTGGATGTTTAGAAGTTGCAGAAGTAACCGCATATCAACAAGGATCGAAATCAAGATTTATTTGAAAGTGGTACAATGTACAGAATCTGGATGTTATTTGATTCCGATTTACGCATTTAATCCAAAATACGTGAGCGTGCCGTGGGGGCTTGACAGTCGTTTAATTGCTTTGCCAACTTATTTAAGCTCTTTAAAATTGGGGAAGTGGATAAGATGGAATCCGTGGGTGATAAAAGCCATGAAGTATCTTGAGCTGAGTGAATTGTATCATAGCAGAATAGAGAGGAATCCGGAGAAAGTAGTTGAAGAGCCGGTTTTATTTCTTCCAATGTGTGATTGGACATTGCACAGTACAGGGATATGGTATTGCCGGTGAGATCTCCATTTTTAAAGGATGAAACACGTGATGCTTGCATCAACCAATAGGGGAAATCATCTTGACTGGCTTCAAAACCATTTGAAACGGACTTAAATAGTTCGATAAACGTCCTGTCGAGTTCTTCTTTTGATTGATTGGCGGAAATTCTTCGTTTTTCAACGTAATCGGCTACGATGAATTTGCCTGCTATAGGAAATTTCATTTGTTGACTGTATTCAAAATCAAATGAATCTTGAGCGGCTTGATGCAATTGTTTTAATTTTTGATAGGCATTTTTTGTTCGAGCGGGTTTTGCATGTCCTAAATTGATCCACCCAATTTGATTTGAATAAACTAACTCCCCATTTTTAACATCCTCTTTTATAGAATCATTGAATATGGAGAGCCAAAAAGGAGTCGCAAGCAAGAATAACATTGCCGCATATAAATGCCATTTCTTTAATTTCATTTTAAGCGGGTGCGGAAGACTTGGACTCGTTTTGGGAAGAAGATTGGTTTTTAGTTCCTATTTTCCATAGTATAAATCCAACTCCACCATGCCATAATAGAATGCCGATGCAGAAAAATAATATGGAAGAAGGAGCGTAAAGAAATAGTGCAGCGACAGAAGCGATGGGAATAAGCGAGAGGAAATGCCAAATTTTAACAGATTTCAGGTTCCCAAATAGTAATATGAAAAGGATGGTTTCAGTCAACGCACCTATAACACTACCCAAAAGCACCATTTCTAATTTAGGGCCCCAATATGCGGTAGACATGGCTATTGTGTAACAAGACAAGTTAATAGCGGTGGACAGGATCAGGAAAATGATTTTCTTCCAAATTGGTTTTTCTAAAAGAGAGGGGTATAAAAGGCCAAATAGAAAGCCTGGGATCGTTCCGTACATGAAAAGATTCGTGTCGAAATACCTGTATGAACTTTTTAAGGATCCCATAACGAAGAAAAAGGAAAGCAGTATTGCCACTGATATGAGTGGATTTATAAAAAGTCTAAGGTTAGTTCGATTGAGCGGGTTCATTTTGGATCTTGATTAAATGAATATAATATAGCATTCATACTCTATTCAGCTTGCAATTTATATAATATAAGGATAACTGATTTTGGTTGAATTTATTTTGTGTCAAAGGAGGAGATGGGAAACGATATTTTAAAGCGAAGTAGCTGAATGCTCGGTTTTTTAACAAAAATTTGATAATACTAAGTAAAGAAATTACTTTCGCACTAGCATATTTTATTTAAATCGAAACTTGACCAGATCAAACTAAAATGAATATACACGAATATCAGGCAAAAGAAGTTCTTAAAGGCTACGGCGTTAAGATTCAGGAAGGTATTGTAGCGTCTACTGCAGACGAGGCCACCGCAGCAGCAAAGAAATTGAATGCAGATACTGGTACCGAATGGTATGTGGTAAAAGCACAAATCCACGCTGGAGGAAGAGGAAAGGGTACCGTAAATGAAACCGGTTCTCATGGTGTTATTTTAGCAAAGAATTTGGATGAAGTTGGACCTAAGGCAGATGCTATTTTAGGAGGGACATTGGTGACTCACCAAACAGGTCCTGATGGAAAATTGGTAAATAAAGTATTGATTGCTCAGGATGTATATTATCCAGGAGAGAGCGAGCCAAAAGAATATTACTTAGGTATTTTGTTGGATCGAGCTTTGGGTAAAAACGTGATTATGGCCAGTACTGAAGGAGGTATGGACATTGAAACGGTTGCAGAAGAGACTCCAGAAAAAATCATTAAGGAATGGATTGATCCAGCTGTTGGATTGCAAGGTTTCCAAGCTCGAAAAGTAGCATTTATGCTCGGGTTGGAAGGACAAGCTTTCAAAGAAATGGTGAAGTTTATCTTTTCGTTATATAAAGCATATGATTCTACGGATTCATCTATGTTTGAGATCAACCCAGTGTTGAAAACATCAGATAATAAAATTATTGCGGTTGATGCGAAAGTAGATATCGATGAGAACTCTTTGTTTAGACACAAAGATTTGGCTGAATTAAGAGATATTACAGAGGAAGATCCTTCGGAGCATGAGGCTTCTGAAGCCGGTTTGAACTACGTAAAACTTGATGGAAACGTTGGGTGTATGGTAAATGGAGCTGGATTGGCAATGGCGACAATGGATATGATTAAATTATCTGGTGGTGAGCCTGCAAACTTCCTTGATGTGGGGGGAGGAGCAAATGCTGTGACTGTAGAGAAAGGATTTAGAATCATCTTGAAAGATCCAAATGTAAAAGCGATTTTGATTAATATTTTTGGAGGTATTGTTCGATGTGATCGAGTAGCAAGTGGAGTAGTAGAGGCGTATAAGAACATTGGAGATATTTCTATTCCGATTATTGTTCGTTTGCAAGGAACGAATGCGGAAGAAGGAGCTAAGATCATCAACGAATCTGGATTGAAAGTACAATCTGCAGTTGTATTGAAAGATGCAGCAGAGCTTGTGAAAGCAGCTGTAGCTTAGTAAGAAAAATACGTAGAATAGCACGAACGCACATTCTATTAAATAGAAGAGCCTGCCCAACATGTTTATATATATAAATATATGTTGGGCAGGCTTTGTTTTTTTATTTACTTACTGGTGGTTTTCACTTTAAGCTTCGCCGAGGTAATACCAGCAGCCATCTTCTTTTACAAACTTGGAGTGTTCATGGATATGTTGAGCAAAGATACCTTGCTTGTAATAAGCTTTGAATTCAACGAATCCTTCTTGATCTGATGCTGTGCCTTTGTTGGTGCGAATAACTTTAAGTTTTTTCCATTTTACCGATTTGGACCAATTGATAATTGCTTCTTTTTCTTCCGTTGGTCTAGTAGAGGGATGATGGCTTTCCATTAAATAGTCTCCTTTGAGTAGGACAAAGGCAGCGTATCGAGAACGCATTAAATCTTCCGCTGTGATGGCCTCATTTAAATTTAAATGTGCTTTAGCACAGCAGGCTTCGTAGTTTTTATTTCTTCCGCAGGGGCAGTTCAAGAGATTGGATTCAATTTTATTTTTTAAAAACTTGTTCACAAGGGCATTCGATGCGCCAAGATAGTAAATCTAATAATAGGATAATCTGAGTTCAATATTTTTTAGGTGTGTGGTAATGCTTTTAGGTGGTGTTTGCATGAGGAGTTAATTCGATAAAGAAAAGACTTGCTTGTGGTATTTTATTGGAGCTTTAGATTATTGTTTAGGAAGGGGATTAAATTCATTTGAATTTTAATTGATAAAAAGAAAACGGGGTGTATATTTGCATCCCAATAAATTTCAAGAAATAGGAGGGAGACTTTTTATTTTAAGATGTTGAATTGTATTGGCCCCGTGGCTCAACTGAATAGAGCACTGGATTTCGGCTCCAGCGGTTACAGGTTTGAATCCTGTCGGGGTCACATACGAAAAGCTTCTTTGGTTAACTCCAGAGGAGCTTTTTATTTTAATTCAATTAATTCTTGCCAGGACGAGAAGTCTATCCCGAATCGAGGGACGAGGTCGGGGAGTCCTGGTGCGGTCACTTAAGAATAGAAAGCTCACACAACGGTGTGGGCTTTTTTTGTACCTGAGCCGTTTTCAGTGAGAGCATGAAATTAAAAAGTGCAATGCGATAGTATTGTGACTTTCTATTTAGACTACGAAGCAGCTTCAGGGCCTACTCAGTGAATTCCGGTGCGGTCAAATACGAAAAACTTCTTTGATTAACTCCAGAGGAGCTTTTTACTTTATTGAGATTAATCATCTGACAGGGCTAAACGTCTATTCCTACCGAGGAACGAGGTCGGGAAGTCTTGGTCCGGTCACTAGAAGAGCAATCTGAACCGTGAGGACAGAGATTACGTAGGAAAAGTAGAAAGGTGTAAAGTATAGCTTTGAGGTTTTGCCATTGAAATTTGGACAAGATAAGGATAGGTAGTACAACCGAGGTCTCTTAATTTTTAAAAACTCAATACGTTTTCTTTTGGTGCTTTTCAGTTAAAGACTTGTCAGGTGAAAAATTCTCAAAACTATCCTGTCTTTTTAATTAATAGTCAATGATTTTTTTTGTTAAACATTGGAAGGGATAAATGAGATGGCTTAAACGTAAATTCCCATTTAACATTTGATAGTGATTATTTATAAAGCACATATTATGCGTAAACAACTTGCAAATTAATGGGGTTGATTGTGGAATTTAATGTGTAATTGATGTTATTTTATGCTTTTAAATGTTTCAAATTTATAATTTCATTGTTACCTTGGGACTCTGAAATTTCAATTGGTTATGAGAAATTCGCCTTAGTTCTCCAGATTTTTTTTATAACCTTTCAAAAGATAAGTAAGAAGATTCTTGCCGTGTAGTCTATATTCTAAATACTACAAAAGGGTAAGTTATAACTTAATGCAAAAAAAGCATCATGAAGAAAAGTATCTTTGTATTGTTGTTGGCTGGATGTTTAAGTTTAGCTGGAAACGCTCAATATTATGTGCCTGGCTCATTTCTTAACGGAACGAATGCGACTATATCTAATACCCACTCTCCCTCTGTAAATGCAGAGGCATTGGGAAGATATCTGGAAGTACCTGTTAGTCCTTATACGGGTATAGCAGATATAAATGTCCCTTTGTATGAGATTCAAACGAAAGGATTAAAGTTGCCCATTTCGCTTAGTTATCATTCTAATGGAGTGAAGGTGGAAGAAACCGCTTCCTGGGTAGGTTTAGGCTGGAGTTTAAATGCGGGAGGAGTTGTTTCCAGAGTTGTGAATGATTTACCTGATGAATGGACTCATAATACAAGTTGTCCCTCCACCGTTCCTGTGTCTTCTACAATTATTACTCAGGGGGGGGTATCACTATAACAGTAACTATTTTAATAATACACTGCCGACAAATGTAAATACGGCCGATATGGTACGTATAGCACAGGGTTGTTCAGATGGTGAGGCGGATATTTACTTTATTAATGTAGCGGGAATAATGACAAAATTTATTTTCACTGGTAATTCAGTTGAGTTGTTGTCAGATCGTAAACTTAAAGTGGGATATTCAAAATCAGCAAATGGTGAGGTTGAGGAATTTACCGTAACGGATGAAAACGGAATTAAATATGTGTTTTCTGATTATGAGCGAACGGAATATATGGCCGGAAAACATTCAGGAACTGTCGGGAGTGGTTTTAATACCGCGGCATACTGGAAAGCTTATACTTCTTCCAAACTTTGGACTCCTATAGGGAACTCGAATGCATTAAAAGACTATATATCCAGCTGGTATTTATCTGAAGTAATTCATCCGCATACTTCTGGTAAAATTGATTTTAATTATGTGAGCGAGCAAATCGCATATGAAGGTAATGTTCAGGTGCAATTAACAGGAAATCTTCAGGAAATTTCCTTTACAAGTACTCGTTATAATGTACTGGGAAAACGGTTGAGTAATATTAGCTGGGATGGCGGACGTATTGATTTTGTCCCAAGTACACTCGCAAGAAAGGATGTTGATGATTTGGATTTTAGAGGAAATACGCAGGATGCAAAGAGTTTGGCACAGATTGTAATAAAAGGGCTGCCATCGGAAAGTTCGATTGACAAGCATACTATCAAAACCTACAGTTTTGTGATATCACCTGTGGATGCATATGGCTATGAATCACAGCACTATTCAGATAAGCAATCTGTCTTCAAAAGAAATTTCCTCACGTCTATTTTAACAGATGGATCGGCTTATAAATTTGAGTACGACGATACACAATTGCCGTCTCGTATATCAGCTGAACAAGACTATTGGGGATATTATAATGGTAATGGTGCATATAACCCTCTCCCCAAGACGTATGAACATCACTACACTCCATCCGTAAGTTCTCCTACTGTTGTTAGGAGTAGGTATTGTGTTTATCCTTTATCTGGTTTATCTAATACGACACTTTTTGGTAGTGATCGTAGTCCGGATTATTCGAAAATAGCGGCGGGTATATTGAAAAAAATCACGTACCCTACGGGAGGTAGTACAAGCTTTTTTTATGAGGCGAATGAATTTGATTTCGGGGGCACCACAAAACAGGGTGCCGGTTTGAGAATATCCCGAACCGAACATAGCGACGGACTAAGTTATTTCCCATTGACATCAAGTTATACATATTCTCCTGGTAAAGTAATTTCAATCCCTCATTATACGTCAACCATTCATTTGACAACTTCACAGGGGACGGGACCTTCGTATCCGCTTACAGATTATACTGATGTTACCTATATAAAAACCTCCAGCAGTAGGAATAAACTAGAGCTTACACAGGGTTCATTTGTAGGATATTCCAATGTTACAGTAAGGCAATCCGGAAGAGGATCTATTAGCTATGTATATGATGTAACTGGAGATTTTGACGATGATCAATTGGTTAGCTTAGGTAACGGTGAGTATTTATTTGATGTAGAAAATCCTCGTATCGCTGATTTGGGTACTGATAGTTATTCTATAGGATTGTCAACGTATACCTACTATAGTAATGGGTCTGGTACCACCGAAACCGACACCAGATTTTATGACAATTATCCTTTTGCACCAACGCCAAGTTATGATTGGAACCGGGGACAGATATTAAACGAAACCCACAAGAATCAAAGTGGTAATACCGTACGTACAATCAATTACAGCTATGATATTGATATGGATTTGGTACGTCCCAAGATATATGCAGCCAAAAGCGAATTTTATGGAACCAATAAAATAAAGTTTAATCGCTATTATTTTACGAATGGAGTGAAGCGATTAAGAACTGTTACGAACACCCAGTATTTTAGCAACGGAAGTCAATCTACAATCACTACTGCCTACAATAATTATTCAGCAGTAGATGAAATTGCAAGAGAAATTGTTACTACCAAAGAAAATGGCGAAACCTATATCGAAAGAACCACATATCCATTTGAGTATGGGGCAAATTCCATCAATTTAGATCCTGAATCCAAGATATTTCTTTATATGCAACAGGCTAATATGAAAGCTTTTCCAGTGGAGCGTACCACAACTTACAATGATGGTTCGGGCGAAAAGGTGATAAAATCTGAGCTTTATAAGTACAAGAGATTTAATCTGAAACCTCAGTTGTATGAAACCCACGCACTTGATCTTTCAGCACCAATTTTAGAATCAGGGTTTAACTATTTTACTCTAGGTAATCCGCACACAAACGATTCCAGATATGATCTAAAGAGTAGGGTGACCCATTATAATGCAGAAGGTTTGCCAGAACAAATTTATGATGCTGAGATGGATAGGTTTTCGGCATATACCTATAGCTATAATAATGAACAGGTAGAAGCGGCAGCTCAGGATTGTGGAATATTAAATACTGATTTTAGCGTCTTGAGTTTCTCTGCTAAAAATGAATTTAATGGTTGGACTCATAACGCGTCCAACAGTTATAAGTTATATCCTTCAGGGGTTGCTCCGGAACCAGGATTTATTGGTAAGTTGTCCAGGAGAGTTGAACCGGCAACAAGCAGTTCCGTTCCTAATGATGGACCTTCTATTACCATTATTCCAACTGTTTCGGATAGGGACATGATATTGAGTGCCTGGGTTAAAACACCAGGTGGTTTCGGAGCAAATAAGGGGAGACTAACCTTATATGCCAGCAATCTTGGAAATATTACGAATGCTAAAAAAATAACAGAAGTATATTTCAGTGGAATAGTAGGTAAGTGGCAATATGTGGAAGCAAAACTTGATTTGGATTATCTGAAATCATTATATGGTTCCACCATTAATGTGCAAGCGAAATTTTCCAATTTGGACCCGACATATTATTATGAAATAGATGAAATAAGGCTCTATCCTGAAGGAGGAGATATCTCTACATTTGCTTACAAATCGGGAGCAGGAACTATTACGGGTACTCTTGATCCTGAAAATACAAAAAGAAGTTATGGATACGAATCGGAAGATAAGTTGGATGTAATAAGCGACCATGAAGGCTATATTGCAGAAGAGTATGATTATCACATATCCAATGAAATCACTGAAGAAACTTTTAATGCCGATTTTGTTTATCATAGCAACGCATATCCCAATCTGATCGCCTATTATAAAGAAGGAGATTGGTATAAATGGACCATTGACGGAAATACTGTTTATGAAGGACTTACTTACCTTCAGTACGGAATTTTAGAGAGGTCTTATGCTGAATTTACATTGACTTCACTTTCTTCTGGTAGCCATACAGTAAAGTTGGAAATTACCAAAGATGGTGTTACCAAAAACAAGGTTAAAACGATTGTAGTACCATGATGAGATTTATTAAATTAATAACTTTTAGCTTTTATTTGTTGTTAGGGGTAGGAGCTGTCGTTGCTCAAACTGTACCTGCCGGATTTAACAATTTCCCCTATAGCGCAGAATATATAAAAGTAAAGCCGAGCTATTTGCGGACAACAATACCCAATTATGGGTATAAAAGTGCATCGTCTTTATCATCGGCAAGTTCGAGTAGATATTACGAAACCACCAGCTATGTGGATGGAATTGGAAGAACTATCGCAAATGTGATCGAGAACGGTGCAGGCAATGGTAGTGAAGATTTGATTTCCATTATGGTATATGATAAGAGTGGAAATGAAAGCTATATTTACGAGCCTTATGCGGCACAAAATTCTGAGAACACATTGTTTACATTGGATAAGCAGGAAGATTTTTATCGTAATGCCAGCAATGTAGAGCATACAAACTTTGCGTTTTCAAAACATATTTATTCTACAGATCCTACGAATCGAATGTTGGAATCTACTTCTCCGGGGTATTCCTGGTCCTTATTGGGAGGGAAAGAGGTTACTTATAGTTATCGTGCTAATAATGCAGGTGAAGTTAAAGCATTGCGGGTTAACTCAAGTGGTGCATTATATGTAGATGGGGATTATAGCTCTGGTGACCTTATTGTGAAACAAACGGAAAATGAAAACAAGCAAGATCATATCGAATATTACGATCGGGAAAACCGAATGATAATATTGCAGAAGGAAACTGTAGGTGGATTCAATATTACTTATTTTGTCTACGATGAACTTGGTCGTCAAGCTTATATTTTGCCACATGATGTATACTCGGAAATGGTAGCTCAGAATACCTATACTATAAATACTTCCAATCAAAATCGCGTGTATATTTATAAATACGATGGCGAGGGTAGAATGACACAGACAAAAATTCCCGGTAAAGATTGGACATATTTTGTATACAATACTCGTGATGAGTTGGTAATGTATCAAAATGGGATTGATCGTAATGTAAATGGGAGTGGTAATAATAACTGGCATGTAGTACGTTACGATAGACAGGGGAACGGAATAACCAAAGGAATATATACTATTGGTACAGCACTTTCTCAAAGTCAAATGCAGGCTAATTTAGATGCAGCTTTATTGGGTGGAACTTATACGCTTTATGAAAAAAGAAGCTCATCATCCAGCCACTATGGGTATACGAACACTACATATCCTTCGCTTAACGCAGGTAATATTTACGAAGTGTTCTATTTTGGAACTTATGATTACGATAACGACGGAAGTAATGATGTACAGTTTACAAGCATTAATGTAAAAGATCTCACCTCAACCGGTAGTATTACAACGACAAATTCCAGTCATCGGTCGGGCCCTGTTGCTGCATTCCCGAGCATTCCTACTCAAGATCGGGTTAAGGCGGTCTATAGACTGAAAAATAGTCTAACCGGGCATCGGACTAAAATTATTGGTACTAGCGACTGGATTACGTCTTCTATGTTTTATAACTATCGTAAAGAGGTAATTCAAATCAAACGAAACAATCAAATTGGTGGTAATGATAGGGCGGATTTCTATTATAATTTCAGAGGCGATCTTGCTTTTGAGCAACACACTCATTCCAGTAGTAGTATTAGTTCGCTGGTGGTATGTAAACAATATGAATACGATAATGTAGGAAGATTGCTCGAAGAGTATCAGCGTATCAATACAGAACCAACAGTACGTTTAGCCAAGTATACTTACAATAGATTAGGCCAGGTAATAGAAAAAGACCTTCATTCTGAAAATTCCAATAACTTTTTGCAATCGGTTGACTACAAGTATAATGTAAGAGGGTGGTTGAAAGAAATTAATGATATTAATTTAGGTGAAAGACCGGCAAAACAATATGATCCAGGTAATGTACACGCTATTGTAAAACCAGGAGGGTATGATGATAGATTACTTTCTGTACGTGAGTTAGTATTCCAGTGTAAAAAAATTGATGTGGGAACACCAGGTGAAAAACTGGAAATAGGTCTTTATAAACGTAGAAAAGTAAGCACTGGTGGAAATGGAAATAATGATGGCGGAAATTACAACCTGGAGCTACAATCTATGCGAGAAGTGAAAAAGATTGAAACCGATGCAGCTCAATACAACGAACTGGATCAGATTACCAGTCAGCCTATTAGCCTTGATTTTGAGCATGCCTATAGAGAAACAAAAGACATGGATCTGCTGAAAGAAGGGTGTACGCAGGAATTGGTTTCTCAACTCAATTATTACAACATTATACGTCGTGACTCAAGACAAAAAGTTATTGGTCAATTACAGGAGTATCTTGCATTAGCAAGAGACCAGTTTAACCCGTTCCAGCCTTCTCCGGGTCTGGATGGTAAAGATATTTTTGCTATGAAGTTTGACTATGACAACGGATCCTCTTCTACAGAGTTAAATGCAGCAGCTCAATTTGATGGTTCTCCATCCCAAGTAGCCTGGAAATCAAAATTAGATGGAGTAAGAAGAGGTTATGGTTTCAATTATGATAAAAATCAGCGTTTGATCTCAGCCAACTATGGCGAGTATAGCTATAGTAATGCTGGCTACAAAGATAACCGGGGTAATTATTCAAGTTCGTATACCTATGATGTTATGAGTAATATTACTTCTATTTCCAGAAATGGCTATCAAACTGGTACCGGAAATTACGGAGTAATTGACCAACTTACCCAAAGCTATAGTGATAATAAGTTAGATGCTGTAAATGACGCTGCACTTTATTCGGCAGGTAATGACTTTAAAGATAATGGCACTACAGCATCTACCGGAGAATACACCTATGATAATGATGGTAACATGATAAGCGATGCCAATAAGGGGATTAATATTTCCTACAACTTCTTAGGTTTAACTCAGGAAGTAGATTTTGGTTCGGGGAATCGACTGGAGTTTACCTACAACACGGCAGGTGAATTGTTAACGAAGGAAGTATTTACCGGGGGAATAAGCAGCCTGACCATTGATTATGTTGATGGGATGGAGTATGAAAATGGGGTGTTAAGTTCAATTAAAACTGATCATGGAAGAGCGGTTTCTGATGGAACTAAATATCTCTATGAATATCATTATTTGGACCATTTAGGAAGCATTCGTTTAGCATTTTCTGATTTGGATGGCAATGGTAGTATTGACTCTGATGACGAGATTATTCAGGAAAACCACTATTACCCGTTCGGTTTGGAGCTAACCGGGTTGAGTACGCCACAAATAGGACCCGAAAATCAATATAAATATACGGGAGTATTGCACAATAGTGACTTTGATCTGAACCAATATACGTTTATGTATAGACAGTATGATCCACAAGTAGGTCGTTTCAATAGTGTGGATCCATTGGCTGCTAAGTATCCAGGTTTAACTCCTTATCACTATGTAGCGGGGAATCCAATGATATTTATTGATCCAGATGGGAGAGATATAAGGAAGGTAGTCAAAGAGTCTTATGATGGGGCTGCCCCTACAACGGCGCATGATCTTGGTAGAACTTCTTGGGGAGTACAGCTCACCGCACAATACAATACCAGAACTAATCAGTTTGATGTCAATGTCAATATAAACATAACATATTCACATGTACTGCGAGCAAATAGTATTAGACTGGCGGACACAGAATTGGAAAGGGACAATCCTGGTATAACCCACGAGGTGAGAGCACATGAAGAGGGACATTCTGACCAAGTATTTGAAGGAGCGGTACAGGATGTTACGATAAGTGCTAATGGCAAGTCTTACACTGGTAGAGCGGATGAAATTTTAACTAATTTAAACAATGATTTGGAAGCTAAACTTACAACTGATTTTAATGCAAAAAACCAAGCTGGTGATTTTAAGAGCCAAGAAGAAGCAGATGCGTTTGTTAAATCAAGACAAGCCCAAAATGGCCAAATCATACAAAATGCTTTATATAGTATTGAAAATAAGGTACAAACTAATGTAAATAATAATTATAATTCTTATAATAAAGTTCAAAGAGAAAATGATGCCAATGCTCGTGCTTCCAGAAGAGTTACACTACAATATGCAGGAGGAGCCAGAAAACCAATTAAATATAATGGAGGTGTATTAAAATTCACTAAATAATGAAAATATTACTTAATTTAAATTTACTCTTAATTATCGTTTGTACTGCTTGCAGCACCAACGAATCTGACGGACAAAAAGAAATAATTACGTTCCCTGAAAATTTTAAAACTGATACCAGTGTAATACGTACTTCAGAAAAAGGGATTAATGAGGTATTGAGAGAGCAGATAGACTCACTTAATAATTATTCTAAATGCAAAAAACTTCCTCAAATTATTACTAATCCCAACTTTGATATTGATTCGAGTTGGCTCAGTTTTCATAGACCTACGGAAATGAGGTATACAATTTTTTCCAATATAGACCGAATAGGTTTAATAGATACTATTCTTGGAACAAATAGCTACCATCTGGATGCTGTAATTGACACCGCTTTATACGATGAAAACTTTAATGCGAGTTCAACTCCCAGTATTGTTTACTCTACAAAAGAATTATTGGAGCAGAGAAGACAGGAACTGTTGGAAATCCACAAATACTCTAAATGAACCAGCTACATTTGAGTGGGGATTAAGTTAAGCACATTAAATGTTTAACTTTGTAAAAATGAAAAGAGAAAGGACAAGCAACGACAGAGAATTTAAGCTGATGGCAGTCAATCTGTGTGAAGTAGGAAAAAGTACTAGAGAGGTTGCTAAGGAGCTAGGAATACGCTATGAACTTGGACGAAATATTGATCACTAAGCTAATTCGGATGTTCCAGAGTTTAAAAGATATGGCAGTTTTGGATTTGCAATCCAGAACTTACTATTACAAGCATTTGCAATGCGCTACATTTAAGGCCAAAATCGTTTTTCATAACTTCAATAAATAAAAAAGTGATTTCTTATTTGTTTTGCATGATATGATTTTGGCTTGTGTTAAGGTTTATCGGATTACAAATCCTCATATTATGCAATTTAGGATTGCAAATCCTAAAAGCCTTTATTATCGAATCAACAACACTAAGAATAGTTGAATTGAGTAAAAATCATCAAATCAATTCTTGGACCAAATTTTAATCATTCCATAAAAACCACCATCTCCTGCAAATCAGGAAACAAAAAGTTCGAACTCCCGCCGCTTGGGGTCACGAAGAGAGCAAAGCTCTGTGCGTAAGCACAGGGCTTTTTTCATTTTAAGCTGAGCGAACGACGTTCAGCGAAGATGTGGAAATGAAAAAAGACATATCGAAGATGGAGCTTTGCTTTCGGAATTCTGATCAGGCAAGGATATGTAATCCTTCTGGAGTCACTAACAAAACCTTTTCGCGAAAGCGGAAAGGTTTTTTGTTTCTAGCGAAGATCCGGAAACGAAATAGTCTAATCCAATCACTGTTTGGATCCAAAATTTAGCTTCTTACAAAGTAAAGATGTCTGTAGAAAATCCTTTTGGAGTTTTGAAGATGGGGTGAGTTTTTTTTTGGAACTGGTATACGTTTCATATCAACATCCGTTTTTTTGTATATATTGCCAAGGTGAAAAAACTACCTCTACTAATACTTTTGATCTTCCCTATTACCTTATTTGCACAAGTAAATATTGATAGTTTATGGTCCGTTTGGCATGATGAAACCCAAAATGATACCAATCGGGCAAGAGTTTTACACAATATCGTCTACTTTGATTATCTCTTTAAAGATCCGGATAGCGCATTTATTTTAGCTCAACAGGTGTATGACTTTTCAGAGGAAAATTCTGTTACTAACTATAAAGCCAAAGCTTTAAATCTTCAAGGCATCTCCCTTTACATTAGAGGAAAGCAGGATTCTGCTATTGTCTACTGGGAAAGATGTTTTCAAATCCTCAAAGAAATTGGAGATAAAAAGGGATTGTCTAATCCTTTGAACAATATTGGAATCAGTTACCTGGACCAGGGCAATCACGCAAAAGCGTTAGAATATTTCAAAAAGGCTCTTAAAATTAGTGAAGAAGTAAGAGATACAAGTGCAATGGCAACTAACCTATTGAGCATAGGCAATATTTATTCCAACCAAAAAGACTTATCGACCGCATTAGATTATTACCAAAAATCCTCCAAATTTCATGAACAATCTGGTAACAAAAGAGGATGGGCAATTGCCTTAGGAAATATAGGGAATATTTACATTGATCAAAACAACTACAATGAAGCACTGAAATATTTTAAAAAATCGTACCAAATACATTTCGGTGAAGGAAATAATAGTGGAATGACAGAGTCTCTGGCATACATTTCAAAATTAAATTTATTGCTGGAGGACTACGATAAAGCTATAGAAGTTGGCTTGCAGGCCATTAAAATTGGTGAGGAAGGAGGGTTTAAACATGAATTGTCCAATGCACTTAAAAATGTTGGTAACGCTTATAAGAAAAAAGGAGATTATAGTAAAGCTCTTAATTTCTGTAAACGAGCTAATCAGGTTTCAAAAGAAGTTGGCGAGAGTATGGTATACCGGGAGAGTTGTAAATCTCTATGGGAAATTTACAAAGCACTTGGTAAAATGGGAGAAGCACTGGAGATGTACGAGCTTTACATTGAAACACGGGATAGTATTGCAAGCGAAGAAAACCAACGAGCATCTATCGAGATGAGATTTCAGATTGAATATGAAAAGAAGGCTGCTGCCGATAGTGTTGCTCATGAGAAAGAGCAAGAGATTAAACAATCTAAAATTGATAAACAACAAGCCGAAATCAAAGCACAAAAGAACCGACAGTATGCATTATTCGCTGGTATTGGCATGATTCTAATATTTTCCGGTTTCATGTTTAACCGATACAGAGTTACGCAAAGGCAAAAAATCATTATTCAGGAAACCAATGAAGAACTGAATATGAGCAATGAGGAACTCGCAGCTCAAAGGGACCAAATAGAACTTCAAAGGGAAAATTTGCAGCATAAAAATGAAGAAATTACAGCAAGTATCAATTATGCTAAACGAATTCAGGATGCTATAATGCCGCCTTTTGATTCCTTTAAAGAAGTATTTGGAAATAGTTTTGTGCTATATGAGCCAAAAGATATTGTAGCCGGAGACTTTTTCTGGATGGAAAATTTGGGGAGCGAAGTTTTCTTTGCAGCAGCAGATTGCACAGGGCATGGTGTTCCGGGAGCAATGGTAAGTGTAGTTTGTTCAAATGCTCTGAACAAAGCATTATTGGAAGAAGGTATAAAAGAAACAAATAAACTTTTGGACCGGGCCAGAGAACTTGTAATAGAAACGCTCGCTAAAAGCGGAGAAGAAGTGAAAGATGGAATGGATATTTCCATATGTTGCTTAAACATTAACACCAACGAAATGCAATGGTCAGGTGCCAATAACCCATTATGGATATTGAGAAAAGATGCTGAGGAGTTTGAAATTATCAAAGGGAATAAGCAACCCGTAGGCATTCATCCTAAACCGGAGCCTTTTGTAGCTCATCAGGTTCAGTTGAGTGAAGGGGATACCATATATGTGTTTACAGATGGTTACCAGGACCAGTTTGGAGGACCAACTTACAGTAAGTTTAAAGCAAAACAACTGAAGCAACTTATTATCGACAATCAAAACATGTCAATGGAACAGCAACATCATGTACTTTATAAAACGTTCAAAGACTGGATGGGCAGTGAAGAACAGATTGATGATGTTTGTGTGATTGGGGTTAGGATATAGCGTTAATGTAGCTCATTATATCTATTACATCAGCCAACAAAAAGTTCGAACTTTCCTCGGAGATAGTCACTATATAGAGTGAGTGTGAGTGATGAGAATGAGTATTAAAACTCAAGACTCACACTCGTACTCGCCTTTTTTATTTGTTGGAATTAGAACTTAAGATGGCATTTAATAATCAACCCCAAATCCTCCTTCAAAAGCAAGGTCAAAAAGTTTGAACTTTGTCCTTCCTGGTTCACTAAGAGAGTAAAACCCAACCAATTGGTTGGGTTTTCTGTTTTCAGAGCAATCTGAACTGAAGATTCGAGGTTTTGCCATCGGAATTGGGAACGAAAAAGGATGTTTAATCCTTCCGAGGTCACTTATTATCAAGCACCTATTTATCCTTTGAATCCAATTTGTTTAGTTTAGAATAATTTAACACTAAATTGATTTGAAAATTTCAACTTGAATATACATTGCGTCTTAATCAAGTGATTATATGGAAAGTACTAGTTTATTGAGTATGAGTTCACATGAATATGTACCCCAATCAACAAGGATAAGAAGTATTAAATCGTTTCTTTTGTATATTGCTTACTATGTTTCAGTTTCCAATACGCCCATGGGTTCTGTTAAGAAAATATTAATTCAAATAATATCTGCAATTACCTTTCTTTGGTTAATGCAATCCTCACTTTGTGCGCAGGATTTGGTAGCTTTTGATTCAGATAAGGATTATGAAATTTCTTATTATTATGATAAGTTGGAGGTCTATGATTTCAAAGAAACAAGCAGTATTCCTTACACAAAGCTTGAGGAGGAGGTAAATGAAGGATTTGATAATGGTGTTTATTGGTTCAGGATTACCCCAACTGAGAAAGTAAAAAGTGATGCTTATGTTTTATCCTTCAGATACGTTCATACTACTGACGTACATGTATTTTATGAAAACAGGGTAATTCAGCCAATGTCCAATACTCGTTTTAAATCATTTAAGGTAGAACTGAATGACAAAAGCGAGCCAATAATTGTAAAAGTTAACTGCTTTAAAGAAGCTTATATACCAATAAAACTACTTCCATTAGAGGATTACTTCCGAGCAGAGAACGCCAATCGTGCTCAAATTGGACTCTATTATGGAATCGTGTTTTCTGTCTTATTATTGCATCTTTTTTACTTTATAAACCTAAAAAAGAGCACATATCTTTTTTACATGTTCTTGTTGGTTTCATTAGGTCTAACAATCGCCTATAGAGATGGTTTTGTTTATTATTTCTTCGGAGATGGTTGGTTAAACAAAAATATAGAACCCTTATTCAATATAATGGTAGCAACTTCTGCTTTAGTATTTGCTTCAGCATATTTAGATTTGAAAAAATTACTACCAAAGTTCAAATGGATTGGGGTCACGGCCATAATTGTTTGTGCGTTAAGTTATATGGTTTACTTACTAACAGAAAACTACACTCTATTTGTTATAACAGAAGATTTGATTATTGGTGCTTTATTATTAATCTATACAACTAGCGTTCTATTATACAAGAAAAATATTTATGCAAAGATTTTCGCATGGGCTTATGGAGGAATGACAATTGCTTGTGTGGAATTTTATAATAGTACCTTTTTTGGATTCAAATTAACTGGGATGCAAATCGAACAGTTCAGAATTGGAGGGGTAATTGAAATGGTTATATTCACTTTTGCCATTACATATCAGTCGCGAATGATGGCTCGAAATAATCGAAATTTACAACTAGATATCGCCATTAAAAATCGTGAACTGGTAACTTATACGCTTCAACTTGCGGAAAAAAATGCATTCCTGAAGTCTATAAAGGATTTCTTGACTGAAATAAAGAAAGCTGGGGATTCAGAAGTACGAAAAATAACCCACCGAACAGATCGTTTTATTTCTAATGCAATGAAAGAAAACTCCTGGGATGAGTTTAAAATTCAATTTGAAAAAGTAAATCCAGACTTTTATCAAAATTTGAACAACGATTTCCCGGATCTTTCCAAGTCTGAAATTCGATTGGCGACTTTTCTAAAGTTAAAAATGTCATCAAAAGAAACCGCAGCAATGTTGAATCTCGGAGAACGAAGTGTGATTTCCGCCAGATCCAAATTAAGGAAGAAATTCAACCTTTCTAGGGAAGCAAATCTGTATGATTTCATTGATTCTTATTAAGAGTTCTTCTTCCAAACAAACCATTATTCTAATAACTGAAAATTGCTCTTTTCCAAGGGGGTGAATTTGCGGTATTTATCCAAATGTCTTCTTGAAGGTTCGTCGGTTTTACACTTCGAATTTGTCTGTTTATTCCAAATAAGAAATTATATGGTACATTTTCATGTGATAGTTAATATTCAGACTGTCAATACATAAGGATTGATTGTTACATTTTTATTACATGTTGAAAGGGCCTATATTTTGGGATTCTTAGAGCTGTTCGTATACATTTGATCACTGATTTATGTGTCTGCATTAAGAAAACAAGGGCACATTAAAAATTGTATCTAATATGTATTTAGAGAGAGTTAACTCACAAGAATTTATCGGGTCTTTTACATCAAGAGAATCTGAGGTTGTGAATGGGTTGTTGGAAGGAATGAGTTACAAATTAATAGCGGATCGGATGGGTGTTTCTATTAATACCATTCGAAAGCATATAAAAAATATCTATTCAAAACATAAAATACATAGCAGGGGAGAATTGGTCTGTGTTTATCTCGATTTGATTGAGAAATCTGATCAGAAAATATCTAAGCAGACAAAAAAGAACAAATAGAGATTTACCAAACTAACAAATTACTAGTAACCATGAAGACCTTTTTCATTGGTCAAGACTTTCAAACATTTATTATGAGAACAATTTTATATTTCTTAATCATTATGTGCTTTGCAGTAACAAATATCAAAGCGCAGATTGGAACGGGTTTCGAAGAACCGTTTGGTGGGTCATTTGACTACATAGATCCTGATTTCATTACAATTCATTTGCTTGATAATCATGCCACTCCTTATGGGAGCGTTACACATACTTATAGTGGGGGAGAACTAGGATTCACAAGTACTTTTACACCGACCAGAACAGGCACCTCAGGTTCAACCGGACTTGCAGATGGAGATGCTCTGGGTGTATTAGCCAATTCATATTTAGTTTCATCTACTGATGTGCCATCATGGGCTACTGGTCAAGGTTATGTTATCGAAGATCCGGATGGGATGCTTACAATTGAGTTTGATATCATTAATCTGGCTGGTACAAGCAATCCTCATTTTCAAATGGATTTATGGGTTGATTTTACTAGTTATGAGGCCGGTAGTGGTAGTAACGACCGTATTTTTATTGGTTTGGATATCGATAATGGATCTTCAATTGTAACTGTGTTGGACTCAGATGGTGGTGGCGCCGGTGGTGGCGGTGGTGGAGATTTAGATTCATATATATATCCTGCCAGTTCAAGTTTAATAGAAGCAGTTATGACAAACATTGACTTTGATTTAACCGCATATGTTGGAAGCACGGTTAAGCTCTTTATTGAAGCAGATTTTGATTCTGGTTCTGAAAAGGTAATTCTGGATAATATTTCTTTTACAGAAGGTGCCATTGGAGGGCTTCCTATGCCTCTGGAAGTAACTGATTTATCTGGTCGACATGTAAATGGAGAAAATCTTGTAGAGTGGACATTAGAAGCCGATTTAGAAAATCAATATGTGCTTTTGGAGCGTAGTGCGGACGGAGTTGTTTTCGAACAACTTGCGCAAGTTAAAGATAGTGCGACGAATGCTAAAAGTTACCAATATAAGGATGAAAGGCCTCTGGAAGGTGACAATTACTATAGGTTAATTCAAGTTGACAATCATGATTCCCGATCAGCTAGTCATATTATCGTTGTAGATGCTCCTATTAACGATCAATCCGCAATTCTTTACCCAAATCCATCAAGAGAAAGATTGAATGTTAAAACTGCCAAGATGGAATCTTATGCCTATCAAATTTATAATAGCACAGGTATGATACTGAAATCAGGCAATTTCTCAGACATGCAATATAACCATGAACTTAATGTACAGGATTTAGCTACTGGTATCTACGTATTGAGTTTGTATTCAAACAACGCTCGTACAGAGTATCATACGTTCATAAAAGATTGATGAGTAGGACAATCAAATAAATATAGTCAATTCAAATTTTTATATTATAACATTTAGGCCCATGCAAAACATTTTACCAATTTTTAACTTTATTGAGAAGGGATCAATAAAAGTGGATCGATCGAAATTTAATTTTACTCGAAAAGGGAATCCATTGGTCATGCTTTCGGTTTGTTTAATTCTCTATTTGTCTGCATCCTTGGCAAATGCTCAATCCCCAGGGAACGCACTGGATTTTGACGGATCCAATGACTATGTAAATGCAGGAAATCATTCTGCTATCAATATGACTAATGCTATTACAGTGGAAGCTTGGTTTAACAAAGATGCTTCAGGAGGATTTGCACCGTTAGTATTTAATGGTGGAGGCTGGGGAAATAATGGCTTTCAGCTTTATGCCAATACGGTTAAGGTTGGAGTAGAGATAAAAGGTTCTGCTGTAAAGAATATCAGCACGCCTATTTCCACCAATCAATGGTATCACGTCGCTTTTACATGGGACGATGCCACAGACCAGTTAAACTTGTATCTAAATGGATCGCTCGCCACCAGTACAACTATGCCAGGACCATTATCGGTGTACAACTCCAATATGCTTTTAGGTGCCTATCTTGGAGGCAGTCAGGCCTATTACAATGGCATGTTGGATGAAGTGCGAATTTGGGATCATTCACGTTCGGCCTGTGAAATCAGTGGATTTATGAATACAGATTTTACAGGAAGTGAATCCGGTTTGAAAGCCTATTATAAATTTAACCATGGAACTGCTGCTGGTAGTAATGGAGGTGCCACATCTCTTACAGAGATTTCTGGTAATTCTTCAAATGGTTTGTTGACCAATTTCAGTTTAAGCGGAAGTAGCTCAAACTGGCTAAGTTCTGGTGCAACTATAGACAACAATAATTTAGTGGCAGATTCGACAAAACCAATTTTGGTGTGCAAAGTTGATACGGTTTATTTAGATGCTTCTGGTAATGCTACAATAGATAGTTCGGATGTTACTTCGTCTTTTAGTGATAATTGTGGAATAGCCTCTGTTGCGTTGTCTAATGAATCCTTTTCCTGTGAAACGGAAGTTACTTTAGTCGCGGAACAACCTTATAACGGAAGTATTATTGGGGGATATGAGATTGGATGTGGTCAATCTTTTAAAGCAGATTCAACAGGGGTAGTATCTAAATTAATGTTCTATGGAATTTATAACGGCGGATTTGGCGGAGGAAGCGCTTCTTTTCAAGTAAATATTGGAGCTGGAAATAATCCTGAAACAGCAACTGTTTTAGGAACCGAAACCGTTCATTTCAATACAGTTCTTCAGTATTATGAAGTTGACTTTTCTTCTATAATACAAATAACAGCAGATTCTGATTATGTATGGTGGGTTGATGGCGGAGATCCAAGTAAAGCCTATATTTCTGGGATAAATTTCGACAATTATTCTGATGGCACCTTTTGGCAAATTACAAGCTCTGGCGCAACAGCTGTACCTGCCAAAGACGCTACTTTTAAAATCGTTATGGGCAACTCTACTATTGTAACTGCAATTGATCATAGCGGTAATACTACAGTTTGTGAGTCTGAAGTATTTGTTTTGGATACAATTAGACCTACCGTTATATGCCAGAATAACACTGTTTATATAGGTAATGATGGTACCGTCACTGTTACTGAAGTGGATATTGATGGTGGATCATTTGATAATTGTAGTTTATTACTTACCACCAATAATGCCACATTTGATTGTTCTGATTTAGGAGATCACAATTTCACCTTATACGGTTATGACTATTATAATAATGTAAGCAGTTGTTCAGCAGTAGTAAGTGTAGTGGACACGATCAATCATCTTAACGTACAATATTTCAGTGATTGCGATAGTATGCAGGTGAATGGAACATGGTATTTTTCATCCGTAGGTTTCAACGATACATTGTTTGGAGGGGCTGCAAATGGTTGTGATAGTATTAACCAATATAATATTACTATCAATTATTCTCCAACGGATTTAGTAAATCCATCAAGTATATCAGAAGATACAGTATGCCGAGGAAGTGAAGCTGAAATTACGCTTTCAAGCTCAGATGTAGGAACCTTTTATTTCCTAAGAAATCAAGGAGACTCAACCAATCTTACCGGACCGGTCACAGGCACAGGAGGTGCTATTCTGCTCACTACGCCAGCAGTTGTTGCTAATACAGTTTTTGAGGTTTATGCTCATAACGGAATATGCGATAGGACCATGACAGATACGGCTGAGGTTCGGATTATTTTTCCTGCAACTTTTGCCCAATCAATAATAGATTGTGACAGCTCTTTAGTTAATGGAAATACCTATTATACTTCGCAAGTTATATTAGATACATTGCCGGGTGCAGCTGCCAATGGTTGCGACAGTATTGTTACTACTACACTAACAATAAATTATACGCAAACCGGTGCCGATGCGATTACCTCATGTGATAGCATAATGGTAAATGGCAATATGTATTATACTTCTCAAATTGTTCGAGATACACTTACGGGGGCAAGTTCAAATGGTTGCGATAGCATTGCGGCGACCACGTTGACGATAAATTATACTCAATCTGCTGTGGATGCGATTACATCATGCGATAGTGCATTGGTAAACGGAACAATGTTTTACACTTCTCAGGTAATTATAGACACCCTTGGAGGAGCATCTGCCAACGGTTGTGATAGCGTAGTAACTACGACTTTGACGATTAACTACACTCAAATCGGAACTGACGCGATTACCTCATGTGATAGCAGTATGGTAAACGGAACAACTTATTATACTTCACAAGTAATTATTGATACCCTTAGTGGTGCATCTGCGAATGGATGTGATAGTGTAGTAACCACTACATTAACTATTAATTACACTCAACAAGGCTCTGATGCCATTACAACATGTGATAGTGCATTGGTAAACGGAACAATGTATTACACTTCTCAAGTGATTAATTATACATTAAGTGGTGCTTCTGCCAATGGATGTGATAGCATGATAACTGTTAACTTAGATATAAATCATACTTCAACAACCCCTGTGATTGAAACAGCCTGTGGCAGTTACATTTTTGGAGGCGATACCATCACCGTGTCGGGCATTTATAATGATACATTAATTAGTTCTGAGGGATGCGATAGTATCATCTTACTGGATCTAACTATACTAAATGTAGATGTTTCAGTGTTCGTGAATGGAACACTTTTGAATGCGGTAGATGGCGCACAATACCAATGGTTGGACTGTGACAATGATTATGCAGAATTGGTAGGAGAAATAGATGGAACGTATACTGCAACAGCAAGTGGAAACTATGCGGTACAGGTTACTAAGGAGAATTGCGTTGATACCTCTGAATGTATATCTATTTTAATAGAGGGAATTGTATCTCTTCACAATTCGGATATAAAAGTATACCCAAATCCAACAAATGGAGCATTTGCATTGCAATTACCATCTGATCAGTTTTTCACTATAGAAATTAGAAATGTAATGGGACAATTGGTTGCTCGTCAAGAGTTGGCAAATGGCACAACAAATTTTACTATTTCTGGAGATGCAGGCATTTATCTTATTCATGTAATTGGTGATCATTTCACAGGAGTAAAAACAATAATTAAACAACAATAACAGATGTTGCATATTATTCAAAGTTCAACATATTAACCTTTAAAAGAGTTAGAAATCCAATTTTTCGGCAATTCTAATTTTTGTCGGGAATGCAATCAATCTCGTCTTAGCAATTAGCTGAGGCGAGATTTTTTTTTATCGTATTTCTGGATTTGCTTAGCTAGCTTGGATGGTTCAAAGTAAAATGAGAGTGACTGTTCTAGATTACAAATCCAGAATTTACTTTTATAAGCATTTAGAATGGGCTATGCTTCAGGCTTCTTTCAAAGCAAACCTTGGACGAAACCCTAATCATCCCATCAAAACCATCATCTCCTGCAAATCAGATAACAAAAAGTTTGAACTTTGTCCTCTTGGGGTCACTAAATTTGAAAAGCCTCATTGCGTTGCGTATTGGGGCTTTTTGGTTCGAACTGATTTGTATCTTCTCTTCGATAAACATATTATATTATTGGTATTCAGGCGGTTGTTTATAGTTTAAATCCTTGGGACTAGTCAGCCACTTCTCCTGAATTCACATTTTATAACGGTTTGAACCCTTAAGGTGAGGTTATTTGCAGATCATTGAACGCTTTTCGAGATAGGAACTGCGTAGATACATTCTACGCCTAGATGGTATTCAAAGGTTAATTTGAAGCAATTTTTCAGGTCCGGATCATAAATCTATTGGCAACGCATTAATCCCTAATTAATTATTGCTATTTAAAATGCTAGAGAGAAAACGCATCCATTTGTTTTACTAAGGCAGTACAATACATTCATTGGTACATGAGTTTGCCTTTATTTTAATATGAAATAGGATGGAAATTCCCAAACAGATAAGTTTAGCCTTAGTTTTTATGCTTATACAGAACTTCTACAGAAAGTCTTCTGTTTTTGGCAGCATTGTTAGATATTTGATATATGAATATTCTTATTGTAGAGGATGAAATCAATTTGGCCCGTCAAATGGAAGATTATTTGAGTAGTTTGGGACATACTTGTTTAATGGTGCATGATAAATTCAAAGCCTTAGACCAAATGTTGGTTAGCTCCTTCGATATCTTAATCTTAGATATCAATTTACCAGATGGAAGCGGGCTTGACGTTTTAAAATGGATCAAGGATGAAAAACGTCATGAAAATATTATTATTGTTTCTGCACGCGATTCGTTAGATGATAGAATATCTGGATTAGATTTGGGTGCGGATGACTACCTGACCAAACCTTTTCATATGGCCGAACTTTCTTCCAGAATCAATGCAATTAGTCGAAGGCAGAGTAAAGACGGAACTTCTATGATTGAATTACACGAAGTCAAAATAGACACGTTGACCATGGAGGCATATGTCAATGAAAACAGGCTAGATTTAACAAAAACAGAATACGACTTGCTTCGATATTTCATACTAAACAAGAACAGAGTCTTGCCTAAAAGAGTCATTGCAGGGCATATATGGCAAGATGAATTTATAGGAGCAGGAGGAGATTATAATTTTATGTATTTGCAAATTCGTAATTTGCGAAAAAAAATAAAGGTAGCTGGAGGAAATGATTATTTGCGGACTGTGCATGGAGTAGGATATAAGTACTCGGTTGTTTCATAAGGCTAAAATTATAATTGATTAAATCAAGATAGACAAGGAAGGAAATGACCAAGGCCTTAAAATATATTGTTGTATTGATAATTGGACTTTATCTTACCAATACAGGGACGGCACGGTCAATTAATAATTACGAAAACCCAAGATATGACGAGCTGCGATCGTACTATATCAACGGACTTAACAATTTACAACTCAACCTAGATAGCGCTAAATATTTTCGTGATTTGTTATATAAATCGATGGATGAAACGAATGATTCCATGTGCCTGTATTTTGCCTATCAGGTCGATGCCAACATCAATTATTTTAATGGAGACTTGGTTGAAGCAATAGGGATTCAAAAGAAAATGTTAAACCTATGCGAAATTTATGGAGACACGGTTAGTGTTGCCATTGCGCGTTCAGGATTGGGGACTTTTTATTCTGAAATAGGGATGGTTGAGGAGCAAATTGATATTTCTTATAAAACAATCCTAATGTTGGAAGAATTCGCCCATAGCTTAGAACAGCATAATAACGATAAAGAGCTGAAACGAACCCTTAAAGTGTTGTATGCCGTTAAAACGAATCTTGCCATATCTTACTTAAGTTTAGAAAACTTTAATAGTGCTGAAAAGTATATGGTTGATGCGTTAGATTTTGCTAAGCTAAATAATTATGACAATCCTCTTAAAAATGCTGAAATCAACTTGAATTTAATTAGAGTGTATGCGGGGTTAGATAATGAAAAAGAGGCATTAATCGCATATAAGGAGGCTATTCTAGATTTTTCTAGGAAAGAAAGATGGGAAATGATTGCTCGGTGTCATAAAAATATCGGGCAAATGTACTTTAAGCAGGGCAACTTTAAGTTGGCAGAAAAATATTTGATAATGGCCGACTCAACATTTACAAAAAATCCAATCGTAGTAAAGGGGTATTATTTGGATAATTTAGTGTCATTAGCGAATTTAAACTTGGATAGAAAACAACCCAACAAAGCAGCTTTTTGGCTTAAAAAAGGGGCGAAATTATTACCTCAGGTAACCATTCGAGATAAAAGTAACTGGCTAAAATTGAATTGGCTAGCACATAAAAACCTTGGTAACTTTAATCAGGCATTGATTTTTCATGAACAATATATGGAGGCGATGGACAGCCTGCAAAGTGAAGATCAGAGAACAAAAGTAATTGCGTCAGAATTAAATTTTCAGATGACTCAGCAAAAACAATTGGATCATCTAAAAATGCTTGAAGTACAAGCAGATCTTAAAAATCAAGCATTGGAAGCCAGTCAAGCAAAATCCAAGTTGATGTACTTGGGTATTATCGGTGGTCTTTTTATTTTGTTTGCAATAGGGTTTACATTATTTGCTCTAAATAGAAATCGTATCATAGCGCATCAAAAAGAACTGTTGAATAAAGAGTATGATAACTTAAAGGAGTTTACGGAAAATGCAACACATGAGATGCAGACTCCCATGGCAGTAATTCATGCTACGCTTAATAATTTACTAAACAGTACCAATTTATCTCCGGGTGAAGTAATGGAGATAGATGTGGTTTCTGAAGCTGCAGAACAATTGTCGAAATTGAATAGGTCATTGCTCCTAATTACTAAAATAGAAAACAATCAATTCCCAATAAACGAAGAGGTGAATTTTAGCGATCAAGTTCATGATACGCTTAATAATTTGAAAGAACTTTTCAAACTTAAAGGCCTTGATCTGGAGTTGGATATAGCTCCAGAAATAGTTAGCAAAGGGAATTCCATTTTGATTAGAATGTTGATCAATAATTTGATGAGTAATGCCTTGAAATATTCTACGATTCCTGGAAATGTTAAGGTGAAATTGGATCAAAATAGTTTTGAAGTAACTAATACCGGTAAATCCTTAGACATCGACCCAAGCAAACTTTTTGAACGATTTGTGCGTAATGATAAAGATCAAAAAGGTTCGGGAATTGGGCTGTCTATAGTTAAAAAAGTATGTGAGGCACACAATTGGTTGATAACCTATCAGCACAAAGATATTTTGCACACACTTACCGTTCAGTTTTAAGAAATTTAGAGCCGAAATTTAAAATTGGAACTAGTTTCTCAAGCTACTCTGTTTCTGATCTCGAATACCTATTTATTTTTTCTGTTTAATTAATAAACACATTCTAACAGAAGCCCTTCGAAACTTCGTAGAACAATAATAATTGCAACCGTAAGCCATTTTTAGGTTATAAGGCTAGGAGTGATAGCCTTTCTTTCAATTATATTTCAGCCGCTAAGTACAATACTAATTTGTTCGTTACAAACAGATATTATTTCTTCCTCTAATAAATGTATAAACTATCTTTTTATCAATTTGTATCGTTGGTGGTAATTGGGACTGATCACTTCTAAAAAATAGATTCCGGGATTGGTTGATAACTCAAACTGATGTGTAGTGCGCATTACGTTGATTTCATGATATATTACTTGCCCTGTTATGTTTATAATTTTTAGGCTTACTTAATACGAGAAATATAGAAGAATCAATTACAATAGTAGAATAGTATTCGGATAGAATATGGATCAAAAGTGGATTAAACAGAGTTTATATTTGAGAGATAGATTTTCTATCTGAAATTTCAGCTTCAAACGACGAAATCCGACCACACCACACAAAATTTGAGCTTTCATGAAATGGGAGCACTTGAGTATGGGATTCGAGCCCTCAATTTTAATTGATTTTTCATAGGAATTTTAATGTAAATATTTATTTTTGATAATCACTTAACCCTTTCAAACTATTGGATGGATACGTTTTAAATGACTTGATTTAATAAAAACTAAAAATATTATTATATGAAATCTTATAGGTTACATTTTAAATTTTTAATGCTGGTTTTGACCTTCGTTACTTTAGGTTTTTGCTCTTGTTCTAAAAATGACGTAGATCCTGAAAGTACCTTTGGAATTTTTACCGTAATGGATGATAATACAGTTGAAATGAATGGAGCTATTGGCGATGAAACACTTTCCAATTTTGACTCAATGATAGAGAAGTTTCCAGATATTAACAGGATAGAAATGAACGACGTACCAGGTTCTGATAATGACGAAATCAATTTAATGGTTTCAAAAAAGGTGCATGATCGTAACATAGCGACACATCTAATGAATGATGGACATATTGCTTCAGGTGGGGTGGACTTTTTTCTTGCTGGAACGACCAGAACTAAAGGGTCGAATACCCAGATTGGGGTACATTCTTGGAAGGAGGGATCTAGTCAGGCAACAGATTTTCCGGTAGGCGACGAAAAACATTTAGAATACATTCAGTATTATGTGTCCATTGGTTTCACTCAAACCGAAGCAGAAGATTTTTATTATTTCACCATTAATGCAGCCGAGGCTTCTGATATTCACTATATGACAGACGCTGAAATAGATGAATATAAAATTTTGAAACCTTAAGATCAGTTTCTGTTAACTGGAAGATTACCTCAAAGGCCAATTTATAAGATTGCCAATTTACCTCATTGATTCCACGGATGCCTTTCATTGCAATGCGCTTTGCATTGCTTAGAACGTTCCGTGTATTATGCCTATCCCAAAGGCTTTTTACCATACACCTTATTTCCGGTTTTTTTAATCCAATTCGATTGCGTTTTCCGTCGTAGTCAATCATTTAATTACTGAATCAAATCAAAGAAGTAGTCGTTCCTTGCCAAGTTCGTATTCAACTTCTGTAATTTCTTCATTTTTCACTTGATAGATGTATCCGTTTCGGGCATGTGGTTTGTTAAAAACACCATTTTTGCCCATTGTGAGCGATAAATTTTATTTATACAGAAAATCTACAGATGCACTCCGAAACTTCGTGGTTCAATATTACTGTCCTATGAAATATTTTATTCGGAACTTGTCTTTAACATTACTAATAAGTTGTTTTTATTTTACCATAAATGCTCAAAACGTAGGAATAAATAGTTCAGGAGCATTGCCTGACTCTTCCTCGATTCTTGATATTTCTGACACCACAAAAGGTCTGCTAATACCAAGAATGACCACTGTTCACCGCACGGCAATTGCTGGGCCAGCCACCAGTTTATTGGTGTTTGATATTACTACAAATAGCTTTTGGTTTTACAATGGTACAGCTTGGGAGGAGTTAGCAGGAGGTGGAGGCAATCCACTAATTGATGCCGATGGTGATACTAAAGTGGATGTTGAAGAAAGTCCGGATGAAGACATTATTCGTTTTGATTTAGCCGGGACAGAAAGATGGCGAATGGTTGATGATCGTTTGGAATCAAATCATCTGGGAACTTACAATTTATTTATTGGTGCTGATGCGGGTCTTAATACTGCACCAATCGCTGCTTGGGAGATAGGAATCAATAATACCTTTATTGGTAATTCTGCAGGGAGGAGTAATACTGTGGGATTAGTTAATGTAGCTATAGGAGCCGAATCTTTGTTTAGTAATACCTCAGGTGGGGCAAACACAGTAATAGGCGAAGGTAGTATGAGAAGCAATATTACTGGGCAGAGCAATGTTGCAATTGGTCGACGTACACTTTTTAGCAATACTTCTGGGAATGAGAATGTTGCAATTGGAACCTTATCGCTTCAAAACGGAAATGGAAGTAGAAATGTTGCCGTTGGTACTCTATCTGGAGGTAGTAGCACTGGAAGTGATAACGTATTTATTGGAAATCAAGCGGGGTGGCTTTCCTTAGAATCTAATGCACTTATTATAGAAAACTCGAACAATGCTGTATCGCCATTAATTCATGGTAATTTTGTTAGCAATACCCTCGAAATACATGGAGCCCTGTCCGTTGGTCATCCAACAACAGGAGTTACGCAATATACTTTACCAACAGCAGATGGTATGGTTAACCAAGTATTAACCACCAATGGAGCAGGAGTTACCACTTGGGCTACCAGCACAAATACGGACAATCAAGATTTAAGTTTATCCAGTAATACGCTTTCATTAACCAATGACGCCACAACAGTTGATTTAAGTGGCTATTTGGACAATACTGATAGTCAACAAGCCGATGTATTTCAACTCAACGGAAATAACCTAGAGCTGTCGTTACAAAATGATGGTATTGCAACACAAACAGTAGATTTGAGTTCTTTATCAGACAATCTTGGAAACCATATAGCTACTCAAAATGTTCAACTCAATGGAAATTGGTTGGGTAATGATGGAGGAAACGAAGGAGTTGGTATTAACAATAATGGACAAGTTGGTGTTGGAACTATCACACCTTCAGAAAGATTTACAGTAATTGGAGGATCGTTCGATGGAACAGAGGATGTAGCTGTAGGAGGTACAGCTACTGGGTCATCTGGTCTTGGGGACCCTGGTGCGGCATTTGATAATAATCTCACTACTCCCTGTTATTCAGTGTCTTCTGCAGTAAATCAATGGGTTATGTATGATTTTGGTCCAGGGAATAATATAATAGTTGGAAAGTATCAATTACAAATGTTTAATTCAATGGTTACTACTAAACCCAACGGATGGGTATTGGAAGGAAGTAATGATGGAACCACTTTTACACCACTTCATACCTTAAATGCCTATTCTGATGCAATTCAGACTTTTGCGAATACCACAGCTTATCAGTATTATAGATTTCGTTTTCATAATGGGCCTGAAATTGCTGGTGGTTTTCCAAGTCTTACGGTAGATGAAATTTCTCTTTTTAAGGCATACACAGCTCCTTCTGGAGAGGTATTCACTGTTTCTGATTTTGGTCAGGTAAGGATTAATCAACAGTATAGCTTACCAACGGTAGATGGCGCAGCTAGTCAAGTATTAACCACTGATGGCGCTGGAGTTACGAGTTGGACTACTACTTCTAGTATTAATACCGACAATCAACAAGCAGATGTATTTCAGCTGAATGGTAATAGTTTAGAGTTATCCTTACAAAACGATGGTATCGCCACCCAAACAGTTGATTTAAGTAGTTTCTCTAATGACACACTTCCCCTAATTCAAGATGCGGACAGAGATACTAAAATACAAGTAGAAGAAACTGCTGATGAAGATATTATCCGTTTTGATGTAGCAGGTGGAGAAAAATGGAGAATGATTGGTGATCGAATAGAGCCTTCGAATGCCACGGGTTCTATTGCAATTGGTACTTCCGCATTAGCCAATAGCTCAGCATCTAACATAGCAATAGGGAATCTAGCTCTTGCTACTAATATTAGTGCCGGTTCGGATCTAAATATCGCAATAGGAGACCAGTCTCTGAGGTATTTAAATGGAAGTGGAACAGATAGTTATGAAAACACCGCAGTGGGTGGATACACAATGGCTGCAAATACCGTTACGGGAACAACGAACTCCGTGTTTGGTGTGCGTGCTGGGTATAGCATGACAGCCGGAAGAGGTAATTCATTTATAGGTGTTGATGCTGGATTAACTACCAATACAGGGTCTTTCAACGTTGCACTTGGACTAGGGGCACTTTATTCTAATCAGGTTGGTAATCGTAATACCATGCTTGGATTTTTTGCTGGTAATAGTAATACCAGTAGTAACAATGTTATGATAGGAGCGTTGGCTGGTCAACTGAATACAGGTGGAGGTAATGTTTTTATAGGTAATGAAGTAGCCAGTACAGCAGCACAATCTGGCACAGTCAATCGTTTGTTTATAGACAATAGTGCAACGAATGATCCATTGGTTTGGGGAGATTTCACCTCTAACTTACTAAGGGTTAATGGAACATTGCAGGTAAACAACCCTGGAGCAACGGGGTATGTTTTTCCAGCTGTAAGAGGTACCAATGGTCAACACTTACAAACGGATGGTTCTGGAAATGTGAGTTGGGTTAGCTCTGATACACTTTCATTGATACAAGATGCTGACAGAGATACCAAAATTCAAGTAGAAGAAACCGCAGATGAAGACATTATTCGTTTTAGTACAGGTGATGCTGGAAATTCTTCTACCGAATACTTTAACATGACCAATGGCAGACTAAATGTATTGAATACCGGAGGTTCCGTATTTGTTGGGGATAGCGCAGGATTTAAAAATGATGGAGGAACAAGACAAAACACATTTATTGGTGCTGAGGCTGGAAACCATACAACAATTGGATATGCTAATGTAGCGGTTGGTTACCGTGCGTTTAAACAAAGTACTACAGCTCTGGGAACCCCCTCCCCTCAGCATGGAAATACGGTAGTTGGGGGATTTGCGCTTGAACAAAATATTATTGGTGTCGAAAATACCGCCATTGGTTTTGCGAACTTGCAACGCAATACTGGAGGTAGAAATGTATCGGTTGGTGCTAGAGCGGGGCAGTACAATGTAGCGGGAGCGGTAAATACATTTATAGGTTACGGAAGTGGACGAAGTAACACAGGTACTGGTAATGTCTTTTTGGGTTACTACTCTGGAGGAAATTCTGGTAATGTTAATAGCCAACTTTATATAGATAACTCAAGTACGGGTGCACCGCTTATTTGGGGAGATTTCGCCTCAAACACACTAAGGGTCAATGGAACAATGCAAGTCAATGATCCAGGCGCTACCGGATACATTTTTCCTGCAGCGAGAGGTACAAACGGTCAAATCTTACAAACAGATGCAGCTGGAAACCTGAGCTGGGTGAATCCAGCTGTAGATAGTGACAACCAAGATTTAGGCTTAACAGGAAACTCACTTTCTTTGACTAACGATGCCACGACAGTTGATTTAAGCGGTTATTTAGACAATACAGATGCACAAACCTTAACTTTAACAGGAAATTCTTTATCAATTTCAGGTGGAAATAGTGTGATTTTACCAGGAGGAGGTAACCCGCTTGTTGACGCAGATGGCGATACGAAAGTAGATGTAGAGGAAACTGCCGACGAAGATATTATTCGTTTCGATCTTATGGGAACAGAACGCTGGGTAATGACTGCCAGACGATTAGAACCTGCAAATAATGCAAATAACTTATTTGTTGGAGTAAATGCTGGATTAAATACCTCAGGTGATCATAATACCTTCTTAGGATCAAATAATGGAGCCAATAACGCAGCAGGTCAACAAAATACTTCAGTTGGATCGTCAGCATTTGTGGCTAACACAACTGGTAGTTTTAATTCAAGTTTTGGAGTAGGAGCCTTGGCTTCAAATACTACTGGAGCAGACAATACTGCAATAGGTACAATTGCAATGCAAAACAATACTACTGGAGAGTTCAATACAGCAGTAGGATCTTCTGCGTTAAATGCTAATGTTACCGGAGCAAGTAACACCGCTATTGGTAGAGCTGCTCTTGCATTCAACACTGCCGATGATAATACCGCAGTAGGATTTTTTGCTATGCTCTCAAACGTTGGAGGTACAAACAATACGGCATTGGGTAGAGAAGCGTTGAGAACCAATGTGTCAGGAAATAACAATACTGCTGTTGGTGTTACCGCCTTATTTTCAAGTACCGGGAATGACAACACAGCTCTTGGAACTGCTGCTTTAACGTTGTCAACAGGTTCAGGAAACACTGGGGTGGGTAGAAGCTCGATGACATCAGCTACTACTGGAAGTAACAACACAGCCCTAGGGTTAAATTCAATGTCTGGAGTTACAACTGGTGGTTCTAACGTGTCCATTGGAGTTAATACTTTAACAAATGTCGGCCTGGGTAGTTCCAATGTTGCCATTGGTTTTGGGGCTGGTAGTAGTGTTGTTGGAGGTTCAGGAAATGTATTCTTAGGAAATAATGCTGGTAGTTCTTTTTCAGGATCAAATGAGCTTTACATTGAGAATAGTAGTAGTATCGCTCCGTTAATTCACGGAAATTTCACAACTAATACAGTTGAAATTCATGGGTCGCTTTCTATAGGGAATGCTGGAACAGGTGCTACACAATATACTTTTCCACCAGCAGATGGTACTGCGAATCAAGTATTAACAACGAATGGAGCAGGTGTTACGAGTTGGACATCAGCGGGTGGCGCAGACAATTTAGGTAATCATGCGGCTACTCAAAATATACAATTAGGTAGCAATTGGTTAAGTGGAGATGGAGGTAATGAAGGAATACGTATTGATGCTTCTGGTAATATTGGTGCAGGGGTAGTTACTGTGCCTGCAAACACCTTAGATATAGCAACTGCTGCAAGAACGGGAACCCATGCAACTGGAGCTCCTTTATATATAACTGGAAATATGGGTGCAGCAAGTAGTGGAGTTGAGTTTCGTCATACAAATGGATCACAAGGAATTGGAATTGGCTATACAGGAATTTATTCTACAGGTTCAAATACGGATCAAGATCTTTGGTTAGTACCAAAAGGAACAGGAAATGTACGTATAAATAATGTATATAGTCTTCCATCTGTAGATGGTACAGCCAACCAGGTATTAACCACCAACGGAGCAGGAGTTGCCAGTTGGACTCCTATAACAACATCACTCACAGCAAAAACAACACTTGCCTATGCTACCAATTGGTTAGATTATCTAGCAGCAAGTTATTCTGCAGGAGCACACTTTAAGAGTTCCGATGGTATGGTGCTTTTGGAGGGGTTAGTTAAGAAAAGTGTTGCTGTGACATCGGGTGATGTTATCTGTACACTTCCTGTTGGTTCTAGACCAGTAAGACAAAAAATCTATACGGTGATGACTTCAGCGGGTGTGGCACGTTTAGATATAGCAACAAATGGTAATGTGACTATTGGTATTGGTCTTACTGCTTTAAACTGGGTTAGCTTAGAAGGTATATCTTTTAGAACAGACTAAAACAAAAATAACATTCAACCTACTTATTTATAATAATCAAATTTTACTTATGAAACGATTTATTACCTGCATACTAACCTTTACACTTAGTCTATCTATTCACAACAGTTGGGCACAATGCCCGACTATTTATGATTTGTCGGGAGATACTACAGTAAAGTGCGCATACGAATTAAATGTAACTCTTAGTGGGTCTGAGGTTGATAATGCCTACTATTTGGAGGATACCACTACTGGAGCGATCGTTAGCCCTACTGTTATGGGTACAGGTTCTGCGATCAATTTTGACTTAAGTTCATTGACATCGTCCGCTAAATTACGTGCGATTGGTGGTGGAGATGGATTTGCACTATCACTGGATGGGGCGAATGATTATGTAAATGTTAGTCATGATGCAGCTATGGATCTTACGAATCAGTTTATCATATCTTTTTGGTTTAGGAGCACGGATTTAACCCAGACCAATAACTATGTTCTTGGTAAAGGGGCTAATAGGTATGCCTTTTTATATGGTTATGCAGGTTCAACATTGGAGTTTTTTGCGGGTGGATACTCCGGAGACGATCCTAGGTCAGGAAGTCAAATAGCGGTAAATGATACCAACTGGCATCACTATATGTATGCGTATGATGGTACAACGTTTAGCGGTTATATGGATTCCACAGAAGTATTTTCTATGGCAAAGAACTTTACACTCGCCACAGACGCCAATGATTTATTTCTAGGATCGGCAAATGCTTCCGTGGCATTTACCAAAGGAGAATTAGATAATTTAGAGATGTGGAATCAATACGATAGTTTACGTGCAAGCGATTTGCGGGCAGGAACCTGTGATGCGCCTACATCAACGACGGGATTAATATTACGCTATAATTTCAATGAAGGCATAGGAACCACCGTTTCAGATTTGTCCGGTCCGGGTATTGATGGTTCATTGATGAATGGTGCCAGCTGGGCGAGTAATACAATTTGTGCCGGATGCTATGTAGCAATGAACAATATTGTGTCGGTTAACCTTAATCCTGGCCCTCCAGGAAGTATTACTTCTCAACCTATGGACGCAATTAGCTGTGAGGGAGATAGCTTATTTTATGCTACGGGAATTAACAGTTACGTAGATTCAGTACTTTGGCAACAGTCTAGTAGTCCAGGTGTTTGGTTTAGTACCGGACTTATTTCTCCATCTTCCAAATCATCTAAATGTGATTCTATATATTTGAAGGGTTATAATTGGTTTCAATCGGGTAATGAAATTCGTGCATTAGCATATCAATGTGGTGTACCAGTTGATACCAGTTTGCCGGCTTTAATGACCATCCCAGGTTTTGGAGGTGCGATTGCTGTAACGGGATGTGACTTTTATGCTTCGGCAAGTGGTAAGGTTTATACGGAGACAGGTTTTTATGGAGATACGATTGTTGGAGGGGCGGAGAATGGATGTGATAGTGTACGTTATTTGTTTGTTGATCTTTTCTCAAATAGAGCTCCTCATCGCACAATAATTCCTAGTGTTTGTGAAAACTTTGTGGCTCCAAGCGGGAAAATTGTTTCAGGTCCCAATATTGTTTACGATACAATTGTTGGTGCAGACCCTAGTACTGGATGTGACAGTATTATACTTATTAATTTTAAGATTAATTGTGATACCATTACGGAATTCAGAATGCTTGGTGCGACATGGGGTGGATCCATATCGTACCATAGTTCAGTAGATAGTCAAAGTTTTACATCGGTTTCCATAACAGATCAAAGATTTTATTCGCTTTTCGAAAACCCATTGGATGGGATGCTTTATGGATTAATGGACTCCTTAACCACAAGTCGAGATTTATACAGGATTAATCCGTTTAATGGAGAAGTTGTTAAGGCTTATGATATTAGTTCATCGTCATTTATTTCAACTGCTGACGTCGCTCCTACGGGTGAAATTTATTATATTCATGGGAACGACAACCCTGATGCAAAAGATATTTATAGAATTGATGCCGGACTCACGTCGGAAACCTATCTTTTTACTACTGCAGCAAGCCAACGACTAAATTTGGAATATTACGAGCCCAATCAATCTGTAAGAATTTATTCTCATTCACCAGAAGTCTACGAAATAAATTTGGGATCAAATACAGAAACATACGTTGAAACGATGGGGTTTGACGCCTCCTCTCCTGGTGCTAGTGATGTTAATGGAGATGCAGGTTTAATTAAAGCGGCCTTTTATAACCCTGATGATACATTGATGTATTTATATGACTGGGATGGCAATGTTTTTAGATCAGATAGTGCAGGTGTAAAAGGACATTTTTATTTCAATAATTATAATAGTAGCTTAATGGATATTACTCAGTTCCACACCCTATTTCCAGCACAAGATACCGTGAAATTTTGCATAGGAGACAGTGCAATGTTGAATACACGATATCAAGCGAATCAAGTAAGATGGTTTAGGGATGGTGTGGAAATAGCCTCTAATGTAGATACAATTTATACTACGGTAAATGGTACGTATAGAGCCTTGCATCAAATCGGTAACCTGCAAAAATGGGTGTGGTCAGAAGAAAAAGTAGTGATTGAACACGTTTTTCCTACTATCACGATTTCTTCGGTAAACAACGATTCAATGAGATGCCCATTAGAGACGATTAACCTATTGGTTGCAGTTTCAACATTCTCATACGAATGGTATAAAGATGGTGTGGCCTTGGTGAACTCTGATTCTATCGGTTTTGCTGCAACTTCGTCTGGAAACTACAGTGTAATCCTAACCACTGCCGAAGGGTGTACGGATTCTTCCGCACTAGATTGGAAAATTATTCCTGACACAGCAAAATTGGAATCTATCACAGTACAGGCTTGTGATTCACTTATTACACCTTCAGGAATGGTATTAAGCACAACTGGAATCTTCAACGATACGATTCAAACGGCGCTTGGTTGTGATAGCATAATCACAATTGACCTTACCATTAACAATACTCAATATAGTACTGAAATGGTTTCGACATGTGATTCTTTACTATTCAATGGAATCCTATATACAAGTTCTATCTTAGGTCCAAAAGATACGTTGGTGTCTTCTGCAGGTTGTGATTCCATTGTTACGTTGGATCTCACCATTTTAAAATCCTCCGATACTACAATGTTTGTGACCGCTTGTGATTCCTTTATTTGGAGTACGAATGGATTAAAATATGATACTACCGGGGTTTATACACATGTCATTCCAAACGCGGCAGGTTGTGATTCCGTAATAACCTTGAATTTAACCATTAACAGTACAACATACTTTACCGTTACAACTTCTGACCCAACCACCTGTGGAGCATCAGATGGCTGGATGTATTTTGAAGGGACAGCGACCCCCAATTTAGGTACGTTGGTATATTCGGATACGATTACGGGAATGGGGAATTTTATTCCTAATTTTTCATTACCTGATACAGTGAAAGGTCTTACCCAGGGTGATTATATAGTATATTTTGATAATGGAAATGGATGTCCGGTGATTGCAGATTTTAATTATAGTTTAATTGATCCACCCACCACTTACGATACAATTAATACTCAGACATGCACCAACTATACAGCGCCTTCCGGAGCAATCTATGATTCCACTGGAACTTACATGGACACGATACCAAATTCTACAGGATGCGATAGTATCATTACGATTAACCTAACTATTTCAGATACGCTAAAAACAAACATAATGGAAACAGCCTGTGACAGTTTTATGTTTGCAGGAATATACAGAACAATGAGTGGTATTTATCTGGATTCTTTAATTACAGGAAATGGTTGCGATAGTATTGTTACCTTGGACCTTACGGTAAATAATTCAGCGATCACCAACCTTACAGAGACGGCTTGTTTCAATTATGATTTTGCGGGGCAAACGCTGACAATGTCTGGGAACTATGTAGATTCATTGATGACTGGGAATGGATGTGACAGTATTGTAACCTTGGATTTGACAATTGACAGCTTGGATGTATCGGTTACTGGGAATAATGATCATTCGTGGACTGCAAATGAAACAGGAAGTTATCAATGGTTGGACTGCAATGATAATTTTAGTCCTATCCTAGGAGAGACTAGTAGGACTTTTATTCCCGCTACTGGTGGATCATTTGCTGTGAAAATCAGCCAAAATGGATGCGTTGATACATCCGTTTGTTTTGTTTCTACGGTGGGCGTAAACGATGACTTGATTACCAATAGAATTCATATTTATCCCAACCCCAATAACGGTCAGTTTATCATAGATTTTGACATGGCAAATCGAGAAATTGTAGAAATTTACAATGCGTCGGGAAGTTTAGTATTTAGTCAAAGTTTAAATCAAAATAAGCTTTTGCTAACAACCGATTGGCCAGATGGAATTTATTATTTAAAGATTAATTCTTACGATAATATTTACGCTAAAAGACTGATTATCCAAAAATAAAAATCGCGGAATTATCTTTCTAGGGTCATAAAAGTTAAAAGTCCCATTGCGTTAAGCCATGGGACTTTTTGGTAAGAACTAATTTGCCTTTCCTTTTAGTAAAACTTTACGTGTTATTGTATTGCTTGTTTTGAATTAGTACGTTATTTTCATATTAATCTATTTTGTGAATTCAATCCAAATGGCTCTGATATCAAGCCTGTGTTGGTTTGGTATTCCTGTTTCAACAAAGTGTTTAAGTTTCTCTATGTTAAAAAGGAACCCTTCTGAGCTACTTTTTTAAATTGGAAAATAAAAGAAGTCCCCCATAAGAGTAATATGAACATCTGACGACCAGTTAATTCGTAGTTATTTTGTATAATAAAATTTTGTATTATGCTCTTGCTGTTCTGATTACAAAACTTTATGAGAATCAATTAAGGATGGAGGAACCAACTGGAGTGAAAACAGGATCAAAACTTGGACGAAACCCTAATCACTCCATCAAAACCATCATCTCCTGCAAATCAGCAGATAAAAAGTTCGAACTCCCGCCGCTTGGGGTCACATAAGAATAGAAAGCTCACACATAAGTGTGGGCTTTTTTTGTTTGAGCCCAGATGACTCCCACCTTTCAAGAGATTAATTTCCAATTTAAGTTCATAAAAATCCCGATATTTGCAGGCTGTTTTGAATTATGACCTTATTGAATCAAATACTCGGACCGCGGACATTGTTGGTAATGTTTATTTTGTTCTTTTCCAGCAATGCTCTACTGGCTCAGGAAAGTTATACTATAGTAGGAATTGTGCACGATTCTGAAAGCGAAACTTCGGTTCCTTATGCCACCATTGTGACCAAATCTATTTCGGAAAACAAAGTGCTTTCAGGAGTTATCTCAAATGATGATGGCACGTTTACGATTACATCTAAAAGTGCAGAAGTTTATATTGAAATAAGTTTTATGGGATATAGACCTAAAGCCATTCGGGATTTGAAATTCGTAGGTAAAAACTGCAATGTAGGAACGGTGTCTCTGGTTTCTGACATTGAAAACATTGGGGAAGTGGTCGTTCGTGCTGAAAAATCTTCTGTAGAATTTCGATTGGACAAAAAAGTATTTAATGTTGGTCAGGACATTGTAAGTTCTGGAGCAAGTGCAACAGACGTTTTGAATAATGTGCCTTCCGTAAATGTGGATATTGAAGGAAACGTCAGTCTGCGTGGCAATTCAGGGGTTCAGATTTTGATTAATGGAAAACCATCTGTGTTATCTGAGGAAGGAAGTAATGCATTAGCTTCGATCACGGCTGATATGATTGAAAGTGTAGAGGTCATTACCAACCCGTCTGCCAAATATGAAGCAGGAGGTACAGCGGGTATCATTAATATAGTTTTGAAAAAAGAAGAGAAAAAAGGGTTGAATGGTTCGCTTACGCTAAACACAGGGATTCCTGAAAATCACAGTGTTGGGGTTAGTTTAAATTATCGCACGGAGAAGTTTAACTTTTTCACTCAAATGGGGGCTGGATATCGTTCATTACCTCGTCAAAGTGAAAGTATCACTAACAACTTAGCCACCGGTGACAAAATAGAAAGCCAAGGAACTCAATACAGAAATGAATGGTTTCACAATATTACGCTGGGTACAGATTATTACATTAATAAGTTGAATGTGATTACTTTATCAGGGAATTTCGCCTATGAAATAGAAGATCAACCTTCGGCAACCAATTTTTCTTTAACCGATAGCGTTGGGAGCTTTATTTCTGAATGGCAACGAACGGAAATGACTTCTGCTACCAATCCAAAATACCAATATGATTTACAGTACAAACGCGAATTTAAAAACAACAAAAAGCACGTATTTTTAATGAGTACGTTAGGTAAATTTTTCGGAAAAGAACTTTCGTCAGAATTTTCGAATAGAGCTTTGAGTGGAACGGAAGTAAATCCTAATCAACAAACGAATACCAACTTTTATCAAGCAGATTATACTTTAAAAATGGATTATACACGCCCGTTAAATAAAAAGGTGACCTACGAAGGAGGAGGGATGTATCAAATGAACGATGTTGGAAATGACTATGCCGTTTATGATTGGGTGGCTTCTCAATGGATTGCTGATTCAGGTTATTCAAACAATTTTAGATATGACCAAAAGGTGCTAGGTGCATATAGTACAACTTCGTATGAAGGTAAAAAATGGAGCTTAAAATTAGGGTTGAGACTCGAAAACACGGATTTGACAACCAGGTTGCTCAATACCAATCAGGTAAATGATCAGAACTATACAAACCTTTTTCCTTCGGCGCATTCTTCTTTTAAAGTCAGTAAGTATTTCTCTGTACAAGCAGGTTATTCCAAACGAATTTATAGGCCAAGGTTGTGGGATTTGAATCCATTTTTCAACATTCGAAACAACTATTCGATTCGAACTGGAAATCCAAACTTGCAGCCAGAATATGCCAACTCTTATGAGTTTACAGCTATCTGGGTGTTAAAGAAATTCTATATTAATGGAAGTATCTACTATTTGCATAAAACGGACCTAATCGAACGCGTTTCTACAGCGATTGACAATGTTAGTTACACTACTCCAATGAACATCGGTACCATGGGGAAAACAGGATTGGAATTCAATATGAAATATGACCCTAGTAAGTGGTTTTCAGCCCGTACCGACTTTAATTTTGGTTTTTTTGATCGGAAAGGAAATTTTAATGGCCAAGACTTTAACTTTAGCAATAGTCAATGGTCAAGTAAGTTGAATATGAAATTCAAGTTGCCAAAGAAATTTGATTTGGAGACAACAGCCAATTATCAATCCAATTATCAAACGGTACAAGGAACCCAAAGTGGATTCATCTATTTCAATGCTGGAATTCGTAAAAAGATCAAAAAAGGAAAGTTTGTAATCAACGCGAATATTAGAGATTTATTTGCTTCTAGAATTCGTGAAAACACAATTTACCAAGGAGATTATTACATCTATAATTACTCGCGCAGAGGTAGATTCCTAACATTAGGAGTAAGTTATAGTTTTGGTAAGGGTGAAGCGATGACGTATTCAGGCAGACATCATCATTGATATAGCTAAATTACATTACACCTATCTAGCCTTAGCTCGTCGCCGAGAAGACATTGCTAATATCATCTTCCTCCTGACCTTTAAACGTGAAGTTTCATGCGACCTCTCCAGTTCAAAACTTGACTAAATTTTAGTGATTCAATAAAAATAACCGTCTCCTGCAAATCAACCTTCAAAAAGTTCGAACTCCCGCCACTTTGGGTCACTTAAGAATGGAAGGTCAGTACTTTGTGCTGACTTTTTTCATTTAGACTATAGAATTTGTGAAGGATCATGGGAGAAATCCTGACTGGGTCACGATCGGAACGTTATAAATAGAGATCAACTTATTGATTTGGGTTGATTTTTTTGTTTTAAGAATTGACTTAAAATCCTCCTTAAAAGGTGTCAACTTTGGCTCCTTAAGATGACTGCATTTACAATCATTTACAATGCTTTGTAAGAGGCTTTTTTATTATTAGCTAACCAGGTTACCTGGTACATTACATCCTTTAGACCCCCTACATCTCCTGCCTGGTACAGGACATGTATCTCTTGCATGCTCAAGTAAATGAATGAAGTTTATCATGGTATGGCTACAATAAACTTCACAAGTTTGGATGTCCATTTAGCATTTCCTAGATTAGTGGTGAAGTTAGTATTGGTGAACTCATCCTTGGTATAGTATAGTATATGGAGTTAGAGAACAAACGCTAACCAGGATATAAAACTTAAAGACCATGCATATGAAAAGCAGCGTATTGGTATTTCTTTTCTTGGGTCTATTGTCTGGATTGGTGCCAAAAGTTTTTGCGCAGTCTGGAAAAGGCAAAATTAAAATGGTAGTTCAAAATCTTGCTGAGGGTAGCCTAACCAGTGCGAGCCTTTCGGAAGACAGCAAATACTTTGCTTGCGTGGATGCTTTCAATAACAGGCTATTGATTTGGAATGTACATTTAGGACGAATTATCCATAGCATTCCAAATGATCCAATGACCAACGTGGAATTTTCAAAGGATGGAAAATATGTGGTGACCGGTTGCCAAAATGGTTCTGTTAAAGTATGGTCCGTCTCTGACGGAAAATTGTTCCATTCTTTCAATCCGAAAATGCAAATGCAATTTGCAGCCTTTGCGGGTGATGAAGATCAACATTTGATGATCAAGTCAGCAGGTCTTGTTTCCATATTGGACCTTAAAAAAGGAAAAATTGTACGGAGTCTTAAAACAACCCAAAAACCTGATCAGCCTAAAAAAGAACAGCTACTTGGAGTGAATTATTTTAATGATAATTACCGTACGAACTCCATGAACAAGCGTTTTTTTGTGTTGAATTTGGACCAAGAGAAACTAGGGGTTTACAATACCTCAAACCTGAAATTGATACAATCCATCCAACCTAGTTTGTGCGATGAGGTTCACATCTCGTCTTCCGGGAAATACATGCTTACTACCACATTCTATGTAGATTACAATACCAACGAAGCCTTACTTCAGCTATTTGATGTTAAAACAGCTCAGGTAATTGATAGCGTGCGTATGAATAAGGAGGATTGGCAGAAGTTTGTTGGTAAGCGAGGATTCGTATTTGAAGAGGATGGAGGTATTCGAAATTATCATTTGGATGGCAATTTCTTTTTAGATTGTGTATTGAAAGATTCTTTAAGTGATGGTAAAATACCTAATCAAGAGATTCTGCTGAAGTCAATTGAGCGATTGCATTTGTTATTATCAGACTATGGACAATATAACTACAACGACGAAACAGTTGTATTGAATTATACATTTAAAAAGCCAAATAGATTAAACGGTTTGTATGTAAAGCACATAGCTAACAACCGGGTTTTGAGAAAAATTGGCTACAGTGGGTTACGGATCAAACAAGCCCTGAATTCTCCCAATAGAAGCTACTTAATTGTGAATGGCGAAACAGAGCAATTTCAGGAAAACAAAAAGGAAAACAATACTTTTCAGTATTATAAAAGAGACAAAACATACCTGTATCAGTACTATCTATGGAATTTGCGTTATGGTAATCTGGAGAATCAGATGGTTGTTTCAGAAACGATTAATAAATTTGATATTATAAAGTATAAACGTCATAGCAGAAGTTGGTTCAATACTGACAATACTTTGTTTATTCATTCCGCTCAATCCAATTACGGTTTGCCTGAATTTGAAAAGGTAAAAGATGTCACTTATAAAGATAAATTATACGACGACCAGATTCCTCTACCTCCACCCATGCATATGAACGTCAACGGGGATAGTATCCAATATAGTTTGTTTACGAAGGAAAAGGAAGGTGATGGTCTTTTTTATTGGCTTGATTCATTGTTTTTAACCCGAACCAATTTGAGTAAAGGCAAGGAGCAGTTGATTCCAATTTGCAAATTGACTATAGAGGAAGATATATATCGGTTTAGCCAGATAAAAACATCACCGGATAAAAAGTGGATGGCTTGCATGTTGAATTATTCGAATGGTCGATTTTACAGTAAGGATAATATAATATTGGTAATTTGGGATAAGGAAAATCCGTCAGATCATAGAGTAATAGGGACTTCTAAAAAACCGAATTACTCGGAATATTTTGAGTTCATTGATAACTCCAACATCCTGTTGAGCGAGGGGGATGGTTTTTTTAATGTGTATGATATTGAAAGAGGAAAATTAGGAAAGGAAAAGTATCCGATCGAAAGTTATACCGATGTTTTATCACAGGTACCGGATAGCCTGTACCTTGGTGTAAAAGGAGATGGAAAAGTTGATTTGTTTAGTTTGAAGAACAATCAATATGAATTGAAGTTTTCGTTTATTAAGCTAAATGACAACGAATGGCTTACCACCTCTCCAGATCACTATTATTACGGCAGCAAAAAAGCGCCTAATTCCCTCCATTTTGTCATAGGAGAAAAGATCCTGAGTTTCGAGCAGTTTGATCTTAAGTTCAATCGTCCGGATATTATTCTTCAGCGTTTGGGGAGCAAGGATTCGTTGCTAATAAGGGCTTATAACAGAGCATATAAGAAACGATTAAAAAAGATGGGGTTCACGGAAGATATGCTCAAGAGTGACATGCAGCTTCCTGAGTTGAAAATTACAAACTTTGAATACCTGCCTTCCATTACAGACTCGTCTTATATCTTTCTTAATTTACATATGAAGGATGAAATGTATCCATTAGATCGAATCAACCTTTGGATCAATGATGTTGCTATTTTTGGCAGTGCCGGAATCTCCATTAAAGATCGGATGTCAAATGAATCTGCCCACCAGCTCAAAGTTCCTTTGACAAAAGGACAAAACAAGGTTGAAGTATCAGTTTTGAATGGGGCAGGAGTAGAAAGTTATAAGGAGATGATTGAATTGGAGTGCACAGCAGGAAAGGAAAAACCTGATCTATATGTGGTTTCCATTGGTGAGAGCAATTTTGAAGATGAAAAATACAATTTGACTTATGCAGCTAAAGATGCAGGAGATATTTCTGCGCTACTTTCTAAAAGTGAGTTATACGGAAAAATTCATTCCAAAATTTTGATCAATGAGCAAGTTACACGTAGCAATATATTGGAGCTAAAATCATTTCTGAAACAAGCTGGGATCAACGATGAAGTGGTGATCTTTATTGCGGGCCATGGAGTGTTGGATGAAAATCTTGATTACTATTTAGCTACGTACGACATGGATTTTGAGAATCCATCGGAAAAAGGATTGGCCTATGAAGATTTGGAAGGCATATTGGATGGAATATTACCGCTTAAAAAACTCCTGGTTATTGATGCTTGTCACAGCGGGGAGATTGATAAGGAAGAAGTTGAACTTATTGCAGGCAATAATATAGAACGAGGCGATGTGCAATTTAGAACCGTAGGAGCTAAGGCAGTTCCCAAGTTAGGAATTCAACGTACTTCGGATCTGGCAAAATCATTGTTTACAGACCTGAGAAAAGGAACAGGAGCCAACGTAATTTCGTCTTCTGGTGGAATGGAATTTGCTATGGAAAGTGCGGAATGGAAAAACGGATTGTTTACCTATTGTTTTATAAATGGAATGTCCTCCAAAGCAGCAGACTTGAATTCGGATGGTGAAATTTGGTTGTCTGAAATGCAGTTGTACTTGTTTAAAGAGGTAAGCAAGCTTTCCAACAATATGCAAAGACCTACTTCTCGAATGGAAAATCGGGCATTTGATTACCGTTTATGGTAACTTTGATTGCTTGGATTATCCAAGTGTACGTGAACTGAACCTGCTACATTTGATCGGACATTAAGTTGTGCTTCGCTAAACTTAAGCCAGTGAGGAGAAGAGGTAACGGATCTTAAATTCGAATTGAACCATCTTTCATCCAATACTTCGTATCCTCAAGGAGCGAAACTAGTGCACAAAGTACTCCAGATTCAGGATTATGTGGTGAAATCCCATTCGTTATGCTCCTTCCAAACGAAGAATACTATAAAATTGATAAAGCTCGACTAAATTATGAAATAGATTTCTTTACGTTAAGTTACCGCATCTAAACACAATTTGTAACTACACCTAATATTATTATAATTCATTCTTATAGGTTCTGGATATAGGAATTTCATGTCCGTTAAGTAGAACGAAAGCAGCCGTTTGACTTTCGATAAAAAGATCATTAATAATGTATGATCGATGTATTCTAGTAAAGAAATCAGGTAATTCCAATTCAATATCTGATAATGACCTTCGCTGTACAATCTTTTCTGTTGTGGTTTGTATTTCTATATAAGACCGATCAGATTTGATAAAAACGATGTCCGCAGGGTTAAGATTTCTTTTCCCATTAAAATCATTAATGATAATGAACTTTGAGATCTCGTATCTAATTTTTTCAAGAGCTGCAATAACATCATTTTTATTAAATGGCTTCGTTATATAAGCCTTAGGGGATAATTTAGCCGCTTTTTGTAAAGTATTTAAATCTTGATTAGCGGTTAAGAAAAGGAATGACTTATTTTTTAATTTTAGCTCTTTAGCGACCTCTAAACCCGAAAAGTCTGTGGTTAGAAATATATCGATCATGGCGAAATCAAATTCCCAATCTGTCTCCTTAATGAACTTTTCACCATTATGATAGATTTTAATGCAATCAAAACCTAATTTTTGTACTAAAGCACTTAAGTGCTGAGCAACAAAATATTCATCTTCAATAATTATAACTTTAAGCTTCGACATCAAATTCAAAATAATACGTTCCTTGGGTAGTGTCAAGACTATAAGACACACCATTTATTCTTTCTACCAATCCGGATATTAAGGTAGTACCTAATCCAGTATTTTTATTTTCATTCCATGAAGAACTATCTGAATACGAAAAAGAAAATAAACCACCTTCATTTTGATTTATATTGACAACTATTTTAGTTTCGGAATGAAAACTATGTTCAATCGTATTGGATAACATTTCGTTAAAAATTAAGCCAAAATAAACGATCCGCTCGCTGCCTATTTCTAATGATTTTAAGACAGAGTTAAGTTCGAAATTTTGTGGTTTTACTTCAATATACAGCTCTACAATTTCCTTCAAATACAGAAGTAGATCTACGTTTTGATTGTGTATATCAAAAGATAAATATTTGTGCAGGGTGCTAATGGCTTGAATATTACCACTTATTTTTTCCAATTCTTCGGATCGATTATCTGATTTTAATGAATTGAATTCAATCATAGATAGAATCATTTGCAGGTTATTTTTGATTCTATGATTACTTTCTACCAGCAACATTTCATAGTTATCATTGACAGTGTTAAGTTCTTCTCCTAGCTTTTCTTCAATATTCCTTACTTCTGTGTAGCATTCCAATGCTCTAAGTCGGCCCGAATGTTTAGACTCTTCTTTCGAAGATATAATGGAAGGATCACCGTAATTATTATATAAATGGGCCATGTTGTTTAGTAAAGTAAGCAAACCATCTAGGATATCTGCGCTAGACGCTGGTCCCGTTGTACGAGATAGCTCTCTAAATAATTTTTCGCCTTTATCGTAATTTTCTATTGCTTTTGAAGTATTGCCCATTTCAGTATAAATAGACCCTAATTTCGTATAAGAATATGCAATTCCCTCTTTGTCGTTTAATTCTTCTGCGATTTTCAGTGATTTATAGTGATGACTAATCGCTTTTTTTAATTGGCCTAATTCATCGTATAAGCACGCCATATTATATAAATCCGCAGCTAGGTCACTCTTTTCACCTAGTTTTATTTCAATTTGCACACAAACTTGAAGGTAATTCAAGGTCTCGGGAAAATAGGATGTTTCGTAAGCATGCGTTGCCTTTTGATTCGCTACGTAATTCATCTTGTTCAGATAAAATTGATCAACAAGTGTTAAGTCTTCATCGGAGTTTAAAAGCTCCATTACTTGCTTGGTGTTTTTCAAGTACAAATACAACCATGTGTTATAGGTGTATTTCAACGATCTGTTTCCCCTTTCTAAAATAACCTCAATAGCATTTAATTTAGCCGTATCATGTTTTGCTTCATGATATACAAATTAACAACTTTTTTAAACAATACTAGCAGCCCAAAAGCGTCGCCTGAAACAAAAGAACGTCGCCTGAAACATTTTTAATTATATGTCATTAATGCCCTTAAATTCGGTTGTAGGTAATACAGAAAAGGGAAGTGTGTTGGATCGATAAAATAGATTAGCAGAGAATAAAGATCGCTATAAACATGGGATCCCTGTTTTGTCAAGCGGTGGGAGCCGCATTGTAAATTTGTTCTAAGTGCTTAAATTAAAATTTTTGAAACAAATATCATTATAACGTTTTTCGCAATCATGAAAAATAAATTCGCCTTAAATGGAGCTGACTTATTGAAATTGGTTTTAACCATCAACGGGATTTCAAGTGTGTTATTTTTAACTGCTCAGAATGTAGGATTCAACATCTTAAATAAAATTAAAACTTTTAGGCTGTATGATATGAAGTAGTATTTTTACATTACAAAACTTAGAAGGATACGATGCGAAAAGTTAGAAAGGAAATTATTTTTAAAATGACCAGTTCATTTGCGATTACTACATTGTGTATTTGTATTTTACTTTTGTCAAGTTGTAAAAGCACAAGTTCCTCTCAAAGTAGTGTAGACAAACGTAAAAAGGAAATGACCCGTAGGAAAAAGAAAAATTCGGATACTGGTTGTCCTATGAAGGATTGTTAACATTCCAATAAAACCACCATTTCCTGCAAATCAACTGATAAAAAGTTCGAACTTCCGCCGCTTGGGGGGACATAAGAATGGAAAGTAAACACTTACGTGTTGACTCTTTTTATGTCTTTTATTTTCAAGGAGTTGGTTTAATCTTATTAAGCTAAACTTAAGCCAGCATGTGGGCTTAAGTTTAGCGTTTGAATCCTTTGGGATGGTAAAATTACTTCTCTTTAAGAATGTTAAGGGGTTGTAGACCATAAAGATGCGCTTTTAAGCATTGCCCTCCTTGGTAGTTTTAGTCCAAGTACTATTAATTCTGCAAAATCTTCAGGTTGTAACTTACTATCTTGGGAATCCTTAACGGCAATACCCAACTCACATGCCCTATCAGTTGCAATGGTGCTTGGCGTTAGCGTACAGACTCTAATATTGTTTTTACGAACTTCTTGCATTAATGATTCAGACATTCCAATGACCGCGAATTTTGATGCTGAATAGGCAGAGGTGGTTGCATGCCCACTTAATCCAGCTGTAGATGAAACATTAATAATTTCACCTTCATTTTGATTTATTAAGTAAGGTAAAACCTCCTTAGTGACATAATACATACCCATAACGTTGGTTTGAATTATTTCACGCCATTGATCAACTTTCATTTCAGTAAACGTCCCAAAGACTGCAATTCCAGCATTGTTTACTAAAATATCGACTGATCCTAATTCGTTTACAATGTTTTTAATGTGAACTTTAACTGATTCATAGTCACTTATGTCGAATACTGAATATATAGCTTTTACACCAAACGCTTCTAATTCAGAAACTGTTTCTTTTAGTATGGATTCATTTCTTCCCGTTATAGCAATGTCAATTCCTTCTTTTGCAAATGCTATGGCAGTCGCCTTTCCAAGCCCTCTTCCTCCTCCAGTAATGATTGCTTTTTTGGATTTTAATTTTGTCATATTTGTTTTAGTACGGTCAAAAAAACCTTTGGGATTTATGATTCATAGGTTTTTAAATAGTCATGTTTATTATTTAGAGGAGATATTTGAATTAATAATTACTTCCTTTATTTGCAATACGTGTCTTCGATTATGTGCTGAGATGAAAATAATAGCTTGATAAACATCAATTACTCCAAATGGAGTTTCGGCATAGCGATTTCTTAAGTCTGCATCTATTTTTTTAGTCCAATTTAGGTGCTCAGTTCTAAGTTCGTTGAATTCCTTTATTGTGATTTCCAGAGCTTCCGGTCTTAATTTCGGATCAAAAACATCGAAAGTGGTTACTTTTTGAGACCTGTTATCGAACATTCCTGCAACTTCGAGATCGGTCATTTTAACTTCGGACCTTCTTGACGAATCTGGTTCAGTAGCCATAGAAGCTTCCACAAAGCCTCCCCAAACGCCTATTTCGGAAAGCATAATGTGTTTAACACATTCTTCGATGGACCAACTTTCTGGGTTTGGTTTGAATTTTAATTGTTCTTCCGAAAGTCCTTCAATGGCTTTCAATGTTTCGTTTGCTGTAGCATTCAGAAGTTCTACGGCAAAATCTCTTTCTCCCTTAGTCATTTGTTGTTTTTTTAATGATTTTAGTATATGGTTTGAGCAGGGTGTTAACCCACTATTTTAGTTCAAGATGTGTTCGTTTTGCGATTCCTTAATTAAAATTCCATTCCATTGCAGGAAGAGAAAATATGGTTAGGATCATATTTAGCGACTACTTCTTGTACGCGGTTAGAATTGGAACCATAATAAAATTCGATTCGTGATGGTTCATCCGTTGTAAAATGAACACGTCCTCCTGCTGAAGCTTCACCAGATTTAAGTACTGCATTCTTCAGTTCACGACCTACTGACCGTGCCGCTTCAGAATGTTCCTTATCAGCGCAACCAGAAAATATGTAACACTCCCATCGTTGATCGAAGCGTGGTTGAGCACAGTGGTCAGAAGCAAACTGGTGATATTTGGATGTTTTTGTTCCACGTTGTTCGTAAATAACCATTGGAACCACAGGCCCAAGCTTTTGGTTATTATATGCTTCTCTACCATCCTTTAAACTTTCGGCAGAGATCGTAACGTCTCCTGGGTAGAAGGTTTGACCAGCATACCAGTATTGAGCAGGAAAAGCAGCATCAAAAATAGTTTGAGGAACCTCCCAAGGAACGCGTGATGTAGGTAACAATGCCATTTCTCCCGTATCATGAAGTTGCGCGTAGAGCTTACTTATGCGTTCGTCATCTTCTTTTGGACCGATACCGACCAAATGTATAGCTACAAGATGTGCATCTAAATCTGGAGAGGGAATAAGAGCTATATAGGGAGTGATGTTTGGATCTTCTAAAACTTCCGATTGTTCAGCCCATTCAAACAACCGTTGCAGGTTCTCATCTGTTGAGGGCCAAGCCAAAAGCGTACATAAAGCATCAGGTTGATGGTAAGCTTGAATCTTAACTTCTGTTACAATACCTAAATTGGGGGCAGCCCCACGTACGGCAAAAAATAAGTCAGGCTCATTATCTTTTGAACATTTATGGACAATTCCATCAGACGTTACGATGGTAACTTCTAGAATATTATCAGATGAAGCACCGTGTGCTTTAGACATATATCCTACACCTCCGGTTAACAATAATCCCGTACCCGTGTGTGAAACAACACCTACGGGTATATGCCAAGGATGGGTGGCATCATCTACTTCTTTTAATGTTTGTCCCATGCCAACAGTAGCTATGCCGGTTTCTTGTTCTACACTGCTATAAGTAAATCCATCTCGCATATCAACAACAATAGCTGCAGTAGAGAAAAAGCCATGACCACCAGCACGAACACCAATATCAGTTTGGTTATTTTCTCGTGCCCAATTCACAATTTTTACAACATCCTCCGTGTTTTTTGGAATCGCAATAATCTCAGTTGAGGTTTCATTTGAAAAATGATTCCATCGTACGCGTCTCTCTTCCCATTCTCCATGCTCTGGAGTAATAATTGTTACAACTGACTTAAGAGCATCTTTTATCTTTTGATCCATATTAAATGATTTAATAGTTAGGCTTTTCTAGCTTTGATAATTACTTATGTTAACTTGAGTTGATCTAGAAATGAGTAATACTATATTTACTAAAACTTTCATCTCTTGATTCGTGTTAATTTTAACAAAAATAAAATTGGGGATATAAGAATTGGAATATATCGTTCAGATATAGGGTGCGCTATTAACGATGAGAAGGTTAATAGCTGTTGTGTCAGAGGCTTAAATAAGGTTAAGTCTGATATTGCAGAATGGATTAAGTAGGGTTTATTTCTACGAAAATTATACGAGCAATGCTAATTGATGATCAATGTATAAACGCAGCTCTACTTTGCTCTTATATTTGTATAAAATGGTCAATTCAAAGGTAGTGGTGGATAAAAAGATCGCATATTCTTCAATTTTTGATGCATCATGTATCTCTCCAAGTTCGTATGCTTTTTCGAGTACAATAGTGAAGCTCTCTTTCATGCTATCCATAAATTGCCTATACAGTTGAGCAACTTTTTGTTTGTTTGAATTGTCGTGTATTTCTACGATGCTATTTACCAGCATACAACTTCGTGGAAAGGTTCTATCAACAAACACATTAGCTAGGCCATAAAATGCTTTTCGAAACGTTTCAACACCTTCTTCAGTTTCCCTAAGCCCCATAAGGAATGGGTTAGTAAAGGTATCTATATAGGATTCCAAAGCGCCAACAAAAATCATGTCCTTATCATATTTTTTATACAAAACAGAAGGACTTATCTCTAAGTGCTCAGCAAGACTTTCGGTAGTAACTCCGTGGTATCCTTTAAGCCAAAAAAAAGGTCTTGCCTTAATTACGATGTCTTCAAATGTTATGTTGGGTAATCTTGCCATCTGTTTATTTTAATATTATATCTAACTTTAAATTAACTTGATTCACTCGTTCTGAATAAGTTTGTATGTAACCAACAGTCATTAGGCCACAAAATAAACCTATTAAGTTTTCAGAAACGATATCCTGTTCTTCTTGAAAACCAGAATATTTTTCTAAAATGAATTTCAAATTAATCCTTACCTCCATAAGGTATTTTTTGAGAAGATTTCGTATACCTTCATCGCTATCAGCTAGTTCGGTGCCTATATACAATATAAAACACCCTGGAGGGTGTTTCGATTTATCTTCTATAAAAAGATTATAGAAACTTATCAGTGAAGATTTCAAATCATCATTCGTGTCCATGATAGAAAAGTACTTCCTGCTATATCGTTTTAAGTACAGCTCAATAGCCGCATCCAAAATTCCTCGTTTATTTTTAAATTCATTGTATAACGAATATCGATTTACGTTGGTCGCATTTACGATATCGCTAATAGAAGTACCAGTGTAACTATGTCTCCAAAAAAGGGGAATACAATCCTCCAATACTTTATTTCTATTAAATTCTTTATAACGCATACTTACTATAATGGGGGTATATTAAACAATATATTTATCCAATTGGAAAATATCGTTCAGTTATAAAAATTAGGGCTAAAATTATTCCTTCTTCTGCTTAATGAAATAGCCTAATTTTAATCGTTTTGAATGTTGGATTGTTTTGCAAATATTGCGTACCGTTTGCGCAACAGTAACGATTACCATTATATCTGGTATTCGATTACACTAAATTAGGTAAATCTAATGTGCTGGCAAATTTTCTGTTATTTTCTAAAGCTCTTTTCCACAATTTCAACCAGCTCTAATGTCCTTAAATCAATCAAAAACAAAACGCTTACTATTGAATGTGTTGGATGTTCGGTGTTTGAACTATTCTTTACTTGCTTTAACTGGATATTATCAGTATTTATTCATTAAATCTTATAATTAATGCTATTCGTGATATCGCTTCGCTAAGTTGTAATGTGTAAACATCAGATGCAACCTCCTTTTTTAACTTCACTGAATCACAGTGTAATTTTGGCATCTCTGTCCTTCGGAATACTTAAAAAAACTTAGGTTAGATTGTAAATAGACTGGTATAAATATTATTTGCACCAACCGTCTAGGGTTTACAACGAAATCACCAAATTTTCTGGATAATCTTCATTCTCTAATGAGACACTTCTTCCTGGAAAGAAGGAGGTGTCTTTGACTTGTTCGTTTGATACGAATTCAGGACTTTGGATCTCCTTACTCTTTGTGAATCCAAATGTGAGCACAATTGCAACTAAAATCATAGCCGCAACTTGATAGCTCGGGATGCGATAATTCCATAATTTTGTGCTTTTTTTGGCTTTAGATTTAAACGTAGGAATGGTTGTTTTTATATCGAGTGCTGCATCGACAGACTTAAATTCGCCTATAATACTTTGCATGTCATCATAGTCCTCTTTACTCATCTCCTTAAGGACAAGTTGCTCTTCATCTTTTGTTAGTTCTTGAAAAGTTTTGTTGGCCAATAAGTCAAATATCTTCTCATTTTGAATTTCTTTCATCTTATATCTATTTTTGAATTCCTATTATATCTTTTAAATGTTGGATTGCGTAAAACAATCGTGATTTCACAGTGCCTTCAGAACAATCGATGACCTCGCTTATTTCTTTTATGGTTAGATTAGAAGAGTACTTTAATATGAACACGCTTTTATGATCATCACTCAACTGTTCTAATGCTTTATTAATTTTATTCATACGAGGATCAGGAGACAAGGATTCCTCTGTTTCTGGCAATTCTATTTGCTCTTGTAAGAGTCTATTTCTGTTGCTTAAATTTCGCCATTCATTGGTCATTGTGTTCTTCGCAACAACAAATAACCATGTTTTGAATATTTTATTGACATCACAAATATGAGGTTCACTGTACAGTTTTATAAATACACTTTGAGCGATGTCTTTGCCTACTTCTATGTCATTGGCTAACCAGGCTACATATTTACTTAACGGTACAAAGTACCTGTTGTAAATTTGATTAAAAGCCAACTGATTGTTTTGGTTGATGAAGCGCTTTAAAAGGGCTTCATCCGATATTTCATTATTCAATGGGTCACTCATATTAGAAAGACTTCTTTCCGTACCAACCCAAGATTTCTTCTCTGCGACCGCTTTCATTGGCAATGTAATTCATGAGAGCGGTATATTTTGCGGCTTTGTTTGACTCTCCAGCTTGTACGTAGTGATTTTTTAATTTCATTAAACCCGGAATGTAGGAGATATTCATAGATTTTTTGACTATTCCATCTTGAGGATGAACTTGGAAATCAGTGGTGATATATTCTAAGTTCATCACTTGTTCGAAATTCTTTTTAGTGATTGCCATATTATCAATAGGCTGCTCGCTATATGTAAACGACAGCCCAGTAAGATACATTTTACTTTTTATGCCTAGTTTTGAAAATAGCTTGATGTCAACGCCACAATCGAAATGAATTGACTTACGTGCACTGCATTGCTTGATTATATACTTGAGCAGTTCATTTTTATAGTCTTCTGTATTGGGGAAGTCTTTTTTGCTTTTTCCATAAGGTTGAATGTTTAATTTTTTAAAGGTTCCTGCTAGGTAAGTAGGGCTATTTGCCATGAGCGGTTGATTTATTACGGTTACATCAGTTCTCGTGCCGCGCGCACGCTGCAACACCCACCTAGGTAACGTATCCATATCTCCGCAAGAAAAGATGATGCTGTTTTTGGTTGCAGATTGAAGAATGTTGTTGTTCCACATGTAAATGGGATTTGAAAAAATATTGCTACTCATAATTCTTTTTGCAATTTCCGTGGCCTTATCTTCATCCCATCTGACCATATATTCAGTCAATAATCCCTCATAAGTTTCTTTCCTTTTTGGATCAATTTTGTAGGCCATAAGCAAAAACCGTAAAGATTTTTCATCATCAATGGTATTGAAACTTTGTAGGTAATTGTATTCAAATGAATTGGGCATATGCTTGCCAACTTCACTAATTATAGGAACTAATTTTTTAAAAACACCCTCTTGATCTCGTACCCAAAGATCATAATCGGACTGTTGATAGTACGCTCGCTGAGCTTTGTAATAGTTCAACCACGCATTCCCATTTTTTGGGGTAGATTGGGTTTTTGCTTTCCAAAGATGTGCTTGTGTTTTATAATAATGAGCATCCTTGTATTCCTTTGCAATACCAAGAATTTCTTGGGCTTCTTGAGTTTGTTGTGCGCTTAATTGTGAACCAACAAAGGACGAAACTAGAAGGATAATGATTTTAAGTGATTTCATTTGATCTTTATGTAAGTAAGTGTTTTGGTAGTTAGTACACTTGAGAAATGGAATGGTTCAAAGAGAATGAAAATCTTCTATGCTAATCATTTACGATGTAACATTTTATTTTGAATAAATAGGGGAGAGATTGAATTTGAAGTGAAGTGATGTCTGATTTCAAAGGGAGATCCTTGGTTCCTCTACTGTCTCCACTGCTCAATTTGCATCTTTGATGCTATGGTGTTGATCAAAACTTAGTAAAAAATAGAGCTTGATTTTCCTTCTTTATTTATGCAATTTTCCTTTAGGACGTTCTTGCATTCTTCCTTAAAGTTTTTGTGAAGATCGAATTGTGCTTGCAAAAATTGATCTTCCGCTGAATGGTAAGTGGAACTTTCCGTTGTTATTGATTTAGTCGTCACTAAAAGTTGGCCAGAACCAAGTCTGGTCAGACTCGTTTTGGAGGTTGTTACGCTTGTTTTATCCATCAAATCTGGATTGAAATCAACCGTGTTTTTTGCACTAATTGGTATACTGCCCAAATATTCGACCTCTCTAAAATTGAAAACATGCCACTTTCCTTTTAATGCGCCGCCACCATAATTGGAGCTTGGCGGTTGATATTCTTCAACCTCTAAAATAAGATACCACTTCGCTTCCCAAACGGATTTGACATTGTAAAAATCCTGTTCTAATTCTTCAAGCGCACTTGGAAATAAATAATCAACCAAATGCATCGTAGTTGGTTTGTAGGTTGAGGATTTCATGTTTTGCTGTTTTATGTAATAATCGAGCGCCTCATAGTCTCCCAAATACCCAAATTGATTATAACTGGTGCTATCTGGGAGTAAAGTTGTTTTTAATAGAATGTTGCCTAAATATGCCGAGTCAAATCTGCAACTATCAGAGTAGCCTCCACAAACTATCTTTTCCATTTTAATTGTCGTAGTAAGCGGTTGCTCTTTTAAGTTTGAAAGGATTCGGCCCATTTTATCAAACTTATAATCAACGGATTTAAATTCATCTGAAAAACGGAGTTTAAAACTATCTACTTTCGCTTTTACTATCGAATCTTTGGCCTCAGTGGACAAAGTGTGATATTCCGAGCTACTTTCTTGAGAACAAGAAGTCAAGAGTAACAATAAGATTAGCGAAGTGCAGAGTAATTTCATAGTTAGATTTGTTATGCAATAGGTAAAACAATAACAGATTCCTCTGACGTGCTTTTTTCTTTTAAGAGAATCCGTTATGCTTCGGCTAATAGTTCCGTTAATACTTGTTTAAACACGCCTACTGGTTGAGCACCGGTAACTGCGCTTTTTCTATCGAAAACGATGGTGGGAACAGATCTAATTCCCATATTTTGCCAATAACTTTCTTTACTTTTTACTTCATTACGCGCTTCATCGTTGTCTAATTTTGCGAGTCCTTCTTCTGCATTTAAATCAACATCTAATAAGGCTTGCTTTAAAATTGCTCGTTTAGAAACATCTTTTCTTTCACTAAAAAAAGCGGTTGTTAAACGCATTTTCAATTCTGTTTGTTTTCCAAATGTGTGCGCATATTCCAATAAAACATGTCCTTCAAACGTATTGGACATTCGCATTTCATCAAAAAAGTCGAATTTAAAATCAAGTTCAGCACCCGCTTCTACTAGACGTTGTTGAGACTCTTTTTGTTGTTCTAATGTTGAGCCATATTTTTCTGCGATATGCTCTTGAACATTCTGTCCTTCAGAAGGCATATTGGGATTTAGTTCAAAAGGTTGCCATTCAATTTCTACTTGGTCTTGAATTCCCAATTCTGAGATGGCTTTTTCCAAGCGTTTGTATCCAACGGTACACCAAGGGCATACCACATCGGAAACGATATCTATTTTGATCGTCTTTTTCATTTATTGAATTGAATTGAATTGAATTGAATTGAATTTATTTCATTTATGGTTATAGTAGGCGATACCCAAATTCATCTTGTGAGAGGCCCATTAATTAATAATGCTCGTGGCTTCTTCTGTAGGCTATTTTGCCTTCATTTTGTTTCCCCGTTTTTCGTGGGTGACTTCGCAAAGGCCAAGAGATTCCATTAGTGGTGGAATATACATGCCGAATCGCCCCTTGAATCCTTTTTTCAGTCCGTACCAACCACCAATTGGATTGTCTGAAGATCTACCCCAATGTTCAACTGTGTCTGGTTTAGTTTCCACCTTTTCATCCTTACTACCAAGTTCAATCCAATCTCCTCGTTCTTTGAGCATTTTATGTAGGTCATCAATACATGTAATGTCATAATGAAGAACGGTTGTTTTTACCGTACAGACTAAAATTTCTTTTCCATCTTTTTCATCCACATGCATGGTGTATTCAGACGTTAAAGGAGGAGTTTTAAGTACCATTGGATTCTCTTTTGTTCCAATTTTTTCTCTGTAGTTCATATCGTATTAAATTTTATATAGCGGATGACGACTGTATGTGAAAACAGCTCCTTATAAAAGACGTACAATGATACATATTATCCAACGGACTTGCAATTTCTATGCTTGCCGTTGGGCGTAATAGCTAGGTTGCCTACATTTTAGCCAATTCTTAGAACTAACGATCTACATGTTTATATATTTAATAAGGTAATGAGGTCAAAAATGGTTGGTGACTTTTAGGGGGTTAAAAATCATAGCTGAGTAAGAGCTTTAGGGAATTAGTATCTTAGGGAATATTGATTTCATTTTATGTATTTAATTAATTTCTGCACAAAAATGAGGCATCCTTTGCCTAATAAAAATGATGGAATTGCTGAAGTGTTAATCTCAATTTCTGAAGTCAGCTTTTCATCTTTTAAAGCGTTAAATTGCAAATCAATGCCAATTTGATCTTGAAAACGAGTTCTTTTAGCAGGTAGGGTGTCTCCCTAATTGGGTGTAATTAATATATGCAGATTGTAATAAGAACTCAAAATCTCCAAAAAGGATGAGTTGCATTTTTTTATTAAATTGGCGCGATGAATAAATTCTTCTTCGCCATAGGACTAGCCTTGTTTCTACAGGTTGTTGATGCTCAGGATTTCGCGGATAAGAAAAACTATCTGGTGGATTCATTGGTACTAAATGAAATCGACGAAAAAGAACGATTCTACCTCGATTCTATACTGACGGTATATCACAACTCCAGTATTGATTCGATAAAATTTAATGCGCTAGAGAATTATATCGAATATTCCCAATACAATGATGTGTGGTCGAAATATGCGTTGTTTACGGTCGAAGAAATAACCTTTATTAAAGCAAATGATCCAGATAGATATGCAAAATCAAGTGCCTACTTAGATAAAAGGTTGTGTGAAAGTTATTTGGATTGTTCGCTATATCAACAAATAATATTGAATAATGAAGCCGCGATAAAATATGGTGAATTGGCTTTGCAATTGGCCGAACAAATCGAAAACAAAGAATTGATCGCAGCATCTTATTCGAAGCTGGCCAGAGCGTATATTGAGTTTGGAGATCCTAAAAAATCCTTGGAATATTCGTATGAGGAATTGTTGATTTTGGAAGAATTGAAAGACACGTTGGCACTGGCATGGTTATATAACAACATGAGTGCGGTGTATGAGTCGGATCGCCAATTTGATAAAGTACTGGATAATTTCAAAAAATCGTTTGCGATGCTTGAATCCCTAGGAAACAAGCAAATTGCGGAATCGTTGTTAAGATCCAATATTGGAGGAGCCTATTTAAATTTAGGAGATACGTTGAATGCTCGAATTTGGTTGAAAGAAGCGGTAGCTCAAGGCATTGAAGTGAACTATTTACGGGCAGCAGGTAATGCAAATAATTATTTAGGAAATAGCTTTAAAAACAATCCGGATTCAGCCCTTTTCTATTTTACAGAATCAATGAAAGCCCGTGAAAAGATCAATGATGTAAGCGGGTTAACGTATTCGTATGCGTCGATTTCAAGTGCTTATTTGGCACTGGATCAGTTAAATAAAGCCAGGGAATTTGGCCTTAAGTCAGTAGAATTAGCGGAGAAAATACAATTGCCTAAAAACCTTGTTTATGCCTATAATACTTTGATTCAAGTATATTCAAGATCTCAAAATTGGAAAGAAGCATATCAATATCAACAGCTGGAAAATCAATTGAGGGACAGTTTGTTAAGTTCGAAAAACTCTAAAAAAATATTTGATCTACAGAGTAGATATAAGTACCAAAAGCAAAAGGCATTGGACGACAAAGAAAACGAACAACGTCTTACATTACAAACGCAACAAAAGGAGTCAAAGCAGCGGATCATTTACGTTGTTCTTATTAGTTTAATCGTTGTTAGTATCCTTCTAATTGTCATATTCATGCGATTGAAAAAAAGTCGAAGGCAAAACGTTGTGATTGAATCACAGGCTGTAAAATTGAGAGAATTAGACAAAGTAAAAACCAAATTCTTTAATAATGTAGCTCATGAATTAAGAACGCCGCTTACGTTGATGAGTGGACATATGGAATCCATGCTTGCGGAGCGTTTTGGAGGATTAAATGAGAATCAACGTAAGAGTTTGTTGGTAGCCAAGAACAATAGTAAGAGATTGCTCGATATGGTATCAGAATTATTGGATTTAGGAAAATTGGAATCCAGTAAAATGGAATTGCATTCGAAACCAATCATGCTTAAACCATTCTTGGATCGAATCTTTTTTACTTTTGAATCATTGGCGTATCAATTTCAGATTACCCTTCGATTAAATTATACATTGGATGCGCATTTGGTGGTTTTAATCGATCAAAAAAAGATGGAGAAGGTGTTTAACAATCTCATTCATAATGCCTTGAAATTTACACCTCGGGAAGGTGAAATTACGTTCACGATTTCGCAGGAAAAGGAACAAATTCTGTTTGAGGTGGCTGATAATGGGATGGGAATACCAGCTGAAGAGGTTGAAAAAGTATTTGATCGGTATTTCCAAACGGAAAAAGAAAATGCTCCGGCGCAAGGAGGGACAGGAATTGGTCTTTCTATAGCCAAAGAATTCGCGAAATTACATAATGGCAATATTGATGTGGTAAGTGAAGAAGGAAAAGGATCGGCTTTTACCATTAGGCTGCCTGATTCTATCATCTCCGAATCTTCAACCGAACATGGAAAAGAAGAGGTGTATGACGAGGTAGAATTGCCGATTTATCCTATCCTAGAGAAGAAAGACAAGGTTATTTTAGTAGTTGATGACCATAAGGAAATGCAAAATTATATTAGCGAGATTTTAGGAGATTATGCCCGAGTGATTGTCGCAAATGACGGCATAGAAGCACTTCGTTTGTTGGAGCAAAATAAGGTTGATCTTTTGACGATTGACGTGATGATGCCCAATATGGACGGTTTTGCATTTCTAAAACAGATGAAGTTAAAATCGGAATATGCACAACTCCCTATCATCATGTTGACGGCTCGAGCCTCGGAAGAAGATAAATTAGACGCGTTGACCATTGGAGTGAACGATTATATAACCAAACCATTCAGTCAGGCGGAATTAATTGCACGGATCGCCAATTTAATTGAAAACAAAGTAATTCGGGATGCAGAACCAAGAGCGAAAGAAGAGGTGGAAACAGTAAATAATCAGCTCATTGAAAAATTGCAAGCCATTGTGAATCGCAATTTGGATAATGTGGAATTTGGAGTGGTAGAACTGGCGAAAGAAATTGGATTAAGCGAACGACAGCTAGGTAGAAATGTCAAAAAAGCAACGGGACTTTCTCCTTTGAAATTCATTCGAGAGGTTAAATTACTTTATGTCTATGATCAACTTCGGGCCAAGAAATTTGAAACTGTTGCGGATGCATCCTATGCCATAGGTATCGAAAACCCAAGTCATTTTAACAAGATCTTTTTAGAGCGATTTGGAAAGAACCCGTCTTACTATATTTCATAGTTAAGTTTGTATCTCATTAGAAAAATGATCTTTCAATAATTTCTTAAAAAAAAAGTAAAATACAAGAATTTGATAATCAGTCAGTTGATTGAGGAGTCCGTTTCGAGTTGATTCATGTCCGATATGGCATGATCGAACAATAACATCCTTCTTACCTTTGAAATTGTAATCAACTATAGATAATCTAATCCTTTTGGATTACATCAAGAACCACATCGAGTTCAATGTAAAAGCAAATGTGAAGAAGATTGTTTTACAAATTTAAACAGATAAAAAAATCGTTAAACTTTTAAAAAACATAGAGGTAGGGATTCATTAAATCGAAGTCGGAATCAATGATAATAGGAAGTTTTTCAAACAAAAAAAACAGCTCTTTATTTATTAATACAAAACAATCATTATCACTTATTAAGTTAAAATACAATGCAAGCAAATTATAAGAAATTAACCTACGTAGCCCTGTTACTAATCCTAACCTTATCGATGCGCAATTTATATGGGCAAGCGTTAACGGAGATTCCTTCTCCAACAGGGTTCGACAGCACCTACGTTGGTTATAATCAATACGTGACGGAAATAGGAGGGGAAATGTATTTGAAATACCAATCGAATTCGGGATATTTTACATTGTTTAAATATGACGAAGGAGTATTTACTGAAATAGCGACACCTTCAGGATATACTGGAAATTATAAAGGGTTGGGCTCACATAATATTAATATTGGAGGAATCCTCTATATGAACTATGCTGGGGACGATGGAAACTACGATTTATTTAAATATGATGGAACTACATTAGCCCCAATCACCTCCCCAGTAGGATTTGATTCCGCAGGTAAAGGATTTCAGGGGGGGTATATTGAGTTTGGGGGGAACTTATATATGAACTATCAAGCAAATGACGGAAATTTCACATTGTTTGAATATGATGGGATCTCCTTGAATGAAATACCAACTCCAGTTGGGTATGGGGGGGATTATAAAGGATTTACCGGTAAATCTATCGTGTACGGAAATAAACTGTATTGTGCTTATAAAGGAGATAATGGCAATACGGATTTAATGGTATGGAATGGAACGATATTGGATTCGATTCCTTCCCCAGCAAATTTTGATGAACAAATTGCAGGATTTATGGACGATTTTATTGTGGTTGGTGGTACGATGTATCTTAGGTATCAAAAGAATGATTTTTCGTATCATTTATTTAAGTATGATGGAGTCACATTGGATTCGATCATATCACCCGCTGGATTCGAAAACAATTCAAGGGGCTATACTGGAATTCCATTTGAATTCGGAGGAAAATTATACATGCAGTATTATGGTAATGACCAAAACTTCGATTTATTTGAATATGACGGTTCCAATCTAACTGAAATACCTTCTCCTGCCGGTTATGACGCCGCTGACGTGGGATATAACGGTATTCCCTTCGAAGAGGGAGGGATTCTTTATCTAAGATATCAGTCCGATAGTTTTAACTATGCGTTGTTTAAATATGACGGTGTGAATTTAGATTTAATACCCACTCCTGCAGGATATGATACGCTTTATGCCGGTTACCAGCAATATCTTGGTAAAATTGGCAACGATCTGTATTTCAATTTTAGAAGTAACGATGGGAATACGGACCTGTTAAAGTATGATGGCACTACATTAACAGCAATACCGTCTCCCACAGGTTATTCAGATCAATATGCCGGACTTGTAGGAACGCCAATCTTTTATGATTCAGACTTATATCTCCGTTATTCTGGAAATGATGGGAACTATGACTTGTTTAAGTACGATGGAGCCAACTTGGATCCAATTGAGTCCCCTGCTGATGCGAACGTATCGCATAGGGGATATATGGGAAGTCCTTTTACATTTCAAAACCAACTTTATTTAAAATATTTTAAGAATGACGGTGAATTTAGTCTCTTTAAATATGAATGTACAGAAGATACAACTAGCGTGAATGTAACCATTCAAGAAGGAGATAGTATATTGTTGGGAGGAATGATGCAAACGGAGGCAGGAACCTATGTGGATACGTTCATGTCAAGTATTGGATGTGATAGCGTAATAAGTACATTGCTTTTCGTTACAGAAAATCCTACAGGGAGTTTAGAACAGTTGGATGATCAAATGAGGATCTATCCAAATCCAACAAATGACCAATTTGTAATTGATCTTGGAGGTTTGAAAGCCACAGGAATTACGGTTGTGAATAGCCTTGGGCAAGAAGTATTCCGAATCCGCGAAATTCAAAAAATGCAATATGCTGTTTCAATGGATAAATTTCCAGATGGTATTTACAATGTGAACGTATTTATAGAAGGACAACAAAAACAATTTAAGGTGGTCAAAATTAACTAAACTCATGGTCTGGATTAAACCGAACTAAAAATAGGACCGAAATACCTGTTGTTAGCGCCTAAAAAGGTCATCTTCATAGAATGTGGAGATGACCTTTTTTTATTTGAGATTTGCTTTTCTTCTATAGTGGAGCAGAGGAAAGGAGGATGTTCTTGTCAAGATTACATTACAGAAAATGAAATTCCTCAAGGAAGTTTGCCAAACCTTTAAAATAAGCTGGAGTGTTTGTTATTCGTTAAAGGCAATCCTTTTAAAATTTGAGCAGAATTAGCGGGAATACTTATTTAATCATTCCCGTAATACTTTCCTTGCATTTTATTAATGTAATTCCATGCGTCATCTCCATTCTCAAATTCCGGAGCCGTGACTTTTTTGCCTGTTTCGCGAGTAGCTTTTTCTGCGAGGGCACCTGCATGCATTTTTTGAATTTGGGATGCGTGGGGTTTAATTTTAATGGATGGATCAGCGGTTGGAGCAACCACTCCTTTTAGTGGATCATCTGTTCTTGGTTCAGAAAGAGTGTGTACATCTGTAATTTCGGGAGCAGCTTTATCGCGTTCTGTCAAAGGAGGTAAATCAAAGCACTTTTCAAGCGTTGCGAGAATTGAAGTATGATCTAAAGGAGTTTGGTTATTGGTACGATATACCGTTCCGGCTTTGATCCAAGGAGAAATTAGAACTGTAGGTACACGGACGCCAAATCGAGTAAAATCAAAATTAAACGCGGTTGATTTTGCTGGGGGAGAAACGGCATTGGTAGGCGGAGTAACATGATCGTAGCAACCACCATGTTCGTCGTAAGTAATAATAAGGAGGGTGTCCTCCCAGTATTCTGACGCTTTCAATGCATTGTATATTTCGAGTAAATATGCATCTCCCTCGGCCACGTTATAGTTTGGATGCTGACTGTTTCCTTTTGATCCCCAAATAGGTTCAAGAAACGTGTACGATGGAAGTATTTTGTTGGTTAATGCAGTTTGAAAAGTTTCAAAACTTCCGGTCATACATCCTTTAGGATACGGTTTTTGGATGTCTTGGCAAAAAGGCACCGTATATGGTTTACCATTATTTCCAAATATTCCCCAAGAGTGTTTATGATCTGTAAGATGTTTGAAAATACTTTTTGCGCTGTATGATTTTACTTCATCGTATAAGTAGTTCTGAGAAGTTCCCATGTGGGTAAATGCTCTGTTTGGAAGCGTTTCTGTAGGAACGGAACAATACCAATGATCGCAAACCGCATATCCTTTTGCAAGTCCAGAAAGAACAGGCAGCATCTTGGGCGAATACATGCCCATGATATCTTTTGCTTGTACGGTTTTTAAATCTGGAACTTCAGAAGTATGGTCTGACGGAGGGGCTGATTTGTACCACTTTTTATAATCGTCGTTATGGTACTTGCTATAAGTACTTGTAGATTCTTTTTTCTTTTTATGGATCAATAATGGATCATCCTTTTCCTCTTTTTCCTCTGGCTGCTCATTGTTGATGCTACTTTCAAAATCACGTACAAAACCCTGATTGTTGTCAATTCCTTTTGGGTAAGGAGGTTGTCCAGCGCCGAAAAGTTGGAAATTGGTATTCGTGAAGCCTTCTCCAGGATCCTTCTTTGGCATAAAATAAGCGTATGGATCTTCTTTTTCAATAGGAAATACGTTGATCTCGTTGCCTTGGCTATCCGGATTGCTTTCCGAACCTGTTAATCCTTCAAAAGGATGTCCTAATGGAGATTTATTATTGTTGTCTTTATATAAATATCCTAACATGCTGTCGAATGAGCGGTTTTCGAACATCATTACGACAACGTGTTTAATTTTAGAAGGATTTCCCATAGCAGCGAATAGATTAATTGGTAAATGAAATCCAAGATAAATTCAAATACTATGATTGCAAAATATATCGGTGCTTTTATCACTTTAAAGTCTTTACTTATTAGGTATAAGCTGTTTTTTTTGTTTTATTTAAACTGAAAGCTAGGATGATTTGTCATAACGGCTTTGTTTCTTCAGTCTAGATACAACTTAGCAAGATTCAATATGCTTGGGAGTACTATCATAAGCACTAAGCTTAGATAAGAGCATTCTTATTCTTTAAATCCTTTGCGTTAAAAACGGCCGTTTTTGCTAGAATGTCGTGCAGTGCTTGCCTTTCTTTTCTAAAGACTAAAAAGCCACCTAAAAATATGGCTAGACCACCTAATAATCCCAAGATAATAAATATTTCCCCCATGAAAGGGCTGCAACACAACATGAAAACACTAATGTTTTTAAGCATAGATCTTAACATTAATATTAATATCGAGCTTTTCTTGCCATCTGGATTAGCAATTCTTAACTTAAGCATAATTTTTCCAGGCGTGCGTCCAGTAAACGCTTCTACTAGAATCACTAAAAAGGTCAATATGATTGCGGTGGAAATAGAAGAAACTGAAGAAACGAATAGTGAAAAAAACAGCGTTAAGGTAAATCCGAAATAGCCTAGATATGAGAATTCTTCACTAAAACTATGGAAGGTCCAAATCTCTGTAATTATGGTTGTCAAAACGGTTAAGATGACTACAAAAGCAATATCTATCGCCATTGCTCCAAACCGCACAGCAAAACTCGAACGCTCAATTGTCCTTACTTCTAAATTAGGTTCATCCATAATTTAATGTTGTGGCATTGCGCTCTTTTTAATGTACCGTTCATGTTATTTTATTTAAACGTTCATTCATTCTCGTCCTTAATTTGGAGAATGTACAATCCTGAGCGCCATTTTAAGCCCGTAAACTCCCCCATGATGGTCCCATAATCTAGGAGGTCAGAAGCTACTGTAATTTGATCTTTCTGCTTGACGATTTTAGAATAATGATAATTGCTGGCCGTGCCACCTCCATTGACAATCCATTTTGGCTTAAATTCATGGTCCAGCTTAACCAAGTACATTTCTTGAGTAAACTGATTGGAATGCTCGCGTGGGTTTATGGCTGTTTGATCATGCCATTTTAACGTGTCTGAACCAGGAGCATACGCATACAGAAATCCTTCGTCATCCAACAATAAAGTTCGATTGTAATGGAACAGATTAGGGGTGTAAGCAGTTCTTTTTATGGCACCATTCTCATCCAATCGTAGGAGCAATTGTTGCGTTTCCATGTTAAATTCTTCCTCTCTATACGTAATCGACTTTTGGCGAGAAGAAAGCCAAGCCATGATCTGAAGCTCATTTTGAACCAGCGCAACATCAAATGAAGCCTCGGTAGAATAAGATAGGTGCATTGTAAATTTCTCACTCAATGCCTCCGTACTCAAATTATAAGTGTAAAATGTTTTGTCTGTTGTATGAGCGTGTGTGTATTCGCCTTGTTTGATCGTTTTCATTGTTGTAAACCATATGTCGTTGCCGACCCTTTTCATAAACCCGATTCTTTCATCCGCCAGATCAATTTCCTTTTCGAGTACCCCTTCTTCATTTACTTTAATAAGCATATTTGATTTCCGATATGATTTCTTACCAATGGTATATAAATTTCCTTCATCGTCTTCAATGATTGGTCTGTACTCAATATCTCTTAGCTGGCAACTCCAAAGAAATTCTCCGTTTGATTTGAATCGCAAAATAGTCCCTCCGTTCGCATTAATTCTCTGTTCTTTAAAGGGTGTTTTGAGCATGAAAGACTGTGAGGCATATAATTGGATGGCAAAATCGCCGTTTTTCAAGCATTTCAGGGCAAAAGGTTCACAGCCTCCCTGATTGCTTCCTGCCGTCTTTAGAGTGAGGACATATTGGAGGTCTCCCTCGGCAGAATACTTGACCACAAATGATTTCATCCAATGCTGAGAGGTAAAATCATTGTATACTTTACCCGTGTCCGTTGCAGAATGAAATTCAACTTCTCCTTGAAAACGTCCGCCCAAATAGACATTCCCTTGCGGATCCAAATCCATACAACGTGCGTTGGCATAATAACCGCAATCCACCATTATCATCCAATTTTTCTCCTGCCCGTGTGAATACAGAAAACCAAATAAAATTAAGATTAATAGCGCATTTTTTTTCATCTTTACTAGAGACTAGACCATGTTCAAAAGTACATATAAATATCTTTTCTTCTTTATACTTTCGATCTTGTTTAATGGAACATATTTGATTGCTCAGCAGTATGTTCCATTCAAGGTGGACGAAGGCGAAAGTTACTATAATGTCAAGACGGCATCATGTAATTCAGAAGTTTATGAACAAGTGTTGCCATTCTATAATAATATATCGCTGTTTAAAAAAAATGGAAAATGGGGAGGGAAAGATGCTAATTTGAATGATCTTATCAAGTCAAATTATGATACCTTAGAGTATTTATCCAATCATCTTTTACGTGGGAAAGAAAATGAAAATGTCACCCTATTCACCACCAAAGGGACGTTGGTTACAAATGAAAAATTAATAGAAATAGAATTATTAAAAAACAGTGATAACCTCATTGTGGTGTCAAACGAAGAGCATTTGTTTGGAATAATTGATTCAAAAGGCAACGATCTCATTGATCTCGTTTATACAACACCTCCGTTTCATCTCAATGATAATTTGTTAATGCTTTCCAAAGTTTCAAAAGACTGCTTTAACTATGGGGTTGTTTCAATGGAAGGGAAAGTCATTATACCATTCAAATACGAGGGCATTCGGTTATATGGGAACTATATTATTGCATCCAAGATTGATAAAACCGGTGAAATATTCTCAATGAATGGGGAGAAGATTTGTGAAATTCTATATCCTGGTGACGTTAGTTTTATTTCTGATCACTTTATCATTTATAATAGAGGAGAACAAAGTGTAGTTCAGCCTAGAAAAAAACCAAAAAGCATCCATAATTTTGACGCAATCAACGCCAATTTATCTGCTCAAATGAGCGGAATGATAGGGGAATCACCTGTGATCATTAACAGCCAAGGAAAGTTGATCCATCTTACTGGGGCCGCAGTTATTTCTAGGTTTCAAAACGGCCTTGCTATGGTTAAATCCCAAGATGGAAGCTCTAAATTAGTGGATGGAGAAGGAGCTACCGTGTTTACGTTTGACGGTGTCATTAATCAGTGGGATCGGAATCTAGCTCTTGTAACAACAAAAACGCACACTAAGCAACTTTATATTATTAAAACTGGGAAGATCTTATCTCCGAAGCCTTCGTTTGTGCCGGCGAATTTGCAGCCTAATGGATTTGTATTTGGGAATGATAGTGCAGGAAAAAAAATGTTGATTGATGGAAAGGGGGCAATTGTAAAAGTGTCTGAATTTACTGGGATACGAAGAGAATCGTATAAGGAGAACTGGTTCAAACTGGAATTTTACAATCCAGAAGTAAGGAGGCGGACCTATGGGATTTTAAGTTGGAGTGGAAAAGAACTGGTACCTTCAATTTATTATGAAGTTAGATCAATGAAAGAAGGGCGAGATAAATATCTTCCTTTTTATCAAATTCGTACGTACGAGAATGGTTTATACGATGCAAAATTAATTGACACTATGGGAGTGGAGATCATTCCTTTCGGAGTGTATAGTTTTATACAGGCTGTTGGAGATAATTTCATTACGTTCAAAAACAAAAAGATAAATAGTGTATCTCGATCTTTAAAAGGGATGTGTGATTGGACAGGAAAAAGTATGATCCCTTGTAAGTACGATAAAATATTGAAAATTGAGGAAAACGGTGCATATGTAAACTTGAATGGTCGCCAAGGTTATTGTTCTTTTGATGGAATAGAAATAATTCCACCGGAGTACGAGAAGGTAGAGATGGTAGGAGACTACTTCATTGTAAGTAAGTGGTCGCGCTTTGGAATCCTTGATTTAACTGGGAAAGAAGTTATCCCTCTTAACTACATCAATATTTCGTACAAAAAGAATGACCTCCAGTTATTTAAAGCAACACTGGATAAAGAAGAATTTTTCATCAATTTGAAAGGAGATGAGTTCAGACAAAAATAACAAAATCAACTTCAAGCTTAAATCGCTACTGACGTTGCTTCTCCTTTTTGGTCATCTTTTGACTATTGGACAGAATGTAACATGGGGTGTTGCGTTATCACAAACTAAAACGTCAGAAATTGATTTTTTTTCATTGCATGGAAATTCCATTGTATGGGGTGCGGCTGAATTTAGTGGTATGTTGGTTTCTACCAATACGGAACAGAAACATGAAGTAGGTTATTATGGTCTCAACTCAAGTTTAATTGGTCTGGATTTGGAGGGAAAATATAAATGGACTATTTCATTTGATCAAAGTGCAACATTACACGCGGTGGATCATGCATCTACAGGGAAATTGATGGCCGTATTGAAGGTTGAAGGTCAAGATGAAAATGATAAAGGAGAATATGTGGGGAATTTATTCTCAGATAAAGAACCCGTACTAGAGGGCTACTACATTGTTATTATTGCTGAGAATGGACAAGTTGAGGAAACGATTTATGTTGAAAATTTGAACCTGGAAGAAATCGAAGTACATCAAATTCGATATTTCAACGGGAGCTATTTATTGTGTGGAGAAGTTTCGGAAGGCCCTGTTTCGATGGACATACCCGCTGCTTCCTCCGGAATGGCTGGTGGTGATTTCTTACTAAGTTTGAATGCTACGGGAACTGTCAATTGGGTGAAAGTGGTATCTTATGCAGGTACTTCTTGTTGTTCACGCGCTATCGAAAAGGTTCAAATAGAATTAGATAACGAAGGGAATATTTATTTGGCGGGCTCCTATCAAATTGGCGCCATATTTGGTCCAAAGAGTCGAAGTTTAGCACCTATTTCTTATGCGATGCAAAAAAAAGGACGTCGGAGTTTTGAATCCTATGTGGCTAGCTATAGTGAGCAAGGTGAAATTCGATGGGTACAAACCTCCAAGAATCAAGGAAGGGCAACCGCATTAGCGGTAGATAATAAAAATGTTTACTTCGCACATAGACCTGTTGGTTCCTACGCGTTTGGCCAAAAAATAGATTTGGTCGATACCGTTCCATCAATGATCGTTTGTTTTTCAAAAAACCAAGGCAAACTTCAGTGGCAGAAGGCTTACATGTTTAATAATATCCGATCAATGATCGTGGATGCTAAAGGGGAACTTGTAGTGGTTGGTGTAAAACCCAAAATGATCTTTAAGGAAATGCAATATCAGAAAACAACGATTAAAAAGACAGAATACACCTTGGTTTTAAACCTGAATACGAAAGGAAAAATTGAGCGAATTCGGCCATTAGGAATGTCGATCGAACGCAATAGTCAAGGTTTAATTCAGGGCGATGATCAAGGAGCCATTTATGTTTGCGCAGAACAATGGTGTGGGCTAAAGATGCTTCTAAATATGTGGGACAAAAATTTGCCCGAAGTCGAATGTTACGGAGGCATACCTTTTCTAGCAAAATTAAAGGAGTAACAGAAAGTCTATTCATCTATAATTCTAAATCTGTGAACCATTGAGTGCGCTTTTTGGTGTCAGAAATAAGATTTCTTGATTTTTTATTTTTCTAAAAGGACAACTTCATTTCTTTAAAAATAAACGAAATGAATGAACGAGCATCTTGTAGTCGAGTTGAAATTCGTGCGGAGTCTATTCTATTCTATTCTATTCTATTCTATTCTTTCAGAAAAACTTTTTCATAATTCTTGTTTACCTTTTAAAACCAGACGGACTAGGAGTAAAACAACAACAAAATTATGATATCAAAATTTACAAAAACACTCACTCTTTCCAGTGCTATGGTTCTGTTTGGAGGGTTAACAGCGCAACATGTCAATCTTGTAGAGGATGTAAACACTACAACGAAATCTACTTCGATAAGTATTCCTACTACAATAGGAAATCAGGTGTTTTTTAATGCCGATGATGGGATTATTGGTGATGAACCATGGGTTTATGATGGAACTACAACAAAAAACATAGCTGATATAGATACAGGTATGGGTAGTTCATATGTTGATGCATTCACGAGTTTTAATTCTGATATCTATTTTATTACGGAGGAAAATGAAGCATTGTGGAAATATGACGGGACGAATACTACAAGAATAACTCCACCAAGCATGACCAATTTTGGCGATTTGGAGGCAATCGGATCTACCTTGTATTTTACAGCAGATGATGGGGTAAGTGGGAAAGAAATATGGGGATATGACGGGACCAATATGGCATTGGTTATTGATTTAGTTCCTGGAATTGGCGGGTCAATACCCGTTTTGATCGGAGAAATAAATGGAGCATTAATATTTAGAGCAAACAACGGGGTCCATGGATATGAACTGTGGTCATATGATGGAACAGATACTGCTCAATTTGATATAGAGGCAGGATCAGGATCGTCCTATCCAGATGCGTATGAAATTATTGGAAACAAGCTCTATTTCAAAGCAAATACGACTGTAGAAGGAAGAGAGCCCTATGTATTTGATGGTTCCACTGTTACACTATTGATGGATATTCGTCCTGGAGCGAGTACCTCGAATCCTTATGGATATTATGAATACAATGGCGATATTTACTTTCGCGCGAACGATGGAGTTACTGGAAACGAAATGTGGAAATACGACGGAACCAATACAAGTTTGGTGATCGATTTTTATACAGGGACATCAAATGGATTTTCAGGTACAATGAACGAAATGGGAGGAGATTTGTACTTCGCGGGAACGGATGGTACACTTGGTACTGAATTATACAAATACGACGGTACAACCTTTTCATTAGTCGCAGACATCAATGTAGGTGCAAATAGTGGAAATGTTTCTTCGCTGACCACCTTAGGCAGTGAATTGGTTTTTAAAGCCAATAATGGAACGGATGGGAACGAAATTTGGGTTTACGACGGAACCACAACTACTATGTACGAAACAAGACCGGGAGGGAATTCAGGTAACCCCTCTAATTTTACGGTGGTTGGTTCAGAAATGTTAATAGAGTCAAGAAGTGATGAGTATGGAACTGAGTTTTTTAAATATGATGGATCATCGCTAGCTTTATTAAAAGATATCAATGCGCAAACAAATAACGGATCACCAGATACTTATTTTTCACTTGGATCCAACCTTTATTTTAGAGCGAATGATGGGGCGAATGGAAGTGAATTATGGAAATACGATGGGGTAAACACAACTTTGATAGATATTACGACAACGGGTGGAGGAAATTCTTTCCCTGGCCAGTTTACGGAATATAATGGGGAGTTGTATTTTACCGTATTAGATACCGAACTTTGGAAGTATGATGGGACTACTGCTACATTTATTAGTGATGTAAACTCGGCAGGCACTTCTGGAATTTGGGACCTTATCGTGTATAATAATAAATTGTTTTTTGCTGCAGATGACGGGGTAAACGGGTATGAATTGTGGAGTTATGACGGAACGAATACAATCCTGGAAAAAGACATCAATGTTGGAGCAGGAAGTGGGGAAGTTGGGGGAATGACAGTGGTAGGATCCAATCTTTTCTTCTTTGCGGAAGATGGGGTAAATGGAGCAGAACTATGGAAGTATGACGGTACTACTTATTCTTTAATTGACATAAATGTGGGAACAGGAAGTTCTGAACCTGGCGAATTAACGGCATTTGGATCTGAATTAATTTTCATAGCAGCAGATGGAGTAAATGGAAAGGAACTATGGAAGTATGATGGAACAAGCGCAACCATGATCCAGGATATTAACGCTGTAGGAAGTTCTACTCCTACTGATTTTGAAATAGCTGGAGGCAAACTATATTTTAATGCGGATGATGGAATTAATGGAAGGGAAGCTTGGGTGTATGATGGTACCACCGCTGATTCATTGGGCAATCTTCGGGGAGCATTAGGTTCATATCCTTTTGATTTTACAGAATATAATAGCGAAATCTACTTTAGCGCGACTGATGCAGATAATGATACTAAATTATGGAAATACGATGGGGCATCGATTTCTTTGGTTTCTGATTTTGGAGGGATTTATGGAACAGAAGAAATTTTTGATCTAACAGTGTTCAATAATTTGTTGTTTTTCGGAACAGACGGAGATGAAGATGGAGGAGAATTATTGATGTTTGATGGCACAACAGTGAACACGGTTGCAGATATTAATCCCGGAACGGAAGAAGGTTCAAGACCCAAAAAATTTATATTGCACAATGATGCGCTCTATTTTACCGCAGAAACAAATAATCAAGGCATAGAATTGTGGTCATTATGTTATGATGCTGATTCCACGATAACCGAAGCAACTTGTGGAGCATACACCTCTCCAAGCGGAAAACTCTATACAGAATCCAATACCTACATCGACTCTATTCCAAAAGGTCAATTTTGCGATAGCATTTTTACAATAAACTTGACCGTAACCATGGTAGACGACTCGGTAACTCAGCATGGAGCAATGCTATCTTCTGAAAATTCAGTTGGAATGTATCAATGGATCAACTGTTCTGATAATTCAAATATTGTAGGAGCTACAAACAAAGATTTTACTCCAACAGAAAACGGAGATTATGCGGTGGTAGTAACCGAAAATAGTTGTTCAGAGACTTCGGCGTGTTTTACCGTAAGCAATGTAGGCATTGAAAATCAAGGCGCTAATAATGTCCGTATATATCCTAATCCTTCTGCTGGATTGGTTTATATAGCGTTAGATAATTACTCAATAAACTCAGTGATTACGGTTCAAAATAGTTTGGGGCAAATCATTTTAGAAGAAAATGCAAAAGCTCAACTTCAACTTACCTTAGATACGGGAGTTTATATGGTTCGAATTCAAAATGAGCATTCCACAACAACCAAAAGGATCGTTGTTCAATAGTTCAATTCAATTGGATTCGATTTGACATTAATTTAATTAAGGCTTGTTGTTTTGGTGAACAAGAATACGTTCATCGTTTTAGAACCTCTACTTCGGTAGAGGTTTTTTTATGGTTAATTTTCGTTGCTATGATAGGTTGGCTTTATTGGATTGCAAACCCGAAAAAGTGTAAATTTTAGCTATTGTATTGTTTATTAGGAAGGAGGATCAAACATATTCGATTCATCCCGTTCGGTATTGACATCGTTAACCTTCATACCAAATGAATCAAGCTCATGTATTGGATTGATTAGGTCGTTCTGATTAGGTTTAATAATGGTGTCATAAGCATAAAATAAAACGCAATAAAGCCAAGGTACGATTATCATTATTCCAAATCCACAAGTCACAAGAAAGCCAAAGCTAAACATTAGATATAAAAGGATATAAAAGCCTAAAAAATGGAAGAATTTCTTGGCAACAATTTTAGTACTATAAGTTATAGCCTTCCAAGCGCTAATATTTTGATCTACGATAAGCGGAAGTGCAAATGAAAAAAGCGTAAACATGGAAAGGTAGATTGCTAAAGCAATAAATTGAAAGACTTGCATTGTTGCATTTGGTGCATCTATTCCATTTCCAAAATTATATTCAAATCCACGCTTAATTAGAACAGATCCTTCCTCTGCAGTGCCCCAAATGGATTCTACAATATACAAAGGAGACATAAGCATATAGACAAATAAAAAGAACAATAGAATCTGACCAATAGACTTAAATGCCCCAAAGAAATCACCAAATTCAGGACGTGTTTTCATAGAGATTCGGGCATATGTAAAATATCCCAGAAATAGAATGTGTATGATCGAGGACCAAAATAAACTTCCAATTATGGGAATCAGTATCATTACCATGGACATGATGCTGATAAGGATTGATAGCCAGAAAAACCCGATATAGCTTCCGGTTTGTTTTTCGAAAAGATTCCAGCCGCCAATAATCAATCCTCCAAAACTGAAATCATATCCATTCTCTTGAAGGTCCTTCACTCTTTGTTCCATGCAATTCTTAATTTATTAGGAAGACAAATTAATCAAAAAAAGGATGAAAGAGGTTATTGATAGGGATGTAAAACCAATTTGCTTTTGCCAGATAGTTTTAGTAAACTTGTTATGTTCAACAAATTATTAAACACAATCTAACCTTCCAATCTATGAAGAAGTTACATCTCCATTCAGGATTCATTCTTCTATTCATTTTTATGAATTTTTCTGCTAAAGCCACGCATATCTTTGATATGGAAGGTTTAGCAAACTCAGATACGCTTTCAATCATTTTGTGTTCTGATGAAGATTTTAAAATAGTGGCTCCATCGAACTGTACAAGTTATGCATGGTATGGGAACTCTATTACCCCGGCTGAGCAAATTACTGTTGGAATTCAATATTTGGGATACATTTTGGAGTCAGATACATGCCTTAGAGGCGCTCTTATGCCTATTTCTGCAACCTCTTTTAGATTTGTTTGTCAGAATTCAACTGGTGGATCAGATACTATTTATATAGGCATAATGTATGAAAATATGGCCCTTTCAGGACTTGATACAATCGATGCGGGAATGGATCGGACTATGTGCAACTCCGATCAAATAGATATTTATCCCGCTTACGTTTCATCGGGCCTAACTATTAAATGGGATCCAGATCAATTTGCCGATACGTTATCTATTGATTCAGGAGGAGACTATATAGTGTATGGTTGTAGGTCAGGATTAATACTTTTTAACGCTCCCAACTCTTGCTGTACCAGAGATACCATTCATGTGGAGGGGATCGCTGGTCCGTTGCTTGAAGCTGGTCCGGATGATACTATTTGTAGGAATACGTCGCTCATGTTAACCGCTTCGGGTTATGGACCAAGTGACTCGATCTATTGGGATAATGGCGTGATAGATTCGCAATATTTTCAGCCATCGACTACAACGCTATATACGGTCACAGCGATAGCGTCAGATTCAATGCAATGCAGTTCGTCGGATTCAGTAAAGGTGGTGGTTCTAGATACAATAATTACAGAAGTTTTTGCATTAGATACGATAAACAGTACTTTGATTGCGGCACCCGGCTATTCATATCAATGGTTGGATTGCAACATGAACATGTCGCCAATTGCAGGGGAAACAAATCAATCTATTTCCTTAATTGAAGGTGATTTTGCGGTTGAACTATCGAACGGAACATGCAAGGATACATCTGATTGTTTTTCTCAGATGATTCAGGGTATTAGAAAAGGGGAAGACTTTGATTTGGACCTTGAAATTTGGCCAAATCCATCTTCAGGAATGGTCAATGTGCGTTTAGAATCGACGGAACATTCTGTCCACCGTATTCAAGTTTTTAATGCGGTAGGAGCGATGATTTCGTCGGAAACAATCGTAACAAATGAGCATGTGCAAATTAATCTTTCTGACAGCCCGTCGGGCCTTTATCTATTAAAAGTTATTGGAGATACTCATTCAATTTCACGCCAGTGGATCAAGAAGTAAGTCGAAGTTTTCAAGATGACTTGTTCAAAATCAAGAAAATTATAAAGAAACTGTAGATATTGTAACAAAAATGTTTTTTGCTTAAACTCGTTGCAATGCTCCGTTTTCAAAAGAGGAAAGCGAAGTTTATTTCGTTCATGACCGTTGTTTTTAACAGCATATAATGATGGTTAAAATGGTGACGAGTCATGCGGTCATCTATTGTCATACCCCGCTCAAAACGTTCTAATTAAGCTTTATGCAATTGTTGATTCAATTTTTAATAAAAATATAGAGCCCTCAAATCATCCTTAAACGCGCATATTTAACCTAGTCAGTGCTTGTCATAGGCTCTTTTTTGCATCCCCTTATTTAATGAACTTCATTTGATGAAATCTTATTTTTTATCAACATGAAAAAAACTACTTCATTTCTGCTTGCTACATTTTTATTGTTAACGATAAGCCTCAACGCATCTGCCCAATCCAATGAGTACAATGTGTACATATTGTCGATTAAAAATCTAACGGATGTTGGGGAAGCGAAAGGTCTGATAGATGTGCTCCGACCTGTCACAAATACCTTGAGAATTGACTTTAGTGAAGGAGATCATCTACTTAGAATAAAGACCGTAGAATATCTTACCAAAGATCAAATTGAAGAGGCAATACAACCTTTAGGATATCTTGTGGACAAATTCACATATGATCAAAGAATTAAAACGAACTACACCATCACATGTAGTTTTAAGGACATAGACAATTTTACAAAAAGCAACGAAACACTGGAAGTGCTTAAGAAGTTTTTCAGCACGGAAGCTTGCTTCTTCGATGATCAAACCAATGTCTTTACAATAGATGTAAAGGACTATTACGCAAATGGAAAGTTGATCACCAAATTCCATTCTAAGAACCTAATTGTGCAAGGGCCGATTCATATCGTTCAAAATTAATCATTGTTCTAATTACTAATTCAATTTCGAAACAGCCTCAAGCATCATTTAAATTTAAAAGACCAAAATCATGAAATCCAGATACTTCCATATTTCAACCCTAATTATTTTTGCTTTAAGCCTTGCACTGAATTCGACGGCTCAAACATTTAGCAACGACAACGATCTCACTATTACCGATGATGGCTCGGATTATTGTTCAGACATTGTCGTGTCTGGAATCGGAACGATCGATGGAACATTTGGACTTGAAAAAGTATGTTTTAAAATAAATCATACTTGGTTAGACGATATGGACATTCATTTAGAAGCACCCGATGGAACCAGAGTAGAACTAAGTACTGATAATGGTGGAAGCGGAAGTCATTATGGAAATGGTGGAAGTGGAAATGGCGGTACCTTGACTTGTTTAGTGATGACAGCCTCAACTAATATAACCGCTGGTACGGCCCCTTTTCAGGGCGATTATGTTCCAGAAGGGGATTTAGCAGACGTAAACAATGGTCAAAATGCCAATGGAACTTGGAAACTATGTGTGACGGACGATGATGCAGGTACAGAAGGATTTATTAATTCTTGGGACATCATATTCAGTAATACTCCGGCATCTCCGGGTGGAGGAGGAGGAAGCGGAGGTACACTTCCTTCTGTTCAGCAATGCAATGAAGCACCCTACATTTGCTCGGATGAAATTTTGAACGGAAATAGTAATGGAGATGGAACTTCTGAAGAATTAACAACGTCAAATCGGGGTTGTTTATCTCAAGAGCATGAATCATCTTGGTACGCGTTTGAAGTTGAAACAGGAGGAACAATTGGATTTGGGATTCGTCCTGATAATGGATCGGATGATTATGATTTTGCGATTTGGGGACCATATCCATCTGGATCAACAGTAGCTAGTATTTGCGTACCAACGACAGCTCCAATCAGATGTTCTTATGCAGCCGGTGCTCCGGATCCAGTAATGGGGACCGGGATGCATGCTTCAGCTGCCGAAGAATCAGAAGGGTTTAGTGGCACCGATGGACTTGTAAAATTGCTAACCGCAAATACAGGCGATGTGTACATAATGATGATTGATAATTGGTCTGCGACGACTTCACCTTTTACATTAGGATGGGATTTAACAGGAGGTGCCAGTCTTAATTGCAGTCCTTTGAGTGTTAAATTGGCGCAACTAACTGCGAATCCTAAAATAGATCACAATCTGGTTGAATGGGAAACTTCTGCCGAAATTGAACACAACTATTTCATTTTAGAAAAGTCATTGGATGGAAAAATATTTGAACAGATAACGAAAGTGGAAAGTAAAGGATCGTTGAGCGGAAGTAATTATCAATATGAGGATCATCAAGTGAGTGATTTGAGTTATTACAGGTTGATTTCGTATGACAATTATGGCCAGTCATCGTATTCTTCCATTGTTAAAGTTAATAATAAGGTCAAAAATACGCTGGAAGTATATCCTAATCCATCCAGTGATGTAGTTAGTATCAAATTTTATGCAGAACAAAAGGGGGTGATGCAATTAGAGATGTATAACTCGTTTGGAGTATTAGTTGTTCAGGAAGATGTAGATGTGGTAGAAGGGAAGAATAGCGTAGAACGTAATTTGAAAGCTTTTGAAACTGGAATTTATTTAGTGAAGATTGCGGGTGGAGGAAGCGGTAGTTATGTAACGAGGGTAGTTAAGAATTGAGGTTAGTTTTTCGGTTTATAGTTCCTCGGATTCTCGGTTTTTCAGTTCCTCCGTTCCTCGGTTCTTCAGTTTTCGGTTCCTCGGTTCTTTAGTTCTTCGGTTCTTCAGTTTTTCAGTTCCTCCGTTCTTTAGTTCTTCCGTTCCTCCGTTTTTTAGTTTTTTTGTTCTATGGCTTGAACTGAATTTTGTGGGTGATATCTGGATGCTTGGAGTACGATCGACCGAATAACTGATTCCTAATTTATATATTAATAAGGAAGTGAATTAAATCTGTCTCCGCGTCGGCATTTAGTTTTTTACGTAATCGATTTCTTCTTTTGTTTACTGCTGTTGGCTGAATGAATAGAATTTGTGCGATTTCTTTTGAAGTAAGATTGATTCGTAAATACGCACACAAACGAATTTCTTGATTGGTAAGATCTGGGAATTTTTGAGTGAGTGTTTTAAAGAAATTATCGTGTACATTTTCGAAGTGGAGCTTAAACTGATTCCAATCTTCGTCTAATTCTAGATTATTGTTAATCTCCTTGGCTAAATCCTTATGCACGGAATCCTCCGATTCTTCCAAGACTTCTTTTACATGTCCTAATACATGATTTTTGCTAATAATATGCATTGTGACAGATGACAACTCTCGTTGATGTGAATCAATCTTCTCCTTCTGTAACAGGTTTTCATTGCTTTTATTCGCTAATTCTAACTGTAGTTTTTCCTTCAAAATCTGATCGTTTTTGATCTTCAATTCGTTTCGTTCTCGAATTGCTTTGTTCTTTTTAATTCGTTGCTGAAATGCAAAAAAGAATAGAATGGAAACAATCACTATTACGCATACTACAAAGATTAAAACGTTTTGTTTCGCACGTTCCTCTTTCGTCTCTTGCTCTAAATTGGAGATGGTTGTGTTCTTTTCATTGATCAAATATTCCAATTCATGCACCGAAGTCATTTTCTCTCGTTCACTTTCAAAAACTTCGTCTTTTAATACGTGAAGCTTGTTTTTAAATGCATAGGAAGAATCCAATTGACTTTCCTCTACAAAAAGCTGAGAGATCTTATCGTACAGAATAAGTCTTAACTCAATATCGTTTAGGGATTCCGCTTTTTCTAAAGCTTGCATAAAGACTGTCTTTGCTCTTTTTCGATCTCCTTTTTTATGCAAATACTGCCCAAATACATTGAGTCTTATTGCAATTAAGCCTTGGGAGTTTAACTGTTCATCGTACCGCTTTGCAATGGATAAATATTCCGCGCATTTTTCCAAGTTTGATTCCAATAAATAAGCTTCAGCCAGATTTACACAAATCACGGTGTAGCCTACCGAATCATTGATCTTAAGCTTGATTTGACCGGCTTGCTCATATCGCTTTATGGCTTGTTCATATCGCTTTTCCGATCGATCAATTTCTGCGAGATTATTTATAATATCAGATAGCCCTTGCTGATGGCCCAATTCAAGATAAATTTTATGTGATTTTTGCCAATATTCTTCACACTTCACATTGTTTTGGATATTATAGTAAACTCCACCAATGTCCAGATAGGTTTTAGCTAGTTTTTTCTTGATTTCAGGTTCAGATAAATGTTTTTGGTAAATAAAAAGTGCTTTGAAATACATTTTTATTGCTTGCGCATTTACATATTTACTTTCGTAGAATCTACCTACACGTTCGTAAATGTCGGCTTTGACCAAGTCAGATTCGCTCGTTTCAGCAGTGAAAAGTGTTTGATTTATCAATTCGATTGAACTGTCTACTTGCTGCCCTTCGTACATTCGTACAGCAGTTTCAATTTGTCCAATCATAACTTCCTTTCGATTGTCGACTTGGGCGGAGCACCAATTTATTGCGAAGAACAGGACAAAAGGCAGGAAATATTTCATTTTGTAAATTTAGAAAAATCAAGCATGATTCGTAAGGGATTTACTGAATTTTGACGAGGTATATTTTTCTTAATTTCAGCGCAAATGAATTTACGTTTATGTTTAAGTAAATAAACGTTTGCAGCTATCGTATGAAGGGCTTCAGCGTGCTTGATATCACCTTTTTGAAATGAAAAACGGGGACTATATTTGTCCCCGTTTTCTGAATTCTAATTTTAAAAAGACCCTCTTCAAGAATAACGAGCCAGAGCTAGGTTATTTTAATGGAGTTTCTACTTCCTTATTTTATGAATAAGACATTAATTGATCTTACATCCAACCTATTTCACGTAACGTCCAAGATGCATTCCAAATTTTGATAATACTTGTAATCATTCCGTTGTCATCCATAGTCATGGAATAGACGTAATCTGCATTAGCCGTTTTATTGGTAGGAGGTACGGGCCCACCGTCTCCTGTATGTGTCAATGTATAAGTTGCAAAAAACAGCGCTGTTTTGTTGGTTTCATCATAACTTGAAGCATGCAATTTGTACGTACATCCAGGCGCAGTAATGGTTCCAAGTCCGGTCATCCATTCTACATATCCTTGAACGGTAGTGAGCTCTGCCAATGGTTCACATTGTCCACCAAATGTAGCACCTTCTGCAACGAATTCTTTACAAGCATCCCATCCTTTGATTGATTCACAAGCGTGGAAGAATTTCTGAGCGTTTTCGAAATTTGTCATATTAATATTTTCTTTAAATTTTGTTTGAACGTCTACTCTAAGCGGTTTTCGACATATCCCGTTCTGCTAGGTTATATGTAAATAGCAATTGATAAGACAATATTAAGTAACCTGTACAAGCTCTTAAATAATATCGTTCTGAAACTAAAATCAGAACAATCTAATGGGCTTGTTAAGGATTTCGTTGGAAGGATTTATTGTTGGTCGGATTGCAAATCCTTGGGGTATGTATTTTCGGATTGTAAATCCGAAAAAGCAGTGTGTGCATTTGAAAAGGCGTTATTGTAGTCATTATTTGTTTTATCCAAGTGTCCAGCCGGCAACATACCCTATGCAATTATGGCCGTCCTTGTTTTTTACTTTGATAATGTAATATGGATTTCGGGTAGAAACAATGGTTCCATCCACTTGATCTCTAAATTTTTCAGGTAAATATGCCTTTAGAATCGTTCCACTTTTTACAGTTCCAATTACATTATCCAAGTTGCTTTGTTCAAAGGAGTTATTGGATCTAATTCGTACGTATCCCAATGTGTTTTTACCTGCTCTAACCGTTCGGTCAAAAATAAGATTGGTATCGAAGGAACATTTGGAAGAAACAATTGGAATTTCAACTTGTGGAATCTTTGGATTTAGATTGTCCGTAGTTGTGTTAGGAGATTCTTTCGTGCAACCATAAAAAAGGGTGAATAGTAGTGCAAATATAGACGCTGTCTTTTTCATTTTTCCTTAAGATTAACGAATCAACTCGTTGTATGATTGTAATTAGAGTAGATAATTATAATAATAAATGTAAGGTGATTTAAACTGGATTACAAAACCCGCCACAAGCATCTTAATACATGTTTCGATTAAAAATCGGATTGCAAATCCTTGGGGTATGTATTTTCGGATTGTAAATCCGAAAAAGCAGTGTGTGCATTTGAAAAAGCATTTATAAAAAATGAGCAGCTGTTCTAGATTTGCAATCTAGAACTTATATTATAAGCATTTGCAATGCGCTAAACTTAATTTTAGAAATTTATCTGATAATATGATTGTATGATAAATAGTTTTGTAGTTTTATTGATTGATTTATTATTAGTCAAAGAGATTGTTGTAGGTGGTTATGTAGGGGGTGCTGAAAAATTGGACGTAGATGGGAATAAAAAATAAGATAAGCGAAGAAGGGGTTTATTATTTAACCTTAACCGTTATAGACTGGGTAGATGTATTTACGAGACCAGTATACAAACATATAATCATAGATTCCTTAAAGTACTGTCAGCAACAAAAAGGATTAGAAATATTTGCGTGGTGTTTAATGACTAATCATTTGCACATGATCGCAAAGGCAAAAGAAAAATTTCATTTGTCTGATATTTTAAGAGACTTTAAAAAGTATGTTAACAAAGCAATTCTCATTGCAATTCAAGACGAGCCGGAAAGTAGAAGGAAATGGATGTTAAATCGATTTGAATATGCTGGGAGATACGACAAAAAGATAAAATATTTTAAGTTTTGGAAAGAAGGAAATGAAGCGAAGGAAATTTATAGTTCTGAATTCTTTGATCAAAAACTAGACTATATTCATAACAATCCGGTGAAAGCAGAAATAGTAGAAGAAGCCCACGAATACCTTTATAGTTCAGCTAAAAACTACTCAGGAAAGAAAGGACTGCTAGAGGTTATTCTAGTTTAAGAAATTGCGCATTGCTTGTTGTTGTACATCGGATTGCAAATCCTTGGGGTATGTGTTTTCGGATTGCAAATCCGAAAAAGCAGTATTATTCTAGTTTAAGAAATTGCGCAATGCTTGTTGTTGTACATCGGATTGCAAATCCTTGAGGTATGTGTTTTCGGATTGCAAATCCGAAAAAGCAGTGCGATATTCATGACAATCCGGTGAAAGCAGAAATAGTAGAGGAAGCCCACGAATACCTTTATAGTTCAGCTAAAAACTACTCAGGAAAGAAAGGACTGCTAGAGGTTATTCTAGTTTAAGAAATTGCGCAATGCTTGTTGTTGTACATCGGATTGCAAATCCTTGGGGTATGTGTTTTCGGATTGAAAATCCGAAAAAGCATTTCATTTTCAATAGATATGAGCTTGCTAATAGTTCTAAACTACGCTTTTGTACATACATGTTTTAATTACAGTTCTGCAACGATGGTTAAGTTTGTGCTTGTAATCGTTCCTTCTTTATAGCATCCATACCATTCCGCAGCGTTGGGGATATTGACCATATCATTTTCTGCTGTTTTAGCATCTTCTTTTGATTTCCAAGAGACTATGTCTGAATAACTTCCGTCACTATTTGTATGAATTTCCCATTTAATAAACCCAGCTTGATTTTTCATCCATTCATCCTGAACTCTTTTTGCAACGTTGATCAAATGCTCCTCTGTAACGTTTTCTCCTAATTCGTAGGAAATGATGTCTTTGTACATGGTTTTCTCTTTTAGTAGATTGGGCTCCAATTTAGTGCGGTTAAAATTAATTAAAATTCACTTTATATCCGTTTTTTGAAGAACTGAATTCAATTCAATTCAATTTGATTCAATTCAGCTCAACTCATTTCTATTTTATCATCTCGTACATTAATTAATCTATCAATCTATCAATCTATCTTAATTTCTTTGGAACTAGAATAAGGCTTATTCTCATAATAATCATTATCCCATTTGAAAGAATCCCATCCTAATTTGGTGATCGAATTTATCTTTTCTAGTTTATAATTGTACTCCCAGATATATTTGCCCGTGATTTTATAATTCCAATTAGACGCAAAGTTGGTTTTTAAAACTCGAACTATTTTGCCACTTTCTTTATTGTATTCTAATTTAATGATGGTGGAGTAATATTCATGGCCTTTTTTAAACTCCTTAATTTGTATTAATCGGTTTTGCAGGTCATACTCTAATTCTATTTTTTTGACATCGTATTGGTCAATAAATGCTATAAATTCGGTGAGCATCTTATTTTTATATTTTAGGCCAACGAATTTAAGAAGGTCGTCCGTGCCAAGATGCATCGTTGGTTCATTTCTCAATTGGTTTTTCAATGAATCATAAATGGTTGGATTTGAAAGTTTGGAGAATCCGTGTTTGTAATATAATAATCTGCCTTCACGATCTCGAACATAGGAGACGCGATCTTTTGTTTCTTTAATTCCCTGGGCGTTATACTTGTATTTCCACAATTGCTTGTTTCTGACCTTGGTCTTTTGGAACCTGGATAAACTATCTGGCACGCCGATGGCTCTTAGTGCTATTTTAGCAGAGGAAATTCGGTTTTGTTTATCATATTTTAAGTCAATCGGATAGGTATGGGTAAAAAGAGGCCCTAAATGTCGTTTTGAGAAGGAATATTCTACGGTAGCGCGTGCATTTCTACCATTGACATCAATAATTTTATAATTGTTACCCCATTGTGAGGCAGGAAAAGGCATGTAATTATCGTTGACGTAGCCTATTGAAGTATATTTGAATGTAGTTCGATTAAAAAGGGTTGTGTCAGGAAAGGAGAGGTGTAATGTGGAAGGATGTTTGAAAAAGTAGTGAGTAGGTTCTAGATATTGAACTTCAACGTTTCCGTTTTTGGTGACCTCGATATTAAGCTGACCAAGCATGCTGGTAGAGAATAGCATGGCAATCGATATTTGAATCAATTTTTTCATCTGCTGTTGCTCTCTAGAATGATTTTATACAGTGGTGTTCCTGATTTATTCGTTTTTATAGAATTCAATGACTTTTTTTAAGTCTACAGACTCATTAATTTCGTAAAAATAGTTCAACTGCCATTTTTGAGTTCGTTCCGCCTGTTTATTGTGCACTAAGTCCCATTTCGGATAAACTCTAAACGCTCTTTTCCCTTCTTTTTCTTCCGTTGAAACGATGCCTTTTTTGACCAGTATTAATTTGGGAAAAACAAATTGTCCAAACTTGTTTTCGGCTCGTACGTTCACTACATAAAAGTCAATTGGATCCTTTTGGTCAAACGGTTCAATCGGTCCATTGGCATTTCGTTTCCAAAATGTGACGAATTGCCCTACTTTTTTAGGCGTAATTTTGGCGCTTCTGCTACGAATGTGGAGTCCATTTAGATCAAATTGGCAAGCATCATATTCTAAACTTTCAGATTCTAATTCGAAGTGCGAGATCTTGAGCGCGCATTTTTCGTACACTTCTAAATTTATTTGCTTCAAGTTATGGTCCAAATTCGCTTTGTCGTTACCGATTGCATATGTAACGCTTTTTTTTAGAATTACTTATGGAAGTATTCAACTTATCAATGGTGGATCTGTGTATTTTTTTTCCTTTTGAAGGAACCATCTGTTTTTAATGATATGGATACAGTGTTTATTATAGGTGATCATTGATGTCAGCCCTAAATTGTGTATCAATGCAATCGTTACTAAATGAAGATGTGATTTAAAAGATGATTAAATGTACAATTCTGAGTGTTCAATATTGCTTCGATTCAAGTTGATATTTCCTTCTTCTTCAATAAATAAGGAGACATAATCTCCCACCTTACTACAAGGTAGGCTTGTTTGGCTATTCAAATCTTGTGTTACCAGGTTTTCAGATAATGCCCAATCGATGGCTAAACGGATGGCTTTGGCTTCTTTTGGAAGATTGAAATAATCGTACATCATGGCAACGGATAAAATCGTAGCAAAAGGATTCGCAATGTCTTTTCCCGCGGCTTGTGGATAGGAACCATGAATTGGTTCAAACATGGCCGTATTTAGTCCAATGGATGACGAAGGAAGCATTCCTAAGGATCCGGTGATCACACTTGCTTGATCGGATAAAATGTCTCCAAATAAATTTTCAGTTAGGATGACATCAAATTGTTTGGGGTTCATCATAAGCTGCATAGCGGCATTATCTACAAACATGTAGTCTACTTCTACCTCTGGGTACTGCACACTCATTTCCTGTACCAGTTTTCTCCATAGCCTAGAAGTTTCCAATACATTCGCTTTATCCACCAGTAATAATTTTTTATGACGCGTCATAGCCATCTCAAAAGCAAGTTTTGCGATTCGGTCTATTTCTTCTTTCGTGTAGACACAGTTGTCGCTTGCCAGCGTCCCATCGTCGGACTTAAATTTATCTCCAAAATACAATCCACCAGTCAATTCTCTAAAAATGACAAAATCTACATCTTCAATCAATTCACTTTTCAGAGGAGAGGACTGTTTGCTTATTTCATAAGTATGAATAGGCCGAACATTCGCATACAACGAAAGTTGTTTTCTAAGCATTAATAATCCTTGCTCTGGTCGAACGGTAAGTGTAGGGTCATTGTCGTATTTAGGATCACCAATGGCTCCAAGAACAATCGCGTCGCTTAATGCACATTGTTTTAGTACAGCTTCAGTTAGAGGAGTACCGTTTGCGTCAATACTGGCCGCTCCAATAAGATGAGTCGAATAAGAAAATTGATGGTTGTAAACCTTGTTGATTGAGTCGATTACTTTTATCGACTCGGCGATCACTTCTGGACCGATACCATCTCCTGGAAGTAAAATGATGTTCTTTTGCATGGAATCTTAATTATTAAATGTGGTCTGTTCAAATGCCTCTATTTCAGGCTTTAGATTAATTAAATATTGTGTTTCATCAATGCCGGCCAGCAAACACTCTTTCTTAAATGAATTGATTTTAAACGTGGTTGATAAACCTATGCTAGTTGCTTGAATCGATTGATCTTCTAGATCTACATCGATCGTAGCTTCCGGATCTACTTCTGCCATGGTCATCAATTGATCAATCTCCGCTTCGCTCAATTCAATGGGTAAAATGGCATTGTTGTATTCATTCTCTTTATGAATATCGGCGATTTGCGTGGAGATCACGACCTTAAAACCGTAGTCTGCGATGGCCCAGGCAGCATGTTCTCTACTTGATCCACAACCAAAATTACTTCCGGCAATCAAGATTTTTGCATTGGCATATTGACTTTTGTTAAGCACGAATTCTGGATTAGGCTCAAAATCTGTTAGATACCTCCAATTGTAAAATAGGAATTTACCGTAGCCTTGCTTTGTCGTTAATTTCAAAAAAGGCGCGGGAATGATTTGATCTGTATCAATGTTGTTAATGGGTAATGGAATTGCTGTGGACGTAATTTTCATATTGAATAGAAATTGACTGAATTGAATTGAACTGAATTGAATTGGACTAAACTATTTTTGAATTTAAATAGGGAGTAGGATCTGTGATTCTACCTGCAATGGCAGATGCTGCAGCTGTTATGGGACTTGCTAGAATTGTAATGGCACCATCTCCTTGCCGACCTTCGAAATTTCGATTTGAAGTGGAGACACAAACAGCTCCACTTGGAATCTTGTCGTCATTCATGGCTAAACAGGCCGAACAACCTGGTTCTCTAAATTCAAAGCCAGCTGCCGTAATTTGTTTATCCAGTCCTTCTAAAATGGCTTGTTTTCTTACTTTTTGCGACCCAGGAACAACCCATACGGTTACGTCATTTGCTTTTTTCCTACCATTCGCAATTTCTGCAACGGCACGTAGATCCTCTATTCTACCATTGGTACAACTTCCGATAAATACATAGTCAATTGTTTTTTCAGAGAGTACATCTTCTTTGTGAAAACCAGTATAATCTAGGGCTTTATCCGTGATGTATTTCGAATCTCCAACCCGTTCATGTACTCCAACTCCAGTATCAGGAGATGTGCCAACGGTAACCATGGGTGTGATTTCTGCTCCATTCAGTACAATTACTTTGTCATATATAGCATCTTCGTCGGAGTTTAAAGCGTACCATTTTACTTTGTCTTGTTCGCTTACGTTGGTTTTACTACGCACATATTTAATGGTGGTTTCGTCGATTCCCATCATCCCTCCTCGTGCACCCATTTCGATGCTCATGTTGGTAATGGTCATGCGCTCTTCCATGGATAATTGATCAATTACAGTTCCTGAAAACTCGATGAAATAACCTGTGCCGCCGTGGATGCCCAGTTTAGATATGATATAGAGTACGATGTCTTTGGCTGAGACACCTTTGTTAATCTTATTTTGAACAATAATGTTCATTGTTTTGGGACGTGTCAAAACCAAACATTGTGAAGCAAATACTTGTTCTACTTGAGTGGTCCCTATTCCAAATGCGATGGAGCCAAATGCACCATGCGTTGAAGTGTGGCTATCTCCACATACGATGGTCATTCCAGGTTTAGTTTTGCCTAATTCCGGTCCAATTACATGTACGATTCCTTGGTTCTCATGACCGATTCCATAATGCTCAATGTCGAACTCCGCACAATTTGTTTTCAAGGTAGCTACTTGATTAGAGGATTGAGGATCCTTAATCGGTTGTGTTTGATTGACAGTTGGAATGTTATGGTCTGCCGTTGCCAGCGTTCTGAGTGGACGAAATAAAGGTACGCCTCTTTCTCGAATCCCATTAAATGCTTGAGGGCTTGTAACTTCGTGGATGTAATGCTGATCAATGTAAAGTACATCCATGTCTTCAGAGATGTGTTTTACTAAATGTTGATCCCACACTTTATCAAATAGTGTCTTTTTCATATTGGATTGTTGCTTCAATAATTTGACCTAAACGTTGGTATGATACGTCTTTTTCTTCGTCGGCTACGTCTACGAATTTGTTATAAACTAATTCCAGGTTGGATTGATTTAAAATGTATCCTAACTTTTTAGCGACAAAATCCAGCGCGGCACGACCACTTCTTGCGGTTAAAATAATTTGAGATTCTCCCGCACCTACGCACTTTGGATCTATTATTTCATACGTTTCTCTATTCTTAATTACTCCATCCTGATGAATTCCGGAGGAATGGGAAAAGGCATTTTTTCCAACAATAGCTTTATTAGGTTGAACAGAAATATTTAATCGATCCGACACCAAATGGGACATCCCAGTTAATCGGTCAGTTTGCACATTGCAATGGTAGCCCAAATCATGTTGTTGCATAATCATAACCACTTCTTCTAGTGATGTATTTCCGGCTCGCTCTCCTACACCATTAATGGTACACTCGATTTGCCCTGCACCATTTTGAATACCTGCAATGGAATTGGCGGTTGCCAGGCCTAAGTCATTGTGGCAATGGGTCGAAAGAATTGCCTTATCAATCCCTTTTACATTTTCATAGAGGTACTTGATTTTTTCTCCATATTGTTCTGGAAGACAATACCCCGTTGTATCAGGTATATTTAAAACGGTAGCTCCTGCTGCGATTGCATGCTCTAAAATTTGGGCTAAAAATTCGTTGTCGGATCTTCCTGCATCTTCTGCATAAAATTCTACATCTTCAACGAACGTTTTAGCATATTTGACAGCGGCCACGGCACGTTCAATAATTTTATCTTCGCTCGAATTGAATTTATACTTGATGTGAGAAGCAGAAGTGCCAATTCCAGTATGGATTCTTCCATGTTTGATGTGCTTTAAAGCTTCACCCGCAATTTTAATGTCTTTTTCTACAGCTCGGGACAAGGCACAAAATACAGGCCTTGAAACTTCCCTACCTACCACTTCAAAAACCTTGAAGTCGTCCGGGCTTGAACAAGGAAAACCAAGTTCAATGATGTCCACTCCAAGTAAATCAAGTTCTCGGACAATTTCTAGTTTCTCGTAAGGACCTAATTTACTTCCGGGAACTTGTTCTCCGTCTCGTAAGGTGGTGTCAAAAATTTGAATGTTCTTGCTCATTGAGTTTCATTAATCTGAAAATCAAAACAACAAAGGATTTAATGAATCAAGAATTTAACTTTTCATATTTATCGGATGTCAAATTATTTAAAATGTCTAATTTTAGGTGTTTAAATATATTTTATATATAATAAATGGCGAATGTCTAAATTGAATTATGATGTTGCTTTACCTCAAATTATTGCTAATTTGACGCAATCAGAAAAGCGATATTTTAAACTTTACAGCAAGAGGAACTCGGGAAAAGAAGGTGTATTTCTTTTTATTACGCTCTTTGATGTGATCGTTCAACATAAGTCGGCCGATAAACAAATTGTACTTAAGGCGCTTCCTTCGATCTCTACTAAGCAGCTGTCGGACCTAAAAAGACATTTGTATGCGCAGATTTTAAATTGTTTGAGTATTTACAATGCCAATAATGCAGACTTTAAATTGTCTTCGGAAATTGATAAAGCAAGGGTCTTGTACAATAAGGGACTGTTCTTAAATAGCCTCCAAATATTACAAGTAGCGAAGGAAGTGGCAAAGGAAAACCAAAAGCATTTAAAAGTATATGAAATCATAGATTTTGAGAAAGAAATTGAGTCGCGCCATATTACTAGAAGTCATACGTCAAGAGCATTAGAATTAGAACAAGAAACGAACGAAATAAGGAGAATTTTAAAGTCTGAAGGGGATTGGTTGGAGTTTTCTCTAAAGTTATATGCCAAATTTATCCAGTCTGGTCATGTGAAAAACATAGACGAGTTAGAGGAACTTACGGTTTATTTTGTAAGCCAAAAACCAGTAGAACAATTAAATTCAAAGGACTATTTTCACGAGACATTATATAGATATCAGGCATATCAATGGTATAATTTTATTATTCAAAATTTTGCCACAGGATTTAAGTATTGCAAGAGGTGGGTAGAACTGTTTGATTATTTTCCTGCCTTTAAGAAAAGCCATCCACATCTTTACATCAAGGGGCTTCACAATTGCTTATCTGTATTGTACAACTGTATGGATATTAGAAGGCATGAAGTATATCTTCTTGAATTGGAAACATTTACAGGAAGTGACTTGAAATTTGACGAGAACACAAAAATCATGTCGTTTGTCTATTTGAATAGTGCTCGGATCAATCACATAATCCTATCCGGGAAATTTTCCGAGAGTATAGGCTATTTGGTTCAAGTTGAGGAGGAATTAGAGCAATACGCTGGCAAATTGGATGACTATCGCCTGATGATTTTTTGGTATAGAATGGCGTCCATATATTTCACTTTTGATGATCATCATAGCTGTATTAGACTGTTAAATAAAATTATTAATCCACAGCAAAAGACCCTTAGAGAAGACTTACAATGCTTTGCGCGATTACTTAATATTATTACCCATTTTGAACTTTCAAATGACGAATTGCTCACTTATTTGATTAAATCTACTTATCGTTTCTTGCTGAAAATGAACGAAGTAACCCAGTTGCATCGAACCATTATTCGATTTTTACGAACTTCTCTATTTAAAGATCGAAATAAACTATCAAGTGCATTTTTTGATTTAAAAGTAGAATTAGAAGAAGTTTATGAGGATCCATACGAACGTCGATCTGTGCTTTATTTGGATCTTATTTCTTGGCTAGAGAGCAAAATTAAAAATAAAACAGTGGAGTCTGTGATTTTTGAAAAACGGCAGGCTTTGATTAGGTGATTGATCAATTGTAGTTAAGTTAAGTTCGTATAGTGAAAATTAATTATTTGTTGGATTACCAATCCTTATGGTATTTGTTTTCGGATTGTAAATCCGAAAAAGTGTTTATTCAAATCCGAAAAAGCGTTTGTTTGGAGTTTAGAAGGTTGGATTGGATCTGCGGTGCGTAGAGTATGGTGTAATAAAAGAGTGCAATCTTCAAATACTTGTCATTTGTATTCTTAATTTCGAATCTTCATCATGTGGTTAGGAAAAAAACACGGCTATTTCATTGATTGGTTCTCCCAGTTTTATGTGAAAATTTTTGGGAAACGAGTGCATCCAGAAAATTTTGATTGGCTTCTTGGGCCCATTGGGGACACCGATATTATCAATGATCAATACATCCAAAAAATAGCTAAGGAGGAAAACCTAGAAGTACGTGTGAATGAACCCGGTGCCGGATTATTAGAATACATGAATATCCTTGAATTTGAAGAATCTGATCTTCAAAAGCTTAATCCTGCCATTCGTGACTTTTACGAACATACTACCAATTACAAATTAGAACTTTGGACTTCTTGGAATGGATTATTTAAGTTGTTAGGATGGGCTTTGGCTAAAATCTTTGCGCATCGATTGCAACAATTGAACCTTCCGCTCAATCCCATGGACACTGCCAAGGGCTTGGATAGTAGAATTATAAAATTATACGAGAAAGATTCGAAGCTGCCCAAATACGTAATTTGGCATAGAGAGTTGAAGCACAAAAATCAGGTGGTGTATTCTGGTATTTACGGACATACGCAATTGCCTGATGTGGAAAAAGGAAAAGTACTTCGCATTATATTCCCGCTTCCCAATGGAACTGCCACGGTGGTGATGCAGCAAAAAATTCAAGAAGATGGTTCGTATTTTATACATTCAAAAGGGCATAAATCCGGAGAAGTGGGATTTTATTTCACCCTAAAAAAAGGGGAGAAATACTGGGTCAAGTTTGTGAAGCCAATGAATGAGAAAATCCATGTGTATGAAGACGATGAAGGGACATTACGGGTTAATCATCAGCTCAATTTTTATAAAATCAACTTTCTTTCATTGCATTATAAAATTGTAAGAAAGGGTTAAAATCTTAACCTATACCTTCCAAAAGTAAGGTATCGTTTAGCGTCATATTCTCGCCATCTTCATGGTGAAGGATCTGATAAGGGAAGATTACGTTAATTTGTTCAAAGATGCGATTGGAGTAAAGTGCCCTGGATTGATCTTTTTTACTCTTTCGGTCAAAGCATCACTTGCATTACCATATATTTCCATGCTGACAAAAGCTCTTGATTCACTCAATCTAGCTGCAAACGGTTTGTAATTATCAAAATGAAACAATACCGCTTCGGAATTAACGTACGTTTCTAAAACTTTCAGGGTATTTCCATTTTCGGATACAAACCAATCATACTGAAGCATACCTTTTTCCGTTTTAGAACAATGCTCTTGTAATTCCTTAACCACATCTTGCAGTTCGGTCAATTGGTTATCAACCAATGTTAATGTTGCTATAATAGTAATTCTGTCTTCCATAGTTTAAATAATTATAACGGGACGAGTCTATTTATTCATTTATTTAATTTTTCCAGTAGCTCGATCTATTCTCTCTTGTTGTTCAAGTTTTTTGTCGAGCAAGGGTTTCATGATAAACAAACATAGGACGTTGGAACTAAAGTAAAGCATTAGAGCATATATCCAGAGTGTTTTTTCAAAGTCAGGTTGAAATAGGTAGCTCAGGTCTTGAAATGCGTTTATGATTAAGTTAATAATGTAGAAAAGTAGAGGGGATAGAAAACATCCTAAAATGGCCCATTTAAAGGGTATTCCCGCAACTAATTTATACATGAAAATACATCCTAATAAGAAACCTGCACAAGATAAAAACCCAAGAAATAATACAGCGGCCAAATTATGTGTAACAGAGGATAGTGTATTAACATTGGCAATGACTAAAGAAAGAATAAATGCCGAAGCGGTAAATATGATTAAGTGCTTTAAACTAAATTTTGTTTTGTACATCGTATAGAAACCGTCAATTGTATTGTCAATTTGGAAATGTATGGACAATGTAAGTAAAATAGACCAAACCACTGCATTTCCAACTTCTTTCCACATTTCAGAAGTATCAATATTCTATTGACTGATAGGAACTAGCCTAAATTAAGTTGTTGTAGCGGATTGCAAATCCTTGATGTATTTATTTTCGGATTTCAAATCCGAAAAAGCCGTTTGGTGGAATAAGGAAGTATGCACTTTTTTAATCCGCACGGGATTCTTTTCGTAATTCAGAAATATATCGATACAAAGCTTCTCTAGCAACCGATAACTGGCGCAGTTTATCTTTTTCTATATCTTGTCTACGTGTGAAATCAGGTGATTTAATTAAGGACATATAGTCTGAAATGGCAAGATTTGAATGTTGAATTACCGAATTGTATTTTTGCCGATTTTCATATTCGTTAAGATCAGTTTCTAAGATATGAATATTCTTTTTCATTTCTTTAATAACCCTCATAGCACTAATAAACACATTGTAAAATTCATCACGTGCCACAATCCTATTTGCCCTTTTTAAAAGTAGTACTTTTTCATGTTCCGTGGCTGCAACATCTGCTTCCCTTTTAATTACTAGAGCAGAATCAAATGTTTGAGCAAATACATTTTTTACGCCTGGAAATTCTCTAAAGGAATAATTAATATATCGTTCATTTTGGTTCCAAATTTCAGTTTGATTTTTAACTGTTGGTCCTGAAAAAACACTAATTAAACTATCCCAATTACTGGGCAATTCATCTTCTGGAGTAGATTGACAAGACCAGAATAGGATTAATAATAATAATAAAATAGGAATAGATAATCTGGAATTCTTACTCATTACTAATTGACTTTATAATTTATTTCCTGGAGTTCCAGTTGCCAAACTCATAGGCGCTTTCGTTTGCTATACAAAGCAATTTTAAATTCCACTTTTCTCTAACATTGGATTAGGTTAATGATGGAATATGTTGGTCTGTCTATCCGAAGTTACTAACCAATTTTACAACTCAAAACTTATTTCACTAATTTCACGCCATGATCTCGAACACCCATCCAGAAATAGTCATTCAGGGAGCAAAAACCAACAACCTGAAAAACATCTCACTAAGCATTCCACACAACCAATTGATTGTGGTTACTGGAATTTCAGGATCAGGGAAATCGAGTCTTGTTTTTGATATTATAGCGAAAGAAGGACAACGAAGGTATTTCGAAACTCTTCCGTCGTTTGCTCGACAGTTTATGGGGAAATTGAATCGCCCTGATGTAGATGAAATTGAAGGCCTTTCTCCTGTCATCGCAATTGGACAACAAACTACCGGAATGCATGCCCGTTCCACTGTAGGAACCATGTCGGATATTTATGACCTGTTGCGATTGTTGTATGCAAGAACGGGGAAGACGGATAAAAACAAGAAAATAGCACTTTCTCGGGCGCTTTTTTCCTTCAATTCTGCCGTTGGAAAGTGTACTCGTTGCAATGGGATTGGAAATGAAGAACAAATAGATCTTAATCGCCTCATCGTATTTCCTGAAAAATCGATAAGAGAAGGGGCGTTAGCACCTACATTGCCGAATGGCTACATAATGTACTCTCAGGTTACGATTGATGTGCTGAATCAAGTATGTGAGGCAGAAGGATTCAATGTAGATATTCCATGGAATGAATTGACTGATCGACAACGTACGATCATTCTACATGGAAGCGATAAGATAAAAGTGCCTTTTGGGAAACACAGCTTAGAGTCACGATTGAAATGGACCGGGATAAAGGCTAAACCTAGGGAAGAAGGGTACTACAAAGGAATGATTCCGATTATGTCGGATATCCTTCGAAGAGATCGAAACGCCAATATACTTAGATATGTACATTCGGTAACCTGTCAGGAATGCAATGGGACACGATTGAATAGCAATGCACTGAGCGTAACCGTGAAGGGGAAATCCATCGCTGAAATTGTGACGTTGGAATTGAACGAGCTTAAATCGTGGATTCAATCAAATAGTTGGGAAGGAGTTGCGCACGAGATTATCGATAAAATACAGGCTCAAGTAGATGTGTTGCAGGATTTAGGACTGGGTCATTTAACCTTAGATCGTTCTTCAAAATCACTTCGTGCCAGTGAGATTCAACGGATTCGAGTGGCCAATCAAATATTAGTTCCACTGAGTGATGTGCTCTACGTTTTTGATGAACCTTCCATCGGTTTACATCGGGAAGAAAACGAACGGATGATCAAGCATTTTAAGCGGCTTGTTGAAAAAGGGAATACGGTAATTGTTGTGGAGCATGATTTGGATACGATTTCCAATGCAGATCATATTATTGAGATTGGTCCAGGAGCAGGAATCAATGGAGGAGAAGTCTTATTTAATGGTGCTTTTTCGGAGTTTTCTAAGCAAGAAAAGTTAAAAGAGTTCAGTCCAACTTACAGAGCGATTCAAAAACGATTAGTAGGTAAGTCGCAAGTGAAAATTTCAACAATAAAAGAGCATAACTCCATTCAGTTGATCGGATGCAAAGAACGAAATCTACAACACATTGATGTGGAGTTTCAGCTTGGAAAGCTCAATGTAGTAAGTGGACGATCCGGTGTAGGCAAGTCAAGTTTGGTGAAAAATACGTTGCTCAAAGCAGTCCAAGAGCAGTTGGGAATGGAAGTAGATAGTCCGGCTCAATTAGTCAATCATGAAAATTTGGATGCGGTTAATAAACTGATTTTCATCAACCATTCCCCGATAGGAAAAACGCCTCGAAGTAATCCCGCAACTTATTTGGGATTGTCTGATCACATTCGAGACCTATATGCAAGTTTGCCGGAATCAAAAGCGCAAAAATTTACTAAATCACGTTTTTCATTTAATAACAAAGGAGGACGATGTGAAACATGTCAAGGCGCAGGTAAAACGCAGATCGGAATGCATTTTTTAGGAAATGTAGACTTGCTGTGCGGAACATGCAATGGAGACCGATTTAACGAGGAAACCCTTCAAATAAAGTACAAAGGACTGTCGATTGCGGAGGTGTATAAATTGTCTATCAACGAAGCCATAGCGTTTTTTAAAGACCAGAAAAAGGTGCTGGTAGGATTGGAGGTTTTACACGAAATTGGACTCGGTTATTTAACACTTGGACAATCTTCCACGACTCTTTCGGGCGGAGAAGCACAACGCATAAAAATTGCCAATCAACTTCAGAAAAAGGATACAGGAGACACGTTGTACGTGATCATTGAGCCTAGTATTGGATTGCATCAAGATGACATTGATTCTCTACTTCAACTATTTGACAGAATAAAGCAAAAAGGTAATACCATTGTTTGTATTGAACAAAATGAAGCCATTATAAAATACAGTGATTGGCATGTTGAATTGGGTCCGAAAAGTGGTAAAGAAGGCGGTACGGTAGCGTATCAAGGAACGCCAAGAGCAGATCAATCAATTACCCAAAATGAATCTAAATCTGCAGTTTCAAATACCGTCCTTCAAAAAGAAATTGTATTAAACGGAGTTACCACGCATGGCCTTAAAAACATTGATGTCCGCATTCCAAAAAACCAGTTAACCGTAGTTACAGGAGTTTCTGGAAGTGGAAAATCATCTTTGGTCTATGATACGTTGTTTGCGGAATCCAATGCTCGATTTACAGAATCACTTTCAGCTTATAATCGAAGTCTTTTGCAACAAAATAGCCAGGCAGAAATCGCATCTTTCTCCGGATTGGGACCTGCAATTGGGATTAACCGAAAGGGAGGAACCCCTTCAAAGCGTTCCACTGTGGGAACATTATCAGGAGTATATGATGCTTTTAGATTGTTATACTCCAGGATTGCGCAACATGAAGGGAAAATGTTTACCGCTCAGCACTTCTCATTCAATCACCATCTTGGTGCATGCCCAGAATGCGAGGGATTGGGGATCAAACTTCAATGTGATCCAGAGGAGATTATTGTAGCGCCAGACAAATCTATTTTGGAAGGTGCAGTCTCTGTAAATAAGGCAATCGCTTATTATGCTGATCTAAATGGCCAATTCATTGCCACATTAAAGGAAGTTGCAACACAAAAGGATTGGGATTTGGAACTTCCTTGGCAGGAACTGGAAAAGGAGGTGAAGGATGTTGTATTATATGGGACAGGAGAGCAGATTTGGGATGTGGAATGGGAATTTACAACGAAATCAAGATCTGGAAAGCAGTCATTGACTGCAAAATGGATGGGGTTTTGTAATTACATTGATGATGAATATCAGCGAAAATTACATAATAAAAACCTTACGCAGCTGGAAGCGCTATTGCATGGAGTCGTTTGTCCGAAATGTAATGGAAGTCGTTTGAAGTCTGAGTTGTTAGGCACCACTTTTCTTGATAAAAATATTCATACGCTTTCTCAAATGAGCATCGAATCCTGTTTAGAATTGATTGAGGAAGTGGAAGACAACGTTGATTCTGTAGTTTTTGCGCTAAGCAACGTCGTTTTACCTGGCGTAAAGGCATCCTTACAAACACTGGTTGACCTTGGATTGGGGTATTTAGATTTAGATCGAACAGTACACACCCTTTCAGGAGGAGAGCGGCAGCGGGTTACGTTAGCAGGGCAGTTGTCAACGCATTTGTTTGGTGTAACGTATGTATTGGATGAACCTACGATAGGATTGGATGCACGGCAAGTAGAAGTGTTATCATCCGTTTTAAAAACGATTGTGTTAAATGGAAATACGGTAGTTGTGGTGGAGCACGATCCTTCTTTTATCAAAACGGCAGATTACCTAATTGAGATGGGACCCGCAGCAGGAAGTTTAGGAGGAGCGATTGTTTATCAGGGAAAGATTGCTGATCTGGACAAAGTGCAAGATTCCGTTACGTATCAATTGTTTCAAAAGCAGCACGTTGCTCCGGTGAAAAAGCAATCGGAAAAAGGAGCCCCTTTTGGATTAAAAGCGGCGTTTGCGAATAATTTAAAACATGTGGATGTAGATTTTTATTCAGGACAAATAACGGCCATTACGGGTGTTTCAGGAAGTGGGAAATCAAGTCTGATCAAGGAGGTGTTGTATAGCTCCTGGTTAAAGAATCGCCCTGTTTTTTGTGATTCAATCTCAGGATTGGATCAATTTGAAGAAGTGTTGCTAATGGATCAAGAGTTACTTTCTCAAAACAGATTAAGTACTCCTGCATCGTATACTGGAATTATTGACCATATAAAAACAGTATTTTCTAAAACCGAATTCGCAAAATCAGCAGGGTTGAAGAAAGCAGATTTTTCGTATCAAAGTAAGAACGGAAAGTGTACGACATGTGCCGGTCATGGGCAGTTGAAAACGAGCATGGACTTTATGAGTGATATTTGGCTGACTTGTGATCGTTGTAGGGGAATGCGTTATAATGATGCGATATTGGCTTGCAAGTATAATGAGCGCACAATTGGAGAAGTTTTGCGTATGACTGTCCAAGAAGCAATTGAATTCTTTGAATCAGGCTCACTTGTAGAAGCGATGGAGATTCTAAACAACGTAGGATTAGGGCATTTAATATTGGGACAATCCGGGAATACGTTGTCTGGAGGAGAAGCACAACGTTTGAAATTGGCGACTTCTTTGATGCAAAAGCGAAAAGGAGCGACCTTATATCTTTTTGATGAGCCAAGTACGGGCCTTCATTACTTTGACATATTAAAATTAATTGAAGTGTTCCGATCGATTGTAGCGCGCGGGGATACCTTGCTATTTATTGAACATAATGAGACATTGATTGGGTCTGCTGATCGAGTTATTAAGATGGGGCCGGGGAGTGGCGAGAATGGAGGAGAGGTACTGTAATTAAGTAGAATAGAAATACGAGGGTTATTAGGATTCGTCTGATATCATTAGAATTTGTTATACTATTTAATGGGCCTAGCACGAAATAAGAACTCCTGAACAGAATCGAATTCGGTCCCTAAAGAATAAAGCCCTAAATTAGTAGTGTACATTAAGAATGATAGACGCTTCTAGGCCGATACAAACGACATGAGATTCATCTTATTTTTCATCCTTTTGTTGGCCTCTATTTACACATTAGAGGCTCAAAAAATGCGTCGAGAGATGACTAATTACTCGGTAAGGGACGGTTTGCCAAGTTCTGAGGTGTATGATGTACTTCAGGACGATCAAGGCTACATGTGGTTTGCAACAGATCGAGGTGTAAGCAGATTTGATGGGTATGATTTTAAAAACTTCACCAATCATGATGGATTAACCGATAATGTGGTCTTTAAGTTTTTTGTAGATGAGCAAAAGCGAATTTGGTGTAATGGATGGGTAAGCAAATTGTGCTATTTTGAAAACGGAAGATTAAAACAATATCGGTATAATCAAGTACTTTCTGATTCATTGGGTAGCTTGGTTAAAGAACTGAGAATACATTATGATCATGCCAATACACTGCATGTTTTTAGCGCACATGGGTATTGCATCATCAATAGTAAAGGGGAATTTGAGTGGGTTTGTAAAAATTTTCCATCCTTGGAGACTTCCACCCTTGTAACGAGAATTATAGAAGGCAAGGCATATTCGTATTTGGAACAGACCGATAGTATTCAAATAAAGACATACTTAGGCGATTCATTGATTTATTCCATTCAATCAAAGCATGTTTTTGCTCAGCCAAAATACTCCATGATTAAGGATAATAAATTATACATTCTGGATGAACATTATCTGCAAATTATTGATTCAGGAAAGCGTTTCGCCGTAAATCTTGAAAAGCGAATCATTTCGTTAAATGCCAAGGAAGAAGACGTACATCTTGGTCTGTATCAGGGAGGTGAAAAGTGGTTGTCAAATAAACCTTCTCACATTGAATTTAATAACCTTTCCATTAGTAGCATTTGCGAAACGAAAGACGGTGGACGTTGGTATGCCACATTGGAAAAAGGTGTTTATTATATGCCTTCACAGGCTATTAAGAATGATCCGAGCTATAGCAATTGTGTTTCTGTTTATAAAAACAATGATGAAAAGTATATTGCTTATTCCGATGGTTCCATTAAGTCTATTGTAGGTGATCGATTAGTGCCTGCAGGAAACTTAAAAGAAAAGTTAGACTTTGTGCAAATAAACAAAGTGCAAATGGTAAGGGGAGAAATGTATTTTTTACTTACCGGAAAAAGAGGGCATAAATCGTATCAGGTTGATTCAATTACAGATCACATCGTATTTAATCGGTCGATTGTCAAGCTTAATGATTCCACCTTATATTCACTAGGATATGGTCGAATTACCAAGTATGTAAATGATCAATTAATTGTAAGAAACCAAACCAAGTTAAATATTAGATCTGCTTTCCTTCATGACTCAACCATCTTTTTAGGAACTACTTCTGGGTTATACCGACTCGAAGGGGAAATCCCGGTGAAAGTGTTGGATGATAATGAACCGTTCTCATCAAGAATCGAAGTAATCAATGAAATTGATTCCTGTTTGTTATTAGGGACAATTGGCAACGGTTTAATCATTTATTCTGAAGATACAACGTATAGTTTTACTACAGAAAATGGTCTTTCAAGCAATGTGATTTCATGTGTTTTTGTAGATGAAAATGACATATGGATCGGTACAAATAAGGGGGTGAATCATTTAAGGTATTTCAGGAAATCGTTGACCTTATTAAAGAAGTATTCAAGTCCTCAGTTAAGTGAAATTAATGATCTTTATGTTAGCGGAGACGAAGTATTTGTAGCTAGCAAAGAAGGGTTGAAAATTGTTCCACGGTCCTTGAATACAACCGCTCCATCTCCCATTTATATAACAGGAATTAAACTTAATGGCGTTGCAGAAAGTGTACTTCAGTCTAGGTATTCATTAACTCATGATCAAAATAAAATTTCGATTCAATATACAGCACTTAATTATGTGCTAAGAGATCGGTTGCGCTACCGATATAAATTGACGGGATTAGATACCTCCTGGTCTTATTCGAATACACGTGAAATAACTTTTTCAGCTCTTTCTCCAGGGGATTATAATTTCAAGGTGGCCGTGCAAGATGAAAATGGAGCTTGGAGCAAAAATGAAGCACAAGTCGATTTCGTTATTTACAATCCATTTTGGAAGAGAGGTTGGTTCATTATAATCGTGTTCATTTCGTTGGCTCTAATGCTGTTTGGTTTATTTTATGGAATTAATAATAAACGTAAGAAAGAGAATCAAATTGCGGAGTTGAAAGCCAAAGCGTTAATGCTCCAAATCAATCCACATTTCATTTTTAATGCTTTAAATTCTATTCGAATGTTGGTCATTAAGAATGCCGATGAAGCGGATAATTATATAGTTCGATTTTCTAAACTTATGCGATCGGTTTTGTCTAATTCAACTATAAATTATACTAGTATTGAAAATGAAATTAGCCTGTTAGAAAATTACATCCAATTAGAACAAATGCGTTCGAACCATGTTTTTACCTACTCGATTCATCTGGATGAAGAGGTGGAGACATCGGCCAAAATACCCACAATGATTCTCCAACCTTTTGTAGAGAATGCAATTTTACATGGCTTACTCCCTCAAAATTCAGGATATTTAAGCATCAATTTCAGTACAAACAATACTTCCATAAAGTGTAAAATTAGAGATAATGGAGTTGGCTTAAAGTCGAAAAGTATGGTGTCGAAGGGAATGGATATAACCTATGAGCGATTGAAATATATTGCTCCGAAGTCTAAAATTGAGGTTGTAAATATTACTAAGGAAAATCAAACCGGGGTATTAGTAGAAATAGATTTTAAAATGGAATCATGAAAATCGTAATCATTGACGACGAAATAAATGCTTGTGAAATCTTGAGACATTTAATTGGTAAGATTTCGGGATTTGAAGTTATAGGAATAGCCCATGGTGTGAAAGATGGAATCGCATTGATTTCAGACAAACAACCGGATATTGTATTGTTGGATATCAAAATGAATGATGGAACCGGGTTTGATTTGCTTCACAAAGTAGAAAAAAACTTTCACCTAATATTTACAACAGCCTATGATAATTACGCGATAAAAGCGTTCAAGTTTAGTGCCACAGATTATTTGTTGAAACCAATTGCGTTGGATGAAATTAAAGATTCTTTGGATCGATTAACAAGAACATCTCAAAACCAATTAAAGCTTCTTCAAGCTTCATATCAAGACAAAAAGTTTGATGAAATTTATATTCCTGGTGTGAGTAATAACAAGCTGGTCGAAATCGAAGATGTGTTGTATTGCCAATCAGATAATAACTATACGTGGTTCTACTTTCAAGATGGAACCAATTTATTGACATCGAAAACACTTAAGTTTTACGAGAGTTTGCTTCCCGACCGCCTGTTTTTTAGAATCCATCAATCGTATTTGATCAATTTGAATCGAATTAAAGTCTATCAACCAAAAAATAAGTTTATAACCATGGAAGGGGATGTAGAACTCCCTGTTTCCGTACGAAAAAAGCAAATGTTATTAACGGTGTTAAAGGAAAGAAGAAGTAAGCTATGATTTCAAACTTCATCATTTATCCGATCAACATCTGACCGCTTATTATTAATTTATTATTATTATTTATTTTTACTCCTTGATCATTTTAAAAATACGTTTAAACTCACCGGTTTGAATACTGATGAAATAAATACCAGATGGAACCTCAATTTGTTGATGTACTAGTTGCTGATTGAAATAGGTATCGTATTTAATTAATTTTCCATCGATCCCTGTAATAGAAATAGATACTCTTTCTACAACTTCTCCAAAATCAATGGAAAAATCGCCATTCTCATGCACAGGGTTGGGGTATAGTGTTGGATTTATTCCTAGTTGATTTTTGTATATTCCTAATGGAGTAACGTTGATGCAATCGGATGTATCGGTACAGTTGTTGGTAGTAATTTCTACGGCGTAATTTCCACCAACAGATGGAGTGAAAGTAGCATCGGTTTCACCAGAGACCATGGCGTAATTGTCATCGCAATTTAACCATTGATAGCTGGCATTGGTGTTGTTGCAAGTCAAGGTAGCTTCAAAACTAGAGATAGAAGGCTCTAGTGTATCAATCGTTAAATTTAACGTAACCACGGAATCACACCCAGTAGAATTAGCAAAAGTAAACGTAGCAGTATCGATGTTTGCGGTGTAGGTTATTCCATTTATCCATGTATAAGACTGGCAAGCCGTAATTAAGTCAGTGGAAGAATTAGGTGATCCAATGGTTAGGTTAAGCTGTACCACGGAGTCGCAGCCCTTACTATTCATTAGGGTGAAGGTTGCGGAATTGTTGCTAGCGGAATAATTGTTCCCATCAATCCATGTATAGGAATCACAGGAAGAAATCACATCCGTACCGGAATTAGAATTCATGGTTAAATTTAACGTTATAACTGAATCACAACCCATTGAATTGATTAAGGTGTGGGTTGCGGTGTTGTTGTCTGAAGTATAGTTGTTGCCATCAATCCAGGTATGAGAATTGCATGCTTCAACCGTATCTATAATGTTGGAAGTAGGAAGGACGGTCACATGTACATCGGCTGCGTTAGAGCATCCATAGGCATCTGTTACTTGTAAGTTATAATCAGTTGTAACCTGTGGACATATTCCTGGTGAGAACGTCGTGCTATTGGTCATATTTAAGTTGGGAGACCAAACTCCGCTTGATAAACTGGAAGTCGTGGTAGTGTACTCGATAAAATCCAGTGTGACTTGATTAAATGTGCCATTATCTCCAGAATAAAGGTCTCGTATTGTTAGTATCCAATCGCCATTTAAATCACCTTGGAAAAAGCGGTGCAAGTTGCCTCCTTCGGGAATATAATTATCTGAAAAAGGACCATTTGCCGTATCTAAGTTCGCAGTAGCATCTATAGTGAAACAGCCCTTGAAGTTATCGGTTGATCCTCCGTTACCTGAACTAAGTTCAAGTGCGGTGCCGTCAGGTGCAAAAAGATATAGCGTTACATCTGAAATATAGGAGTGATCCAAATCTAAGCAAATGGAACTTAATATTGAGTTACTCGAGAGGCCTGAAACAGTAATTATTTTTGAAACAGTAACGAAATCAACGATCGAAGAGGAGGCGGAATTATCAAAAGAAAAATTGCTTGTGGCTGTATCATATTGAAGAGCTGTGCTAGTTAAAACATGGCAATCGTTCTGACACAAGGTAGTGTCTGAAGGCATATTGATTTGAGGTAACGTCTTAACCCCAACAAAAACGGAAGCGGAATCTTTGCAGTTTGCAGAATCAGCTACAGAAAGGACAAATGAAGTGGTATTGGAAGGAGCCACTTTGATGGTACTGGTGGTATCTCCATTGCTCCAGTTATATCGAAGTCCACCGGAAGAGAATAAGGTTAAAGTATCCCCAGCACAAATGGCGGTGTCTGAAGAAATGTCGATGCTTGGTCCGTCCTGATCCAGAATAGTTCCTGTGACAGATTTAATGGTCCATTTTGATTCACATAAACTATCAAAGGTGGTCACGTAATAGGTCGTGGAGCTTGAAAGATTGGGAGAATAATTCAATCCTTCAAAAATCGGCGTTCCAGCTTGGATGGAATTGGTATACCATCGACAATTCGCATTGGATACGCCAGGTGTTGCTTTTAAATGTACAATACCAGCCCTACATCTTACGTCTCCTTCTAAAGTAGGATTGGCAATGTCACATCCGATTTCCAGATTGACAAAATAGTCTTCGGTTTCCCCGTCGGTTAGTCCCAAATTCGAACAGGAAAAAATGGTGCTAGTCGGAGAAGTGCTATTTACACCTCTAATTCTCAATTTAGCAAGCCCTTGCACAAATCCAGGCGTGTAGAAAACAGTAAAGGGAAGATCTTGCGTTTGGAATGCAGAAGTGGTAGGAGGTAATTCACCTAGTTCTTCCCCATCGTCATCAAAGTCTCCATCTCGGTTTATATCTAAGAAAGCAGCGTATCGGGTTCCTATCGCATTTCCGCTAGTGATTTGTAGATGGTTTAATGATTTGTAGGTTAGGTTGGTGGTATCGTTGTATTGCACGTAAGATGGTCCGGAAGTAGACCCCGTATTGGAATTATTAATAGTTCCGACAGAAACACCATTTATGAAATGACCAGAACTGGTCGGTAAATTGTTTGGAGTACAATAGTTCACCGGTTCATCTCCAATAATAATATTATCAATAAGGTAGGTCTGTCCTGATTTTTTAACGAATCGAATTTTTTCTGTGGGATAACCTGCTAAGTTTAAATTGTTAACCTGTTTCCATTCATCGTATCCGGAAGCATTGGTAAGGTCAGGAAAAATGCGATGTAATAAGAGCCATTTACCTCCTTGATATACTTCTACATCTAACACCGCGCTTTGTTGGCCGGCAGAAGAATAGTGTGCAACGTAGGAAAAAGATAATGTTGGGTTCGATAAATTACTCAAGTCAAAGCACGGACTTTCCAAGATGGATATGTCTTGGCAACCAGCGACCATAAAATGTCCAGATGTAGTACCGGGGCTAGCATCCTTTTGATCAAGAGGAATAGAACCAAATCCTCCAACATTCGCATACCAATCGGATTGAGCTTCGCCTATCAATGTAGTTTGGATATCATATAGAAAATAGTAGTCAGCCGTTGATGTGAAGTTAAATGAATGAGGAGTATTGCCTGTATAGGAATTTCCTGTAAGACTAATTCCAGGAGCGGCGTCATATGGAAAATCCGTATCATATTCATGTTGCTTGTAAAATTCAATTCCGAGATCACTTCCAAATAAATCCATATGGTAGTTGGTGCCTGGAGTCAAACGTACATTTTCGGAAAAGGGAACGAAAACTTTTGTGGCAACATCTTGATTATTAAATGCTCTAGCCTGGCCTATAAACGTATCGTTGCTATCAAATAATCGAACTTCAATTGTTCCGGTAGCATTTGGATATACATATACACCATGAATATCCAGTGTTTGTGTGACATCAAAAACGATTCCGTATCGGTTATTAGGAAAATATGCTCCAGTGCTTGTGTTTCTAATCTGTTTTCCAACAACGGTAGCGGGTACTGCAGTATAATTAAACCAACCGTTGGAGTTCATGCTGTGCGTCAGATTGCAACCCCATGTTTGCGAAGTTTCTGATTCGAAATCTTCCACATAAGGACTAAAGACCCCAGGAGTTATGCAAGTTTGTCCTACTAGAGTTGTTGTGATGCAAAGAAGCATAAGAGAAAGAGATGAAAGCAATAATTTTGAGTACTTCATGAAAAGACATTTTAATTCTAAGTTTAAATTAAAGGGTCTAGGGATGAAAGTGGGATTGTTATTAGTATTAGAAACGAATAGTGAGAATTTGAAATTGAATGCAACGACTTATTGAATAGATACTGCATGAAATCGTACAGAGATTACTTAGATGAAAGTGGATGGTAGAATTGTGGTGTTCAGAGCTTGAATTCCTTACCTTGATACATTCATGACAATTCAGAAGTACTATGCAACAGATGATAAGATAAGAATGAAAAGATACAAACGTGTAAAGACTCCCTCAATTCCAACCCACTAAACAACAGAAATCCACATTAATAAAAATTGACATTCATTAATTGATTAGTTTTGACTAAACCTAAAGTAAAACACCCATTGAATGAAGGCCTACGAAAATAATTTAGACATGTTTGGATCGGTTTTTAGAAGATCTGTGAAACCACAATATGAACATGCCGCCTTTAAATTGAGCAAAATTCTTGTTGTTGGAGATGCCGATCATCTGGAATCTTTATCTGCTTTTATAAGTGAATATTGCGATGAACGTCAGATGTTTGAGTACAATTCAGATTTTGACTGGAATGAATTCGAAACAAAAGTAAAAAATGATAAGCCGGATCTGATATTGATTCAAAGACAACTTGGTATTATTAATAAAGGATTTAAATTTAGCTTAGGGCCTATTCTTGAAAGTACAACACAAGAATTTAATATTCCAGTACTGGTCTTGCCGCATGAATTTCAGAATTTAAAATTTGAGACAATTGGTATTGGGTTTGATCATGAAATTGACAACAGTCGTTTGATCAATAAGGCGTTGATGATGGATAAGCATCTAGTGAATTTGGAATTGATCCACGTAGAAGGGGAAGTGATCTACAATTATTACATGGATGCCATTGATAAAATTCCAGCAATCAACACAGCGATTGCAGAGGAAAATATAAAAAAAACCATTTTGGATTTATCACGCGATTTCTTTGCCGATGTGGCTTCTAAGATTGAGAATGAGAAGAGAAAAGCAACAATCCATTGTAAGTTTGGCGAAACGGTAAAATGTTATCGGGAGATTGTTGAAAGTCGAAAGATTGATTTACTAATTTTTGAAGCAGAGGATGATACGAAAATGGCCATGCACAGTTTAGGTCATTCGCTTACCATTCAATTTCCGAATGTAGCTACCCTTTTAGTTTAATCTTCAGTTCAATTCAATTTAGTTTAATACAACCCAATACAACCCAATACAACCCAATACAATACAAGTCAATATTGACCTATCGTTCTTCAACCACCCCTAGTTTATGATCCTTCTTAATGCAATTCACACCTCCGTCCCTCCAGTAACCACGTTTTTATTTCTGGGCCCGCTAGTTTTAATGATTTTGGCATTGGCACTGGAAGAAAAGATACACGCCCATAAATCCGTAATCACAGGTATAGCAGCGGTGCTTGCTTTAATTTTAGGACAAGCTACTGGTATTTTTAATGGAATAGAATCCCATGGAAGTCATTTACCCTTTTACGTAAAGTTTATTGATTGGGGAGTAATCGCGATCATTTTGGGTTCCAGTATTTTTATAGATGTTACGTCCAAAAGTGGAATTTTCTCATGGCTGGCAATCAAGTTGACCAAAATGACAAAGGGAGATCCATTTAGGCTGTTGATTTACTATTCAATCATGACCGTGGTTTTCTCCGCTCTTTTAAATAACGTTACCGCAATGCTAATCATCGGTTCGTTAACGGTTGTTTCGCTGACTAATCTTAAAAAACTAGACTTATTATTAGGCTTCCTTCTTTGTGAAGGTCTTTTAACCAACATTGGCGGACTATTGACATTGATTAGTTCTGTACCCAACATTATCATAGGAAATACAGCTGGGATCTCCTTTGCGTCCTTCTTTTTAATCTCCTCACCTTACGTGGTAATTGCCACAATTGGAACTATATTCTTAGCAGGAAAACTGTTTGGAATTAAATCGCTCAAAACGCAAGAAGAGAAAGCAGAAGCAGCGCTGTTAATTGAGAACTTTGATGAAAACGAAGGCGTTAAATCGGCTTCATTTTTCAAATTGGGATGGTTTGTATTTATCACGTTTATCCTGGTTTTGGCGACCACCGATTTGATTCCATATATTAAAGAACTAGGAATTGGCTTTGTCGCGATGGCTTTTGGTATCATTATGTTGCTGAAAATCAAAAGTAAAACCGAAACGACTTACAAAGTGATTGATTGGGATCTCCTCTTTTTCTTCGCGTTTTTGTTTGTAGTGATCGGTGTTATGGAGTATGCGCAGGTATTAGGACTTATAGGAGGAGGAGTGATCAAACTGATGGCAATAGGAGATACAGGAGGCCCGTTGGCTTTGCTGTGGTCTAGTGCGATTGCAAGTTCCGTTACGGATAATATTCCATTGGCGGCGATGCTTGCTAAGACAATGCACAATTTACCTGAATTCCCTCAAAACTTCTGGTGGGCCGTTATTTACGGAGCCAATTTGGGCGGGAACATTACTCCAATTGGAAGTGCGTCTACGGTTGTAGCCGTGACGATTATTGCTCGAAACAACTTGAATCTTTCCTTTGTAAAATTCATAGTGAAAGCAGTGCCGTTTGCATTGTTTCAGTTGATTTTAGCAAGTGGTTATGTGTATTTGATTGGGTTGATTTTATAATCAATCTGTCAATCCAACAAATAAGAGCCTCTAATAATTATTTCTGAACAGGATTGTGAGGTTCAACGTTCGTATTATTAGGATTTTCAACTTAATTGTGGATGTCAATTTGAATTTCGATTCTAGTACCAATAGGATTTTGGTTGTCGTCATACAAATCTATAATCTGGACGTTCATCTTCTTTTTATCCATTGAATTTATTAAATCCAATCGATTTCGAGTGATATTCATTCCATGTGATTTATTATTGGTACTCAATTGATTTTTAAATTCTTGAGCTGCTTTTCTGCCTATGCCATTATCTTGAATCGCACATTTTAAAATATTACCTTCTAGACTAAATTGGAACAAAATATTCCCATCAGACTCAAGCTTAGATAAACCATGCCAAATGGAGTTTTCGACATAGGGCTGAAGGATCATGGAAGGAACGTAAATAAAATCAGGTTCTATTTCCTCATCCATTTCAATGGTGTAAGTGAACTTGCTATTCATTCGAATATTTTCAATGTCCATGTATAAAACAAGGGCATCCATTTCTTCCTCGAGCGAAATAGTGTCCTGCATAGAATTGTTGAGGATGGTTCGAGTTAGTTTCGAATACTTCGTAATAAAATTAAGCGCATCCTCTGGTTTGTTATCCAAAACATATGCTTGGATTGAGGTCATACTATTAAAAGTGAAGTGTGGATTCATTTGAGAACGCAATGCTTTCAATTCCATTCCAATCATTCTAGTTTTAATGCGCTGTTGTCTTAATAGATATCGATAAAGTAAAAATGCCAGCCCGAAAGCACATAGAATTTCTAAAAGGATAAACCACCATGTAAACCAAAAGGGAGGCTTTATTTCAAAATGAAATGGAATAGCTTTACTAGCAACACCATCCGTATTTATTGCTCTCACTTGGAGTTTATATTTGGCAGACCCTAGGTTAGGAAAATCAATGGTTTTGGATTCGATCGTAGTCCAAGTGGCTCCGTCATTAAACGAATATTGCAGGCTTACTCCCTCTGGATTCGGATGGTAAATAGGGACGAATGTAAATCGTACATTTTTCTGGGAATGATTTAAGATTGCGTTGTTTAGAATTTCTATGCTGTCGTTGGCGGTTACCTTGGATAGATGTAAGAGCGGCGCGATTAATTTTTTGTTATAGCGTTTAGGCAATTTGTATAAGGAGAAATCAGTAAGAATAAGAATGGAGTCGTCAAAGAGTTGAATGTCATTAATTTTTCGGTCATAAATTCCATCTTCTTTTCCTAAGTTATCTATTTTATATTCTAATGGATCAAAGGACGTAAATGTGATTCGAGAAACTCCAGCATTGGACATGGTCCAAATAATATTGGTTGAATCGACCAAAATTTTATTGATCAAGTTGCTTGATAATCCAGATTTACGATTTATATATTGAATGTTTGAACCTATTTTAACGCCAAGACCTTTTCCTCTGGTGGCCATTATTAATCGGTCTTGTATAACGACTAGGTCTTCAATTCGATCTTTGATCGTTGCACCTGAATCCAATTTTATTTCTTTTATCTGAGATATGGAGGCCGCAAACAATCCTTCATTTCCTCCAGCCCAAATGGTGTCGTTTTGAGTTGCGATTGTGGTCAACCTTTTTCCTCCCTCCATTTGAACCATGTTATTATTGAAGAAAAGCCACTCCTGAGTACAACTTATTAGACCATTTGAGCCAATTTCATAATCGATATAAGTGGAAAATAATTCTATGTCGTTTTCAAATGGATATTTGTCACTTCTTTTTGATTCAATGAATGTTCCCAAACTATCAAACGACATGAGTACATAGTTTGCTCCGAAATAAAACAAACCGTTAATCGATTTTATGGAACTAATCACCGAACTATATTGGCCTATCAGTTCAATTTTATTGCTTTGATGATCCCATTTGTATACTTCATTTTTAGAGTTGGCAATTAATGTAACGCTTCCGTTCGTTTGACATTTAACCAATCCATCAATGAGCAGGTTCGACTTAAAAAGATGCTTGGAAAGTGACTTATTTGATTTGTGCAATACTCCTTTATTGAGCGTGCTAATCCAAATTCCGCCTTGTGAATCTTGAATAATGCTTGTAGGAATAAAACCCGGGTAATTGAGCACCTGCAGCTTTTTACCTGTTCCATCAAAGAAAACAATATCTCCGTTTACATAACATACATAGAATTGATGATTAAAAATTCCAGAACCGGTAACCACTAAGTTTGCCGTGTCTTTATGAGAATAAGAAAAGCTGTTTTTATTTTTATAACTCCCAAAGGAAATTGGTCTATTGTATACCCGTATTGAACGGAACATCATGGCATCCTTGTTGAGGCAGTGTTGAGACATTAATTTGCCATTTAATACAATGTATTTACAGTTTGAAGCGTAAAGAGTAGGAGAGTTTAAGAGTGGAGTTAAACCCCATGGAGGACCGTAATTCGCCCAGTTCGTGAATTTAAAACTTTCATTAATTGAATGCTCATTTGGGCCCAATTTAAAACGAACATAGTCGATTTGTCGATCTCTAAATTTAACTGTAACCGTATCGTCTTGGTCTACCGCTATGCCCCAAATAAAATTCGGACTGTGGTCAATAGGTAAGTCTAGTTGATAAATGCGATCATTTTGATAATAGGCTAGTTTGCCATTGAAGGCAAAAAACCAAATCCTTCCATGATGGTCTTCGTAGAACCGAAATATGGTATTGTCAGGTAATCCTTCGTTGGTGGTAAATATTTCTAATTGATTTCCATCGTATTTGGCTACGCCATGGTCGGTCGCAATCCAAATATATCCTTTAGAATCTTGGAAAACTTCATACGTTTCGTTGCTCGGAAGACCTTTTTCTAAGTTGATGTTTTGGAATTCATTTTGAGCACCTGCTTGCTGAAAAGCTAAGGTGAAAAAAAATGAGATTAAGAATCCAAAAGCTTTCATACGTCAATGATACAAGTAGCTGCTTACTTCTTCAAGAAAAGGAGACATAATTTTTAGTATTGTGATCGATGAATGACAAAAGCAGGACCCCACAGGTCTATTTGTTTAGACAAACTTTAATATTATTTGAGCTCAAGTAGATTGGTTCAATGGGCCGTTTCAATAAATTATTGAATTAATACAAGATAAAGATGTACTTTTACTATGTTTTAATTCAAACATGATGTTTATGAAAAAAATTTACACAACAATAAGTCTTGCTGTGCTCACCTTGCTTGGTAGTTTTTCAGCTATTGCGCAATATGATGCAGGAGACACAACCGCTTTAGGCGTAATTAGAGACAACAACTTTAGTGCAGCTACCACATTAGGATGGACAGATGCAGATCCAGGCAATTGGATGGGAGTAGTATGGGATACAACGGTAACTCCTTACAGAGTAGTTGAATTGAACTTATCTGAAGCCGGCACAAATGGTGGAAGTGGTAGTGGAGATGGGTCCAGCTGTAATGATGTTCCAGGAGGAATAAATTATCCAACAAATGCAGGAAACGCAATTGCGGCTTGGACAGTAACTGGTGCAACTACAAATTTAACGGGAGCGCTTGATTTAACCGCGTTTAGTGAAATTACAAAAATTGTGTTGAATTCAAACGATGAAGTGACGGATGCGGACGTTAGCGGTTTGACCAAATTAGAATTTCTCTTCTTAGGAAACACGAATATTAGAGATGTAGATGCCTCTGGATTGACCTCTTTATTACAATTGAAATGCGGTCGGAATAGATATTCATCGCTCAGCGGCGGAGGAATAAGTTCTTTTCGAAGTGTGAATGCTTCTGGTTGTACAAGCTTACTTCGATTGAAAGCTAGTTGGAATGTAGATAGTTTAGAAAGCATTAATATTGATAATTGTACTTCTATTTTGAAGTTAAGTGCGAAAAGATCAGATACGCTAAACTCATTAAGCATGAGTAATGTAACCACGTTAATGAAAATAGCAATTGGTTCAGATGGTAGTACTAGAAAGGGATTAACCCTCTATCCTGCCCAACTAGAGCAAAATACCAATTTGCGCGTACTTGGAATAGGGTTTCATAATATGGCAGGTGTATTGGATCTGTCAGTGTATGATTCATTGTATAAAGTAGGAGCTCCAGGAAATAATTTCTCTGAGATTCTTGGGGCTTCGGACTCAAGTTTGGTTAATTTACAGCGTGTTTACGCATGGAACAATCGGTTGCAATTAACTAATGCTGTGGATATTGAATACAATAATTTGACCCCTGGACGCGCTACTTCTAACGCCTCAGGTCAGCAGGTAGATGGAGGTACGATTCTTTCTACGGATTCGATTGATTATAGTGGTCACGATACGATTGACGTGAATGGTACGGCAGTGGCAAGTGTCTTTACTTTGTATGATAATACTGGAGCTACCGTAAGTTCTAATTCTACAGGAATATTCAATTTTACAGCAGCGGATACAGGAGCATATTATGTGATCATGTCGAATAGTGGGATCACCGTAACTACAGACTCAATTTATGTGGTAAGTGCAGCATCTCAAATCTTAACAAGTATTGATGTGGCTAATTTTGGTGATGTAGGTATCGGAAATACGAAAACACAAGTATTAACTGTGAGCAACGGTGGAAATGCAGCTTTGGATGTAAGTAATATTACGCTACCAACGGGATACACAATAGATGGAACTACCGCTAATCTGGCCGGTGGCGCATCTACTACTTTTAACGTAACGTTCACGCCGACTATGATTCAAACGTATGCTGGTGATGTAGTAGTAGCAAGTAATGCTACATTGGATGGTGGAACGGACTGGGTAGCTGTAACAGGTAATGGAATTGATATTACAGGAATCACTGAGGAAACGGCTGCATTAGTGAGGTTTTATCCAAATCCAACGAAGGACGTGTTATTCATCGAAAACAATAAAGGTTCGTTTGAGACATTAAGTTTATACAATGCGCAAGGACGTTTGATCAAAACAGTTAAGTTGAATGGCTCTGCACAAATCAATTTTACGCAAATGGAATCAGGTGTTTACTTTATCCGTTCGATTGATGGGAAAATTAATCAACGTATCGTGAAACATTAAGTAAGGAACTAAAACTCACATACAATATTGAAAAGCCAACTGTCCATACCAATGGGCGGTTGGCTTTTTTTATTTAAAAATACTGGTTATACGATAATTGGGATGTAGGTTCGATGCCGTTTTGTGGGGAAATCAAAACTACTTTAAAACGATTTTTATTCAAGATTTAGAGGTGAGAATAAACTGGTATTGTTGAAGCTAGCACCAACTTTTCCATTTATCCTCCCTTGATGCTTTCCATATTTTTAACTTGTCATTATTTCTGTGAAAATTGATTATACCTCCAATACCCATAACCACTCCTAACACCATGATACCTGTTGCAAAGTGATATCCATACATAAAATAATATATTGTTGTTGATCTAAAGAGGAGTTCAGGGAGCATCCATTGAACCAGAGATATGATAAGAGGAATGATGCAAATCAGACCAAAAACTATTTTCTGTTTAGACTTTTTTATATGGAGTCGAAGCTCCGATTCATAGAGGAATTCGTCAAACATATAGTCCATGATATGATTGGTCTTACTTGCTTTTATCCCGATCGAGCGTAACCTCTCTGCATATACACTTTTTAAAACAGATACCTTTGTCTTCTTTGCTTCAAGGAATGAGGTGACAATAGGAATGATTTTTTCCCTGTCTAATAGAGGAGGATTCATATACAATAAGAAATCTTCCTCATTTAAAAAACCATGGGAGCTAATGAAATCGTCGGGTCTTCGAGTAAAGAAAATTGATAAAATTGACTTTAATGTTTGGTCCAATTGAACCCCTTCAATTTCTCCAATGATTAAGCCAGATTCGATTAGAATAGTGTCCATTAAATCATTGGATTCGCCGTTGTACTCCTTTACTAATTGGTTGTCTTTAAATAGCCAAGCTTCTTCACCACCTCCATGTCGAGCGTTGTATTGAATTTGATACAAGACAATGGGTACATCCGAATACGTAAAAAGAAAATCAAAATCAAAATGCTTAGTGTTTCTTAGTTCTTCGTACTCTTTTGGATCTGGATACAATTTGTAAAACGCATCGATAAAATGGTCCGTTATTGGGATCACAGCTAGTTCATCCGTAATTCCAGCACAATACTTATATGGAGCATCTGAAAGAAAAGGCAGTTCTTACACCATTTTTTTGATGTTTTGTCTACTTGAAAGTATTATTTCATAGTCTTGATGCATTTAAAGCCATTATTGGTACAATCGGATCAGTAAACCTAATATGTTTATGCCTAATATAAAAATCACTCAAGGAATAGCTATAATAGCGAAGACTACTTGTTAAAATTGGTAGATATCATAATGCTCTTATGCGTTGCTGGAATGGATTTTTTTTAATGAAAAGTACCATTTTCGTATGGATTCGCCAATTTCATGTGGTAAATCTTCTTCCATAAGATGTTTTGCTTTGCCTAAATGATCTATTTGTATGTTGGTTAAATTTGAATTCGTCCACTTAATTACTTTTTTGTTTACTAACATCCCCGGTTTTACGGTTAAAAGAAGTTTGGGATGGGTAGAGGTAGTTAACCAAGCTCCGTTGGAGTTCAGATAATCGGCCATGTCTCCCTTGGTAGGATTCTTTCCTTTTTTAGGAAACGCATTGATCAAATTATACATCGGAATTCTGGATTGTTCTGTTTCATAGGGTTGGGCATAATAAGCTTTTTCTTGTTTTGAGAGTTTCCTTTTAATGAGCATAGGCATCATTTTTATGAACATGTTTTTTTTAACAAACATCCGATACCCTAATTTGTCCTTGCCTCCCATCCAAAATAGCATATGTTGCATCATACCTCCATTTTTGTGAAAGGTTCTGGCATCGGAAAGGGGAGTTTCCATAAATACCATTCCTTTTATATTTTCGGGATGGAGTCGGGCATACTTTTGCCCAATAATTCCACCGATATCCGTCATTACAAGTGTGACATTAGTGAGTTGTAATGAATCAATTAATGATTTGAGATAACGATATTGATCATCATAGTTGTAATTGATTATTGGTTTATCTGACTTTCCGAAACCCATAAAATCTAGCGCAATGCATCTGGCTGAATCTGATAAATGAGGAATTACAGTTCTCCAAGCATAAGAGGACATTGGGACGCCGTGCAAAAATAAAATAGGATCACCTTTTCCTTCGTCTATATAGTGGATGTTGTGTCCATCGACTTGAACATATTTGGATTCAAATGGAAATGCGGCAGAGAGGGTTTGTGAGAAGGAAGTGAAAGAAACCATGATGAATAGGATTAACAGATAGTTTTTGTGTGTTTTCATAATATATTTATTAATATTTGACCGGTCGGATATATTTTAGTGAAATTTTTTTATTGCTTAGAAATGAACTTAATGAGGTAATCTTTGAATATTAAAAGAGGTTTTTCGGACTGTAACATTCGAGCTTTTAACCGCGCCCCGCGCCAAGTAAAATCAATAAATTCTTCTAAATCGTTTATGTTAAGATCGTCTCGAATTAGATCATTCTTTTTAAGACCTTTTAATAGTTTCCTCATGGAAGCGTTGCTTTCCTCGATGGAATCCAACACGCTCAAACGAAACGCATCTTCCTGCTCTGAATAGGCATGACACATTACGCTCATATAACACTCTCTTGCGAATTGAATTTTAATAATTGCTTTAATTCTTCGATCGATTAATTTTTCAAATGAAGAGATGTTCGGTTTCTTGTCGAGTAGTTTCTCAGGATTCGTATCGATGAAATCCTTCATGGCTTCAATAGCAAACTTTTCTTTGCTTTCAAAGTAGTGATAAAATGAGCCTTTTGGCAAACCAGAAGCATTGGTGATGTCTTTTATACTGCACAAATCGTATCCCTTCGACCAGATCAACTCTTGTCCAGTTTTGATTAAATGATCACGCTTGTTTACTCCACCCATAACACAAAGGTACAATAATATCTGACCGGTCGGTTATATTTATTGATTTTTCTTTCTTTCTCGTCAAGTTTCAGGATCCAGAGGACTGAAACTACACTACACTAAAAAAGGACATTGAAGAATTTCAATTGAAGAAAAAATAATAATGATTACGCGTTGACTTCACCAGATGAGAATGGGAATATCGCGAAGAGTAGGTTATGGTTGTTTTGATGAAATTCGCGTTGCCTCAGTAATAAGTGCAAGCTTCTTATTTTTCGTAGGTGAAATATTAAACATTTTATACATTTTTCTGAGGGCAGAACTGGTCCCTTCTAGGCTTAATGACACTTGATTCGCAATTTCTTTATTTGTAATTAAAGGTTCTTTGAAAAGGACATTCAATATTTTCCAATCAGAAGCATTCAGACTTCCATCAATTGCTGCGTCCAATTTAGACCGATTTAAGGCCATTTCTGTTCGTTCTTGGTTTGTGGCCACAAAGTTTGAAACACCCCTTTCTTTTAGAATTTCTATTTGATACACAAGTTCTTTTCTTTCATTGACATTAGTCAGATATCGGACTCTTAAAATTACCCCAATCACAATGGTAATTACTAGCGCTATGCCTCCTAAAAGAAACCTTTCCTGCTGGATGTTAAATTCCCTTTCCCTTTGCAATTTTTCATTTTTCATTTTTTCCGCCAGCGCTAATTTTTCATATTCCGATTGATACTTAAACTGAAGAATTGCCTTTTCATTTTTATCATTGTCCGTTTTCACCTTGGCGTCCAAATAAATTTCAAGCATTTCTAGTGCTCGACTTTTATCTCCCGAAGCCTTGAAACATTGATATAGTAATTCAGAAGATTCTACCGTTAATTCAGTGCTTTTCCTGATTTTTGAGTCATCAAATGCTTTTTCAGTATAAAAGATCGCACTATCGAGTTTGTTAAATTGAAGATATAGTCTACCAATTTCTAATTGTGTAAAAGCCAAGTCCTCATGAAAGTCCAATTCTTTTTGAATTTTCATGCTTTTAAATTGATAATTCAAGGCTTTTTGATATTCCTTTTTACCATAATACACGACACCAATTCGGGATAATAAGTCCGCGTATTCGTATTGGTTATCAGATCTTAATCTAATTTCGTACGCCATATTGAGATGCTCAAGTGCTTTATCCCAAAGATTTTGATGCGTATATAAATTTCCAATCTTACTGTACACGGTTGCGACCTCTTCTTGATCCTCATGTTTGTTCAATAATTGCAAGGATTCAATATAACATTCCAGAGATTTATCATAGTATTCTTGAATAGAATAAATGTCTCCAATGTTGGAAATGCATAAAGCTTGTCCGGGCTTATCTTCTAATTTTCTGTACAGTTTTAAACATTGATTGAAGTAATCAATGGAGGTAGGTAAATCACCTTGCTTCCGATGAAGTCCACCTAAATTATTCAACAATCGGGCTATTGATTTAGAGTTTCCAAGTTTTGTGGCTAATTCCAGACCTTTATTGAAATAATAAATTGATTCTTCATTTTCCCCTTTTATTGAATAAGCAATTCCTTGATTATTTATGGCTGCGGCCATCGCTGATTCAATATTTGCATTTTTTGCAAAATCATATTGAAGCTGTGCCAATCGCAAGGCGCTATCCGGTTGAGAAAAAAGGAGGCCTTTCCAAATGAATTTATTAATTGCCTTGAGGCGTACGGAATCGAGCTGGGCGTCATCTTCCCAAATTTGCCATAAAGAATCAAGTTTAGGTCTTGAATCAGCAAAACTCACTTGTCCGAAAAAAGGAAGTAGTAGAATGAGAAATAGGAGACGTAGTTTTTCCAAGTTGCCAAGTTAGCAATTTTATAAGGTAAAATCAGATGTAATGTGCCCTAATTGATGCTTTAATGTGCTTTTTTTCGATTCAAAATTATTTTTTTGAATGAATGTACTTTTTCGAAATTGAGTTGATGACCTATATGCTCGTTGTAGGAGTTTAATAACCAGCTAGATAAATAGGAGTGGTATGTGTTATAAAAGAGTTAATAACGGGCCGCTGCTTTAAGGAAATGGTTGTTTTTTATTTTGTTAAAATAGTTAGCCAAATAAACTGGAAAGAAATCCTTTCTTTTTATTCTTAATCACCCAGATTAATTCGGTAGGATGTCGGTCGGTAAGCTGATTCGGACCAAATTTACCCCATGCAAATCCATCTTTGTTCTTTCCATCTCTTAAGTCGGCAATTGTGCATTCGTTTCCTTCAAATTGATTTAAATAATCTCTAAATGTTGGATTTTCAGTAAGAAAGGCATCTTTGGAAGATCCAAGATTTGGTTTTTCCCAGATTGCCGTGACCGTTTCAGTTTGAACTTCATTGAAATGGCATGTGATCGGATTTTGATAGAATTCCAAAAGATGATGAAGATATTCATTTAAGTTTTGCGAATGAACAACCAAAACGGCTGGATCATGGCAAGCAAAGAAAACTTTACCTAAACTTCCATCATTGTGAATATCTAGAATCAAAAAGTTGCCAGCGCCGTCGTGTCCAAGGGTGAGTGATTGGGGAGCTAATTCCGTAAACCCAAATTCAGTAATTGAGTCAAAATAGACCATTTCTGGACCAAATCCATCCCAGCCTCTGGTTTTTCTAAGTATTTCAATGATCTCTGGATCAATATGGTTATTTGGGAAGCGAAGTTTTAACTTCTCGATTTCAGCATCAGCTAATGGCTCTTGAAATTGAAGTTGATATTGCGCATCATCTTCATCTATAAAAGTGGATTCCATTAATAAATGGATGATTTCAAGATTTTTCATCGGAGAGATTGTTGGTGGGTTAATTACTTAAAATTGTTTAATAAGTGTATAGACTTTTTTTGATTGATTATACTGGTCAGACCAGGATGCTTGTTCTTCATATATAAAGGATTGAAGTACGCCAGTTTCCTTGTGGAACCTAATGTCCATAAAATTATAAGTAGCTCCTGGGGCGAATGAACAATCGGCGAGCATTGATAAGTAGGGGAGGTTTTTTTCTCTGTCCATTGATGGATTGTTTGATATTAAAGTATCCATTTTAGCTTTTGAAACAATGTTATTTCGGGATTGATAAAGATAATTTTGTCTAAGTTCGAAGACGGCTTCTTTACGGAAATTAAAAGTTCCATCATCAAACATGTTTTCTAATTGATTGGAATCCATAACAAATTTATTAAATGGATAAAGTATATGATAATGGCGGATTACTTCCCTTACTTCATTAAAAGTTTTTTTTAAAAAGCCGCTGGATTCAGCCAGCTTGGTAAGCATGTTTAACGTTTGAACAGATATAGCATCAAGCGGTTGATTCTCTTTTATTTTCGTAATTCGTTTTTTTATGATGTCGGTTAGTTCTTTTTCATTTTTAATTTCAAAATCCTGATTTTTATAGTCAAATAGAATCTGGGCTTTTAATCCGTTAATAATAGCATTCATCATCGTATCTTGAATTTCGTCAAGTTGAGCTGTAAAATTCAATGCCGAATTCGAAATAGATATGATTTTTAGTTCCATTTGGAACCTGTTGGAATCGATCTTTCTGGTGGATTTAGTTAAGGGGGAAACACGATATCTTTTAAGTTCATAAATTAACGTAGTACCTGTTTCGATTCGAGGTTTAAATTGGATATAATCTTGTGTATTCTTTTTTCGAAATTTTGGTTGAGCGATAGTTATGTCGTTAAACAGTATGATTAGAACGACGACGAATGCTATATTCTGTATGATTTTCATGCTTGGAAATGTTTTTTATACAAGGTCTTTGTGAATACAAATTTTCATTCTTCTATTTCAGGAATAACGGGAGAAAGAAATGGGTCATTTAGTTCATCTAGCATTCCTTTTTTCATTCGCCAGACTTTAAATTTATTTTCATTTCCACGGAGGTAATCTTCATCGTCTTGTACATATACAATTCCGTATGATCCTATCGAGTTTGTAGCAATCCATTGTAAGAACTCAAAAGGATGTTGAGATCGATGATTGTGCGCAATGGTGATGCTTAAATAGAATTCTCCGTTAACACTTTTTAGATTATAATGTTCATTGTCATAATTTAGTTCTTCTGCTATTTTCGATTCAATTGATTTAATAAGAGCAATCAATTTCGGTTGATCGTTCATTTCGTCATTATAGGATTCCCGAATACAAATCCATCCGTTTATGTTGATCATTTTATTTCGGTTCTTGTTGAGTTAGGTTGAAAGCAATTTAAGTATCGTTCAGAAAACATCAATTTAATATTAGGTTTTTTTACATCCAGTTAGGAGAAATGGGATCTTATTTTTTCGAGGTTAGGAGGTACTTTGTGTTCCAGAAATAAGAACGTAATATTTCAGATCTTACCTTATCTTTGTTTTATTAAATGCAATTAGAAAGCCATGAATTCCATGGGATATATAAGATAATCTAAAGTTAAATGCTCAAAATGCGTAAATCTTCATCGTTCGGTTATTTGTTAATCATGTTGGTTTCAATTACGATAATGTCGTGCAAACCGGCTCCTCCAATCAAAAAGAAACGAGTAATTCAGTTCCCAAAAACGAATCTGGATATTAGTAATTTTATTCCATTGCCCTTAAAAACCACTGCTACTTACAAAGGATTTGCGTTGGATAAATTTACAGTTATTAAAACTTCTGGAAAGAAGAAACACTATAGCGATGTAGCCAATTACCTGGCAGAAAAGATTAATTTAAAAACGAAGCTTTCTATTCCTGTAAATGTGGATACTTCGGATGCAATCGAATCTGTAATTTGGATTAATCATACCGATACTTCTATGTTTGAAGATCCGGAATCGTATGAGTTGGTCATTGCCAAGGACACTATTTTTGTCAATTCCAATACGGAAGTTGGAGCTTTTCGAGGAATTCAAACGTTGCGTCAATTGATCCCTTTTGAGAGTAATGATACTTTAGCAGACAATGCAATATGGGTTATCCCATCGGGTTCTGTTTTTGATGCACCCCAATTTGCCCATAGAGGAACTATGCTGGATGTGGCCCGTCATTTTTTTAGTGTGGAAGACATTAAGAAGTATATCGATGTGCTAAGCTATTACAAAATCAACGTGTTGCATTTGCATTTGAGTGATGATCAAGGTTGGCGTATTGAAATCAAATCTTGGCCTAAACTTACCGAAATAGGGGGGAGTACGGAAGTAGGGGGAGAATCTGGAGGTTTCTTTACACAGGAAGATTATACTGAAATAGTGGAATATGCGGCCGCACGGCACATGATGGTTATTCCGGAAATTGATATGCCTGGCCATACCAACGCTGCTTCTGTTTCGTATCCAATTCTGAATGGAAATGGGAAGAAGTTGAAACTGTACGAAGGGACTCGAGTAGGTTTTAGCACATTTGATACTAGAAAAGATACGGTATATGCATTTCTAGATAGCGTAATTCGAGAAATAGCAAGTTTAACGCCCGGTCCTTATTTTCATATTGGCGGAGACGAAAGTCATGTTACGGAGAAAGAGGACTATTTGTATTTTATAAATCGAGTAGATAAAATTGTTCGAAAGTATGATAAGCAGTTAATAGGATGGGATGAAGTGGCAAATGCAGATATAGATTCAAATTCAGTAGCACAAGCATGGAATCATCAGGATAATGCCCTTACGGCGGCTTCAAAAGGGATGAAAGTAATATTGTCTCCAGCGAAAAAGGCGTATTTGGACATGCAATACGATTCAACATCTAAACATGGATTGCATTGGGCCGCCTATGTTCCAACCGATACGGCATACAATTGGAGTCCCGAGACGTATTATCTGGACCAAAAACATGTGTTGGGAATAGAAGCACCATTATGGTCGGAGACGATAAGCAATATAGATGAATTAGAGTACCTTGCATTTCCAAGGATCATAGGGTATGCAGAATTAGGTTGGACAATTCCAGAAAATCGGAATTGGGATGATTATAAGGCGCGTTTGGCCAATCAAACGGCTTTTCTGAATCAGATGAGCGTGCAATATTATCCCTCTCCGTTGATCAATTGGGTTGTCGTGTCAGAGGCTACAAAATAGTAGAATAGAACTAGCTTGAGTTTAATTGTATATCCATATTTCAGGGATCAGCAGACCGGAGAATTGGTGGATGCAGACGAGCAAGCGAAGCCTCCATTTAATGATTCGTTTGGCTTCGAAAATTGGCGAAAAACGATTTGGGGTACTGAAAGCATCAGGAAACTGAACTGCGGAATGTTGAATTCCTTA
>CBDICC010000033.1:0-55117 GCA_965277185.1 Cytophagales bacterium | reverse complement strand
ATAGCAATCGAAGTGGAGCTAAATGTATTGGTTTCCACAATATCAGCCCCAGCAAGAAAGTATTTCCGATGAATTTCTTTAATAATTTCAGGTTGTGTAATAGACAACATATCATTGTTCCCTTTTACTGTACAAGGATGATCCTTATAAACTTCACCTCGAAAATCCTCTTCTTCCAACGTATGACGCTGTATCATCGTACCCATGGCACCATCCAGAATCAAAATTCGTTGTTTCAGTATATCTTCAATCTGACTCTTTTTACTCATAATCCTTCACATTTGAATTTATCCCCTCAAGACATTGACTGCTGACGCAGCTTATAAAAGCCACATAAAACACTTGCATTAAGGGGGTTACCTTAATTCACTTACAACTTATCAAGAAATGTGCAGATTTGGTTCGCCAGAAAATGGCTTCCTTTATCTTTCTCGAAAAATGTTTCCTTTCGAGCGGATTTAGCACCTGTCCTATTTAATCAGGATGGTTGCTAAGGTTTCATAGGGCCGTTCCCTCCACCTTTCTTGATAAGCACTACAAATATGTCAGGTGTTTTTATTAAAAACAAATAAACCGCCAAAAATCTACTCTATTGAGGGGATTCGCTGCTACTTATACATGTAAATATACCTGCATTACATATAATCAAGGGTAAAGTAACATTCTTAAAATTCGAATCAACCAGGTAAATAAATTCAAACACGAAAAAAAACTTTTCGATACAAACCGTATGCTGGCTACCTAATTTGTAGCAATTGAGAAATATTTTTTTTTTCAACACAAAATTTATTGGCAAAATAAGAAAGGTATTATATTTGTCATCAGTTCAATTTTCTCTGGTAGTCCATGATACTAGCTGCAATAGATATTGGTTCCAATGCCACCCGCCTCTACATTACTCGTGTAGTAAGTAACGGAAATAAAGTCCGTTTTAAAAAAGTGCATTATATGCGTTATCCATTACGTCTTGGAAAAGATGTGTTTAAGAATGGAGAAATCACCAAATATAAATACCGTGAGTTTCGGGAGTGGATTCGTTTGGTAAATGACACCATGAGTCTCTTTAAAGTCGATCACTACTATGCTTGCGCTACTTCAGCAATGCGTGATGCCATTAATGGACAAGAAATAGCGGATCGCATTTTTGAAAAAGACGGATTACAAATTGATATCATCGATGGACAAAAGGAAGCTAAGTTAATCGCTTCTGTCATTGAAAGTGTTCTGCCTGAAAAGGAGAATGTGATCCATGTTGACGTTGGTGGTGGAAGTACTGAAATAAACATTTATTTAGGTGGCAAAAAAGCCCATTTTGAATCATTCCAAGTCGGTACGGTACGATATATGGATATTCCTGAATCCCGTAAGGAATTTGAGCGAATGAATAAGTGGATTGCGAATAAAGTAAATGATAATAACATCGCATTCAGTATTGGAACAGGAGGTAATATCCGGAAATTACAAAAAATCAGTTATTACGGTACCAACGAACCCATCCATATTGACGATTTAAAGAAAACCAAAGAAAAATTAGAAAACCATACCCTGCACGAACGAATTGAAACATTAATGTTGAATCCCGATCGAGCGGAAGTAATTATTCCAGCAGCTAATATTTACATCTCGGTAATGGCTTGGAGCGGTGTGGAAGAAATACGAGTTCCTGATGTAGGATTAAAAGATGGAATCTTGCTTGATTTGTATCATCAGGTGATGTTCAAAAAGTAAACAGAGTTCTTCAAAAGAAAATTCTAAGTATACACATCCCTTCCTTCAATTGATCACATGCACTTCTTAATTATTGACAAGCCTATCTACTTTTCTGTAATATAGAATATTCCCTATCGCTCCTAAAAAGACTTGTATCAATACCCATTTTAATTGTTCGCCAGAACGCAACAATGGATTTTTTGTTACTGCCAATAGCCCAAACACCAAGGATAAAACTTGGGTAAGCATATAGAGCAATACCGAAACTGAAATAAGCCATTGATAGGATCTACAAAATTTATGTGATGCACCAAGTGAAACTCCAACTCCAGCGAAAAATAAGATTGTTCCAATCGCTAAAACCAACGCAAACAATTGAGCAAAAAGAAGGCTTCTAAGCATTTTTCGCTGTTTCACCAGAATATTGAAGGAACTTTCTTCCATAAGAAATAGTTATATGACGGACTAATATAAAACAATAACCTGTCAATATGTCATAAAAAAGGAGTTTTTCATTATCTTTGCAGTCCAATTCAATAATATGGGAGAATTAATTAAAGATATTGACTTCATTCAGCCGGTAGGCAATACACGGCAAGAACAAGAATTCAGTACAACAAAAGATATAAATACCGGAAAATCGAAGAAACTGTACATCGAAAGTTACGGTTGTGCAATGAATTTTTCGGATAGCGAGATTGTAACGTCTATTCTTGCTAAGGAGGGATTTGATACTACTTCTGAAATTGATGAAGCGGATTTAATATTTCTAAATACCTGCTCAATTAGAGAAAAGGCCGAACAAACCATTCGAACCCGTTTGAGTCAAATCAAATCCAGTAAAAAACGCAACAAAAACATGAAAATCGGTGTGCTTGGTTGCATGGCGGAACGATTGAAAGAAAATTTACTAGAGGAAGAAAAAATGGTGGACATGGTCGTAGGCCCTGATGCATACCGTTCGCTTCCTGATTTAGTAAAAGAAACAGATGATGACCACAAAGCAGTAAATGTACTACTTTCATTGGAAGAAACATACGGAGACATTACTCCTGTACGACTAAATTCCAATGGAATATCTGCTTTTATTTCAATCACACGTGGTTGTGATAATATGTGTTCCTTCTGCGTAGTACCATTTACAAGAGGCCGTGAACGAAGTAGAAATCCTGAATCCATTGTGGATGAAGCGAAAGATTTAGTTTCTAAAGGATACAAAGAAGTTACATTATTAGGTCAAAATGTAGATTCATACTTATGGTATGGAGGTGGTCCCAAAAAGGAATTTAAGAAGTTAACAAAAGAAGAACAAGAAGCTTCGGTCAACTTCTCTCATTTATTGGAAATGGTGGCTCAGGTCTCCCCTACGCTACGAATCCGCTTTTCTACTTCTCATCCCAAGGACATTACGGATGATGTTTTGTATACAATTAAGAAATACGACAACATTTGTAAATACATCCATTTACCCGTTCAAAGTGGTAATTCAAGAGTGTTGGAATTAATGAACCGAACTTATGACCGAGAATGGTATATCTCCAAAGTGGATCGGATTCGAGCCATTCTAGGAGAAGATTGTGCCATTTCCTCAGATATGATTTCAGGGTTTTGTAGTGAAACAGAGGAAGAACATAAAGATACATTGAGTATCATGAAATTTGTAAAATTTGACTTCTCTTACATGTTCTTCTATTCGGAACGACCAGGAACATTAGCACATAAGAAGTATGAAGATGATATCCCATTGGAAGTAAAGAAGCGAAGATTGGCTGAAATCATTGATTTACAGTCCGAATTGTCAAAAGAACGAAACCTAAGAGATCTTAATAAAGTCCATGAAGTTTTAATAGATGGATACTCAAAGAAAGACGATTCAAAATTGAAAGGAAGAAACAGTCAGAACAAAGTAATTATTTTTCCCAAAGAAAATTACAATATCGGGGAGTATGTAAACGTCTATGTAAATGATTGCACTAAAGCTACACTATTTGGTGAGGCTGTTACGGATTAACTATTTAATTTAATACAAAACAACCTTTACGCCATTAATTGTAGTATAACATGAAGACCATTTTTAAATTAAATACCCTAGAGATCATAATATTTGCAGCATTAATGCTGCTTAGCGGTATTAAATTAGACAATTTACTTGAAGCCATTGTAAAAAATCAGATTTCAGTTGAAGTTATCTTCTTTTCACTTACCCCTCTTATTGCAGGTGCGGTATTGGTTTTAAGAAAGCGCTTCCGAGGCGAAAAATAATATGGAAAGAACATTTGACAAACAAACAATAAAACAACGATTTGGAATTATTGGTAATTCCCCGTTACTAAATCATGCCATAGAAGTAGCGATGCAAGTAGCTCCTACCGATATGACCGTGCTCATCAATGGTGAAAGCGGAAGTGGTAAGGAATCGTTTTCAAAAATCATTCATGATCTTAGCAAGCGGAAGCATGGAAAGTTTATTGCGGTAAACTGTGGTGCAATTCCCTCTGGAACGATTGATTCAGAACTTTTTGGGCACGAAAAAGGTTCTTTTACCGGTGCACATGAAACACGTAAAGGATACTTTGAAACAGTCGACAAAGGAACCATCTTTCTAGATGAAATTGGTGAATTACCGTTGGAAACCCAATCTAGGTTACTTCGCGTATTGGAAAACAAGGAATTCATCAAAGTAGGTTCTTCCAAAGTACAAAAAACTGATGTTCGGGTAGTTGCAGCAACCAATAAAGATCTGTTTGATCTTTCGATGAAAGGTAAATTCAGAGAAGATTTGTACTACAGATTAAGTACCGTCCCTATTGCTATTCCTCCATTGAGGGATCGTGGAGATGATGTATACTTATTGTTTCGTAAATTTTCAGCTGATTTTTCAGAACAATATCGTGTAAAACCAATCACATTGGGTCCTGAAGGGATTGTAATGCTTCAAAAATATCGTTTTCCAGGAAACATTCGAGAATTGAAGAATATTACAGAACGAATTTCAATTCTGGAAACCAATAGAGAGTTAGATGCAAATACGCTAATGACTTATCTCCCTAAACGCCAAACTTCGAACCTTCCCATGCTTTCATCGACAGCTAAGGAAGAGCAGAGTAAATTTTCGGAACGAGATATTTTATACAAGTTTTTGTTTGAGATGAAAAATGACCTTAACGAGTTAAAAAAGGTCGTTTTTGAGTCATTAAGTAATCCAGATGACGCTACTGGTGGAACACAGGCAATTCAAAAATACAATCAGCTATTCAATGATATTCAAACACATGAAAAGGCTCAGCCCAATTTAGTTGAAGAAGAAATTGCTGCTTACAATACCACAGATACAAATCAAACGTTTGTAATAAATACAAAAAAGGAAGAGCCCTATAATGAAGAAGAAATTCATGAACATGTGGAGGTTGAAGAAAATCTATCGCTTGAAGACATGGAAAAAAATATGATTATTCGCGCATTGGAAAAACATAAAAACAAACGAAAGTATGCTGCAAAAGATCTGGGTATTTCCGAACGAACCTTATATCGAAAATTAAAGGAATACGACATTGATTAACCTCTTTAAGACAAATACTCCCCTACGCGTTGCAAGTCATGTTGCCGGTATAATAGCCTTTACAACATTCATGTTTGGTTGTACGCTCAGTCTAAAAACCGGAACCGCTGGTCTAGATCCTTCTGAAAAAACCATCAATATCACTCAATTCGAAAACACTACTGGTCTAGGTACTTCAGATATTCAAGTCGTATTTACTGAGAAGGCAAAAGATTATTACTTACAAAACACCAAATTGGAATTGGTGGAAGTAGATGCCGACATTGATTTAAAGTGTACAATCACATCTTATACTCTGCCTGCTGTAAATGCTACAAGCGACAGTCAAGCTTCTTCGGCTAAACTTCAAATTGGGGTTAAAGTTGAATATACAAGGCATCTTTTTCCATTAGATCCAAACAATCTAAAAGGTCAAACATTTACTTTCTTCAAGGTTTTTGGGGCGGACGAAGATTTCAATAGTATTGAGCCTGAATTGATTGACGAAATTTCTGATCAATTAGTCGTTAATATATTCAATAGTACGATCGGATATTGGTAGAAATTTCTAATTTTACATCACGTTTGACACGAGAGTAATTTGAATAAATCTGCGTTCATTGGCTTAATAAAAAGCCCCAATTCGATTAGTGATACTGATATAAAATCACTAGAGGAATTGGTGGACAATTTCCCCTATTGTCAAATTGGGCATCAGTTTATTGCAAAGGCACATCAGGACAATCAAAGTTCCCTTTCCTCGGATAAATTAAAGAAGGCTGCGATGCACTCTTCGAGCCGAAAAGTACTAAGGAACTTAATTCATAGTCAACCTGAATTAATAACTCCAGTTGACACTTCTATTGTAGAAAAGGAGATCGAATCAAAAATATCTTTAAAAACAGAAAAAGTTACCGTTGCAGATCCGTTAACCAAATTAGCAGATCCATCGAATAAAAAAGAATCTTCAGTCTCAATTGAAGAAACAGTTGCTAAATCATTAGAAAGTACCAACGAATCAATCGTTGAGAAAGGTTCTACAGTTGAAAAAACAAACTTAGAAACACCTAAAGAGCAAACTTCGCAAAAAGACAATAAGGTTTCAACTCCTCAACAAATTGATAACGAGTCCATTGAGGAAGCTCAACCATTGGAAGAATTAAAAACAATAATTACTCCTTCGACTGCGACGCCATCAAAGCTTCCAGAGGTCTCAAAAGATCTTTCACCATGGCAGTTATATAAACTACAAGAGGAAAAGGAAAAAGCGGAAAAACAAGCGCTCCCGACTCCTTCAACTGACGACAATAAGAAGGTTTCTATTTCTCAAAAGGATTCATCAATTAATCCTACAATAAAAGAAACTATAGTTGCAGATGTAAAGGTTGAAACGAATATAATAGAATCAGAATCAAAAGAAACGTTATTAGAAGCATCGCCAGCTACAAACCTGGACTTAGAGCGTGCTGAAAAAGAAGAAATATCAATTGATTCGACCATTGAAGTTATTCCAGCGGAGAGGAATGACGACGAAGTTGATGAATTAACAACATTTAGATCTGATCAACTAGAGAAAATAAAGGGAGATTTAGAAGATATAACCTCTTTCCAAAAGACCGATGAAACCGAAGAATCCACTTTGGATCAAAATCCAATAGAACTAAAAACTTCGATTTCAAAACCAGCTACTAGTTCAGGTACTAACTTACCTGAATTCGAACAAAAGTCTAACTTTGATTACCTCAGTGAGCTATCAAATATTAAATTGGACAATCTAATTCCAAGTCGTCTTGCCGATAACCAAGAAACGATAGAAGAAAAGATATCAGGTTCGGAATCAGTTGAATCTAATTTAATACCAGACGTGCTGTCTACTGTATTTGGAATATATGACAGTAAATTTGGCGAAGCGTTGTATTCAAGCGAAGTTCTGGAGTCCGATCAAAATGAAGAATTAATTGCACCGCAAACCATTCCAATTTCTGAAATAGATCAAAAGGAAATAATAGATGGATTTTTGAAGACAAATCCTAAGATCCGCTCCTTAAAAGATCTGCCTAAGCTACAGGAAACAGAAGATTTGTCGAAAGCTAGGAGTTCTAAGTTTGGTAGACCGGTTACGGAAACAATGGCTAATATTTACCTTGCACAGGGCAATATAAAAAAGGCTCAAGGCATATTTGAAAAACTAATTTTGCAGTTTCCTGAAAAAAAGGCTTACTTTGCGAAAAAATTGAGAGAGATAAACGAATAGAAGAAGAATTATAAAAGAAGATGTTTAGTATATACGTAATATTAATTTTGGTGGCTGCAGTTTTGTTGATTGTAGTGGTTTTGGCTCAGAATCCAAAGGGAGGAGGCCTTTCAGACCAATTTGGAGGATCATCATCCAGTCAGTTAATCGGAGTTAAGAGAACTGGTGATTTATTAGAGAAATTAACTTGGGGATTGATCGTTGCAATTTTTGCAATTGCATTAATTTCAAAATCAGAACTTGGAACTACATCTGCTGCAGATGCAGAAGAGGAAGATAAGACTGAAGTAAGTGGAACAGCTGCTCCAGCTAAAAAGACTACTACGGATACTGCTCAATAAGATATTCCAAAAAGAATTCAAATTGAAATCACAAAGGGAACGAACGTGACCTGGTGACAGAAAGTATGACAAAATGAAAGAGGACAATCGTCCTCTTTTTTTTATCCTGCCATTTTTGCATTGAAGTTGACAAATTTAAGGGTTGGCATAATTAATGACCTTTGGACGTACATGTATATCTGAACACGATCATTTTATAGAAATTGTTTATTTTTTGATTACGAAATCACAAGCAATTTATTCCAAATATAGATCACCGCAGGATAAGAAACAGAATTGAAAAAAAGGAACTTAATAAAAACTAAATACTAATAGATAAATTATAACAACATGGCACTTAACATCAAACCATTGGCAGACAGAGTAATCATATTGCCTGCTGCTGCAGAAGAAAAAACTGCTTCTGGTATCATCATTCCAGACACGGCTAAAGAAAAGCCTCAAAAAGGGGAAGTAGTAGCTGCTGGTCCTGGTACTAAGGATGAACCTATGACTGTTAAAATTGGTGATTCCGTATTGTATGGTAAATATTCTGGAACAGAATTGAACTATGAAGGAACGGATTACATGATCATGAAAGAATCAGACGTTTACGCTGTTCTTTAATCAGATCAAATCAATAATAAACACAGAAATTTTAGAAAACTAAAAATAGAAAATTAGACATGGCAAAATTAATTCATTTTGATTCCGAAGCCCGGGAAGGATTAAAAAGAGGAGTAGATGCGTTGGCAGATGCAGTAAAAGTAACCTTAGGTCCTAAAGGAAGAAACGTCGTTATTGACAAAAAATTTGGTGCTCCACACGTAACAAAAGATGGTGTTACAGTTGCAAAAGAAATTGAGCTAAAAGATCCTATTGAAAACATGGGTGCTCAAATGGTAAAAGAAGTTGCTTCTAAAACCAACGATATTGCAGGTGATGGAACAACAACTGCAACCGTATTGGCACAATCTATTATTGGTGCTGGTCTTAAAAATGTTGCTGCTGGAGCAAATCCAATGGATTTGAAACGAGGGATCGACAAAGCAGTAAAAGTGATCGTAGAAGAGTTGAAAGCAATCTCAACAGAAGTTGGATCAGATAATAAAAAAATCAAGCAAATTGCTTCTATCTCAGCTAACAATGACGATACGATTGGTACATTAATCGCTGAAGCAATGAAAGTTGTTGGAAACGACGGTGTAATCACTGTAGAAGAGGCTAAAGGAACTGAAACCGAGGTTAAAACGGTAGAAGGAATGCAGTTTGACCGTGGTTATCTTTCTCCTTACTTCGTAACTGATACGGAAAAGATGATTGCTGAATTGGAAAATCCATACATTCTTATTCATGACAAGAAAATCTCCAATTTGAATGACATCCTTCCAGTATTGGAGCCTGTAGCTCAATCTGGACGTGCATTGTTGATTATTGCAGAGGATATTGAAGGTACTGCCCTTACTGCATTGGTTGTAAACCGATTGAAAGGAGGATTGAAAGTAGCTGCTGTTAAAGCTCCTGGATTTGGAGACCGAAGAAAAGCGATGTTGGAAGATCTAGCTATCCTTACTGGTGGAACATTGATTTCAGAAGAAAGCGGTTACACTTTAGAAAATGCTACGATTGATATGTTGGGAACAGCAGAAAAAATCGATATCGATAAAGATAATACGACAATTGTAAACGGAGCTGGAGAAACTGATGCGATCAAAGGAAGAACGAATCAAATCAAAGCACAGATTGATTCAACTACTTCTGATTATGACAAAGAAAAACTACAGGAACGTTTAGCTAAATTGGCTGGAGGTGTTGCCGTACTTTATGTTGGTGCAGCTACTGAAGTTGAAATGAAAGAAAAGAAAGACCGTGTAGATGATGCATTAGCTGCAACTAGAGCTGCTGTAGAAGAAGGGATTATACCTGGAGGTGGAGTTGCTTATATCCGTGCTGGTGAAAAATTAGACCCTAAAGGTGGAGCAAACGAAGACGAAAACGTTGGAATTGCAATCATTAAGCGTGCAATTGAAGAACCACTTCGTCAAATTGTGTCGAATGCACATGGTGAAGGAGCTGTAATTGTTCAGAAAGTACGTGAAGGTAAAGGTGACTTTGGTTACAATGCTCGAACAGAGGTATTTGAAGATATGATCAAAGCGGGTGTAGTTGATCCAACAAAGGTAACACGAAGTGCTATTGAAAATGCGGCTTCCATTGCATCGATGATGCTTACTACGGAATGTGTTATTTCTGATGAAATAGAAGAAGATGGACCTGCAATGCCTCCAATGGGTGGTATGGGCGGAGGAATGCCTGGAATGATGTAGGCAAATCCTTTAATGCTAAAATTAGATGATTCAACGTCATCTTAAATCATAAAATTATGATCAAAAAACCCTGCTAAATTTTGGTAGGGTTTTTTGTTTGTAATAAAAAAAAATGATATCATTGTATCATGCAGGACAACGAAATCATAAACAATTGGGATTTTAATCATTTTATGATCTACTTGTATCTGTGCATAGCAGATTCGGATTATAATATTACCGATGATGAAATAGAAGAAATTGAAAAAAAGCTTCAAAACAATCTACTGAAAGATGGAGAAGACTCCAAGAAAATGATTGCAGAGGTTTTGAAAGAATTTAAGCAACATACGGATTACGAAAAAACAGCCTTTATCAATGAAAATGTAAAGGCCTACTGTACCGAAGAAAGTGTTAAGAGAAAAATCATAACTGGCTTAGAGGACATAATGGCTGCCGATGGTGTGATTAAAAGCGTGGAAATAATCATGTATCGTTACATCAAAAAGACCATTGAAAACATATAATTAAAATGAAACTTACTGTGAAAGAAGCTGTAGAATCTTGGACAAAATTACATTACCTAGTATATCTTTATGTATGCATTGGGAAATCTGATTATAGTCTGATCGATGTTGAAATAGAGGAAATATTTGATAAACTTTCTAAGTTGGATTATTCTGATGATGAAAAAAAGCGGGTTTTCAAGGAAGTATTGAAAATTTACAATCAACATACGGATTCTGAGATATATGATTTTATTAAAGAATATAATCAGGCCAATCCATTTACGGAAGAGGACAAAAAAATGATCCTTAAAGATTTGGAAGACATTATGGAAGCAGATGGTATTGTCAAAGATGTAGAAATGATTATGTTTCGGTACATCAAGAAAACACTGGAAGATTAAAGAACTTACAATGCAACGTGCATCGCGTTGTTAAGATTATAAATAAAGATCCGATTAAGACGTTTTCATTTATACTAATATACATTGATCTTGTTTTGAATATTCAACCTGACCGCTAAAAGTAGTCAGGTTGTTTTTTGTTATACAATCTTCTATCTAATTTATTGGAAGGAAGGAATTTCAAAAGAAGTGAGAATCAGCACACTCTTCTCTCCTCTCCTTTTTTCTGTTCATATTTAAGGTTCTTTTTCCTTTCCTATTATCTATCTATTATCTATCTATTATCTATCCACCATTAATGATCATTCCCTCCAGTTTTAACCGTCCAATCATACTCGGCTCTCAATCTCCTCGTAGAAAAGAGTTATTAACTCAATTAGGATACTCGTTTGACGTAGATGTACGTGAAGTGGATGAATCCATTAGTGAACAGCTTTCAGCTGCCAATACTGTGGAACAAATTGCGCTAAAGAAAGCAAACGTTTTTCAAATTGAAGATGATCGTATCGTGATCACCGCAGACACAATAGTAGCTCAAAACAATCAAATCTTTGGAAAACCTAGTGACCGGAATGCGGCTATTTCTATGCTTAAGCAACTTTCTGGGAATACGCATAACGTAATTTCGGCTGTCGTCATTAAAACAAAAGATTCACAAATAGTATTTCATGAAATTACGGTTGTCGAATTTAAAGAATTAAGCGAACAAGAAATAACGCATTATGTAGATACTTATAAACCTTTCGATAAGGCAGGAAGTTATGGCATTCAGGAATGGATCGGAATGATTGGGATTACGAAAATTGAAGGTTGTTATTACAATGTAATGGGTCTTCCCACAAGACGTTTACAACAAGAATTGCAGAAATTAGCCTAATTTAATTGATTTTTGATCTCGTTTCATTTTAATACGGAATATGACTTGTAATCATTGTTGTGGCGCAAATCAATTGTTTGATTTGAAAAGTGCGCGTAAGAAACTAAAATCTTACCTCAAAAAGGGTCCTAATCGGGTTACCAAACATCTTATTTCAGCAATACAGCTTAAACGAAATTCGAAAAATAATTCGTTTAATTCCTTGCTGGATATTGGCGGTGGAATTTGTGCAATTGGAATCGAGTTAAATAAATCCCAATCCAAAACATTAAATACCACCTTAGTAGATGCATCAAGTGGTTTTGTACAAGTCGCCACAGAACTCTATTTAGAACAAACAAATTCTTCCATAACAACTCACACAGCTGATTTTTTAGATGTATGCAACCAAGTCGGTCCACATGATATTGTGGTATTAGACAAGGTTATTTGTTGTTATCCCGATGCACAGCGTTTGATTATGGAAAGTACGGACAAATCACATCGTTTCTACGGATTAACATTTCCTTGGGGTGGTCCTTTTGGTCGTTTTTTCGCGAAAGTTGCCAATTTGGTATTGAAACTATTATTCAACAACGATTTTCGAACCTACATCCACGATCCAGAAAGCGTATTCAAATTAGTTGAGAAGCAAGGTTTCAAACGCATCTATCATAAACGTACATTTCCATGGCATATCGTACTTTACGAACGAGATCAAATACTCAATTCTAAATCGTAGTAATCATTACATCCCCCCAATTGATTGGAGGCACATTATACATTAAAAACAAAAATCTAAACCAGATTATTAAATCTGATTTAGATTTCATTTCGTTTGCTCTGCTAACTTAAAAAAGGAATAGCTGAGGTTAGTAATTCATGAAATTTTGATTTACTGGCTTAAAACTTAAATGCCAGTGATGTAATCAAAGCAACATTCATGTTGGTGGCATTACCGTTATTATCAGAATAAACATTGTCTGGACTCATAAAAGTACGTCCTTCTAATCTCCAAACTGTATTTTTAGTAGCTTGACAATCAAAGTTAATGGATGCTCCTGTAACATTGAAACCAGAAAAACCCGTTGCACCATAGGAAGAAACAATTCCATCTGGATCATCAAAGTATTCTCCTCTTAATCCTAGGGATGTCTTCTCTCCCATTTTGTATTGCATTAATCCAGCCAATCCAAGCCAAGAACTACTCCCTTGAATTCCATAATCTACGCATCCAATAGCAGTTACTTTTCCAAATGTTAAAACGGTATAAACATCATTAAAGATTCTCCAATCAGTTGATCCAGACAAGTTTTCATCACCAATAAAGGTACTATGATTGATTAATACGTGCTCACTTGGTTCATAGGTTACTTGAGTACCAAATGCTTTATGTCCATTCACATCTAACATATTCTGCCAACCATTAGATAATACAGCTACGAATGTCCATTTATCATTTGGTTGATACGTAGCACGTACACCAGATAAATAGTATGGTGAATTTTCTGCAACCATAGATCGGGTAAGCGTTAAGTTTTCAGTAGAAATAGCTGATTCAAAACCAATATTGGATCCAAAAATACCTGCGTCAATCCAAACTTGTCCCCATTTAAACCCTCCATATGCTTCAAATAGGTTACGCAATTCTGTAGGTTCTCCTCCTACATTATCCGTAACATAATCTCCAAACTGACCTGTAATGTTAGCATGAAATTGATCGCTCTCTGCTTCTAACTTAAGTGTAGCAAGGTTGATCGATAGGCTATTATTTCGATTAAAATTATAGATAAATGGTAATCTACTGGTGGTCGAACTTTGATTGGTTAAATCATAGGCATAATACGCATCAATAAATCCGGATACCTTGGTCTCTACCTTAGTACTATCCGTATCATGCGTATGTCCATCCTCCTCATCACCATGTCCCATTGTTGGATTAAATGCACATACGAACACACAAGTGCTTAAAATAGTGATTGAAATTGTCTTTAATCGTTTCATTTATTACTAGTTTATTTATTTCGTTTGAACTTTAGTTATTTATATTTTAATGTTTAATCGATTTTCTAAAACTACTTAATCGATTTTCTTCTTTCTTACTAAGTTACGTTTCATTCCTCCCGCAAACCTTCGAAATTTCCTAAAAATCCTTCTTCCTCAATTTCAACTTTCCTATTTAGCAAGATTTCGAAGGATAGCCCTTCTTCTCTTCTCTATTCTAAATTCTAAATTCTAACTTCTAACTTCTTTAACTCCTCTAACTCCTTTAACTTCTTTCTTAAAGTCAAGTCAACATACCCCCCCGCAAACCTTCGAAATTTCCTAAAAATCCCCTTCCTTAATTTTCAACTTCCTTATTCCCTATTTAGCAAGATTTCGAAGGATAGCCCTTCTTCTCTTCTCTATTCTAAATTCTGAATTCTAACTTCTAACTTCTTTAACTCCTCTAACTCCTTTAACTCCTTTCTTAAAGTCAAGTCAAATCAACTTCTCCTCCCGCAAACCTTCGAAATTTCCTAAAAATCCCCTTCCTCAATTTCAACTTCCTTATTCCCTATTTAGCAAAATTTCGAAGGATAGCCATTCTTCTCTTCTCTATTCTAAATTCTGAATTCTAACTTCTAACTTCTAACTTCTAACTTCTTTAACTCCTTTAACTCCTTTCTTAAAGTCAAATCAAGTCAACTTCTTCCCTCCACAAAACTAACACTAAGATTTTAACTTTGTCAAATGATTCGAAATTAACAACTGCATCCCAATTGTTGCTTTTTCTTCAATAAAAGTAAGATTGTTTTCTGAAGAAACCGGAGGCTTACTTGGATCAACAATAAAACGAGGGGCCTTTGGATCTACAAAGTCAATGAGTCCTGCCGCTGGATATACAACTAACGATGTCCCCACGACTACAAATACATCCGCTTCTTGGGTTATTTTAGCCGCCTCCTCGATCGCTGGAACAGACTCTCCAAACCACACAATATTAGGACGCAATTGAGATCCCTTTTCACATAGATCTCCCGTCTTTAATTCCCAACTGTCCATTTCGTATATTAAGTTCGAATCAATCGTACTCCGTGATTGAAATAGCTGGCCGTGAAGATGCAGTACGTTGGTGCTGCCAGCCCGTTCATGTAAATTATCTACGTTTTGAGTTATAATCTGAATATCAAACTCCGATTCCAGTTCTGCCAATAAATAATGAGCTTTATTGGGTTTTACTTCACTTGCATTCTTACGTCGCTGATTATAAAAGTCCAATACTAATTCTTGATTGGCCTCCCATCCTTCAGGTGATGCAACCTCCATCACATCATGCCCTTCCCACAATCCACCAGAATCACGAAATGTTTTGATTCCACTTTCCGCACTTATACCTGCTCCTGTTAGTACTACTAATTTTTTCATGGTTCTTATTTACCTGGCCATTCTAGTTTAAATAATTATAATTACATTAAGTATATATATAAATGGCTTCTGTTTTTTAATGACGGTTTGAATACACATAATGCGTGTCGGTTCGCAAAAGTCCATTTGCGCCCAATTCAATTCTTCGATATCCTATATGATCATGATCCTTTTCAAATGATTCCAATTTTTGTCCCATTTGAAAATAATTGGATGGCGTTACAAACACATGAAGATTAGATTGAGCTATATACTTATCTACATGAAAATGACCACAAAAAACATATATTGGTATCTCAAACTGTTCAAAAAATGCTTGCGTCTCCTCCTGATTATTCATTCCGTGTCTGGAATCCATAAATGGAACATCGCAAATTATTGGAGGGTGATGCATAAAAACGATTAAACGCTCCATGGACCGATCGTAAATTTGATTCATCCAATCCATCTGGTACTGATCTAACACTCCATCAGATGTATCTAAAAAGAATAAATGATCGGTTAACATCCGGTGGCTATAATAAATTTTATCCTTTCCGATCGAAATTGGATTAAACACCTCTTTAATCAACTCATTATCGTCGTGATTTCCTGAGATAACAGAGTATTCTACGTCTAATTGATCCAAATGTTCTTTAATCCATTCATAGGTAGCTTTCCGCCCCTCATTCAAACATAAGTCTCCTGTTACAACCAAATGATCCATTTGCTCCTCTCGAAGACTGTCCATCATCCGTGAAAAATTCGAACGTACATCCACACCTCTGGTATCTTCTGTCCCATCATCTAGATGCAAATCGGTTATTTGGATGATTTTCATATTTGTAAATATAAAAAGAAGTTTAAATTTGACTGTCTAAATTCAAATAAATGCAACTTCAATGGAACTCATACTATTTATTGGTATTCAAGCAACTGGAAAATCATCTTTTTACAAAGAGCACTTTTTCAATTCGCATGTGCGCATAAGCCTTGATTTATTAAATACAAGAAACAAGCAACAACAATTCATGAATACGTGTTTTGGATTACAAACTGCGTTTGTTGTTGACAATACTAACTTAACCGTAGAAGTTAGAAAAGCATTCTTAGAACAAGCCAAGGCTAATAAATATCAAATTAAAGGGTATTATTTTCAATCTAAATTAGCTGACTCGCTTGCTCGTAATGAAAAACGGCATGGAAAAGAGCGAATTCCTGAGATAGGGATTAAAGGAGCATATAAAAAATTAGAACTTCCTACCTTTGAAGAAGGCTTTGATGAAATCAATTATGTAGAATTAAATAAAGGGACCTTTGTGGTTTCAGACTGGACAAATGAAATTTGACGATTTAGATAAAAAAATGCGGGTCTACGAAACGGCCAATGATTATTGTATTCTCCCCGATCAATACATTGTTGCACGGATAGACGGACGAAGTTTTACAAAATTAACCAAAGAAAAGCATGATTTCGAACGCCCTTTTGATGTGAAATTTCATGACTATATGGTTGAAACAGTCAAGCATCTAATGAATTGTGGATTTAAACCAATTTATGGCTATACTCAAAGTGATGAAATTTCCCTACTTTTCTCATTCACAGAATCCACATTTTCCAGAAAAACACGGAAGTTTCTTTCAATTTTATCCGCTGAGGCAAGTGCAAAATTTTCAATCCTATTAAACGATGTTGCTGCATTTGATTGCAGACTTTCCATTTTACCTAATGAAAAATTGGTTATCGACTACTTCAGATGGAGAAATGAAGATGCTCATCGAAATTCACTTAACGCACATTGTTACTGGCTTCTTCGAAAACAGGGTAAATCAGTAAAAGAAGCTACATCAACCATTGAAGGAAAATCAATTGCTTTTAAAAATGAACTTCTTTTCAACAATCAAATCAACTTCAATGATCTTCCCGCTTGGCAAAAAAGAGGCACCGGAATATATTGGAAAACCATTGAGAAAAAAGGATGGAATCCTAAAACAAAAAAAGAAGTTTCTACATTAAGACGATCTTTAATTAAAAATGATCAACTTCCATTCGGAGCAGATTATAGTGACTTTATACAAGAAATAATAACAGAAAATAGACCTAAGAGTTAAAATAGGCTTTATTATATCCGTATATTTAAGAATGAGATCTTTATCCAGCTTCTTTTCCATATTGCTTACACAAAACGTTAAATACATTTCAGGTTTATTATTAATCCTTTTTATGCTTACCCTTGTTTCATGCGCTACTTCTACTCCAACATGTGGTGCAACAAAAAAAGAAAGTAAACGGTATAAAAAATTGCAAGGTAATTAAGCCCCATCCGAAGGCATTAGCAATTCTGAATAAGCGAAGTACTTCATACTCTTTTGTAACCAATTCGAATTTGGTCATTATGTTTTAAGAAAAACATTTCATTGATCAACTTCATTCTTCGTACATGCTAATCGTATTCTCCATTAAAGTTCGACGGATTTTCTCTCATCATATTACTCTACTTTTTCACAACATCACAATTCCTTTTAATTCATCTAAGATCAAACTAGGTTTGATTTATTTAATACCTATCGTTTCATTTAGCTTACTTTTTTCCTGCGAAACGCTGGATTTTCAAACAGAACATAATCCTGATGCTATTAACAAAAATAAGTTGCTTAAATCGTGGATTCCATATCATATGCAAAATAAGGAATACACTAAAGCTTCCTCTTCTACCAATGATGCACTGAATTTTAATTCAACGCATGCCATCAATCGAATTGTAAATATTGAAAATGAATATTTTAACGCTTTTTCTAACGGAACTAGCAAATATTATGGAACGGAATGGAGATCCAATTTAGACACGCTATATCCTAAGTACGAATCAGAAATCAAACAAAAAAGGACCAAGCCGGACAGCATGCATTGTACGCTTTACGCTGTAACAGCTCTTAAGGCAGGACTTGGTCTTAACATGTTTGAGCTTGATTCGATTCATCAATCTATTTATGGGAATCATGAACATGCAGGATGGAGCATTGGTTATATCTTAGTTACCCACTATAATTGGAAAGCGTATCATGTGCTTTGGAAGGAAAGTCCCAATTACAAACATTATTTGAGGACTTTTAACCTACGGAAGAAATATCCAGTTTGGAAACAACCTGATATTCCAATCGAAAAAATGTTGATTCGAATGGAAGATGATGATGAAATTGATTCCCTTCTTTTGGAAAATCAATTTGCATGGGGATTTAGTAATCAAGGCTGGCACACGTGGATCACGCGGTACGATACCCTGAAAGAATGCAATTGGAATGGCGCGCCTTCAAAGCAATTTGATCTATATGAAGAACCTCTGTTTTTGAAAACCAAATTCCTTGATTATTTCGATTTTGACTCGCATATTTTAATATTTCCACCGAAAAAAGAATAAAACATTTTAGTTTGTTTAATTTTTAATTACTTTTGTTAAACAAAATAAATACAATTATCAAATGTACTCTACCACTCCCATAAAACCAGTATTAAAATCAGGATTCAGTTTATTAATACTGATGTTAATCACCTCTTTTTCAGTATATGGTCAAAGTGGATTAATTAAAGGAGTGCTTAAAAATGAAGATGGTAATGAAAATATACCATTTGCCACTATACAAATTAATCCTGGAGCTGAAACTACAACAACTAATGTGGAAGGCTATTTTGAATTTAAATCGTTAACTCCTGGACTTTATAGTCTATCCTTTTACTCAATGGGATATGAAAATTTAAAAATGAGTGAAATCTTAGTTACGAATACCACTCCTGTTATTGTCAAACCTAAAATGAAAGCATCAGGAGATAGTATTGAAGCTGTAATCGTAAAAATATCGCCATTTGAAAAAAACGCAGATATTCCACTTTCTTCTAATCGACTTGGAATTGCTGAATTGGAACGGAATCCAGGTGGAAACAGAGATATTTCTAAAATTGTTCAGTCACTCCCTGGAGTAGCACAATCGAGTGCTGGACGAAATGATTTAATTATTAGAGGAGGTGGACCGGCTGAAAATCGATTCTTCATTGAAGACATTGAGACGCCCAATATTAATCATTTTGCAACTCAAGGAGCATCAGGTGGTCCAGTGAGTATGATTGACATCAATTATATCCGAGATACCGAATTAACAAAAAGTAGTTTTCCCGCCAATAATTATAACGCTCTAAGTTCTGTAATGCGAATTCGATTCAAAAACCCAAGAGATGATCGCCCAGGTTTTCGAATTACTGGAGGAGCTTCTGACTATGGGATTTCCAGTGAAGGCCCTATCGGTAAAAATGTAACCTATTTTGCTTCTGCTCGACGCTCATACCTTCAGTTTTTATTCAAGCTAATTGGACTTCCATTTCTACCTATTTACAACGATGCGTTGTACAAAATCAATGTTGACTTGGACGAAAACACACGATTCTACACCTTATTTTTAGGCTCTTATGGCGTTAATGAATTGAATTTAGGACTTGATTCAACAAATGAATCTCAAAACTACATCCTGAGTTACCTTCCTTCCTCCAAACAATGGAGTTATACAAATGGATATGTACTAGAACGTTATCATAAATCGGGAGTTTCCAGGTTGGTATTTTCTAGAAACATGCTCAGCAATTCTTCTTTAAAATATTCCAACAACGTTGAAACACCAGAAAACCTACTTCAAAATTATAATTCAACAGAAGCTGAAAACAAATTTAGACTGGAAACGGAACGAAAACTAGAAAATGGAATTCGGCTCAACTCCGGTATAAGTTATGAATACGATTCCTATACAATCGATACGTATGTAAAACCTGCTAACACCGGAAATCTTCCTGCATTCACCTATAATTCTGCTTTCAACATGAGTAAATATGGCGCTTGGGTACAGGGAAATAAATTTTTATTCAACAAGCGGGCGACCATTTCAGCTGGGATAAGAACAGACTTTAATAACTATTCTTCTTACATGAATAATCCGTTAAAGCAACTGTCTCCTCGAATTGGCGTTTCCTTTGCATTGAACGAAAAATTGAAAGTAAATGCGACAACGGGAATTTATTATCAAATGCCTACATATGTTTCAATGGGATTCAGAGATCAGGCAGGAACCCTAGTTAATAAAGACAATGGAATTACCTATATGCAGGCAATCCATTACGGTGCTGGTTTTGAATATGTAAATAAAATAGATGGAAAATTCTCGGTAGAAGGATTCTGGAAAGACTATAGCAACTACCCTTTTGACTTAGTAGACAGCTTAGCATTGGTTAATGTAGGAAGTGGATTTGGTGTAGTAGGAAATACGGCAGTAAATTCCAGTATCAACGGTAAAACGTATGGATTAGAATTTACCTACCAACAAAAACTGTATAAAGGTTTTTATGGAATTCTTGCATTTACTCACCTTTATAGCCAGTTTGAAGATAAAAACAAAGAATTTATTTCTTCTGCTTGGGATAGCAGAAACATAACCAGTTTCACCTTTGGAAAAACTACCAAAAATAACTGGTCACTTGGAGTTAAATTTGCCAGTATGAGTGGGATGCCATATACACCGTATAACGTAGCTGAATCTTCACTAATTGCTAATTATGCCGTTCAACCGGTAGGAATTATTGATTACGATCGTTTAAATTCCCTTCGAACTAAAGGATTTTATAGGTTAGATGTTCGAATTGATAAAAAATATTATTTCAAAAAAGCCAACTTGGTTATTTACATGGATGTCCGAAATGCAACAGGTTATTCAGCTGATCAAGCTCCGTACTTTGATGTAGAAAAAGATGCATCAGGTCAACCAATTGTGGATCCTGCAAATCCTGCTTCTTATGTTGGACGATTAGTAAATGGAAGTAGTGGAACCGTTTTACCTACTCTGGGATTGATCTTTGAGTTTTAAAAATTGGCTTTCAAAATACTGTTGCAAGAAGATGATAGGCGTTAATTTGAAATGAATAAGGAGACTAAAAGCTCAAGTCAGTTAGTGATGACTTACTTTAGTAACGTCAATATCCGTATGAGATGAATCTGCTTTGGTTCCCATTTTCTTAGCAGAGCAACAATGTTTTCCACTTACATTGCAGCATTTCTTCTCTTTTTCATTGCAAGCAAAATGCGTTTGCGTAAGCAAATAAGTCGAAGATGACATGACTAAAATGGTGGCTACAACTGCTATTCCTATCTTTATATTCATTGTATTTGAGTCAATTTATGGATCAGTTATTGAATCCTTTTCACTAACTAGAATACGAATGTAATAAAAAAATGTTTTGTTGATCCCTAAAAATCAGCTGAATGGAACGTTTTATCTACTGAAATACAACATTCAATCCTAAAATCACCACATACAGCAGCGAATATTGACCACTCGGCATAATTTCATTTCCACCATAAAAAATCCCTTGTATATTGAGGCTTGATTCGATGCTGAACGCTATCTTTAATGCGTATAAATTCTATCTGTAGAGATGGAATCAGACATAAAAGTATCAAGAGACTGGAATAATGAAGAATATTTGGGATAATGTAGTACTACGTTTTATTGGGGTTCCAATCCTCACGTTACTATTGTTTATTTTCGAGTCTAATAAACTGGTAAGTTATGTCTATGTATTTATAGGATACTTTGCCCTTTCTGTGATCCTCTGGGAAGGAAGTCGCTGGATTTCCAGACTATTGGACCGCTATATTCGTTGGGAAGACCACCTTATTGCACGAATAGTAGTACAATTTGGTATCGGATTGACGATAACAGGTTGGCTAACGTATGTTGTGGTTATTTGGCTTTACAAACCCGTTTATGAGAGTCATTATGAGATTGATTTACTTTTCAAGCGTTATTTCCTCATCACATCTTTAATCTCTATTCTATATAATACCATTCACAGTGGTCGATCTTTTTTTACACGATGGAAGACTTCACTTATTGAAACAGAACGACTTAAGAGAGAAAACTTACTGATTGAATACGAAACACTTAAAAACCAAATCAATCCACACTTCTTGTTCAACTCTTTAAACACATTGATTGGATTGATTGACATGGATAAGAAATTAGCTATTGAATATGGAGAACACTTTGCCTATGTTTACCGGTATATACTAGAAAACAGAAAAGTAGAAACCGTCTCACTTGCGCATGAATTAAATATCGTAGAAAAGCATACGTTTTTACTAAAAAGTAGGTTTGGCGACAATTTCAAAACATCCATTAAGGTCTCAAAAGAAGACAAAATGCGGATGATGCCACCTCTTACGCTTCAAATGTTATTGGAAAATGTAATAAAGCATAATAGCGTCACTTCAAACCAACAAGTCACATTCGAAATTACTAGCGTCGCGGAAGGAACAAGACTTTTGATTAGAAATAATATTCACAAAAAGAATATCATGGAAGAATCTACGCATTTAGGCTTGAGTAATATAAAGAAACGATATAGCTTTCTCACCAATGAACATGAAGTGACAATCGAGGAGGAAAATGGATTCTTTAGTGTCGAGATCCCACTCTTAAAACCCTAAATCGTATATTAAACGACCACTTAACAAAGTACAACATGAAAGTATTAATCGTAGAAGATGAAATTGTGGCAGCCAACAGGCTTGAAAAGATGTTGATGGAATACGATTCAGAAATAGAAATTATAGATAAAATCGATAGTGTTTTAGGCACAGTTGAATTTCTTAGTGAACCATCCGTTGAGCCAGACGTCATTTTCATGGATATCCAGTTAGGAGATGGACTATCATTCGAAATATTTGAGACGATCAACGTAGACTACCCTATCATTTTTACGACTGCTTTCAATGAATATGCAATCAACGCTTTTAAAGTAAACAGCATTGACTATTTATTAAAACCGATTTCACAATCAGATATAGATCAGAGTCTTGAAAAGCTAAAAAAATATGGTTATTCAAAAGAGGATACCAACGCACCAAAGGATAATATCCCGGATCTTTCGCAAGTCCTAAGAAACATGCTACAGGATGCTGACAATCCAAACTACAAAAATCGATTCTTGGTTAAATATGCTCGAGGATTTAAATCGATTGTTTCGGAAAACATTGCCTATTTGTACTCCGAAGATAAAATAACGTTCATGGTTACTACAACTAATGAAAAATACATTCTAGACTATTCTCTGGAAGATGTTTCCAACCTTCTTAATCCAAAACATTTCTTTAAAATAAGTCGTCAGTTCATTGTAGCCATGAATAACATTGAAGATATACAAAACCACTTCAACAGTCGATTAATATTAAAATTGACTCCACATACGGATAAAGAAGTATTTGTTAGTCGAAGTCAGGTAGGCCCTTTTAAGGAATGGTTAGATAACTAATCTATTGGAACACGTAATTCCAATGATTCGATGAGGTTGCAATTCGGTAATTGAATCTTACCACTCATCCGATTTTAAAATTCTACCTGATTCCTTTTTTCTACTTTTATCAACATAAAATAACAAAAGACGGGAATCAACGTTTTCTTGATTCCATCTTAATATGAACGTTACATTAAAATATAATTTCACATTGCTCATTGTGTTGCTATCCATTATTGATACTTACGCTCAACGTAATGAACGACAAACAGAAATTCTAATTAAGGAATTAGGCTCTCGAAAATATAACAAACTGATGCAACTCACATTGGATGAATTTGATCAATCCAATAAAGGGTTTCGAAAGTATAGCGGTCAATACGAATTATTATGTTTAATAGTACCTGAATACATAGCAGTAAACAAGTTAAATGAGTATCAAGCCGTTAATTTACATTGGCATCTAGGACAATTCCATGCATATAATCTAGAAACGGATCTAGCAATTGCAGAAATGGAGCAATCGAATCTTCCTAAAATGCCGGTTTACTGGCGATGTTATGTAGAAGGTAGCATTGCCTTTTTAAAAAGAGATAAGGCCGGATTAGAAGCTGCATTAAATCAACTAAAAACATTAGACAATCAAATGAATAGAGATGTTTTGGAGCGATTATTGGATCAATTCGATAATTCTTATTGGTCAGCATATAACAATCTTTCAATAGGTAGGTAAATAACTAAATGAAACCTATCCATTAATACTAATAAATAGAATTAACACACACTTAAATTTTTAAACCCTTAAAAACAATTAACGATGAAAAGAAGCTCGAATTTATTAAAAGCCGGATTACTTGTAGTAGCACTTAGTTCAATCAGTATTTTTTCTTTTGCTGGAGACGGTGATGGCGACGGAAAAGATAAGAAAGGTAAAAAATGCGCAAAAAAGGAAGCTTGTTGCAAGAAAAGTAAAGCTTGTTGCAAAGGAAAAAGTGCCAAAATGTGTATGGACAAAGACGGTAAAGCAAAAGTAACCGAAGAAAAATAAACACAATTGCTAAGTTCTTTATAGAATTTAGGTCTTTTTTTTGACGCCGCAATTTGAAAACGTGTATGAAAAATACATATTTTCAAATTGCGGTTTTTTTGGTTATAATAAATTCACCACGTTTTGTGCTGCTTACATCTTACATATTTTTACTATCTTTGAATTGGTAGATTAAATGTTAAAGTTAATTATCAACGGATCACTTATCTGCTAATATGACCAATCTCAACGCTACATAAATTAGCGAAATCGATATACAAAACAATAGAGCCTAATGAACAAGCATTATTTACAATCTAAAATGAAGTCTTCCGGAATCGCATATTTGCTCTGGTTCTTCTTAGGGATTCACTACATATACTTGGGTAAATGGGGATGGCAATTTTTATATTGGATTACAGCGGGAGGACTTGGTTTTTGGGCTTTTTTCGATCTTTTTACGATTCCAGGAAAAGTAGATCGTTACAATAGACGTTTATCTGTGCAGATTGAGGAATTGGAACGAAAGGGTAAATAAAACGCATATTATTTATCCCTACCTCTACATCTAAACACCTACATGTGTGCTAGTAAAAGACTAATACCGTTGGTATTTCTAAATTTACGCCATATAATGTTGTCACTCGACCTCTTACTTTACGAGCATGTAGATGTAGGAGCAGACTGAAATAAGTCAAGTATCTGAATTTGAGAATTTAGGGTCAATCAACCTTTAACTGAACACGTTTCAAAAGCTTCCTTACAAACCCTAGCTTATTATAGGTTATTCATACTAAAATCACCCATTCTGCGTTTCGATTAAATAAGTATGCGCTGAGCTCTTCGGTGCTTATCTTAACTAGAGATCATTGAATTCCTTACAAGTTCTATCTTTCTTTATTAGTTTTCTATTCTGCGGCAGTGGTTTCGCTCAATTTCCTGGGTTTGTACTCTCCTTTCCAGATGGACTAGAAAAACGTAGTTTCAATATAAACAATAAAATAATTTCCGATTTAGGTGACGCCATAGCAGTTGGAATTGAAGTTCCCTTCAACCATGACGAAAAGGAATATTTGATAACCTATCGCTACTTGCGGCTTTCAGAAATCAAAAATCCTGATTTACACGTTACTGAATTCAGAAGACGTCGTGGATGGGATAAGGAAATGTTCCAGAAAGTCCCAATTAAACTTATTGGAGATTATGGCATAGGTCTCAACTTTGTAGTTACAAATAATGGTTATGTATACATTCCATATCGTGGACCACTCCCCCATATATTTGGAGGTTTAGCAATTATGGACCGTAAAAAAATAATTGGAATACAATATTCCCTTTATGCTTCTATCCCTAGAAAGTATAAAAACGACAACTTTTTTCTTCTGCCATCAGTTGGTCATACTGCTGTATTTGTAAGAGAAATAAGCATCCTATTCCATCCCTTTAATCTGTTTTTAAAACCCAAAAAAAACCACCCCAAAGAAATTCGAAGGAGAAATAACCCGATTTAAATCCTTCTTTTAAACGTATCCTGTCCTACCATTATCGTGTCTTGTCTAAATACCTAAATTATTTGGGTAATACTTATTATATTGCCAATCCTAAACACACCAATACCTCAAATTATGAAAAGAACCTATACCATTATTTTCTCCGCCCTCGTTATTTCGCTCATAAGTGCTACAAACTCTGCGTTTTGCCAGGATAAGATTGAAAAATCAGATACAGCGGCTGTCGTAAAAAAAAGTTCCGATAAATGGGATGTATCAGATCCTTGGGGTGATTGGAATTTTAAAGAACATTCTTTTTCTACCACAGAAGGAACTTGGATGAATTTGGATGTAAGTCCAGATGGTAAGAACATCGTATTTGATATGATCGGTGACATTTACATAATGCCTATATCAGGTGGTAAGGCACGTGTTTTACGGCAGGGAATTCCCTTTGAAGTACAACCTCGGTTTAGTCCAGATGGCAAGAAAATTTCGTTTACTTCCGACGCAGGTGGTGGTGACAACATATGGACCATGAACATTGACGGTTCGGATGCTAAACAAATTACAAAAGAAAGCTTCCGTCTTCTAAACAATGCAGTTTGGACTCCTGATGGAAATTATTTGATTGCGCGTAAGCATTTTACTTCTGGAAGATCTCTTGGTGCTGGTGAAATGTGGATGTATCATACAACTGGAGGAAGTGGTGTACAACTTACCAAGCGTAAAAATGATCAGCAAGATGTAAACGAACCAAGCGTTTCAAAGGATGGAAAATACTTATATTACTGTGAAGATATGTATCCTGGTGGCTATTTTAAATACAATAAAGACCCAAATAAGCAAATTTATGTATTGAAGCGATATAGCTTCGAGGACGGTAAAACGGAAGCTATTACGGGTGGACCAGGAGGTGCATTTCGACCTCAAATCTCTCCAGACGGGAAAAAGTTAGCCTTTGTAAAACGAGTACGGACAAAAACAGTATTGTACATTCATGAATTAGAAAGTGGAAAAGAATATCCGATCTATGATGGATTGAATAAAGATCAATCAGAAGCTTGGTGTTTATTTGGAGTTTATGCCAATTACCAATGGATGCCTGATGGTAGTTCTATTGTGTTTTGGTCTGGAGGAAAGATTAATTCCGTAAATCTTTCAACCTTAGCTATTAAAAACATCGCGTTTGAAGCAGATGTGAAACTTAAAATAGCCGAGGCGCTTAAATTCAAACAATCTCCAGCTCAAGATCAGGTAAAAGCTAAAATGATTCGTAGCACGGTAACTTCACCGGATGAAGGTAGCATCGTATTTCAAGCATTAGGTTATCTATGGAAAAAAACCTTGCCTTCAGGAACGCCTACACGAATCTCAAAAGGCACTGATTTTGAAGCCGAACCTTCTTTTTCACCAGATGGACGTTATTTATTATATGTTACGTGGAATGATGAGCAATTAGGTGGGATTTACAAAATGGATCTTAAGAAAGGTAAAGCAACTAAAATCTCCACTGAAAAAGGAATCTATAGAACCCCAGCTTGGTCTCCGGACGGTAAAATGATTACATATATAAAAGAATCTGGAAATGGAGATCAAGGATTTGATTACACCAAAAACCCGGGAATCTATGTGATGACTTCGACAGGCGGAAAAGCAAAAAAAGTGTCTGAGTCAGGTCAGTATCCAATGTTTAACCAATCAGGCACCCGAATTATCTATCAATCTGGTGGATCTTATTTTGGGGCACTTACTAAGAGTTTAAAAAGCATCGACTTAAATGGGAAAGATGAAAAAACCTTACTAACATCTAAATATGCCAATCGAATCGTGCCTAGCCCAGATAATAAATGGCTCGCTTTTAACCATTTACACAAAGTATTTTTGGTACCATTTCCAACTACCGGAAAAGCAATTAACATTGATAAAAACACGAAAATGGTTCCTGTAGCTCAGATTGCTCGCGATGCGGGAATCAGCTTGCATTGGTCAAAAGACAGCAAAAAGATTCACTGGACGCTAGGTGATCAATATTTCACCAACAAAGTTACGGATCGATTTACTCATTTGCCTAATTCAGTTGACAGCGTAGGTGCAATGGATTCCACCGGATTAAAGATTGATTTAACCTATAAAACCAATAAACCAAAAGGAACTATTGCCTTCACAAATGCTCGAATTATCACTATGAAAGGAGATTTGGTTATTGAAAACGGATCTATCGTGGTAAAAGAGAATAAAATAACTGCTGTTGGAAAAAGTGGTGAAGTAAAGATACCAGCGGATGCCAAAGTATATGATGTTAAAGGAAAGACGATCATGCCTGGTTTAGTAGACGTACACGCACATATTGGTGCATTTCGCTATGGCCTTTCAACCCAGAAACATTGGCAATTTTATGCGAACCTTTCACATGGTGTCACAACAGCCCATGATCCATCTGCAAATACAGAAACAGTGTTTACATTATCGGAACTACAAAAAAGTGGTGCTACCGTTGGACCAAGATTGTTTTCAACAGGTTACATCTTATACGGTGCCGATTCTGATATAAAAGCGGTTGTAAATAACCTAGAGGATGCAAGATCTTCGATTCGAAGAACCAAAGCATTTGGGGCATTTTCCGTTAAAAGTTACAATCAACCTAGAAGAGAACAACGACAACAAGTTATCCAAGCGGCAAGAGAAGAAGGTATATTGGTCGTACCTGAAGGGGGATCTACTTTTTATCATAATATGACTATGATTATGGATGGCCATACGGGAGTAGAACATAATATTCCCGTTGCACCAGTATATAAGGATGTAGTTGAACTGTGGAGCAATAGTAAAACAGGCTACACTCCTACTTTAATTGTAAATTATGGCGGAGTGAATGGTGAATACTACTGGTATCAAAAAACAAATGTATGGGAAAACAAAAAGTTGCTTAAATATTATCCAAGAAGCATTATTGATTCTAGATCCAGACATCGTACCATGATTCCTGAAGAGGAATATGAAAATGGACACATTTTGGTTTCTAAAACATGTAAACAACTAGCCGATGCTGGTGTAAAGGTAAATTTAGGTGCACACGGACAAATTCAGGGAATTGGAGCACATTGGGAATTATGGATGTTGGCACAAGGTGGAATGTCTAATTTAGAAGCCATACGATCTGCTACTTTAAATGGAGCCAATTACATCGGGATGGATAAGGAAATCGGTTCATTGGAAGTTGGAAAGCTTGCCGATTTAATCATATTGGATGAAAACCCACTTGAGAACATTCAAAACAGTAATACAGTCCGATATACAATGGTAAATGGACATCTTTACGATGCCGACTCCATGAATGAAATCGGAAATACAACTACTACTCGTACTAAGTTTTATTGGGAAAATCCAGCCTACAATGGAAACTTTCCATGGCATAAAGAAACGCATAGTTTTATGCGCGGTGAGTGTGGATGTCATATCGCACATTAAATTGAATGAAGAGCGGATTCAAGTTTATGTTATGATTTTTAACTACGGTTAAGCTAATTTATTGATAAGTCATCTCTATTTGTTGCATGATTCGGTTTTTAGGCATATTGTTAATTCGATTTTTCCGATTTTGGATCCGAATTGTTGGTAGAACGGTGATTCAATCCGAAAACGAATGGCTTGCTTCTCCTTTTGGAAAAGGGATTTATATCGGAGATCACTTTTATGATGAATTAGCTAAAGAAAAGGATCTTCGAATAGAAAAAGAAAACGCTGCAGGCCTTTTGCAACGTTTTGACGACCTCAAAAGTGAAAATTTTGATCCTGATAAGGTCCAAAAAGGAGTACGTCATTTTTACGAGCATACTTCTGAATATGAATTGGAAGCTTGGAGTGAATCCATGTATATTGCCCGCCTATTTTTATGGATCGTAACTCGATTAACCAGTAGGATTATGAATCAATTGAACTTCCCTGTTTCGTCTTTGGAACTGGCAAAAGGGATGAGCAGTGAAATTCTTCCCATGTATGACAAAGAAGGAAAGCGAATCTTTACCGGATGGCTGCGTAAATTGATTGATACCAATCGTGTAGTTTATACTGGTCTATATTCGGTGGAAGTCCCACCTTTTAAGGGTACACCCTGTGTTAAGGTCACCTTTCCATTACCCAAAGGTAGTTCAAGTGTATTCCTATTTCCCTCTGTAGAAGAAGACGGTTCGTTTCGATTAACTTCTTCCGGGCAACAATTTGGGGATGCGGGATTCTATCGAATGGTGGAACGTAACGATAAAACGTGGAAAATTCGTTTTATGAAAACGTTACGAGAATATTTTCATGTGTATGAAGCGGATGGAGGTATTATTCGAACGGATCATCACGTATATTTCTTAGGCATGAAAATCCTTAAACTACATTATAAGATTGTGCGAAAAGGGGGATGATTAAGATCAAAAAAAGTGATAGTACAACGAAATCAGTAGACCGAATTCAATCCCCTACTTAAAAAAAAATAAAGTTAATATACGATTGATGCGGGTATTTTAACGGACAACATCTACACTTAAAATAGATGTAATCGGAATGGTTATTCCTTCGCCTAATGCAACAAAATGATCACCTACTGCACGAATAATTGTTTTGACTTGATGGACATTTCCTTTGGAACATTTAAATACAATCTTCGCTTGCCTGCGCAAACCATTTCCTAAAATTGTGGCTTTCTTAAGATTCTTTAACCTTCTCACCTTGTTTTCCTTTTTTTCACAAACCTCATCCTGATAAAAAGTCAAACCCGGGATAGATTCCTGATTAATCGTTGCTACTGATTCCATAAAAAATGATGCGTAATTGTATATCCTATACTCTAATGTTTAATTGTACTTGCTAGTTTAACAGTATTCCAATAAACGTAGCCTTATTAAAAAGGTTACATTTTATCCTAAAAAAGTATCAAAATAGCTGTAAAAATCAGAAAACCAGTAAGAAACAGTATAAACGTATAGGGAAATATATCTTTTGCCTTCAATTTTGTAATTCCTAAAAGTGGCAAAGCCCAGAACGGTTGGAGCATATTCGTAAGCTGATCTCCATAGGCCAGCGCCATTATATTCTTTGCAACTGGCACATTTAAGTTACGTGCACTTTCCACCACAATCTCTCCTTGAACTGCCCACTGGCCCCCTCCGCTTGGAACAAAGAGGTTAACCATTCCAGAACTAATCAACGTTAACAATGGTAACGACTCCGTATTCGCAATTTCAATAAAAAATAGTGCTATTTGTCCAGTCAAACCTGAATATTTCATAATCCCCATAATTCCTGCATATATTGGAAATTGAAGAATTATACCTAATGTATCACCTACTGCATGCGTGGATGCTATTAGAAAACGATGAAATGAACCGTGTAATATTATCGCGACACCAAACAATAAAAAATTGATGTAATTAGTGTTAATAAAAGATATGCCTGTTCCTTCATTTAAACTACTCCAAAGCACACCAAAGGATATTGCGACCACGATTCCTCCAAAGATATAAGCTGGAAATTTCCAATAATCTAACTTTTCAGCACCAGTGATCTTTTCCAAATCTATGAGCTCTTCTTCTGTATTCACTTCTTCAGAATCCTTGGATAATTCACTTAAGCTATCGAAATTTCCACTTTTGGAACGTTTCCCAATCAGATACAACAAAGAGGGCAAAACAATCAATAAAAGTATAGAAGCAACAATATTCATCGATGAAAACACCGTTTGATCCATTGATATAATGCCAATCGTTTTTTCCAAAAAATGACCCGCATCCGCGACTTTAAGGGGTGCTGAACCTGATAAACCTCCATGCCACACCATTAATCCACTATAGCCTGCTGCTCCCAATAGCCCGTAATTAAACGTTTTATTTTCCAAACTCAACTTCTCTCCTACTTTTCGGGCCATTATTGCACCAAAAATCAACCCTAAACCCCAATTAAATAAACTTACAGCAATGGTGAAAAAACAAATCACAAATGCAGCAGTAGCACCATTTTTAATAAACCCAATTAGCCATTGAATAAACGTATTTGACGGTTTACTTAGCGCAATTACATGTCCCAGCAATAGCATAATCACCATTTGCATTGCAAAAGAAAGTAATTCCCAAAATCCATCCTTCCAGTAACCTGCCAATAGAATGGTATAGTCAAAACTTGAAGTCTCTACATCTGATTGAAAACAAAGTGCCAACAAAAAGGTACACAAAGTAAGGATTACACCAATCGTAAAAGGCGATGGTAAAATATATCTTATGAACTTCATTAATTGCTGCATAGCCTCGAATTGAGTTATTCCTTCTTTCGCTTTTTCATGTAATTATTTACCGAATTAGATCACTTTAATCCAGTCAAGAAGGCCATTGTATCCACTCCGTCTGCATAATCATTTAATTTAGGTTGCTGGAGGTCGCCTATCTCAAGTGAGTTTTTGTACCATTTATTATGCGATGCAATGCATTGTAAATCATCCTTTAACCCATCTAATTTGGACTCCAGATCTGCTTGATCGGCATAACGTTCCATGTATAATACACTTACGGGTGCCACTAAATGACCATCTGCTTCTTTCATGATGAAAAATCCATTTTCAAAAAACTTTTCTTTGCTCAGCAAGTAGATTGATCGATTGTAATGGAAGTTATTGGCAAATTTATTATGATCAGCTAACGTATTCCAACTTTCCAATGCTTCAAAAACCGGATCTGGTTTATAATCCATTGGTATATAAATTTTAGACACATTGCGACATCCTAATCCGAAATAACGAAATACGTCTTCTCCTAATTTTTCTAAAACGTCTGGTGTCTCTTTACCCGTTAAAACGGCTACTGAAGATCGGTTTTTCCGTATTATATTCGGTTTTGAGGAAAAATAATATTCAAAATAGCGCGATGAATTATTACTTCCGGTCGCTATAAATGCATCTGCCTCTTTTAGCATTTCGACAATTTGAACCATTTCTTTAAATTCAGGTTCCAATTTATAAAGTATGGATAGCACTGATTTTATTAAATAATTATCATCCGAACTAAGTTTCACAAGTGCTCTATGACCAGACAGTAACGTGGACATAAGGTCATGAAAACCAACCATTGGAATATTTCCCGCAGCTACAATTCCTACATTTATTGGTCGTAAATCATCAAAATCATATTCCGAAAGCCATTCATTAAGGTTACCTTCATTCAACATTGCTCCAAGTTCGCGAAAAGCGAACAATACGTTTTCTTCAGTAAACCATGCATTTTTTGCTTCTGCGTTAATGGCCAATCGCTTCAACTCATCGGAAGACAAGGAACGAATTTCTTCTCCCAGCCGAACAAACGCGTTTATCCTTCTTTTTAAATCCATTTCTGTTTTATTAGTTATCAATTCTATGAAACTGAGTACAATTTTAACTGTTTTTGTTGTAACAGAAATGTTTTCACAATATTTTAGCAAAAAATTTAGATTTAATACAAAGCCATGGCGATTAGAATAACAGATGAATGCATAAATTGTGGTGCTTGCGAACCTGAGTGTCCAAATAATGCGATATACGAGGGAGGTGTAGAATGGGCTTGGTCCGATGGTACTGCTTTGAAAGGTAAAGTGCGAAGTGGAGAGGATGCTGACGATAAGTTGGAACCCGTTTCAGATGAGTTCTTTTATATTGTAACAGATAAATGTACAGAATGCAAAGGATTTCATGATGAACCTCAATGTGCAGCTGTTTGTCCAGTAGATTGCTGTATCACAGACGAAGATAATGTGGAAGAAGAGCCAGTTTTACTAGAGAAGAAGGCTTATATGCACAAGGACTAATTCAATAGGTATACGCACGCTTTATCCAGGTATTATGATCTTAATGAGATATACCTGATGAATGTGATATCGAAATAAATTATTTAAAAAGCCATCATTTATGATGGCTTTTTCTATTTTTACTGATCGTATTCTTTTCTTTTAAACTTAAGATGCGTTAATTCTCTAGCCAATATGCGAAAATATTTACTTCTACTTCCTGCTCTAATGACGCTTGCTTTATGCAAAGCTCAAATTTCTGAGCCGGGAAAGGCTTCCGACAAAGAAATCATTTTATTGGGTGGAACCTATCATTTAGGAAATGGATCTGTTTTAGAAAATGGCTATTTGGTCATTAAAAATGGTTTGATCACAGAAATAGGTGTCCAATCGTCGTACAAAAAAGATCAACATCAAGGCGCTATTGTAAAAGAGACCAGTGGTAAGGATATTTATCCTGGATTTATTAATCTTAATAATACCTTAGGAATTACAGAGGTCGATGCGGTAAGAGCCAGCAATGACCTAAAAGAAACAGGTATGATCAATCCGAATGTACGGTCGATTATTGCTTATAATACAGAATCCAGAATTACTCCCACAGTTCGTTCAAATGGCGTTCTACTCTCCCAACCTACTCCAAGGGGCTCATTGATCAGCGGACAGTCGTCTATGGTGCAATTAGATGCTTGGAATTGGGAGGATGCGCTCGTGAAAGAGAATGACGGAGTACATGTTTATTGGCCTTCTAAGCATAGCCAATGGGGAACCGAAAACAAAAAACAAGCTGAACAAATTTCTACATTGACCACTTTTCTAGAAGATGCGTTCGCATATAGCAAGCAATCGGATAACTCAAATATCAAATTAGAGGCTATGCGAGGTGTATTTAATGGACAAAAACGTCTATATCTACATGCTGACAAACAAATAGACATAGTAGAAGGCGTCTTAGCGATTCAAAAGGTTGGAATTAAAAAGCCTGTAATTATGGGTGGTTCGGAATCTGATAAGATTTTGGATTTTCTAAAAAAGAATGCTCTAAGCGTAGTTTTGAAGCGGGTACATAGGCTCCCTGATCATGCTCACACTCCCGTTCTTGCTCCTTATAAACTTGCTTCTATACTTCAAAAAGCAGGGATTCCTTATGCTCTTTCAATGGTAGGTGATATGGAAGCCATGAACAGTCGTAATTTACCATTTTTGGCTGGTACAACGGTAGCATACGAAGTTCCCTACGAAAAGGCTATAGAATCCATCACATTGGCCCCTGCTCGAATTACTGGGATCGATTCCAACTATGGAAGTTTGGAAGTGGGTAAATCTGCGACACTATTTATTTCTGCAGGGGATGCACTGGACATGAGAACGAATCTAATTGAATTGGCGTTTATTGATGGCAGAGAAATTGATTTGGGTTCTCCTCAGAAGGCATTGTACGAAAAGTATTCAAAGAAATATGGATTGGAAACATCCAATTAATTAACAAACCGCAGGCCAAGCGCATTACTGCCAGTATATTAACGCACAACATTTACAAATACATACATATATTTTAAGCATGGATAACAGAAGTCAATTGATACTGGACAAGTTAAAGTCTAAAGGCAGTTTAAAGCAAAGTATATATACCCACACATTGGATGTTTTTAATCAATTAAAAACAATTGCTGAGGGAACGGCTTCAGAACTTGCAATAGAAATGCAACAAGTAGACGAAAAAGTGGTGGTTGAATACTTTTCCAGAGGAGATTTTGAATTTCATCTTAAATTCGGAGGAGATACATTAGTGTTTCAAATGCATTCCAATATCGTAAAGTTGAATCCTAAGGATCCCATCATACAACAATCTTACGTAACCGAAACGCCAGAAAATGGCTTTTTTGGAACCATCCGTGTATATAACTTCTTATCAGATTCCATTCGTTATAATCGAATTCAGGACCAAGGAGTACTCATGGCTCGTTTATTGATTAATCGTGAACTCCATTTTCATATTGAAGCTCCGAACTATTTTGAGCACATTAAACCAAATATTGAACGTAATAAAGTGGAAGAAAAACATCTTCGTTACTTCATTCAAAGTGCTATGATCTCCGCTATTGACGGTGATTTGATTGCTCCTTCCTATCAAAACATCCAATTGATCACGTGGCAACAACAACAAATGAATAATCAAGGAAAGGCTGGTTCTAAACTTGGTTTTCAAATGCATTTAGAGGAGTAAGATTTAGTTATTCCGTTCCTTCAATTTCTTGATTATCAGGGATGTTGAATCTAGCTAACTAAACAACTAATTAACATAAGTCGATCAAAATTTAGTTGATCAAAAAAAAGCTTCCGTCTCTTTTCAGAAACGGAAGCTTTTCTTTTTAATATCATATCTGTTCTGTTCTTATGCGTTAGCAAATTAATGCTAACTCAATCAAATCAGTATTGCTTGTTACTCTCCAAATGTGTATCCCATGTACACGGTAATCGTCTTTGCAAATGCCGAAGTTTTTGTATGGCGAGAACGTGCTTCTAACACTCTTCCAAATCCCCATTTATAGGATGTTCCAATGTTCATTCCAAATGGAAATTTGTACTCCAACCCTCCTGCTGCGCCATAATCAAGTATACCGATTTCTCTTGCTTCAATTTTGTCTGTAGCTAAATCATAGTAATGATAATCATAAACACCTGTTTGATTAACAATTTTTTCTCCTCCTTGATTCGCTTCTACCCAATACGATCCTAAAAGAACCGAAACATAGGGTCCCGCATAGGCTTGTAATCCTTCATACTGAAAATCAAGTCCAAATGGAATGATATCTACATTATATGAACGTAAACGCATACTAATGCCCGATTCTACTGAATTACCAAGCGTATCAAAACGTGTTCCTTGATAAGCAAAACCTTTTGTTATAAATACAAATTGATGCTTCAACCAGAAATGATTACTTAATTCTGAATTTACTTCAAAACCAATCATATAACCCGTTTGACGCTGCAAATCACCTAATGCCATTACATAACTATCTGCCGCATATTCTGTCCCTTTGGTAGAAGTGTAGGTAGCAGGCATGTCATCATCATCCAATAATCGTGTTTGATTAAACTCAAAATTTGGCACGTTTTTACCAAGGTACATTCCTGTACCAGGGTCGGATAGTGTTTTTGTATCCCTTCCATACCACCATGATTGATTTATCCCTACTAGTACCGTTGTACCTGCATCTTGTGCTGTAACGGTAATAAGAGAACTTAAAATTGCCGAAGCAAAGAGTATTTTTTTCAACATGCGTGTTGTTTTTATTTTACTGTAGTGTACTTTCTTTCCTTAGTTTTCATTGTTGATTTCGTGCTCTACAAAATCTTAGGAATCAAATGAATCACGAAATTTACGCTATCCTCAGTTGTAGGATGCTTGTCACGATATTCATATTTCAAATGATCATTGGTCATCTTCTTTACATAATAATTAACAACCCTGTCATTTTTATCCACTTCCATATAGTCTTTTCCTTTCCAGCCTTGCCCCATATGCCAAATTCCAGATTCTGCACCAAAGCCATCCGCTGATTCATTCACAATTTCATAAAATCCACCTTTTGTAAATTCAGCATATGCCCATTCTTGCGTAATTAAACTATCGGCCACCGCGTCCAGAACTGTTCCATCATCATAAGTAATTTCGTATTTTTCAAAATACCAAAATCCCTCTACACGCGTTTCTTTAAATCGAAAACTAAGCGCAGGTCCTTCATCATATCTTCTGCAACTTGTCCCCCCTAAAATTGTAAGCGCCGCTATGCTCATTAATAAAACACTCTTCTTCACTTTATCCATGCTAATAATTTCCATAAAATCAATTCTTCAATTGTTACGTAAATATACTTAAATCCTAATCAATCGCCAAACAGAGGCTACATCTATATCTTTCCATCTTACGAAATTCATTCTTTTTTGTTTCATTTAGTCCCTAAATCACTCCCCTACAAAACATTAAACAATCACAACACAAACAACAACTTAACATATTGAAATATAGATGTTTATGATATATTTTTAGCCTAGGCTAAATCAGATAATTTTAGTGTTTCCGATAATCGAGGTCCCTTTTCCGTACCTTTCAAAGTGCAACATTCATTCACACCATCATGCTCGAAAAACATCACTAAATTTTCATCTACCACCCTATTTAAAAAGTTTCCTTTCTCCTCCAACGTAAGCAATGGTCGAGTATCATACCCCATCACGTAAGCCAATGGAATGTGTCCAACAGAAGGTAACAAGTCTGCCATGAATGCTACTTTTTGATTCTTATAATTGATGATTGGAATCATTTGCTTTTCCGTATGACCATCTGCAAAAAAGAGCTCAACATTGTCAAATGGTGAAGGACCATTTACATCAACAAAATTTAATTGACCGCTTTCTTGAATAGGCATAATGTTCTCCGAAAGGAAGCTTGCTTTCTCTCGCGCATTTGGTTTTGTAGCCCAATCCCAATGAGGTTTATTTGACCAATATCGTGCATTTGGAAAAGTTAATTCCAGCTTGGTCCGATCTCCGTTCCATTGCACTCCTCCTCCACAATGATCAAAATGTAAATGAGTCATAAAGACGTCTGTAATGTCTCCAAAATCAAACCCCTTTTCATTTAGCGAAGCTTTAAGGGATGCATCTCCATGCATATAGTAATAACCAAAGAACTTCTCTGATTGCTTATCTCCAATTCCATTATCAATCAAAATCAAACGATCACCATCTTCAATCAATAGACAACGCATCGCCCATGAGCACATATTATTTTGATCTGCAGGATTTGTTCTACTCCACAATGATTTTGGTACCACGCCAAACATGGCACCTCCGTCTAATTTAAAGAAACCCGTTTCGATTACATGTAATTTCATATTGCACTAGTTCTTTTATTCCTAACTAAAATATTGCTGACTCCATTTATTCCAAAAGAGATCTAAATAAAAAAATCCCAACGTTCAACCTGAACAATGGGATTTCTTAATGTCTTTCTAACAATATATTCGTCAACAGCATCTATCCCTGTTGACATTACTTTACTATTCTTTTACTACACCCATTTGATCAAACTTATCGATCCGGGCTGCTATTCGATCTTCCACACTCATTTTACTCAATTCTTCGATATTAGTTAGAATTGACTTTTTCAATGTTTTTGTCATTCGGATTGGATCTGCATGTGCCCCGCCTAATGGCTCTTTCACAATAGCATCAATCAGCTTCACCTTAAGCATATCCTTCGCTGTCAATTTCAATGCTTCCGCCGCTTGCTCTTTAAAATCCCAACTTCTCCACAAAATGGATGAGCAAGATTCAGGTGATATAACGGAATACCATGTATTCTCTAGCATGATCACGCGATCTCCAACACCTATTCCCAACGCACCTCCCGAAGCTCCTTCTCCGATGATATAACAAAGCACTGGTACTTTCAACATGAACATGTCCCGTATGTTTCGTGCAATGGCTTCTCCTTGTCCTCGTTCCTCTGCTTCCAAACCAGGATATGCTCCAGGCGTGTCAATCAAACAAACAATAGGGACATTGAATTTCTCCGCCATCTTCATTAATCGAAGCGCTTTACGGTAACCTTCCGGATTAGCCATACCAAAATTACGCATCTGGCGCTGTTTAGTATTTCGTCCTTTTTGTTGCCCAATAAACATCACTGGCTGGCCATCAATTTCTCCAAAACCACCAATCATAGCCTTATCATCCTTCACTGTACGATCTCCATGCAATTCAACGAATTTTTCGCTTAACGCAAGAATATAATCAAGGGTATAGGGTCTTTCAGGGTGTCTCGAAAGCTGAACTCGCTGCCAGCGAGTCAAATTATTAAAAGTATCTTTTTTGAGTGTTTTAATCTTCTCTTCCAACGAGTCAATTGCCTCGTTTACTTTTACATCGCTTTCCTCAGATAATTTCATCAGATCTTGGAGTTTATCTTCCAATTTAGCGATTGGTTCCTCGAAATCCAAGTATGTTCTCGTTTCCATTCCTCAACACAAGTCTAAATTTGAATCAGCAAATATAGAAAATAGAATTAAACCAGATTCAAAATAACCTATTTTTCAATTCAAATAAATTTAAAATATCATTAAAAAAGGCCGTATCTCCCTGTAATACAGACAGTATATCGTCCATAAAGTAAACAAAAAAGGTATTATTTGTTTAAGTTATTGGGATCATTTCAAAATCCAGTTCGGTATAATCTTCCAATTCGTTACCTAAACTTAAGATATCCAAATCCATTTCGATGTATTTCCAAACGACTTTCACATCGCATCCTACTAGATTTTGAATGTCCATCACACTTTCTAAAAACTCTCTTATTACAACAGAGGTAGCTGAATTCAAGTATATGAATTCAAATTTGCAATGAATTATTTCAGGCAATTCATCTTTATTCAAATTGGCTAAATGATTTTTATACGCTATGATCCAGTTCATCACTGGCTCATACACTCCATGTGTATCTTCAGGCCAGGACTTCCCTTTAAATTCCATAATAGCGGACTCCGCGTTAAGTGAAATCTCTGGATATTCTTCTTTAGAATTCTGTAAAAGGTAATTTTCCATCTAAAATTTGCGTTTTCCGTGCTCCGCAAATCTAAAAAATTATATGAATATTAAGCGCATTAGGCAAAAATTAAAAACTAAATGAACATTTTTGCATCGGTTAAAACACCAATTTCGTTTTGCTTTACTATACAATATGATCTTCGACTACCAACAATTCAAACTTCCCATAGCAGAGGTTGTCCCTTCGATTCAACATAAATTAATCGAGCATAATACGCTGATTGTGCACGCTCCTCCTGGAGCAGGTAAAAGCACATTGATTCCTCTTACCCTATTGGAAGAGGACTATTTGAAAGGTAAAAAGATCATTTTACTTGAACCACGAAGGTTGGCAGCTAAAACCATTGCACATCGAATGTCTGACATGTTGGGTGAAAATACCGGACAAACCGTGGGATATCGAATTCGATTTGAGACCAAAGTCTCCGAGAATACACGCATTGAAGTGGTTACAGAAGGTATTTTAACCCGAATGCTCCATACCGATAATGCACTAGAGGGTGTTGGAATGGTTATTTTTGACGAATTTCACGAACGAAGCATTCATGCGGATACTGCGATGGCGCTATGCCGAGAAACACAGCAAGTATTGCGACAAGATTTACGAATTTTAGTAATGTCGGCTACATTGAATGTAGATGAATTAACGCATTTATTAGGGGCTCCGCTTGTGGAAAGCAAAGGTCGTCAATATCCAGTCGATGTGAAATATGCAGGAGATTGTGATCCTTATATGATTTCCGAAATGACGGCAAGAACGGTGTCTAAAGCCGTTAAAACCCACGAAGGAGATTGCTTGGTTTTTTTACCTGGGCAAGGAGAAATCCGAAAGTGTGAAGAATTATTGCGTAGAACACACCGTGATTTTGCTATTTATGCTCTGTATGGTAATCTTCCTCCTAAAAAACAATTTGCAGCGATCATGCCCAATCGGGATGGTAAACGTAAAATAGTCTTGGCTACTTCGATTGCAGAAACTAGTTTAACCATTGAAGGTGTCCGAATAGTGGTGGATTGCGGGTTTGGCCGAACACAAAAATTTGATCCCAATTCAGGATTAACACGATTGGAAACTATTCGAATCTCTATGGATTCTGCCGATCAACGCGCTGGCCGTGCCGGCCGATTAACCGAAGGTGTATGTTACAGAATGTGGTCTAATGCAACGGAAAAGCAAATGGACAAGCATCGTACTCCTGAAATTCTAGAGGCGGATTTAGCTTCTTTGACATTGGATATGGCTCTCTGGGGCATTCAGGACATAAATCAATTAACTTGGCTGGATGTTCCGCCTGCGGGGAATGTTCAACAGGCCATGGATTTACTGGAAAGTTTAGATGCGGTAGAACATGGGAAAATCACAGATCATGGCAAGGCGTTGCATCGCTTACCTACACATCCACGTATTGCTCAGCTGCTTCTTATAGCAGAGGAAGATGGTATGCCAGGCTTAGCATGCGATATTGCGGCTGTGCTGGAGGAACGTGATCCACTTGGTAGAGAAGCTGGAATAGATCTTAATAGTCGCTTAGAAGCATTGCGAAGCTTTCGTTCGCAGAATAAAAAAGGCGGTCCATTTGAAAAAATTGAACGAATTGCGTCCTCGTATCGCTCTATGCTCAAAATAGACATTGATAATGGATATGTAGATCCTTATGAAACCGGAATATTATTGGCTCAAGCCTATCCAGAACGAATTGCTTGTGCACGGCCAGGAAATAATGCTCAATTTCAATTAGCAAATGGTCGATATGCCATGGCCGGGCATAAAGATGATTTAGCGCATGATCCATGGCTTGCCGTAGCACATTTGGATGCACGTGATGGAATGGGTAAAATTTTTATGGCATCTCCCCTCAACCCACAGGATCTAGCTCCTTTGGTGAAAGATGTCGAAACCATAACTTGGGACACACGTAAAGGCGGATTAATTGCCTCGCAGGATTTACGAATTGGCAATATCATTCTAAAATCGACTCCACTACCTGAACCTGATCCATCGCATTTGATTACCGCAATTTGCGATGTCTTAAAAAAAGAAGGAGAACGACTTCTAGATTGGAACGAAGAAGTAGTTCAATGGCAAAACCGCATACTAAGCCTTCGAAAATGGAATCCTTCAGATGGATGGCCTGATGTTTCCATTAAAACCTTATTGGTGCATCCTGAATCTTGGATTGGGCCGTATTTGGATGGGGTAAAAAAACCAGAGGATCTTAAAAAATTGAATTTGACGGAGATTTTGAAACATAGTTTGGATTTTGATTTACAGAAAAAATCGGACGCCTTAACTCCTTCCAAGGTTCAAGTACCAAGTGGCTCATGGATAAACATCGATTATCAGGCCTATGGGAAGCAACCAGTGCTCTCCGTTCGACTTCAAGAGGTATTTGGTTTAGAAGACACTCCTACTGTAAATGACGGCAAAATTAGCTTACTCATGCATTTATTGTCTCCAGGTTTCAAACCGGTCCAAATTACCAGCGATCTTCGTAACTTTTGGAACAACACCTATTTTGAGGTAAAAAAGGATTTAAAAGGACGATATCCTAAACATCATTGGCCAGAAGACCCTTGGGTTGCCGAACCTGTACGCGGCGCAAAACGGCGTAAGCCTTCATAAATAGATTTGTAATGGGATGCTTTGAAAAAGCCTTACATAATATTGAAAATTCTTTTAGTTTTGTAGCCCGAAAAATGGCAGACAAATATTCGATTGAAAATTAAATCAGTCAAAGCGCATTTTCGTTTTTTTTAATAAGAATTAAGTACCACTAGATTAACTTCTTTGATCATGAATTTAGACAACGTAGTATTAGACGAACTTTCCCTACACCATGTAGGAAACCTTTCCAAAGAAGAAAAATTAATTCTATCGGATGCTCCTTTGCAACCGGATGTGGAATTGGAAGAAAAATTGGTGGAGTTCTTTCTAAATAAATTCAAAAATGCCTTTGATCAATACAAGTTTGAACATCCAAATGCACTTAGCTTCAATGAAGTATATAACTTTTGTCGTTCCATATTTACGGGAGATAACTTTCATGAGAAAACGCAGGAAATAGCTAAGCAATTGTTTCAGCAATCAGATCACCCTAATATTAAAAGCGGAGAGTTGTATGTCTGCAAATTCAATGGCGCTCATTTTGACGATAAAACATGTGAGGCGGTAGGGATTTTCAAAACCGAAACAAAATCTGGTTTTTTTGAAATAGATCGAGAAGTAGGTGATTTAAATATTGCTTACAAGGAAGGAGTTGACTTAAAGAAGTTAGACAAAGGATGTCTCATTTTTAATGTTTCTGAGGAAGTAGGATACAAAGTACTTATTTTGGACACTAACAGTAAAGGTTCTGAAGCATTGTTTTGGAAGGACGATTTCTTAGGTTTGGAAGTAATTTCGAATGAATTTTTCCAAACTACCCACGTATTAAACACAGCTCGTCAATTTATTACTGGACAACTTAGTCAAGATTTCGAAATAGATAAAACGGACGAAATAGACCTTATGGGTCGTTCTGTAGAGTATTTCAAGGGAAAAGAGCATTTCAACCAGGCCGAATTTGAAGAAGAAGTTTTTCAAGATGACACGGTGATTGACTCCTATAGAAGCTTTGATCGAGCAGTTAAGGAAGAAAACAACTTGGACGTAGAAACGATCTTTGAAGTATCTCCACAAGCGGTTAAAAAACAACAAAAACACTTTAAAAGCATTTTAAAACTTGATAAGAACTTTCATGTTTATGTGCATGGCGATCGTGAGAAGATCGAACGTGGAACAGATGAAGATGGAAATAAGTTTTACAAGCTGTATTACGATGAAGAAACGTAAGTAATCCATTCTGAATTCAGTATTTTTCAAATCAACAATCAAGAAATGGATTCTTGGTTTTATTACTTCTCTCCTCTTTTTCCTTTTATTTTCTTCCAGAAAATGTAAGTTTGTAGAGTAACTCTAATATTTTTACATTACGAATAAGAATAGCAAAACTTAACTACCACTAACAAAATAGATAACGCACATGTCTGACGATAAGAAAGTCATCTTCTCAATGGAGAGGATCAATAAACAAACTCCACAAGGAAAAGTAATCTTAAAAGATATCTACCTCTCTTTCTTTTACGGAGCGAAAATTGGAATTATTGGATTGAACGGATCGGGTAAGTCTACGGTAATGAAAATCATTGCTGGATTGGATACTGAGTATAAAGGAGAACTGGTTTGGTCAAATGACGACTATTCTGTGGGTTATTTGCCTCAGGAACCTGAATTGGATCCGAATAAAACAGTAAAGGAAATTGTTCAGGAAGGCGTTCAACCTACCATGGATTTATTAGCTGAATACGAGGAAATCAATAATGGTTTCATGGATGAAGCAATTATGAATGATCCAGACAAAATGCAAAAGTTAATGGATCGTCAGGCTGAAGTTGGAGATAAAATTGAAGCTGTTGGTGCTTGGGAGATTGACACCAAATTAGAGTTGGCCATGGGTGCTTTAAGGACTCCAGACGGTGACTCAAGCATTGAACATCTTTCAGGAGGTGAACTGAGAAGAGTTGCATTATGTAGGTTATTACTTTCTGAACCTGATGTTTTATTGTTAGATGAACCTACCAACCACTTGGACGCTGCTTCCATTGATTGGTTACAACAATACTTAAATAATTACAAAGGAACAGTTATCGCTGTAACACACGATCGTTATTTCTTGGATGATGTAGCTGGTTGGATGCTTGAATTGGATCGAGGAAAAGGGATTCCATGGAAAGGAAACTATTCTTCATGGTTAGAACAAAAAGGTGAGCGCCTTGCACAAGAAGAAAAGCAAGAAAGCAAGCAGCAACAAATATTAAAAAGAGAACTAGAATGGTCTCGTTTAACTCCTAGCGGACGTAGATCTAAAAATAAAGCTCGATTGGCTAATTATGACAAACTAATGGCCGAAGGAACGAAGGAAAAAGAAGCGAAGCTTCAAATCCCTATTCCAAATGGACAACGATTAGGTAACAAAGTCATTGAATTTAAAGGTGTTTCCAAAGGTTTTGGGGATCGCTTGTTAATTGACAATTTAGAATTCAGTCTCCCTCCTGCTGGAATCGTTGGAATCATTGGACCAAATGGAGCTGGAAAGACTACCCTTTTTCGAATGATTATGGGGGAAGAAGATCCATTGAACGGTACAATTGAATATGGTGAAACGGTACAACTTGGATACGTTGATCAAACACACAAAGATTTGGACGCAGAGAAATCTGTTTATGACGTTATTACGGGTGGAAATGACAACATCGAAATCGGAGGTACACTTATAAATAGTAGAGCTTATGTCTCCAAATTTAATTTTGCAGGGAGTGATCAGCAAAAAAAGGTTGGAGTACTTTCTGGAGGAGAAAGAAATCGTCTGCACTTGGCTATGACATTAAAAACAGAAGCTAATGTTTTACTTCTGGATGAGCCTACTAATGATATAGACATTAACACGTTAAGAGCATTAGAGGAGGGGATTCAAAGCTTCGCAGGATGTGCCGTAGTTATATCGCATGATCGTTGGTTTTTGGATCGTATATGTACACATATTTTGGCTTTCGAAGGAGATTCTGAAGTGTATTGGTTCGAAGGAACCTATTCTGAATATGAGGAGAATAGAAAAAAGCGATTGGGTGATTCAGAACCTAAGCGAATCCGATACAAGAAATTAGTGAAGTAATATATTCAGAATAATATAATTAATTAAACTAAAAACAGAAGCGCTGAATTTCATTAATACAATATGAAATTCAGCGCTTTTTTTAGATCTTTCGTACTTGACCTTGATTTAGTTTCAGTCTACTAAGCGATTTTTCCTAGATTTCATTTAGCAAAAGATTACTTTACCTACGTTTCAAAACAACTGCAGAGATTAAGGAGATCAATGCCGCCAACCAGAAGATTTCCAGGAACGTAGCAATGAACATAATAAATGGGTTTTTATAATACTCCATCATTATTTTACCTTCCTCTATTTTAGCACTCATTTCTTCTGGAGTTAATTGCTCGCTCTCCATTTGCTTTTTAGCCATTTCAGAGAACATGTCAAGTACATCTGGCGAGATCTGTACCATTGTCATCCAAGTGATAACGTAAAGCAGTGATGCAACAAGGCCGATGAAAATTCCAATCTTGAATGCCTTTCCAAAACTGATGACACCTCCCAACTGCTTATCTCTATAGTTTTTGATTCCGATAAAGATCGTTGACAAAGCGATGAGCATGGTAGCATACCCCATATACTCTGCCGAATCGTACGAGAGCACATCGTTCCATAAAAAAGTTCCTCCAATCAACATGGAAGAAACGATGACCCCTCCTATTAATCCAAATATCAGAATAACCTTCATTCCTCCTTTTGATTGACGTTGTTGTGTTGCTTCGTTTTCCATAATTTCAATATTAAATTCTTTCAATAGTTAAGTTTGTGATAATAAGTTGATGTTCGTTAAAATTTGATACAAACCTATTTTAACCGCTCCATATACCACTCATACTAAAGTACCAAAATGAAAAAAATGAACGCATTAGTACTTTAGACCCATCATATCTCTTCATAAAACTAAATTTAGTTCTTTCGCTTTTTGAACCGCCTGAGTTCTTCTTTTTACATCTAATTTTACAAACAGATTGGAACTGTGCGTTTTTATCGTGCTTAATGAAACAAACAATTTATCCGCTATTTCCTGATTCGAAAGTCCTTTGGCCATCCATTCCAAGACATCCATTTCTCGAGCGCTCAAACCTAGTTCTTTAATGGCAGCATGATTTAATTCGGCCGGCGAGACGTTTGCGCCTCGACTGATTAAACTTTTGCCTAACCAAATGCCCAACGCTGTAAATCCTAATGCAATGGTTCCGATATAAAACTCAATAGACATTCTTCCCACAAAATACCTGTATTCAATTAGTTTCAGCAACATGATTAACGCGGCTAAAATTGCTCCATATATGAATATAGTACGTTTCATTTTATATAATCTCGCTTCATTTATTCAACAAAATCTACATTACAAACTGCATTGGGCTAAATTAGCAATTTTGTCGTATCTTTAAGATTCAATTATTATAAGATTTCCAATTTAAAAGCAGGAATTAATGAGTAAGCGGATATTGTGGGTACGGGCCTTTGTTTTAATGTTGTTAGTAAATTTACAACTTCTTTTCATCACGGCTTCTTATGGCCAAATTCCAAATGGTTATTACAACGATGCAGGTGGCTTGGACGGTGAAGAACTACGTACAGCTTTATCCCAAATAATAGATAATCATTCTGTCATTCAATACACAGGGCTTTGGTCTCGGTTTTCACAAACCGATAAAGACCCCAATGGAAACATCATTGATATTTATTCCAATGTTCCGGGAGGCACTCCTTCTATTCAATTCCAATATAGTACAGATCAATGTGGAAATTACTCACAAGAGGGTGATTGTTATAATCGAGAACATACGGTTCCTCAAGATTGGTTTAACGGAGCTTCTCCAATGTATTCTGATTTGTTTCATATTTATCCTACAGATGGGTACACGAATGGTAAGCGAGCGAACTTTGCTTATGGAGAAGTTGGAAGCGCTTCGTGGACTTCTTCGAATGGAAGTAAGGTTGGAAGTTGCAATTACCCAGGATGTTCAGGTACGGTATTTGAGCCAATAGATGAGTATAAAGGTGATTTAGCACGGGCATATTTTTACATGATCACTCGTTACAAAAACCAAATTTCTTCTTGGAACAGTTCTATGTTTTCAGGGAATACATTTTCTAATTGGTCTTTGGAAATGTTACTAGAGTGGCATGAGCAAGATTCCGTAAGTCAGCGTGAAATTGATCGAAACAATGCCATTTATTTTGCACAGAAAAACCGAAACCCATTTGTAGACAGTACAAACTATGTTGATTACATCTGGAAAGGAATCACAGCTCCTCCCGTTGGAATTGAAGAGTTAGTGCATCAGTTTGAATTAACTTATGTAGATAATGCCTTGGTCATTAATCACCTCTCCCACCAATCTATGAATGAACGCATCCAAGTGTTTTCTATTATCGGAGTTGAATTAATCAATATGCCTATTCAATCATCTCAAATGCGAATACCATTTTCTAATGAGAGTGGAATCTATTTGGTGAAAATTGGGAATTCAACTAAGAAGGTCTGGGTTAAAGGTTCTTGATCGTTATCGTTTTTCTTTCGAGGAAATGAAAGGAGATTTAATTAGTTAACTTTCATTTCAATCTATCACTCGCTTCATTCTAAAAGTTTCAAGAAAACTTACTTAAAGGGGAAGAATTCTTAAGGAAAAGGAATTCATTTCCACTATTTCTAGCTTATGATTCTGATTCTTTCGTCTCTTCGCGCTCTAGCCGTGCTTCAGATTCACGATCGATTTTGAATTTTATCACTTACAATGTCATTTCTAGAAGAAAGCATGTGCTACTTTACGTATGCATTCGTGTAAATGTATGACGACGCTTTGTTGCATCTTACGACTTCTAATGAAATTAACATCGCAACCTCCAAAATAAATGAAGGTTGCGATGCAAAATTAAGATCTTATTGATTTATTTCGTTTCTACCATCTTGTACGTAGCTGATTTTCCATCTACTGTAACTCTCAAGTAATACATTCCCTGTGCCGCACCATGTTCTGTAGCACTAAATGGCACGTTATAGGTTCCTGCGGACTGTTTACCATCCATCAATACTGCTACCTGATCCCCTATTGCATTGTAAACTTCCATTGTCATGTTAGAGCTAGTTGGCAATGTAAAGTGAATATTTGTTCGCACATAATATGGATTCGGTCCAATCGACAAGTTAATTTGACTTAACTCATCCACACCTGATTTAGCCTGTACGTAAATCGTTTCACTATATTGATCTACGCAACCATTGGCTCCAGTAATCTCAAGTGTTATGGTCACATTACCACCGTCGTCGTATGTTGTCTCTGCAGCTTGACCTAATCCATAAATTCCATTTCCATATATCCATAACCAATCAACCGGATTCGTTGATCCATCTGTAAAGTATACAGTTTGGCCAGTAGCAACGGTATCATCGCTTACAGTAAAGAATGCAATGGTTGGATCTACGATAATCGACTGAATAACTGTATCACAATCAGAGGCATTACATACAATTAGTTCAACGTCATATGTTCCTGCTGTTTGATAGGTATATGTTGGATGTTGATCACTTGAGGAATTACCGTCACCAAAATCCCAAATCCAAGAAATTGGATTGTTAGAACTTATATCTGCAAATGATACTTGCCCTGAACATGTATCTAATGCCATTGTAAAATCGCCACAAACATTATCTAAAATTTCAAATGTAACTGGAATGCTCAAATTAGCATTCCCCGGATCGTTCGTCGAAATCGGAATACTCCAGTTATAAGATCCTGCCGTAAGTGCTCCACGCTGAACGGTTACGATTAAGACAGTACTTGCCGAGACTGCTATCGATTCATTATAACTGCTAATTGTTAACCAAGCTGGCATATTAGTAGAATCGATCGTTACCGATAATGGTAATACTCCAGAATTACTGATATCCAGTCCTCCTACAAGGAAGGTTTCAGTGCAATTATCTAAACTGAAATTCAAGGAGTCCGTTGTGGAAACAAACATTGCATTTCCAGCTGCATTTCCTGTAAAACAAATTGTGGTATCCACATCATTGCTGAACAACGTAAAACTTCCTGAAACAGATCCAACCGCTATTGGACTAAATGTCACAGGAATCATTGCGGTATCACCTGCTAGAATCGTTAAACTTGAAATACTCGATGCTACCAATGCGCTGGATGAAGTAATATTCGAAATAATTAAATCTTCGCATCCCCCATTTACAATTTGCATTGATGCTCCATTCACCGATCCAACTGCTACAGTGCCCAGATCAACACAATTCAATTGCGGCTCGATCACTGGAAAACGAATCACCTCCACCTGCACATAAACAGATAGATTCGTGCTATTGGCATCATCGGTAGTCAAGTTAACAGATGTGGTATACGTACCATCCGATAAATTTGATGCGTCGATCGTCCATGGATGCGTCAGCATGTTTCCTGATGAAATACCTCCCGATGTAGCTGTATAACTTAGCCAAGCTGCAGAAGATGTGCTAAAGCTATAATTAAGCGTTCCCTGTCCGATATTGCTCAATTCAAAATCACCCGATCGGCTTAAGTTACAATCATCAATCGTTATAAAAATTGAATCCGTTATTAAATTTGCTTCTGGAAATCCTATTCCAAATCCAGTCAAACAAATGGTCGTATCTATATCATCATTTTCGATTAACAACTGACCATTATGAATCCCATTAAACTCAGGAGTAAAAGAAACTTGTACAACTGCGCTATCACCAGGGAATATAGTGGTCGTCGTAGAACTCAATAAAGTAAATGCGGCGTTATTGCTTGTAATGTTACTCACATTTAAGGCTGCGCACGCTTGATTGTAAATGGTAACTGTCCCGATTGAATCCTCTCCAAAGGCAACATTTCCAAAGTCTATACAACTATTCGAAACTGCCAATTCAGGCGCAGCTGTTACTTCTAATGTGATCGGGATCAAAACAATGCTACTATCCGGATCATTTGATGTTAATGTTAATACCGTATTATAGGAACCTGGTGTTAATCCGGCACTATTCAAAGTAATATTAATCATATCACTGTTTGGATTAACTAAAGCACCTGAAGTACTTGATAAAAATAACCAAGTGGCAGATTCAGATATCGTATAATTCAATAAGCCTGTTCCTGCATTCGAAATTTGTAAATTCAATGCAGCAGGTCCTACACAATTGATTGTTGCCGTATTTGTATCCAATGAATAGACGACCACCGGTTTATTTACTCCTACTCCTGTAAAGCATATAGTCGTATCTATATCCGAATTTGAAATGGACAATATCCCATTCAAATTACCTGAAGCGGATGCATTGAACGTCACATCCTGAGTAATGCTGTCTCCTGGCGCTACAAAATAATTAATTTGTGCAATAGTAACTTCTGGATCTGAACTCGATACGTTCGAGACAAACAAGGTGTCACATCCTACATTCTTAATCCAATAACTCACCGTGGCACTATCGCCTACATAAACAGAGTCAAAATCAATGCAAGTGGTTTGAATTGCAACAAATGGAACCCTGTTTACATCAAATATAACCGTGGTAACTAATGTTCCATTTATCGGATCATTGGTTGTAGTAGTAAAGTCCGTTGAATAAGTTCCTTCTGATAAACCATTTGCATCAAAAGCTAAGTTTAACACAGAAGAATCCCCCGCACTCACTGCTCCTGGAACTATTGGATAAGACAACCATGTCTCCGTAGCGGCGCTATGCGTATAACTTAAGCTTCCTTGCCCGATATTATAAAGAACTTGAGTTCCAGCGGTTAAATCATTACATAAATCAACACTTGCGTAGATTGTATCATATTTTATACTTGCTGATGGTACATTTACTCCTGTTCCTGTAAGGCAAACCAGTGTATCAAAGGCACTATTTTCAATCAATAAATTTCCAATAACTGCTCCGTTCACAGAAGGTGAAAAATCCACTTGAACCAGCGAACTATCTCCAGGTAAGATCGTAAATGAAGTACCTGATGTTAAATTAAAGTCTGCATTGTTCGAGGAAATGTTTGTTACATTCAAATTCACACAACCGGTATTATACAACATCACTGAACCAGAATTTGTTGCTCCATAATTTATCACTGGATAATTTATACAAGATGCGGACAGCTCCAATACTTCATTTTGAGTAACCGTAAGTGTTACCGGAATGGTAAAGGAAGGATTTGACGGGTCATTCGTATTGAACGTTATATTTGCATTGTAGGTTCCTGCCATTAATCCAGTACTTGAGACTGTAATTACCACATTATCATTACCAGTCCCTGAAATCGCACCTCCCGTTCCAGAAATAGTCAACCAAGGAGTTGTTTCAAGCAATGTATAAGTTAGGACTCCAAGACCAGTATTCTCAACTGTTAAATTAAATTGTTCACTACCAATACAGTTTATGGTTGCAGCATTTGTATCTAATGTAAATCCTGCCGTTGGGGCATCTAAAGCTACACCCGATACACAAACTATGGTATCTACGTCATCGTTTTGAATTAATAAGTTAGCGTTAATCGTTCCTGAAACCGTAGGTGTGAATGTTACATTTACGATTAAACTATCTCCTACCGGAATTGTTCCCGTGGAAGGTGAAGTACTAAATACCGCATTGCTGGCAATAATGTTTGAAATATTTAGTGGTGCACAACCGGTATTATAAATTGTAAACGGACTTGAATTGCTTGTTCCGATCATCGTGGTATCTACGGAAACACATGCTGTTGGCACATTAATCGTTGGATTCGCAATTACATTAAATTGAACATTGAGGTTCAACATCGTATTAGCTGTATCATTCGAAGCAATTGTCAATATAGAATTATATGTCCCATTTTGAAATCCATTTCCATCCATGGTTACGATAATATTTACTGAATCGCCCGCAGGAATAGAACCTGAATTAATATCGGTAGATAACCACAAATCTGGATCAGTTAAGTTGAATGTTAAGTCTCCAAAACCATTGTTGTATATAGTTAACGGTACATCCACAGCACCATGGCAAACGGACAGGTTCCCTACAATTCCACCGGATGGATTGGTTGATATTATTGGTGCATAGGCTCCAGATGCATTTACACAAACGGTAGTATCCACGTCGTCATTAAATATTGTAATGGTTGTTGTTGCAAATCCAGAATCCGAAGGGTTGAATGTAACAGCGACATTTTGAGATGAGTACGCTGCAACGGTTAATGATGTTACTCCTAAAGTAAAATCAGGATTGGAAGACGTTATATTAGTCACATTCAAATCAATGCATCCGGTATTTGTAATCGTAATTGAATCTTCGCTTGAACTTCCCATGTAGGTAAGTGGCAGATCCAGACAAATTCCTGAAACACCTATTATTGGAACTTTATCTACAATTAATTGGATTGGTACATTTAATGAAGGGGTTCCAGGATCATTTGAATTAATTTGTAGCGAAGAGTTATATGTCCCTGCTGCCAATCCGGTAGATGACAATTCCACCATATAAACCGCTGAGTCCAATGCTACAATCGTGTCAGTGTTCGCGCTAAAAGACAACCATTCTGCTGGATCATAGTCTATATTTACAATATGGAAATCCGTGGTGAAAAATGGATTAACGGCAAGTTCATTTGGAATCATCACGATCAATTGACCATCGGATAACCAATTTGCTAATTGTGCTCCTCCAAAACTATAGTTGATTACAGCATCCGTATTGAATGTCACATTTCCATCGTTGATAATTTCAATAAACGTTCCGTCAATGTACAATGAAGCAAATTCCGCTGCTTGATCAAAGTCTCCATTTAAGGTCACCGACAAATTGATCGAATCCAACCATGTAGGAAGGTTAAATACGTGATAAGTTGTATCCCCTGACAATGTATAAATAACGGTATCGGTTAACGTGATGTTTGGATTTACATTGGATATATCATAGTAAAGATTTGATCCTCCTGTATTATGCACTACCAGCGGCACCTGAATCGTATCATCACAATAAATCGTCGATCGAATGGTATCTGGTACAGAACTTACAACCGGTGGCACCAATACTTCAGCATTCAAACATAGATTAAAAACGCCATCGTTTGTTGTAATGGCCAAATTCCCCACCTTGGTTCCAACAGATACTGGAACGAACATAATTTCAACATTCATCGAACTGAACGGCGCAACTACTATAGCATTTTGATCCGCCGTTACCTCCGCAAGAGAAGATACAATAGAACTTACAACCAATGAATCACATCCATTATTTGAGATTGTAATGGTATCCAAAAGCGTATCTCCAATGAATGCGTTTTCGAATTGGATACATGTATCTGACAACACCGCTTCTGGGCTTCCAGTAACTGTCAGGCTCACTGGAATTGTAGCCAGTGCATTGGACGTATCATTCGACGCAAGTTGTAATAGCGTATTGTAACTTCCTGCTTCAATGTTTTGAGCATTCAACTCAACCAATACCACCATTGAATCTCCTACTGCAATGGTATCTTTCACTGAAAGTAATTGAAGATACGGTGCGTTGGTATATTGGATTTCAACTTGATGTAAATCCGTTCCTCCTATTCCTGGATTTACTTGAATATCATTCACTAATGACACATCTAAAATTCCATCTGCCAACCAAGTTGCTAATTGAGATCCACTCAAGTTTAGGTTCAAGACTATGTCCGTCCCATTTGCCACTTCTCCATCTACAATCTGTTGATATAATGCCCCTTCTATATATAGATCTGCAAACTCAAGGCCATTATCAAAATCACCGTTTATCGTGATCTCAAGGTTAATCTCGTTTATCGCAGGTGAAAGTCCATTGAAGGAGAAGTTGGTAGTTTCTCCTGCAACTGTAAAAGTGTTTGACTGAAGGGAAGTTATTCCTCCGGGGTGATTCACATCAACAATTAAATCGCCTG